>CAVXCB010000003.1:0-437468 GCA_963760085.1 uncultured Planctomycetaceae bacterium
CCAGGTGAGGATCCGGCATCCAGCACTCATGCATGCGTTATTCTCCATCAGCGAGCAGAGCTTCTCGTTCTCAAAGTTCTTCCACAACCATGACACGATCCCGATCACTTCCGCTCCGGCATCGTGAGGATTCGCATCATCGTTCCACGTTACCCGACTGACAGAGGCTTCCTACATATTTTCTCACCAACTGCGCAGCGGCTGCTCCGTGCGATGACGGGGGCTACGTTCCAAGATGACCCCTTCGTCGCTCAGATAACACAAAGAACCAGGGCTGCCCCCCGCTCCCCGCATCGGTGACGTCCCATTTCCCCTTTCCCGGGAATAAGTCACCGTCCCGAACGAATCCTCAAGAGGATGCTTTGGTAATTAAGTCAAACATTCGAAGGGATGGACAATGCCATACGGTACCATTGGAACCTTGATGATCTTCTTCAGCTTATTCTTTTCGTGCACGGGTTCAGGAAGGGCCTGCACGATCTTCATGACATGCCGTGGGGGGCAAGTTCTCGTGGGCAACAACGAGGACTGGATTGACAGCCACTCCCGGCTTCGATTCGTCCCCGCGGCCCCAGGCGCACATGGTCGAGTGGTCTTCGGGTTCCGCTTCGGCGGTGTCCAGGGAGGTATGAACGACGCAGGACTCTTCATCGATGCCACGGCCCAGAATACCCTCGCCCGACGCCCATCGGCAGGCCGGGGCAAGAGCACTCTGGATCTGGTCAGCCTCAATCTCCTGGATCGCGTGCTTAAAGAATGCGGAAGCGTCCGGGAAGCGCTCCGCATGCTCAGAGATTGCAACGGGCCCGATCGCATGTTCACAAGCGTGGCGAGCTTACTGCTATGTGACCAGACGGGAGATGCAGCGGTCTATGAGGGGGACGACGTCGTTCTTCCCAAACAGCGTGACGTTCTTGCGCTGACAAATTTCCGGGTCGCGGAGAATGGATCAGGCCCGGCTACTTGCGTGCGGTACAACACCGCGATTCGAATGCTGGCTGCCGACGAGCAGCCAACCATCGAGTCTAGCCGCGATGTCCTCGCCGCGACCGCGCAAACTGGAACCCAGTATTCCGTTGTCTTTGATCTCAAGCACAAAGATATTTATATCTACCATTTCCATAATTTCAAACAGGTCCGGCGTTTTCGCCTCCAAGAGGAGACTGGGAAAGGTGACAGAGCTTTTGAGATCAGTTCGCTCTTCCCCGCGAATCACGAGTTCCAGGAATACCAGAATCGCTTTGACGAATCGCTCCAGAAGCAGCGGGAAAACAAGAATCTCAGCGCGATCGTCGCCAAAGGCACAAAGGACTTCATCGCGAGCTACGACGCCAATGGAGACGGCAAGATCGACCTGGGCGAACTTGCACCTTACGGCTGTTACTTTCGGGAGGTCGACCTGCCCCTCGCCCGAACTTTCGACCGAGATAATGACGGCTATTTCGACGGCGACGAGTTGGTCCGCCTCAGTTTAGCGATATGCCCGCCAGGCTTGCTCGGCGGCTAACCTCTCCCTTAGTGGTGCCTGCTCCGAATTAACTGTGGGGCTGCGATGTCTCGTGAGCGTGCCTATTCTGGACTCGTCCGGCCGGAATCCCGGAGGTACCTGGCGACTAGACAGCCCGCCATGGGAACGCGGTCCTGGTCAAGGTCGGCAAGTCGATAACCCGACGGTGGTCCGCTGAAACATTCCCGCCGTTGTGCGCTTCGCGGATAACTACTTGAGGGCCGGATTCGTCGTGACCTCTCCGGGGGGAAGGGTTGCGGTGAATCCGGCCCTACTCGGACTAAACCGATGCGGGGCGCAGCCCTATGCGTTGACACAGACGGCGTCGGTCGCCCTGGGGGGCAGTAAATCAAACTTACGTTCTCTTTAGCTCTGGCTGGTCGCCGGTGTCGATGCAATTTCGCTTGCCTTTTGGAGTAAGGTAACTCAATAAAGAAATCAAGATAAATGTTTGTGACGCTGTGGCGGGTTTCTTAACACTTGTGGCATGGGGAAAGGATGCGGATTGGCTACGCACGGGTTTCGACGACGGAGCAAAATCACGGCTTGCAGCATGATGACCTGAAGCCGGCATACGACGCTTCGGCTGTCGGAGGCTCTCCTCAGTCCTTGAGCTCGAAGTCCTTCGTATTCGACCTGGCCTCCACGTCGGCTGTCAGGTCGGTCGTGGTTGGGAGATTGTACTTGGTCGGTATCTTGCTTTTTGCCTCCTTATAGGCCTTGGCGGTGAGATCCTGTGGCAGGGCTGCGCTTGGCGGCATACCTTTGGCCCGGGCCGCAGACTGGACTTTCTCCACGTCAAAGTCCTTGGCAACCACGATGACCTTGTACTTTCCAGGCATGCTCCGTCGCCCGGAGTCAACGTGGACAAGGAATAGTAACCATTCTCGATTTGCCCTGATGCAGCCTGCCCGCCCGTGCCTCGGGGAGGAAAGAGATTTGACCCTTGGCAAGCTTCTCGCCCTTGTAGGTAACAGTTCCGCGGACCGAATAGCGCTGGCGGCCAAAGCCATCATCCGAGCAAGCAGAGAAAAGTGTGAGTCCCACGAACAGGGCGCTAAACCGAGAGACCTTGCGACGATTGCCGTTCATGAGAAACCTCTGCGATTATAAGTCAAATCACATGGGCAAGTGAACCAGCGGGCATTCACTCCATGAAGCCCGAAGCGTCAGCGATGAAACAATCCGTAGGGTCTTCCGCTCAATAGGCGTCGGAACGGACAACCTCACCGCCGGCCCGGCTCCCCAGCGCGCAGTAGGTTGCCAGGTTGATGGACGCCTTGAGGAACCGCACTGACCCGTCCGCGAGACAGAAGTTGGCGCCACCGGGGTGTGCGCTCTTGAACCCCTTGGACGCGTAGCTAAATCGGCACTGCCAGTCGGCCGAGCCGAAAGCCGGCCCGGCGGCGTCCGAGCAAATCGTTTTGGGCGTCTGCCAGTTGAGCGGCACGGTCGTCCCAGCCGTGCAGCCGTTGAATGTCCAGAAGTTGCTGTCGGCATCCTGCCACGGCAAGACTTCGCCGACAATGAGCGTGTTGCTGGTCCCGTCCGTGACCGAGGCGATGCGGACAACCTGGCCCGAGGCGTAATCGAAGAAACCGCGGAGTTGTCCCCTGGTGACCCGTGGTTGGCAGCCGCTCCTCGTTCCAACGGCGGGCGCTATTGTGCCCCAGAACCCGTCCCAGCCGATCCGCGGAGTTCCCGGAAGCGGGTCCGTCCCGCACGGGGTTTCCCACGGTCCACCCGGTGGAGTCGTCGCACCAATGCAATAGTTGTCGCCAAAGCTTCCGGCGTAATTCGAGACCGCACACATGGTGAGACCGGTCGCGGGATTCGGGGGATCGCCCCAGCGGCTCCAATTGCCGTCCTGAGTGCTTGACGGCAAGAATCCGTCGCCATTCTTGCTGTCCGACGGGCAGAGCCACGTACTCAAGCTCACGTAGTACGCTGTGGCGCTCTGGGCGTTGGCAAGACCCGTATCCATGCGCGCCAGGATGTTCAAGGCATTGTAAACGTTCGCGCCTTCCATCTGCGGCAGGATCATCGCCCGCCAGCTCAGTCCGTTGCTCGACCACGGGGTGCCTGAGTCCGAACTGCCGTCGATGGTGCCCGCCACTCCGCCCTGTGGGAACTGCGCCGATCTGGTCCTGGTAGTTGTGGAGTGCCAGGCCGATCTGCTTGAGGTTGTTGACGCACTGGGCACGACGGGCCGCTTCGCGGGCCGACTGCACTGCCGGCAAGAGAAGTGCGATCAGCACACCGATGATCGCGATGACCACCAGAAGCTCGATCAAGGTGAAGCCCCGAGCTCTCGAACGACGAGACACGCGCATCATGGCAGACACTCCTCGGTCCTTCGGACTTCTGGGGGAAGAAAGGAAACGAAGCAACAAACGCAGCCTACCGCTCTGTTCTCGTCCGACTCGACTGTGTGTTGTCACGGCCGCAACTTGGAAGCCGATCCGGCCAGCAACGGTACCCGCGTCCCTCAGTTCGACGCGCCGGCAAGACTGTCCTTCGGGCGCACATGGCCGAGGTACTGGTCGAACCAGCTCACGGTCTCCTGGATCCGCTCGGGCGACGGAGCGGCCACGTGACTGCTATGGGATAACGAATGCCTCTTGTGGGCGGGGTCGGTGCCGAGTAGCCGGAACATCGGCTCTTGCGACCCCTGGGGGGGGAAGCGGGAATCATATCGCCCGTTGAGCATCAGCACGGGGATGGTGATCCGCGGCAGGTAGTGGACGGGGTCGCGCTCGGGGCGCTTCGAACGGGTACATTTGCATACCACCATCGGCGAGGACGGCCGCCTTGATCCGGCCCTCGACCGCCAATGCCCGCACCGCGTCCGAGGCCCCCCAACTGACCCCGTAGTAGCCGACCGCGCCGGCGTTGAGGTCGCCCCGCGTCTCGAGGTAGTCGATGGCGCGGCTCAGGTCCTTCGCCTGCTGGAGAAAGAACTCCCAATCACGGCCCGGACCGAGCGGCTGGACTTTCCGCTCATACGTCCCCTTGTAGACGGGACAGACCAGGGCCCGGCCGCTCTTGATGAGGAAGGCCAGGTATTCGTCCGTGGGCGACACGACGGCCTGCACCACCATCGCCCCCCCAGTCGGCCAGTAAATGACGGGCTGATACGGCGGCACCACCTCCCGGGGCAGGAAGAGGTGGACGATCAGCCGCTCGGTCCCATAGGCCGCATCGACCGTTACGCGCTCGTGGACCCAGGAGGCCGTCTCCTCCCGGCGCTCGACCAACGTGCTCAGCGGCTTCGCCTTGTCGTAGGCGTAATAGCCCTTCACGACCTGGAACGCGTCGTCGCTCATGGGCTTTTCCGCCAAGAAGTCCCGGTACGTGCGCCGGACCTCCGCGAAGGCCTCCTGCGGGGGTGCCTGGCCGGGCAGGTCCATGACACAACGGAAGCCCATGTTCTTCTCTCGGTCGGTCGCGGCTCGGGCGTCGTCGACGGAGAACATGGCATCCCGCTCGTCCCAGGACCCGCCGAGGATGTAGCGATTCCCGTCGCCGGCGCTGTTGAAGCACCACTCCTTGACGTTGCCGGCCATATCATAGGTGCCGAAAGGTCCCAGCCCCTGCCCCACCTCCGCCGTCCCGGCCCCCCGGAAGTTGCTCCGCGGGACGATGGCCCCTCCGAGCGCGCCTCGCCCGCTGGCCACGGACCAGTGGTGAACCGTCGGCAAGCTCTTCCCCGCGAACCTGGCGAAGGCGGCGGCCTCGTACCAGCTCACCCCGGCGACCGGGAGCTCGTCCTGACCGTCCGGGTAGCTCCCCAGGGCCCAGGTCGCCGGCCCCGGCTGGCCCGTCGTGTCCCGAAACAGGGCCATCGCCTCCTCCCACGAGAGGGACTTGCCGTCCTTCGCGAACAGATACTCCCAGAACTCCTGGCGGCCGTACCCGCTTTGTTTCACGAACTCCTTGTACTGGCGGTTCGTCACCTCGAAGCGGTCCATCCAGAACGGCGGGACGCTGACGGGTGGGTAAAACCCTTGCAGAGCGGGGGGCACCGGGCGGACGCGCACCATGTCGCGGGGCGCCACCTCCGCCCGATCCAGCTCCACCCGGACAGCCCCGCCCCCACCCAACCGGACCACTCTCAGGAAGGCATCGTCCGCGAGGCTTTCCGCCGTCGCGTAGCCGGGCTTCTCGATCTTCCAGTGGTAAAGCCCGTGGGCCACACGCCGGTTATCGACCGGCGTGACACCCAGCCGCTCCCAACTCTCCGCGGAGTCGTCGGGGGATTTGCGGGAGACCGTCGCCCCGGGCGGGTCCGTGTGGATGGTCAGCTCCCACGAGCATTCCGTCCGCAGCATGGCCAGGGGCGGGTCTTCGGGCAGGATGGCTTCGACCTGCTGGAGCAGATCAAATGCCTGGTGATACCGTTTCGCTCGGATTTGCGCCTCGATCGCGGGTATCTGGTCGTGGGCCCAATTGATCTGCGCGCGCCACTCTTGTGAGGGCTTCCGCTTCCGCCCGGCTCAGGGTCTCATTCCGGAGCCGCTCCTCTTTGCTGGCCACCAGGCGGTACTGGATCGCAAACCCCGTCGCGACGATGGCCACGGCGATCAGCAGCGTGGCCACCGCCGGGTTGCGGCGGCACCACCGCCAGGCTCGCTCGGCCAGCCGACGCCCGCCGCGCCCGGATCGGCCGGTCCTCCAGGAAACGCTGCAGGTCCTCGGCCAGCTCGCCGGCCGTGGATAGCGGTGAGTCGGCTCGCGGTCGATCGCCTTCAGGCACGATCGTCTCCAGGTCGCGCGGCACCTCCGGATTGAGCCGGCTGCGGCCGGGGCGGCTCGGACTGGGTGACCCGGTGGATCAGCCGCTCGCGGTCGGCCTCGGCGAAGGCCGGCCGAAGGTCAGCAGCTCGTAGAGCGTCATGCCCAGCCCGTAGACGTCGCTCCGCGGGTCGGACTGGCCGCGGAACCGCTCCGGGGCCATGTACCGCAGCGTGCCGACGATGTCGCCGGTGCGGGTCAGGTCGGCCTCGTCGGCCGCCTTGGCCAGGCCGAAGTCGGTGATCCAGACGGTGCCCTGGGGGTCGAGCAGGAGGTTCGAGGGCTTGATGTCGCGGTGGAGCGTGCCCTGGGCGTGGGCGTGGCGCAGCGCCTCGGCGGCCTGGATGCCGATGCGGGCCACGCCCCGCCAGTAGTCGCGGCTCGAGCCGGAGAGCGTCGAGGTGTCGGCCGTCCGGGCCAGCTCGCCGGCGTGGGCGATGTCGGCCGGTGGCGGCGGCCGGAGGGTCGCAGGCCGGATCCGGCGACCGGGCCGTCGGCGGTCGTGGCCGGGGCAGCGGCCGGGTCGCGCGCTCCGTCGCCGGACCGGTCCCGGCGTCCGAGGCGAGGTGGCTGCGGCCGCGGTGAACGGCCCGTCAGCAGTGCCTGGGCCACCTCGGCGGCCGAGGCGGCGCCGCCGCGGCGCCCGCTGCCGGAGCGGGATGGGGCCCGGCCGCCTTGGCCTCGGCCCGGGCGACGGAGCCGGCGGAGCTCGCCCAGGACCTCGTCGAGGGCCTGGCCCCGGATGAACTGCATGACGTAGTAGGGAGTCCCCTCGTGCTCGCCGACGCCGAAGACCGGCACGATGTTGGTGTGGTGCAGCCGCGCCGCCGCCCGCGCCTCGCGGCGGAACCGCTCGCGCAGCTTGGCGTCGAGCCGCGCGTGGCCCGGCAGGACCTTCAGCGCCACGTGCCGGCCCAGCGACTCCTGCTCGGCCTCGTAGACGACGCCCATGCCGCCCCGGCCGATCTCGCGGAGGATCCGGTAATCGCCGATCTGACGGATCGCCGGGCCGTCGGCCGGCTCGCCGTCGGCGAACGGGCCGGTGGCGCTCGCCGGCACCGGGCGCGGGCCGAGCCGCTCCATCTCGACCAGGGCCGGGAAGACCAGCGCGGATCTCGTCGGCCAGCTCGGGGTAGCGGGCGGTGTACTCGGCCAGCGCCGGCCGCTCGCCCTTGCGGTACGCGCTCGAGGAACGACTCGGCCAGCGCCGCGACGCGGCCGCTGGGCGAGGAAGATGATGGGTCGGATCATCGATCAGAGTCCTTCCAGGCCGCCGGGCCTGGCGTCGAGGATCAGGCGGAGTCGTTTCAGGGCCCGGACGTAGCGCTTGGCGGCCGCCGGCTCCTGCAGGCCCAGCACGCGGGCGGCCTCGCCGTTGCTCAATTGCTCGAAGTGGCGCAAGGCCAGGACCTCGCGGTCGATAGGGTCCATGCTGTTGAGCGCCTCCTGGAGGCGGATGCTCCGCTCGGCGCGGACGGCCGCCTCGCTGGGGCGGGTGTCACGGCCCAGGAGCTGCGCCGCCAGGGCGGCGGAGGTCGCCGCGGGCAAGGCGCCGCGATAGAGCGAGACCTCGCGGCCGACGTCGCGCATCTCGGCGCCGAGGTGCTGACGGTGCACCCGCAAGAGCCGCTGGCCGGTGAGGAACCGCAGCCAGAGGAAGAACGGCATGTCCGGCTGCCGGGCGTACTCGGCCAGCCGGGCGGAGGCGTCGATGTAGGCCTCCTGGATGATGTCGGAGGGGTCGATGCGGCCCTGCAGACGGCGGTCGAGCCGCAGCGCCACCATCCGCCGCAGGCGGTCGCGAGACCGCACAAGCAGGGCGCCCCAGGCCGCCTGGTCCCCCTGTGCCGCCCGCCGGAGCAGGCCAGCCGTCTCGCTCGCTTCGCTGGTCATGGAACGCTCCATGAAGACTTAACTGCGCCGGCGGCCCGAACCTGGACAGGAAAATTGCGCCAGCCCTGGATTCGCTGGAAGGCCCCATTTGGCGGCGCCGCCGAGGGCGAACTCGTCTTCCATGTGATCATGCGAGCGCGAGGCCACTCTCAGCGGGACCATTCTGTTGTCGGAGGCCGTCAATCGATGTGCGGCCTCGGGCGATCTCCTGCGTCGCCACGCTCGCGCCGAAAGTGAAGTCGGTTCGCGATGGCCAATTGTTCTCGCGATCGCAGGCCGTACTCCAGGTCCGCTTTGCCTCGGTTGATCACAGGATACCATTGCCCTCCGGCCGAACTCGGGCAATTCCAGGCATGGCGGGCCAAGTAGTCCTACCACGCACTTTGTTTTCTTGCGGTACAATGAAGGAACGTCCCTTGCGGTTGATGGCCACCCGGCAGGCGCTTGTGGAGCCGTTGGCGCCGGCGCCATCCGGCCACGCGAGAATGATCAACCGTCGTGCGGCGGCGACTAGGCGATAGGCGGACGAATTAGTCCGAACGAATCGCCTGGCGCTATCATATACTAATTATGGAGGGGTCTTTCATCGCGATCGTGGGGACGTTGGGAGCCAACCATGGTTCCCGAGCACCGGAAGATTAGTGGCTCCGACCGCTCAAAGCGCTGATTTGTTGGCCGGATGGGGGAAAACGCCCAGACAAGGGCTAGAAACCAGGAAACGTAGCATTCCGTAGCAGGTTCGTCTGTATACTATATGCGTGTTAACCACTAGCGCATTGGGATTTAGGTCGGATTTATGGAAATTTAATAAATATATGAGAATGTATTTATCCGGATGGTGGCCGGCAGGTAGTGGCGGGGGTGGGGCAAGCAGATAGTGGCCAGGGTGTCTTTGTGGCCCGAGCTCGGCTCCAGGGCCCCCGAAGGTGGCTTGCTCCTTCGGCTCTGATCGCAGGTTGTCGTCAGCAAGGCCTGGACTACGCCTCATAAGGCCCCGTATGCCGAGTCAGGAGGTTCCCGGCGGTGCAAGATCCGGCAGGTCGTCGTCCGCGGGCTTTGATGCGGGCGGCTTGCGCCTGGGCTTGGCCCCGGAAGGAGGGGGGCCCGGCATGGCTTCGGGGAGGTCCTCGTCGTTGGGGGGCTGAGGCTTCGTCTGCGCTGGCGTTTTCTTTCGGCTTGTGGGGGGTGGAATGGAGTCGAGGTCGTCGTCGGCAGGCTCGGCCTGCGGCTTGACCTCGCGGCGAACAGGGCCGCGCGATCGTGGCGTGGCGGCGTCGGGAAGGGTGTCCCGACGAATGGCTCCGTCAATCTCGATCCCTTCCTCTTCGTCGAAGAAGGTCGGCTCGCCGTTGATGATCACCGGCCCTTTCCTGGGCCGGCCCGCTTTGACGACGCGTTCGGGCCAGGCGGTTTTTTCCGCGAGCAACTGCTGGAGCGAGACAGTAGACGCCGGAACGGCTAGCGAGCTGTTGATTGCGAGGATCGCGGCGGGGGCCACCGACTGGTTGTAATAGAGCGTGTTGGATCTCCAGTCGATCTGCAGCGTGCCCCCCTCCGCCGAGACGCCCGCGAAGATGCCGTGGGTGTTGGAATAGGAGAGGATCTCCGCCTGTAGACCGACGTCTGTGCTGGCCTCAAATCGTTTGCCCGCCGGCCCGGCCGCGACGCCGGCATCAACACCCAGCGTGAGCTTGCCCTTACCCTTGAGGAACCGGTCGAGACCCTTCTGGCTCTGGAAGACCAGGACCAGGTCGGTCGACTGCGCGCCGGCTTGGGCTCCAAAGCTTCCTCCCAGCAGGTTGATGAAGACGGGGTTGCTCCAGTTGCCATCCGGCTGGCGGACAACCAGCACTCCACGGCCGAACCGCGCCGAAGATGAAGCTCATCTTGAACATGTCTGGAATGATCGCGATCCCCTGCGCGTTCCGCAGCACCTTGCGCGGCATCCCCGTTTTGGGATTGCGAGTGATCTCACTGAGAACCTGGAGCGACTTTCCAACGGTGACCTCAGGGTCTTTCTGGGCATGGGCCGGCGTTTGCAAGACAACAACCGGCAGGAGGAAGGTTAGCCCGACGATCAGTGACCAGGTGGACATTCTCACGATGAACCGACTCCTTTTGAACCTGGTACCCAGACAGAAGCCTCGCGTCGCGCTTGGTCAGCTGGTCAGTTTCCGATGCGGCATGCCTGGTAGTGGCGGCGAACTTGCCGTCCTGGCTTGCTCTCGACCGAAATGAAGCGAAAACAGGCTCTGACCGGAGCTTGTACTGGTTTTGGAAGGATTGGTCAACGTGAGTTCGTGCTTGTCACAAAGCTATGCTGGGTCAAATCTTCAGCCAGGGAATGCCGAACAATTCATTGCTTTTTGGAGACGTGGTGTGCTGGGTGTCCCATGTGGCCCGGACGGACTGACCACTCCGATGCTGGTTTAACGACTCGACATAATTCTGGACGTTCTTGGCATATCCGGTGATGCCATGGCCCAGCTTGTGAAATTCGGCGGTGACAGATGAAGGAGATGTTAATTCCGAGAAAGCTTGGCACCACTCGATCTTCCATCGTTTCGAGCCGGGGAGTCGCGATGCGTCGTTTGAGCATAAAACGGAAACTCCTTCTCCGTGTTCGATGCCGCCCCGAGCCATGGACCTGCTCGTCGAGACAGACCAGGACTCGCTGGCCAGGCTTGATCTTTTCTACTCTGATCGGTTTTCACACTGAACTAGCTTGACAAATAAAGTAGTTGCTCTGTTTTTTCCGGATTTACCGAACGATCCGTAGATCAGGAGGAGCCGTCCTGGCGACGATGCGGTTGTTGCCTGGTTGCTCGGGTGGAGGCGTGGAGCGCATAGCGGACGGGAGTCTGGCCGGCCGGGCGCATGATAGGGATTGGCGGCTTCTCGCCCCGTGCCATGGCCTGCCGCCGCACCGCGTACTCGTTGTAATGGATCGTAAGTATCCGCTTCATCTCCAAGATGGCTGTGTCGGTCTCCTCGGCGGAGTGGTCGCTCGAAACGACGAGCTCGGAAAGTGCTCCATCGAGATGGGCGCTCGTGTAGGGGACAACGCCATCACCCCCGGCGGGAAGCGGCTCCCGGCCGTTGTAACCGACAATCGAATGAAAGGCGACAGCCTCGCAGAGGGGCAACTGATCGATCGCTTGGAGCACCGGGTTGCCCACACCAAGTTGTGCCACGCTGGTGGCGTAGCGAGTGCCCCGGAAGGCCTCAGAGACCTTGACCTGGCCGTTGTACTGGGCCAGAGCTTTGCGGATCTGCAAGACATCGCTGGGAACCCGGATCATTGACGAGGCCAGCCGCCCCACGAACTCGTCGCCCAGCGGGCTGCCGCGATGCGGCGTCGACACGAAGACGACCCTATTGACCATGGGTACCGGCTCGAAGATCAAGGCCTGCATCATCAGGTCCTTCAACTGGGGATCCAGCTCAATCTGCTCAGGCGGGACCCTGGAGGCGGTGTTCCAGAGAGTCTGGCCGCTGCTGGTGATGGCCAGCCGCGAGAGCAGCCCGCCCATGCTATGGCCGATCAGGACCATCCGGTTGAAGGCCGGGTCCTTGCCCTCGGGGTCGAGCTGGGCATGCAGGTCGTTCAGCGACTTGCGAAACCGCGCACCGGAGGCCAGGATCGGGTTTCCCGTTGAGTAGAAAAACATCCAGAATTGATAGCGCTTGCGCAACTCGGGATCGCCGCGCAGGTCGTTCATGGCGTTGTCCCAGGCTTCGGGACTGGACATGAGCCCGTGCACGAAAACCACGGGGATCTTTCCCGGCTCATACGGGTCCAGCAGGTAGACCCCAGTTCTGCCGTTGTACTCCGAAGGAAAAAGGACGCCGAGAGCGCCAGCAGGTTCAGGTTGGCGACGTGGAATTGACGAGCCAGAGGAACGGTCATGTCGTAAGCAAGCGGAATCGCCGGGGCGTTTGGTTCCGACCGCCAGCGCATTGCAGGCTCAAGCACCGGGTCATGCAATTCGAGGACTGCCAGCGGTTCGCCGGGACTGGATCCCGGCCTGAGGATCGCCGAGGCCGCGCGGTAGAGCGTTTTCGGGAAGTGGGCCTCGCAGGGCTCGGTCAATGCGCCCGTGGTCTCGGTCGCGGGCTCACCCCACTTTCCTGATCGGGTCAGGCACATGACCAGAGGCGCACCGATACCCCCCCGGCCGGCCTGATGGCGGAAGCCCTGGACCTGGAAGCGGCGGGTCGGCAGGGCCTCTTCCCACCGCGCCGCTTCATAAAGCCCCACCCTCCCTTGCACACCGACACCGCACCTTGCCAGGAACTCGGTCCATGAAATGCCCTCGATCAGTGCCTGACGATGGGATGTCTCAAGCGCGTATTCGATGGCCCGCCGGTAAGTCCCCTGGGCTCCCGTGGCGGTTTCGATCTCAAGCTTGGTCGAGAACTCCTCGCCGAGGATGTACGGCAACGCCTTGAGGGCAGCGTCGCGGTAGTACGTGATCGCCCATTCGGGATGTTTCTTGTCCAGCGCCACGCCAGCCTGGACGAGCGCCAGAGCGTCGGGCGGAGGTGGCGTCGTGCTCGATGGGGGTTCCACCGAATTCTGGTCGAAAACCGGCCGATCGTGAATCACGATCAAAGCGCAGCCGCTCTGCACGACCGGTAAGGCAATGATCAACAGCCAGACCATCCGGGCCACGGCCGCTCGCCGGCAGCGGAGGCGGTGGCAGGGTTGGAAGCTCCGCATCTCCACTCCTTGGGCGAGCTTCTCCGTCGCGCGGGACCTGTCCGGGTCCCGCCGTACTCCGTCGGCTGACTGGCGGCGAATCATACGGAGATGCGCCGGCTTGTCACCGGCAATCCGACGTCGCTGCAATCGTAATCTTGGCAAAATTCTCCGACGACCAGGCGATCCTTAGTTCGCCATGTTGCCTGAGCTTCCCGCTTTGCCCGCACGCGCTCATTTATTTTGGCTCTGGATCACCAGGGCGGTTTCCTCTTGGCGGAACAACAAATCGCATGATGAGTTCAGGTCATCGGTAGCCAATGGTCAGTGGCTTCTGAAGGTTGGAGCAAGAAAGCGGTCTTCAGACTGATGGAACTGCGTGAGGGACTTCGTCATACGCGCGGCCAGAGCTAAGACGACCCTTGCGGCCTTGCGGTCCTTTGGGTTCACCTCGCCGCTTCCAGGCGCGACAGGGCCTCGGGGTCACCCGGGCAGGTGTCGAGGACCGTCCTCCAAAGCCGTTGGGCTTCGGGGCGGTCGCCGCGCTCTTCGGCCCGGACGGCGAGGTTGTGCAGGGTGAGATGGCCGTAGATGCCCTGATCGACGCTACAGAACCGGTCGGGACTCTTGAGTGTCAAGATTCGCCGCCAGCAGGCTTCGGCCTCGGGGGGCTGGTCGGCCTTGCGATGGAGGACGGCCTTACGGAAATGGATCTCGGCGTCATCGGGATCGAGGCGTAGGCCCTCGGAGCAGTCGCTCAAGGCTGCAGAAAGACGGATGCAATAAAGCGCCAGTTCCCGAATGTTCCTGGCAACGTGTATCTAATCGCGTCCTGGTTCCGGTTCTTTGGCTGCAGACGAAAATGTGCTTGATCGTCCCCTTAAGGCTTCCTTGCATGACCAGTGACTCACCTCAGGTGCAATCATGGGTGTGGCGCGGTATGCTTAACTGTGAGGGCACGGGCCGGTCGACGTCCGTTTAGAACCAAGGTGGTCCTGGACGATTGTCGAATTTGTAACGTGTGAATATCCCCATCACATCAATGAAATCTGGTCCGAGGACTAGAGACTTACGTCGAAGCCAAAGTGTAACGAGTCAACTAATAACGATAGTTTACGAAGGGAGGACCATGCGACTGCCCCGGATGACCACGCGGTACTGGATGATTCTCGTCCTTTATGCTGCGCTGGACGCCGCCGCATTTCGTGCAGCCTTCACGTGGGGATCAATGTTTGCGCTCGGAGTCTTTTTTTTACTTACCCTGGGATTCCCCCTCATCGCGATCCTGTGGTGGGCGATCCGGTGGGTGGTCCGGCAAGCCCGCCCCAACACCCTCTATTAGCGGCATGGTTCCTCCTGCGCCATCGGCGGAGGCGCGACCCTTAAAGGCTATCAGCGAGAGCTGGCGATCGGATCTCGGACGGAGTTCTGAGCGATGGAAGGCAGCACCTACCGTCAACCTGAGTCGCGGGCTCTAACCGAAGCCGAACTAGATCTGCTGCGGTGGTTGCTGACAGAGGGGGCAGAAATCACGGGAGTCGACAAAGCACGAGCGAGGTCAATCCTTCCACAACTGGGCTCTCTCCGGGTCGTAGGGCACTGCTCTTGTGGGTGCCCAACGATCGATTTAAGCCTCGAGGAGCCGAGTCTGTCTGTTGATGCAGTGACTGGGACGCTGGCGGACGTGGATGGTTTTTCGCCGGATTGGACGGAGATTGGGATCATCCTCCCTGCGGTGGACGGCCGTATCAAGGAACTGGAGGTTTATCCGCGAGGTGGCTGTTTGCCGTTCAGCCTCCCGACCCAAGAACACATGGAAGGGTTCTACTGGTACCGGTCAAGCAATAGCCTGTCACACGTGAGCTATCGGTGAAACTTTCCACTCGGGCCTTGGCCGGGCTGAAAATCGCAACGGGTGATCCAGAGATGAGACTTTCCAGTTACAGGGAATGAGCATGCGGCCCATGCCCCGTCCGACAAGTCGTTACCTTGCTGCTTGCGAAGGGGTTGTCGCAGGCCTACTCATGGCTGCCCTCGACATCAACAGTATGGGCAAGGCCGCCCCGGCCCACATTTTGGCCTACCTCGCCGCGGGCACAATCGTCGGCTTCCGACACAAGTGGCGTGCGTGGAAAGCTTGGCCCGGCTTGGGCCATAGTCTCTATCCGGTTCACCTGGTCGCCATCATGTGCGGGTACAGACAGCCCTATGTTGAGGCGGACATAGGGGACGCCCTCGGTTGTTTAATCGTGGTATTGCCGGCCGGATTGGGGCTCGGAGTCGGCGTGCTATTGCGATTGGGAGCAGATGCGGTCGGGAAGCCAGAGTTATGGGCCAGGAGTTGTCCAGCGGAGAGTCTTGACCAGGGATCACAGCATATACGAAGGAGGTCGCTCCACGAAATCTGGGAGGATTCAAGCGACCAGATAGCGTCGATGGGCGAGGGGGACCTGTAACGAGTCAAGTGTAGTTGGGACTTTATGCATGCCGATTTACGGATACCAACGGTCGGTCGTGAACGAGGAATTCGGCCTGCTCGAGCTTCGCGAGATCTGCCTCGACCTCCAGCCCGCCGACCTCACGCGGTTGGCTCGGTTCCTGGAGCATTACGCGGCCGAGATGGAATCGGGGGTCCTGCGAACCGGTCACGTTCACCTGACGACGTTCGATCCCGAATGGGGACTCGACCATCCCGAGGTCGACGTGATCATAGCAAACCCTGATCCCGAGCCGCCCGCCAGGGTGAAGTAGGTGGCCCGGATCAAATATAACTGGAACGGACGATTCGGAGCGTGATGGGGTAAAGATGTGGCACGGGTGATCCAGAAGTCGGATTTGTCAGGACTGTGCCGTGATATTGCCTCGAAACTCGTCCGGTTGGATGCGTCGGGGGAGGTAGGTTTGCGTGGACCAGACTGACTCAAAAGAAATGCTCCATGCCCTCTCCCCCTTCCTGACGTCCGAGCATCGCACGTTGCTCGATTATCTCTCCTTGTGCCACGAGAAAGGACCGGGCCCTCATCAAGCCGGCGTTCGAGTTTGGCGCGTCATCGTGTTTCTCTGCTGCTGTCTCGCTGTCTCTTCTGGTTCGGTGATCTTCGCGAAGCAGATTCCACCTTTTCTTGGCGCCTTGGTGTGTGGTTTCGTCTTGGGGGCTCTCTTCGTGGTCACGAGGCGGCAAATCACTCTTCAACGCAATTGGCGGCTCCTTGACTCGATCATCGATTGGAAGCTCGTCGAACGTCTAAGAAAAGAATCCGATGCGTAAACGCATGCGTCCCTTATCGGCGCGTTGTAGAGGCCCGGCCCGATGCGTGACGTGGTAAGGGTGATCTATAACTGAATGGCACTGCCGGAGCCTCAAGTCCGATGCGGCGGATAAGGTGGCGGCGGATAAGGTGTCAGGAACCGATTGCGGTGCAGTCTAGCAAGAAAGTGGCGTTTTGATTCCTGACACCTTTCTGTCCGTCATTTGGAGCTCGCCCTAGTGCACAGCGTGCACGAATGATCCAGGGCATAATCAACTCTGACCTGGACTCGAACAGGTGGTAAGGCTTGGAAATGGTACGCACCATCAAACGATCGATCAACGTCGCATTAGCCTCGCTCGCCCTGGCGCTCGTTGCACCAGTACTCCTTTCCATCGCCTTGGCCATTTGTCTCGTGGATGGACGACCTGTGCTCATTCCAGAGCACTGGATCGATCGGCGGGGGAGGCCGACCACCCTCTCCGCGTTCCGCACCTACCGATCGCGGGCGAACTTGCACGGAGTCAGGGTGCCTTTGCCGTGGATAGGGTGGTATCTGCAGAGGAGCGGCCTCGATAAGCTGCCAAGGTGGTGGAACATCCTGCGGGGTGACTGCAATTTACACGCGCTATGGTGCTGACGAAACAGGCCGGGCACCGCTCAACACCTGCCGCGTCTCGACTATGGTCGGACGCGGCACTTTCAGTGAACGCAATCACGCATTTTGCGTGCGGGTCCAGCAGGAACGAGGCTTTCCACGCCGGCCTGGTCCTGCGGCAGGGCACAAGCCCAACGGCGGATAAGATGTCAGGATCCGATTGCCGTACATTCCAGCAAGAAAGTCCCATTTTGATTCCTGACACCGATAATCTCCCCGCCTGCAGAACTGCGAATCGGCCGCGGTTGTTCCAAGCCGACGCTAGATTACCGCGCCCAGCCACCCAAGGCCGTGGCAGCCTCCACAGATAGGTCCGCGGCGGTTATCGGACTCGCCAATGCGGATTCTCCCGCGACCGTTGCACCATTCGCAGTCTTCGGTTCCGAAGGGACGAACCGGCTAGAGAGGCTGAAGTTCTGGGTACTTTTCGGCCCCTACAACAACCGCTATAAGCCTCCAGACGGGGTCGGACTCAATCGCCAGCGCTTCGATCGATTCATCGGGAAGACAGAGGATCTCGCCATCCGGACGAATTAGCACGCGCACCTCCCATGTCCACGTAGATGGGCAGCGCACCGCTAACGCGAACAGCCTCAACCAGTTCCACGTGGGTCGGCGAGGCGAGCCACTGCTCTACGAGTATTGGGATCACACCCCGCAGGTCTGGCGCATTCATGGAGCTTTGCCCCGTCAATCAAAAGATCGTTGCCAGGCGATTCTATTCCAATGGAAGAACAACCGGTGTCATGTCGTCTTTCTCGCCTTCTTCCGCGTAACCGAGGTAGGGTCCCGACATGGGACGGCTCCCCGCGCCATCGACGATGGACTGGTCTATCATGCCTTGAACCGGGGCGAGGTCTTCAGCGACGAAGGCGACTGCGCAGCATTCCTCGAAGCGCTGAGCCGGACTGGAAGTCGCTACCCGTTCAGGCTGCTGGGCTATTGCCTGATGAGCAACGATTCCCATCTCCTCCTCCAGCCCGATGCCGGTCAGTCGATCAGCCGAATCTTCCAGTTCTTGACTGTGGCACACACCTGGCAATATGACAAGCGCCACCATTCTTCGGGGCATGTCTGGCAGGGCCGATTCCGCAGCCCGGTAATCCAGGACGACGAGCACGCGTTGGTGGTGTTGCCGTACATCGAGGCCAACCCGCTGTGCGCGGCCACGGTCGCCCACCCTGGGGAGTACTGCTGGTCCAGCTTCCAGCAGCACGGGATGGGTCGGCAGGACCCGCTCCTGAGCGCCTTCCCGGGGTCGGAGCAACTGGGGCGCACGGAAGCCGAGCGGTGCCGATGGCGAGCCAAGATAAGCAGAGCAAACCCATTTCGATCGCGCATTTCTATCGCGCTCGTGCGCTCAAGAAGAAAACAACTTCCGCCAAGGCCGGCAAGTCGCGGACGGTTTTGTCGTATTCTATAAGTGTGGGGGCAGTGCGCGGTTCATTCGCCTTTGGCAAGCCGGTCCGGTCAGCACGACTGAACGTCGCCACAGAGTCAGGGCGTGCGCAGTGTGTGCTCATGGCGCGGAGACCAAGCCGCCTGCTTCGAGGGCTGCGCAGAGCTTTACGATCGGCAAGTTGTCAAGGCGCGGGAAAAGTTTGACGCCTCGCACCACGGCCAAACTCACCTCGGCTCCCTTCAGTCGCACACGTTTCGGTCCGGGGAAGTGCCAGGAAAGGGCCCGATCAAAGCCATTTGTGCTCGGCCATAAACATTTCTTGATTAACGAGTTAGTATTCTGAATATCAGTGATCATTGATCCGAAACAAACCCAGTTGGAAAACGAAACAGCCCTGTCGGAATCACTATCTGAGGAAAGTCGGAACGATTTCCCTTGCTCGTTACACTAACTCTTATTCGGCAAGACAATCGGAGGAATGCGTCCGGGAGGCAGAGCCGTGGCTAGGCAGGAAGACGGACAAGCAGCCGTCTTGCGGCAGGTGCAATGCCTGTTCCAGGCCGGAGCGTTCGGAGATTTGACCGACGGGCAGCTCCTGGATCGGTTCATGACTGGCCCCCAGGAGAGCGCCGAGCCGGCATTCTCGGCGCTGGTGCAGCGGCACGGGCCGATGGTCTGGCGGGTTTGCCGCCGGGTGCTGACCGATGGGCACCAGGCTCAGGATGCTTTCCAGGCCACGTTTCTGGTCCTTGTGCAGCAAGGCAGATCGGTTCGCCATAAAGATTCGGTGGCGAGCTGGCTCTATGGCGTGGCTTATCGAGTGGCCTCGTGTGCGCGATCGGCAGAGTCACGGCGCAGGAAGCACGAAGCGGGCTACGCCGCGCGGCGGGAACAGGTCTCGCAAACGAATCGGTACGAGAGTGCCGAGCTGGCCCGGTTGCTTGACGAGGAGCTCTGCCGTCTGCCGGAACGCTTTCGCGCCGATCGTGCTTTGCGATCTTGAAGACGTGACTCATGAACAGGCTGCCGTTCGACTTGGCTGGCCCGTGGGCACCGTGAAGAGCCGCCTGGCCCGAGGTCGTGAGAAACTAAGATCACGGCTGGTCGGGCGCGGTCTTGCCCCGTGCCTGGGACTGGCCGGGGTAGCCATGCTGCGCGAGCCAGCCCTGGCAGCGCTACCTGCACTTCTCATTGACTCAGCCGTGCGGTCCGCTCTGGGACTTGGGGCCGGTCTCTCTCCGATCGGCCCTGCTTCCGCGGCGATCACCTTGTGGACGAGGGAGGTCTCGAAAGCCATGTGGATGAGCAAGCTGCGATGGGGAGCGGTCGTCGCGTTGACGGTCAGTGCCGTAGGACTTGGGGCGGGTTTCCTCTGGCGACAGGTGGAGGCTCGGCAGCAGCAACCCCCGGCAAAGAGCGTGACTTCGGCCCCGCCCAACCGGAACCGTGACGACGATGCTATCTGGGCTCGGCACGTCGGCAACCTGAAACGGATCGGCCTGGCGTTGCACAACTACCATGACGCCGAAGGACATTACCCACCCGCCGCCATCACGGGCAAGGACGGCGAGCCTATCCTGAGCTGGAGGGTCGCGATCCTTCCCTACCTCGAGGATTATGACGGCAGGTCGCGGGACGATCTGTTCAAGACGTTCCACCTCGATGAACCCTGGGACAGTCCGCACAACAAGGCTCTGCTCGAGCGGATGCCCGCAGTCTACGCATCCGCCGGGGAGCGCGCACAAAATCCGTTCGCGACCGCTTATCGCGGATTCGTCTGTCCTGACGAACAGAATGGCCAGAGATCACGACGACGGAGATCGGGGGGAATGATGGGAATGATGGCGAATCGGAAGGGTGTAGATCAAAGGTCGGTGGCACTGCAGAAAGCCATGGCCGGAAAGGCGGAGCTCGATGGCCCGACGGTCGGGGAAATGGGCAAGGCTGAGATCCAGACCCAGTCTCTTGCCTTGACGGTCTTCCGCGAAAACCACGGAGTCTTTGTTGCGGAAATCACCGATGGAACCAACAACACGCTGATGGTTGTCGAGGCAGCCGAGGCGGTACCCTGGACCAAGCCCGACGATCTTCCATTCTCTCAGAACGAGCCACTTCCCCGGCTAGGTGGTTCGATGCAAGGTGGCTTTGCCGGCCTCTTTGCCAGTGGGCTGGTGCGGTTCCTGGACCGGCGGTTCGACGAGAGGCTGCTGCGCTGCTTGATCACTGCCAACGGGGGCGAAATCCTCTCGACGGACGATATTCCCCAAGCGGACGCTCCACCTCCGGGCGGTTTCGTTTCTCAACAGGGGGCACGACCCACCGGTGCATCCCCGGTGACCGAATCTCAACGCTATGCCGGAGCGGCAACTTTGGAAAACGCGGTAGGGATCTTAAAGGACAAGCTGAAGCGAGAGGGGAAAAGCGAGATCGCCGACTGGCTGACCGTGCCCAAGGCCCGCAGAGCCATCCGAGCCGGGCTCCAGACGTACGAGATATACCTGCGACGCGTGGGCGAGCCTGAGGTTCAGAGGCGGCAGTTCGAGGTCGTCAAACCAATCTTCGCGCAGCTTGCCTCAGCAGGAACCTGGCCAGCGGGCGGCTGGTTCTCAGCGAGTTCCAGCACCGAAACGCGCGACCGAATCACGTATGATCGACATCAGGTTCGGCTCGATCTAGAGGCGGTGGACCGAGACAACCGGTTCCATTTCAGCCTGCTCATTCTGGACGTCTTTAGCGGTCCCGTGGAGGAACCTTCAAGGCTCGAAGACTCGCATGATCGCCCGGGCGAAAAGGTTCCTCAATAGGCATCGGCCCTGACCGCATTCGTGATCACGAACCCGCCGCGTGGTATCCTCAGAGTCATAACCTGGATCAAACCGACCGGAGGATACCGCTTATGGAACGGCAAGACCCTGGACAGCCCTGTGGACCTGGACGCTGCGGCTGTGGTCCTCAAACGCTGAGCATCGGCCGGCGCGATTTCCTGGCGCTGTCTGGGCTAGGCGCCGCGGGTCTTCTTGGGGCTGACTGGCCAGCTACGGCTGGTCCGTTCGAGGAGAGAGACTTTGAATCACTCGTGCCCCGCGACAAGAAGCTTAACCGTCAGTGGGTCGATCGCCTGACCAGCCGGGGCGAGCCGGAGATCTACCGAGGCGAGGAGCTGAACTACATCGGCATGCCAGTTGGTGGGATCGCATGCGGCCAGCTTTATCTGGGAGGTGACGGCCGGCTTTGGTACTGGGATATCTTCACCTCGACCACGACGACCGACAATGAGCCCAAGATCTGGTCCGGTCCCCACTACGAACATCCGCTCCGACCCAAACCAGTGGTTGAGCAAGGATTCGCGATCCAGGTGAAGCAAGGCTACCAGACCTTCACTCGTGTCCTGGACCGTCGGGGATTCAAGGATATCACGTTCCGCGGAGAATACCCGATTGGACGCGTGAGCTACCATGAGGACGCCTTGCCGGTGGAGGTTTCGCTCGAGGCATTTTCTCCGTTCATCCCGCTAGACGTGCAAGACTCGTCGCTGCCGGCGACGATTCTCACATTCCACGTGAGAAACACGAGCCAGTCGCCCCTGGAAGCGAGCTTGTCCGGCTGGCTTGAGAATGCGGTTTGCCGCGACGGCGACTTTGGGCAGAGCCTTCGACGACGAAACTCGTTTGACAAGAGCACGCCAGACCGAACCACTCTCCTCAGCACCGTCGAGCAGGTGCCCGATCCGTCTCCGATCCAGCCCGATATCGCCTTTGCAGATCTCAGAGGTGCGCGCACAAGTCCTTTATTCACGATCGTTCGAAAGTTCATTCACTTTCGGATCGGCGGCGATTCCAATGCACGCGAGGCGGGGGTGCACTTGCTCGTTGACGGCAAGGAGATCCATCGCGCCGCGGGCGGCGCGCCGGACCGATGCGTCGTGAGTGTTTCGATGTTCGAGGCTTCCAGGGCAAGCAAGCCCGGCTCGAGATTGACGACGCCACGCGGAATCGAGGGCATGTCACTGTTAGCCAGATCGTCTTTTCGGATCGCCCGATCCACGATTCTCCACGTGACGTTCCGGGCTATGGCTCGATTGCTTTGACCCTGCTGGGGAACGCCCAAGGAGAGCCGATCACGATTAGCGACCTGATCGGAGCACCGCCGGCTGACGTGGCCGAACTCTGGCGGTTGTTTCCGGACAGGAGTTCCAGGTCGCCATCTACCGTGAAGCCGATGGAAGAGCGTCTGATCGGTGCGCTGAGGACGCAAAGTGAAGCTCCAGCCGGGCGAGTCGGCCTCTTTCAACTTCGTCCTGGCGTGGTGGTTCCCTTTCTACGGCCAAGCTCGCGGTGAGATGGCGGCCATTACCGGGATGGAGCGGTTGCAGCGGCACTACGTCCGCCATTTTGATAGTGCCGCGGCCGTGGCCGCCTACGTTGCGGAGCATTTCCACCGCCTCTCGTCCCAGACCCGGCTCTGGAAGGAAAACTGGTACGATTCGACTTTGCCCTACTGGTTCCTCGATCGCACCTTGACCCCGGTGAACACCCTGGCGACGCAGGCGTTTCAGGCTTTCGACAACGGTCGCTACTGGGCGTGGGAAGGTGTCGATTGCTGTCCGGGGACCTGTCAGCACGTCTGGCAGTACGCCCAATCGGTGGCCCGGTTGTTCCCGGCAATCGAACGTGATTTGCGCGAACGCGTCGATTTCGGACTGGCCTGGCACGACAGCGGCGCGATGGATTTCCGGGCCGAAAACGATCGGCACGTGGCTCACGACGGGTTTTGCGGCACGATCATCCGAGCCTATCGCGAGCACCAGATGGCGCCCGATTCGGAATACCTCAAGCGCGTCTGGCCGCGAATCAAGAGATCACTCGAGTTCGTCATGAGCCAGGATCGCGATGCCGACGGACTGCTCGAGGGAGAGCAGATGAACACGCTCGACACGGCCTGGTATGGTCCCATGGCCTGGATCAGCTCACTTTACCTCGCCGCGGTTGCGGCCGGAGAGGCCATGGCCGGCGAGCAAGGCGAGTCTGCGTTCGCCGAGCGTTGCCGCAAGGTCGTCGATACCGGACGCAAGAGCCTGGTCGCCAAGCTGTACAACGGCGAGTATTTCATCCACAAGCCCCCTAACTATAAACATAATAATACCAACATAGGTTGTCATAGCGACCAGATGCTCGGGCAGTGCATGGCCTTTCAAGTAAACCTGCCGAGGATCGTTCCCCAGTCCGAAGCTCGTTCGGCGCTTCATTCCCTGTGGCGGTACAACTTCACGCCCGACGTCGGTCTTTACCGCGAGAAGTTCAAGGCCATTCCCGGAGGCCGCTGGTATGCCATGCCCGGCGAGGGCGGCCTGCTGGTGACCACCTTTCCCAAGGGCGGTGGCGAAAACGCTACCGGCACGAACTCGGCCTTCGCGTATTACTTCAACGAGTGCTGGACCGGGTTCGAGTATTCGGTCGCCGCACACATGCTCTGGGAAGGGATGATCACCGAAGGAATGGCGATCGTGCGGATGATCCACGACCGTTACCATCCCGCCCGGCGCAATCCCTACAACGAGGTCGAATGCTCCGACCATTATGCCAGGGCCATGGCCAGCCACGGCGTCTTCCTCGCCGCCTGTGGCTTCGAATACCACGGCCCGAAGGGCCACCTCGGCTTCGCCCCCCGACTGACCCCCGACAACTTTCGAGCGCCGTTCACGTCCTCTCAGGGCTGGGGCACTCTCGCACAGAAAAGGGAGGGAAAACTTCAGAATCAGACGGTCGAGGTCAAGTGGGGCAGGCTGAACCTCAAGACGTTGGCATTTGAGATGCCGCAAGGAAGTCACGTCGACCAGGTCCGAGTCACGGCCGCCAGACAACCCGTTGAAGCCAAGTTTGTCCAGGAAGGCCAGCGCGTCGTCGTCACGCTGGCCCGGGAGATCGAGATTATCGAAGGACAGACGTTCGAGGTTGCTCTGACGTAGCGTCTGGAGTGATCGAGCTACCTGACCGTTGGTGCCAATGACCTCCCGAATAGAGCCTCGCGCATACCCGGCTCGGGCTGGTTCGTTTTCTCGTTCCAGTAGCGGAACCCGGCCTTCCAGTCCCAGAGCGCCCAGCCGATCCCGACTGACTCGAGCCTCTCGCGAAAGGCGCGGTAATAGCGGGCACGCGAGGCGGGGTCTGCCGTGGTATACGCCCCGAACTCGCCCAGGTAGACCGGCCGGCCGTAGTATTCAGACCACTCCTTGACCTGGGCAACAGCGGCTTCCAGCACCCGCCGGCTGCTCGGGTTCGAGCTTTCCGCGTGGGTGTTGTACGCCTTGAGCCAACCCTGGAATCCGGGCGTGAGCCGAAGCCGGTGGTCAGGGACAAGGGGCGTCGCGGGCGGACCGGGGAAGACGATGCCCGTGACGCGGCGGTCAGGAGAATCGCCAGTCCAATCGGCCCCCTGGTGCGTGAATTGAAAAGGGTCGTAGCAATGCACCGTGGCAATCAGGTTAAGGTCGCTGTCGGGAAGACTTAGCTTGGGCAGCTCGCCGATGCTGTTCCACCTACCCGGGCCGAGGATGATCGTCCGGTTCGGATCGGTCCTGCGAATCTGGTGGATCGTCTCGGCGAAGATCGGGTTGACCACCTCGGTGGTCGCCGCGTCCTTCGGCTCATTCAGGAGCTCGAACGCCAGGCCGGAGGGGGCCGTGGCGTAATGACCGGCAATCTGCCGCCAGATCGCATGGAACTTGACGTGCCGCGGACGTGGGGTTCGAGGTGAACTCATCAAAGTGGTGGATGTTGATTATTACATTCAGTCCCTCGTTCAGGGCTGGGTTCACCAGGGCATCGGCCTTGCGGAAAATCTCGGGGCTGAGAGAGTATTCCGGACCGAGACCCGCGTAATGGTGCCAGCCGATCGGGATCCGAACGTGATCGAACCCCTCGGCGCGGATCTGGTGGATGTCCTGTGCCGTGTAGGTAACCCCCCAGTTCTGTCCGGGTGGAGCTTCCAGCCCGTTCCCCAGGTTCGCGCCGCGGAGGAACCGCCGCGCGGCCAGATGGGCCGGAGTGTCATGGCGGGTGATGCGGTGCATTTCGCGGACACCCGCGGGTCGCACCGAGCGCGCGTGCACACTGAGCGTCACCGGCTGGCCCGCGGTGACCCGCAGCGAACTGAAGAGCGTTTGGTTATGCCAGGTTCGTGCATAATGTGTTCCGTTCACGGCGGGCACATCGCCGGTTTGCTGGACGATGGTTCCTCCGCCACTTTGCCAACGCGAGGGCTGGGATTCGAAGCTGCCATCAACCAGTTTCGCTCCGTCCACATCGAGCGCATCCCAGAAAACTTCCTGCCGGTAGACTACGCCGTGAGACTCTTCTTCCCACGGGCCCATGAGCGTGAAGGTCACGTCTCCGGTGCCGCCCGGCTTGAACCGGACCGTGATCTTGCACAGCCTAGTCGGCTGACCGGAAAGCTCACCGTGAAAGCCCTGGAGCGCTGATTCTCAGCAACCCAGGTCGGCCGCTCGATGGAACCATTGCCCGCAATGATCTGGCCGTCGTCGAGTGTTTTCACATCGGCTCCGGCACTGAGATCGAACCGGGCAGAGCCGGCAAGCTTGACGGGCTCGCTTTGGGCCGTGCTCAGCGAGGAAGATAGCAACAGCAGGCAGAACGCAGACAAAGTACGCTTCTTGGGTCTTCGCATGATGGTATACACGGGTCAGGGAAAGTGGCTCCCCGCGCACAACTCTCATGGACGAGCGGCTGGTCGAGAGCCTGAATTCCGCCGCGAGCCGCTTGCTGGTTCGCTCTTTGCACTTGTTCCAGCACAGGTGCTGTCCTTTATCTAGCATAGCAGACCGCCCGGCCTGTCGTCCGGTCCCGCGCAACCAGGCTGCCGGAAGACTTTCATCCTCTGCCGACGGAGCCGCTATAATGAATCATCGTAGGATTTCTGCAACCACGGAGACGAGGAATCTGGAGAAAGGGTTGAACTATGAGTGCCGAAAAGCCATCGCGGCGGCGGTTCCTTGACCGGGGCCTGGTCGGGCTGGGATCGCTCGCTTACCTGGGCTGGCACCCCGCGTCTTCGTGGGGCGGGCAAGACTCTAGGCCGACACTTGCCGGTACGATCATCGACCGCGCTGTGAGGTTCCTCCGTCCGAGGCAAGACGCCAAGGGGGGTTGGTCGACCCAGCGCGAACCGGGCATCACGGCGCTGGTGGTCACTGCACTGCTGCGCTCGGGACAGGTTCCTTCGGGTGATCCCATGGCGAAGCCGCGCCTTGAAGTACCTCGAGAGCTTCATCGGTGCCAAGGGAGGACTTTCCGAGGCCCCTCACGCCAATTACACGACCTCGATCGCCCTGGTGGCGTTCCAGCAGGCCAACATTAACGGCCGCTATGGCCGGGTGATCAAGGCTGGGCAAGATTTCCTCAAGTCGATGCAGTGGGACGAGAGCGAAGGCAAATCGCGCGAGGACGCCTTTTACGGCGGGGCGGGCTACGGCGGACCAAATAGTCGGCCCGATCTATCGAACACCGTCTTTCTTTATTGAAGCTCTGCGCAATACCGGGCTGCCGGCTGACGACCCCAACTTGCAGAAGGCGCTCGTTTTCGTGTCCCGCTGCCAGAATCTGAAGAGTGAGTTCAACGATCAGACCTGGGCTGGGAAGGTGAATGATGGCGGGTTCATTTACACCGCGGCGCAAGGCGGCAGCAGCATGGCTGGCAAGGAGGCCAACGGCGGTCTTCGGTCCTACGCAAGCATGACTTACGCCGGTCTCAAGAGCATGATCTACGCGGGGCTTTCGCGTGAGGATCCCCGGGTCAAGGCGGCGCTCGCTTATATCACCGCCCATTACTCTCTGGAGGAGAACCCGGGCCTGGGACAACAGGGCCTGTATTACTATTATCACACCTTCGCCAAGACGATGTCGGTTCTCGAGACGCCGACAATCACCGATGCCGTGGGTGTGTCGCACGACTGGCGCACCGAGTTGGTTTCGGCCTTGGCGAAACGGCAGCAGGCCGATGGTAGCTGGGTGAACTCCGCCGATCGTTTCATGGAGGGGGATCCGAACCTTGTAACAGCCTACGCACTGTTGGCACTTGCGTATGCCCGGCCGAAGCCGCGCAGTTGAAGGGCGGTTCCTGCGGCCTTAAACATCTGTTTCGGTTTTCAATTCGCGTTCGATCTGTGACTTCATCTGGCTCAACTCGTCGCCGTTGTATTTTCCTTGCGGCCAAGGCCAGTGAATCCTGTCGTGGGTGTGGCGGGGGATGATATGCCAGTGGCAGTGGTCGATTGTCTGACCCGCAACGGAGCCGTTGTTGATCACCACATTAAGCCCCTCGGCGCCGGTGGCGGCCTTGACGGCTCGGCAGAGCCCCGGCAGAAGCGAGCCGGCGTGGGCCGCGATCTCTTCCGGAAGCTCTGTCAGGTCTGCGTGGTGAGCACGCGGCACGACGAGCGTATGACCCGGATTGAGCGGGTTGATGTCTAGAAAAACCACGACATGGGCCGTCTCGAGCACCCGGGCCGACGGAATCTCGCCCCGCACGATCTTGCAGAAGACGCAGTGCGGATTCTGAGTGGAATCGGACACGGCGCGTCACTCCCAGCGACAGTCAACCGGCTAGGGCGGGGCCGAATTCGACCCCGCAAGAATTCCTTGATGGCTTAGCTTGAACTGGGTGAGGAGACGATAGCGGGGCGCATCGGCGCCTTGATTTGCTCTTGCTCGCCCAAGAGACTGATGACGGCCATCGCGGCGGCATCTCCCTGGCGAACCTGGGCCAGCTTGTAAATGCGAGTATAGCCGCCCGGCCGGGTCTTGTACCGCGGACCAATCTCGTGAAAGAGCTTGTATGCGACTGATTTACTGGTCAACACCGCTAGGCAGCGGCGAAAGTTGTTCAAGTCCCAACCGTTCTTGGCCAGGGTGATTAGCTTCTCGACATACGGCTGAACCTCTTTGGCTTTGGGGAGCGTGGTCTTGATCTTGCCGTGCTCCAGTAGCGCCGTGGCCAGGTTGCGCAGGAGCATCCGGCGGTGTTCCGGTGATCGCTTGAATTTTCGGCCGGCTTTCTGGTGACGCATGGTTTCTTCTGTGATCAGTGGCCAGTGGCCGGCGGCCGAGAAGCGGCCTCCACACCAGGGCTCAAGGTTCTCAGATCGGATCGACTCGACTCGACTCGACTCGCGAGTTTCCGGCCGCCGGCTACCAGCCGACGACCGCTTCTGCCCAGTTCTCTTTAACCTTTGGCCGGCACATTCATGCCCAGGTCCAGCCCGATCTCGTGGAGCTTGGCGCGAACCTCCTTGAGCGTGGTCTCGCCGAAGTTCCGCACGTTCAAGAGCTGATCTTCCGAGCGGCTGACCAGGTGACGAACCGTCGTGATTCCCTCGCTCTCCAGGCAGTTGGTGGCACGCACCGAGAGTTCGAGCTCGGCCAAGCTCATGTCGAGCTTCCGTTCCAACTCGGCATCCAGCGGCGCGTGCTGATGTCCGTCGTAGGGGCTTGCCTCGGTGGAAAGTCCCGGGCCTGGCTCATTGTACTGGACAAACGGATTCAAGTGCTTGCGCAAGATCTTGGCGGCCTCGACCAGGGCCATCTCCGGGCCCAGAACCCCGGTCGTCCAGATTCGCAGGATCAGCTTGTCGTAGTTGGTTCGCTGGCCGACGCGGGTGTTCTCGACGTGGTACTCGACGCGCTGCACCGGGCTGAAGCTGGCGTCGATCGGTATCACGCCGATTTCGAGGTCGTCGGTGTGGCCTTCGGCCGCCGTTTGGTAACCGCGGCCATTCTCAATTGTCATTTCCAGGTGGAATGCCACGTCATCGGTCAAGGTGCAGAGAATATGGTCGGGATTGATAATCTCGACCGACTCGTCGTGCAAGATATCGGCGGCCGTGACGACGCCCCGGCGATCTCTATCGATGCGGATGGTCCTGGGGTGTTCCGAGTGATTCTTCACCACCAGGAGTTTGACGTTGAGCACCAAGTCGGTGATGTCGTCGACCATGCCGGGAATCGACGAAAACTCGTGCTGCACTCCCTGGATCTTGATCTTGGTGATCGCACTCCCCTCCAGGCTGGAGAGCAGAATCCGCCGCAGACTGTTGCCGACTGTATGACCGAAACCGCGTTCGAAGGGCTCGACATGGAACTCGCCGAAGGTGTCGGTCAAGGTGTCGCGGTTGCAGATCACCCGGCTGGGCAGTTCGAGGCCACGCCAACGAATACGCATCACTGTGTCCCCCCAAAAAACGCTCTAACGCCTCGATCAGCGGCTCAGCAACTCGATGATCAACTGCGGTGTCACGGGTAGCGAGATATCCTGCGTGGACGGCATGCGAGTGACCCGCCCTTCGGGAGGATCGACGCTCAGCCGATCCAGCCAGTCGGGAACCGGGGGAGCCCCCTCCGCCAGATTGCTGGTGACCAGTTTGCGGGAATGGTCGCGATTCTTGACCTGGATCTGGTCGCCGGGGGAAACCAGGTAACTGGGTATATCCAGCTTCCGGTCGTTGATCAAGATATGTCCGTGGCGGATGATCTGCCGGGCCTGTGGCCTGCTGGCCGCGAAGCCTAGGCGGGTGACCACGTTGTCGAGCCGGCGCTCGAGCAGTGACATCAGAGCGTCTCCCGTATTGCCGGCCCTGCGATTGGCCTCCGCATAGTACTTGCGGAACTGACGCTCGAAAATGCCGTAGTAGCGCTTCACCTTCTGCTTTTCGCGGAGGCGAATGGCATACTCGCTGGCCTTGCCCCGTCGATACTGATGCATGCCGGGCACGCCTTCGCGACGGTCCACGGCGCACTTCGGGGTGTCGCACCGCGTTCCCTTGAGGAACAGCTTGGTTCCCTCGCGGCGGCAGAGCCGGCAAACCGGTCCGGTGTTACGTCCCATGGTTAGTCTGCATTCCTCGGTCCAATCAAGTTCGTGAGTTAACTCTCGATCATTCTTTGTGGTTGCCTGGGTGGCGCTGTCGTCAAAAAACCGACTGCTCGATCAAGGGCCGGTAACTTCAAACGCTGGCCGCAAGCCAGCAGCCGTGATTTTGTCTGCCGGCCCATGCCTTGGACCATGGGTCCTGAGCTCAGACGCGGCGCTTCTTGGGTGGCCGGCAGCCGTTGTGCGGCAGCGGTGTGACATCTTCGATGGCCTTGATCGAGAGACCGGAGGCCTGGATGGCCGTGATGGCGCTTTCGCGTCCCGAGCCGGGTCCCTTGACCTTGACCTCGACCTCCTTGACTCCATACTTCGTCGCGGTCGCCGCCGCCGTCTCCGCCGCCCGCTGTGCGGCGAATGGCGTACTCTTGCGGCTGCCTTTGAACCCGACGGTACCGGATGAGGCCCAGCACAACGCATCGCCATTGGGGTCGGTGATCGTTACCGTCGTGTTATTGAACGTCGCCTTGATATGCACGACCGCCCGGCTGACGTTGCGTCGTGTCTTCCGCTTCTTGGCCTTGGCCACGGCTCCGGTGCTCCTGATTCAAGCTGATCCGATCAACACTCTGCTCTGCTCGCTGCTGCTTTGTTCACGATCATGTCGCAAGTCTAAGCGGCCCGCCTTCGGCGCTGAAGCACCGCCCGGGCCGGATCCCTTGATTACCCATCCTGGTCCGGATCACCGTAAACACCCGTGCCGGCCACGGCACACCGCCGCGCGGCTTAACAACCGAACGGCCATCACAGGGATCGCCCCAGAGCACCGCCCAGGCTACAGGCCAGGCATTCCGACCAGCGTTAGCGCAATTCCTTGACGCCCTTCTTTCCGGCCACTGTCTTGCGTGGGCCCTTCCGGGTCCGCGCGTTGGTGCGTGTGCGCTGGCCCCGGACCGGCAGGCCCTTGCGGTGCCGGAGTCCCCGATAGCACCCGATATCGCGCAGCCGTGCAATGTTCTGCTGAACTTGACGACGGAGCTGGCCCTCCACCACGTACTCGTTGTCCAGCAGCGAGGCGAGCTTGGCCAGGTCGTCCTCGGTGAGGTCACGCGCTCGCTTGTCGCGATCGATCCCCGTCCGCTCGCAAAGCTGCTCGGCAAGGTGGGGACCAATTCCGTAAATGTAGCGCAACGAGATGATCGTGCGCTTGTCGTTGGGAATATCGACACCCAGAATACGAGGCATCCCTAACAGTCTCCGTCGATCAATACTTTGAGCGGTTGTTAGCTGATAAACCGGGTAGCAAACCACCTGGAGGGCGCCACGGCTTGGGCCGGCGCGAACCGTGACCGTCTAGCCTTGTCTCTGCTTGTGGCGCGGATTGGTGCAAATCACGTAGACCACTCCCGCCCGGCGCACGATTTTGCAGTTCTCGCAAATTCGCTTGACACTTGATCGCACTTTCATAGGACTGACAGCTTTCCTCGAAACTTCGGCCGCTCTTATCCGCAACCTCGGCCTGCCCCTTGTCATCGGGCCGGAGTGAGCCGAGGGTCGCAAACACAACCGCCTCCCAGGGACCAGCGGCATGGCACTGCGATGCCCGGGCCTCATTGCGTCTCGCATTCAACTTCGGATCCGGCGCGGGGCCGGAAAATCGACTACTGGAGGGGTGATGACGAGTCGCCACAACCCGGGCCGAATTAAGCTAATATACGCATCCTCCTGGGCGGTCGCAAGGGCACATCCGCAGTTTTGAGATCGGCTTCCTCGTTTCCGAGCCGCCTCAGCGACCTGTCGCGTAGCCTTTTACTACTTCGCAAACTCTTCCGCCCGAACCAGTTGGCGAAAGACTACCCGCACCTGCGGCAATGCTTCCCGCGCCGGCTGGCTTAGGGGTTGCACGGGCAGTCGTCGAGGACCAGCCTATGATCCGGACGGGGCGTCAACAACCAGACGCCCCAACGGCTGGGTTGGAACGATGGCCAATCCCGGGCGGGTGGTCAAGGTGCGAGAGAAGGCTGTTACGAGCGTACGATACTGTCCATTGCGAAGCGGGAGGCCCGGGGTGAGCGACCATTGTCCGGTGCTGCTGGCGATGGTAACGCCCGCCAGCGCCAGGTTCATCGGCTTCGTCGCGGGGCTTAGACCCAGCCGGATGATCGAACCGGGCGCGGCCGTGCCGGAGAACTCCGGCTGATTCGTCTGAACGACTTGCTCCGGCCCATAAACGCGATTGGCGCGCGCGTTATTGGCATGCTGGACCAGTGAGCTTTGACTCACGGAACTTGCGGCGGCCGGCTGGACGTTATCGATCTGACCGTTCAACTGAAGCTCGCCAATCAGCGGCGCCTGATTGCCCAGGGTCGGCGCGATGAAGTCCCGGAACCAGTAGTTCACGCCGGTCTTGCCCGAATGGGTGGCTCCCATGTCGGTCAGGTTGTAATAGTGAACCACTGGACCTTCGCTCTTGACGGGTACCTGACCCCAAAGGTTGTAGATCCCGCTGGCCGTGGACTGTGAGTGTTGAAAGAACACGATGGCCTCATCGACCACGGAGGGGAAGAATGCAGGGGGGTCTTTCGCCTGGGCCTGGTAGTCCGTGACGATGGCCCGGGCCAGTCCGCCCAGTGCGCCGCCAAAGCTCATCTGCTGGCCCGGTACGTTCTGATTGGCGGCGTGCGGATCAAGCAGAATATCCTCGATGTAGCCCGCCTTGAGCTGCGGGGTCAGCTTGCTTTCCAAAGCAACGATGGCATAGGTGTTGACCACCGTCCCTTCGCTATGGCCGATGAACTCGAGGTCGACCGGAGCGTTTGCTGGGAAACGACTGGCGGCGTCGAGGATCATCCGCGCCAGCCGGGGCGACTGTTTGATCGCCGCGCCGGGAGTGCTGCTCTGCAGCGCCCAGTTGTAGCCGATGACTCCGTCAAAGCCCTCGCGCCTCATCATGTAGGCGGTTTCGAGCTCCCAGGGAGGCCCGTGGGTCCAGCTCGGGTCCTGGATTCCTCCATGTGTCACAATGCCGATGGTGTAGACGCGGAACGACGCGGTTTGCCCGGGATCGGTGGTCGCGGAGGGCGAATTGGGGTCGGCAACGACCAAGACGTAGGGTTTCTCCGGGAAGGGCGGCAAGCCCTGAGCCAGGGGGAGGGTGAGCTGGTGGGTACCTAATGCGGTAGCAGGTTGGCCGTTCTGGTCGAGGGTAATGCCGCTCTGCCCCGACGCCGAGCCGGGGGCGGCCAGAGTGACGGTGGCAACCAGAGAGTCGCTCGAGTTGAATTGGCCATCGCTGGAGCGATAAACGCCGAATTGGAAGGGGTTCGTGGCGCCAGGAGCCTGATTCACTTGGTAATCGATCGTGACGCTCTTGGAATCGGTGGTGGTGGCCGAGAGCATCTGAATGTGCCGGCGTCGCGGCGGTTGTCGCGCTCATCGCCAGCCGTTGCTCCAGTCCTTCAATTGAGCCAACGGTAAAGGCATGTGCGCTACGTCGCGCGGTTCGGACCGTGCGCCTGCCGAAAAACCCAGCCGCCTCGTGATCCAAGGAGGATGACATCCTGTCTTACTCCATCAGAGTCGAGACCCTATCGACTTTCAAAGGGACGAGAACTTTAAATCTGCCCGGATAACCCGCAGCGCGAGCCCAGTGCTATGAACGACACTTCGGCGTGCCTCTACTCAGAAATGAATTGCGTGCGACGGGCCAAGGATGTGAGCTACAGCTCGCGCGAAGCATACGCGCCGGGCGCAAAGTGGCAAGGTCGATCTGGCGAGTCTACAGAGCTGTTTTCTTGTGGGAATGCGGATGCGAAAGCCGCCAAAGCTAGCACTTCGCATTGAGTACGACCTGCTTAAATCTTCCGCGTCCATAGTCCTTGCCGCAACGAGCCGATCACGGCATGTCTCGCCCATCCAGGTGAACATGCTACGGAATGCTACGTTTTTGAGCTTTCGCGAGCGGTCTCTCGGGGTCATTGTATTGATGTAAATTATTACTCAGTAATTATTTACGTCTGTATTTTTGTTGGCCTCCATGGCCTGAAACGCCAGATTTTTGGTTTTCTTGGGCCGCGTCTCTGGACTTAACTGCATCGCGAAATAGGACTTGTGCCGGAACGATCGATGTAGCCGATCCCGTAGAGAATTGTCTTTTCGAACCGATTCAGGGCGTCATCCTCAGCAACCGGCCATCAAATCATCGCAGAGGGGGAAGGAGGCGGAAGCGGCCACCTCAGTACTTGCACCGGAGAGAATGGATATCCTTGGTCAACCCTGGACTTCCACGCAGCGATTTTTGGAATATCTGGTTACGCAACTCACTTCCCAGTCGCTCTAGAAGGAAGGTGCACCAATGCGCGTGACGCGGTCACCTCAAGGGCGATCCCCTCCGCGGAATGATCGTGAAATTGCCAAGTGGCCGGCGGTTGTGAAGTCCCTGCACCCGGACGGAGGCCCACCCCATGACGATGCTCTTCGGCTCAATCCTGGCGACCGCCGTGGTCGCACAACTCCAGGGCGGGATGATTCAGGGCAAGGTTGTGGACGACCAGGGCAAGCCTGTTCCTGATGCGCCGGTCGTCTATTCGGCCTTGGGCTGGCACTGGGAAGCCCGTTGAGGTGACGACGAAATCGGACGCCGAAGGGCGAGTTCGGTTCGTTTCTCCGCATCCGAAACGGGCGGCCATATCCTTATTGTGGTCCTATCGTCCGGGCTCGGCCATCGCGGTCAAGAGGAGCAGCACACAACCACTTGACCTGGTCTTGCGAAAGCCCCAGCCGAGAACGGTCAAGGTCGAAGGTCCCGACGGACGACCCGTCCCCGGTGCAAGACTCTCGCCACAGATCCTCAACGTCGCTGGCCGCAACGCCGAGGTTCCCGAGGCGCTTGCCATGTCGCTCGCCGTCACCATCGGGCCGGACGGCCAGGCGACGCTCAATTACCTGGCGGGCGGCGATCAGTTGGTCGCCGTGCGCCTCACGGCCGCGTCGATCGGCACTCAGGACATGCAGCTCCTCGCGAATCCACGTCGCGACAACCAGGGCGCCACCATCACCATCCGCCTCAAGCCGACGCGGCGACTGGCGGGTCGCGTCCGGAACCGAGCCGGGCAACCGGTCGCGGGCCAGGAGGTCGAGGTCTGGTCTAAGGGCGGTAACTACCTGCGAATGAATCCCGTCCGTTTCCAGGACGGTCCACTGCGGACGGCGGCCGACGGCTCGTTCCGCACGCCCGACAACCTGCTGGTCGGCTCGTCGTATCAGGTAGTGATTCGCGCCCCGGGGTTCGAGCCGATCATGTCGAAATGGATCACGATCGGCGAGCAGGCTCCGCTCTTGATGCCCATGCTCCAGAGGCCCCTGCGCACGATTCGCGGGCGGGTCGTCGATCGGCAGGGCAAGCCGCTGTCCCACGTCGAAGTCTTTCAGTCGGGCGATGGACCGGAGCGGACCGCGACGAAAACCGACGGTGACGGCCGGTTCGCGCTGGGGGGCTTTCGCGAGGGGCCGGTGTTCCTCTTTGCCCGCCGTGAGGGTTTTCGTTTCTTCGGCCGGCTGATCAAGCCCGGCGAGGAAGAAATCGCGGTGGAGTTGATTCGTGTCGGCGAACATCCAACACAGGAGCTGCGAACGCTTCCCGAACCAATTCCGCGAGGAGGAATCGCGCGCCCTGGCGCGGCGGTTGATCGAGCCGTGCTGGGAAGCGGCCGTGGCTCAGAAGGACCAGGACGCCGCCTGTCGTGCGCTGGTATGTCTCGCGGCGGCCGATCCCCTCGGTGTCTTGCAGAAGCTGGAGACCGAGGACATCGCGACTTCACCCAGGGTCGCGCAGATCAAGCTTCGGGTGGCTCAGGCTCTGGCCCGGACTGATCAGGCTCGAGCCGAGAAAGTGGCCGAATCGATTGATTCACCGAGAGCCCGTCGTACGTTGCTTATGGCGGTGGCTGATGCGCTGCCAACTGGAAGCGCGTGATCGTAAGCTCGCCTTGCTGGCGCGCGCCGCGGTTCAAGCCAAGGCCGCGAAAGTTCCGACTACGTGTGTTAATGATCGCCCTGCGCTTGCATGAGCTGGGCGAGAAGGAAAAGGCCAAGGCCCTGGTCGCCGAAGATGTTGGCCCTGGGAAAGTCGACCCCCAGCAACGCATTGCATTCGGCCTCCGGCTGGCCCATATCGACCCGCCGGCGGCGCTGAGCATCGCCAGGGATTTAGCTGCCAGCAGTCGAGTCGACGCAAACGAAATTCTCTGGAACGTGGCCTTCGGCCTGGCGACGGAGAATCCAGCCGAAGCCGAGCACGTGTCGAGACTGGTCCCCCAGGAGGAAGGACAAAATTGGCTGCACCCAGCGATCGCCTGGAAGATGGCCACGAGCGATCCGGCGCGTGCGCGAAGACTGGTTGACGAGTCTCAGCGATATTACGATTCCCCGCAAAGCTATCTCTATCTGGCCTATGGATTGAAGGGACGCGACCCGGCGGCCGCGCAAGAAGCGTTCTGGAAAGGCATCAGGGGGATCGATCGGTTGCTGGAAGAGGGAGCGGAGTACCTCGCAATGCAGATTGGGGGGGGCCGTTCCTACGAAGATCAGTGGCGGTCGGTCTGGTTCAGATACGGCTATGGGCAAATGAAAACCCCGCTCGACCGCGACATCTGGTAGGACCCCGCGGCGGTCGGTCGTCATAACCACGGCAGTCTGTCAAAGCGAGAAGGGTCGATCGTCGAGTCGAGATGGGCCAAGGAGAGAAACACACTATCGCGGCGCATACGAGAGTTCCAAAAATAGAATCGTTCAAAGAAGCAGACTATTAGAGACACTGATGAAACCCGGATGAAACACGGATAAGAAAGTAAAACGATCAACAGACTGTGGATTAAACACAGGAACGACACAATCTTCCAATGACCGATGTCGCAGTTACCAAGTGTCTGATTTCACTGAATTTATCCGTGTTTCATCCGTGTTCCATCCGTGGCTAACATGTTCCATCCCGTACTTTAAGCTCACCTGGCCCAGACAGAAAAGCTTGCCGATGAACTTGACCGAGTATCTCTTTCACCGTCTGCGCGAGCTGGGAGTCGGGCACACCTTCGGCATCCCCGGCGATTTCGTGCTGCCGGTTTATGCCGTTCAGGAGTCTCTAGGGTTTCCCACGGTGGTCTGTTGCCACGAGCCGGGCGTCGGCTTCGCGGCCGACGCCTATGCGCGGCTCAAGGGCCTGGGCGTGGCGCTGGCGACTTACGGACCCGGGGCGCTGAACATGCTCAACCCGGTCGCCTGTGCTTATGCCGAGCAGTCTCCACTCTTGATCGTCAGTGGCGGCCCGGCGATGAAGTTTCGGCGCGGTGATCACGAGGTTCACCTGCATCATGTGGTCAAGACCTACGACAGCCAGTTGCACATCTTCCGCGAGGTGACAATCGATGCCGCGATCCTGGATGATCCCGCGCTGGCGCCCGAGACGATCGACCGCGTGCTGCGTAACGTGGTCCGGCGCAAGCGCCAGGATACCTGGAGATTCCGCTCGACCGGGTGCGTGCGGAAGTGGCCGCGCCCAGCGCCCGGCTGGCACTCGAGCTGGAGCCCGAAGCGCGGCTGGCCCAGGCCGATGCCCTCGACGAGGTCGTGAGCGAGATCGGCGCCATGCTGGCCGCGGCCGAGCGGCCAACGCTCTACGTCGGAGCGGGACTGCGGCGGCACGGCCTGACCGACCTGGTGGTGCGCCTGGCGGAGCGACTGCGGCTGCCGGTGGCGACCGACGTGCTGGGAAAAGCCGCGATCTCCGAGAGCCATCCGCAGCATGCCGGTGTCTACATGGGTGCGCTGAGCGACCCGGCCGTCCGCGAGCTGCTCGACGGTTCCGACTGCGTCATCGGCATCGGCGTCGTCCGCACGGACCTGGGAACCGGCTTCTGGACCGATCGCATCAACCCGAAGGCGCGAATCCTGATCGATCCCGACGGCGTGCGTGTGCGATTTCACCGCTACGACGGACTGGCGATTCGGCAGGTCGTCGAAGCCCTCCTCGATCGATTGCCAGCCAGTGATCGGCCGATCCCGCTGCTCGCCGGCTCGTCGGTTCCGCCGCATCCAGCCGAAGACGATGAGAGCCCGGCCCTGCGCCGGGTTCAACCACCGGCCAGGGCGCGCCGCTTCGGATTGCCCACATCCTGGCCGCGCTCAAGCGGCTCGATCCGGCGCGGTACAGCTTCACGGCCGACGTGGGGGATAGCTGGTTCATCGCGCTGGAGCTGCGCACCCAAGTCTTTCTGGCCGCCGGCTATTACGCCTCGATGGGCTTTGCCGTCCCCGGCGCGCTGGGTGCGGGAATCGCCGAGCCCGCGCGGCGGCCGTTCGCGATCGTGGGCGACGGCGCCTTTCAGATGACGGGAACCGAGCTGGCCACCATGGTCGAACAGAGGCTGGCCCCCATCGTGCTGCTCTTGAACAACAGCAACTATGGAATGCTCGAGGCGATCGACCGGCCGCGCGATTATTACGCCCGCCCAAGCTGGGACTACGCGGCCATGGCCCGCGCGCTCGGTGCATCGGGCGAACGCGTGACGACCCCGGCCGAGCTGGCGGCGGCCCTGAGCCGCGCCGAAGCCAGCGGCAGCGCGTTCCTCATCGAGGCAATCACGGCCCGAGACGATTTCTCGCCGCTCATGGGCGCATCCGCGCTCTGCTCAATTGTCCCGGGGGTTGTCGGGAAGATGCCTGACGGGCACGATCGCCTTGAGCTGGCGTCGGCCCGCGTCGGTCATGGCCAGCTTCCACAAAGCGACCGTGTCTAGGTCTCCGAACACGTGCTCGGCACTGGCGGGCAGAAGCAGCCACGATCCCTCGGCAAGCTCGTTCTCGAGCTGGCCGGCGCCCCAGCCCGCATGACCCAGAAAGAAGACGACCTGTCCATCGTCAGTGGCGGCTAGCGACTCCATGGTATTCAACTCGGTGGCGACATAGACTTGGTCGGCGACCACCAGGTTCGCCATCGACCTGCGGTCGTGCAGTGCCATCAACGTGCCGCTCACCGGCCCGCCATGCCGCACCGTCTCTGATCGCTGGCAGGGAGACTTGCTGACTTGAGTCCAGACGTCCTCGAGGTGCACGTTCAGCTCACGGTTGAGTATCAGACCCAGGGCTCCGTCGGCGCCGTGGACGGCAACCAGGACCACCGTCCGCGCGAAGTTGGGGTCAACCAGCGTCGGGGAAGCGATCAGCAATTGCCCTTGGAGTGATTCCATCATCACAGAGTCGTGGTGAGGCATCCATATCCTTGAAAGAAACGCAGAGAGGTATTCGGCGGCTCCACGCGCAGCGCAACCCGGCTCCGCACGCTCATGAAACCACGCGGCGTGGCTGTTGTCGAGGAGTGGGGGCTTTAATATACACGGGGGCTGGAAAAGTTTGCGCAATCCCACTTTTTTAAAGCGCGAATCGCCGCAAAGCCGGGCTTATCGGAAGACCTGGGGGCTGTCACCATGGACAACTTGCCGTGCATCGTCCGCTGCGAACCGCCGACCCGAACATCCTGGAGGCTACTTAGTGCCATGCATAGGAACCACGCAAGCGACGCAATCTTCGCCGGGCAGATGGGCCTGGCGGCATGCTGTTTCGATTCTGGCCCTGGCCATCTCGGGGAGTGCGGAACACTCGCGGGGCAGGATCAGACGGCCAAGAACGACCCGGAGAGCGAAAGCCCTCCCCGCGGATGTCGGCTCGCTCGAGGCAATAGCATCCAGCTCTTTTTCGACGGCAAACGCTGGTGGGTCGTGACAATCTTCTGGGACTGGAGCCCCGACCAGCCGATCCCGGCAAGCCGGCTTCCCGGCACGGACCGGAAAGCCAGCTCTTGAGTCGCGCCTCGCGGCTCAACTGACATGGCGTAGGAACGACACCCGGCCCGTCGCCACCCATTCGGTTACAAAGATATTTCCGTCCTTGTCGAAACAGGCGTCGTGGGGATGAATGAACTTGCCCGCCGGCCAGCGGTCGGGCTGGGTGCGAATTTTGAATCCGTCTAAGACCTCTCTGGTCCAGTCCGGATCATGGCCCAGGTGAGCCAGGACCTTGTTGTCCTTATCAAAGAGGCTGACACGCGCGTGCAGGTCGGGAACAAGCAGCACGTCGCCCCGGATATCGAAATGCGCCGGGAAGGAAACCTCGCTCACGATGCTCAAGAATTTGCCGTCCAGCGTGAAGTACTGGAGCCGGGCGTTGGCCCGGTCGGCAACGACAAGAGACTGGCGCGGCCGGGGCGGTCATCCAGCCAAAGACCGTGCGGTGTCTTCATCTTGCCCGGTTCGACACCCTGGCCGCCCCAGGTGCGCACCCACCTGGCATCCTTATCGAACTGGTGGATGTAATGGGAACCGTAGCCGTCGCCAACGTAGAAGCCGCCGTCCGGGGCAAAGGCCACGTTGGTCGGCGAGAACGGTGTATTGGGCTTGTCGTAGACGTGCGGCTCGGCAGGCGCCTGCTTGGTCCAGACCACTTCTCCTTTGAGGTCGGTCTTGACAACCAAGTTCACGGGGAACATGCACGACAGATAAAGAAATTCCTGCCCGTTCTCTTTGCGAATGTCAATCCCGTGGCCGCCGCCGTGGTACTCCTTGCCGAACGAGCGGACGAACTTGCCGGCGGGATCAAAAACGATGATGGTGTCCTGGGCAAGAGCGAGTGTTTTCGGCTTCTCGCCGCCGGCGCGATGCTTGATGTAGATGAACCCGTCATTGTCGATGGCCACGCCATGGGTCTCGACCCAGTGGATCGAAGCGGGAAGATCACCCCAGTTGTGATGGCATTCGTAGCGATGTTCACTCCTGCCAATGACCGGAGTCTTTTCGCCCGCCTTGGCGGCGGCGTGCACGAACGGGCCCGACGATCCGGTTGCCGCGGCCGCCAGCGCCGCAGTGCCTGTCTGCTTGATAAAATCGCGTCGCTGCATGGTGCGTTCTCCCTGGTCGGTCGGTTGGCAGTGGCGAGTAAGCGCGGGACAGGGGACGGCTGGCTCCTTGCCTGACCTGCGACTCCTCGCCACTGGCCACCCGCTGCTATTTCGATTCCTTAAAATCTCCCGCCGTGACCACGGAAAGCTGATTGGGGTGAAGGTACTTGCGCAAGGCGGCGTTGACGTCCTCGATGGTGAGATTCTTGATCTTGGATTCGAGGTCAGCGTCGAACTGCATGGTCCGGCCGATGATAGAGGTCCTCGGCCAGTGACGAGGCGAGCATGTTGTCGTTGGTCCGGGAGACCTCGAGCTGCTTGAGGTATCCGTCCTTGGCACGCTTTAGCTCCTCCGCCGTGACTCCGTCGCGGAGAATCCTGGCCACCTCGTCATCCACTCCGGAGACCACCTTGGCGAGGTTGGTCGGATTGTAGATGGCCATGATCAGCAGGTTGCCTCTGGGATCGAGCGGGCTGGCGGAGAAGTCGGCCCTGGCGCCATACGAGAGTCCGCCCTTTTGCCGCAGGCGATCGGCGATCCGCGATGAGAGAGCGCCTCCGCCCAGGATGTAGTTACCGACGACCAGGGCCGGATAGTCGGGATTACTGTCTTTCATCTCCACAGTCAGGCCCGCGAAGTAGCTGGCGTTTGCCTTGTCGGGTGTCAGGATCGTTTCGTGCGTGGGCTTCAGATCGGGCTGGTACGGACGCTCGATGCGGGCGTAGGGTTGCGGATTCTTCCAGCCCTCGAATGTCCGCGCCAGGACCGAGAGCGCCTCGGAGGGCTCGAAGTCGCCCACGATCGTCAATTCGCCGTGACTGGCGCCCAGGTAGTCTCGATAGAGCGAGCGAACGTCCTCCACCGTGACTTCCTTCATGCGCTGGATGCTCTCTTCGATTGTCGGCGCATAGCGAACGTCGGTTGCGGGATAGCGGGACAGCAGCCGCTGAAGGTGGTTGATGCCCTGCCGCATCGGATCGGACCGGCCTTGTTCGAGCCCGGCCAGCCGTTCGTTCTTCATGATCTCGAACTCGCTCTCCGGCAGGGTTGGCTCGCGCAGCACCTGACGCAGGATTTCGAGAACAGCGGGAAGGTTGGCCCGCTTGGTCTGCACCGAGTACGACAGGGTGCCGACCGCGCCGCCTCCAGCGCCGCCCATCGCCGGCCGCCCATCCCGCCCATGCCGCCGCCCAGCCGGGCGAAGTTCTTGTCAAGTGCGTCCTGAATCTGCTGATGGTTGAGGTTCTTCGTGCCGCGCAGCATCAGGCTGGAGAGGAAGCCGGCCGCCTCGACTTTTCCCTTCAGGCTCTCGGCCGTGCCGTAGTGCAGGTTCACGTGGACGTGAACCGCGTCGCCCCGCGTCTTCTTGGGCAGAAGGGCCAGCTTGACTCCCTCAATCGAGTCTGGCCGCTGGAGCCGCGCCTCGATAGCAAGCGGGGAGATGTCGAATGACTCGCCCGAGGATTGAAGAGCGCGGCCTTTGTAGTTCTCGACCAGCTTGGCCACATCGGGAGTTGGCGGCACGACGGTCCGCTCGGGCTTGGCGCTGGGGATGAAGTAGCCGACGGTTCGGTTGCTGGAAGTCAGATACTTGGCGGCGACCTCCTTGACCTGAGCTGGGGTGACCTCCTCGATGCGATCGCGGCTGAGGAAATAGAGTCGCCAGTCTCCTTGCGAGCCCCAGTTGGACAGAGCGATCGCGATACGGTTCGGGTCGGCGAAGGCGAGCTCGCGGTCCTTGAGCATCTTCTGGCGGGCTCGATCGACTTCTTCCTGGGTGACGCCGCCGCGGACAACCTCGTCGAGCACCGCGTACATCACATCCCGAACCTGCTCCAGGGTCGTCAGGTCCTTGGTGTTGACATCGGCCATGATCTCGAGCGCTCCGGGATCGTGCAGAGCCTCGGGAAACGCCGAGACGCTGGCCGCCTTCTTGGTTTCCACCAAGGCCTTGTACAGTCGGCCCGAGGGTTCCGAGTCCAGGATGCTGGCCAGCACCTGCACTGCCGCGAATTCGGGATGCGGTCCGGCAGGGACATGATAGAGCAGACCGACCAGTCCGACATCGCCGACCCGGCGCAAAGTCACAACTCTTTGGCCGTCCTGGGGAGGCTCTTCGGTGTACGTCGCGGCCAGCTTCCGTTCCGGCCGAGGCAACGAGCCAAAGTACTTGTTGGCATATTCGAGCGCCTTCTGCTCGTCGAATTTTCCGGCCACGACGAGCATGGCGTTGTCGGGCTGGTAGAACTTCTTGTAGAAGGCCCGCAGGCTGTCGACCGGAACACGCTCGATATCGGTGCGGTTGCCGATGGTGGACTTGCCGTAGTTATGCCATTCGTAGGCAACGGCCGCCATCCGCTGCGAGAGCACGCGCTGAGGTGAGTTCTCGCCCATCTCGAATTCGTTGCGGACCACCGAGAATTCGGTGGCGAGGTCTTCGGCCTTGATGGGGCTGTTCACCATCCGGTCGGCCTCGAGCTTGATGCCGAATTCGAGGTTATCGTCGCTGGCCGGCAGGGTCTCGAAGTAGTTGGTGCGGTCCGACGACGTCGAGCCGTTGAACTGAGCTCCCCGCTCTTTCATCAAGCCCGGGATGTCCGGATGGTCCGGCGTTCCCTTGAACACCATGTGCTCCAGCAGATGGGCCATTCCCGTCTCACCATACCCCTCGTGCCGTGAGCCGACGAGCACGGTCAGGTTGACGGTGACCTTGGGCCGCGAGGGGTCGGGAAAGAGCAACACCCGCAGCCCGTTGGCCAGGCGATACTCCGTGATTCCCTCGACCGAGGCGACCTTGACGGGCGCCTGGGGAGATTCTGCGCGGGTCGTGACCGGAACGACAACCAGGCCCACGGCCCAGACGGTGATCCAGCTAGCCGTGCGTTGACGTGACGAAAAGCTCATGAGACCTCCACGGTAAAGAGTTACAGAATGCCGAGTTCGCGGACTGCGAATCCCCGCGAGTTACGGTTTCGTAGCCAGGAACGCAAGGCGTCGTTTCCCTGTCATGCCAGGCTCCTCGAAAACACCAGATTACCGAACCATGAAATTGCTGAGTCGATCACTTTGGCTTGGGCTTTGGCGGCGGGGCGTCGTGCTCGGGAGCCTCGTCCCGCGGCGGCTCGGGCACTGAGAGTGAGGGAGCGGATGCCGACTCCGGTGGGCCGTCCTCAGCCGACGGTGTCTGCGCACGGACGCGCGGCTTGAGAATGATTCTTGCCATCCTTGATCTCCAGGCTCTCGAACTGGCGGATCACCTCTGCGTTGTCGGGGTTGTCATAAGCGTCTTTGGCAAGGTTCTGCTTGCGCAGCTCCGCCAAGAACCACTCCGGCGGGCGCTTGCCGTTGCCCTCGAGCGTCACCAGCCTCACCATGAGAATGCCGTCGCTGAGCGAGGCTTTGAGCTCGGCCTCACCGTTCAGGTAGCGCCCCTTGAGCATGCCTATCTTGAGCTTTTCAAGGGGGAAGCTGATCTTCGCCTTGAGCTTGTCGCCGTCCACCCGAGCGAACAGCCTGCCCCGGAGGTTGGGGTTTTCCTCGATCAGCGCGTTGAGATCGGCGCTATCGAGCACGAGGGGATCAACCGCTTCGCCAGCCGCCAGGGCTTTTCTGAACGCATTTACCCGGTCCCGCACCGCCGCTCTCTCCTCTTCGGAAACCTGGACCCTGGGCAATTCCTCAGGCGCCGGCGAGGTCCACTCCTCGACGAAGCCGGAAAACCAGCGCATGCCGATGAAGGCCAGCACCGCCAGTCCAATAATCAAGAGCACGGTCAAGACGCTGGAGATGACGCAACCGTAGAAGAAACAGCCGCGCTGCCGGGGGCGAGAATCGTCATACTCGGGCGAGAATTTGGCCGCATGATCGAACTCGGGATCGTAGCTGGCCATGGATAATGATCTCAAAGCATTAAAGCGATAGCACCACGTCATCAAATCTTCGTCGAAGACTCTTCAAAAGGGAAGAGGCAAGCAAGAACTGAGCAGTTCCCGTGCGGCGCGGTGGTGCACCGGCTCGGGCGCGGCCGGATCGCCCTGGCGACCCTAGCGTGAGGTTTGCAATAATCACGCACGCTGGTCGAACTGCCTCTGTACGATCGGGGATAATGGTGTCGGCACACGGGAGCAACGGCGCTTTATGTTGACCGTTCGAGAGCTCGTAAAGATCTATCCCGGTCCGGTTGCCGCCCTTCAGAGCGTCGATCTCGACATTCCCGAAGGGATGTTCGGTCTGCTTGGTTCCAACGGCGCGGGCAAGACCACTTTGATGAGGATTCTCGCCGGGTTGCTCGAGCCCACGTCGGGCACCGCGGAGCTTGACGGAGAGTCGATCGTCGAACACCCCGAGTCGATCTGGAACCGGCTGGGATACCTGCCGCAGGACTTCGGTTTCTTCCCTCACCTGACCGGAACGGCGATGCTCAAGTACCTGCTCCGGCTCAAGGGGGTGACAGCGCCTGGCGGCCTGAATTCACTTTGCGAAGAGCTGCTGCAGAGGGTGAATCTCACCTTCGCGTCGCGCCGCAAGGTCAAGACCTACTCCGGAGGCATGCGACAGCGGCTGGGCATTGCGCAGGCCATCGCCGGCAATCCCCGGCTGATCATCGTGGACGAGCCCACCGCCGGCCTCGACCCGGAAGAGCGCCAGCGCTTCTATCGCTTGCTTTCGGAGCTGGCGGATGAGCGAATTGTCCTGCTCTCGACTCACATCGTCGAGGATGTCGCCCAGCTTTGCCCGCGTTTCGCAATCATTCGCCAGGGCCGGCTGGTCGCCGACACGACCCCGGAACAGGCGCTCTTGGCCATCGAGGGGAGCATCTTCGAGGCATCGATCACCGCGGCATCCTACCAACAATCTGGTCGCTGATCCGAAGCGGTGCGTGACCCAAGCGTATCTGGTCGGCGGCAACAACCGGGTTCGGGTCTATCAACCCGAGGGCGACCCGCCGGACGGTTTCAGACCGGTGGACGCCACTCTGGAAGACGCCTACCTCGTCGTGATCAAGACCGGCGGCCTTCCCGGCCGCGACATTGAACGACTCGATGCGGGTCGCCTCTGCCGGAGGCGCGTCATGAGCCTGGCCGCCGTGCCGGCGGGGCGTATCCTGGCTCTGCTCCACCTGGCCTGCGCCGGTTCCTGACCGTCTTCTCGGGAGATGCCGCGTATCATGCGCGTCGGCCGCTGTTCTGGATCTGGGCGCTGATCCTGGTGCTAGGCGCCTGGGGAATGTCCACGGGCACGATGATCATTCAAAGCGGAGATTCGTCCGTGGGAGGGAACCAAGGCCTGGATCACCTCCGAGTTCGCGGTGGCGAAGCAGCTTTCCATCTTGACCCTGATCTTGTACGCGTTCTTCCTGGCGATCGCCGCTGGTATGACAATCATCCAGGACGCGGAATGGCGGCTGGGCGATTTGTTGCACGCGACCTCATTGAGCCCGCGGGAATACGTATGGGGCAAGTTCGCGGCGGTGCTGGCGGTGCGCGCTGGGCGTGCTGGCGATCCACTTGCTGGCCATGGTCTTTTTCTTTCAGGTGCTTCCCGGCGACGCCGAGAAGGACATCCGCGGCCCGTTTCATGCACTGAATTACATCCGGCCGGCACTGGTGTTCTCGCTGCCGACAATCGTCTTCCTCGCGGGAACATCCCTGGCGATCGGTGAATGGACGCGGCGGGCGATTCTCGTTTTCCTCATCCCCCTGGCCCTCGTGATGGTCGATCTCTTCCTACTCTGGAGCTGGTCGCCAGGCTGGCTCGACCCGCGGATCAACCGCGCAATGATGCTGATCGAGCCAGGCGGCAACCGTTGGCTCAACGAAACCTGGCTCAAAGTCGATCGTGGCGTGAGCTTCTACAACACGTCCGCAATTCCCTACGACCGGGCGTTCTTGATCAGCCGAATGGTCTTCATCTTGCTCGGCCTGTGAGCCGTGTACTTGAGCGAAAGGCACTTCGCGCGGGACGCCTGCGCGGGCACTCGTCGCGAGCCTTGGGACAGGCGAGGGCGGTCTCGCCAGAAAGCCAGCCTCTGGCCAATTTCGCACCAACCCCTGGCTTCGTTGGGAATGGCGGCAGCCGGACCGGGTTTGATCTGGGGCGCCTGGCACGTTGCCCGGATCGAGCTTGCAGAGCTGGTGTGGAGTCCCGGCCTCTACCTGTTCGTCCCCTTGATCTTGCTTCAGACCCTGAGCCAGAGCCTGTTCCAGGTCGGCTATCTCGACACACCGCTGCTAGTCACCTCAGGCAGCTTCGCCGTTGCCACGATGACTCCACTGACAATCTGTGTCTGCCTGCTGCTGCTCTGGTACACGGTCGATTCGCTCGATCGCGAGCGCTCGACACGGCTGACGGAGATGGCTCACGCCGCACCAATCCGCACCGGATCGCTCTTGCTGGGCAAGGCCTTGGCGCTGGCCGCGGCTGCACTGGCGATCGTCTTGGCCGCCGGTCTGGGCGGAGTAATCGCCATCCTGATCCAGGGCAAGGCACCACTGGAATTCCGCCCGTTTGCGCTGGTGTGGGGACTCTTGCTCGTACCAACCTTCCTGGTCTGGACGTGCTTCGTGATCGCCGTACACACGCTGACCCGCAATCGCTACTCGACCTACGCGATCGGCCTGGCGGTGATCGGCTTCACGGCCTATCGGCTGCTGGCGAACGAGATCAACTGGGTCGGCAACTGGCCCCTCTGGAGTGCGGTTCTCTGGAGCGATATCAGCGTGTTGGAAATTGACCGCAAGGCTCTCGTCTTGAGCCGAGTACTGGCGGTCGGCTTGGCGATCTTCTTCCTGGCCCTGACGGTTCGGTGCTTCCGCCGCCGCGAGCCAGACCCCATTCGGATGATGCACCAGTTCCGGCCGCAGGCGATGCTTGCCACGGGGCTGCGCCTGGCTCCGTGGGCACTCCTTCCCTTCGTGGCGGGCACCTGGCTGGCACTCGAGGTCGGTTGGGGACATGAGGGAGCAGTCGCCAGAAGACAGGCCAAGGATTACTGGCGCAAGAACCTGGCCACGTATCACGATGCAGAGCGGCCTGACATCACGCATGTCAATCTCGACCTCGAGCTGTTTCCCGAGGCCAGCCAATATCGTGTGACGGGAACCTACGACCTGATCAACCCGGCCGACAAGCCGCTGCGTGAGATCCTCCTGACCGGCGGCCTACACTGGGAAGAGCTCTCATGGACATTCGATGGCAAACCATTCAGCCCGACCAATCGCGCACGGCTTTATGTCTTCAACTTGCCAACTCCTCTTGCTCGAGGCCAGTCGGTCCGGCTCGGCTTCCACCACCAAGGGACCTTTCCCCGTGGCATTAGCAAGCGAGGTGGCAAAACCGAGGAGTTTATTCTGCCCTCAAGTGTCGTGCTCACGAGCTTCCGCGCGAGCATCGTGCCTGCGATCGGATACAGTGACGAGATCGGCATCGAGGACGATAACCGGGTCGAGGGCAAAGAGTACACCGACGACTTCTTCGAGGGGCAGACCGATTCGTTCGCGGGAGGCCGAGCTCCATTCACGACCCGCGTCAAGATTACCGGGCCGGACGGGTTCACGCTCAACTCGGTAGGGATCAAGACCACAGACCAGGTGGATGCCGGCCGTCGCACCGTGGTCTGGGAGAGTGATCATCCCGTCAGCTTTTTCAACGTCGTGGCGGGACGATGGGACGTGAAGCATGGCGCGGGGACGGCGGTCTTCTATCACCCGGGCCATCCGCTATAACGTCGATGAAATACTCGGCTGTCTCGATGCATCACGAAAATACTACTCCGAGTGGTTCTTTCCCTATCCTTGGAAGGAGCTGAAGCTCAGCGAATTTCCCGCCCTTGCCACCTATGCTCAGGGGTTTCCCACCAACATCTCATTCTCCGAGGGAGTCGGATTTCTGACCGCAAACACCCCCGAGATTCACTTCGCCTTCGAGATCACCGCGCACGAGGCAGCGCACCAATGGTGGGGAAACATCCTCGCTCCGGGAAAAGGACCGGGGGGAAACATTCTTGCCGAGGGCATGGCACACTTCTCGACGATCCTCCTTGTCGATCAGATGAAGGGCCCCGCCGCCCGCATGGACTTCTGCAAACGGCTGGAGGCAAACTACGCGAAGAGCCGCCGGCCCGACTCCGAGCGACCCCTCGTCAAGATCGATGGCAGCCGCGACGGCGACACCACCGTGACCTACGACAAGGGGGGCTGGGTCTTCTGGATGCTGCTGAATCAGATGGGCCGCGAGCTGGCCTTACAGGGTCTTCAGAGCTTCATCAAGACCTACCATGGCAACTCCGATCATCCCGTGCTCCAGGACTTTCTGCTGGTCATGCGCAGGTTTGCTCCTGACCCCACCGCTTTCGATCAATTCGCCAGGCAGTGGTTTCACGAGGTGGTCCTGCCTGAGTATCGACTTCACGATCCGAGCAAGACGCGCGATGGCGACCACTGGACAGTGAGCGTCCGGCTCGAGAATGCCGGCACGGGAACCATGCCCGTCGAGGTCGCCGCCATGCGCGGTGAGCGGTTCGACAAGACTGGCCAGCCTGCCGCCGAGTATCGCGAGACTCGGGCGAGAGTCAATCTGGGCAAGGGGCAGTCGCAAGAAATCACGATCTCTTCCCCGTTCGAGCCCGATTCGATCATCGTCGACCCGGATGCGAAGGTGCTCCAGCTTCGGCGCGACGGTGCGGTGGTGAAGTTCTGAAGCCGTCCGCTCGGAAATTTCAGCCGCCGGCTGGGCGACCCTCGCGATGCACCCGGATGAAATGATCGGTCGGGGTCATATGAGGAATCACGCCCTTGACGGCCGGCATGTGACACGAAATACAGCCCGAATCCGGATTGACCGGGCAGATCAATAGATTCGACGCACTGGTTTTATCAAGCCGCGACCGAGGTTTCCGGACAGTTTCGGACCTCCCGGCCTTGGTGTGGCATGACAGGCACTTGGCCTCATAGTAGGCTTGATCTTTTGATGCGTTTTGGTGAGGGTTGTGACACGTAACGCAGTCGAGGTTGTTGTCGCTCTCGGTAAAGCATCGGCTCCAGGTCAGCGTGGCGGTTTGAAAGTGGACAGAGTCAGGCTCTTCGGGCAGGATCGGCTGGCCCAGCCGGCCGTTGTGGCACTGGGCGCAGATCTTGACCACGGGCAGACCGGAGACCAGGGTGGGACGGCCGATCGCCAGATCGGGAAACCTGCCATCCACGGCGAGCACGTGGTTGCCGCCGGGACCGTGACACCTCTCACATCCGATCGCGGGGTCGGCCGCCTCGGGGCCTGAAGCGAGAATAACCGACCGAGGATTGGTGACATGGCAATTGAAGCAACTGTATAAGAGGTTGGGAGTCAGGCGAACCCCCAAATAGTTCTCGGGGTTTGATTGGTGGGGGGGCTGACCGGGCGTCACGTCCCAGAACGACTTGGGCCCCGCCTGATAAACTGAGAGACGCAGCTCCCTCACCTTACCCGCCTCATCGCGGCCGATCAGCGATCGGCCGATATCGCCAGAGCCGAATGCGTAGTCGACGACCGCTCGGAAGATCTGGTCGTCGACGTGCGTCTCTTGAACGAGTCGACCCTCCGTCATCCGGAGACTATGGGAGACCGTTGCCTCGACCGGGTCGGGGATCGAGGCAGAGGTCAGTGACAGTCCCGTCAAGGCGGCCGGGCGGTGAAAGGTCGTGGCGTGGCGCGAAACGCGCTGTGATTGATACTTCTCGAAGTGGCAGTGGGCACAGCGCACCGCCCCGACAAATGGAGCCGGTTCAAAGCGCGTGGGGTTGTCGGCACCATAGGAGCCGGCTTCCTCAAGGGCTGTGACCGCGTCAGCCAACACGCCTTCCTGAAGCAAGGCGCGGCTCAGCAACCAGGATGCCTCCGGGTTGGGTCCCCAGGCCAGCACGGCTTGCAAGTGCGGTCGAGCCTGGGCGGGTCGCCGCAGGCAAAGCAGCGCGCGCGCCAGGTCGATTCGAATGCTGGCGACGCGGTCGCCGCCCTGCTGTGCGAGCCTATGATCCAGGGTTCGCTGCCAGCAGGCCGCGGCGCCGGCCGCGTCGTGCTGGGCAAGGTGGATGCTGCCGAGCAACTCATCGGCTCGATCCCGCCAATCCGGAAGCCCGGCCAATCGCTGGGCGGCGAGAGCCGCGATGGGATATTCTCCCGAGTCCATGTAACGGCGGCATAGTGCAAAGAGCGTCTCGGGGTGATTGGGGTCGACTGCCCGCGCTTGTTCCCAAAGACCAACGCTTCCCTTCCTATCGCCGGCGCGTTCCATGGCCGCGCCCATCAAGTACAAGTCCTCCGCCTCGAGTAGCCCGGGGGCTAGTCGACCATACAACTGCCCGGCGACGGAATCACGCGCCAGACGAAGCGAAGAGCGGGCCAAAAGCCGGACCGCCACGGGATCGTCCCTGGCCGTCATGAGGCGCCGGCGGGCCGCGGCGGCAGCCGATTCCCAGTCGCCCGACGCATACGCTTCCAGACCGTCGGCCAGCGGCTTGGCCGCCGGCCGACTGCGCACCCCCCAAAAGGTCGCCCCTGCGATACAGGCCGCGATCACCAGCGATCCGAGCCAACGAATTGTCCCCGGATTCCACATGGCGACAACTCACCCTTTACCGGCGGGCTGTTGAGTTTGGAAGTTCCGCTCGAAAACCTGCCAGTCGATGGGGGCGATCGTCGTCCTCGCCCAGCAGGTAGCCGGAATCTGCAGCCAGGTGATTGAACCGGCTGACTTTCCCGGATGGCCAGGTCACCTCGACCGACTGGATGCGATCGATGGCTCCAAGGCCGAAATGAAGCCGCGAGTCGGAGGCCGACTGGTAGCTCCCGCCGCCGATCCGCCAGCCGAAGAATCGCCGGCCACCGGCGTCGACTGTGACCCGGGCGCCGACGGCGTCCCGATTCGATGGGTTCCCCTCCAGCCGTAAAACGAGCCAGTGGCCTCCCGCGGTCTGGTTGTGGAAATAGGACAGCGGTTGATTCTGCGACAGGATCAGAAAGTCGATGCGGCCGTCGTTATCCAGGTCGCCTGCCGCCAACCCGCGCCCGACCAGAGGAACCTGGAAAGGAGGCCCGGCGCGATCCGTGACGTCGAGCAGCTTGCCTCCGGCCGCGGTACCGGCAAAGAGCTGTGAGCGCATGAGCTGGGGGACGCCCGGTCGATTGTCATCAACATGGCCATTGGCCGTGACCAGATCGAGCCGGCCATCGTTGTTGAAATCAAGAAAAGCCATCCCAAAACCCAGCCGGTAGCGGCTGGCGACCACCAGGCCATATTCCGCGGAATGGTCGCTGAATACTCCGTCGCCCAGGTTCTGGTACAGGGCCGTGTATTCGTTGTAAAAGTTGGTGACGGCCAGGTCGGGAAGACCATCGGAGTTCACGTCGCCGCAAGCGACCCCCATGCTCGCTGTATAAACGCCTGAGTTGTTGCTGGCGATACCTGCCAGGTGGCCAACCTCTTCGAAGTGGAGGCCGCCACGGTTAATGAACAGGAACTTGGCCGACTGGTCGTTGGCAACAAACAGGTCGACCCGCCCATCACCGTCCAGGTCATTGGCCACAACTCCCAGCCCTTCGCCCGTGCGATCCAGGATTCCCGCCTCGGTAGAGACGTCGACAAAAACCCCGCCGTCGTTGCGGAAGAGGTGGTCGGGCATCGAGGGAAACTCGGGGGGCCCGCAAAAAATGTTGATATTGCGAACCTTGTCCTGGCAAACACGCGGATGATCGGTGTCCCACTTGAGGTAGTGGCAAACGTAGAGATCGAGGTCGCCGTCGCCGTCGAGGTCGGCGAAAGCCGCCGAGGTCGGCCAATCGCGGTCACCGTCCAGCCCCGCCTTGCGTGTGATGTCCTCGAATGTGCCATTCCCCTTGTTGCGAAAAAGTGCGTACGAGCGCCAGCGGGTGAGAAAAAGGTCGGGGCGGCCGTCGTTGTCCACGTCACCGACCGTGATGCCGTGCCCGTAGCCGCGCGGCAGGGCTGCGATCCCCGACGGCTCGGTCACATCTTCAAACGTGCCGTCGCCCTTGTTTCGGAACAGGCGATCACCGGTGTTCGGTGCATCCGGGTTGGGGGGGAAACTGCCGCCTTGAAGCACGTAAACATCAAGCCACCCGTCGCCGTCGTAATCGAGCAGGCCGACCCCGCCGCTCATCGTCTCGGGTATCTGGTGGAGGTTCTCTAGCCCGTTCTCGAACGTGAAGCGCAGTCCGACGGTCTCGGAGTCATCAATAAACCGGGGCCAGGCGCCGCAAGATTCGACATCGGGAGCACGGCGCTCTGATGCCGACTTCGCGGCCAGCTCGGCAAGCAGGGCAGCGGGCGTCAGATCGCAGGGCGGGGGGCTGGCGAGCTGTGCTTCCCCGTCAAGCCGCGCGAGCTCCGCTTTTGCCTGACCGGCCCAAGAGGGCCGCTCAGACGCCAGTTCCCACCAGCAATGAGCCTCGAACCGACGGCCAACCGCTTCCGCCGCCCGAGCCAGCTCCGGCGCATGATCAAGCCGGTCGGCCGGGAAGACATTGACCATGTACCAATCCAGGGTTCGTTCCAGATCTCCTCGCCGCGCACGGAGTTTCTTGGCTTTTTCGGGCTCGCCGGTTTTGAGCATCAACTCCGCCAGACTCTCCATTGCGGATAATGCACCCGGATCGCACTCGACCAGTTCCTCGAGAGCATGGCGTTCCCGTTCGGTGTCGCCGGCACGTCGAGCGAACCAGGCACGCAGCGAGAGCAACTCAGTGTGGGAAACACGGTCAGGCGGTAGATGCTGAAGCGCCCGGCGCACCTCGGACTCGTCTTCGGCGGCACGCGCCCAGTCGAGCCGCACCCGCCATATGGCCGGATCGTCAGGCCGGCGCTCGAGGCAGCCATCAAGCCAGCGCCGCGCCTCTTCGAATCGGCCCTGTTTCGTTGCCAGGTGAGCCCAGCCCAGCCAGATGCGATCGTCATCCGGAGCGGCTTGCGCTGCTTTCTGGAGAACAGGAAGGGCTCTCTCAATGGGAATGGGATTGGCGGAATCAAGCCGGAGCAATTCTTGAATGGTTCCGACTCGGTCGTAGCGGCCCCAGCCCTCACGGACGAGACGACGCGCCTCATCGAAGCGCCCCTGAAGCTTGCAGAGGTGAACGAGCGTCTCCCTTGCTTCCTTGCCGAAATCGCCGGGGTCGACGAGGGCAGCGGGCAAAAGGGGCTCGGCGGCCGAGAACCGGTGGACCTTGAGCGCTTGACGGGCCCTCATCATTGCGGCTCGAGCCGCAAGCGGAGACCCTGGAGGAACCTGCGCCCACGCGGCTGCGGCACGGTCGGCATGCCCCAAGGCCAGTTCGCAGACTCCAAGATCGTAATGAACTTCGGCGTTGCCAGGCCAGCGATCGGCCAGGCGGGTCAGCCGGGGCACGGCCGAGGCCGGCTTCCCAGCGGCCACCTCGCGCTGCGCCTGCTGCCAATCGGCCCGCAGCCGCCATTCATCGAATGCCCAGAATCCCCCGCCAGCGGCGAGTAATCCGGTCACGATGAACCACAACCTCCGACGCACCTGATGCTCCCGTGCTCCCGAAAGCGCAAGACCGAAAACACGCCGGCGGTGATCGCCGCCGGCGTGGTGGTGGCTCGTTCGATCTGATGAGTCCGGCCGAGAAGCGGGGCGGCCAAGAGGCCGATCGAACTCGTCAACGTCAATAGGCGTCGGAGCTAATCACTTCGCCCCCGTTCCTGGTTCCCAAGGCCCACCAAGTCGGGTAGCTGATGGAGCTCTTCATGAACTTAACCGAGCCGTCGCCGAAGAGCACGTTGGCGCCACCGGGGTGGGCGCTGCTGGCGCCGTAGCTGAAGCCGTCGTTGGGGAACTGACCGGGTGTTCCTCCATCGCGGCAGCCCCCGTTTTTGTATTGCGAGTCGCTAGGAGCCTGAATCGTGTTGAACATGGTCCAGCCGGTGGTTCCCATGCACCAGCGGAAACCGCGGTCGTCCTGGATCGCGGTCAGTGAAGTCTGGAATGCGGCCTGACACTGCTGAAGCGACGCGAAGATCAACGCGGGAATCGAGCTGGCATTGAGAACCTTCTCGGCGCCGGCCGCTGAGGTCACAGTGCCCGTGATGTAGTTACCCCTGTAGCGGCTGGGATTGGTGACATTTCCTGCGAACTCGCTGCCGTTGCCATCGCCCACCAAGGCTTCGGCGTAAGCGACAGTGTTGGAAGAGCCATCGGTGATATGCTGGATACCGTAGCTCTTGGCGATCGTGAAAACGCCGGTGGAGTCGGCGGCGGTCTCTCCGCTGGCGCTGTAATTCCCCGGTGAGAACGTGGTCCAGTTATAGAGGCCCGTCGTGGTCGCTCCGTAGGATGCCGCGTAGCTGTTGTTGTTCTGGCCCTGGCCCACGTTGGGGTCCGACGGGCACATGAAGCTGGAGATGTTGGTGTACAGGACGGTCTGGTTGTAGTTGGACGACTGGGCGACGCTGGCTTGCCCGCTGAAATTACTCGCATCCAAAACCGCCCAAGAGAAATTGCAGGCGTTGTACAGCGGTGCCTGTTCGAGGTAGCTCAGCATCAGGGCCTGGGCGCTCCAGGCCGACCAGATTGAGTTTTGAAGACCTGGTGAGTTTATCTGGGGTGCGACGCTGCTTCCCATCGGGAAGACGCCATTGGCCGTGTGGTAGTTGTGCATGGCCAGGCCAATTTGCTTCAGGTTGTTGACGCATTGGGCTCGCCGTGCAGCTTCACGCGCCGATTGTACGGCCGGAAGCAAGAGAGAAATCAAGACTGCGATGATGGCGATGACGACGAGAAGCTCGATCAGGGTGAAACCGCTGTGCCTTCGTTGCCTCACGTGTAAATCCCTCCAACTAAGAATTGATAAAGAAGTGGAATCCGAACCTCAAAGAATACTGATTACACACTGCCGCCGGTCAGCACAGCCACCAGCGGACTGCTCAGTTTGGCAGGCCTGGGATCTCAAACCTGCCGGCGAAGCCTGACCTGGGCTACCTCTTCTTCTTTCCGGGGTGCCCCGCCTTGGCTGCGTCACTCTGCTCCTGGCCACCTGTTCCCAGCTTCTTGAGAATATTCGACTCGATGGGCTTGTATTGCGTCGACTGGCCCCCCCCAGAGTCACAGCCGGACAGGACGCAGGCCGACCCGATGACCAGACTCATGGCGAGCATCGCGCCGAGAGCCTTCCGGACGAATCGCATGGACTCACTCCATCGTGTGTAAGAACCTTAGGAAACGAAGACCACGTCGCTACCGGACACTGCCGAGCATTTGGACGTGAAAGCGATAACACGCGGCTTCTGTCCAGAATCTGTTGAATACTACAGAGTCGGAGCCCACGGCCACTCTCAGTAAATTCCAAGAACTCAGCCCGAAGGCCAACCCAGAGCGGACGAAGTGCGAAAGTTGATCGCACGGGTTGACAAAACACCCGACTCGCAGAAATCATGATAACCTGCAATAATAGCTCGTCAGAAATCGGTAATTCCCCGACATGTCTTTTTTCGGTCGTGCGACTGGGCTTCGCTTCGTCCCTGGGGCTGGCAAGCTCGGAGGGCGTTCGGGGCATCTTCGATGACTGTATGGAATAGGGTGCATCTCCCTCTTCCGGGCATGTTGTCCCATGAACTCACTCTCTCCCGTAAGGATTTGGGTAGCCCAGCTTAAGAATGGCGATGCTCAAGCGGCCCAGCAACTCTGGAACACCTATTTCATCAGGATGGTGAAGGCGGCGCGCGCCAAGCTGCGTGGTGCTCCCAGCCGCATGGCCGATGAGGAGGACGTCGCACTCTCTGCGTTCAAAAGCTTCTGCCGCGGCACGCGAGACGGTCGTTTTCCCCAGTTGCATGAGCACGAAGATCCCTGGCCGCTCTTGCTTGCGCTCACAACCCATAAGGCGGTCGACCTGGTACGCTACGAGCGGCGCGTCAAGCGGGGGGGATCGGGCATCGAATCGTCGAGCCCAGCCTGTCCTCAGCAGCTACCCGAGGGAGAGGCGAACGTCTCGGCATTGATTGGCAGGGAGCCCGATCCCCAGGTTGCGCTGCAATTGGCCGAGGAATGCCAGCACTTGCTGGACGGCATCAGCGACACCATCCTCCGCGCCATTGCCCTCTGGAAGATGGAAGGGTTCACAACCGAGGAGATCGCCGCCAAGCTAGGCTGCACAACCAGGACGGTGGAACGGAAGTTGCAGATCATCCGCCGGCTCTGGAACTTGGGAGACGCCCCGCCATGATCGCCGATTCGACTCGGTTGCATGGCATGGACGCTCTGACCGATTCACAGGTCAGGGAAATCGACCAGATCTGCGATGGCTTCGAATCGGCCTGGAATTCAGAGCGGCGGCCGCAGATCGAGGCGTTTCTCGATGCCGGCGTGGGCCTCCATCGCAGTCTCTTGCTTCAAGAGCTGGTGCTCATCGACGCCGAGTATCGTCGCCGGCTGGATGAGTCTCCCCGCTCCGTCGATTACCAGCACCGGTTCCCCGAGCTGGACGAGGAGTGGCTGGATTCGCAGCTTTCGCCGAACCCGGAGGGCCAGAGTAAGCCAAACGGCTCAGTCGCCACCGACTCCGAGGCGCGATCCGCGAATGACGGTACTCCGAATGACGGTGCCGCAAATGGCTCTACCCGCGAGGAGAACCAGGTTCGACAGCTAGGCAAGTTCCAGCTTCTGGAACGGGTCGGCGTCGGTGCATTCGGAACCGTCTGGCGCGCGTTGGACCTCCGGTTGAACCGGACGGTCGCCTTGAAGGTGCCGCACGCACATTTGATCGAAAGTGGTGAGGAAGTCGCGCGGTTCTTCCGCGAAGCTCGGGCGGCCGCTCAGCTTCGGCATCCCGGAATCGTCACCGTTCACGAGGTTCCGGTCGTTGACGGTCTGCCGGTTATCGTCTGTGACTTCGTGACCGGAACGTCGCTGCGCGACCTGGTTGCGAACCGCAAGCTGCCGTATCTTACCACGGCGGCCCTGGTGGCAAGAATCGCCGACGCGCTGGCCTACGCCCATTCCATGGGAGCCATTCATCGTGACATAAAGCCGGGCAACATCATGCTTGACCCCGGCTCCGCGGCTGCCGGCAGCACGGCCGGCGAGCTGGGCACGCCCTGGCCGGGTGAGCCCCGAATCGTCGATTTCGGCCTGGCGTTTCTCGACCAGGAGTCGATTCGTCTAACCCACGACGGCGCGATCATCGGCACCCCCGCCTACATGAGCCCCGAGCAGGCCGCCGGCCGAGACTCGGCGCATCCGATCGACCATCGTACCGACATCTACAGCCTGGGCGTTGTACTTTACGAGCTGCTCACCGGTGCGATCCCATTTGCCGGAACGCGTTGCGAGGTCCTTTCCAGAGTCCTGCACTCCGAGCCGCCGAGCCCTCGGCGGCTCAATCCCGGTCTTCCCCGAGACCTTGAGAGCATCTGCCTGAAGGCACTGGCCAAGGAGCCCAGGCACCGCTACGACTCGGCCCGCGAGCTGGCCGACGACCTCCGTCAATTCCTTGAGGGGGAACCGGTTCGGGCCCGCCCGATCAGCCTCTGGGAGCGCTGTCTGCGGCGGGCGCGGCGGCGGCCGGCGGAAGCGGCCCTGGCCCTGATGGGATCGGTGACCGTGCTGGCCATGATCGTCCTGGCCGTGGGCTACCGCTACCACCTGCGGCTAGAGCGTCTCTTGCAGACGACGGAGTCGGCCCGCAATGCCGAAAACCAGGAGCGGCGCCGCGCCGAGAATTACCTTTACTTTCACCGCATGGCCCTGGCAGAACGCGAGTGGACGGCCAACAACATCGATCGGGTCGAGCGCCTGCTCGAGGATTGCCCGCCTTCCTTGCGCGGCTGGGAATGGCGCTACCTGAAGCGTCAGTGCCATCAAGCCCTGCTTTCCCTGAACCACGCTTTGACGGTGCCAAAGTCATGGACGGTCACCTGTGTCCGGTACAGCCCAGATGGCCGTCTACTGGCCTCTTCGAGCAAAGACGGCACGGTCCGGCTCTGGGATTCGGCCACGGGCCGGCCAGTCAGGCTCTTGGGCCGGCACAAGCACTTCGCATTCAGTCTGGCGTTCCAGCCCGGCAGCCACTTGCTAGCCTCGGGAGGCGACGATGGCGACATCCTGATCTGGGACACCACGACGGGAGCCCTCGTGCGAACTCTGCCCAAGACAAGCGATACGATCTACGCGCTGACCTACAGCCCCGATGGAAGCGTGCTAGTCTCGGGTCATGGGTACCCGCCTATCGAGGAGGTAGACCACATGCGGGGGCGGGGTGTGGTTCGCTGCTGGCAGGCCTCGACCGGCCGCTTGCTTTGCACGCTTAGCGGGCATACGCAAAACGTCATGGGCGTCACGTACAGCCCCGATGGCGAAACTCTTGCCTCGGTGAGCGGCTCGTCAATCGCCGTGCCCCAGGTAGCGAGCAAGCCCGGTGAGCTGATTTTGCGGAGCGTAAAAACCGGCAAGATCGTACGTACGGTTTCCGGCCATGGGGGCCCGCTCACGGGTGTCGCCTTTCATCCCGACGGAACGCTCATTGCAACCTCGAGCTGGGACCGAACGATCAAGCTTTGGGACGCGTCGCAGCGGCGAACTGAGGCAGTCGTTGCGGGGTCACCAGGATTGGGTTCTCCACGTCGAGTTCAGCCCCGACGGACGCCGGATCGCCTCCGGCGGGGCCGATGGCGCCATCAAGGTCTGGGAAACCACGAGTAGCCTGGACCCGTTCACGCTGCGCGGGCACAAGCAGAACGTTACGTGCGTGGCGTTCAGTCCCGACGGCCGGCGGCTGGCATCCACCAGTTCCGATCAGACCGTCAAAATCTGGGACGCCACCTCCAATCCCGAAGTGATCACCTGGCGGGGCGGGGTGGGACCGGTCGCCCGAATTGCTTTTTTCCCGGACGGGCACAGGCTGCTGGTCGCCGGCAATCTGGAAGATCAGCCCGGTCGCGTCCATCCTCGCCTGACCATCGTGGACACGTCCCAGGGAATGCGTGAGGATTCGCTCGAGCCCGCCAACGATCCCGGTCGAGACCGCCCGATCGACGGCATGGCCGTCGGCCCCTACGGCCAGATTGTCGCCGCGGCATCCCAGAGCGGCCGCGTCGAGGCCTGGACGGTCCGTGCCAATCAGTCCTGCTTCCGCTACGATGAGCCGACAACCCGGTTCCAAGGTGTCGCCTTCAGTCCCGATGGCCGCAGACTGGCCACTGCCGGTCAGATCAACGCCCGCCTGGAAAACGGCGAGAGCGGCCCGAATGATACAGATGGCAACGGGCTAGTGATTGTCTTCGACCTGGAATCCGGGGCCATCCTCTGGCGACGCGCAGGGATGACGACGGGAATCATCCGCGACCTGGCCTTCAGCCCCGACGGACAGCTTCTGGCCACCGCGGACAACACGAACACAGTGACCCTCTGGGACGCCGCGACCGGGAACTTCGTGCGCCAGTTCGCGGGCATAGTCGCCTGGTCTCGCATGTTGCATTCAGCCCCGACGGACGAAGACTTGCTTCGTCAAGCTGGGATTCCACGGCGATTGTATGGGACACGGCCACCGGTCGCGAAGTCGCCGTGCTCCAGGGCCACATGCGTTCGGTCCTGTGCGCCGTATTCAGCCCGGATGGACGCCGCCTGGCCACTTCCAGCGAGGACCAGACGGTGCGCCTCTGGGACGCCGAGACGGGCCAGGAGGTATTGACCTTGCACGGCCATACCGACATCGTGCCCAGTGTCGTGTTCAGCCCCGACGGCAATCGGCTGGTCTCAGCAAGCGCGGATGGCACCGTTCAGCTTCGAGAGGCAGGCCCGGCCGCCGTTGGGATCATCGCTCTGGGCATCGCGCAAGCCCAAGGGGGTCAGCCTTCCCAACCTGAACTTCTGAATGCAAGGTAGCTCAGGACTCCCCCCTGACCTTGCATGCATCATAGGTCAGTCTAGAAAGCCTGACCTACGAATTTGCTATCCTACGCGAACTTGTTCACTCCGGGGACGGGGACGGGGGGAACCGGGTTGGGGCCGAACGTGTAGCTCGCGGGACTCAGGTCCAGCTTGGAGTTAAGCACCTGCTCGGGCATGATGATCTGGCCTGTGTAAGCGGCCTCGCGGCCCATGATGGCCAGCATGGTGCTGACTGCGGCCTGCTCACCGTTGTTTATTGGTTTGCCCGCTCGGATGGCTGCGAACATTTCGTCGTGCTCGACCTGGTACATGTCGCGGTGCTCACCGCCGGACTGCCCGGAATGGACCCTGGAGTTGCGGTAGCGCCAAGCGTCCTTGCCCGTGATGGCGCCGCCGAAGACGTCGGCCATCCCGTGGGCGCCCAAGATATAGTCTTTCACCTGGTTCGGGGTGTTTACCCAGTGGCGGCAATGATGGTAGCCCCGAACGTTGTCGGGATACTCGTAAACGATCGAGAAGTGGTCCCAGATATTGCCGTACCTGGGGTCGGTGCGCGACTGCCGGCCGCCCACGCCCCAGCACCGCAGCGGCGGTTTCTCGCCCATCACCCAGTTCATCGTGTCGATGCCGTGAATGGCCTGTTCGACGATGTGATCACCCGAGAGCCAGCTATAGTAATACCAGTTACGTAACTGGTACTCCATCTCTGAACCGCACTCCTCGCGCGTCTTTCGAGGTTCCCATACACCCTGCGAATTGTAGGTGGTCTCAATGGCGACGACCTTGCCGATCTTGCCGTCGAAGACCTGCTTCATGGTCTCGCGGCGGGGAGCGTCGTATCGCCAGCAGAAGCCGTTGACCAGCGACAGGTTCTTGGCTTTCGCGTCCTTACATGCCTGGATGAACTTGCGCAGGCCCGGTCCATCCACTGCCATCGGCTTCTCGACGAAGCTGTTCACGCCCTTCGCAACGGCGTAGGCCAGGTGAACCGGCCGGAAGTGGGGCGGCGTGGTCAAGAGCACCACGTCAACCTGGTCAATCACCTGCTTGTAGGCGTCGAAGCCGCTATACTGGCGGTCCTTGGAAACATCGACCCGCGAACCGACGCTCGAGTCCCGCAGCGCGGTCAAGCTCTCCTGGAGCCGATCGGCGAAGACGTCGGCCATGGCGAAGAGCCGGGTGCCGCTGTCTGCCGTCAAAGCCTGCTCGGCCGCGCCCGTGCCGCGACCGCCGCAACCGACCAGCCCGACCTTGATCGTGCTGCTGCCCCCTGCATGCACCATGGGAACAATCAAACCGCTGGAGACCGCGGCTGCTCCGGCTACCGCTGAGCCCTTGAGAAGATCGCGGCGCGAGCAAGAGGCGATTTCAGATCCGCGCATTAGTGGCGAAGCCGAGGTCGGAGTCATCGCTTCGGGTCGTTCAGTCACGGCGGGAGTTCCTTGTTTCTTGAGGGTGGCGGTTTCCCGTGGGCCGCAAGCCAGTAGACCCACCCTGGAGTCCTTGAATGGTAACCTGTTCCAGAACAGGACGCCAGCACCGTGAGCCAATGCTCGATTCCGACCTTCAATCGACTGCCAGCCTTCGAGATAGAAATCCGGGACTCCATGAGCAATCACGTCGTCGTCGAGATTTGCGTCGGAGATCTTGAATCGGCGCTTCAAGCCGCCTTTGGAGGCGCCGATCGTATTGAGCTCTGCACCAATTTGTCGGCCGGTGGAACCACGCCCAGCGCCGGCGTCATCGCCGAAGCTTGCCGGCGCCTGAGCATCCCCGTTCACGTGCTGGTCCGCCCGCGGGCGGGTGACTTTCTGCCCTCCCCGGCCGAGCTGACGGCGATGCGACATGACATCGAGACGGCGAAAAACCTGGGCGCGGCCGGCGTGGTGTTAGGCATGCTTCGGCCGGATGGGACCACCGATCGCGTCCAGACGGCGAAACTTGCTGACCTCGCCAGGCCGCTGTGCGTCACTTTCCACAAGGCCTTCGATCAGACGCGCGATCCCGAGGAGGCGCTCGATACCCTGATCACTCTGGGGGTCGATCGAGTGCTCACCTCAGGTTGCCGGCCGACAGCCCAAGAGGGAACCGATATCCTGAAGCGGCTGGTCGAGCACGCCCGGGGACGCATCGCCGTCATGGCCGGCGGCCAGCTCACGTCGGAAAACCTGGGCCCGCTCATCTCCAAGACGGGCGTGCGCGAAATCCACCTGGGCTCGGCCGTGACCCGGACCACGTCAAGCGCCATGACATATAGTCCCGGTGATGGTCTCGAGCTGAGCTGGCCCAGGGTCGATTCCGAGCTGGTCAGACACATGGTTGACTTGGCGCGATCGGTTGCACCGCTCTCGACCGCCACGGATTTGATCGGCTGACCGGTCCGAGCGTCACGCACAGTCAACATGACCGAGAGCGCCGGTTTGAGAACTACCTCGGTCTCCTTGTCGGCAGTCGCGAAATGCTTTCGTTCGATTCCAAGGTACCCATCCTTGCCAATGGAAAGCTCGACCCCTCAGGCAGGAGCACTGCCCCATGTGAACCGGCCCTCGGAATCGGTCCACTTTCTGAGAAAGACACCTTCATGTTTCGTGAATCGCGGAATGATGACGTTTGCTCCGGGAATGGCCTTCCCGCCAGGATCGACCACGCGGCCTCGGATCACCTTGCCGGAATCGAGCTTGAATTCGATTGGTTCATGGTTGGGATTGGCGACGATCGATCTTGTGGCAGGCTCGAAGCCACTCACCTGGACGGTCAGCTTGAGTTTCTCGTTGGGTTCAAAATGGAAGTGGAACCGACCATCAGCAGCCGTGTCCGTATGGCGGACATAGTCCAGGAAGGTCAATCCCTTGGAAGAGTCGGTGATTCGCGCACTGGGAATGGGCTTACCCGCTGCGTCAATGACCCGGCCATTCAGCCGGACGCCCTTGGTCATGACCTGGCGGTCGGCGTGGTTGCGCAAAGCCTCGAGCGACGGATGACGAAGGCCGGGCCCACCCAGCGTTCTGCAACCGCCGGAGACATAGTCGGGGTGAATCAACTGGAGAGAGAGCTTGGCGGCCGTGGGAGGACAGCTACCGGTGCTCCACCGTCCGTCGCGGCCGGTCCGAAACGGGACCTCGTAGAGGATTTCCGTCCCCAGAGGATCCTTGAGCCGATCACCGGAACCATGCTGATCCACGCTGGCAACGACGGTGACCCCCTCGATCGGCCGCCCGGCCTCGTCGACGACAAGGCCACCTATTGCGACGCCGCGCCGCAGTGCGATCGTCACCCGCCGTGGCGTGGTGTTTTTTTCTTTCTCAAAGCCCCAGCCGCTGCGCTGCGGGACAAAACCTTCCTTGCGGACCTCCAAGGCCAGTTGCGGGGCATCAGGATAGGGATAGACCACTCGCAACAGCCCGTCCTCGTCGGTAGGGAGGTTGTGATACTCCAGATCGACGTAATTCAGGACCATGACCAAGGCGCCGGCGATGGGTGCCTTTGTCGCGGAGTCATCGACCGTGATCTCGACGATCGCCCTGCGCACCGAATCCGGCAGCGGTTGGCCATAGGCGAGCGTCAGTTTCTGCTGCGGAGGCGTGGCCAAGCTTGACAGTGCCCAGAGTTGTGGTGAACACAAGTGCCAGCGCCGTGATTGCCGCTAGAATCGGCCCCGGCGGCAAGCACGTCGAGGCTCCAGAACTGCTGAATTGCACACCCATGATGTGTGTCAGGTCCTTTCGTTCACGTGTCAACGAAGTTCTTCAGCCCCGAGCTGATGTCCCGCGGCCACGATTCTTCAATCGATGTTCGGTTGCGAGCTCCGCAGGTAGGCAAGCAGGTCACGCACCTGCTGCTCACCCAGACTCTCGAGCAAACCTTCGGGCATGAGCGAGGCGCGGGTGGGCTTGATTTCCTCGATCATGTCTCTGGCCAGCGTCATCTCCTTGCCGTCACCGCCCCGCATCACCACCATGTTCCGGTCCTGCTCGACGACGACTCCGCAGAGGGTCCGGCCGTCGGTGGTGGCGACAACCTGGCTGGCGTAGCCCTCGCGAATCTCGGCGCTCGGGTTGACGATGTTCAGGAGCATGGCCTCCAGGTCGTCGCGGCGGTAAGTCGTCAGGTCGGGCCCAACTCTTCCACCCTTGCCGAAGAGGGTGTGGCAGCGGGCGCACTGATCCAGGAAGACCTGCTTACCCGGCTTGGGCACCCCTGGTCCGGAGCGGACGACGGCCGCCAGCCGACGGACGTGGGACTGAAGCTCGGCGCTCGTGGCGGGTGTGATCGCGCCGAAGTGGCGGGTCGTCAGCTCGTTGATCCGCGCGTCTGCCAGCAGCAACAGTTTCTCGACGATCTCGCGGGGCACCGTGCGGGGATCAATGGCTCGCTCGTCGATCGCCTCGAGAAGCTGGATCGCCCAGCCGCGGCGGGCGACCAAGAGGTTCTGGGCGGTGGCCAGGACGTCGTCGGAAAGGCTTCCGTACGTCTTGAGAACTTCCGCGGCGATCGTCGGGTCGTCATAGTTCACAAGGGCCGAGAGGGCCGCCGACCCGCAACGCGTTGTCGGGCGAGTGGCAACCCAGCCGCAGCAGGACGGGGATCGCGCCCGGCACGCGGACCTCGCCCAGAATTTGAAGGTATTGGATTTGTTTGGCCCTGTCGCCTTGCTCGTTTCCCAGCAGGTTGAAGGCCTCGGTCACCGCCGCGGGCTTCCCCTGGCGCAGACCCAGGCTCACCGACTGGCCGCCGTAACTGGCCAGCGCGTCGGCAAGGCGCTGGGGCAGCCCCGCGAGCGACCGGCCCGCGAATGCCGACTCGAAGCCCGTCATCAGGGCTTTTCCATGCGCAAGCCCAGGCGCCAGAGCCAGCAGCCGGGCGCAGCGATCCAGGTCGCGGCGGGTTCCCGCGGCGGCGAACCGGCGCATCAATCGCTCCACGATCGTGTTGGCCACAATCGGCTGGTCCCACAGCGCGCGATCCTCGAACAGGTCCAAGACGGCGTCCGGGTCGGTGCCGACCTTGGCCTCGATTGCCCACCAGAGCAAGAGCGGGATGTGGATGTCGTGTGCATCCTCGCCGTGCCTCAAGAGCGCGACGATAATCGGCAGGGCGTCTCGCGCCGGTAGCCGTTTCGCCGAGCAGGCAAGCTGACTGCGGACCTCGACATCCGGCTCAACCGCTGCGCGGGCCGCCAGCTTCAGGGACACCGCGGGCGGCACGCTGCCCGCATCGCAAAGCAACCGCGCCGTCCAGAGCCGGACATACCGATCGGCGTGATCAAGCGCCCGCAGCGCCTTCGACTCGTCCAGTCCACCGACCAGGTTCAGGGCCCAGAGGGCTTCCAGAGCGGTCTGGCCGGAATGTTTGTCGATCCGCCGATAAAGCTCCCGAGCAAGCGCCGGGTCCTTGCGGTCGCCGATCAGCGCAGGGCCGTCTGGCGGACCGCGCGGTTGGCGTCTGAGAGGCGCTCTACCAGCTCCAGCGTACCAAGCTTGCCGAGATCAAGGGGCCGGCGCGGCGGGGATGACCGCCGGGGACCCAGACGGTAAATCCGGCCCGAGCCTGGATCAAACTGGCCTTCATGACTGCGGTAATGGCCGATCTGGCGATCGTACCAGTCGGCGATGTAGAGGGCTCCATCGGGGCCGAGGGTGATGTCGACGGGGCGAAACCATGAGTCCGTGGTTGTCACCGCATGGCCGATGTCGCGGGTGCGCAGGGATGATCCGTCGGCAACGACCTCGCTCATGACCACGTGGTTGAGCAGGGGCGCCACGCCGAAGAGCACGCCCCGGTACCGCTCGGGCAACGCATCGGCTTCGTAAATCACGAATGTGTGTGTGAACCGGGGTACGCGATTGTGCTTCATGGCGGGGAAATAGCCGAAAGCATAAGGGTTCGAGAGCGGCCCGTGCTTGTCAAAACCCTTCTGGTAATAGGCTCCTTGGACATAATGAAACCCCCGCGTGTCACCCCCGTTGTGCCCTGAGAAGATGCGCCCCTTGGCGTCGATCTCCACGCCGAACGCGTTGCCGCCACCTTCGGCAAAGACCTCGTAGCGCCGGGTCTCGGGGTGATATCGCCAGATCAGTTGCCCCATGCTGTGCATCGGCTCTTTGTCGCGGTCCAGACCGGGGCGGGTCACGTGGCCGGTGACGGTCGATCCCTGGGCGCCGTAGATCCATCCGTCCGGCCCCCAGCGCAGGCTGTTGACGACCGAATGCGTGTCTTCCAGCCCGAAGCCTTGCAGGTGGACCTCGGGGTCGCCGTCGGGCACGTCATCGTTGTCGCGGTCGGGGTAGAAGAGCAGATAAGGCGGATTGAGTACCCAGACGCCGCCGCGTCCGCGCAGCGCGGAGGTGGCGATGTTCAGCCCCTCGACGAAGGTCTTGTGCCGGTCGAACACGCCGTCTCCGTCGGTGTCTTCATGAATCGTGATCTTGTCGCGGCCGCGTACGTGGTGGGGCGGGGCTTGCGGAACCTGGTCATAAACCGGCGCCAGACGCTGTCGTGGCTGACCATCTTGACACCGGCGGGGAACGGGTATTGCAGATACTGCACCACCCACAGCCGCCCGCGCTCGTCAAAGCTCAGGCTCACCGGCTGGCGGACGATCGGCTCGGCCAGAACCAGGTCGATTTGCAAATCGTCGGCAACCCGGAAAGCCGCCAAAGCTTGCTCAGGACTGAGCGGACCCTGGGATATCTCGTCGGCGAAGGGCCTGGCTCCGCGCCGCTGCAGACGACCCCGGCAGTGCAGCGCCTGTCGATCTCGACATGGAAACCGCAGTCGAGATCGGCCGGTCCGGCGGTCGGCGGTTCAAGGCCCAGAAAACGGCATTGCGCAACAAGCGGCGAAACGCGGTGTTGTCGAAGTCGCCCGGATGGCCCAGCGACGTGTAAAAGACCCGCGACGATCCCGTAAGATTCACCCATGCCACGGGCTCGACGGGCTGGCCCGCAATCTCGCCCAGCAGCAGGGCATGGGCCGACGCCGCCAGGGGACGAGTCTTGTACAGCGACCCCTGGCCGAAAAGCGGCGTCTGAACACCCGCCATGATCGGATGGCTCTCGGCTCCCTTGGCCATGCTGATCCTGGGCTTTAGCTCGTTGGCGTGATGCCCGGTGTAATGGCCGCCAAGCACATCGGGGTCGAACGTTCGCCACTCGACATGGCCCTCGGGCGCATTGCCGCGGGCGTCGAAGGCATGGCATGCAGTGCGAATGCCCACGAGCGGCTTGCCTGATTGCAGGAACGTGCGGATTGTGCTCATCTGCTCGGCCGTGGGTGCTCGCCGGCGGACGCTGAGGACCATCAGGTCGGCGTCGTGCAGGGCCTCGATGCCCTTGAAGTCATGCGGCGCCGTGGGTTCCGCGACCACAAATGTGCACCGGACTCCCAGCGGCTCCAGGTCAGAATTCGCGAAGGCCGGCAATGTCTTTTCGGTCCGGTACTCGTCATCGCCGATTACGAAGACGGCCCGGGGCCGATCGTCGGGCTGAAACGTGAACGCGGGCTGACCCGTCAGGTCGGTGGAGGTGATCGTCGGGCAAACGTATTTCTCCACGTGCTCGATGATCCGGTTGGTCCCCTCGAAATGGCTGACGTAGGGCCAGCTCCGCGAGTTGTACATGGTGTCGGTCAGGTCGCGGACGAGGACCACTTCCTTGCCGTGGCGGCAAGCTGCCGCAGCCCGAACGGCCGGCCGAGCACGCACATGTTGGTGTGCACGCCCATGAGCATGACATGCAAGATGCCCCGGCTTTCCAGCAGGTTCCAGATCTCCACCCCAGAGTCGCTGATCGCATCCTCGTCGCGAATCTCGATGGCGGCGATCTGTGATCGCCAGGGTGAGCCTTGGGGACAGCTTGGGCCGTCATCGCAACCGCCGTCAGCCTGGTCGATCGGGTAGGTTCCGCGCTTCTTCCGCCGGGATCTTGGTGCACCAGCCGGCGATATCCGCGGGCAGGTTGGCGGCTTTCGGCGCCTGCAGCGCGGTTGCGAGCCGGGTGGTTCTTGTAGGCGTCCATGCAACTGCTCGGCGCGTGGATAATGCAGCACGCCCCGGTCGCGCGCCGCCTTGACCGCCCGATTCATCACCGGCGCCAGCTCGCCGACCCGGCGCGTCGCCCCCTTGCACCAGTGCTGGTTCCACATGTCGCAGATAATGATCGCCGTCCGCGCCGGCTCCCATTCCAGTGTCTTTTCCTTGACCGTGAACCCAGCCCCCTGCGCCGGGGCTGCCTCGCGGAGCCGCTGGTGCAGGACCAGTGGTTTGGCCGCGGGAGCCTCATCACCGCGTGCGGCCCACAGCATGCTCATCATCGGGATCGCAGGGATCACCCAGACCCCGGCACCACCTATCAGGCGACCTCGCATTGCTCAGGTTCCTCTCGTTTCTTGGCCTGTGGAACCGATATGGATTCCATTCACCGCCGGCTCCTGACAGATACTGCGCTCGCAACGAGCCGCGCTTCAAAACAGGGTGTCGTTATCGTCCCGGGTTGCCCGATGTTCTAGCCGGAGGCCTGAGATGTTGTACCTCGCGGCGCAGCAATTCAAGCTGGTGCCTGAGGTCCGAGTTCTCGAATCGCAACTGTTCGATGACGGGTTGCTGCCTCATGCCTGACAGATCTAGGCCCGGGTTTGACGCTGCTGGCGGGGTGCTATTCTCAGTGGACAGTTCCGCCGTTGCGAGGCGGCGCCGTTCCTCGCGAATGACCGAGCGCAGGGCGATCTCGCGCCGCCGCACAATTTCCCGCTGGGCCAGCTCCATCTGCCGTCGCTCGCGAGTCACCCAGGCCACTGGCACAAGGAGCAACGCCGTCGCCGCGGTGACGACCAGGAGCGTTCGAATCGAGAATTGCAGCCTGCCCCGCTTAGCCTCGTCCATCGCCTGAGTCTCGAGCGGTACCCATTCAGGTTGTGATCAGCTCTCATGGATCTTATCATGAACCCCATGAATCGAGAAGCTGCTCAAGAGGGACTCGACGCTCCTCCACGACCTGGAGCTAGCGCCGATGCCGATGAGCTATGTTTGCGATATGGACGGCGTGATCTACCGCGGCAGCCGGCTGATCCCCGGCGCAGTCGATTTCGTGGGGCGTCTTCAGTCTGGAGGGCACAGGTTCCTGTTTCTGACCAACAACAGCCATGAGAAGATCGAGCGTGCGGTCCGGCTGATCCATAGGGGAGCCAGGTTCATCGCCACCAATCCCGACCTCACCGGCCCCTCCGAGCAGGGCATCACACCGGCGTGCGGAGCCCTGGTCGCGCCGATCGAACTGGCCACCGGCAAGAAACCCTACTTCGTGGGCAAGCCCAACCCCCTGATGATGTGGACCGCCCTGGCAACGCTGCAGTCCGGCCCAGCCGAATCATTCATGGTCGGCGACCGTATGGGCACCGACATCATTGCGGGCACCGAGGCCGGTATGAAAACGATCCTCGTTCTCTCTGGCGTGACGACCCGAGAGCTGATCGAAACCTACCCCTATCGTCCCACCCATGTCTTCGAGGATCTGGGGCATATCCCGGCGGCAGAGCTGGGCTGAGTGCACCCAACAGCCACGGTCCCGCTGTCGACTTGCGCTCGGTTGGTAGTCGTTGACGAAGCTTTACACTGGCAAGCCGGTCTTTCGCGTGCGCATCTGGTCGGGGGTTGCGTGATCTTATTGGGGGTCGAAGCAATCGAGATCCCTCGAGGTCCACGATTCCGAAGAAACACCGGGCAAGATCCTCCGCAACTCGGATTTGACAACTCGATGAGGCTTACCATGAGCGACCTCGGTTCCGCCGCCCCGTTTCGTCCCCGCGCAGTCACCCATTTTCGCGACCCGAAGCGCACCCGTCTGGAACTGGGATGCGAAGCTCTGGAATGCCGGCAACTGCTCTCGACGGCGGCGACTTCCACGCCGAACTTGAACCAGATCGTGGCGCAGTACAACATCCAGGTTATGCCCCTGGTCGTTTCCGGGCCGAGCGGCTATTCCCCGCAGCAGATTCAAAACGCCTACGGGGTGAACCAGATCGCGTTCTCCGGCGGCAAGGTTGTCGGCAACGGCGCGGGAGAGACCATCGCCATCGTCACTGCTTACAACGACCCGAACATCGCCTCCGATCTCGCCGCGTTTGACAAGCAGTTCGGCCTGTCCGCACCCGCGTCTCTGACCGTTGACCAACTGGGCGCGACCACGACCAACTCGGGCTGGGCCTTGGAAACCTCGCTAGACGTCGAGTGGGCACACTCCGTGGCTCCGGCGGCTAAGATCATCCTGGTTGAAGCCGCCTCGGATAACTTTGGCGACTTGTTCAACGCGGTCAATTACGCTCGGTATCAACCGAACGTCAGCGTCGTCTCGATGAGTTGGGGATCGTACGAGTTCTGGGGTGAATCGGCCTACGATAGTCTCTTCACAACACCGGCGGGGCACATCGGCGAGACATTCGTGGCGGCGTCAGGCGACTCGGGAGCCTGGTCGGGCCCAATGTACCCGTCGGTTTCGCCCAACGTGCTCGCTGTGGGCGGGACCAGTTTGACCCTTGGGGCTGGTAACAGTTATGGTTCCGAAACCGGCTGGAGCTACAGTACGGGCGGATTCAGCGGCCTGGACAGCTACTGGCAAACTTACGAGCCGGAACCCACGTACCAGACGGCAACCTTGCAATCCGTGGGACTGAGCTATGGCGTGCGGACGACTCCGGACGTCTCCTTCAACGCCGATCCGAACACCGGCGTACCGGTCTATGACTCGATTCCCTACAGCGGTCAGTCCGGGTGGTTCGAAGTCGGCGGCACCAGCGCCGCCACTCCGGCATGGGCCGGTCTGGTTGCAATCGCCAACCAGGGCCTGGCCACGGGAGGGAAGGGGACTCTCTCCGGCACGCAGACGCAGACGGATCTCTATGCCCTTCCCAGCTCTTATTTCCATGCCATCACAACTGGTTACAACGGTTACTCCGCAACGCCCGGCTATGACTTGGTGACCGGCCTCGGGTCGCCCAAGGCGAATCTCGTGATCGCCGGCATACTGGCCGCTAACGGTGTGTCCGAGGGGTCTGCCATTACGCAGACCACCGCGGCGACGACGACTCACACCGTTCACACACGTAGTACGCGGTTGGACGTGCTCTCCTCATCGACCAGTGCAACGGCAAGCAGCAGTAGCTCATCGAGCATCGCCGGACTCTTGAGTTCCGGGCTTGCGGGCAGTACCACGTCGGCAGGCATCATCGGAACGCAAGCACTGCTGACCCAAGTGAGTTCGACTCCGACGCAGTCGGTTGCACAGCAATCCGTTGTCGTGACGTCGGCCAACCAAACCTCTGCCGCGCCGCCTGCGCTCGGGCAGAGTTTGCCCCAACCGTCTCAGATCGCGCCTGCCAGTAGGGCAGACGACGAATTGATCACGCCGACCCCACTTGACGGGGGTGCCACGATCTTGCCATTGCCGTCCACCTCGGAGCCGGTGGCACCGCCTGCCGACCTGAACTCGGCGCCGGCTCCCGACCAGAACCCGGCGGAAGCGGCACCTGCTGTCCCGCCGGCCCCTGGGCTGGACGAGCCAGTGCACGATCCCGCGACAAGCCTGCGTGACGAGGCACTTGCACAGCTCGAACTGGGCCTGGCGGCTCGAAGGGTCGAACTGACGTCTGGGCCGGCCGGCGACCCAGAGCAGGGGACTGAGCCTCTTTCCGAGCGCGGCCTGGCAACGCTCGCCGGCGCCTCGGCACTTGCCGCGGGCGGTTACCGGGTCTTGCTCGGTCGGTCCGACCGCATCAAGCGGCGCTGGCTACCCGGCCGCTTCATGTAAACCAGGGGCACGCCTCGATCTCACCGATGTACAGCGTCCGTGCCAGCCACCGTGCAGGCAGTGCTGAAAACTGCGGGCCTCATTACCGTGAGGGAGAGGTCGGGGCTGATTTATTCCGGCATGCCAGCCGCAAAGCGCCGAACGTTCATAGCCTGGCGGCGTCAGCCCCAGGAGCCGGGAGATCGAGAGGCAATCACCCGGATTGCCGTGCCAAGCCCCCTGCGGGGGCGAAAGAGGGACGCGCGCCGGATGATCACCGGGGCGTGGCCAGAAACCGCCTGCCAGGAGGCGTTATGGCGCGCAAATCCTGTTCCGGGGGAGCTCGGGGGAGCCGCATTCTGGGTTCGGTGTCGGGCCGAGGCAGGTCGGGCTGAAGCCCGAGGGGAAAATCAAAGCCAAGTCCCCAGGATCGAGAGCGGGAGAATGCCGGGAACGCCAGAGCCGGCCGGCTGGGTGGAGCGGCCGGTCACCGGTTTTGAAGCGCGAGGCTCGTCGCAGCGCGAGGAGCCATGCGGACCCCGCGACGTGATCACGGCGGTCATCTCCAATCTCGCCATCAGCTCTGCCCCTTGGTGAATGCAGTGGATCGTGTACAATGCCAGACTCCTGCCGCCTGGAGCCGCGGTTTTCCATAGCCCTTGGCTTGTCCTCACGGCGTGAGTTTTTCATGGCATTTGATCCGGCGATCCAGCGGAAGATCATGGGGCAGTTCGCGACCGGTGTCACGGTGGTGACAACCGGCGGCAAGGCCGGGCTACACGGTCTGACGGCCAACGCCGTCGCCTCGCTTTCGCTTGATCCACCCCTGGTGCTGGTGGCCGTCGAGAAGAAGTCGCACTCACTGGACTTTCTCAAGGCCAATCTTTGCTTCGCGGTGAACATACTCCGGCTCGACCAAGAGGATGTCTCGCGGCGGTTCGCGAAGCCCGGACCCAAGGATTTCACGGGGCTGTCGATCCAGAGCAATGTGACCGGGGCACCGATCCTGGCCGACTGCCTGGCTCATGTCGATTGCCGGGTGGTCGAGATACTTCCCGGTGGAGACCACGACATCTTCGTGGGTGAGATTGTCTCGGGAAAGCTCCAAGGCGGCCAGCCGCTCCTGTACCATGCGGGCAAATACCGAAAGCTTGCCGAGTGAACTAGATCCTCACCATTGTTTCAATGCGACCAGCCGCGACGCCTTGCAATCGGGAAAAGCAGCCATTTCGCGCTCGGCAACGAATCCACTTGAGGCAGCAAGTTCCACGTGGTGGAGCGAGCTTACCCGCGCGCACTGGTGGGTGCTGGTGGTCGCGGTACTGGGCTGGCTGTTCGACGCGATGGACCAGAGGCTGTTCATTCTGGCGCGGACGCCTGCCCTCCGGGATCTCTTGCCGGCGGCGGCGGCCGAGCAATTGCCAACGTTCGCCGGGTGGGCCACAGGGTTGTTCATAGCCGGCTGGGCGACCGGCGGTCTTTTGTTCGGCCTGCTTGGCGACCGCTGGGGCCGTGTTCGGACGATGACCGTGACAATCCTGGTCTACTCTCTGTTCACCGGACTGTCAGGACTGGCGCGCTCCTGGCCCGAATTCGCGGCCTATCGCTTTCTTTGCGGGATGGGCATCGGCGGCGAGTATGCCCTGGGAGTGGCGCTGGTGGCCGAGACCATGCCGGCACGTGCCCGGCCGTTCGCTCTGGGGCTGGTCCAGGCGTTCTCGTCAGTTGGGGCGATCATCGGGTCGGGACTGAGTCTGCTGGTGGGGCCCCAGACCACCTTCGGCCAGACCGCGGGATGGCGAGTCCTCTTCTGGTTCGGCGTGCTCCCCAGCCTGCTGGCCGTGTTGATCCGGTTGCGTGTCAAAGAGCCGGACCGGTGGCTTGCGCTCGCGATCTGGCCCGGGCTGCGGGCACCTCGGCAACAACTTCCGCGAGCCCGGGGTCGGAAATGCGGCTGGGAGACTTGCGCGCCATCTTTGGCGATCGCACCTTGCGGCGGCGGACCCTGGTGGGAATGACGCTGGGGATGGTCGGCCAGGTCGGGCTCTGGAGCATCGGCCTGTTCACGCCAGAACTCGTTCGCGGCAGCTTGCTGGCCCATCGGCAGAGCGAACTGGCCGCGGTTGCCGCCGGGGGCAAGGGAACTAGTGCGTCGCTCTCTGGTCTCGATCTCGAACGGCTGGCACGGGCCGCCACGGCTGACGAGGCCGAGGCGGCTCGCCAGGCGACGGCATGGAAACGGCAGGATGACAGTTATGTCGGTTGGGGCACCCTGCTGCAAGACGTCGGCTCGTTTTTCGGTGCTCCTCTGTGCACCCTGGTCGCGGTTCGGCGAGGGCGCCGACAAGCCTTTGCCCTGGCGTATCTGATGGCGCTGGCGTCGGTCTGGTTCGTCTTCGGCTGGCTGTCGCGAGGCTCCGACGTTTACTGGATGCTGCCGCTCCTGGGGTTCTGCACCTGCGGGATCTTCGGCGTGATCATCGTCTACCTGCCCGAACTTTATCCGACTCGGCTGCGCACCACCGGAACCGGCTTCTGTTACAACATCGCACGGTATCTCACGGCGACCGGCCCCTTGGCTCTGGGTAAGCTGACTATGCTGTTTGGCGGCATGGGTTACGCCTTGCCGATCCGGCCGGCCGCCATGAGCCTGGCCCTGATCTACCTGGCCGGCCTGGCCGTCGTCCCATTCGCCGAGGAGACCCGGGGCCAGCCGTTGCCGGAATGAGCCTCGAACTCTCGGCTGCCTAGTCGGTCTTCAGCTTGTCCTCAAAGAATTCCTCAATGGTTTCTTCTCGACGCTCGGCGAGCACGTGATCGGCCAGACGCTGGATGAACCCATCGGAGAGGGCCTGGGCCGCGGCGCTGAAGATGGTCTTCAAAGCCTCGGCTTCCTCGGCGGTAAGGTCGCGGCTCAAGACTTTGCGGCCGATCGTTGTCGAGCAGCCCTCCACGACCTGATCAATGGTGGGTTGAGGCTGAGGCGGGGGGTCAGGCATGGTAGCACTCCTGACAGAGAAAGCAGTTTCGCTGCCCGACACTTGTCAACTCGTAGAGTAGCCTGTAGCCACCCAGGGAGCAACATCGCGGCCGGTCTCCTCACGGCCATTTCGTTACCAGAACGGGACTGGAACCGTTATGCAGGTCCTTCCGCGGTGCGGCAGGAGATGAGCAGCTCACGGGGTGTGCGCGATCCGCGAGTCCTGGCGAATGGTCCAGGTTTGTCTGATGCCGGCTTCGGGCGTGACGGTGATGCCCGCCTGGAAGCCGTCTGGTGTCGGCTGAATGGTGACCGCCGGCTCCGGAGAGCTTGTCGGCCAGGCAGGCAGATCGAGCTCGGAGGTTCGGCCGGCCCACCGCTTGAACTTCTCGTGGAACCGCTTCTGGGCGTGATAGACCTCGATCAATCGATCACGAATCGGGCCGGTGGGATCGGGATGAAACGAGACGCTTCCCGGAGCGGCCGTCGAGAACTGGACAATGCCCCACGATTCAGGGCGATGCATGTCGATGACGCCTTGAGGCGACCAGACCCAGTTATCCTCGCTGCGTGCCCGGAACCTTGCGGTACTTTCCATCCTTCACCTCTTGCCGCCACTCGACCCGAGAGAAGTTGATGCGCCACTGGTCGCCGTCGCGCGGCGGCGCGGGGCGGTGGGCGTACTCTGCAAGAACTTTCCACGGGATGGCGAACTCGACGGACCAGAAGCGGTCTGCGTCACTGGGGTCGTTGAGCGTTCCCTCGACATGGACAGCCGTCTTGAGTCCGGGGATCTCCCATTCGTTGACGGCCGGTCCCCCGTCGCGATAGGGCTTCCCCAAAAACAGGTCCCACTCAGTATTCAGCGCGTTGATTTCAATCTCGTAGTACTCATGGGTGTCGCCGTCAGGATCGATGAAGACCTCGAAGTCGTTGTCTTGGAAGATGACGGCATCATGCTTGGTCAAGCTGCCCCAGACATGCGGTTCCTCGAGCTGCGCGGCGATGTAGAAGTAGTGATCGTCCCAGAGCATCTTGGCCCGGGTCTGATACTGCGGCAGGGGTTTGCGGTTGCCCTCGATATCGACGAAAGCTTCGGTCCACGGTACGGCTTGCCAGGCCTTCTCATCGATCTTGCCGTCGATCGTGACCGGCTCGGCCGCACGGTAGGCGACGTAGCCCTTGGGAAGAGATCGGCCCACCTCCGGGCGCGGCCGGTCCGCGATCGGCTGCAAGATCTGGGCCAGCAGGTCAGGCTTCGATCCGTCCCGGACAAGCTCGACGTGCTTGGGACCATCGGCGTAATCAAGCGTTATGGTTTTGAAGCGGTCGCCTTCCAGCAAGAGCAATTCGATCTTGCGGAGAGCGACGCTGTCTGCCAGCGCATCCTGGAGCCGTCGAGAGTTGAACAACCGTCCGTTGATTCCCATGACCTTCATGCCGGGGGCGAGCCGGGCTTTATCGCCGGCCATGCCCGGTACGATGTCGATGATCTGGCCGTCAGGGCTGAAGATCAGACCAAGCGAGTGCTGGGCCGAGATGCCGCCGCGCGTGCGTTCGCCGTTGTGGTCCGGCGGAACGGGGGCGTATTGCAGGCGATAGCCAAGGCGGCCAACCAGGTCCAGCGGCAGTGCATCGAGGGGGCGGCAGATCCGTTCGGTCAGGAATCGCTGCCAGTCGAACTCCGTGGTCGCCTTGAGAATCCGGACGATCTCGTCCTGGTCATAAGGCACGGTGTCGTCGCGAGAAGTATTGCGGCCCAGGAATTCCCGACAAAAGTCATCCAGGCTGCGCGCCCCATCGGTCTGTTGCCGGATGATTGCGTCGGCTTCCATCCAGAGCAGAGCGCCCTCGAAGTAATAATCCTGGTCGCGGCGCAGCTCGTTCCAGTTCGGGCTGCCTGCGCGAAGCAGATGAGATGCCACGGCCGTGTCTTCGAGGGAGCGCCATTTCCGGCCGGTTCGGAGCATCTGCCGGCCAATCGTCGAGGCCAGCGTCTCGCGGTACTCCTTGGGGTTCACCAGTCCGCTGCGGACCATGAGCAGTTCGCCGAGATACTCGGTCAAACCCTCGTAGACCCAAAGCAGCGAGGTTCGCTGCGGCGTATGAAAATCGACCGTGCACTGGCCGATGGGCCGGCGATACTTACCGCACCAGGAGTGGACGTACTCATGGGGAATCAGGTTGGCGATCCAGCCTTTGCGGTTGGCATTATCAATGAGGTCGCGCTCGCGTACGCCGTTAAGACTCGAGGAGAGATGCTCCAGTCCCAGGTGGCCCAGCTCGTCGCTGCAGGTGATCAGGAAATGGAACTCCGAGTAATGGCAGGCTCCAAACAGAGCGCCAGCCTCGCGAACCATCCGGCTGTAGAGCTCGACCACTTCGGGTGCGAGCTGGAGAGCCGCCGGAGCTTCGGACGCGAGGTGGAAATACGCGGGCGGGTTGGGCCCAACCGCCAGCGGAATGGTTCGCATGTGCTCGCCGGCGATCAGCGGCGAATCGGCCAGCGTGGAAAGTGGAACGGGTTGAAACGTGATCAGCCCCTCCCGCTCCTCGCTCGGCTTCAAGGCCGTGGCGTACTTCCACCGGTCTGGCAGCCGCAGCGCCAGATGAACGCGGGTCTGCCGCGATGTCGGCCCCTCGGGGTAAAGCAGGCAGGTAGGCCAGTTGATGATGCCCACCGACCCGTTGCCAAAGCTCAGGTGTCCGCTGGCTTCGACGGCCGGCGCGTTGCATATTGTGTCGAGCTGAACGTGCATCGCGTGACTGCCCTCCGGCACGACGCAGCGCAGTCGATACAGCTCTACCTCGTCCCGCTGCCACGGGATGGTCTTGCCGTCATCGGTCGTCAGTCTCAGGCCTCCCACGGTGTCTACCGGGCCGCAGGGCGCGTGCGTGCCGGGAATCCACTTCGGGTACCAGAGATAGAGCGGACCCGGTTCGCAAGCGACTCTCAGGCTCGTGTGCAGCAGCCGCCGGGGCAGGTCGCGCGCGTCGACCTCGATTCGCAGCTCGGACTCGGCGGCCCGGCCCGACGTCAACAACACGCACGAGCCCGTGAGCCGGCACACGAACATGAGCAAGGCGGCAAGTCGAGTTCTGCCGCAAGACCGACGGGATGGCATTCGGGAAACCCCCGGAAGATTGGTGACCTGGATTGAGGAAGGAACATTCTCGGATAAATCTCATCGTAGTGGGCGAACCATGCGCTTACCAGGCGGCTCAGCGAATAACAGCCGGCAGAGATCGCGTATGGATCGACGGGCCGTGTCAGCGCCGGCACGAATTCCAGGGCGGCACGCACGCTCGGGCGTTGCATTGCTCGACCCTCCCGCTGATGATGCTCGTTCCATTAGCCTTCGATCAGCCGGCCCGCGCCGGCCCTCTCTCAGGAGACCCTGCCGTGCTTTGTCGCCTCCTTTTTCTCGGAATAGTCCTGACGATCTCGGGGTCGAGCCTGATCGTCCCCCGCGCGATCTGCGGCGCGAGCGAGCCCTCGGCCGCGCCGCTGCGTGCGGGCATTATCGGCCTGGACACCTCGCACGTGACGGCTTTCACCCAGCTTCTGAACGCCCCACACCCCCCCGCCGAGCTGGCCGGGATTCGCGTCGTCGCGGGTTACCCTGGCGGCAGCCCCGATATCCCCTCGAGCCGGGACCGCGTTGCCGGTTACACCAGGGAGCTGCATGACAAGTACGGGGTCGAGATTGTTGCTTCGATCGACGAGCTGCTCAAGAAAGTGGACGTGGTCTTGCTCGAGAGCGTGGACGGAAGGCCCCATCTGGCCCAGGCCCGCGCCGTGTTCCAGGCGCGAAAGCCGGTCTTCATCGACAAGCCCGTCGCGGGGACTCTGGCAGACGCGATCGCGATCTTCGAGCTTGCCCGAGAGTCCGGCACTCCTTGCTTTTCAAGCTCTTCGCTTCGGTTCAGCCCAGGAATTGCGGGAATGAAGCACAACCCCAAGGTGGGTGATGTGATCGGCTGCGACGCCTACGGCCCTTGCCATCTTGAGGAGCATCATCCCGACCTGTACTGGTACGGGGTGCACGGGGTCGAATCGCTCTTCACCATCATGGGAACCGGCTGCCAGTCGGTCACGCGAGTCCAGACGGCGGGAACGGACCTGGCCGCGGGTGTCTGGAAAGGGGGCAGAGTCGGCACGTTTCGCGGCCTGCGCCAGGGCGCTCGGATTACGGGACAACCGTCTTTGGCTCCAAGGGTATCGTCACTGGCGGCGGTTATGCGGGCTATGAGCCGCTGGTCGTCGAGATCTGCAAGTTTTTCCGGACCGGCAAGCCTGCGGTCTCGGCCGAGGAGACGATCGAGATCTTCGCCTTCATGGAGGCGGCCGACGAGAGCAAGCGCCAGGGAGGCAAGCCGGTGACGCTTGAGACGGTGATGGCCCGGGCCCGGGCCGATCTGGCGGCGCGGGGATCGAAATGATGCCAATCGTGGCCAGTGGAACTGACCTTCCATGAGCGATCGTGTATTCCGATACGACCGATCTACCGCGTGCGGCCTTTGATCTTGGCGAACTGCCCGAGCGACCGACGAAGGTTCGCTACGCAGTGGTCGCGTTCCTGGCGGCGATGACCTTCGTGCTCTATCTGGACCGCGTCTGCATCGGCCAGTCCGCCCCCGCGATCAAGAAGGAGCTGGGCATCTCGGACGCCTGGATGAGCTGGGTTTTCAACGCATTCATCATCTCCTATTCGATTTTCGAGATCCCGACTGGACGATGGGGCGATCGCTATGGCTCACGCGGTGTGCTCACGCGGGTCGTGGTCTGGTGGTCGTTCTTCACGGCTTTGACCGGGGCGGCCGCCGGCCTCACGATGCTCCTGGTTGTCCGCTTCCTGTTCGGTGCCGGAGAGGCCGGCGCCTTGCCAAACGCGGTGCGCGTCCTCAGGGAATGGTTCCCCGAGTCGACCCGCGGCCGGGCCCAGGGAATGATCACGACCGCCATGATGATCGGCGGTGCGATTGCGCCCCTGGCCGCACAGAAGCTGATCAACGCCTTTGGCTGGCGCTGGACGTTCGTGATCTTCGGCCTCGCGGGGCTGGCCTGGGCCGCATCGTTTTACCTCTGGTTCCGTGACGACCCGGCCGAGCACACGGGAACCAACCTGGCCGAGCGCTTGCTGATCACCGCCGACGGCGACCAGACGCGCAAGTCGGGCAGCCTTGATTTCCGAGCACACGGGCCGATTCCCTGGGCTGCCGTGGTTCGCAACAAGAACGTCTGGCTTTTGAGCGGAACCATGATCACGATGGCGGGCGTTTATATGCTGACAACGTACTGGTACCCGACCTATTTGCAGGAAGGCCGGGGCGCCAGCGCCGACCTGGCGAGCTGGCTTTCGGCCATGGTACTGGCGCCGGCGCGTGCGGCTGTTTCTTCGGGGGTTGGCTAACCGATTTCTTGCTGAAGACGACGGGGAACCCGCGCTGGAGCCGCACGGCACAGAGCGTGATTGGCGCGGGGCTGGCCGCGTCTGGCCTGTTTGCAAGTCTCTATATCGGCAACACGGTGGTCTCTTCGGTTCTGGTCGCCCTGGCCTGCTTTGGCTTGCAGCTTCAGTTGCCGGCGTGGTGGGCTAGCGGCACCCAGATCAGCGGCAAGCACCTCGGAGCCCTCATGGGGCTGATGAATATGATCGGCAACGGGGGAGGCGCCGTTCTGCAAACTCTCTTCGGCCACTTTGTTGAAACGATGAAAAGCCGCGGTTACACGGGCCGAGCACAATGGGACCCTGGAATCTACATCTACGTGGTCGTCGCTCTGCTGGGAATGGCATTGTGGAGCCAGGTTGATCCCCGAATCGTGGTCGGAAACGAGACAATTGAACCCACCGCGCTAAACTCGCCGCCGTCCGACTGAATCAGACCAAGCTAAATAACATCATGTGAGAGTACGTGAGGTGGGCTGTCCAGAAGATTTGCTGCGAACGCCGGAGACGATGACCTTGACGCCGTGGGCGGGGCGAAGGGTCATGCTGGGAAGGGGCACGACGACGGCGTCAGGTGCCAGCCGGAGGCGGAATCGGCGAGCGATCGTCGCCAGCAGCAGGGCAGACTCCATCAGGGCGAAGTTGTTGCCAATGCAGATCCTGGGACCGCCGCCGAAGGGAAAGTAAGCATAACGGTGAATTTGCTCTTGAAGACCATGAGCCCAGCGCTCGGGGCGGAACGATTCCGGCTCGTCAAACCAGCGGGGGTCTCGGTGGATTGTCCATTGGGGCATGAAGACCGTGGTTCCCGTTGGAATCGTGTAACCACCCAGCTCGACCGGTTCAATGTTCTCACGACCCACCATCCAGACCGTGGGGTAAAGACGCAAGGCTTCGGTGACGACCTGCCCGGTATAGACAAGCCGTGGCAGGTCGGCGATCGTGGGAGGTCGATCACCAAGAACCAGGTCGAGCTCGGCGTGAAGCAAGGTCTCGGCCTCGGGATGATTGGCCAGCAAGTACCAAACCCAGGCCAGGGTGTTGGCAGTTGTCTCATGTCCGGCCATGAAGAGCGTCATGGCTTCGTCGCGGAGCTGCTGGTCGGTCATCCGGCGGCCGCTCTCCTCGTCCTGCGCGTGCAAGAGCATCGACAGCAGATCGCCCCGATCCTCTCCACCGCGGCGGCGCTCGGCGATGATCGACAGGATGATCTTATCCAGGCGACTGGCTGCTCGCTCGGCAACCAAGTTCGCGGGAGAGGGGAACCAGTCGGGAACGGGAATCAACCGGCCCATCCGTTTCATCGAGTAGTGTAGGAGGGTTTCCATTGCCGCGCTGGCATCGACCGAGTCGCTGCCAATCTCGGCGGCGAAGAGGGTTCTGGCCACGATCTCGAGGGTCAGCCGCATCATGTCGGCCTGGACATCGCGCGTTTGTCCGTCTTTCCACGAAGCCAGCATCTGCTCGGTATATTGAACCATCACATCTGCATAAGCAAAGATACGTTCGCGATGGAACGCCGGTTGGGCCAGCTTGCGTTGTGAGCGCCAGAAATCGCCCTCGCTGGTCAAGAGGCCGTTGCCCAGGGTACGGTTCGCGCGGCGGAGCCGGTAATGCTTGATGAACTTGCGATTCTGGGCAACCAGCACCTCCTCGACCAGTTCGGGCAGGTTGAGGAAGAGAATCGATCTGGGTCCGAATCGCGCCGAGACCACATCTCCGTATTGGCGATGCCAGCGAGTGAGCGCCCCCAGGCGGTCGCGGCTGAATTCCCGCAGGTTTCCTGAGAGCCAGTGCTGCCGGGGGCCGGGAGGGCGATCTATCATTCTTTTTATATTTGTGTTAGAGCTCATGCCAATATTTTTTTAGTGCTAGATAGAGGCTCACGGGGTACGGGCAAGTGGTGTCTTACTGTCGGCTTACCAGGGGAGCCTCCATCAGGTCGCCGAGCTCTTGGGTCGTCGAAGTATAACGGCCCTGCCTCAAGCCCGCCAGGCGGCCAGGCGAAGCGGGGCTGGTCGTTACGTCGCCAGCCGCGGAGTGCTAAGCTAACATGAAGAACAGCCGGGTCTGAAACGACCCGGCCTCGCACCAGTTTTGACCGCACTGCAATTGAGTTTCTGATCATGAGGGAGAGAGAAGATGGAATTGGAGTATCGAAGCCTGTCGCGCCGTGGGTTCATGGATCGGTCGCTGGCCGCGCTGACCTTGGCGCGGGCCTGCCACTCTGGTACGCCCGGGAGGTCTTCGCCGCCCAGCGGGAGAACGAGTCCAACGTGCGCAAGGCGAGCCGGCGCGGTCCCAACGACCAGATCGTGATGGGCACGATCGGCGTCGGTGGGCAAGGCACAGGCGACATGAAATGGGCCAACCGCAAGCCCGGAGTCAAGTTCGTGGCGGTCTGCGACGTCGATGCCGAACGCTGCAAGAAAGGCGCCGGCGTGATCGGTAAGGACTGTCATCAGTATGCCGATTTTCGCGAGATGCTAGCCAAGGAGAAGCTGGACGCGGTGATTATCGGTACCGTTGATCACTGGCATGCCCTGACCGCCATCGCGGCGATGAAGCATGGCTGCGACGTGTACTGCGAGAAACCTCTTAGCCTGACCATCGAAGAAGGCAAGGCGATGGTGCAGGCGGCGCGAAAGTATGACCGGGTTTTCCAGACGGGCAGCCAGCAACGCTCCGACGCCCGTTATCGCCTGGCCTGCGAGCTGATCCGCAATAACCGCATCGGCAAGGTCCGCACCGTCGAGGCCCGCATTGGTGTCAATCCGACAGGCGGGCCCTTCCCCGAAGTTGCCGTCCCATCGGGTCTGGACTGGGACTTCTGGAAAGGCCCCACGGCCGACGTACCTTATGTCAAGGAGCGCTGTCATTACGAGTTTCGTTGGTGGTATGAATACTCCGGCGGCAAGATGACCGACTGGGGTGCGCACCACAACGACATCGCGCAGTGGGGCCTGGACATGGACAACTCGGGGCCGGTGTCGGTGACCGCGACCGGCGGTTCCCCGTCCGCCAAGCCCAATTGTTACAACTGCCACCCTCACTTCGCCGTGACTTACCTTTATGACAACGGCGCGCGCCTGATCACGACCAGCGACGGCGAGAACGGCAACCGGTTCATTGGCGATAACGGCTGGATCTTCGTCAACCGCGAGCGGATCGAGGCCAGCGATCCCAAGCTGCTCGACGAACCGTTGCCCAAGAATGCCCATCGCGTCTACACCTCCGACGACCACATGGGGAATTTCGTGGATTGCATTCACAGCCGCAAAAGATGCATATGCGACGTCGAAGTCGGCCACCGTTCCGTCTCGGTCTGCCACCTGGGCGTGATCGCGCTGCGCCTGGGCATCCCGCTTTACTGGAACCCGGCCGCCCAGCACTTCGTCGGGCCGAGAGCCGAAAAAGGCAACGCTATGCTTTCCCGCGAAATGCGCTCACCGTGGAGGCTCGACGTGTGAGCGATAGGCTGGGCCCGACCCGGCGGTGTGCGACCTCGACAATCGAAGAACTGAAGTCATCGCGGTTCGCTGGAGAGCTGCCCGTGTTTCTCGGCGACTGGTTGGGGCGGCGTGCCTGGTTGACGCCCGACAAGGTGGCACTCGTCGATGCGGCGAACGGCAACCTCCCGATCACGTACGAGCAGTGGAACCAGGCCGCGAATCGGTCGGCACTGCTTTTAAGGCTGCTTGCAGTGGGCAAGGGCGATCGCGTGGCGATCCTGGCTCACAATTGCGTTGAGTTTCTGGACATCTGGTTCGCCTGCGGCAAGCTGGGGGCGATCTTGCAGGCGCTCAACTGGCGCCTGACGGCTGGCGAGCTGATGGGGCTGATTCGCGAGGCGGGGCCGAAGGTATTGGTGTATGGCCCGGAGTTCTTGGACAAGGTTCGGGCCCTGCGCCAGCTTGGAATGGAAAGTGTGACGCGACTGGCTCTGGCTGTCCACTCGCGTGCCTTTCCGGAAGATCGCTGCCATGATGAGCGGGATGGGCTCGGTGACGCGGCCCCGCCGCCCGTGGAAGCTCGACTGGGGCGACCCTTGGGTGCTTTGCTACACGGGGGGGACAACCGGGCTGCCCAAAGGGGCCATATTGACGCACGGCAATATCACCTGGAACGCGGTGAACACGGTTGTGAGCTGGGGCCTTACTGCGGATGACGTGACCGCGCTGAACATGCCCTTGTTCCATACCGGCGGTCTGAACGTCTTCACGGCGCCCTTGGTGCATGTCGGTGGTAGGTCGATCGTCTGCCGGCGGTTTGAGCCGGAGCAGGTGTTTGACCTGGTCCGCGATGGGGAATTGTCGGTCTTACTTGGGGTTCCCTCCATGTTTCAAGCCTTGCAGGAACATCCACGGTGGCCGTCGGTCGATTTCTCGCGGCTCAAGCTGGTTATCAGTGGCGTGCTCCGTGCCCGCATACGGTCTACCAGCGGTTCTGGGACCGCGGGGTCGCGTTCAAGAGCGGCTACGGACTTACCGAGGCCGGGCCCAACACGTTCTGGCTGCCCGATCGGGATGTCCAGCGCAAGGCGGGCTCGGTGGGCTTCCCGCTATTCCATATTGATGTCAAGATTGTTAATGGCGAGGGACGCCCCTGTGGTCCCGACGAGGTGGGGGAGCTTTTGATTCGTGGGCCGCACGTCTGCGCGGGCTACTGGAATCGGCCGGAAGAGACAGCACAAGCGATTCGGAACGGCTGGCTGCACACAGGCGACCTTGCCCGGCGCGACACGGAGGGCTATCACTTCATCATCGGGCGTTCGAAGGACGTGATCATCTCCGGCGGCGAGAACATCTACCCGTCCGAGGTCGAGGGTGTGCTGGCGGCACACCCGGCCGTCGCCGAGGTGGCCCTGATCGGCGTGCCGGACGACCGGTGGGGCGAGACACCGCTGGCCCTTGTCGTCGCCCAGCCTTATAAGAAGATCGAGCCCGAAGAATTGATCACGTTCGGAAGTCTGGGGCTGGCGAGATACAAGCTCCCCACACGCGTCGTCCTGGTCGATGCATTGCCCCGTACCGCCGCCGGCAAGATCGACAAGGCAGAGTTGAAGAAAGCACACGGTGGTTCATGAACGGCCATTTCGTGGAATGGAGCGGCATCAAGATCCATTACCTCGACCGTGCCGGCGGCGAGCCGCCCTTGATGTTGCTGCCGGGACTCTCGGCCACGGCGCCGATCTTTGAGGATCTGATCGCCGCCGGTCTCTGCCCGCGGTTCCGGACCATTGCCGTCGACCTGCGCGGACGTGGCCAGAGCGATGGGCCCCCGGCCGGCTTCAACCTGGCATCACCGGCAGCCGGCTACACCATGGCCGATCACGCCGCGGACGTGCTCGGACTGCTCGATGCATTGGAGCTACGCAGGCCCGTGCTCGTTGGTCACTCGTTCGGCGGCATGCTGGCACTTTACATGGCTGCGCACCACCGCGAACGATTCCCACGGATCGTCGTGCTCGACGCCGCGATCGCCTTGGCCAGTCCCGCGACCCGTGATCTGTTGCAGCCGATGCTCGCACGCCTGGGCGCCGAGGCTCCCTCGTGGGACGCGTACCTGGCGGCCGTGCGGCAGTTACCTTATCTGAGGGACAGGTGGGAGCCGAGTCTGGAGCGCTATTTCCGTCACTACGTGAGGACCGGCCCCGACGGCAAGGTCAGTCAACTGGTCAAACCCGAAGCCATCCTGGCGGCGGTGGAGGGGATCTTGGCCGAGGACTGGAAGCAAATTGTCGCCGCCGTCCGCCAGCCGGTCCTGCTCATCAATGCAACCGATCCTTACGGCCCGGCAGGCTCGAAGCCATTCCTGCCGCGGGAACAGGCCTTGGCCACCGTCGAGGCCCTAGAGTACGGTAGTTACCTCGCGGTTGCGGGCAACCACATCACGATGCTGTTCGGCAACAACTCCCGTGCGGTTGCCGCCGCAATCAGCACGTTCGCGCCGTGCGCCTGGCGATGCGACGACCGAAAAAGCGAATAGGCCAAGGGCTTCGGGCGTCTAAGGATGCAGGTGATCGTATGCTCGACGCTTCCCTCAGCGTGCAAACGTCTGACGAGATTCTGGTTCGACGTGCGCGGGAGCGGGATGCCGGCGCCCGCGAAGAGCTGTTTCAACGTTACCGGGAAGATGCGTACCGGGTGGCCTACCGGCTCCTAGGGCACGAGCAAGACGCACTAGACGTGGTACAGGAAGCACTGGTCAAGGCCTTCTTGGGGTTGGGAGATTTCGACGGTCGCAGTGGGTTTCGGTACTGGCTCTTACGAATTGTCGGCAACACGGCTCTCGATTGGGGACGCCGGCGCAAACGGCGCGCCAGCCTGAGCATTGGCAACGGTCGCGGCGAGCTGCCAGAACCGGCCTGTCATGATGACCCGGCCCGAGGTTTGCAACAGCAAGATCTACGCCAGAAGCTTGAAAAGGCCCTCGACAACCTGAGCCCCAAGATCCGTACGACCTTTGTTCTATTCGCCGAGCTGGGGTTAAGTTACAAAGAGATTGCGGAGACCCAAGAGATTCCGATCGGCACTGTAATGAGCCGTATCAACGCCGCGCGTGAAAAGTTGCAGCAAAACCTGGATTGGAAAAAGCTGAAAGGTCTGGATTGAAATCAGCCGAGGAAATTCGGCGAGCGCCGCGGTTCTGAACCGCTCGGGATTTCACGTGCAAGGCCCGGCGGAACCGGAGAGGAAGTCTGACGATGCGATGCGATGAGGTCATGCGTGAACTGAATCTGCCAGGCGACGATCGAGACGATCGGGCGCTGGCGGACCACCTTGCGGAGTGCGAGGCGTGTGCGCGCTGGTCGGAACATGCGGCCGCGTTCAGTCGCCTGTGGGCCGCAACCCGGCCGGTAGATCCCTCGACCGATTCGTGGGATCAGCTCTGGTCGTCGGTTACCGCCCGTCTCGACCGCCTCGCGCCGGTAGCGGCGCCGCGGTCGCGGTCTGATCATTCCTTCTCCCCCGGTGCCGATTCGGCAGCCCGACACTCATCACGCATGGCGCGGCCCTGGCGCGGCCTTGCCGCTATCGGATTGGTCGGGCTCGCTCAGGCGGCTGCCCTCTTGGTGGCTGTTAATCTGTACTGGAATCCAGGGGCCAAGGACTCGAGCCCTCACGCTCCCAGGTCATCCACTAGCCATGAGGAGGCTCAGCAGACTGCTCCCAGCCTGGACAGCGTGGTCGATGTGGAATGGGGTCAGGTTATCCTGATTCGCTCGGATGGGCCCAACAAGGTCGAGACGACAGACCTTGCCTTACTCGCGCCGTCGACCGGCGAAGACCCCTGGTACGACTTTTATAATCGCGTCGAGTCGGCCAGCGCGGTTGTGGCAATGACGGAGTGACGCGCTGTGGCTGCCGCCTGGAGTCCTCGAAGCGGGTTGAGAGTGGGCATGGCGCTGATCGCGCTGGGGCTTGGCATCGTCTGTGCCATGCTTCCCAGAAATGTTGTCGGTCTTGGTCAAACTGTCGATGTACCTCGGGTGGCTCAAGGCCCTGAGCAACCCAAGTACAAGAGTTCTGCCGATGAGGCCGCCCGCCAGGTGACCGTCTTTGCGATCCTGGCCACGAATGACCCTGGCGCGGTCGACCCGCGTCTGGCATCGGTCCACTCACAGTTGCGTAAGGTGTTGCCGGGCCATGGTTTCAAGTTGCTCGAAGTGGTGAGCAAGCGCATCGAGGCCGGTCAGACCGTGGCCTCCAACCTGGGTAATGGCTACAAGGCAGAGACCGTTCTGGTTCGGCCGCTTGATGAGAACGGCAAGGTGCAGCTTCGTTGTATGTTGTCCCAGCACGGAACCAAGGAATTCTCAACCCTGGTCAAGACGCCCATCAACCAGCTCTTCTTTTACGAGCGATTGCTCAAGGATGGAACCCGCGTGCTCATTGGTGTGGGTGCGCGTGATGCGTTCAAAGTGGAAGGCGCCGAAGTTCATCAAGAATGAAGCATCGTGGAGGTCAAGCGGCTAGAAGACTACAGGGTCTTGACTGGCGGTTCTACGGCCCCCAGCCGCCAATCCTTCCCTGGAGGCGACCTCTCATTTGGGGCCTGGGTGCTCGGTCATCCTTGACCGGATCGGTATGTCCCACCGACATAGGTTATATCGGCGCTTGAGGGTTCGCCTCTGAAAAGTATTTCTGCAATCGAATTCGATCCGATCCGATGCCAGTCAAATCAGGCGATGGTGATCGAGCTGTCAAGGTAGACATCCTGGATGGCGTTGAGCAGCTTGACGCCCTCTGCCATGGGACGCTGGAATGCTTTGCGCCCCGAAATCAGACCCATGCCGCCGGCACGCTTGTTGATGACTGACGTCTTGACGGCCTCGGCCAGATCATTCTTGCCGCTGGCCCCGCCGGAGTTTATCAGTCCCGCGCGGCCCATGTAGCAATTGGCGACCTGGTAGCGGGTCAGGTCGATCGGATGGTCGCTGGCCAGCTCGGTGTACATCCGCTCGTCGAGCTTGCCGTAGCTTGAGCCGCCCATGTTCAAGGCCTTGAACCCGCCGTTGTTTTCCGGCAGTTTTTGCTTGATGACGTCGGCCTCGATGGTGACCCCCAGGTGGTTGGCCTGACCGGTTAAGTCGGCGGCCACGTGGTAGTCCTTGTCTTTCTTGAACGCCCCGTTGCGCAGGTAGCACCAGAGGACGGTCGCCATGCCCAGCTCATGTGCTTGCGCAAATGCTCCAGCAACCTCGACGATCTGGCGCGTGCTTTGCTCGGAACCGAAGTAGATTGTGGCGCCGACCGCCGCGGCCCCCATGTCATAAGCTTCCTTCACCGTGCCGAAGAGCACTTGGTTGAACTGGTTGGGGTAGGTCAAGAGTTCGTTGTGGTTGATCTTCACAAGGAAGGGGATCTTGTGAGCATACTTGCGGGCGACCATGCCGAGCACACCGTAGGTGCTGGCGACGGCATTGCAGCCGCCCTCGATCGCGAGCTTGACAATGCTTTCCGGGTCGAAGTAGGCGGGGTTCTTGGCGAAGCTTGCGCCGGCGGAGTGTTCGATGCCCTGATCGACGGGCAGGATGGACAGGTAGCCGGTTCCCGCGAGGCGGCCGGTGCCGAAGAGTGCGCTGGAGGTTGGTCAGAACCCGGGGATTGCGATCGCTGGGAACGAAAATGCGCTCAACGAAGTCGGGGCCAGGCAGATGCAGCGACTGCTTGGAGATGGTCTTGCATACATGCTTCAGCAGATTGTCGGCCTCGGCACCGAGCAATTCGCCAATAGGGGTCGCCATGATTTGGAGACTCTCCGGTGTGCGGTGAACCGTGGCCGTCCCTCGTCGGGGCGGACGCCGCCAACGGGTCCGCGTTCCAAGTGAATGCGATCAAGATGGTTTTGTGCCATCCCGGTCCGGGTGCCGGCCCCTGATCGAGCAGACCCGGACAAAGCCGCGGGGACGTTCGCTTTGTGGGCTCGAACGTCCCGACCCGACCCGCAGAGCCTGGGCTTCGGTCCTGCGGTAACGATCGGATCGAAACACATCATAGGATTCCGCTTGGCGATTCGCAATGCTCGGGTGTTGCGGCGCCTGGTGAGGTTCACTGACATGCATAAGCAACGAGATTCACGAACGGACCCGCACGGTACGTCAGCGCCCCGTGAAGCCCTTACGCTCGGGATTGTTGGCAGGAAGTTTGTAGGGGTTCTTGCGGGGCTTGGCAGGCTTGGCATTGGGATCGGGCGCGGCTACAAAAGTCGGCCGGGTTCCGGTCTTCTTGTCGAGCAACTGGAGGACGTTGGGTCCGATCACGTCGGCCTCGCCGGTCTTCGGATTGACCCGCACGGCTTCGGCCCTCATGGGAGACCCCGGCTGGCCCGGACCCACTTGCTGAATCACTTCGACAAGGCGGCCCTCCTGCCCGTTCGCATAAATCAGGTCGTTGTGCGAATCATAAGTGATGACGTCAGCTTGAATCATGGTGTCACTCGTAGTGGCATAGGCGTTCTCCCAAGCCTTCAAGAAGTTTCGAGCCGGGGCATTTTCGGGCGAGCCATAGGGCGGCGGCTCGCTGACCACGCGCATGGTTTGCGAGGTGAGGAAGTAGGTATCGGCGGGAGGACGATCGTAGTCGATTCTCGTCGTCTCCTTGGCAACCGGTGCGCGAGCCGCCTCGATGTCACCGAAGAAATCGGCCCAGCGGGTCTCGGTCTTGTCGGTTGACTTGCCGGTGCCGAAGCGGCCGACCATCTCCCGGGTGAACTTGATCTGGGTGAGTACCAGTGGCAGGACCGCGGCCTTGCCGCCGGCTTTGTCGCCAGGTTTTCCGGCCACTGGCCGAATCGGTCGGCCACTGGCGAACGGTGCCTCGCCGGCAGCCCTCTTCGGCTTCGCCGGGTCGTCGGCCTTGTCATAAAGGTAGACCATCCCTCCGCAAGGGCTATGGAAGTCTCCGGTTCGCCGATCATAGATCAAGTGCTCGCTGGTGATCTTTTGCAAGCTAAGCAAGACCGGCCGCTCGGGATCGACCTTCCGGCTGATGGCCAGTGCGTTTCCTACCAGGTCGATCAAGGTCAGGTCAGGCTTCGGCTTCTCGGCATCCGAGCCACCGTCTTTCGCGTCTCGCTTGGACTTTCCCTTGGTACTGGAGCCAGAACCGGCCTGGCTCATCTTGCCTAGCTCGGCCAGAGGGATGGGCTGGTCGGTGTAGGTGGTCATGATTTTGGTGCAATACAGCAGTCCGTCTTCCATCTCGGCGCGAGCGTTCTTGTAGAACTCTGCCTTGGCTGCCGGTCGGTTCTCGGGATCGAGCGACTTACCATAGAAGCGCATCTTCTCGCCCCAGGTGATCACCAGGGGAACCTTCTCGGACTGCAACTTGCCGGCCCGGGTCTTGGGCTTCGGTTTCACGGTTCGCGAGTCTTTCGGCTTCAAGGATGGCTTGCCGCCCGCACTACCTGACTCGTCGGCGAGGTCGGTCGCCTGGGCGTCTTCGCCCTCGGCCCTGTCGGAGAGGAGAGCGCGGTCGGTGAGCTGGACCAGCTTACCGGGTCCGTCGGCCTGAGCCTCATCGGTGATCTGGTTGAGTCTAAGCACCTGACCCTCTATGGTCATGTCCTCGGTGACCACTCTGGCAAGGGGCCTGGGGGTGGCGCGTGCGAGTTTTCGATTCTCGGGGTCTTGACGATCGTAAAGATCAACGATGGCTCGTCCCGGTCCCTCGTTGTGCAGAACGAGCTTCTCGCCAGAGGCATCCTGTCCCTTGGTCTTGCCAGGCGAGGGATCCTGATGGAGCCAGACCTCGCCGAAGAGCCGCAAGTCGCGGACCAAATAGTTGGAGTCAGGATCACCGGGTGGCGACGTGGAGGGGGAAGAAGCCTTCGAGGTCTTGACAGTGCTATCCTTCTTGCCGGCCTTGGCTTCCGGCTTCGGCTCGATAAGGATCAGGGCTTCCACCCGGTTCGCCTGCGCGACCATTGGGGGTTCAGGTTCCTTCTCTTTCGCCGCGACTGGAGGCTCTTCGGGCTTCGCGTCGGCTTCCGCAACAGCCGCGGATGGAGACGCCTGTAGAGCGGGTTGTGAGTTTCCTTGGGCAGTGGATCGCGTGACGATCGCCTGGCTGGGCGCTTCCGTGAAATCGGCCTCGAGCCGGTCGCGGGCGGTCAGGTTCTTGGCGGGCGCGACCAGGTGAACATCGCGCAGGGCAAGCAGTCGCTGAATCTGGAAGTCGCCGCCTTCTGCCCTGGTGTCGCCTTTGCCCTTTTGACCGGTGGCCGTCGCGGTCGTCGCACTCCTGGTCGCCTTGCTTTCCGTTGGTTTGGGCTTGAGCCAGATGGCAATCGTGTCAACCGCGTCGATCGACTGTTGCTGAGCCCGGTCCACGACCCTCGGGTACCCTTTGAGGACGACTTCTTTCTGGACGATCTTCTGATCTGGCCCGAGCAGATTCTTCTGCATCATCAAGTCCTGCCAGACGGCCGTCCGATCGGGCGGTATGTCCTTTAGCGGGCTGTCCTTTTTGTCTGGAACGGGGCGGGTTTCCAAGAGACCGGGGCCGCGCGCAAACAGGTTCGCGGTTTCCATGCCGCTGCCGCTGTCCACCATCGTGACGTCAAATGTCCAGACATGCGTGACCGACTGGGGTTTGCGCACGACCGGTCCGCCGGGTCCTTGGGGACGCTCCTCGATGTAATCATATTTCTCGATGACCACCTTTCGAGTCGCGTCGCTGCGCAAGTAAGTTTGGTTCGGTCCCGCAGGCGCGGCAATCTTGTGGGTCAGTTCGTTGCAAAAAATCCTGACACCCTTTGCTGGAGACCGGAGCCAGACCGCATGGCCAGTGGCATGGACGCGCTGCAGAACCAGGTCGCCGAGCACCCCTTTCTCCTCTCCCCCGGCGCTGCCTGGGGCGCCTTCGGCAGCAGGGGCCCGGCCGCTGGAGCTCGCGGAGGAAGCGGCAACATTCTCCGGCTGGCTGCCCGCCTTTGCGGCCTTGCCCGGCCCGGGTGCTGTCTTCTCCGTTGGGACCAGGGTCAAGTCGAGGTTGTCGCAATCGAGTTGATCGGGCTGCTCGGTCAGCTTGCCCCGGCGAACGACCACGTTGCGTTCGAAGTGCACAAGTGTGGGGCCTGGTGGTGCCGGCGGTCCCTCCTTCACCGGCAGGCGCGGCTTTGGGAAGTCGACCTGCATCGAACCGTCGCACCGGAGGTGCAGCGGCACGGGCTCTGGGCTTGCCTGGATCCTCGTCGCTCCATTCTTCTGGGCTCGTTGGGCATCGACCTGAACCTGGACTTCAACTTTTCGCGGCTCGCCGCGCTTGGCCGGCCCCGCGTCTGGCAAGATTCCCGTCTTGCCGACGTCGGTGAAAATGACCTCGACAGTTTGATTGAGCCGTGCGCTCTGGGCTCCCTCGAAACCGGCTGAGTGCGCGCCGGGCAGCCCTGACTCTGACTTGGGACGAAGCTTGATCAGCATCCCGATACCGGTAATTTGCGTGTCTCGATCGATGATGAGCACGTCGGAATCGCTATAGAGCTGCAACTTGTCGTCGTCGAACTCGACCCAGGTCAGCGGGCCGATGACCAGGTCGTCAGCAGGGTCGTTGAGCGTTCCGCGGTCGTCGCGGATCATGACATTGCGCTCGAGGCGGGCATGCTTGACGACGATCGGCTCGGAATCGGCTTTGGCGTTAAACGACAGAGGCTGATTCAGGTCGATGATGGCTTCCTCGGCGGTCACCGTCTTGGTGCTACTCCCGTCCTTGGCGCTGATGATCGCCGCCGGTCTGAGCTTGATTCGTTTACCATCGTAACGGATCCCGTCCTCCTCGATGACCCGATCATATTTTTGCGAGTACATCCAGAATCCGCGCTCGCTGTTGTAATAACGTAATTCCAGGTTATCGTCGGCCGTCCAGTGCTGCGGGCCAAACGACTCGCGGGCACGGAGGATAGCCTCGCGCTTGGACTTGGAATCCTTGATGGTGAAGCTGAAATCATCGACCTTGTGAGCGGCGGTCAGGTGCGTTACGACCATCGTAAACGCGCGTACGTAGCCCAGGTAGCACCCCGTCAGAAGGATGAGCGTCATCACCAGCTTGAGGAGTTTTCTGAGCAAGAGTCTGCTTCCGTAACGTCGCCAGCTAGCCTGAGCCGGGAACTACCCTGCGTCGGAGCCGGTCACAATGCTGGCACGGTGTAGTAAATGCAAAGGTCGTGCCATAGCCCCTGTACCTTAAGAATGACCTCGATGACCTCGCGAACCGCCCCCCGACCTCCCGCGGCCGTGGTGACCAGGTGAGCCGCGTCGCGACCTCGTCGACGGCATCGGCTGGGCAGGCCGCCAGGCCAGCCACTTGCAGCGCGGGCATGTCCGCCAGGTCGTCGCCCACGAAGCAAACCTGGCGCGGCATCCAGGCCCAGTTCGCCCAGCAACTTCCGCAGCGGCTCACCTTTCTGACCAACCCCTGGAGCACATGGGCGATCTTGAGCTCGGCGGCTCGCCGATCGACGACTTCGGCTCGCCGGCCAGAGAGGATCGCCGATTGCTTGCCTGCCCGGTGCCAGAGTGCGAACGCCAGGCCGTCCCTGACATGAAAATGCTTGGATTCCACACCCCGGTCGTCGATGACGATCGCGCCGTCGGTCAAGACGCCATCGACGTCCACGGCCAAGAGCTCGATCGCTGGCACCGGGCGGCCAGATCGGCCGATGACGGTTGCCCCATGCGCGTCACTCCTCGAAGTCGGCCGGAACCAGCCCGATCAGGTCGGTCACGTCGATCAGCCCGACCAGGTGATCGCCGCGATCGACGACCGGCAGCTCGCTGATCTTGTGGGTCTTCAACAGCTCGACGGCATCGCTCAAGCATGGCCCCGACCTGGACCCGTTGGGGTCGGCGGTCATGACTTCGCCGATCGGCCGATCCAGATCGGCCTCGCGGCGCTTCTCGAAGAGTCGCGCCAGGTCGCTGTCGGTGAAGATGCCCAGCAAGTGGGTGTCGTCGTCTTCGATCAAGACCGCGCCCGAACGCCGGCGCGGGCCGGCCAGCCGAACGAAGACTTCGCGGACCGTTTCCTCGACATGGGCCCGGCGAAGCTGCCGGCCGGTGCGCATCACCTCTTCGACCCGGGTCAGCTTCCGGCCCAGGCTGCCGGCGGGATGGTAAAGGGCGAAATCGTCGGCGCGTGAAGTCGCGCATCTGGCTGACCAAAAGTGCCAGGGCATCGCCCACGGCCATGAGCACCGTCGTACTTGCGGAGGGGGCCAGACCCAGGGGGCAGGCTTCTTCGATCGGCCCCAGCGCGATGCAGAGGTCGGCCGCCTGGCCCAGCGAGCTGGTCAGCGCGCTCGGTGATCGCGATCAGGCTGGCTCCCAGCCGCCGCAATGCCGGGCAGCAACCGCAAGACTTCTTCGGTCTCGCCACTCTGCGAAAGTGCGATCACGACGTCATCCGCGCGGATGCGGCCCAGGTCGCCGTGCACCGCATCGGCCGGATGAAGCGGGAAAGCCCGGGTGCCCGTCGAGGCCAGCGTCGCGGCCAGCTTCTGGCCAACCAGACCCGCCTTGCCCATCCCGGTGACGATCACGCTGCCCGTACGAGCGATAGATCAGATCGGCCGCCTGGGCGATCGTCGTCCCCAGGCGATCGCGCACTCGCTCGAGCGCCTCGGCCTCGATTCGCAAAACCTCACGAGCAAAGCCAAGCCCTCGACCTCGGTCTCCAAGGCCAGGGACGCATCCGTGATCATCGCCATCGTGGGCCTCCCTGCCCCGCAAGCCGATCGCCCCAGCCGGCTCTCGGCCAGACCGCCGGCGCCCCGCAACCATAGCCCATCCCCGCAGTCCGTCAACGTAAAGGCGCGCAATTCACGTGCACTCAGCCTTGAACCCAGACTGGTCACTCTATCGGCAACTCGAGTTCCTGAGTTTGGAGACGTTGAGAAATCTGTGGCGGAAGGGGTGAATTGTTAAAGCGGCAAGACATTTCGAGATTCTCGCGAATGTGCAGAACATTGAGGCTATGACGGCATTACTGAACGTCCATGAGCTCGCGAGGCAGTCGTTGTCTTCCGTCAAGTTCACATCACCAGAGAGTCGGTCAGCTTCGGCGATTAGCTGGTGCATGGTATTGGTCTGATCTTCGAACAGAAGGAAATGAAGGAAACCAAGGATTCGTAACGCTTGGGCCCTTCTAGGAGGCTTTACCTGGGAAGCTCTTCGTAGGGTGGGTGCAACCCACCAATCCCTCGGAAAGAGCAGTGGGTTGCACTCACCCTACAATTGTCAAACAGGCCTTCTCAGATAGCATCTGAGATGACCGAGAGCACGGAGAGAGATCAGACAAGACAGTCAGAAAGTCAGAAAACACCCTGGAAGTACCCTGCCTGCTGGCCCAGTCCCCAGGCCTGATTTCCTGTTCCGCCTCTGATTCTCTTGCGTTGTCCTTCTCCGTGCTCTGTGTGCTCTCCGTGGTTCAAAACTTTTCCCGGTGGTTCTCGCCGTGGCCAATGCTCTTTCCCTGTATGATCTGGTTGGCCGGGTTTGCGTTGCAGGAATCTTTCGCAATCTGAAGAATCTCATTCAGCAAACGGCTTGGTCGGGAACACGAGGTCCATCATCAGGAGCTGGAAGTCGGGCCGGTTGCGGAGCGGGTCGAGGGCCGATTCGGTCCGGTAAGCGTTGGGGTTGCGGTAGCCCATCGCGACTGCCTGGCGCAACACGGCCATCGCCTTCTCGGCCTGGTCCGCCCCCTCCGCGGCGGAGACCCCCGAGCCCGGTCGGCCCGCGAGTCCCGCCAGGCCGGCGTGGCAGCAGGCCCGGAAGAACGTCGGCTCTCCGCTGAGGGACTTGGTCCCGTCGTAGTGCGCGCACGCACGCTTCCAGGCGGCGGCGGCTCCGGCCAGGTTTTCCATGTCGCATCGCACCTGCCCGAGTCGCAGGTAGGTCTCGCCGAGGCCCGCGCGGTAGTCCGCGACGTCGGGATGCGCCTCGACCAGAGGCTCACGCACCGCCAGGGCGCGCTCGCACGCGGCGAGCGCCTCGTCAAGCCTCCCCGACCGACGGAGCACGTCCGCCGTGTTGGTCTGGCAGTTCGCCAGGGAATCCCTGTCGTCGGGGGTTGCCGAGCTGGCCTCGGCGAGCTTCTGCCGGATCGCCTCTTCCCGCGTGAAGTAGCCGATCGCCTCGTCCGTTTTTCCGGCCTGCGCGAGCTGCCAACCGATGCCGAGCAGGCTGGACGCCAGATCCCTCTGAAATTCGGGGAATGGCGGGGTTGTCGTCGGCCAGCTTCTGCCGGATCGCCAGCGCCTTGCGGTACTCGGCCTCCGCTTCCGATGACTTGCCCCTATCCGCCAGCAGCCTGCCGAGCGAGCATGGCTAAATGCGAGGTCGCCGCGGAAACCGGTGACGGCGGGGTTGTCGTCGGCCAGCTTCTGCCGGATCGCCAGCGCCTCGCGGTACTCGGCCTCCGCTTCCGATGGCTTGCCCGATATCCGACAGCACAGGCGCCGAGTTGTAGTGGTTGGCCGCCAGGGTGTTGCGGAAATCGGTGACGGCGGGGTTGTCGTCGGCCAGCTTCTGTTGGATCGCCAGCGCCTTGCGCAACTCGGCCTCCGCTTCCGCTGACCTGCCCGTAGACGTCAGCAGGTTGCCGAGGCTGTTGTGGCTGCCAGCAGGCTGCTGCGGAATTCGGTGACGGCGGGGTTGTCGTCGGCCAGCTTCTGCCGGATCGCCAGCGCCTTGCGGTACTCGGCCTCCGCTTCCGATGTCTTGCCCGTCTCCGACAGCAGATAGGCGACCCTGTAGATCGTGTCCGCCAGGTCCCGCCGCGACTCGGCCGTCGCCCCGGGGGCGGCGGCCAGCACCTCCTGGTCCGCACGCGCCAGGCGGTAGACCGACAGGGCTTCGTCGTGGCGGCCCATGGCGTGGAGTAGCTGGCCGAGATTCGACCGGCAGTCAGCCAGGACAGCCCGCGCCGCGGCGGCTTCCGCGATCGTCGGGGCCAGTTCGACCAGCAGGGTCTCGGCCTTGCGGTACGTCAGCCTCCGCCTCCTTGGTTTTTCCGGTGGATCTGAAGCAGACCGGCGACGGCCGTCAGGCTGCGCCCCACGTCGGCCTTGATCTCCGGGTCGGCCTGCGGTTCGGCCGCCAGCGCCTCGCGGGCGGCGAGGACCTGCCGGTGTGCCGTCAGCGCATCCTCCGGCTTGCCGACCTTGCCCGTCAGCTCGGCCACTTCGTAGTTCGCCTGCCAGAGCGCCCGCCGCGACGCCAGGTCCGACTCCTTGCCCAGCAAGGCACCGAGCTTGCCGTAGAAGTCGCTGGCCGACTTCAGCAGCCGGTCGCGGACCTCCTTGAACTGCTCCTGCTTGAGCAGGAAGTCTTCGCTGACGCCCGTGTGAAAGGTCTTGATCGCGTCGACGGCCAGGTCGTACCGGGCCTGGACGGCGGCCTGCGAGCGGGTCAGCTTGGAATTGGCGGCGGCCAGAGCGGTGTTGGCCCGCGTCTCGTTGGCCAGCGACCGGGCGATGTCGGCCTTGGCCTGGGTCTGCACGGCCAGCACGGCCGATAGCCCGACCACCCCGGCCACCAGGGCCACGGCCGCGGCCGTCACCGCGGTGCGGTTCCGCCGCGCCCATCGCCGCGCCCGGCGCGCGAATGGCTCGCGCCAGGCCGAGACCGGCTCGTCGGCCATCCAGCGATCCAGGTCGTCGGCCAGGGCCCTGGGCGTGGGATAGCGGTCTTCGGGCTGGGTCGCCATGGCCTTCAGGCAGACGGCCTCCAGTGCCTTGTCGAGCGCGGGATCATGCTGGGAAGGCCGTCGGAATCGCCCCTCCTGCACGGCGTGCAAGATCGGCCCCGATGTCGTCGCCCTCGAACGGCGGCTTGCCGGTCAGCAGGCAGTAGAGGGTGGCGCCCAGGCTGTAGACATCCGACCGCGGGCCCAGCCGGTCCAGCTCGCCCCGCGCCTGCTCCGGGCTCATGTACGCCGGCGTGCCCAGCGCGCTGCCGGGCAAGGTCTCGGACGAGCCGCCCGACGAGGGGGCGAGCGTCTGCTCGCCGGCCGAGGGATCGGCCCGGCCCACCGCCTTGGCCAGCCCCCAGTCCACCACCAGCGTCTCGCCGTACTTGCCCACAACGATGTTGGCCGGCTTCAAGTCGCGGTGGATCACCCCGCGGGAGTGGGCGTAGTCGATGGCGTTGCAGACATCCAGTGAACCGCCGCAGGAGCCGCGGAGTTCGAGTCCCGAGGTCCGCTGTGCGGACCGGTTTCTTGCCGGTGCGGTCCTACGATAGCCCCGCCGTGGAATCGCTCGATCGCTTCCTTGAGCGAATCGCCCTTGATGAACCGCATGGCGTAGTAAGGACGGCCGTCGGCATCAGTGCCCAGGCCGTAGACGGGGACGACGCCCGGGTGCTCCAGGCCCGCCGGTGATCTCGGCCTCGGCGATGAACCGCTGCCTGCTGACGGGGTCGTCGGCGTGCTTCTCGAGGATCTGCTTCAGCGCCACCTCGCGGTGCAACTCGCCGTCGAGTGCCACGAAGACGGCCCCCAGGCCGCCGCGGGCATGCGGCCGCAGGATGCGAAACCGCTGGCCGTCGCTGGTGGCCGAGCCGACGGAATAGCTGGCGGTGCGGTCGGGGTCATCGTCGTCGCGAGTCGAGCCCGGCGCTGAGCGAACATGCCCTGAGTGTCGCCTCGACATCGGGCCCGCCGGCGCGACCAGAGACTCTCGCGAGCCGAGCGTCCAACGGCCAGAACAGCCAGGCTCTTCTCGACGTCGCCGCCGTGGACTCCAGGTGAACTTCGGCCAGGCGCTTCCAGCAGGCCCGTTTGGACGCGCGTCAGGTCGCCTCGAGCTTCCAGGTGGTCGGCCAGGCTCTTCGACTTGTCCAGCGTCCAGGCCTGGAAGGCGGCCACGAGCTGGCCCTGGTTGATGATGCCGTTCTGCAGAGCGAGCAGTCCGAAGAGGAGATGGCGGTCGGCGGCGGCGGTCATGGCGAAGCTCCGGTCCACGGCGTGGCCCCCGGCACGACTGGCCACGGCACCGGAGCCGCGGGCTAAGGGAAATGTCGCAAAGAGAGTATTATCGCATGGTTGTAGGGGCCGTCCATCCCCCCCGGTCAGTCCTCCTAGCCCCGGCCTGATGCGCCTTTTCGGCGTACAAGATCCACTTGGGTAGAGTGGGCGGAATCACCCTTCGAGTTAGGCCAGCCCCTTGTTAGACTGAACATGACGAGAATCATGGTCGCTGACAGTCGAGGGACGATCGATGGAGACCGAGAACGATGAAGTCCCTGGCGTGACGGACGATCCGATCCTCCGCCTCATCCTTGCAGGGAAGGCGAGAACCCTCGACGAGGCCGAGGAAATGTACCTCGATGGTTCGCTCCCCGAGGTCCTCGAACTGCTCCGGAAACCGATCCCCGACGAGGAGCTCGCGGAGCACCCGCTCATGACGCTCCTCCGCGTCCGCGGTAGCCGGGGCCGCGAGGACTCATTGCTGTGAACCCTGAGAACCGGCTCGCCGAAATTGTTTCTGCCCTCGAAGCCGCGGGCATTGCCAGCCTGGTCATGGGGGGGCACGCTGTCAGATTCTACGGCCTCTCCCGGAATACCATCGACTTTGACCTGCACCTTGCACCTGACAGTTGGGCTGAGCTGTCGTCACGGCTCGAGGAAACCCCGCTCTTCGCCGGGAAACCCTTGCTCGAAGGACCGAGTTGGCGGCCGCATTCGTTTCGTCGCTTTCAGATTGGGCGGCTACCCGATGGGCGTGAGGAATGGCTCGAGTTCTGGCGTGGGAACCACTTGCTGGCTTCCTTTTCGAAGCTCTACGCTCGCAGAGAACAGGGACTCTACGGCGGCCGCCTCTTGTCCTTCCTGGCACTGCCCGATCTGATCAAAAGCAAGGAGACCGAGCGCGGTGGACTGGCAGGACATCGCCGTGCTGGAGGAGTTTCTCGACGCCCGGATGCTGTCAGAAGCGGAATCGGGTGGCAGGACGCTACCTGATGCCCTCAGCCGCATCCGCAGCCGGAGCGGGTTCGAGACGGCACTCCGGAGGGGTCTATTCTCGGACGCTCATCTCGTCGAACAGGCGCTGGGAGCGGCAAGTCTCGCGATTACCCAGGCATTCCTGCTCCCTTTCACTCCCACGGTGACGAATCTCAAGGTGCCTACTCCGGCCATCGAGCCAGTGATCCTGAGTCGCCTCCGAACAGTCTTGCCCACCTCGCCGCTCCACCTTACGCTCGTCGAAGCGTTGCGGAGGCAATACCGGCTCTTCGCCCAGGCCGCGGACCGGGCGGAAAAGACATCTGTGAGCTCGGCGCGGGGCGAATGAAGCTCGCGATCTCTGTGAGATAGACTTCACAGAAAAATGCAAGGATCGGCCTGCGGCCTGGGAGATATAAGGAAAAGAGGGCCGCTATCACGAACACCGAGGCGTAGGATCATGCGATCTGGAGTTGCGAGCGAACTCCAAGCGATCTTTGATGGGGGAACAGTCGCGGGACTGACCGACGGTCAGTTGCTGGAACGGTTCGCGGCCCGCCGGCCCGAGGAGGCCGAATCGGCCTTCACTGCCTTGGTGGCACGGCACGGTCCCATGGTTCTTGGCGTCTGTCAGAGCTTGCTCGGTAACACGCACGACGCCGAGGACGCCTTCCAGGCGACATTCCTGGTGCTTGCGTGCAAGGCCGGTGCACTCTGGCAGCCAGATCTCCTCGGTCCCTGGCTCCACGGGGTTGCTCACCACACGGCGCCGGCTGAAGGACAAGAACGCGCGACGGAGGCGCCATGAGGCAGAGGCAGCGATGTCCGGAGAAACACCTGCAGGCCAGGCGGATCGCCACCAGCCCAGGCAAGCGAACCGCGAGGAGACCGAGGCGCTTCACGAGGAGATCGAGCGGTTGCCTCACAGGTATCGGACGGCGATCGTGCTCTGCGACCTTCAAGGATTGACGCACGAAGAGGCCGCGCGGCGGTTAGGAACGAGCCGGGAATAACTTCCCGACTTCAAGTAGGCTGTGGAACGGCGCGGTAGTTCCACTTCGGGAGTAACTTGTCGAAGGCGATCTTCATGGATTCCTTGAACCCAGCGGCGCATTTTCGGCCCGTTTCGTAGACTTTGTCCAGAATGCCCACATCGACCTTCAATCCCGTGGCTGTTTCGGTCTTCGCCATGTAGTACCGAGCAACCTCCAGGGATTGAAAGATCACCCCGCGACATGCCCGCGTCACATGGGGAAAGAGTCGGTGCTCAATCGGATTGTACTTGGAGCAGTAGGGCGGGTAGTGCGCGATGCGGATTTCGATGCCGAGCTGGTTCGCCAGTTTCTGGAGTTCCTCTTTGAACACGTACCGCGTCGCGCTGTTGCTGCCACCGCCGTCGCACAGCACCAGGAGTTTCTTGGCCTGAGAGTAGTCCGTCCGCCCGTGCTGTTCCCACCACGCCGCGATGCTGTCACAGGCCAGTTCACTGGTGTCGTGGCTGGTGTTCAGGTGGAGAAAGCCCTGGTTGCGCCCCACGTCGTACACCCCATGCGGGATCACCACGCCCGACCCCGCGCTGCCGAAATCGTGATCGTTGACCGCGATCGTCCCCTGGGTGTCGATCCGACCCTCACGGTAGAAATCGCCGAGCAATTCCTTCTTCTTCGTGTCGATGCTGATGACGGGCAACCCGGCGTTCAAGTACTTCTTCTTGAGACGGGCGATCTTCTCGAACTGGGCGTTCCGATCCCGATGGTGACCCATCGTTTTCTTCTTCAACGCCTTTCGCTTGCGGTACCCGTGTTTGCGAAGTAACTGGGAAACCACGTCACGACCAACGCGCGTGCCCAGCTCGGCCATCCGCTTTGCGATCTGCCGCCGAGACAAGTTCGTCCACTTCACCTCGGTTCGCATCGGATCGCCTGCGGTGTGGTCCTGAAGCACCTTCAAGAAGTTCTCGTTGAGTGTCGAGTCGATCTCGATCAACCGTTTCCGCCCGCCCCCCTTTTTCGGACGCGCCCGCTGTCCAGGTCGTCCGTCCCCTCCAGTTCCGACTGTCCTTGGCGGATGGTCTTGGGGTCACACCCCAAGAGTCGTGCGATGTACTCGATCCCACCGTGACCCAACTTAGTGGCCTCGACGGCCGCATACCTCCGACGATCCTTTTCCCCCAGCGAGTCGTACAACCGCTTCATCACCCGCTCGATTTCTGGTGCGTAGGCGTCCATGCTGCCCTCCTTGATGCTGCACTCCGAGCAACGGGCTTGATACCATATCTCAGTCAAGCCGGGAAGTTATCCCCGGCCCGTTCCTTAGGGCAGCCGGTCGGGACGATCAGCTCGCGGTTATCACGGGCGAGAGCGCGGCTCCGGGGCCGGCAGAGCCGCCGCGGCCTGGCCCTCCCGGCCGGTGTGATGGCGACGGCCATGGGCACGACCAGGGCATCGGTCATGCCGGCCGCGCTGGTAGGTTCGACGATCAAGATCGCAATGACCGTAGCGGCGGGGCTGAAGGCCGGGGCGGTCCCGGCGTCCATCCTTAGCCTTTCCCAAGGAGTGGTGAGATCCATGCTTGTGATGAAACTCAGAATGACATTGGCTGCGATTCTCGTGCTCGGAGCATCGGCAGCCGGCTTGGCCGTAGTCGCACAGCAGAGTGTGCCAGGACGACCCGCGGTGGGGGCAGGGCCTCGCGCGGCGAAGCCTGCGTCGGCTTCCCCGGCGCCCGTGGCGAATATCAATTCGGATAAGGAAGCTCCCCGTGAGACGGAACTGATCGTCCGTTGTGCAGCCAACCTCAAGCAAATTGCAAGGGCGATGCACGCCTATGCCGAGGCCCGCAACTGGACCTTCCCTCCCCAGGCCATAACGGGGACCGGCGGCAAACCACTCCTGAGCTGGCGCGTTGCGATCCTGCCGTACCTGGGCGAGGACGAGAAGGCTCTCCACGCACAATTCAAACTGGATGAGCCCTGGGACAGTCCCCACAACAAAGCCCTCCTGGGTAAGATGCCCAAGGTCTTTGCCCCTCTTGACCCCAAGCCGGAAGCGCGACGCGACCTACCACCAGGTGTTCGCCGGCGAGGGGGCCCTCTTCCAGAAGGGGCGAACGGTCACGATCTCTGACGTTCGGGATGGAACTGTCAGCACCCTGATGGTTGTCGAGGCGGAATCACCGGTCCCGTGGTCTAAGCCCGCGGACCTGCCTTACGCGCCGGGCCAGCCCTTGCCCAAGCTGGGCGGACAATTCAAGGACGGCTTTGTCGCCACTACGGCCGACGGTGCCATTTGGTTCATCAAGAGGTCGATTGATCAACGTTTATTGGTCTCGATGGTCACCCGCAGTGGAGAGGAAGTGATCAACGTCGAGGAGGCAGGCGAAGGAATCCAGGTGCCGTAGAACGAAACCTGCAAGACGTCCCATGTCGCCTGGAGCGGTCTGTTCGAAGGGTGGTCATCCGAGCCGCGTTGGGGTACCGGGCTGGCATTCACGAGTGTCCGCTCATTCACTGGCCCGCGATGTTTGTCCGAGTGACGACCGATGTTTCGGGCCATTACCGGCTTACTGGCTTGCCAACGGGAGAGGCCGTCGAGCTGTTGGCCGTTCCCGCCGAAATCACGCCGAATCTTCCCGCATCCCGAGTGTTTGCCAATACGCCCGCGGTCGATCCAACCAGGTTGGACTTCGCCTTGAAGCGCGGCCTTCTCGTACGCGGACGCATCGCCGACCGATCGACTCAAAAGCCGGTTGCAGCGATGGTCGAATATCACCCGACAGTCAAGCATGAGAACGTTGAGTCGCCTCACGACCTCGGTTTGTTTGAAGGCCTGCCGACGCATGACGATGGCAGCTTCAGCATCGTGGCCTTTCCGGGTCCAGGCGTTGTGACCGCGACGGCCCTGGGAGATCGATTCCTTACTGCTGACCTGGCTGGTGTGGACGAATCTTCGGCCTCTCGCCCGTTCCCGAACATTCAAGGGCGCATATCGCCGCGTCAATGTCACGCGTTCGAGGCGATCGCCCCCGAAAAGTCTGCTGAATCGTGTCAGTGCGAACTCGCGCTCAGTCCTGGACCGGAGCCGGGTGTCACGATCCTCGATTCCGAGGGCCAACCCCTATCCGGCGCCATGGTAAGCGGCATCTCACCTGCCGACGTCGTCCGCGAGGGGTGGTGGCAGTCTCGCGAGAAAGCCGTTTTTCGGGTGACCGGCCTGACCGACCACCGTATTCGGAGATTGTTGATCCATCACGCAGGTCGACGACTTGCCGGCTCGCTGGCGATCAGAGACTCGGAGCGCGGGCCACTCGTCGCACAGCTCCAACCCTGGTGTATCGTCTTGGGTCGGCTGGTCGATCGCATAGGCCGCCCTCGTCCCGCGGTGAGGCTGTCATATCAGGAATCCCTCAAGGACGAGGGAGATGCGATGCACCGCAAGGCCCTCCGGCTGCCTGCCGACCGGCTCATCCGGGTCACTGACAGTGTCGGCATGCACCCGGCGATGCGTGACGCCGGAAGGCTCCTGGAATCTGGGCAACTGGCGATTGTGCCCGGCGTGGGCCATCCGAACCCGTCCCGTTCCCCCTTCCGGAGCATGGCGATCTGGCACACAGCGCGACTTGATCCCGAGGAGCATCACGGATTGGGCTGGCTCGGCCGAGGTCTGGATAGTCAGTGTATGCCTGTCGCGAGCGGCCCATCTTCACTGTTTGTCGGCACCGGCGCCCTGCCGGAGGCTTTGCGAGGGAGTTTGGCGACTGCCTCGTCTCTGGAGCGGATCGACGACCTCGTTCTTGACCGGTCCACCACCTCGACTTCGACATTGCGCAGCGTGTTCGAGAAAGTCGACGCATCTGACGACCTGTTCACATTCGTCCGGCGCAATACGCTCGAAGCCTATGCCAAGGCCGATCGCTTCGCAGCGTTTGCTCGCGAAGACCCCCAGGCCCGTTACCCTACGACCGCGCTGGCAGACCGGCTCGGCCTGATCGCTCGCCTGATCAAAGGGGGGCTTAGTGCACGTGTCTACTACACGGTTCAAGGCAGCTACGACACCCACGCCGTTCAGCTCGGAACCCACTTCCGGCTCCTTGCGGAATTGTCTGGTGCGCTAAAGTCATTTCTCGACGACTTGACGGCTTCCAAGCTGGCCGAGCAGGTTTTGGTGATGTGTTTCAGCGAGTTCGGCCGCCGAGTCGAGGAGAATTACTCCGCTGGAACCGACCACGGCACCTCCGGTCTCGTCTTCCTCGCAGGCTCGAAGGTGCGACCGGGACTGACGGGATCCTATCCGAGCCTGACGGACCTGGTCGACGGAGACATGAAAATGACGGTGGACTTTCGCCGCATTTACGCAACAGTTTTGGACGTTTGGCTCCGGCTACCATCAAATCACGTCTAACACAGGCAGCGAACTTAACTTACGATCGAAACAATGGTAGGTGGCCGGACGCCGACCAGCCGGTCGGTCATGTCAGCGTTCATCTGGTCTTTCACACGGTCCGGGACTTCTGACCTGCAAGAGATTTCCCTACGGTGCTCGCAACCGATCCCGCGTTTCCGGGCCGATGAGGCATGCCGCAAGGCGATTGTGCCAGTGGGTCGGGTTCGCCTCGATCTCCGAAAGGATGCGACAGGCCAGCGTGCTCGGCGAACGGAGCCCTTGCTCCCAGGAACGGACAGTCGACGCATCCACTCCCAGAAACCCCGCGAAGGCGGCCTGGCTCGTTCCCATTAGATCCCGCACCCTTCGCACGTCTTTGCCATCGTAAGCCGGCGGCGGGGCGATTCTGTAAGCTCTCACGGTGAACCGTGGCTCAAGCGGCTCGCCGGTTCTCAAAGCTTCAGCGAGTTCCTGCAAGCCCTCGACGATCTCTTTACCCTTCCTCCGCGCCGCGCCACCGACTTCATGTACAGTCCGCCTGGTCATCGCACCTCTCCTTTCAATTGATCACCGATCATTCGTAGGGCAGCCGCAATGTTCCTCCTCTGGAGGGACGTAAGGTCGACCTGCTCGCTCTTGCCATACACCATCGCCAGAACCACAACGCGAGTTTCGAGGAAGCATGCGTAGCAAACCCGATAGGAGGCACTTTTGCCACGACCACTGCTCGGTCGGGCGAAACGAATCTTCCTCAATCCACCCGTGCCCCGGACGACCGAGTGGCGGTTTGGCCCTTCTAGAATTGCGACTTGCAGCGTGCGTAGATCGTCATCACCCAGGTCGAGCACAACCAGGCCCGGGTGAAGCCGGGCAGCTCGATGAACTTTGGCCACTCGCATGGAACGGATTTGATCACGCTTCCATTCTCACCAACTCTCGAAAGTATACGACCCAGTCATAGAGATGGCAAGGACCTGGCTGTAGCAAGTCGAGCCCGGAGCAGAACGGGCCTGCCCAAAGTCCAAGCTCGAGGCGGCATTAGTCAAGAGACTCGCAGGACCTTCGCTCCCCGGATCTCACCCCTCTTCAGCTCGACCAAGGCCCGGTTCGCGGCTGCCAGCTCGTACTCCCGGACCTCGGGCTTCAGAGGTATCTCGGCCGCCAGGTTGAGGAACTCGCGCACGTCGGACCGGGTGACGTTGGCGACGCTCTTGATCTCCTTCTCCAGCCAGAGGTGAGCGGGGTAGTCGAGCGTTAGCAAGACTTGCTTGTCGCCGTCTTCCTTGCGGATCGCGTTGATCACCAGACGCCCGCCCCGCTCCAGGTTGTGGAGCGCCTCGACGACCGGCGTCCAGGCCGGGGTCGTGTCGATGATCGCGTCCAGCCGCCGCGGTGCCCGCTCTGCCGTCTCGCCGGCCCAGGCCGCCCCGAGATCGCGGGCGAAGGCCCGCTCCGCGGCGGAGCGAGCGAACACGAAGACCTGTGTCCGCGGAAAGCGGTGTCGAACAAGCTTCAGCACCAGATGCGCTGAGGCTCCGAAGCCGGTGAGTCCCAGGGCCTGCCCGTCCTCCATCCTGGCCAGGCGGAGAGAGCGGAATCCGATCGCCCCCGCGCACAAGAGGGGTGCAGCCTCCACATCGGCAAGGGAGTCGGGGATCGCGTGCGCGAACGCCTGGGGCACGGTCATCAACTCAGCGTAACCACCGTGAGCGTCGCGGCCCGTCGCCCGGAACCACTCGCAGAGGTTCTCCTCGCCCTCGCGGCAGAAGGCACAGTGCTCGCACGCCGAATAAATCCAAGCCACGCCCACGCGGTCGCCGCGCTGGAATCTGCCGGCCCCTTCCCCCAAGGCTTCGACCCGCCCTATGACCTGATGGCCGGGGATAACCGGCAGCCGTGGCGGCGGCATTCGCCCTTCGATCTCGTCCAGTTCGGTATGACAGACTCCGCAAACGCTCACCCGGATCAGGATTTCGCCGGCGGCCGGCGCCGGGTTCGGCCAGTCTGCCGCTACGAGAGGTGCGGAACTCTCGCTAACCGTCCCGAGGTTCTTGATCAGCATGGCTCGCATCGTCAAATTTCCCCGATGTCACTTATCTTCCTGTCCCTTCTCTAATCTATTCAGACACCGCGCCGAACTCCATCCAGGCACTCCTACGACGGGATACGCGATGCATCATGCTGGACAAATCGTCTATAATCAATTGACGACCGTTCTACTTTCAAACTGGCAGAATTCGTCTGCGACCGGCTCGACCTTCAAGGAGTCCAATGATGATCCAGCGTCTTCTGGTGGCATCTCTCGGAATCGCACTCATTCTGGGAGTCGTTGGAATGGTGCAGACTCCGAAGGCGACAGAGCAACCGGTGGACCAGGCCAGCAAAAGTGATGAGAATCCGGCCGCGGGCGCGGATCAGAAGAACGGGTCGGCCGCGGAGAAAAAAGAAGCGGAACAGGGCAAGAACCAAGACACGGCCAGCACCAAGAAAAAAAAGCCGATCGAGCAGGCAACTTTCGGCGGTGGCTGCTTCTGGTGCATGGAGGCGTTTTTCGAGCGGATTCCGGGAGTAAAGTCGGTGGTCTCGGGTTACTCCGGCGGAAACGTTCCCAACCCGACATATGAAATGGTCTGCACCGGTCTGACAGGCCATGCCGAGGTGATCCGGATTGAATATGACCCGGCCGTCATCGGCTTCGACAAGCTGCTGCACTTCTTCTGGTCGGCGCATGACCCGACGACCTTGAACAGCCAGGGGCCCGACTTCGGTACTCAGTATCGCTCTATCATCCTCTACCACTCCAACGAGCAAAAGGAAGAAGCCCTGAAGCAGTACAAGGAGTTGATGGCCCACCGCGGACGCCGGTCGCCGATCGTGACCGAACTCGTCCCGTTCAAGGAATTCTACCCGGCCGACGAGCATCATCAGGATTACTACCGCAATAACCCCTACTCCGACTACAGCATCATGTTCATCGAGCCCAAGGTCAGGAAGCTCAAACAGAAGCTCAAGTAGCTTTTCCGCCATGACCTTGGACCTTTCCGAAAAAACCTCTTGACCCTCACGTTACGTGAGGCCGTAGCATTCTCTCGTCGTGCTTGTTTCGGGCACCCGAGGGAAACGGCCATGAGTGGTGAAACTCTAAGGGTCGGAGGGCTGGCGAGGTGGACTGGTCTAACGATCCGGACGCTGCACCACTACGACGAGATCGGACTGGTCAAAGGGAGCAGATCTCGCGCCAGCGTGAGCCATGTCTCCGCCTGGAGGCGATCCGTGATCACCTGGAGGCGGCCGAGAACGGCTCTGCCGAAGAAAATCTTCAAGCCCTGGAGAGAATGACCATGATCGAAAACTACTAGACGCCCGAACAACTCGAATTCTTGAAGCAGCGCCGGGAGCTTGTCGGCGAAGAGCGGATGCAGCAATCTCCCGAGGATTGGGAAATCCTGATGGCTGAAGTCCGCGCGAGAAGGAGAAGGGCACGGACCCCACGGACCGCAAAGTTCTCGACCTGGCCCAGCGCTGGATGGCGCTGAGCAATGAGTTCACCGGAGGAAACCCCGGAGTCGCTCAATCAGTGAAACGGCTCTGGACGGAACAGGGAGACCAGATCATCGCCCAGCATCAGATGCACAACGACCCCCGCGAGCTCTTCGAATACCTCGCCCCGGCCCTGGAAACACTCAAGGGTGCTGGCTGAGAGATCGGAGATTGGCTCGACGACTTCCACTCGAGACTCGAAAAACCTGACGCGACAACCGGGCAGAATGACTTCGGGGTGATGCCAGGCAGCCGGCCTTGGATCGGTCATGATGGAGTGGTATGTTAGACGCACGTATGCCGAGGCCGCGAACTGGCGCTACGCTGCGGAATACCGTCAAGGTCCGTGTCACGGACACTCCGGGTCGTGCTGTCAAGAAAGAGGTTCACGATGCTTCGCGTGGGGATTGTTGGCCTGGGTTTCATGGGACGAATGCACTATCGCTGCTGGAATGCGATCCCCACTGCCAAGATCACGGCGATCTGCGAGGCTAATCCCAAGGTGCTGGCCACCGCCGGTGAACCCGCGAAAGGGAACGTGGGAGGAGCCGCCGATCACATCGATCTGAGGGATATCAACGTCCATTCCGACCTGGGAGAGTTGCTTGCAACACGATCTGTCGACGCCGTGTCCATCACGCTGCCAACCTATCTGCACCCGGACACCGCGGTCAAGGCACTCCAGGTCGGCGTGCACGTGCTTTGCGAGAAGCCCATGGCGCTCGACCTGGCGGAGTGTGATCGCATGGTAGCGGCGGCCCGCAGCGCGGGGCGGGTGCTCCAGATTGGCCACTGCATTCGGTTCTGGCCCGAGTTTGTCGTGACCCGCCAGCTCATCCAGGGCGGCCTTTTTGGCCGGACGATCGCCGCGTCATTCCGCCGCTACACGGCCATGCCCGCCTGGAGCCCCGATAGCTGGTTCGCCGACGAAAAACGCAGTGGAGGGCAGCCGCTCGACCTGCACATTCATGATACCGACTATATACATCATGTCTTCGGCCTCCCTGCCGCGGTGAGCAGCGTGGCCGACGGGCCGCAGACTTATATCTCCACCCAGTATCATTACACGAACGGGCCGGCGGTGGTGGCCGAGAGCACCTGGAGGATGGCACCCGCGTTCGGCTTCGAGATGAGCTTCGTGGTGGCTCTCGAACAAGCGACGATCTTGTTCAACTCAAGCAGTTCGCCGTCGTTTCGAATCCTAACGGCCGAAGGCCCGCCGCCGACACCCGAGATTCCTCCAGGAGACGGCTACTCGCGCGAAATCGAGCACTTCGCCCGTGCGGTCAGCGGCGAGACCGTTGAGCCAATTATCACCCCCGATCAAGCACGCGAAACAATCCGGCTGGTCCTGGCGGAAAAAGAATCGGCTCGCGCGGGCCGGAGAGTCGCGCTCTAGGACCAGGCGAACAGCAGCCGCTCAGCCGAATGCGGCGAGAGCTTGGATAATGGCGGCGATATGGCCGTAGGCGAACGCAAAGGCTTGCAATCCTTGTGGGTCATCAGGGTGGCTGGGCACGTGATCGGGCATCAGCATGAATTCGTAGCCGACTTCGTGCAGTGTCAGCGCCACCTGAAGCATGTCCATGTCGCCCTCGTCAGGATAGACTTCTTGAAAGTCGTCGCGATTGCCCCGGATATTTCGGAAATGAATATTGAAGATCTTCTTGCGCCGGCCAAACTCACGGATGACCTCGTGAATCTCCCGGCGCGGGTCCTGAAGCATTTCGGCGGTCGTCCCCAGGCACAGGTTCAGTCCGTGGTAAGGGCTTTCCTGGATCGAGACGAATTTGCGAAGTCCTTCAACCGTTCCCAACACGCGAACGATGCCTTGGAACCCCGCAGACGGTACGCCTGGGTCGTGGGGATGGCAAGCGGCCCGGATCTTGTATTCGTTGCAGACTGGAATGACTCGGTCGAGGAAATACGCGATCCGCTCCCAGGCCAGATCGGCCGTGACTTTGCCGGCCCTGGTCAAACGCGGTAGCTCGTGGGCATCGGCGAGCCGCCAGGTACTGTAGCGCGAGCCGCCTCGGCCCGGTGTCGTGCCGCTGCGCAGCACGCCCAGCAGACTCATGTTGTACTTGAAGGCGGGAATCCCGGCCTTTGCGCAGGCCGCGATCATCGTCTGAATGTTCTCGATGTCGCGATCGCGCTCGGGACTTTGCCCAAGCATGATCGCGCCGCGCCGCTCGTGGTCGATATGGCTCGACTTCAGAAATGGCAAGGCCACCATGTCGAGCGCTACACCGTGATGCTCACAAAGGTCGCGCGTCCGCTTCAGGTCGTCGTCGGTCCAGGCCCCTCTCGGGCCCGGGTCCGGCGGATAGCCGCAAATGTGATCGACCCCGTGTCGCTTCAAGTATTGCAGCATCCGGGGAGTGGTAGGCCCCTGCTGGGTACCCACGTGCATTTTTACGGGTTTGCCAGAATGAGGTCGACGTCCCGTCCCCTCTTGTGCCATGCCGCCCGCCCGGGCCGCGTTGTCTCGAAGCAGCAAGGCTCCTGTTCCCATGGACGAAACAAATGTTCTTCGCTTCATTCCAGCGGCTCCTGACTTCTGTGGTACTTGTGCAGACTCTGAAGTAACCCTACCTTCCGAACGCATTTTGGAGGGCCTGAATTGCGGCCTTGGGCTGGCGGTCGACCGTGACCACTCCAGATGGCCCAAAGGCGCCCAGGGCCTGGAAATGCCGGCGGTGGTAGTAATCGGCCCACGATTTCGCGTGGTCCCTCAGCGGTCGCCTCGGCGCCCGCGGCAAGAAGACCTGCCGGAAAGGTAATGGCCAGGAGCAGGAAGTGCAGGTGATGTCGTTGGTTTCCCATGGCATTGTCGTCCTTGCACATTCAGCGGCACATCGTCGGCATTCTCTATCCTTCATGAAGGTGCATCTTCGGCCGTCTCTCCACGCCATCATACGGCGAGGTTCCTGGCAATCGACAGGCAGCTGAGGGAGACTTCGAGCAAGAATTGACGCTATTGTCGTCATACTTGCGGCGTCGGTGTTGGCGTCGAACGAACTCCTCTCAGCGGAGATCTCCCGATGCGAGCTACCTGTAAGAATCTTACCCTGACCACCTTGATGATGGGGCCCTTCCTGGCCGGCGGCAGTGCAGTTGCGGGCAGTATCAATCGTCCCGGACCCAACGTGGTATTCATTCTCGCTGACGATCTCGGCTGGGCAGACCTGGGTTGTTATGGCAGCAACTTCCATGAGACGCCGCAGCTCGACAGGCTGGCTGCGGGAGGCGTGCGGTTCACACAAGCCTACGCGGCCTGCCCGGTCTGCTCGCCGACTCGAGCGGCTGCCATGACCGGGAAGTACCCGGCCCGGCTCCATCTGACCGACTACATTGGCGGGACTAGGCGGGGCAAGCTCAATCCGGCGGCGTACCTGGACCACCTTCCTCTCGAGGAGACCACCGTGGCCGAGGCCTTCCAGGCGGCCGGCTATGCCACCGGATTCGTCGGCAAGTGGCACCTTGGGGGCCAGGGATTCAGCCCCCTGCAACAAGGCTTTAGCTCGAATGTCGCCGGCTCCGGCAGGGGATCTACTGCCTCGCACTTCAGCCCTTACAGGTTGCCCGCGCTCAGCGATGGACCAGTCGGAGAATATCTCACCGATCGCCTGGCGTCGGAGGCGGTCCGGTTTATCCGTGAGCACCACGATCGGCCTTTCCTGCTCTGGTTCTGCCCGTATGCCGTTCATATCCCGCTGCAGGCCAAGCCGGAACTCGTAGCCAGGTTCGAGGCCAAAGCCAGGCGGATCAGAGACACCGCGAGCCAGCGGTTTCGCCCCGAAGGACCACATGAGGACCGGCGGGTTCAGGATCACGCCGTCTACGCGGCGATGCTCGCTAGCCTTGATGATGCCGTCGGTAGCGTCGTCAAGGCTCTCGACGATCTCGGGATCGCCGACCGGACTCTCATCGTATTCAGCTCCGACAATGGCGGGCTGTCGACGGCTGAGGGTTCACCGACGTCGAACGCTCCTCTCCGGGCTGGGAAGGGCTGGCTCTACGAAGGGGGCATTCGCGTCCCGCTCATTGTCAAGGGCCCCCAGATCGACCGTCCCGAACGAGTCTCCGAGGTACCCGTCGTCTCGACGGATCTCGCGGCGACCCTGCTGGACGTCGCCGGGGCGCCCGACACCTGCAAGAAGGAACTCGACGGTGTGAGCCTGCTTCCGCTGCTCATGGGCAGAAGCAATCCCGAGCGCGACGGGATCTTCTGGCACTATCCGCACTACGGCAATCAAGGTGGATCTCCAGGCGGAGCGATCCGCCTGGGCGACTGGAAGCTGATCGAGTTTTACGAGAACAATCGGATCGAGCTGTACAACCTCAAGGAAGACCCCGGGGAGCAACATGACTTGTCGGCACTCGACCCCGGTCGAGCTGCAGAGCTGCGCCAGCGTCTGCACGAGTCGCGCGCGGCGGTGGGCGCCGTCATGCCGACCCCGAATCCCGACGATCGCGCCGCCACGAAGTAGGTCGGGCTTTCCAGTCCGACATCTCCTGCTCGCGCTCCCAGCCCCGAACTGCCACGTCGGCGACGAACTGCTGTTCTCGCCGCCACCGTGACGGAAGGGGACGCGCGTCGGCTTGTCCGGCGGTCGTTCCGACTCTCTGGTTGGTTCCCGATCCGGTCGCGGTTATGATCGAGCCACACGTGTCGACGACAAACCGAGGGCCCGCGTATGTGCCCCGAGGACCCGATCGACTCCTCCGGCGCCACCCACGGCGACGATTCGTCTCCGGCCTGGCCTCCGCCCACAGCAGCCGACTCCACTCGTTCCTGCGACTCCGACCCGGCCCGTGCGCCGCTGGCCGCAAACGATTCGAGCCCGGAAACCGCGGCCAGCTTCGGACTGCTCGGCACCAGCCCGGTTGGCCGCATCCTGGACGGGTTGCCCGAATCCCTGACCAGCACCCTCCCGCCGTCCGACTCGTCGTACCGTGTAGCGATGCCGTCTGTCCCCGGCTACGACCTGCCTGGGCCGCTGGGGGAGGGCGGGATGGGGGTCGTCTGGAAGGCCCTGCAGACGAAGCTGAATCGGCTGGTCGCCCTGAAGATGGTCCTGGGAGACCAGCGGGCCGGGTCGAAGGAGTTGATCCGGTTCCTGGCCGAGGCCGAGGCGGTCGCCGCCGTCAAGCACCCCCACGTCGTCCAGGTCTACGATTACGGCGAGGCCAACGGCCGGCCGTTCCTGGCCATGGAGTATCTCTCCAGCGGCAGCCTGTCCGACCGATTTCAGCAGACCGGCCGGATCGAACCCAAGGCCGCGGCCGAGCTGGTGGCGACGCTGGCCGGAGCGATCCAGGCGGCCCACGATCTGGGGATCGTGCACCGCGACCTGAAGCCGGGCAACGTCCTTTACGACGAGCACGGCCAGCCCAAGGTCACCGACTTCGGCTTGGCCAAGCGAGCCGGTGGCAGCGACCTGACCGCGACCCAAGCCGTGATGGGGACCCCGGCGTACATGGCCCCCGAGCAGGCGCGGGGCGAGACCAAGTTCGTCGGTCCGCAGGCCGACGTCTATTCCCTCGGGGTGATCCTCTACGAATGCCTGACCGACACCAAGCCGTTCGAGGCACCGGACCCGATTGCGCTCCTGCGGAAAGTGGCGGAGGAGGAGCCGGAGCGGCCCGGCAAACGGATCCTGGGCTTACTTCGGGACATGGAGCTGATCTGCCTGAAGTGCCTGGCGAAGGACCCGGCCGAGCGGTATCCGACGGCGGGGGTGCTGGCGGCCGACCTGCGCCGGTTCGTGGCCGGCGAACCGGTTAGCGTGCGTGCAGCCAGGGTTGTCGAGCGGGCGGCGAAGTGGGCCCGGCGGAAGCCGACGTTGGCCGCCGCGTACACGCTCGGGCTGCTGGCGGTACTGCTCGGCGGGCTGGGGGGTGTAGCCGTGTGGCAGTGGCGGGCCGCGGAACGGCCCGGGCCCAAGCCGAAGGAGAACGGGACAAGGCGGGCGTCGCCCGAAAAGATGCCGAGACGGCGCGCGGCCGGGAGGCAGAGGCCCGAGCCGAGGCCGAGCGGCAGAGAGAGATTCGAGCGATTCGAGTACACGGACGATGCAGGTGGCTCACCAGGACTGGCGTGAGGCCAACGTCGCGGCCAGCCTGGCCTTGCTCGACGGCACCCGGCCCAACCTCCGCGGCTGGGAGTGGCAGTACGTCCATCGCCTCTGCCATTCCGACATGCTGACTCTCAAGGGGCATTCCGGTTCCGTTCATTCGGCGTCGTTCAGCCCGGACGGGTCGCGCATCGTCACCGCAGGTGGTGACGGAACGGCGAAGGTCTGGGACGCGCGGAGCGGTGCCGAGGTCCTCACCCTCAAGGGGCACACCAGTATCGTCCATTCGGCGTCGTTCAGCCCCGACGGGGGCGGGTCGTCACCGCGAGTGGGGACAGCACAGCGAAGGTCTGGGACGTGGAAAGCGGTGCTGAGGTCCTCACGCTCAAGGGGCACACCGAACGCGTCGATTCGGCGTCGTTCAGCCCCGACGGGTCGCGCATCGTCACCGGGAGCTGCGACAAGACGGCGAAGGTCTGGGACGCGCAGAGCGGCGCCGAGGTCCTCACGCTCAAGGGGCACACAAGTAACGTCTTCTCGGCGGCGTTCAGCCCCGACGGCTCGCGCATCGTCACCGCGAAGCTAGCGACCAGACGGCGAAGGTCTGGGACGCCAGGAGCGGCGCCGAGGTCCTCACGCTCAAGGGGCACACCGGACCCGTCGACTCGGCGGCGTTCAGCCCCGACGGGTCGCACGCATCGTCACCGGGAGGGTCTGGATGACAAGACGGCGAAGGTCTGGGACGCGCCGGATGCGGCGCCGAGGCTGCTCAACGCTCAAGGGGCACACGGATCGGTCAGTCGGCGTCGTTCAGCCCGGACGGGTCGCGCATCGTCACTGCGAGTGACGACAGGACGGCGAAGGTCTGGGACGCGCGGAGCGGCGCCGAGGTGCTCACGCTCAAGGGGCACACAGGACCCGTCCGCTCGGCGGCGTTCAGCCCGGACGGCTCGCGGATCGTCACCGGGAGCTATGACAAGACGGCGAAGGTCTGGGACGCGCGAGAGCGGCGCCGAGGTCCTCACGCTCAAGGGGCACACCGGACTGCGTCTTCTCGGCGGCGTTCAGCCCGGACGGCTCGCGGATCGTCACCGGGAGCTGGGACAAGCACGGCGAAGGTCTGGGACGCGCAGAGCGGTGCCGAGGTCCTCACGCTCAAGGGGCACACCGGATCTCGTCGACTGCGGCGGCGTTCAGCCCCGACGGCTCGCGGATCGTCACCGTGAGCGAGACAAGACGGCGAAGGTCTGGGACGCGCGGAGCCGGCGCCGAGGTGCTCACGCTCAAGGGGCACACCGGAGACCGTCGCCTCGGCGGCGTTCAGCCCCGACGGCTCGCGCATCGTCACCGGGAGCGATGACAAGACGGCGAAGGTCTGGGACGCGCGGAGCGGGGCCGAGGTCCTCACGCTCAAGGGGCACACCGATCCGTATTACTCCGACCACGCCCGAAGTGCGCGCCCGCGACGTGCTCATGCCACGATTCTCTCGGCTGCTGCTCCGCGCGGATGTGCTCGACGCCGTGAGAGTCGATCCAACCCTCGTGCCCGAAGTAAGGGCGGCAGCCCTGGTAATGGCCGAGACCTGGGTCGAGTCGGCGTGGGACCTCAACGAAGCGGCCTGGACGCTGGTCAAGCTCCCCAGCCCGGCCGATGCCGATTACCGACGGGGCCTCCGCCTGGCCGAAACCGCCTGCCAAGTCGTGTCCAACAACGGCAACTATCTCAATACGTTGGGTGTGGCTCAGTATTGAACGGGTCGGTACGAGACGGCCCAGGGCACCCTGACTCGGTCGAATCAACTCCATGAGAATCGCGAGCCGGCCGACCTCGCCTTTCTGGCGATGGCCTAGCACCATCTCGGCCAGTCGGCGGCGGCCTGCGATCCCTCGAGCGGCTGAGAGAGGTCATGAGGAACCCCAACGCAGCCCGCAATGAGGAGAACCAGGGATTTCTCCGCGAGGTCGAAGCGGACATCCCAAACTCGACCGAGCTGCCCGTGGATGTCTTCGCTCCGTAGGCATGGCGCTTCTCCCAGCGGAACCCAGCTATTGAAGACGTCCCGGTCAGCTTAACATCCCGAGTAACCCCGTTTCAGGAATCCACTTCAACCCGAAACAGGACACCTCACGGCTCCTGCGAGGCCGCCTCGGCCGGCACGATGGGCAGGGTCAAGATCTCGGGTCGCCGGAGGACTCGCACAGGGATCTTGATACCCACGCGATCCTCGGTGAGCAGCCGATGCAGGTCGTCGATGCCGGTGACCGGGTGGCCGTCAAGTCCGAGAATCAAGTCGCCCTCCTCCAGTCCCGCCCGTTCCGCGGGTCCACCCAGATCAAGACCCACGACTAGCACGCCACCCCTGCGCTCGGAACCCTGCCGGTTCCCGATGCCCGCGGGCAAAGGTACAGTCTGGACGGCGATGCCAATGCGGGCGCCGGCGCACGCGGCCATCGCGGATCAAGCGGCCGGCGACGAACTTGGCCGTGTTGATCGCGATCGCGAAGCAAATCCCCTGGGCTGGCAGGATCATGGCCGTATTCACACCGATGACGTGGCCGCGGGAATCGACGAGCGGACCACCCGAGTTGCCGGGATTCAGTGCAGCGTCGGTCTGCAGGACGTCGTCGATAAGCCGGCCCGATCCGGCGCGGAGCGATCGACCCAGGGCGCGACTACACCTGCGGTTACCGAGCTCTGAAAGCCGTAAGGGTGGCCAATCGCCAGCGCGAGTTGCCCCACCCGCACTTTCTTCGAGTCGCCCAGCGTGGCCGGAACGAGATCGCCCGCGTGCACGCGGATCACGGCCAGGTCGGTCTCGGGGTCGTCGCCGATCCGGTCCGCCCGGTGCTGGCTGCCCTCGGCCAGCGTCACCTCGAGCTGGTCGGCTCCATGCACGACATGACTGTTGGTCAAAATATAGCCGCTGGACGTGAATACGAAGCCGGAGCCGGTACCGCTCTTCGATCGGCCTCGTCCCGATTTCGCATAGCGCGCCTCGATATGAACCACGGAAGGGCCCACGCGCTCGGCGGCACCGACGACTGCCCTGGAGTAGGCGTCGAGCAGTTCTAAATCATCCGGATCACCGGCTACGACGGTACCCATGGCCTGGAGGGTATCACCTCCCAGATCACTGACCGGCTCGGTCCAGAGTTCATCCCAATTGATTGTGCTTGCGACCATGGCATGATTCCTCGACATCCTCGTCCCTTTCTCCAGGAAGTGTATGCGCCATGGGAAGGAGAAGGCAAGTCGGGCAGTTCAGGAGCGATTCAAGAGGCGTGCTTCTCGACCCGGCCGCTGACCTACGGCGTCGAGCTGAGAATTTCCATGATGCTTCCCCGTTCATGTATTGCAGTGCCTTCCCCCATGGCGGAATTGATCACGCCGTCGGCCGGTGCGTAAATCTTGCATGCCGCGATCTGCCGCTCCAGTTTAGCCTCCTTGTTTTTCTCGAGTTCCCATGTGGCCTGCTTTTGAAGCTCGATGGAACGGGCCTTCTCAACTTCGGTTCGGAGCTCCTTGACCGTCTTGGGCTTCGTGTATCCATCGAGCATGTGCAGCTTGTTTTGCGCCTTCTCAAGCGAAATGGCCTCGGTGAGCAGTTCTTGCTCGGCAGAATCGATTCGGTCCTCGATCTCAAGCTCGGCGAGCATGTCGCTGGAGGTCTTTGTCGCTTCTTTCCGCTGAGGCGTCTCCGTCAGCTTCCTCTGGGCTCGACGCGTCCGCTCCAACCGCGCCTCGGCCCTTCGATTGGCGGATCCCGCCAGTTTGATCTCGCCCTCGATGGAGGCCCTTTCGGAAGGGTAGATTCCCTCCTCATACTCTTTGACGGCGATCTCGGCGACTTCCCGTGTTAGCTTGGCGTTCTGGCAATTTGCCAGGGCCGCCTGAATGGCGATTCTCTGGTTGGTCAACTGGTCACGCAGCGACGCCGAATCAAGCTCGGCGACCAGGTCGCCCTTCCTGACCCTGGTCCCTACGCTAAGAATCGAGATGATCGTCGTGCGTCCCTCAACCTTGGACTGCACCACCTCTCGTTTCGAGAAGCCCAGCGAACCTTTCACGACGGTCTTTACATTCGTTTTTCCCTCCTTCGATTCGTCGACCGGCACATCGGCTCCGGTCGCATGGTTGGCCGTTGCCTGAGGGTCGGTCACCAGCGAAGTTGCTCTGTGACTCGCAAGCATGCCGGCCCCGGAAACCGTTGCACCGGCCACGACCAGAAGCGACGCGACTTTCCACCATTGGGTCATGGACATGGCTGTAAGTACTCCCTGGGCAAGGATGGCGGCGGAGCCGCCAAGCAAGGTTCGAGCCGCACCGAACCGAACTGCAGTGCTGGCCGTGGCCTGCACAAGAGCGCCGGAAGCAAATCCTCCAAGACGCCAGGCCGCAACAGGGTGACCACTCCTGCTCTAGGGGCGAGACCGCTGCGCATGAGGCGGTGGCGCAGCCGCTCGCGCGCCCGGGTCAGGCGGCTCTTGACAGTGCCAACGGGCCAACCCAGATGCCGCGCTGCCTGCTCGTGGGTGTTTCCCTCGAGATCGCAGAGAATGACCGACATGCGAAAGCGCACAGGCAACCGGTTGATCTCCTCGTGCAACATGTGCTCAAGGTCGTCGTGGCTCTCGGCATTGGACGACCTTCTTTGAGACGGCCGCAACCCGCTCGTGCCGTTGTCGGCGTGCCGCGGCCGAGCGCACACACAAGGCCGTCCGCAGGGCCACCTGATGGAGCCAGGGGCCCAGGGAATCGCTCACCCAGAGCGAACGGGCCTTCTGAACCAGGACCAGGAAAGTGGCCTGAAAGGCGTCTTCCACGTCGTTCGGGTCGAAGAGCACGCCCCGGCAAACCCGCATGACCAAGGGACCATGACGCTCGACCAACGTCGCAAACGCCTGCTCGGCTCCGTCACCCGCATGGGTCGCAAACCGCTCCAGGAGCTGTCCGTCGGTCAGCTCACCGGCCGTTCCCACCGCCAGCAGCGTGCCGAGCTGCCGCAGGACCCGTTGATCGTGTCCCGTCACCACAGGCCGATCTCCCCGCACCGGTCACTTGAATCACACCTGTAATGTAACGCCGGGGGCGGATAGTTCCGAGTTTCTTGGAAAAGGTCGCGAGAAATCAGCTAGCTGATCTCCGGCCCCGGGACCGGTCAAAGGGAATCGGCGATCCAGAACGCCCAGGGATTAAACGGGCTGCTTTGAATCTTTCTGTACAGCTTACTATCAGCCGTCACCAACCGCCCGCCGAGTAGCAGAGCCAGGGCCACGAACAGACCATCGCAGAACGAGCTGCCGATCTGCAGGCCGATTTCCAAAGCAACTTGACGCAACGGGAGTGCCTCATGGGAAATCAAAGGGACGGCAGATAGTTGGCTCAGGTACGTACGGCATTCGTCGACACTGATCTCGCGCCTACGTACTTTCTTGAGTAAGACACTCCCGACTTCCAAATGGAGCAGGTCAGGAGCGTGACGATCGAACATAGGGTCAAGAAACCGCTGGGCTTCGGATTGATAGATCTCCTGGAGGTACCACTTGATTGCAACGCTCGTATCGATGATGAACGTGGTCGGTGAGGGGCGTTGAATACCTGAAAGGGCGTGTGCTCGAGTCACCGGGCACGGTCCTCGGCAACGAGCTTCGTGCTATCCCCGAGCGTCCGCCCGGTCAGCTCATGACGGATCTGGTTCGCAAGAGCGAGTGCCGCCGCCACGTCGGCCGCTTGCGCCGCTTGCTCCAGAATCTGCTTGAGCTCGGCCTGAAGCGACCGCCCTCGGGAACGGGCTTGATCCTTGAGTAGTTCCAGGGCTCTATCGCTGAGGTCGCGAACCAGTACATCGGGCATGCTGACCTCCTGTGAATCCACTGCGTAGCTATCGGAATGATAGCAAGACCACGTTCCTTTGTCCAGGAGGAGTCAAGAGCTGAATTGCGCGGACGCGCCGGTTCCGGCTATTCTGGGGATGAATCGGGGGGGAGAATAACGAAGCGCCGTGCACACTCTCTCTTTCAGCGACAAAGCCCATGGCGCGGCGACCAATCTGATCGACAAAGCCGATGGTACCTGACCCACCAGTGCACTCATCAGAGCGGCAGAATGATCAACCCCGGACGCAGGCGGCCCGGGTGATCTTGTTAACCGCGTTCGTAGCACTGATCGTGGCCCTGGGATGGATCATCTGGACGGCTGGCCGGAACCACCTCTCTGACGGGCGTGGCGGTCTATCGCCTCTGCTCGCGATCTCCCAGGATGTCCCCTCCGGTGGGCGTTATCGAGGCGATCCCTATATCGGCCACCGGGTCTGTGCTGAGTGCCACCCCGGCGAGTACGCATTGTTCACCAGGTCCGGACATGCTTTAACCATGCGATTGGCAAGAGAGGCGCAGACTCTCAGACCAGCTTGCGGGACGGACAGTCGCGGATCCGGACCGGCCCGACGTGCACTGGACGTACGCGAAGCAAAAGGGAGAATTCATCGTTGAAAGACGCGCCGCCGACAAGATCGAGCAATTCGTGATCGATTATGCGTTCGGGTCGGGTCATCATGCAACCACGTTCGTGAGCGTGCTCGACCTGGATCCTGCTGAGATTCTCGAACACCGGTTGACCTATTACAACCGCGATGACACGCTGGGAATTACCCCCGGTCAGACGGGGGGCCCGGGGACGCCCGGAATGACGCCGGCCGGCGTTGAACTGAGTGACCGTGATAGCATCGCGTGCTTTGGCTGTCATGCGACCCAGCTCTCGGCACATGCGTATGTGCAGCTTGATCCGCTCAAAATGATTCCGAACGTCACCTGCGAGAGATGTCACGGACCTGGTCGTGCCCATGTCGAGGCAGCGCGACGCGGTGCCGGCGCGGAATCGCTGTCGATGCCCATGGGGCTCGGCGGCTGGACGGTGCAAAGCCAGCTCGAGCTTTGCGGTAGGTGCCATCGGCATCCCAGCCGCGCACTGCCTCAAGAGCTGAACGCGGACGATCCGTACCTGGCCCGTTTCCAGCCGGTCGGCCTGTCGCAGTCACGCTGTTTCAAAGAAAGCGCGGGGAGACTGTCGTGTGTCTCCTGCCACGATCCCCATGACCGGTCGTCCTCGGATCGCACGATCTACGAGCGAGTCTGCTTGAGCTGCCATCAGACGCCCCGTCAAGGGAAGTCAGAGGAACGCGAGCACGCGATGTTCCATCCGTTTGCGAGCTCGGTTTGTCCTGTCTCTCCCCTGCAGGGCTGCATCGCTTGTCACATGCCGGGAGTCGATTCCGGGCAACATATCATGTTCTCGGACCACTGGATCCGGGTCCACCGTGCTGCTCCGAGAATGTGACCGCGGTGGATCCCCGTGCCGAGCTCGAGCAACACCAGGCCATTCTGAAGTCACGCTGCCGCGGGGCCGAAGAGCGACGTCTTCCCCGCGACCACGTCTTCGGTGATCGTGTAGGTCTGGCCGGGCTGACGATCAGGAAGGTCGTACATGATGTCGAGCATCAGGCCTTCCATGATCGACCGCAGCGCCCGCGCTCCGGTTCCTCGCGCCTTGGCTCGGCGCGCAATTTCGCGGATGGCGTCGTTGTGGAATTTTAATTTGGCGCCGTCGTAGTGGAAAAGGACTTCGTACTGCTTGGTGAGAGCGTCCTTGGGCTCGGTCAGGATCTGTGCCAGGTCTTCTTCGGAAAGCTGGTTGAGCGTGGCGATGACGGGCAGCCGGCCGATCAGCTCGGGGATCATTCCGTACCGCTCGAGGTCTTCTGGGGTGACCTGGGCCACCAGTTCGTTGCGCTCGAGCTCGCGGTCGTGAGCGCGCTCATCGCCGCGTCCGAAGCCGATCATTTTGCGGCCCAGGCGCTTGCCGACGATCTCTTCGAGGCCGACGAAGGTGCCCCCGCAAATGAACAGAATGTCGGTGGTATTGACCTGAAGATACTGCTGCTCCGGATGCTTTCGCCCCCCCTGCGGGGGCACGTTGGCGATCGTTCCCTCGAGCAGTTTGAGCAAGGCCTGCTGTACGCCTTCACCTGAGACGTCGCGGGTGATCGAGACGTTTTGACTGGTCTTGCCGATCTTGTCGATTTCATCGATGTAAATAATCCCCTTCTCGGCGGCGGGGATGTCATAGTCGGCCGCCATCACAAGCTTGAGGATCAGGTTCTCAACGTCCTCGCCCACGTAGCCAGCCTCGGTCAAGGTGGTGGCGTCGCCGATGGCGAAAGGCACGTGCAGCCGGCGGGCAAGGGTCTGGGCCAGGGCGGTCTTGCCGCAGCCGGTCGGGCCGATCAAGAGGACATTACTTTTGGAAACCTCGACGTTCTCGAGCTCGGGTTCGGTGATCTCACCGCCGAGTACGCGCTTGTAGTGATTAACAACCGCCACGGCCAACGTTTTCTTCACCCGCTCCTGGCCGATGATGTACTCATTCAGGTGGGCCACGAGCTCGCGGGGCGTCGGCAATTTCTCGAGCTTGGAATTCTTTCGCTGATGCTGCTCGAAGAGGTTTTCACACATCCCCACGCAATGAGAGCAGATGTGCGCGATTGGCCGGCCCATGGACATGGGAACCAGTGCCCGGCCCTCGATCATCGGACCGGCCTCGGCGCTGTTCCGTCCACAGAAATCACACAGAACGGGGGGAGCTTGCGACGGGGACGAACTCTCCTCGGTCGTCACGATTGTCACTCCGCATCGAAGTCGCGAATCGGAAACCCATATCGTGCCACATCGCCGGTTTAACCGCCAGCATGACTCGCCAATACATCGTAGCAAGTCACCTTCTTGACCGATGCCTTGGTGTCTTCAAGAATCGGTTTACTGACTGACCAGGCTCGCAAAGTCACAAAAAGGAACGTTCGTCATGTCCGCACAATCTCCTGATCGTTCGAGTACAGACCAGCTATTGGAGACAATTCAGGCCGATGACGTGGAAGGTGCCCGTCTTCTTCTCGACCACGACCGCGAGTTGAGGGCCGCGATCAATGGGCCAATCGGCCCCTTCGATTCGCCGGCCCTGAATAGCGCCCGGAGCCGCGCGATGATCGACGTGCTGCTTGCCGCCGGCGCGGACATCAATGCCAAGAGCCAGTGGTGGGCGGGTGGATTCGGCTTCCTGCACACGGCCAATCCCGAGCTCGCGGATTACGCCATCGAGCGGGGAGCCATCGTGGATGTTCATGCCGCGGCGCGCCTGGGCCGCCTCGACCGCCTGCGCGAGCTCATCGAGGCGAACCTCAAAGTGTGCACTCCCGGGGTGGCGACGGCCAGACCCCGCTTCATTTCGCCGCCACGGTCGAGATCGCCACCTACCTGCTCGACCATGGCGCCGACATCGACGCACGCGACATCGACCACGAATCAACTCCCGCGCAGTGGATGCTTGGCGACCGCCTGGACGTGGCCCGCTACCTGGTGCGGCGGGGCTGCACGACTGACATCCTGCTGGCGGCCGCCGTGGGCGATCTCGACCGAGTCCGCAAGCACCTCGATGCTGATCCCGAATGCATCCGCGTTCGCGCCAGCGAGGAATTCTTTCCGATGGTGAATCCCAAGGCCGGCGGCAAGATTTACGTCTGGACGCTGGGCTATCGCGCCTCTGTCTACCAGGCTGCCGCGAAGGGCGGCAATGCCGATGTGCTGAGTTTACTCATGGAACGCAGCCCACTTGAGGATAAACTGATAGCGGCTTGCTGGCTCAACGACAGTGCTACGGTTGCCTCCTTGCGGTCCCAGAATCCGGACATCGCGCAACATTTGTCCGCGGCCGATCGCAACGAGATTGCCCATGCCGCGCGAACAATAACACACAGGCGGTTCTGCTGATGATCGAGGCCGGCTTGCCGCTGACGGCCCGTGGGCAGCACCGTGGGACGCCATTGCACTGGGCCGCCTGGCACGGCAATCTCGCGCTGGTCCAGGCCCTGCTCCGATCGAACCCCTCTCTGGAAGATGTTGAGAACGACTTCCGCGCCACGCCGCTCGGCTGGGCAACGCATGGCTCGGAGCATGGCTGGCATCGACAGACTGGCAACTATCCCGCCGTCGTGGAAGCCTTGCTCGAGGCCGGGGCGAAGCTTCCGGAAGCCTCTTCGGGGACCGAAGCCGTCAAGGAAGTGCTGCGCCGGTACGGCGCGAAGGACAGGACCGCTTAAGTAGTAGAATGATGATGCCCTGATGATCCCGCTGACCGTAGCCTTCGCAGTGCTCATCGTGGCCTCCGCATTCTGGGTCCGGGCCGACCAGATCCTGCAGACGACATTGCTCTCGATTTCCGGCTGTCTTGCGCTGATGCTGATCTATAGTCGCACCCATCAGGGCCTCGATCACTGGTACCGTCATTTCCACTACCTGATCGGTCTGGCGTTGCTCGGGTTGATGCTCATTCATCAGACGAACCGTACTCGTGCCCTCAAGCGCATTTGCGGCGCAAGGGGTCGGTGATCATTGATGCCGTACAGGATGAATGGCTTCAAATCCGGTGGAACCATGTAGAATTACGGAAGCGAACCATTCGAGCCTCCGGAGACTCCGACCATGCGTAGTCCATTTCCCCGGGATGGACCCCTACCTTGAGCAGTACTGGGGTGATGTTCATCATCGCCTGATCACCTATACGTGTGATGCGCTCCAGAAGCACCTGCCAGGTGACCTTCTGGCGCACATGGACGAGCGCGTCTTCGTCGAGCCAACAGAGGGGCAGGGGCGGAACATCGTCCCGGACGTGCGGGTCGTCGAACGCGGCCGGCCGCAAGAACGTCGGGCCGAGACGGGAAACGGAGTCGCGGTGGCCGAGCCGCTGGTGGTTCACCTCGAGCAATCCGAGCCGGTCCGGCAGGGGTTCATCGAGATCATCGACATCAAGTCGGGCCGGCGGGTTGTGACGGTGATCGAGGTGCTCAGCCCGTCGAATAAGATTCCAGGACCCGGGCGGGACCTGTACGTCAAGAAGCAGGAGGAGCTGAAGGCGGGAAGGGTCAGCCTGGTCGAGATCGATCTGCTCCGGGGTGGCACGCATGTGCTTTCCGTTCCGCTCGACCGCATCCCCGAGGGCCATCGCTCAGCCTACGCGGCGTGTGCCCGCCGGGGCTGGAAACCGTTCGAGATCGAGTATTACCGGATTCCCCTCCGAGATCGCTTGCCCGCGATATCCATTCCCCTGCGCCGTGACGATCGCGACGTTCGCGCTGGACCTTCAATCTCTGATCGACGAGTGCTACGAGTCCGGCCGCTATGGCGGACGACATCGACTACCGCGAGGAGCCCGAACCGCCGCTCTCGACCGAGGATGCCGCATGGGCGGCCGCTTTGCTTCGCGAGCAGGGGCACAGAGGATAACGTTCAATGCCCACGAAGGACTTGTTTCACGACAGTGTCCGCCATGCCTTGATCCAGACGAATCTTCTCAAAACGTCGACTCTTCGAAAGGTGGGGCCGGCGCGGTGCTCTCAGCGGCCGCGATGGGGACAATGTCGACGGTTACTTTCACCGTGTGGTTGCCTCCGCCCAGGATGACGCCCTTGATAGGGCTGACGTCGTCGTAGTCGCGGCCCCAGGCCAGGGTGATGTGGTGGTCGGAGGGGATCTGGTTGTTGGTCGGATCAAGGTCGATCCAGCCAGAGCCCGGGCAAAAGAACGAGACCCAGGCGTGAGAGGCCTCGGCACCGACCGGGCGAGGGCGGCCGGGAAGCGGCGTGTTCACGAGGTAGCCGCTGACGTACCGCGCGGCCAGGCCAAGCGAGCGCAGGCAGCCGATCTGGAGGTGGGCGAAATCCTGGCAGACGCCGTGACGCTGCTCGAGAACCTCCTTGATCGGAGTGGCGATGGTCGTCGCGCTCGGGTCGTAGCGAAAGTCGGCGTGGATCCGTGCCGTCAGGTCAAGTACAGCCTCCAGGATCGGCCGGCCCGGTGGGAACGATGCCCCGGCGTAGGCGACGTATCGTTCACCAGTCGAAACATAGGGCGATTCGAAGACGAACTGGCTGGCGGTCAGAACATCAACACTGACGTCGGTGCGAAGCTGCTCGCGAACGGCTTCCCAGGGAGGTGTGAGCTCGGGAACTGGACCAGAAAAAGGTGCGATCTCGGCAACGTTGACGGCCGTCACGCTGAGCTCGCGGTGGGGCTCCTCGATCGTGGCGAAGGTTGCCGTGTTGCCGAAGAAATCCATGCGCTCGGTCATTACCGATGGCGGCGGACTGATCCGCAGCTCGCTGGAACGTCGCGTCTGCCACAGCCCGTTCCGCGCGGTGAGGTGGAACACGTTGTGGCAAAGCGAGACTGGCTCGACATAGTCATAAATCGTTGTGTGGCTCGACTTGTACAGCATTGTCTATCTCGTGCCAGCTCTCGCCACGATTCGCGGGAGCCGAAGATCAGTTCACCTGGGATACTGGCTACCGAGGTGCCGAGAGGTCTGCAGATGGCTGAAATAGCTGGCGGCGATGGCTTCGGAGAGGACCGGCAGGTCGGCTTCGAGCTTGGCGAGCAGAGCCACCAGCCCGGTTCGGCGGCCGGATTGATCGGCGCGTGCCAGGGCGTCGAGATCGGCCAGCCGCAAGCTCGGTGAGATTGGCTAGAACCAGGCGCTGCTCTGTGCTGCGGCCCGGCAGCGCCGGATCGCGCGGCAGGCGATCGATTCCCTCGCTCAGCGCCGCGAGCTGGTAGGCCAGCGAACGCGGATTCGTCTCATCGGCAAGCAGCAGGTCCAACACGGGCGCGGCCTGAAGCATGCTCAGATAGCGTCTGCGATAGGTCATCGAGCTGTCGGCTATTTCTAGCAGGGCCTCGAGCAGAGAGCCTTCATTGCGGGTCTCCGTGCCCAGCGTGCCGCGGAGCAGGCTGGATGTCTGGAGCGAGCGCTCGAGCCTGCGACCCATTTCGAGGAAGGTCAGAGATTGGCCCCTGGTCAAGTTCTCGGCGACCAGACCGCTGAAGGCCGCCAGCCGGCTGATCCCCGCGTCGAGCAGTTCCAGGACATCGCTCAAGACGCCGCGGGCGTCGAGGTGGTCGAGCCCTGGCGCAGCGGTGCCGCTCTCCGCGGGCTGCGCCATCGCGATGAGGTCGGTCATCATATCAACCATAAGGTGACTGAGGGCTTTCCACATATCCACCGAGATCCGGTCGCGGACCTTGGAGGCGACTCGCTGCAGCAGGGTTAGCGTGCCAGCCAGGCTACCGGATCGCTCGCGATCGAAGATTACCGAGAGCAATTCGTCCTCGGGCCGATCGAGAGAATCGGGCCGGCTCTGGTCGAAGAATCCGGGGAAGGTCCGGGTCTGCGCAGTGAGGACCCGCAGCAGGACGGGAAGCTCGGGGACGTCGGCCATGCCCGATTTCTCGGTCAGGCGCACGAGGATCCCGCGGAGCAGGCGGACCACGCTCTCGGCTCTCTCGACGTAGCGGCCCAGCCAGTAGAAGTTGTCGGCGTGCCGGCTGGAAAGGTCGCCACCTGCTCGGCTGAGCCGCAGGGGGCGGTGGGGCGGTGGCAGCAGGCTGAAGGTGCCGACCGGATGGTCGCCCAGGACCCAGGTGTCCTTGCTGCCGCCTCCTTTCTGCATGGTGACGACCTTCGAATCTGCTGAGCAGGACACCCGCGTCAGGCCTCCCGGCATCACCGTGTACGATCCGCCCCGTGCGGCCAGGAATGCGCGGACAGCGGCATGGCGGGATTGGAGCCGATCGCCTTCCATCACGGGAACCGAGGAGAGTGCGATCTGTTCCTGCCCCACGAAATCGCCGGGCCGGGCACGAATCCGACAGGCAAGGTCCTGGAGCTGCTGGGAATCGAGACTATCAGCGAAAACCGGCTCGAACCGCCGGTTTGCAAAGGCCGGTTTGAGGACCATTCGCGGCAACTTGGCGAGCACGTGACCGAGCCCGACGGATTCCCCGCACCACCACGATTCCGCCCAGGGCTGCTTCAGATCCTCTCCCAGCAGCTCGCGGCTGATGGCCGGCAGATAGGCCAGGAGCGCCGGCGTCTCGACCAGACCGCTCCCCAGCGCATTGGCCATGGCGACGTTGCCTGCCCGCAAGACCTGGAGCAATCCTGGAACGCCCAGGAACGAATTGCCGCGAAGCTCCAGCGGATCGCAATAATCGTCGTCAACGCGGCGGAGAATCACGTCCACGGGCTGGAGGCCGCCCAGGAGCTTCAGATAAACGCGGTTGCCACGAACCAGAAGATCGCCGCCCTCGACAAGAGCGTAGCCCAGGTACCCGGCCAGGAAGGCGTGCTCGAAGTAGGTCTCGTTGTAAGGGCCCGGCGTCAGCAGAACAATTCGGGGATTGTCGCGGTTGTGGGGCGCGATCGATTGTAAACTGTCGCGGACCGCCTGGAAGAAGGGTGCGAGACGCTGCACCTGGCAATCACGGAACAATTCAGGAAGCATGCCGCGAGAGAACCAGGCGGTTCTCTAGAGCATAACCGCTTCCCGACGGCGCCTGGGTTCGGTCACCCAGCACCACGATCTTGCCATCGTGCAAGCGGCCGAGGTTGGCCGCATAGAGGTGCAGGTAGCGGTTGCCGGGAACTTGCATCGCATGGCAGGAATGAAGGAAAGCCGGGTTACCGAAGACGAGTTCGGGAGGCAGAAAACCGCGGGCAAGCAGGCGCTGGGGACCGTACAGGTCGGCGAGAATCTTGTCCAGGAGTGTCGCCCTCTGGATCAGACCCTCTTCCAGGACCCTCCACTCGGTTGGTGACATCAAAAGGGGAACGGGATCAAGCTGCCAGGGGCGATCCGTTCCCCGGGGATCGCCATAGACGTTGTAGGTCACTCCGTTCTGGCGGATCAGGTCCTGCGACTCCTCCCAGCGGCGGCGGATCTCGTCTCCGCCCAGCAGTTCCATCGCGTCAACGAATGGCTGCCAGTGCCGGCGCACGCTCTCATCGGCAGCCATCAATTCGTCATAAGAGCCGGCCAAGGCTCTATAGCGATCCCAGACATGCGATGGGGAGGTCGCATCGGTCCACGGCGGTGAGGTTTCGGCTCCGGTTGTCATGGATTGCATCGAAAAACTCGAGAGGGCTGGGCGGACAACGCTCGCCTGGCTAGCGTCCCATGATAGCATGGGCAAAAGTCATACCACAAACCCAGGCGTTGGGGGTGGTCGATGAGGCGCAAGGGAACTAATGGCAACAGGAGGTCGGCGGAGATCGAGGGTCAGCGGTGAAGCGGGATGCCGCTCCAGCGGAGGCACTTCCATGGTGCCGGGGGTATGGCCAAACGGGAAAAATCGAGAATGGCGCCGGCCTTCCGCCTCGTTGGCGTTAACCGGGAAGATTTCGTACGACCGACCGCCGGGATGAACTACATGGTAAGTACAGCCGCCGACCGATCGCTTCAGCCATGAATCCCAGATGTCGAAGACCAAGGGCGAGTTGACCGGAATGGTCGGGTGCAAACATGAAGGAGGTTGCCAGGCTCGGTAGCGCACTCCGGCGACGTACTCGCCGCAGGTTCCGGTTGAGTGCAGGGGCACGCGGCGACCGTTGCAAGTCACAACCTGCCTTCCTTCCGTCAGGCCCTGGACCTTGACCTGAAGCCGCTCCACGGAGGAATCCACGTACCTGGCCGTTCCGCTGCTGGTCGTTTCCTCTCCCAGGATGTGCCAGGGTTCGATGGCCTGGCGCAGCTCCAGGGCGATTCCGCCCACATTGACGGCACCGATAGGGGGAAAGCGGAACTCGAATTGAGGAGCGAACCAGTCATTCTGAAACGCGTACCCGGCGCTGCTCATGTCGAGAATCACATCCTGGAAGTCTATGGCCACGAAATGGGGAAGCAGGAAGCGGTCATGAAGATCGGTGCCCCAGGGGATTAGCCCCTCGACCACGGGGCTTTCCCAGAACCTGGCAACCAGGCCGCGGATCAAGAGTTGTTGGGCCAAGCTCATGCGGGCGTGCGGCGGCATCTCGAAGGCGCGAATCTCGACCAGGCCGAGCCGGCCGCTGGCCGAGTCGGGGTTGTACAGCTTATCGATGCAGAATTCGGCCCGGTGGGTGTTGCCCGTGACATCCACCAGCAGGTGGCGAAAGACGCGATCAACCAGCCAGGGCGGAGCACCACCCCGATCGGGAATCTGGCGGAAGGCGATCTCCATCTCGTAGAGACTATCGTTCCGAGCCTCGTCGAGGCGGGGCGCCTGGCTGTGCGGGCCGACGAAGAGGCCCGAGAACAGATACGACAGCGAGGGGTGGTTGTGCCAGTAAGTGATCAGGCTGCGCAGCAAGTCGGGCCGGCGCAGGATCGGGCTCTCGGCCGGAGTCGGGCCGCCGAGCACCACGTGATTGCCGCCACCGGTACCGGTATGGCGACCGTCGAGCATGAACTTCTCGGTACCTAGACGCGTCTGCCGCGCCTCTTCGTACAGGACCGTGGTCTTCATCACCAGCTCGTCCCACGAGTGCGACGGATGGATGTTAACCTCGATCACTCCTGGGTCGGGTGTGATGCTGAAATGCTCCAGCCGAGGATCGGTCGGCGGGCGATACCCCTCGACGATTACCGGCAGATTCAGCTCGGCCGCCGTAGCCTCCACGGCGCTGATCAGGTCAAGATAATCTTCCGGCCGCTCCTGGGGCGGCAAGAAGACGTGGATCTTGCCGTCACGCGGCTCGGCGAAGAGCGCTGTGCGGACAACCCCCGAGATGCTCTGGCCGACCGCCCAGTGGTCACGGAGCTCGCCGGGTTCCGGCTCGCCGGCTCGACGTGGCGTCTCGGTCAGACTCGATATCTCTTGCCGCCGCGTGGGCTTGGTGGCACGAGGGGGAAGTGGTGGACGGGGAGCAAACGGATCGAGCTCGTAGAAAGGCTCTCGGTCTTCCTCGCTGGCCCAGGGCAGCGACCCCAGTGGCAGACGAAAGCCGACCGACGAGTCGCCAGGCAGCAGGAAAAGGTTTCCACGACGAAGCTCCCAGCGGTCGCTGACCCAGCGGCAGCGGCCTGCATTCGACCCTGCTTGTGCCTGCGCCTGTTGCGCCTTCAGCGGTAGAACGTAGGATGCGACCTGGTTCAAACCACGATCGAAGACCTGGGTCAGACGGTGCCGCTCGACGGGGTCGTCGAGATTGCTCTTACGGGGATCTAGATTCACCGGCAATTGCTGCTCGCGCCAGAAGATAGTAGAAAACATCCTCGTAGGCGGGCCGGGCGCACTCTGGATCGACGCCCAGTCGTGCCGCCAGCGTCGTGATGAAGCGATGGGCATCCGCCGCTGTGTGTCCATAGTCGCGCGCCTCGTCGGCGATTAGCTGCGGGTTCTCCCAGACCGGCACGCCGTCGGTGCGCCAGTAACAGCCCAGTGCCCAGCGGGGCAATGGCTCCCCGGGGTAAAGCTTGCCGTGGCCATAATAGAGGAGTGCCCCGGGAGCGAACCGATTCTTCAGACGCTTGAGCAATTCACCCGCCAGCAAGCGCTTTGTGTCTCCCAGGGCCGCCGTGTTCCATTCCTCGCCGTCCATGTCGTCGATCGAGACGAAGGTTGGCTCGCCCCCCATGGTCAGGCGAACGTCGCCGCCGCGCAGGTGCTCATCAATCTCGTGGCCAAGCTGGTTGATCGCCTGCCACTGCTCCTCGGTGTAGGGCTTGGTGACGCGCGGATCCTCATGGATCCGTTGCACGGACATATGGTGTTCGAACTTGGCTTCACCCATATCGTGCTCGTCGTCGCTCGGGTCCTGGTTCCAGGAAAACGAGCCCGTGACCGGAGCAGCGGAGACCGGATCAGCCGTGCAGGCCAGCGGTATGTGGCCCTCTCCGGCGAGCAACCCCGAGGTCGGGTCAAGACCCACCCAGCCCGCTCCCGGCAAGTAAACTTCAGCCCAGGCATGCAGATCGGTGAAATCGATTTCGGTTCCCGAGGGACCGTCCAAGGCTGGCACGTCGGCCTTGAGCTGGATCAGGTATCCCGATACGAACCGAGCCGCCAGCCCAAGCTGGCGCATCAGCTGCACCAAAAGCCATCCCGTGTCACGACACGAGCCGCTGCCCAGCTCAAGAGTCTGCTCGCAGGACTGAACTCCCGGCTCGAGGCGGATGACGTAGCGGATTTTCTCATGCAGCCGATGGTTGAGCTCGACAATGTAATCGACGGTCCGGACGTCGTGGCGGCGCAGCTCGCCTGCCAGAGCATGCAGCCGCGGGCCAGCCGGCTCTGTTTCCAGGTAGGGTATCAGCTCACGCGCGAGGATTGCCTCGTAACGGAAGGGGAATTGCTCGGCGGCCTCTTCGATGAAAAAATCGAAGGGGTTAATCGCTGTCATCTCGGCCACGAGGTCGACCTCGATCAAGAGCTCGCTCAGAGGCTTGGGAAAGACGAGCCGGGCCAGATAATTGCTGTAAGGATCCTGCTGCCAGTTCAGATAATGGGGGAGGGGTTCGACCCGAAGCGAGTAGCTGAGGATGGGAGTGCGGCAATGAGGGGCCGGGCGTAACCTGACGACCTGGGGCAAGAGCGTGACTAGCCGGTTGTAGCGATAGATCGTCTGGTGGTTCAGGGCGACTTGAATGGGCATAGAGAGTCGCTGTCCTGGCTGGTTCTGTGTCGTGGCGGCAAAGACTCGGTACTTGGCAATCACTGGCACCCACTTGCTATCACATGTACGCTCACGACGACGCCTGGTGCGAAGCATCCGGCGTAGACGACTCCGGCACCCCCGCCAGTACCGGCTTCCGCGTGGGCGCCTCCGCTGCCTGGAGAGGGGTCAGGCAGCCGCGCTGGTCGAAGTAGGAGCGATGGATGGCGTCGCCGATCGCGTGGATCCGATTAATGACGTTGGTAAGCGCCTCGTGTAGGCCCGCCTCAACGAAGTCGTCGACCCGGGTCAGGTTTAGCCAGTCCACCAGGTTGTCGAGGGCACTCTCGGCCGCATTGCCCGGCCTACCGATCGAGCGGCCCGAGATGGCGTACGCCGCGGCCCGGCACTTGTTCAGGCAAAATCGCACCGACCTTGGAAAGATCGAATCAAAGATCAAGAAGTCGGAGACGGCGATTCCCGGGTCCGCACCCGGCCGCTGCTTGTGGAATGGCTCGTATCCAGAGCAGCTCATAAGAATCGCCACCCAGTGCGCTATATCGATTGGCGTGCCGACCTGGTCGACGGTCGGCAACAGGATGTGGTACTTGACGTCGAGGATCCGGGCCGTCTGGCAGGCTCGCTCCAGGTATTTGCCAAGCTGAAAGAAGTCCCAGGCCTCGCCGTGCGACATGGTTCCCTCGTTGATCCCCGAGAGGAGCTGGTTGATCCGCTTGATCTGGCTGTAGAAAGCGCTGCGATCATCGTGATATAGCGACCGCGCCTCGCTGCTCTGGATCCAGAGATAATAATAATTAAGTCTCTCCCAGCTCTCGGCGCTGATCACCTCGCGGATGTTGCGGGAGTTTTCGCGGGCCGCCGCGATCGAACACGCGATGCTGGCGGGGTTGGAGGTCTCCCAGGTCAGGTGGTACTGGACAGTCTCTCCGTCGGCGTCCTTCGACACGTCGTGGATGCCGCTGATGATCAAAAGCGGCTGCCACTGCTCCTCGAGAGGAACGGGGAAATCAAGCAGGAGCGTCTGGTTGACCTCAAGCACCCGCGCCGTGTTCTCGGCCCGCTCAAGATAGCGGCTCGTCCAGAAGCAGTGATCGGCGACACGTGAGATCATCGGTCGCTCTCCATGACCCAGGTGTCCTTGCTCCCCCCGCCCTGGCTGGAATTGACCACCAGCGAGCCCTTGACCAGCGCCGTGCGGGTCAGGCCGCCGGGCAAAACCCAGGTTGAGGTTCCGCTGACGATGTAGGGCCTCAGGTCTACGTCGCGCGGAGCCAGGCCATCCTCGGTCCACGTGGGGCTGGTAGAAAGCGTGACGACCGGCTGGGCGATGAAGTTCCGCGGATTATGACGGAGTTTTTCAGCGAACTCACCGCATGCTGCGAGGTCGCCCACGGGCCCATCAGCATGCCGTAACCGCCCGACTCGTTCACCGACTTGACCACCAGCTCCGAAAGATGATCCAGTACGTAGGCCAGATCACCGGGCCGGGCGCAGATGTACGTCCGCACGTTCTTGAGAATCGGCTCCTCACTCAAGTAGAAGCGGATCATGTCCTCGACGAAGGGATAGATTGCCTTATCGTCGGCCACGCCGGTGCCCACGGCGTTGGCAAGCGTCACGTTGCCGGCGCAATATGCTTTCATCAGGTCGGGGACCCCGAGCATCGAGTCGGGCCGGAAACACTTGGGATCAAGGAAGTCGTCATCCAGCCTGCGGTAGATGACATCGACTCGCTCGGGCCCACGGGTGGTGCGCAGGAAGACCTGCTCATCATGCACGAAGAGGTCCTGCCCGAAGACCAGCTCGATGCCCATGTGGCGGGCCAAAAAGCAATGCTCGAAGTAGGCCGAATTGTACGGCCCGGGTGAGAGTAAGACGATCGTGGGCGGATCGTCGGCTCCCGCCGCCGCGACCGAGCTGAGGGCTTCCCAGAGATGGCGCGGATAATCCTCGACCCTCCGCACGCGGCACTGCTGGAAGAGCTGAGGAAATACTTTCTTCATCACCACCCGGTTCTCGATGACGTAGCTGACCCCGGATGGGCAACGGCCGTTGTCTTCGAGCACGACGAATTCGCCGGCGGGGTCGCGGATCAGGTCGGTGCCCACTACGTGCATGTATTGCTTGCCCGGCGGGCTGAAGCCGATCATCTCGGGGCGGAATCCCTTCGATTCGAGAACCAGGTTTGCCGGGATCACCCCATCCTTGAGGATGCGCTGATCGTGGTAGACATCATCCAGGAAGATATTGAGCGCCCGGATCCGCTGTATCAGGCCGGTCTCTAGACGGTCCCACTCCTTGCCGGAGACCGGTCGCGGAATCAAGTCGAAGGGAAAGATTTTTTCCGTGCCCCTGCGGTCGGAGTAGACCGAGAAGGTGATGCCGTTGTTTATGAACGCCAGGTCCGCAGACCCCCGCCGCTGGTGGAACTCACGTACATTGAGGCCTCCCAGGCGATCGAGCAGAACCTTGCAATAGTCGTGGCTCTGCCCCGGCGCGGCGAAAAGCTCGTCCCATGCCGTGGGGTTGAGCGTGTAATCCTCGAAGAGCAGAGGACCTGACTGCGGGCCGGGCATGACTTGGGTCTGGCCATCCGACGAGCTCTGGGTCTGCTGGAGCACTGGACTGGGGGACATCTTGGTTACCTCCGCTGTTCTGGCTTACTGCCGGCCCGCGCCGGGACTTCGGCATGTCTGCGAAGCCCCTCAGCCCCGAGTGCAGTATCGCGGGAACACTACACCATATCATCGCGGAGAAACCGGGTCGAACCGAATCTGACTGCTGGCCGTGGAGCGTTTCGAGACAATCGGCCACCGGGTCGAGGGCGCCGATGAGGTCGACGTCGACTTTCTTCCCCGGGGCCGCAAGGGGCGGGATCCAGCCGATACGCCTGGTACTCGTGGTCGGAACGAAAGAAGGGATCGGATGCAAGCAAGCCCAAACAATTGAGCTTGGCCTCCGCGTCGCTTCGGAGAGGATGGTTCTTGGTCAGATGTTTCGCTCAAAAACCTCCCGCGATCAAACCTTCAGGGTCTTGAGATACGCGACACTCTGCTGCGTGAGTTCCCAGCTTTGCTCGACGAAGTAGTTCTTGACCCCGCCTGTCTTCGCGGCGGTGAAGGTCTTCACCCAATCGATGGTGCCTTGGCCCACCGCAACCTGCGGGCGGCGCCCCCCGCGTCGCCCCGCCCGCGCCCTTCGGCGACGGGGCTGGAACCGGGGCGTTCATGTCCACGTCCTGCAGATGCATCGAGATAGAAGCGGCCAGGGTACTTCAGGAAGTAGTCGGCGGCGACGAGGCCGGCCGTGATCGTCGACATCTGGAACTGGAACTTGACCAGCTTCGGATCGAGCAGGTCGAACAACAGGTCGTAGGTCCGCTTGCCATCGACCATCGAGAGCTCGAAGCCCTCGTTGTGCAGGCCCTGCTGCATGCCGGCCTTCGCCGCCACGGCGGCGATCTTGTTGTATTCGTCGGCCGCCTTCTTCACCTGGTCGAGCGTCGGGTTGTTACCCCCGTTCCCTTCACCCAGGGTTGCGGTGATCATCTGCGTGATACCGACTTCTTTCGCCCACTCGATGCTCTTCTCCTGGCTCTTCCGCAGCTCACCCATGCTGAAGTGAGAACTCTCGGCCTTCATGCCATGATCGGCCAGGATCTTCCTGACTTCGCTCCCGCTCGCGAGCGACGCGAAGTCGGCGCCGTAACCGATCGGCGAACACAGCTCGAGCCTGGTCACGCCGATCTCGGCCATCTTCTTGGCGAACGCGGGGAAGTCCTTGAGCATCGAACGCAGGGGATAGACCTGGCTTCCAATCGGCAGGCCCAGCGGATTCGCTCTGAGCTCCGCCGCATTCGCGACCAGGAACCCGGCCACGCCGGAACAGACCGCTGCCCTCTCCATGAACTCTCGTCTCGACATCGCAGCCATGAGCATTTCTCCTTTTACAGTTCCCAGCCCGGGCGATATTCACGCGTCAGGAACTTGTTCGCCTCGGGGATGTTGGTGATCTTCGCGCCGGCGGAATCCCAGAGAAGTCTCCGGCCGCCGAGCCGCAGCGAGATGGAGGCCAGGTTCATGGCGTCGCTGATCGGGCCTGCCAGCGGGAAATCGCCGTAGCTCGCCGGGCCTCCCTTGAAGGCCGCGATCCATGCGGCATTGCGCGCCGACGGGTCGCCGCCCTGCCGACCGCCGCCGCGGCGCTGTCGCGGGGCCGGCTCGGGCAGGTTGTTCGCCGTTCGATAGGCGCGCATTTTCGCTTCGGGAATCAACTGCGGGTCTTCGCTGCGGAAGCCGCCCAGGATCTTTCCCTTGTCGCCGACGAACATCATGCCTTCTTCCGCCAATTCCTGGTTCTCCGCCATGAGTTCTTCGGGCACGGGCGGTTTGATGCCGCCGTCATACCAGAAGATGTCCAGGGCCGCCCGCTCCCCCTTGGGCGCGAACCTCATGCGAATCGTGCAGGCGGCGGGGAATGAGTAGTCGTTCTTGATCCGCAGGCAGATGTCGTCCGAAACCGTGCAGACGTGGCTGGGCGTCGATTCGACGCTGATCGGGGATTCCAGGTCGAGGAGCTGGAAAATCGGCCAGAGGCTGTAATGACCCATGTCGGCGATCGACCCGCCGCCGAACTCATACCAGCCGCGGAAATTGGTGTGCGTGTAGTTGGGGTGATACGGGCGATCCAGCGATGGGCCGAGCCAGAGGGTCCAGTCGAAACCCGCGGGGACAGGAGGTGTGTCGGTCGGCAGGGTCGGGAACTGGGGCCACATGGGCCGCATCGACCAGTTGTGGATCTCCCGGAGCGTGCCGATGGCGCCGTTCTTGATCATGTCCACGGCCTGTTTCTGACCGGCGCCTGCGCTGGCCGGCATGAAGTGCGTGGCGATCTTCTTCGAGCGGGCCGTCTCGATGACGGCCCTGGCCTCCAGCAGACGATTCGCCAGCGGTTTGTGCACGATCACGTTCATTCCCTTCTTCAGGGCCGCGATCGATATGGTCGCGTGGGTGTGATCCGGCGTCATCACTTTGACCGCGGTCACATCCTTCTCTTTGTCCAGCAGCTCGCGGAAGTCCGCGTAGGTGGCACATCCCTTGTAATGCTCCCTGCCGCGCTGCTTCGCGTAGTAGGTTTCCACGACCTCCTTGCCGACATCGCGGCCGCCGGGCACGTGGTTGAAGCCTTCTCTCCAGGTCGGGTTCCCGATGAGTCGCCGGATTCCGTCGCGGATCTCGTTCTTGCCCCATTCCAGGTAATGGACCCCGTCCTTCTCGACGTCGCACACGGCGACGACCTGCACGTCCGGGCTGGCGAGGATGCCGCCGATTTCCCGGATCGCCTGGGTCCCGAAGCCGATGCAGGCCAGAGTGATCTTCTCGCTGGGCGCGACAAATCCCGCCCCGCCCAGCACGTGTCGCGGCACGATGGTGAAGGCGGTGGCGGCCATGCCGCCAGTCAGCATCAACTGGCGCCGTGAAAGGCCCCGCGGCGGAGTAGGGTTGCTGGTTTCGTCTGTGTTCCCGGGCGTTGCATCTTTGGTGTTCATGGGGGGCTCGGAATCGTTTCTGGAATTGATCGCGACGTAGTATTGATAGGCGGCGCCGTGCGCGTCACTTGGTCCTGGCGATCAGCCTACGCGAGTTCCACTTTCCTTCCCGCTGGACTGAGCTCGCGGCCTGCAAACGGAGTATCGCTCTGGCATTGCCTGCTGTCCAGAGGATGCCGTTGTAACAATCAAAATGGCCATCAACACTTTTCCTCTTTTTCGGGGTTGACCAGTTTTTTCCTTCCTTGCAAAATACAAACCTCAAGTCGCTGGAGTTTCCTGCCGAGACAACCCCTTCCTGAGTGTCGCCGACTCCCCCTGGCTTGAGTTTGGCCGCCTCTAACCTCGCGATATCGAGTTGCATTCTTCCGAGGTTCATACCTGCCGTGGCGTCAGGAACTTCGCAAAGTGTGAAGGAATGACAAGGAAGAGACAACGTCGACTCGAGTTCATCGAGCGAACAATGCAGATTTCAGGCAGAGTTCAAGGAGGATCCTTGCCGTGACGCTTCGTTGTTTTTCTCACTTGGCGTTGGGAACGCTGCTCATACTCGGCTTTGGCTTTCAACCCAAGGCAGCGCACGCCGCCTCGGTGAATCCCAATGGCTCCACGACTTCGATTGACTACCGCCTTACGGCCAGCTCCACCCTTGGTGCACCGGGCGCAAACATAACAGGGCCCCAGGTCGTGGCCCTGGTCACGCCGACCGACAGCGTTGTACCCCCGACGCTATCCGACGGCAAGCAGGGGAGCCCGCTCACCGTTCTGCCCGACTCCTCCGGGTTCGACTCGAGCCAACTAGTCGTGGCGCTGCGGGATGCGACCTCATCGACGGGTCAGCCCGAACAACAACTGGGGCTCGTCTTCTACGGACAGGGCCTTCAAGCGGGAGGCGTTCTTCACTTTGCGCTGAGCGTCAATAGTGCCCTGGCCAGCGATCCTCCCGTACTCCAGTCGCTCACGCCAGGAATCACCATCACCGCGGATTCGCCGCCTGCCTCGACACCCGCGATCGTCTTGGGCAGCGGTAACGGCAACTCGCCCAGTGGTATTATCAACAACCCCGAGCCGCTTTCGGTCATGCTCTGGTCGGCCATGCTCCTCGGCGTTGTCTCTCGAAATTGCATGCTCAGTCGCAGAAAGACTCGTCAAGCTCAAAGTTGATTTTCTTAGCGTTTCTTGAAAAGATCGAATGAAGAGATCGTTGACCAAGACGGTGATCAAACTCGTCGTGTCATCTCCGTTGACTTGCGCCCGTGGAAAATGACCATGAGCGAGATGGCCTCGCACTTTCTGGCGGTTTGTCCAAACTGTCTGGTCGGCTTGAATGTTCCGCTCGCCTACAGCGGTAGCAATGTGCGCCTGCAAGCATTGCGAGCACAAGTTTCGCGCTCTCCCGCCCGACCAATTCATGACCCCAGCCTCAGCCGAGTTCCCTGCCGCGGCGCCGCCCAGTTCAGGCTCCCCAATCGAGCGGCTGAGCCTGGTCTGTCCGAATTGTTCCACCTTGTTGAGCGTGCGCAGCGCCTTGGCCGGCCACTACGTCCGGTGCAGGCACTGTAATCACAAGTTCCACGTACCCAGGATTGAAGTGATGTCCGCGGTTCTCGGGCACACGGATCCGAAGTCGCAGCTTTTCGTCCAGCCTGATGCTCAGACCGAAGGGCCAGAGTCTGCTGGTGCTGAGGCTTGCGCGACGGCAGACCGGCCCGAGTCCACTAGCGAGCTGGCGGCCCTTCGCGAGCAAAATGAGATTTTGTGCGCCCGGCTGGAAGCCCTCAGGCACGAGAATGCTGCGATTCAATTGGAGACTTCGCGCGACCACCTCAACGGGCGAATTGACGATCGCGACCAGACAGATCGAGACGAGAGTCGCCTGCTGGAAGAACGGTACCTCCTAGCACGGAACGAGCTTGAATCGGCCCGGTTGGAAATCGGCGTGCTGCAGGCTCAGGTGAGCGAGTTGTCGGATCTGCGCGACAAGCTAAAAGAGGATGTCGTCGAGGCCATCGGGGCGCAGCGGTCTATCGAGGCCGAATTCCGAGCCGAGATCGAAGCCCAGCGCGTGCGGCATACCGAGCAGATCGAGCAGATCGAGCAGATTCACGCCCGTGCGGAAGCGAACGCTCAGCTCGTTGAGCAATTGAAAGCCGAGATTCTGTCAATCGCCCAGACGATCCGCGCCGAATACCGACCTCGAGGCAGCGCGGAGTGACGTACCGGCCCGCGTGCAAGGCTCGCCGAAACGGCCGCCGCTCCCGGCGGCCAAGCCTCGTGCTCCTTAAGCCCAGCCTCATGACAACCCGAGAGCTTTTCGCTTGTCGATAATGAACCCCACGTGATGGGGAATGTGCTCGGCCTCGTCACGAAGCATGTCCTCCAGGGTCATAAGGCCTCGCTCACTGTGTACGCCCGTGAACGACCATGCGGCATCCGGAAGTTTTCGAAAGATCAAGCCCATCTGCTGTCGCATTCCCTCCAGCAGCTTCAGTTCCTGCTGGAGGTCCCTGTCGTGACGGGCCAAGGCGGCGGCAAACCGAGTCTCGTCGTAACCGATCAAGAGGGGCTTCGACTCTGCGATGACACGCTTCATGCGATGGCACCAGGCCTGTTCGCTGTCCACCAGATGGCAGACGACTTCCAGTGTGCTCCACTTGCCAGGCACCGGGCGAGCCAAGAGTTGTTCGGAGCTGAAGTCGGCAGCGGCGCGGCGGAGGGTCGCCGGGCCCTCGAGATAGGCTTCGATCAGACCGGATGGAGCCGGCATGGCGGTTTCTCCTCAGGGGGGATAAAGGGTCTATACTGCGTTAGTGATTGAACATTCATGAAAGACATTTGCTAGTTGCTCATGGGAAACCGGCACCGTTCATCATCGAGCGGGCAAACTCGAATTCCGCACCCAGACGTTTCTGGTATGCCTGCCGATTCATTTCTTGAAGCTGGATCGCCCTACGTTTCAGGAAGTCGAAAAGCTGGATCATTTCGTTGCCCCGGCCTGCGTGCGCCATCAGCCCACAGTAGAGGCAGTACACCTCGAAGTCCTCGTGAGCCCTCTTGTGAGCTTCCTCGGCGACCGGCAGAGCCTCGTCGAGCCTGTCAAGCTGGACCAAGGCCCATCCCAGCGCACCCTGGTGCGACGCGTTTTGACTGCCCAGCGCCACTGCCTTGCGGAGTACCGCTTCGGCCTCCTCGGGGCGTTTTGCCATCAAGTAGACCTGGCCCAAGGCGCCGTGCAGCGCGGCCGAGTTCGGCTTCCGTTCAATTTGTGCATTGAGCCAGTTAATGGCACGTCCGAATTCTCCCTTCGTTGCCCATCTTAGTGCCCTACGAGTGGGGCTGAGCCGCTGGAAGAGCCTGAACAAGACGAAAACCAACACAACAGTCAGGAGGGCGATCACCAGGAACAACTGCCGCGGCGTCATTTTCGATCTCGTGCAGTCTCGCTCTGGACGCACCTCGAGTCACCAGTGTATCGTGGCGACGTCCCCCTATTATGATGAACGGTACCGCTGGCGCGTGCAATTCCTTGGTGAGGCAAGTCCGCAGTGGACCACAAAGTGGAAATCCTGATCAGCGAATCGGCAATCCAGGATCGCGTGCGTTCGCTCGGACGCCAGATTGAAGCGGATTTTCGCGACAAGCCCTTGACGATTTTGGCCGTCCTGACTGGCAGCCTGATCATGCTGGCCGACCTGGTTCGCAGTATCGGCATCCCGCATCGCATTGCCCTGATCCAGGCGAGCAGCTACAGGGGGCCGACTACGGTTGCGACCACCCTGGTGATCAACGAGTCGTTCGCCCCAGACGTCGCCAATAGGGATGTGCTGCTGCTGGATGACATTCTCGATACCGGCCAGACGCTTTCCGCTCTGATGCGCCACCTGAGCGATCGAGACGCGCACAGCGTCAGGACCGCCGTGCTCCTGCGCAAGATCGGCCGCCAGGAAATGCAGATCGATCCCGATTATTGCGGTTTCGCGATCCCCGACGTGTTCGTTGTAGGCTACGGCTTGGATTTTAATGACGACTATAGACACTTGCCGTACGTCGGGGTGCTGAGAGAGCAAGACGCGGGGAGTTTGTAGTGGCGAGTGATAAGTGACGAGTGGCGATCCTGGTCTTCATGTCCCCCTTGAAACTGGCCCTGGTAACCCGGAGATTCCCCCCGCTGGTTGGCGGGGCAGAGAAGGTTCTCAGCTACCTGGCCGAGGCCCTCGCTCGCGAGGAAGCCGAGGTCACGGTGCTCACTTCCAGGGCACCTGGCACGCAGAATCTTCCCCGCTCGAGGAAGTGCTCATCCCCGGCGCCCACGGTCGCGGCCGGTTGACGGTAGTCCGCCTGCCGACGTCTCGACTACGCTTCGTGGGAACATGGCATTACATGCGAAACCTGGCGCGGTGGTTCGCCACACATCCGGTCGACCTGGCTTATGTCTCCATGCTCAAGCACGACGCCTACGTCGCCGTGGAAGCCGGGCGGCGGCAGGGATTTCCGGTCGTGCTTCGGCCAGAAGGCGCCGGGGCGACTGGCGATCTGGCCTGGCAAAGCTGGGGTAACTTCGGTCGCAAGATCGGCAATCGCTGCAAGCAGGCCAGTGCGTTCGTTGCCATCTCGCGCGAGATCGCGCGTGAGCTGAGCGCAGGGGGCTACGAGCCGGCCAGGATTCATTCGCTGCCCAACGGTGTGCCGGTTCCCGAGAGCGCCTGGCAGCGCAGGCCGGGCTGGCGACTCGGCGCCCGCGCGATATTCGTGGGGCGGCTAGCCCCCGAGAAGGGGTTGAACTTATTGATCGACGCCTGGCCCTTGGTTCGCATAGCACATCCTGGCGCTCGCCTGAGCTTGATTGGCGAAGGCCCCGAGCGGCCGGCGCTGGAAGCCCAAGTCCGATCGCTGGGCCTGACTCTGGGACCCGATCAAGCGGTCGAGGCACCCGGCGTATCGGCCGATGTGACCGCAGCCTTACGAGACGCCGACCTGTTTGTGCTGCCCTCGAAGGAAGAGGGAATGAGCATCGCCTTGCTGGAGGCAATGGCTCTGGGAATCCCGCTTGTCGTCTCGTCGATCGCTGGCAACCGCCGACTGGTCAGCGACTTCAAGCATGGCAGGCTGGCACCCCCTGAAGATCCTCGGGCACTGGCCCGGGTGATCATCGAGCAATGGGAGAACTTCGACCGCGCCTTCCAGATGAGTCGAGCGGCTCGCAGCCGGGTCATGCAAGAGTTTTCGATCACCGTCGTCGCGCGCAAGCACCTGGAGCTCTTTGAAATGATTCGGGAACAACGAAGGGTATGATGCCGTGCTCAAAGTGCTGCAGTTAATCCCCACACTCGATCGCTCGGGCGCGGAGAAGCAGATGGCTCTGCTGGCCAAGGGCCTGCCGCGGGCTCGGTTCCAGGTTGAAGTGGCGACGTTGACCCGGCTGGGTCCGCTGCAGGTCGAGCTCGAGGAGGCGTCGATTCCGGTTACCGCGCTGGGCAAGCGATTCAAGCTCGATCCGCTGGCCCTGGCGCGGCTGGTGCAATTTCTCAAGGCCAGTCGATTCGATGTGGTGCAAACCTGGATTTTCGCCGCGAATACCTACGGTCGACTTGCAGCCCGGCTGGCCAGAGTTCCGATAGTGATCACGACCGAGATGGCCGTAGACCTTTGGAAGGGAAAGTCCGAGCGCCTGATCGATCGCCGGCTGGCTCGATGGTGCGACCGACTGGTTGGCAATTCGTACGCCGTCGTCGATTACTATCGATCGCTCGGCGTGCCCGAAGAACGGTTGATGATGATCTATTCCGGAGTTGCCGACGAAGAGCCTCCACTCGTCGATCCCGCTGCGGTTCGCGCCGAGTTTGGCTTCGCCACCCTCGCGCCCCTGGCCTTGTTCGCTGGCCGACTGGCTGAACAGAAGCGGGTTGACGACCTGCTCAGGGCGCTCGACCTGCTTCAGCACGTGCAGCCTGATCTCCGCACTCTGATCGCCGGCGACGGACCATTGCGCTCGACGCTGGAGGAGAACGCCCGGCTCTACCATCTCGAGGGTAAGGTCCGGTTCCTGGGCCATCGCGACGACGTACCCCGGTTGATGGCCGCTGCTGACGTGGTGGTATTGCCAAGCGCCTACGAAGGCCTGCCCAACCTCGTGCTTGAGGCCATGCGATCTAGCAAGCCCGTGGTTGCCACCTCCGCGCCCGGCACGACCGAGGTTGTGATCGACGGCCAGACTGGTGTTCTCGTCCCGGTCGCCAACCCCCAACTTCTGGCCCGGGCGATTCGAGACGTCGTTCGCGATCCCGACCTCGCCCGCCGCCTGGGCACGGCCGGGCGAGAACATGTGGTAGCAAGTTTTCCTGTTCAGACTATGATCGACCAGTTCGCCAGGCTTTACGAGGATTTGGCCGGGACCAAGAACCTCAGGTTTTCTCCACGAACCGAATGAGGGGTCCGTTGCTGCGGATTGATTAGTAAGCACACGCGCGACGCTCCCTCCAGCAATTCCACGTTGTCGTCTTCTCCGAGGATACCGGCCTGGATCATCTGGTGATACTCAGCCACCGTGAAACGGCGAACGGGTACGGGCGGAACGACCGGAGGGAGAGTTGGAACCAATGTGCTCATAGACATAAGCTGATGCTCCTCATCGACGGCGGTCGACCTCACGCGCGGACCGGTACTTCCTTACCCGGTATCTCGAACCATTCCCCGGGTTGAAGCACCACGGGCGTCGCGCTGGTGTCCGCCTTCACCCGGGCCGCCCAAGCGCTGACGTCCTGAGTAATCTGGGGGAAGGTGTTGTAGTGGATGGGCAGGACGAAGCGCGGCTTGAGCAGCTTGACGGCTCGAACGGCGTCGTCTGGGCCCATCGTGTAGTAGTCGCCGATCGGCAGGATCGCCAGGTCGAGCCCTTCCTCGCCAATCAGGGCCATATCGCCGAACAGTCCGGTATCCGCCGCGTCATAAAGCTTGATCCCATCGGCACAGGTGATGAGAAAGCCACATGGGTTTCCCCCGTTGCTACCGTCGGGAAGCGCCGAGCCGTGGAATGCCAGGGTCAGCTTGACTCGGAGTCCGCTGTCGAAAGTGTAGCCGCCGCCGTGCTGAAGACCGTGGACCTTCTTCAGTCCGCGCGGGGCCTGCTGGAGCCATGTACTTATCTCGTAGTTGGAAACCACCGTCGCGCCGGTGCGCTTGGCGATCGCCACCGCGTCGCCGACATGATCGCCGTGACCGTGCGAGATCAGAATCAGATCAGCCACAACCCGCTCAGCAGTCGTTGCCGCCTTGGGGTTCCCCGAGAGAAAGGGGTCGATCAGCACATTCTCTTCGTTCGTGTTCAGCAAGAGGCAGGCATGACCAAGCCATTGAATACGTGTTGACATGATTTTTCCTCACCTACGTTAGGACAAGAGCTCCCGCGCAAGGCCAGCTCGGGCCCACCGCGGTGACCAGGATTTCCAGGAAGAGCATTTGCTAGTCTGCACGGCCCACACCCTCAACCAGAATTCTCCTCCAGGGATAGGAGACTGACAACCGGTTTTCCTGTCGAGCCCACGCTTTTGATGTCAGTACGGAACCATTCTTTGAGATTACTGTCGCAGCTTGGCGGGTGGAGACACTTGATTTCGACTCAAGGCGTAACGCGATCGACTCTGGCGTCCGGACGCCGGGGGATCGACCGGGGCCAGGACGATGCCGTATTCTGCCGGTATGGTCCTGGTTCTTTTCTCGGCAGCCTGGGCTGGCCGCTATCGCCAATGGAGTCTTGATTGAGATCGATAGCAGCCGAACCGCGCCGGGCGGGACGATGCTGCTCCACTTACGAGTTGAGCTCGGATCTGTGATCATGAACTTGGAGTTGAAGGCTTTGCGTCTGGTCGACGACGACGGCTGGGGAGCAGGCTGGGCCCTTCGTCCCTCGCCGCAGCGTAGGCAGTGGATGAACGAGAATCCTCATGCCTACCATTGCCTTCCCCTGGTCGTTGCCAATCAGTGGGGGTGGCAAGTTCTTTGCCCCACAGACGTCGAAGTGACATGGGATGGCTCACTCGGTCCAGGTGGACTACGGGTTGCGGTAGATCCCCGGTTTGCAATCGCGATCAAGAGCCAGTTCGGTTCGGGGATCGTCACTTTTTCGCCTCCATGGCTGTTCCGCACATCTCCGGGATGGGACCTGTACGTCAAGGGACCGAGCAATAGATGGAAGAACAACTGCGTGGCGCTCGAAGGTGTTGTTGAGACCTGGTGGCTAAACTACACCTTTACGCTGAACTGGAAACTGGTCGAGCCGGGAACGGTGCTCTTCGCGAAGGGAGAAAGCCTCGCGCATCTCCTCCCGGTTCGACATGAGACCTTCGAGAATGCTCGTGCGATTGAAGCCCCGATCGGACTGGTCGAGCCGGAGGCAGGGGCGGAACTGCTAGAGTGGCGGGAGCAGCGGCGAAAGCTCGCGGCAACCCCCGTCGGTATTCACCGTCTGTATCGCCGAGCTGATGGCGTGGAAGGACACTTACAGCATGTGCCGGTGCCGCCGTTCGAGCCGTTCGCGGCCGGAGTCGGGAATCCAGAGTCAGAAGGTGGGACGACTTGATACTCCAGCTCACGAACGACGGTCGGCAGCTCCACCCCTCGCGGGCCTAACGGCGGAATGCATGAAATGGCCGCTGCGCGGAGTTGCTCCACGGCCTGTCAGTACGTTGAGTGGCGCCTCAACGGTCGACGAGCTTGCCTTGATGGCGAGGCTCTTGGTCCGTACCAAGGTCTTACTCGTCTTTCCACCTGAGCCGGATGACGGGAACGGGTACAGCCCAAGCTGGAACGGAGGTGAATGCATCCTGACCGCGACATCACCGAAGCTGCCCAGGCCATTAATCGTGTAGCCCAGGTAAGCCCGCCCCGTGCCGTGGGGGCCCTTCCTCACGGTGCCCGTGAGCACGGTGCGGTGCGGCACCTCGCCCACAATCGTCAGTTGAATTCCCCGTCCATTGGCATCCGTCACGTCGTTGAGATAGCCGCCGCCGCTGATCTGGATGCTCACCTGGTCTCCCACGGAGGTGGAATACTTCAGATTCGTGCCCGTGGCGAACCGGCTGACGTAGTTGGTTCCCTCAGTGGTCCCGTTGCCTGCCAGCGGAATCCCCGTAAGGCTCTTGAGACCACCCGGAGGGGTGCCGTTAACCACTAACTCGAAGAACTGATTCGCCGCCAGGGGCCGGGACGGGGTCAGGGTCACCACGAAGTTCAACGGGTTGTAGGACGGACTAAGCGTAATTCCGGTGCTTGTCACTCCGCCCGTTCCAACAACCAGCAAAGTGTAGTTGCCGGGATTGTTTGCCGAAGCCGCCACTACGGGCACTCCCAGGTTCAGGTTCAGCGCGGAGATGGCGCTGGAGGAGCCGGCCCAGGTCAGTGAGCTGACAGTGGGCAACGTGTTGTTGGGATCGGTGTCCACAATCGTCAGGGTGGCTGAGCTCGGCGTGCCTAAAGTCGCTCCGGACGGGGTCGGATCACTCAGGACGATCGACACCAGCTCGTTGTGGTTGTCGTAAGGGTTTTCAAGGACAGGGACCGTGATCGTCTGTGCCGTGGTTCCAGAGGGGAAGGTTAGATTTCCTGAAACCGGGGTGTAGTCGACGCCCGGTGTCGCGTTGATCGGAACCGTGGCATAGTGCACGGTGACTGTTCCTCGCTGGCCGTCGGTGCGCAGCACGGTGATCGCCGCTGAACCGGCGGTTTCCTTCACGGTGTAACTGGCCGAGCCGAACGCCAGGGTTCCGGGACCGGTCGATCACGTTGTTGGTGACGCTCTGCCCCGCCTGGGTGGGGTTGAGAACAAACTCATTGGCGGCGAAATCGACTGTGTTGGTGATCGTCGGGCTGCTCAGGGCGGCGGACGTGGGTGATAAGATGATCACCACAGGCGCGGAGGTCTGGCCATGCGGTAGGTTGCCGATGGTGTAAGTCAGAGTGTTGCCGACGATGGTAGAACCACTGGGGGCCTGGACGATCGTCACGTTCGCGGGCAGGGTGTCGACGAGCTTGACACCAGTTGAATCCACGTCGGGAGAGGTGTTCGTGACCGTGGCCGTGTAAGTAAGCGGATCGCCGACCTGGACTGTGCCAGGCGAGCCGCTCAAGGTGGCGACCAGATCGACGGCAGGGGTCACGGTGACCGGTGCGCTGGCAAGCGAGTTGTTGGCTGAATTCGGGTCGTGGTCGCTGCCCGTGATTTTCGCCGTGTTCTGCAGCGGCGGTTCTGTCACGGCCACAGGTGTGGGACTCACGGTCACCATGTAGGTCTGACTGGCCCCGCCAGTCAACCCCGTCAGGGTGAAAGTCACTTTGCCGGCCGCATTATCCACAACTCCCCCGGGGCTGGAGGAGACGAAGTTGAGCGCACCGGTGGCCAGTCCAGGAATCGTGTCGGTCACAATGGCGCCGCTAGAATTCGACGGCCCGTTGTTAGTCACAATGATTTTGTAGGTGAGATCTCCGGTCGGGTAGACCGGGGCGCTGGACGGGGTCACGCTCACGACGGCCAGGTCGGCGGATGCCTTCACTGGCGTGGTCACCGTCGCCTGGGTTGGCGACGCGGAGTTGAAATCGAAGGTCGCGACGCTTGCTGTGTTGGTGAGATTGAATCCCCCGCCGCTCCCCGCGCCGACCATTGCGGAGATGGTCACCTTGGCGGAGCCGCCGGCTGGCAGTGTGCCCAGTTGGACCGTAATGGTGGAGCCGGAGACCGTGTAACTCGTTCCGCTGCTGGGCTGGATCGAGGCCGACAGGAACTTGGTGTTGGCATCGAGCGTATCGGTGAGCACGACCTGGGTCGCTGGATTGTCCCCGGTGTTGTTGACCGTGTAGGTATAGGTCAAGGTGTCACCGGGATACGTGTTGGGTTGCGAGCTCGACTGAGCCGAGCCTGTGATGCCCAACCTGACGCTTGCCTGGGCTTGCACGTTGTTCGAGAATTCCGAGGTGTTGCCCGTTGGGCCGGTGGCCGTGGCCGAGATGTGGATGCCGGAGGGGAGGGCCGTGGGCAAGAAGAAATCGATGCTCGCCGAACCGCCGATGGAGTTGACCACTGTTTCGCCCAGATAGGTAGCCCCCTGGCCGTGACCGGACGGATCGCCGGTCGGGTCGGAGAAGAACTGGATCGTGTAAGGTCCAGTGGCAACTTGGCTCAAAGACCCCCTGATCTCCGTGGTGTTGCTCGGCGTGTCGACGATCGCCGCGGTCAAGGTGGGGTAGTTTTGCAAGTTGTTGGGACCGGGGAGCGAGCCGCCGTTGGGCTGGTTCGGAGTCGGAGTGAACCCGTCACCCAGGCTGATGCCCAGCCCGCCGTTGTCACGAATCGAATTGCCGGTAATCGGGTTCCCCGCACAGACCCTCCCACCAAAACGCCCGCGACTCCGTTGAAGGCGATCGTGTTGGCCGTTACTTGGTTGGAATCGCCGAGCAACTCGACGCCGTCGCCCACATTGCCGAGGTTGTCACCGGACGGGTCGGTGCCGATTGAGTTGTTCTGGATGAGCAGCCCGTCGGTGTTGCTGTCGCCGTAGATGCCGTTGCCGACGTTTGCCGAGATGAGATTGCCCGCGATAGTGGCGCCTGCCACGCCAATCACGTGGATGCCGTCGCCGCTATTGCCCAGGTTGAGGAAGCCCGTAAAGGAGGTCGACTGGAGAGTGAATTGCGCGATCCAGGTGCTGTAATTCGCGCCGGGCTGGGGCGCGATCGCGTATTCGTTGGCTGCCCAGAAGCTGCCGTTGACCGGGTCGACACCCATGCCGGCGAAATCGCCCTCACGGTAGGGTGAGCCGTCGAAGGCCACGTATGGCGCCACACCGGCCTGAGCTAGCACGCCCGGGCGCATGCTGCCCGCGGGGTCCCCGTGGATCTGACCGGTCACATACATCGAGACATACTCGCTCGCCGACGACTCCATGTACGTCAGGCCAATATCGCCCGCTGCGTTGATGTCGATGGCCGGGAAGAATGTCGACACGCCTGAGCCCGGGTCGATGACACCCGACTGAAGCAGCAAGGGAATGCTGGCCGGATTGGAAGGGTTGGTCTGGAATTCGTACCAATGAGCCTTGGCGACCCCTGAGCCATCGACAGCAGACGTGTTGGCTGCCACGAGCAGGTTGTTGCGCCACGCCACGCTCAACACACGATAGTCGTTGGTATCGACCGGCAAACCATCCTTCTGGTCGGCGGGCAATGGAGCGAAATAGTCAGGAACCGAGATCTCGTTTTCACTGAATGCAGAAGTGGCAACCAGGGGGTTGGCCCAGGTCATCAGGCGAAAGGAGTTAGGGTCGAACTGGTTGTAGACGGGTGTGGACTCCACAAAGTACATCGGCTGGCCGGGCAGGGCGCCGTGCATCGAGGCGGGAGTGTCGGTGAAGTCGGCGGAATTGTCTACCCTGACTGTCTTGAGCTGTGGTTGGCCGATCGAACTCTTATCGATCGACAGGATCTGGACGTTCGTTGCATTACTCGTGCTCGCGTCGAACATGTTGAACGTGAAGACGTCCACGTCGCCGTTGAAGCCAAATCTGGGAAAGTCGGCCCAAGAATTACCCTCCGTGGTTGAGATCCGGTACTGAGAAGTGAAGCTGTCCTCGTTTCCAATGTCGGAGAAAGCGACGTTGATGAATGAAGTCGAGGTGGGAACCACGTTGCCAAACGCGTCCGTCTGGACGTCGTTCTCCATCGCCTCAACCACGAAACGGCCCGAATTGTCGTCGTAGAAGACAGCAGGGTCATACAGAAAGTACTGAGATTGGGGGAAGAAGTTTGACAGCGGCTCTGACAGAATCACGCCGCCGTTCTTGTTGGTGATCAGAATCGTCGCGTTGATGGTCTCGATCACATACTTTTTGCCAACCGCCGCGATCGTGTCGGGTGGGGCCAGGCCACCCTCACCCGAATCGTTGAAGCCCAATCCATTGAACCCCGCCGCATGTTGAGTCCCGCCGGGAGTGTGCCAGGGGCAGTCCCGATGTTATTCCCCTGAATCACCACGTTGGTAGCCGCCGGCCCGCTGAGAGCCGAGCCGATGCCGTTGGCCGCGTTGCCGCCGATCGTATTCCCCGTGATCGTGACACCATCCACCGCCGAGAGGGTCACGCCATTGCCGCCGTTCCCGACAACCTTCGTCCCCGAGGCGTCAGTGCCGATGTAGTTGCCCTGGACCAAAGCGTTCAGGCCGGCGCCCAGGTAGATTCCGTCGTTAATGTTCCCCGAGATCACGTTTGCGGCCGCGCTGGTGGTTCCGCCGACCGTCGTGAAGTCGGCGCCGTTCTGGTAGATCCCGTAACGGCCCATCTCGACGTCGGCCAATGACTGCGTCCCCGCTGCCGAGACACCGATGCTGTTGCCCTCGATCAGGGTGTTCGAGTTCCTGAGTGAGCCGCTTATGCTGTCAAGGCTGATGTTGTCGACCCAGTTGCCCGAGACCAGGTTGCCGGCACCGGAGGCGGTCCCGCCAATGGTCGTGTTATTCGCGACCAGCAGCCTGATCCCATCGTAGCCGTTGGGCAGCTCGACCGTTCCCGTGATGTCGGTGCCGATCTTGTTGCCTTCGATCAGGGTGTTCCAAGTGGGGTCCCCGCTCGCGCCGCGGCGTCGAGCCGGATGCCGCTATATGTTGACCCTGCCATCACTCCGCTATCAGAGATCACGTTGCCCGCTTTGATGCCGCCAATGGTGATATTCAAACCGCTGCTGACGTAAATGCCTTGCTGACCGTTGCCCAGGCCCAGAGTGCCATCGGCGCTGGTGCCGACCAAGTTGTTGGTAATCGTGACGGAGCTGCAAATGCCCTTGCTGTCGTCAAGGCGAATTCCTTGCTTGCCGTTGACCGAGACGACGTTCTTATCGATCAGGTCGCTCAAGGAGTTATCAAAGTAAATGCCTATGCCTGAGTTCGCCAGCCCCACGGCGCCGGTCATGTCCACGCCGATGTAGTTGCCGAGGATCTGGTTGCCACGCGAGGCCAGGCCGTTTGTGGGGTCGGCGACGCTGATCCCGTCGCCGGTGTTGCCGGAAATCACGTTCCTGTCCGTAGCGAGGTAGCCGCCGATCGTGTTGTCGGAAGAGCCAATCACCTGGATACCTTCCGCGTTCGACCCGGCGGTCATGCCGTCGGCAGTCCCGATGAAGCACCCTATAATGGTGTTCCCATCGCCCGCGCCGCCCAGGCCCTCCCCGTTGCCAACCAGCGTGATCGCCGCCCCAGGGCTATTGATGATCGACAGGCCCTCGATCGTGCTCTGTCCCGCATCGATCTCGATGGCGGTCCCAGTGCTGGCCACCTTCGTCGCGTCGATCGTGATTAGCGGAACCCCGGTGGGAGCCCCCTCGGTGCCACCGTTGATAGTCACCGGGGTGGTGATGGCCGGCAGCGCCGAAGCCAGGGCGATGGTGGCCGGCCCGCCGATCGCGAAATTAATCAGGTCATTGTTCGTGATCGGGTCGTTATCGACCTGCGTAATGCAGTATCGAAGGTCGCCGGAGGTGCCTGTCCCGGTGCCTGTATCCGTGTTGGCGTTCACTGTGTACGTGACGCCCGCGAGCAACTGCCGCCGCTCAAGTATCTCTAGTACAAACCGACGACTCCCACGTCGTGCCCGATGAATACCAAGCCGCCGTGGATCGAGATGGCTCTTGCGCATGAGGGAACCTCTAACGTTGTCTGTCGATGATCGTCAACGAAGATGTCGTGGTGCGAACCTTGCACCCATGAATCCTGAACTAACATAAATCAATGGTGCGTGCAACCAGTACCTGGTTAAATACGACCCGATGAGAATTAGGGGGGATTGGGAAGTTTGGACAGAATGTCATACTGAGCAAGTGCGAGGGCGGATTACAAGAGAATTTTCAAGGACTCTAATTTTTCGGGGCAGGTTTGAAAATGGGTGGGCGGGGAATCATTTGGGCCGAATCAGGCTTTTGGGGTCGTCAATGACTAAATAGTGCCCGTGGTCTGAGGAGACTATCAAGACGGCTTCGTCCCAGTTGCTGTGCGATTCGACCCAGCGGACCACGATGCGAACGGCCTCTTCGCCGCTGAAGATGGCACCGATGGCATTATCAAGGTTGTTCGCATGAAGCGCGAAATCGACGTCGCCAGCCTCGACGAACAGGATGAAGGGCTGACCCGGATGGGATGACAGTACCTCGAGCGCGGCGTCGGTCATCTGAGCCAGGGTGGGCTGAGAAATCAGCTCGGCCGCCGTGTAGGTCTCGGCGGGCGCTAGATTGCCACTTCTGTCCAGGCTGGGCGCGGGATCGTAGCGGCCATCGGCAGTGCGGTAAGGGAGGTGATCAAATCTTGAAGCGCCGAAGAACCCAAACAGGCGAGCCCCGCTCTGAGCGGCCTGGGTGGAAGCGGCCAGAAGTGCCTGGCCGCCGTTGGACCCGATTTCGGTCTGTACGCAGACGTATTTGCCGCCATTCTTGACGTCGATGGCCGCCCGGTCGGCTTCGGTCAGGTACAGATTGCCGGGTACGGCGTTTTGGCCCTGCGCCTTCAGATCAGAAGCCTTCGCCTTGATTCCGGATCCCGTGCCGATGACGACATCAAGTCCCGGGTAGAGCCGTGCCTGCCGCGCCTGCTGGATGATTCCCGGCAGTCCGAGCATGGCCCGGGCGATGTCCTGGTAGTCATCGCGCTCGACGTTCTGGACGTACATTCCGGCCGGAGAGGCATGGCAAAACGGCACGCTGGTCACAGTGCCTGTCTTCCAGCCCTGGTCTTGAAGCTCGTGGAAAAGCGTCGTGACCAGGTGGTTGTCGTCGGCGATGTTCAGCCCGCTATTGTACGACTTCACTCCGCTGACCAGCTCCGCGGCGCTCTGCGACGAATCGGTATAGGCATGCAGAACCCGCCCGGCGGACCGAACGCCCGCCTGATCAACCTCGTTGGCCGATTGGCCTTTCAGATATCCTGGGGCCTCGTGCGCGAGAGGACCGGGAGTCCAGGGATTGAGCCCGGCGATCTGGGCGTCGTAACCCCCTCCCAGACTGCCGCGAGGAATCGTGACAAGCTGACGGTCAACCTCTCGAATCCTCGAGTCGCGGGTCGGGCTGGTGACGACGAAACCATATTGCGCTGAACCATCGGCCGTGTAATCCTGGAAGAAGAGGCCCGACCCTTTCCCCTCGGCGTAAACCTTTCCCGAGCGGACGATGGCCGCGGCCTGGGTGGTGGGCCAGTCGAGCCCGTCAAACCAAACTATGAAAACGTATTTTGCACCTCGAGCGACTGCGTCCCTCTGCACCCGGTAGAGGTCGCTCTGGTCGGCGTAGACGGCCCGCGGGTTGACACTGTTTTCTGGAACCACGCCGTACGCTGACCTGATCTTCTCCGGGTCGCGATACCGGCTGTTCTCGCCCGTCACGGAGCCAAGGTCGGCCTTGTGCCCGGAGAGGTAAACCCCGACCAGCCGGTTGGTGTGGCTGGCGTGGTTGGAGAAGACGCCCCCCGCTCCTTGTGAACCGAAATGGAAAACTCTGGGCATCTTCACCTGGGCGGTTGCGGCATACAGAGTTTGCAACTGCTTGAGCACGTCGGCAGCCTTGGCCTGAGGCGGAGCCTGAGCCCAGACCTCGACCGGCCAAGTCGCCGCGGCGAGCATGGTCACGAGCAAGTACGCCCAGGCGCGAAAGCTCGCGATGCCGTCGCCGCGATCGAGATGATAATGCGCCGACCGTGTCAAGATCGTCAGGCCAGACATTCCAGAGTAACCCTCCTTACCCGGGCAAGACGAGCTTGCCGATATACTGACTCAGTCCAGGTGCAACCGTCGATCCGGTGGCTCGCATGTGATCCCATGACAAATCCGGTAAGATGATTCTCACCAGGTGAACCGGTCGAGTTCAAGAAGCGACGGCCATCGGGCGACAACGAGTGGAGGTGGTCTCTTGTATCGCGACGTGCTGGCGATCGTCCTGGCGGGGGGCCGGGGATCGCGCCTCGAGCCGCTCACCCGGGACCGCGCCAAGCCGGCGGTTCCCTTCGGCGGGATCTACCGGATCATCGACTTCACCCTCTCCAACTGCATCAACTCCGACATGCGCAAGATCCTGGTGCTGACCCAGTACAAGGCCACCAGCCTGAACCGCCATATCGACCAGGGATGGAACTTCCTCTGCCGCGAGCTGGGCGAGTACATCGAGGTGATTCCTCCCCAGCAGCGCATCGCCGAGATGTGGTACCAGGGAACCGCCGACGCAATCTATCAGAACGTGTACACGATCGAGAAGGCCTCTCCACGCGACACCATGATACTTGCAGGTGATCATATATATAAAATGAACTATGCAAGAATGATAGACTTTCACCGTGACACTCGGGCCGACCTTACGGTCGCCTGCCTGCCGGTGCCGCAGGTGGTGGCTCGGGAATTCGGCGTGCTGGGCATGGACAGCGCGGGGCGAATCACCGGCTTCCTTGAGAAACCCGCCGACCCTCCGGTGATGCCCGGCAACCCCGGCGTCTCGTTGGCGTCGATGGGCATTTATGTCTTCAACACCGACGTGATGTATGAGCAGCTCTTTCAAGACGCCGCCAAGAAGGAGCTCAGCAGCCACGATTTCGGCAGAGACCTGATCCCCGCTATGCTGGCCGAGGGGATGCGAATCTTCGCCTACCCGTTCCGCGACGAAAACCGCAAGACGGCCGCCTACTGGCGCAACGTGGGCACTCTGGATGCGTATTACCAGGCGACGATGGACTTAATCGCGATCGACCCGATTCTGAACCTCTACGACCAGGAATGGCCCATTCACACCTTCCAGCCCCCCTATCCTCCGCCCAAGTTCGTGCACACCGACCCCGATCGCCGGGGCGCGGCGTTTAATTCGATCGTCTGCCAGGGCGCTATCGTTTCCGGAGGCCAGGTCTTTCGCAGCATCATTTCGCCGGACGTGCGGGTTAACAGCTACGCGCTGGTGGAAGATTCGATCCTGCTAGACGGCGTGGAGGTCGGTCGCCATGCCCGAATCCGCCGCGCGATTATCGACAAGGAAGTGAAGGTCCCTACCGGCTTCGAGATCGGCTGGAACCGTGAGCTCGACTCCACGCGCGGCCTGACCGTCACCCCCGACGGCCTTACCGTCGTTGCCAAGGGTGAAGATCTGGAGCGTTTTGTGTGAGCAAGTTTCTCAATAGCTCACGCGTCCCGATCGGTCGGCGAGCCACTGGGTGACCTCTGGCCAGAATGCCTTGTGGGCCTTGGAGCTGACCGATAGACCGATGTGGCCGGCGTCCAGGGTGCGGCACTTGATGTCTTTTGATCCGACTTTGGTCTTGAGACCCTCGCTCTGGCACGGCGGCACCAGGTGGTCGGCGCTGGCCGTCAGGATCTGCAGCGGGCAAGTGATCTTGCTCAGGTCAACTAGCTCGTCGCCCAGCTTGAATTCACCCTTCATCAGCTCGTTGCGCTGGTACAGCTTCTTGACAAACTCGCGGAACGTTTCGCCAGAGACAGGAATATTGTCACCTGTCCACTTCTCCATGGCGAAGTAGTTCTCGATGAACTTGTCATCGTTCAACTTGTCGAAGAAGGTGATGTATTTGCTGTAAAAGTTCTGCACCGGCTTCATCATCTGGAAGCTCGCTTGCAGAAACGTGGCTGGCACATTGCCGAAGGCATCGACCAGAGCATCGACGTCGAAGTTCTCGCGTTTTGACCAGAATGTTACCAGCGATTCCTCTTGACCCGCGTCAAAATCGATCGGGGCAGCCATGATTGTAAGAGTCTTGACAAGGTCGGGGTTGCGGGCGGTGAAGATGGTCGACATCGTGCCGCCCATACAGTAACCCACCAGGTGGAGGCTCTGGATCTTTTGCCGCTTGAGGACGACGTCGACGCAGTTCTTGATCAGACCGTCGATGTAGTCCTTGAGCGTCATGCTGCGGTCAGCGGCCGTGGGGACGCCCCAGTCAATCAAATAGACCTCGAAACCGCGGGCCAAGAGTTGCCGGATAACGCTCCGGTCGGTTTGCAGGTCCACGATGTAGGGCCGGTTGACCAGGGCATAACAGATCAAGACCGGCTCGGCGTAAACTGCCGGAGTGTCGCGGCGGTAGCGAAGCAGGCGGAGGGAGTCTTCTTCGTAGACGATCTCCGAGGGGGTGGTGCCGACTTTGACATCACGAGCCCGGTCAATAACCCGGGGCACGGCCAAGAAGCGGCTCCACATTTTGAGCGTCGCTTCGTAAACGGCCTTCTGCTGTGCCAAGACCTGGTTGAACCACTCTTGTTGTAGGCCCAGTGTGATATCGCGAATATCATTGGCCATCTTGCTTGCCTTTCCCATCATGTCATCTCGATGCCACCGAAGCTTGAAAAGCTGGGCGGCGAACCAAGGCAGATCGAGAGCCCTGGCAAAGCGGATCGGCCCCCCCGATCCGGAATTGTCCCGGCGCTCGCAAAGGCGCCGGGACCGTCGCTACATCGCGAATCCCCCGTTGATGTCGAGCACATGCCCCGTGATGAAGCCGGATGATGGGGATGCCAGGTAAACTACCCCGGCGGCGATTTCCACCGGTTCTCCCATCCGGCCCAGCGGGGTGGCGACCGTTACAAGCTCCAATGCTTTCTCGGGAATTCCCTCGGTCATACGGGTTCGGGTGAACCCCGGCGCCACGGAATTGACGGTAACGCCCTTGCGTGCGTACTCGCGGGCGAGCGTCTTGGTCAGTCCGATCATGCCGGCCTTGGCGGCCGCATAGTTGGCCTGTCCATAATTGCCGATCTCGCCCGACATGCTCGACATGTTGATGACCCGGCCCCAGCCTCGATCGGCCATCGCGTCGATGAAATGCTTGGTGACCAGGAAAACGCTGGTCAAGTCGGTAGTCATGACCTCGTCCCAGGCCTCCTTGGTCAGTTTCTTGAAGCTCCGGTCGCGGTTAATGGCCGCGTTGTTGACCAGGACATCGATGGTGCCGAAGTCACGCTTGACCTCGTTGCACATCGCCTCGATTTCCGACTCCAAGGCCACGTTGTGTGCGTAATACTGGGCCTTGCGGCCCATGCTCGCGGATCGCGGTGCAGACCTGCTCGGCGGCCGCGCCTCCAGTATTGCAACTGATGGCGACATCGGCCCCTGCATGGGCCAGCGCCAGCGCCACGGCCCGGCCGATGCCCCGTGAACTTCCGGTGACAAATGCTTTCTTCCCCGCCAGGCTAAAATCTGGCACAGCCGATTCGTCGTTCGACGATGGAGGCGTTTCGCTCCCGGTTGACATATTTTCATCTCCGAACGAGAAAGAAAGGAATGGGAGTGGCCGTTTCTCTCAATGCTTGGTTTCGATGCTCTTGAGTCGTTCTTCGATTGCCTGCAGCCGGTTGAGGATGTTCTGTTCGGCGCTGTGCAATCGTTCGAACAGGCCCGTGATGTCGGCAGCCAAGGGGAGGCCGAGATGGCGGGCCGTGTCCTGGATAATCTGGTCTTGCAGCCCCTTCAAGTCAGTGATTGTCTTGAGATTGTGCCTGAGAAGCTCAAGGAACGCGGGGGAACGCATGAACTCGTCGAGGCTACGGGAAACCGCATCGAGCCAGTGGCGCTGGATCTGTTGCGGGTCGCCAGCAATTTGCATTGCCTCAAGTACGGCCTGGGTTCCGCGGTTAGATTGCTCAAGCCACTGGGTCCAGAACGAGGCCACCATGTTAGTCGAGTCGGTGGCCACGCTAGTGTTGGGCTTGGTCTTGGAATCGGTCGATTTCATGTCGGTTTCTCTCCTGGCAGTGCGGACGGATTAGCCAACGGTCTCAATGGCCATGGCAATACCCTCGCCGCCGCCAACACAGAGCGCTGCGATGCCACGCTTGCCGCCGGTCCGTTTAAGCCCGGTCATCAGCGTGACCAGGATCCGCGCGCCGCTGCAGCCGATCGGGTGCCCAAGCGGGACAGCGCCGCCGTAGATGTTGGTTTTCACGGACGGCAGCCCCAGCTCCTTCCCACAAGCAAGCGCAACCACGGCGAAGGCCTCGTTGAGCTCAAAAAGATCGACATTCGAGACGCCCCAGCCAACCTTGTCCAGTAGTTTCTTGACTGCGCCGATCGGTGCAGTCGTGAACCACTCTGGCTCCTGACTATGGATCGCCACGCCGACAATCCGCGCCCGGGGCTTCAGTCCCAGGGCCTGCGCATTTCTCTGGCGAGGCCACCAAAAGCGCCGCGGCCCCGTCATTGATGCTCGAGGCGTTGCCGGCGGTCACAGTGCCTTCAGCGTTGAAGGCAGCACGCAGGCCGCGCATCTTCCCCTCGTCAAACTTGTTCAGGCCTTCGTCCTCGCTGACCGTTGTGGTCTTCCCCTTGACTGTGATCGAGACCGGCGCAATCTCATCTGCGAAGACCTTGTCGGCGACGGCCTTGCGGGCACGGGCATGGCTCTCGACGGCGAAGTCATCCTGTTGCTGTCGGGTAAGACCGAACTTGCTGGCGCACTGGTCGGCGAACACGCCCATTGGCTTGTTGCTGTAGGCGTCGGTCAAGCCGTCGTACATCATGGCGTCGATTACTTCGCTGTTGCCCATGCGGTAGCCCTCACGGGCCTTGAGCAGCATATACGGCGGCCGGCTCATGTTCTCCATACCGCCCGCAATGACCACGCCCGCGTCACCCACGCGAATCATCTGGTCGGCCAGCATCACGGCTCTCATCCCCGAGGCACAGGCCTCGTTGATCGTCACCGCGTGCGCACTATTCGACAGCCCGCCAAGTATCGCCACCTGGCGCACCGGGTTCATTCCCTGGCCAGCGGCGATGCAGGTTCCCATGACGACTTCATCAACGCGGTCGGGCGGCACGCCCGTTCGCTCAAGCAACGCTTTGACGCAGGTAGCCCCGAGCTGAGCTGCCGGAACCCCGGCAAACGCTCCCATGAAGGCCCCCGTCGGTGTCCTCACGCCTGTTACGATCAACGACTGAGTGGTTGCCATCGTCATGGTCCTCGACCTTGCGGAGTCTCATCTATCGATGTGTTGTAACCCGTCCTGGGCTCGACCTGCGGCCGGGGCAAATTCCTTCCCTGGCCGTGTTCACAATCCTGGGGGCCGTGTGAGCTCACACCTTCAAGCCCGCCGCGCTCTTTGATGCGACCTCGTAGAACTTCTCCATTGCAGCCTGAACGTCTCGCGTTTGCGCCTCGGCCACAGTCTTGAGGCACTCAAAGCTGTGCTTCCACAGCTCCTCGGTGAGACGGCGGAACTGTTCCGGATCCTTGGCCTCGCCGACCTTGAAGGCTTCTTCGATGGTTCGGATCCCCGCCTTGTATTGAGCGTCAAGCGACTCCCGGTGCTTGTTCAGCATCTGGGTGACCGTCTCCCCCCATTTCTTCTGGGCCTCACTCAGTTGCTCGAGCCAGGCGGCTCCCGGCATGGCGGTTCCAGAGGCCGAACCTCCCAGGAACGGCAGCCCGAAGGTCGGGGCCCCAAACATCTGAGGCCACTGCATCATCCAGTTCCGCAGCACGTCCTGCTGCAGCTTCATCGTCGATTCGGTGGCCTTGCGGTAGTTTTCTAGAATCAAGTCGAACATTATTCACCTCCAGAGGACCAGTAACCAGCTCACCGCCTTATCCTGACTCAGACGATGCCCTGCGTCAAGCGAAAAATGCTGCAATTGCAATATTTTTCCTTCGCCTTTTTTCCAGGAGTTCATCGGATTTTGCTTAATCTATGGGTAATACATAGTGCGGATGCACAATAAACCAAAAGGTGGACGATCCGCACGCACGCTGGTCGGTAGGTGCACGGTAACCTCACGTTGCACCCGCGCAGACACTGATAGCGCGAAAAGCGTAGTCATGGCGACTGGGCGCACTTGACCATTCTATGGAAGCTAAAACGCCGCGGCTCAGGGAGCCTGCCCGTACCAACGGAACACGACCGCACGCACTGTTTCCCCGGGAAGACGCACCCGCAAATCTTAGCGGTGCCCATTTCGAGCGGGTGTACGTCTCTGAAATTAAGCTGCCGCTGCCTGCAAGTCAAGAATCACAGTCAGCTTGCAGGCACGCGAAAGCGGCTTCGAGGGCAGCAATGGAAGGGTCAAAGCACCTATCGGGCTGTCGCCCATCCACAGACCAATAGGCCGATGACGCATCCTTTCATTCTGTTCGATTGATTGATCGAAGAAACGGCCGAAGAACCGGAATGGGACTTCTTGGCGGATCTAGTTTCAACCGGTAGCGTGGTAGACCCAGGCTCCGGCCGCGGGCGCGGCGTTCTAGGGGAGTTTGTCACAATGCAGGAATTGCCGTCTGGTACTTCTTCCGCTGATCGTGGCACCAATGCGGTGGATTTCGCGCCTGCTCACGCCCGAGCGGTCGATCTTCCCTGGGGACCGGACTCGACGCTCGGATTGGAATTGCCGCCAGAATTCCGGCAATTCGAGCTGAGCTCCTTCTGGCCCGATCTCGAGGGCCCGGTGGGTGACTATCCGACTGCCCTCGAGCGTGCGCTCGATGCTCCCGTGGAATCGCCGCAACTGGAGCACCAAGTGAAAGCGGGCTCTACGGTGGCGCTCGTGGTCGATGATCCATCGCGATGGACGCCTGTGCGTGCGGCCCTGCCTATCACCTTGCGGCGGCTGCACGCGGCGGGGGTTCGATCCGACGATGTGACAATTAGTGTAGGTGTCGGGCGCCATCAAGCCGTCGATCGCGCAGCGATGAGTCGCCGGCTGGGTGCAGAGATCGCCGCCGCTTATCAGTGTTTCAGTCCACCGGTGGATGACCTTACAGCTTACGACAATCTGGGGACGACGGCTCGAGGAGTTCCGGTGCTGGTCTTTCGGCCGGTCGCCAGAGCCGACCTGAGAATCCTGATTGGCTCGGTCTTGCCTCATCTCCAGGCTGGCTTCGGCGGCGGCTACAAGCTGATCTTTCCGGGAACCAGCCACCGCACCACGCTCGGGGCGTTGCATCGCCAAGGACTCATTGGGGGCGGCGATGCCGGATCGCTGCTGGGAGGAGACGGCGCAGGCAACCCGATGCGCCAGGCGATTCAGCAGGCCGCCAAACTGCTGGGCCGGTGCATCTCTATCAGCCACTTGATCGGCGGGCCAGCACAGGTTTTTGAGGTGATTGTCGGCCGCCCCGAATCGGTCCAGGAGCTACTGGCCGGCGACGTCCGCCGCCGATTTCAGGCTCAGGCCGCTGAGCAGGCAGACATCGTCGTGGCCGGGAATCACCCCTGGCCGGGTGATCCAATGCAGAGCTTCAAGGTCTTGCTGCACCACCGCGCTGCCTGCAAGCCGGGCGGTGTACTCGTCGGCTTCTTCTGGACCGACCCGGACGAGATCGAGCGCTCTTTTCCGCGTTCCGCCCTGCGGTTGATCGCGGCCACGGGCGCGACCGGCGGCTGGGCGATTCGCAGCCTGGTCCCGCTAGTCCAGCGCGCCCTGTCGGCCAGGGGCTCTTCTGTCGCCTTCATGCTGCGCTGGGCTCGCGAGCTGGTCGTCGATCGCACAGTTCTGGTGTACTCACCTCCACTTCACGCCCAAATTGGCCCTCACCTTGGCCCAGTCCGCCTCTTTGCCGATCAACCGGCAATCTGGCGGGCTGCGCTCCAGGCGGTAACAACGTCTCGCTTGCATTCCCTGCGAATTCGCATCTTTCCGCAGGGAGGGCTGACCTATGTGCCGCAGTGTGCTCCCGTTCGGAGGTGAGGAGAACCTCGTCGTCGGCCATGGTCACGACTTCGGTTCAGGATGCTTGGAGGATCCATCAATATGGCTCTGGAACCAGAGCTCAAGCATGACGAGCGCCCACAGGCGGTGGCCGTGCTCGCGGCGGCCTTCGACGTGCTCGGCGACTAAACTACGAACCGAATCGGGCCGGAAGAGACCCCGGCCGAGAGCCAACCGGTCGAGCAGAATTTCGCGGAGTTCGTCTTTCAGCTCCTTCTGGAACCAGCGGCCGACGGGGACGCCGAAGCCCATCTTGCGGCGAGTCCTGATCGATTTCGGCAGCAGGTCGGCAAAGGCGCGTTTGAGCACGACCTTGGAGCGACCAGGGCGTAGCCGGAGCTTTCGGTCCAGCGGCATCGCGGCGGCCAGCTCGACGACACGATGATCAAGAAACGGTCCCCGGCACTCGAGGCTATGAGCCATGCTCGCCATGTCGACCTTTGCCAGCAGATCACCGGGAAGATAGGTCAGCAGGTCGCCCACCATGGCCTGGGTGACCGCGTCCCGGCGGCTGGCCTGGGCCCAGGCCTGGACCAGAAGTGATGCCGGGTCGGTCGCGCCCTGGTCGGGCTGGAGTACCGCGGCGGCAGTCAGCAGATCGAGCTGGACGTCGGAGTAGAGCGCCAGCCGGCCGGCTTCGTCGAAGGTTGTCATCCAGCCCAGGTACGCGCTCCGCCGCCGACGCGTTAATGTGCTCGAAGATTCGCTCCATCGAGCGTAGGTGTGTCCTGGACCTGGCCGAACGGGGAAGCACCCGGGTCATGGTCCCGCCGATCCAGCGCCGGGGCGTCGGGGGCAAGTGCTGGAAAAGCTGGGTCAAGGCCAGGGCCCGATAGCGATCGTAGCCGCCAAACAGCTCATCGCCCGCATCGCCCGTCAAGGCCACAGTGACGGCCTGACGGGTCTCGCGGGCCACGTGCCAGGTGGGCAGCGCCGAGCTATCGGCGAATGGTTCGTCAAACTGCCAGGCCAGGGAGGGTAAGGTCTCCCACGCCTTCGGCTCCACCATGAAGGTCTGGTGCTCGGTGCCCAGGTGCCGCGCGGCGAGCTCGGCATAGCGTGTCTCATCGTAGGCCGGATCGGGAAAGCCGATGGCGAAGGTCTTCACAGGGTGGCTTGCTGCCTGCTGCATCAGACCCACGATGATCGTCGAGTCAATGCCTCCCGAAAGAAAAGCACCGAGGGGAACGTCCGCGACCATCTGCTCGCGGACTGCGTCGGCCAGGGTAACGCGCAGCTCCTCGATATCGTCCTCGATCGGCCGTCGCTTTTGGAGGTTCCAGTCGGGGCTCCAGTAGCGCTCGATGCGAATCGTGCCATCGTGCCATGCCGCGAAATGCGCAGGCGGCAGCTTGCTCACGCCCTCAAGCATCGTCCGGGGCTGGGGCACATAACCATAGGCCAGGTACTCATCGAGGGCCAGCGGGTCAACCCGGCGCGGGACGTCCTGCTCCGGTAAAGCCAGTAATGCCTTGAGCTCGCTGGCAAATGTCAGGCGCGAACCGTCGTCCCGGTAGACCAAGGGCTTCTGTCCCAGCCGGTCTCGACCCAGGATCAACGTTCGCCGCGCAACGTCCCAGATCGCCAGGGCGAACATGCCGCGCAGAGCGCGAACATGTCGGTTCCTTCGTCCTCATACAGATGAACGAGCACCTCGGTGTCGCCCTTGGAGCGAAGCGTGTGCCCCCTGGCCTCGAGCCGGTGCCGCAGCGCGGGAAAGTTGTAGATCTCGCCGTTGAAGACCGTCCAGATTGTGCCGTCCTCGTTTGAGAGCGGCTGATGCCCACCCTCCAAGTCAACGATGGACAGCCGGCGAAACCCGAGCGCGGCGTGGTTGTCCCGATAGCTCCCCGAGTCGTCCGGACCGCGGTGGGCAATCCGGTCCACCATCGCGGCCAAGTGCTCACTGACCAGGACTCTTTGAGTATCGGTCCAGACGGCTCCGCAAATACCACACATCGTACTGGTCTCTTAATGCCCGGCGTTGACTCGAGCGGAAGGGTTTGTGAGAGTTCGCTCTCGTCGGCAAACGGTCAGGCAAGATACTGATTCTCGCCAGATCTGCGGCCTCTAGCCAGTGCCCTCACCCAGGGCGTTTCGCCGATGACTCACATCTGGTTAAGGCCCATAGAGATTGGACTGGAAGGATCGCCCGGTGACGTTCATCATGTTTGGTTCGGACGCGCACCGGTTCAGGACCTCGGATTCATGCACGAACCAGAAATACCTCCCGCCGCTTCGATCTCGGGAAAGTTTCAGACATTGTTAAGGCAAGGCTTCCAGCGTCTTGCCGCTCTCTGGGCAACACCGGGAGTCGGACGCACAGCGCTTTGCAGCCCGGTAGTCGGGTTCATCGCCGGACTTGGCGCCGTCGGTTTCCTGGTCTGCCTTCAAGCCATGTACTACTTTGTTCTCGGAGGTCTGCTCCATTTTCACATGCCGCCCACGCTCGAAGGTGAGCCGCACGCCGTCACTTACCCCTGGCCGTGGTGGTTAGTCCTGCTGGTACCGACTGCGGGAGGCCTGGTATCGGGCTTGCTGGTCTTCACCTGGGCCCCCGAGGCCGAGGGGCATGGCACCGACGCCATGATCCGGGCATTTCATCTTGGAAGAGGCTTGATCCGAACGCGGGTGCCGCTGATCAAGTCGGTGGCCTCGATCATAACCATCGGCACCGGAGGATCAGCCGGGCAGGAGGGACCAATTGCCCAGATCGGTGCGGGGTTCGGATCCTATCTGGCCCGGGTGCTCAAGCTGCCACACAGCGAACGGCGAGTCCTCATGCTGGCTGGCGCCGCCGGCGGAGTGGGAGCTATCTTCCGGGCGCCGCTTGGAGGCGCCTGTCTTCGCGGGCGAAGTTCTCTATTCCTCCACAGCCTTCGAATCGTCGGCGCTGCTTCCCTGCCTGGCAAGCTCCATCGTGGCATATTCGACGTTTGCCCTGTTCATTACTCCCAAACCGATCTTCAGCCTCCCCGAGCTGTCCTTCCAGGGTTTGCGGGATCTTCCTCTGTACGTGGGGTTAACTATACTCTGCGCGGCCTTCGGCTGGCTCTATGTCCGCGTCTTTTACGGTTTGCGTGACAAGCTCTTCAAGCCCATGCCCATCCCGAGGCAGCTCAAGCCCGCCGTGGGAGGTTTCTTGCTGGGCCTGGTGGCCTTGGCTTACCCACAGGTGATGACCGGCGGCTACGGCTGGGTGCAGTGGGGAGCGATCGGGATGCCGCCGGAGCTGACCCTTCCAGGAGAGTCGAGCTTCGTTCCGCACATGGGAATGGGCCTGCTTCTAACGCTCTGCGTTCTTAAAATCGTGGCCACAGGCTTCACTATCAGCTCCGGAGGCAGCGGCGGAGTGTTCGGCCCCTCGATGCTGATCGGCGGGATGATCGGTGGGTTCTACGGCCAGCTCATGGCCTGGGTGCTGCCCAGCGCCCAGATCAACCCGGCTGCCTACGTGCTCGTGGGGATGGGAGGGTTCTTCGCCGGTGTCTCCAAGACGCCACTCACCTCGATCGTGATAGTCAGCGAGATGGCGGGGTCGTACAGCCTGCTCGTCCCCCTGATGCTGGCCTGCGGACTGAACATGGCGATCTCGCGGCACTGGACCATTTACGAGGAGCAGGTGCCCAGCCCGATCGACAGCCCGGCCCACCAGGGAGACTTCGTGGTCGACGTGCTCGATCGGATCCAGGTGAGCGACGTGGCCATCCGTACCGAAGGCATCGAGCCCATCCCCGCCTCGATGCCGTTCAAGGACTTGATCCAGCTCGTCGCGCACTCGAGCCAGACACTCTTCCCGGTGTTCGACGGCAAGGGCCGGCTGACCGGAATCTTCACGCTCCGCGACCTCCGTCTGGCCCTGGTCGGTTCCGAGTGGGGCCCGCTGGTGCTCGCCGACGACCTCGCCACCCGTCCGGTACTCACGGTCACTCCCGAGGATACCCTGCACACGGCCCTGCGGCGGATGACCGAGCTGAACATCGACGAGATCCCCGTCGTCCAGCCCGATGACCCGACCGCCCTGATCGGCCTCCTGAGCCGCCGTGAGTTGACCTCCGCCTACACCGCGCTGATCCAGTCCCTCCGCTCGCCAGCACCCACGGGGACGTCGGGGAAGGTTTGATTCGTGAGGCGTGGAGCGTGAGGCGTGGGGCGTGAGGCTGCGGCGTGGGGCGTGGGGCGTGGGGCGTGAGGCGTGAGGCGTGAGGCGTGGAGCGTGGGGCAGCCATGACCGTACAGAGTTATCAGGAGCTGGAGGTATGGAAGGTGGCGATGGATTTGGCTGCGGAGTGCTACAGGGTTACGAAGGCATTTCCGAAGGACGAAATGTTCGGGATGACGAGCCAGATTCGTCGATCGGCGTCTTCGATTCCAGCGAACATCGCAGAGGGGCAAGGGCGGGAACATACGAAGGAGTTCCTCAACCACGTGAGCATCGCGAGGGGATCGCTCAAGGAGTTGGAAACGCATCTGCTCCTCTGCCAGCGCGTTGGATTGCTCAAGGAAGCCGATCTACTGTCTCTGATCACGTTGTGCGACCGGATCAGCCAGATGCTCTCACGTCTCCGCCAGGCTCTCGAACGAAAGCTCTAGCACTACGCCTCACGCCTCTCGCTTCACGCCTCTCGCTTCACGCCCCACGCTCCACGCCTCACGCCTCACGCTCCACGCCTCACGCAGCATGCTACGAAATGCTACGTTTTCGGGCATTTCGCACAGGTTTTTCGAGCCGCTTTGTAGGTGTAACGTATTATATTATATGAGTTTACGCTTGTTGTCTCTTGGCGCTCAATAGCCATAACTGGCTCTCACGAGCTGTTGCACAAGTCATAACCTTATGTTGAGAAAGGAGTTGTGCCGAAATTGCTCGCGTAGCCAATCACCGACAAAGTCGCTTCTTGGAGCCCACTTGCGGCCGTCTCGCCCCCATCCGGCCAACAGATCATCGTTGATGGATCAATCATGTGATCATACAAATCACAAGGAGGAACAGGAGGTACAGGAGGAGGGAAACCCCTGGATCGGAACGGGCTGTGATGGACAAACGGTTCTCCGGCTCCTCCTGTTCCTCATGTACCTCCTTGTGGTCTCCATGAAAGCCTTGAATCGCACCGGACTGGGATGGAGAAACGGTTCTCTGGTTCCTCCTGCTCCTCCTGTACCTCCTTGTGGTCCCTATGTAACCGCACCCGAGTCCGTCTCGCCACCCCGCGATTTGGTTCCTTTTACATAAGTAGGCCCGAATTTATAAGCTCTTAACTCTATGTCATAAAGAGCGTACGGGCTGGCCTTCAGTTGCTTTGATTCGTTACTTTTCTCGCATCACCGGCTCCCTCCCTTCCGCTTCACTCGCCACTGCCCGCACCCAATGCTCGGCGTACGCTTCACGCCCCACGCTCCACGCCTCACGCTCCCCACCTCACGCTCCCCGCCCCACGCCCCACGCTCCACGACGCCCAGGCCAGCGGGGTCAGGCCGGGCGCAAACGGTACCCCGCTGGCAACTGCTTGATAGCGACCACCGAATTTCCAAAGGCCGAACGAGGCCGATCTCGTCGAGCGGACCCTCTATATTAGGTATGTCACCGAGCCGGGCGACTGCTTCGGACAAAATAATCCGTTTGTTCCTGAATGGCCGTCGCCCAACCGATTGGAGAGCCTGGGGTGACGACAGTTCCTTGCCAGCGGTCGAGTGCGCAGTCCGTACAGGCCCTATGGCCTTCCCGAATGGCTCGCGACTCGGCTGGGCCGTTGGGCTCACGAGGTCCTGGTTCGCAAGCATCTGCTCGGCATCGCATGTCGTGCGGAAGCTCATCGGCAGCCGGCAGACGCGCGGAGCTAGAATTCATAACCAGCTGCGACGCGGTCTCAAGTCCCAATCTGGGCCTACCCCCTTGCTTTCTTCTCATGCCACAGCGAGCCCACGTTCTCTTTTTGAATGAAGCCCTCACCATGCCCTCCGAGGTCGAGGACGAGCTCTTTGAGTGCGGCCTCGAACATCGTATTGTCCGCGAGCACGGTGTGGGCACAGTCTTTGAGCACCATGGCATAATCGGGCGACCACGAACCACCACCGCCGTCATCGCGGCCGGCATTCATGGTGTTGCCTGTGAAGCTGATCCCGCGCACGCCCTCGAACCGGACGTGTGTGCTCAGGTGCGGGTCGGTAATCGTTCCCCAGTTGGGAGCGCCGCTGCGGTATAGGCAGTTGCCGGCCAGGGCGATCACCTTGCAAGGTGTCCCCGCGCGCTCGAGAAGTGAAATTGCCGGGCCGCCCGATCGGTCGAAGTAGTTCCCGTTGATGTTGTAGTGGCTGCCACCTCTGAAGATGAGACCGCCCCGGCCGTTCCATTCGATGCGATTGCCGGTGATCGTGCATGATGCGTTTTCTTCATAGGCCCCGATACCGGCTTCCCGGTTGCCCGAAAACCAGTTGTCGAGCACAAAACCGTCCCACCCACGGAACCAGAGGCCGTTTCCGCGATTGTGGCAGACCATGTTGTGCCGGATGGTGAAGAGCCAGATCCGGGCAAGATGAATGCCGTCGCCGGTGAAGTTGCCGATGCGGCAGCCCTCGATGAAGATCGTGTCTTCGCGTCTGCCGTAGTCTGGTTTGTTCAAGAGGACGCCGTGAACCCCGCTCCCCAGGCCCTTGCCGTCCAGCTCCAGTCCGGTCAAACGAACCCCGAACGCTCCGGTAATGTCGATCAGGCAGGAAGCCGACTTGTCACAGAGACGCAAGGTCGACCCGGCATCGCCGTGGTAGTCCCACGTTGAGTTGCCCGAGAGGCCCACGTGGGGCGGCACCTTGAGTGTCGAGCAGCAGAAGACACCCTCGGGGATGTGGACGGTCGCCTTGGTCCTTGCGGCTACATCAATAGCTTGCTGGATAGCGGCCGTATCGTCCGTTTTTCCATCGCCAACTGCCTTGTAGTCGCGAACACTGATGACCGAGCTGGCGAGCGGGGCCGTCGCCGTCTGGCCAGCCACGGTCAAGAATCCTCTCCGATTCAGTCCGAAGTCCATGGAACCCGCCTTCCTTAGAATTGAGCCACTTCGCAGGTGCTTCAACTGCCTTTGTCAGATGTTCACAGGCGTGCCCTGGGTCGCTCTGTAGGCTACCACCGAACAAGCCCTGTTGCATCTGCTTCGACACCAGGACAGACTGATACTGGTCATTATGTGGGTCGTACATCAAGGAGCGAAGCAACATGGCTAGCATCGTCAAGAGCCTCGGTTGCTTGAGCGGATGGGTCATACTGCTGGAGCTCGGGTCGCTGGGGTCGGCAGAGCCGTCGAGCGGTTGGAAGGCCGGAGTGGCGCGTGTGGATACGACGCCCACCAAACCGGTCCGGATGGCCGGGTACGCATCGCGAACCTCACCCTCGCAGGGCGTGGCGCACCCGCTCGCCGCCAAGGCATTCGCGCTGGCGGATGCGCGCGATCACAAGGTCGTCTTCGTCACTTGCGATATCATCTCCTTCCGTTGGACTTTCACCAACCGTGTGGCCGATCGAGTCAAGGCCAGGTATGGATTGCCGCGCGAGAATCTCGTTCTGTTTGCGTCCCACAATCACGCCGGCCCAACGCCGGTCGACCCCGTTTCCTACCGTGACGACGACGGTAATCGTTCGCGGGGCAAGGAATTCGAGAACAACGTTGCTTACATGACCGATCTGGAGAACAAGATCGTCGACCTGGTCGGCGAGGCGCTCGGGAAAATGCAGCCGGCAAGCCTGTCCTACGGGATCGGCCGAGCTCACTTCGCACTCAACCGGCGCGAGCCGACTGCCAACGGGATCAAGCTGGGCAAGAACCCCGCCGGCCCCACCGACGAGAGCGTCCCGATTCTTCAGGTCTGCGGCGCCGACTGGTAAACCGCTGGCCATCGTCTTCGGCTATGCCTGTCACAACACCACACTCCGTCCCGATATGATGAAGATCGCCGCCGATTTCGCCGGTTATGCCCAGGACCGCATCGAGGCCGACTTCCCCGGCGCCCTCCCCTTGTTTGTTACCGGTTGCGCGGGTGATGCCGACCCCCATCCATTCGGGACACTCAAGATGGCCGAAGAGCATGGGCAGGAGCTGGGCGAAGCCGTCAAGTTCGTGCTGGATCACCCCGCCTGGATGATGAACTTAACCGGACTTCTACGGACCTCCTTCACCGAGACCACCATTCACTTCGGCGGCCCGACCGACCGCGCCTCTTACGAAAAGCTGCTGTCGGATCCCAACCGGGGTCGCCAGGGGCACGCGAAGCGCATGATCGAGCACATCAACCGGGGCAAGCCCGTCGTTACGGAATATCCCCACTACTCCGTGCAAGCCTTCGCGCTGGGCGATCAGTTGACTCTGCTCGCGCTTTCGGGTGAAGTGGTGGTCGACTACGCAATCCGCCTTCAGAAAGAGCTGGGCGGCGAGAAGACGCCCCTGTGGGTTGCCGCCTACGCCAACGACGTAATCGGTTATATTCCCTCGGTGCGCGTGCTCAAGGAGGGTGGCTACGAAGGTGGAGAATCCTTCTACGGCAGCACATGGCCCACACCCCTAGCCGAAGATATCGAGTCGATCGTCGTGAATGCCGCGCATGATGTTGTGGGCAAAGTCCGAGCGAAGTGAGTCGGCAAGCTTGCATGGGCTTCGCGGGCCGGGTCGCTCCAGGGATTTCTCCCTGGAGCTCCCACAGATCCGGGCGTGCACGTCAAATGCACCCGGTTCGTCACGCTGTGGAATCGCTGTCCCTCACACGACTGGGGGGTTTCGCGGTGACACGTTGGTGAGGTGCGATGTCCTCGGCGTGGTTCCAACTCCCCGTCCACAGCGCGGCACCCCCTTCGCTCCACGGGGTCCGGATGGGCCGTTCCCCCGCTTCACCACTACTATGGGGCGCTGCGACTCCCTGCCACCCATTTCGCCGCGCTTCGTTTCCTTCGCTTGGCGATACCATCGTTGCGTCCGTTGTTCGTCCCCCTCGGCTCCGGACGCGAGGCCGCGGATCATCCTGGAGTTGGTGGGCGGTATCTCCGACCGCCTTGCTCGATGGAGGCGTCAGGGTCTCCCAAGTTCCCGGAGGAACCCTTGTGATCATTCGCCATACTCCTCCGACCCCGGCGTGACCAGGCAGGCTGAGTGGACCACGAGTTAGTTGCCTGGCGCGGCCCCCGCAATTGACCACGACGAGGGCTCGACGCGATGAGTGATTTCGGGGCTCAATCGTGCAGCGTTTGATCTGGCTGTCTGTCCTTCGCAGGGCAGTTACCTAGCCACCACGCAAGACTCGCTTCCGGCTGGTGGTCCAGCTCTACCGGACGGGATTGGTTACCCGCAGGGTTCCATCTGAAAGGTTTCAAGTCTCCATCTATTCTCCCTTCCCGAGCTTTCTTGGCGCAAGGTCAAGCCCTGTTTCCGGTTTAAAGTGCGGGCTTCGCGGGCCAGGGCGATCCGGCCCGCGAAGCCACTGGCTTTCGCCAAGCCGCGAAAACCGTTTACAGGATCTGACCCCGAGAAGCCCCCGCGTGTAGTGACAATCCGAAAAATCGCCCCTTGCACCCCAAGGACTTACGGCGACCAACACCAAACATGGGCTAGGCTATCCGCACCGCATTCAACGCGGAAGTGGCTTTCTCCTGGGAAAACAAGGCGAAAGGCCATTGCGGGCTGAAGCAGGTGTGGGGAGTCCGAGTGCGTGTTCTCGGGCAGAAGTTGTAGCCAGCAGCGTCCATTCGCAATCATCGGGTCGCTGTACATGAACCTTTCTCACCCCGGGATTTCTCAGCCTCCATCCTCGCCTTTTCTGCGTCGCCACGGGCGCCCGTGGTTTCATAACTGCGTGCGGCACACTCGAACGCCTGCACTGATTCATCGAGCCTCTTTTCTTCTCTCAAAGCCAAGCCGAGATTGAACTGCGTTTCCGCCCTGTTCGAGGGGAAGTCCGCCTCCGTCCAGACCCGTAGCGAGACTCGTAGTAGGCGATGGCGCGGCGGAGGTTCTCCCGACGATCACCCGTTGGAAAGTCACTGTAGGCGTTGCCCAGGTAGTACTGCGTCCCCGCCCAGTCCGAGGGGAAGTCCGACTCGGTGTACACCCTTAGCGCAGACTCGTAGTAGGCGATGGCGCGGCGTAGGTTCTCACCCCTATCACCTGTCGGGAGGCATCTGTAGGCAATCCCAAGGCCGTCCTGGGTCCTTGCCCAGTCCCACGGAAAGCCTGCCTCAGTATAGATCCGAAGCGCGGATTCGTACGAAGCGATGGCGCGGTGTACGTTCTCAACGGGATCACCCGTTGGAAGGTCCCAATAGGCGGTGCCCAGGTTGTGTTGCGTAGCCGCCCAGTCCCACGGAAAGTCTGCCTCGGTCCGCACCCGCAGCGCCGCCTCATAGCAGGCGATGGCGCGGCGTAGATTCTCGGCTCTGTCACCTATCGGGAGGCCCCAGTAGGCAGCGCCCAGGGAATCCTGGGTCTTTGCCCAGCACCACGGTAAGTCTGCCTCAGTATAGACCCGCAGCGCCGCCTCGTAGCACGAGATGGCGCAGTGAGGTTCTCGCCACGGTCGCCTGTCGGGAGCCTGCTGTAGGCGATGCCCAGGTTGTGCTGGATCCTTGCCCAGTCCTCGGGAAAGCCCGCCTCGGTGTAGACTCGCGGCACGGATTCGTAGAAAGAGATGGCGCGACGGAGGTTTTCACTGCGGTCACCCGTTGGGAGGTCCACGTAGGCGGTGCCCAAGGCGTCCTGGGTAGCCGCCCAGTCCGACGGGAAGTCTGCCTCGGTGTAGACTCGCAGCGCAGACTCGTAGAATGCGATGGCGCGGTGGAGGTTCTCACTGCGGTCACCCGTCGGGAGGGCCAAGTAGGCGCTGCCCAGGCCCCTCTGAGTCCCCGCCCAGTCCGACGGGAAGTCTGTCTCGGTGTAGACCCGTAGGCGCAGACTCGTAGCAGGCGATGGCGCGGCGGAGGTTCTCACTGCGGTCACCCGTCGGGAGGGCCAAGTGGCGCTGCCCAGGCCCCTCTGAGTCCCCGCCCAGTCCGACGGGAAGTCTGTCTCGGTGTAGACCCGTAGCGCAGACTCGTAGCAGGCGATGGCGCGGCGGAGGTTCTCACTGCGGTCACCCGTCGGGAGGGCCAAGTGGCGCTGCCCAGGCCGATCTGTATGTTTGCCCAGTCCGTTGGGAAGTCTGCTTCGGTGTGGACTCGCAGGCAGACTGGTAGCAGGCGATGGCGCGGCGGAGGTTCTCATCGCGGTCACCCGTCGGGAGGGCCAAATAGGCGCTGCCCAGACCGTTCTGTATCCTTGCCCAGTCCGACGGGAAGTCTGCCTCGGTGAAGACTGGCAGCGCAGACCCATAGCAGGAGAGGGTGCGGCGGAGGTTCTCGACGCGGTCACCCGTTGGGAGGCGGTAGTAGGTGGTGCCCAGATTGCTCTCTGTCGACGCCCAGTGCGAGGGGAAGTCCGCCTCCGTCCAGACCCGTAGCGGCAGACTTTGTAGTAGGCGATGGCGCGGTGGAGGTTTTCGCCACGGTCACCGGTAGGGAGATCACTGTAGGCGGTGCCCAGGTTGTTCTGCGTAATCGCCCAGCCCGAGGGGAAGTTCGCCTCTGTGTGAACTCGCAGCGCAGACTCGTAGAAAGCGATGGCGCAGGAGGAGGTTCTCACTGCGGTCACCCGTCGGGAAGGCCAAATAGGCGCTGCCCAGGCCGATCTGTATGTTTGCCCAGTCCGTTGGGAAGTCTGCTTCGGTGTGGACTCGCAGCGCAGACTGGTAGCAGGCGATGGCGCGGCGGAGGTTCTCACTGCGGTCACCCGCCGGGAGGGCCGAGTAGGCGCTGCCCAGGCCGTTCTGTATCCTTGCCCAGCCCGAGGGGAAGTTCGCCTCTGTGTGAACTCGCAGCGCAGACTCGTAGAAAGCGATGGCGCGGCGGAGGTTCTCATCGCGGTCACCCGTCGGGAGGGCCAAGTAGGCGCTGCCCAGGCCGTTCTGTATCTTTGCCCAGTCCGACGGGAAGTCTTCCTCGGTGTAAACTCGCAGCGCAGACTCGTAGTGCGTGATGGCGGCGTTTAGGGAAGGGGCACGCGGCGCGATCGGAGTCTGACTGAGCGCCAGGCCAAGACTGACATGGGTTCTCGCCCAAAGCGGATCGCCAAGTTGCCGGCGATCGAGTCCGTCGAGCGGAATCTCGGACCAGTCGTCGAGCAAAGCACGGGCCGTCGGAATCCGGCAGTTTTTAAGTGCCGATTCGTGCTCTGCGAGCCAACCATTCAGCATCGTTGCTGGGTCAAGGCTCCACTGGTGGAAAAACGCAAGTGCCGAGTCTTCGCGGCTGAGCCAGTGGTCGCGGAACCAGGTGTCGACATCGGCGGCCTCGTCGCCAAGGCCGGAGCGAAGGACTTCTCTCATCGTCTTGTGGAGACGAAAATACCCTTCGGGCTGGGGCTCCAGAAACGAGTAGCGGCATAACTGCTTCCATCCGACCCTGCCGAGGCTGTGGTGGCGCTCTCGATCGAGGGCCAGTGCGGCGCGCTCGTCAAACGAGGGTGTCAGGCTCAGCTCGCGAACCCACAACTCCCACTGCTCACTGGGGAGCGATTTCAGGAACCGATCGGCGAGCTTCTTTCCCACCTGGTCACTTGGTATGCCGATGAATATGTCCGGGGACGGCTCGGCTCCGTTGTTCTTGTCGCGGCTATTATCGACGATGTCTGCACAGGCGCAAGGTAAAACGGAAGGTAGCTCTTCTCGCCGTCCGGTCCCGGGGCTTCGGCACAGGTGTCGAGTATAGCCCTCTGCAAGCGCGTCTCCGTCTCCCACGGCGGAGGGCCGATCATGCGCTTGGCCAGGAATATTCTGCGCATCGTGACGGGAGAATCCCCCCAGCAGGTGAGTCTCGATCGCGTCCTTCCAGTCGGCATCGTCCTCGGCCCAGCGTAGCTCGTCACGCCCCGCCACCACGATCAACACGCCACGCAATCGCACCGCCTTAGCGAGCTGCCGCAGCCAGGCGTCGAGCCGGCGCGATTGGACTGACCTGCCAGCGTCCGACCCCGCCCAAAGCGTCTCGAATGTGTCGAAGAACAGGACGCCTCGACACACCTTGCCCGGCCGAGATGGCAAGCTCTCAACTCAGTTCGTCCGCGAAACGGGTTATCAGCTCGTCGAACAGCGCCGGGTCGTCTCGCCGCGATTGCTCACGCAGGTGGAGGATCTCCTCGCGCCACCCGCCCTGGCAAGCATTCGCTCGGCCGTCTTCGATTTGCGAGCAAGACCATCCAGAGATTTGCCGATCATGTCCGACGGGATGCCCAGAAGCCCCATCATGAAGTCGAATGTGCTCTTCAGGTTAGGATTCAGCGTTACCAGAGACGGCAGGGGGCCGCCCTCCGCGGCGAGCAAGACCGAGAGCAGCAAATCGAACCGGGGGAACGCGAGGCTGAACTGTGATTCCAGCTCAGATCTGAGCCGGAGCAACACCTCTCTAGCAGCAGTCGCGGGCGACTTGAGGTTCGCAATGTCGAACCGCGCGTGCGGCAGTGGCGGTTGGAGCCGATCCAGCTCGTCGGTCAGCTTGTCAAGCAGCCTAGTCTTGCCGCGGCCGCCGACGCCGTGAATCGCCTGCACCCGTAGCGGCTGTCCTTCGGGAGCGTCGAAGATGCGGCGGAAATCCTCGAGATGCGGTTCCCGGTCGGTGAAATCATCGAGTACTTGCCCGGGAGCTTTACCCCGGTTCTTGTTCGGGATCGTCATAGGCCCACATACCTGTCAGCGTATTCGCCAGGCTATTCGTTTCCATCCCTTTCATATTAGCGAATTGTTCATAAGTCTCAATTCCCGGGGAAAGACACTGAAGGGGCCACCCACTCTCTGGCCCCTGAAAGACGTGGATGGCCCCCCAATGTCACTCTTTCTCTCGAAGCGACAGGACCTTCAATTTGGAGCGTCCTTGCATGGACGCGTAATGCGCGTGATCATCGCGTTCTAGCTGCTGGAGTACCCGCCACACAACGATGTTTGGACGATCAGCGAACGATGTCGCAGACGTATTACACCGACCTGTTTTCACCTGAGACCTACGAGGCGTTTGCGAAGTCGTCTCGGGGAATCTCTGGATTCCGTCTCAATCAACATTCTCACGCTCAACGAATCAAGCGAGGCGACCGCTTCATCTGCTACATGACCAAGCTCTCGCGTTGGTTCGGAGTGCTCGAAGTACAGAGCGATTGCTTTATTGATAAGACCCCGATTTTCTACACAAGCGACGATCCCTTCGTTGTTAGATTCAGGGTAAAGCCGCTCGTCTGGCTGGAAAAAGATAAATCGCCTCCTATCCACGACCCAGTCGTTTGGGACCACCTCTCATTCACCAAAGGCATGCACACGAATAGTCTGGGATGGACCGGAATCGTGCGAAGAAGCTTGAACCGCTTGACGGACGTGGACGGAAAGTACTTGGAGAAACTGTTGCTGGATCAGAGAGACAGTTCGCTCACATTTCCGGTTGACGAAGAGACCTATCGCGATCTCGTAACGGCTCGAATCCGGCGGCTCGATAAAGTCGTCACGGTTACGGTTCCCAAAGAAGATCCTAAGGAGGAATCGCCGCAACCAGAGAAGCAGCAGAGTGTCCGCGAGTCATACACCATGCAGGCGGCGATTGCGCATCGGCGAGGTCATGGGTTTCAGAATCTGGCTTCCGAAGAATGATCGATTGTCAGTGCTCAACGACTGGAAACCAAAGGGACCTTCCCTTATCGATACGCTTCCCTTGAACTATGACATAACGACCTTGCAAACAACTGAACAGATCGACGTCCTTTGGCTTAAAGGACGGGCAATCGCCAGGGCATTCGAGATTGAGCACACGACAGCGGTTTACTCCGGTCTCCTGCGTATGGCCGACCTGCTCGCGCTCCAGCCGAACATGGACATCAAGCTCCACATCGTCGCCCCGGATACGAGGAAGGAGAAAGTGTTCAATGAGATCCGTCGACCTGTCTTCTCACTTCTAGAAAAAGGTCCGCTCTCCGAATGTTGCACGTTCATTTCGTATGACAGCTTGCTCGAACTCTTGAACCTGCCGCACCTGAAGCACCTCTCGGATTCCGTTCTGGACGAGTATTCCGAGAGTGCCGAGGAGAATGACTGACGGAAATGAAGACCGTTTGGGGTCCCTGTGCCGCACCCGCGATGCTCTAAGGAGCGCAGGGGACGGAAAAAGGGGACGGAAAAAGGGACATCATTGATATTGCGGCGGCTTAGGGGTTCGGAGAGCGCTATTCAATGATGACCCCTTCTCCCTTGCTTGCTATTCAGTGATGACCCTTTTCCCTTCCACTGGGCCAAGAGGCGGAAAAGCGGAAGCGGTTGATCGGCCTGACGGAGCGGCGGAACCCGAGGACGTGGCGTAAGGACTTGCGTCGACTGTAGGATGCCAGATGCGGGATTGAAACGGCTTCTTGCAGTCAAGCCCCTTGAGGCCCGGCCATGAGACGCCGCGCATGCGGCCTGAGTCGTTCTTCGGCAAGTCCGACTCGTGGGCCGCCTCGACCGAGTCCTCGAAGCTAGGGCTGAGCTTCAGATACGCAGGACCGACCTTGAGGGCTTCCTCCCATGCCCCGGCCCAGATTCCACCTCCGCACACTGATGATCGCCGTGCCGGTCGCGGGCGTCATCCTGGCCCTCTCCATTCGGGCAGCGGCGCTACTCCGGCTCGGGCAGGGAGGGGCTCGTGTTGGTCGTCCTGCTCTCCATCGCGTGGGTACCGGCGGTGTTCGTCTTCCTGCCCCCGAAGGTGGCCGGGTGGCTCTTCATGCTGGCGATCTCGGTGTCGATCTACCAGGCCTGCGCACGGCGACCTTTCCTCTTTTTTAGTGACTTTCTGGCTGACGTTTGCCTTCGGCATCGGGTATGTCGCGACGAAAGCTCTGCATCTCCCAGGCCGCGATCGAGGCCGAGACACCCGGCCGGAGGCCGACTCGCATGTCGATCTCTAGCGGGAAAACTAGGCGCGACGGCATTACCCGGGCTCTTCAGGGGAAGCACCAAGGCTTCGCGTAGTCAAGCTGTTTCCGGTTTAGAGGGGTCGCGGGGGCCTCTGGGGTGTGGCAGGTCCTGTCGGGTTTGATCACGCAAAGCCCCTGTGACGAGTTTGAGCCGCCCTCTCCGGCCTTCAGTCGCGAGAAGTAAGTACGAACTACGTGCGACCCGGCAGAGCCACAACAGGGCCTGACACCGCGAAGCGTCCGGAAACTGGATACAGGGCTTGACCCCGCGAAGCCTCCCATCAGCGGCTGGCCGGCTTCGTCAGGCTGAAAGGCCAGCCCGGCAACTCACCACAGGCCTGCAACGCCAGGATGACGTAGGCACTGCCGACATTGGAGATGAGATTGCCAGCGTCCTTGACTGGGGATTGCGTAAACCACTTGCCACTCTCGCGCTGATTGGCGCGTATCCATTTGATGCCGCGCTTCAGTCGAGCGTCGTCCGCCGGGACACCGAGTTCTCGCGCGATGACTATGACCAGGCCCGTGCCGTAGCCGTCACTTTTTTTGGTGTTGAGCGGCTTGCCGTCGTCCCGGGCCAGCCCCTTCCAATCGGTGAGGAAACCGGCCGTGGACCAACCGCCATCATCGAGTTGAAGGGCCAGCAACTCAGCCAGCGTTTGTTTGTCGCTGCTCCTCGGTCGCGATGCCGTCGATCCTGACGGAACACCAGGCCAGCATGGCGCGATGGTGCAGCGACTTGGGAGGATTGTTCTTTAAATAAGCCCGCAGCTTTTCGAGTCCCGCGCGAGATTGTGGGGTTTTCGCGTAATCACCAGGCGCGATCCCGACGGTCAACGCGGCGATGGTAACGCCATAGTGATCGTCGATCTCCATCGGCGCATAGTCGCAATCCGGCCAGTTCCAGCCGCCGTCCGCTCGCTGCACAGTCCACATCATGTCCAGCACTTCACGCGCGACGTCGCTGTGCTTTCCGGTTGTCTGCGCGTCGTTGAAAGTGAGGCCGGTGCCGACCACGATCGGCCAGAAGCCGACTGCTTCCGTGGGGACATTCTTCTGCCAGCGCACCTTGCGATAGTTTTCGTAGAAACTGCGTACTTCACCCGAGTCCGGCAGGATCGTTCGCAGCGCCGGTCGCGCAACCATGTAGAACAGGTTGGTATGGCAAGTGGCGCACTTCTTGGTCTTCACCCAGTTCAGCGCGGACTGATCCAGATACTGAGCCGCCTTTTCCGCCGAAAACCCGGCAGCCATCGGCTCGTCCGCGGAGATCACCGGCAAGCCCACTGGGACATCCTTCAGCGTGATCGGTTGCTGCTGAGCGGTGACGAACGTCGGCCAGCATATGGCGAGGAGCAGCAAACTGGGGAGGAAGGATTTCATTGTCGGTCTCTCAATCAGGGTAGCTGGAGGTTCGAAGATCACTTGTAGATTTGTACTGCCTCTCTGGCGTCTCTCGAAAGAGTATCCTGTCGAGCGAAACCGTTGTGCCGCTGCCCAGGCCGCGACGACGAAGGGATAGGGTGTCAGAAGGGATAGGGTGTCAGAAACCGATATCGGGCAATTTGATCGAAAACAACCGTTTTCGGCTCCTGACACCTTTTCTCTTCATTAACGCACCGAAATAGGCTCACTCTCCTCGCACAGCGGCTGGCTTGGATTCGCCTCGGCTAGCAATTCCGCGATGGTCGTCCCATCGAAGAGCGCCTCGATCAGGGCGATCCCTTCGTCGAGGCGTTTGTGCAGTGAGCAAAGCTGTTTGCGATGCGCGGCCAGTAAGAGCGGACAGCGGGTGATACGCTTGAGTGGATCGACCGCGTTGATCACGTTCAGCACCGTCAGTTCATCGAGCGAACGGACCAACACAAAGCCGCCGCCCACCCCCCGTTGCGAATCGACCAGACCTGCCCTGCTTAATCCCTGCAGAACCTTCGACAGGTAGTCGTGCGGTACACGAGTCAGCCTGGCGATCGCCGCACTGGTCATCGGCTGACCGGTGCTGCCGCCAAGGCAGACGACGGCCCGCAGCGCATACTCGGCGGTCTGTGAGATCACCGGGCAATCTCCTAAAATTGGATATCTGGACCTTGACATCCAGTATAACGTTCTTGTAGTTTCTGACAAGGCAACCGGCCCCTGGCTTGACTGAGGGTGTAGGACACTTCGGCGGCTCACGAACGCGAGCTGATCGTCGGCGTTCGTGCGTCCCATCGTGCGGCGTATTTCGCGAAGTTTTGGTTTTCGTTCCGGCTCTGTCGCGGCGACGGCCATGGTAGTCGCGAGCGCTCGGCCTGCGCGCCCCAGATCAAGGTGCGTGATGCGTCAAGCAAGAGAGGATCAACGAGCATGACAGTTCGCCGCCCCATGACGGTTTCGCCGCTCTGGTTGCAAGGGTCGATCATGACCTTCGTGATCGGGTTCTCGCTCCTGACGTTCTCGGCGATCCGAATTTACCAGGACCACGCGCCGATCCCCGAACGGATCGTGGACGAGATGGGGAACGTGCTTTCCACGAAGCAGCAGATCCTCGACGGGCAGGAGCAGTTTCTGACATACGGCCTTATGCAGTTTGGCACCGTGTACGGACACGGGGCCTATCTCGGTCCGGATTTCACGGCCGACTACCTGCATCGTACGGCCTTGCACATGAACAAGCGATATGGCGATAACGAGGCGGCGCGGGGCGGACGCTTCGCGAGTTGCAAGCCAATCGGTACGACCCGGCGACGGGGACGCTTGTCTGGACCGACGGGCAAGCGGCGGCCTTCGATGAGATCCACCAGCACTTCGGCGATCTGGTTTATCATCGAAAGTCGAGCGGTGAGGGCCTGAAGCCAGACATGATCAGCGACGCGAATGACGCTCGGGCGATCACGTCATTCATCGCCTGGACGGCCTGGACGGGCGTGGCCCGGCGGCCCGGCAAGACTTACTCGTACACAAACAACTGGCCCCCAGACGAGCTGGTCGGCAATACACTTACCGCCGATGCAATCATGTGGAGCGCCCTCTCTCTGGTCACCCTTCTCGGCGGTAGTGGGCTCGTGCTGGGCTTGTATGGCCGCCATTCCCGGGTCGTCGGCTGGCACGAGACCGAGGAGCGGCAGGTGCGTTTTGTGCCGCCGCCCTCCGTGGCCCTGACGCCCGCCCAGCGCGTAACTGCATGGTTCTTCTTGGTCGTGGCTGCGCTCTTCCTCCTCCAGAACCTGATCGGGGGCGCGACCGTGCATTACATGGTCGAGACCGGCGGCTTCTTCGGTATCGACCTGCCCAAGTATTTGCCGTACAACCTGACCCGAACCTGGCACCTCCAGATGGCGATCTTCTTCGTGGCGACGGCCTACTTGGCCGCCGGGATCTTCCTCGCGCCGCTGATCGCCGGGCGCGAGCCGCGCGGCCAGGGTCTGCTTGCCGGATTGCTTCTCGGCGCACTCGCGGTTGTCGTCTTCGGCAGCCTGGGGGGAGAGTTCCTGAGCTACCACGGGCTCTTGCCGCGCGGCCTACGGCCCGTCTTCGGAGCACAGGGATGGGAATACCTTGATCTCGGCCGGTTCTGGATGTACCTGCTCATTGCCGGAATGGTGCTCTGGGTGATCCTTATCTATCGGGGTCTACGTCCCCGCCTCGCCGTCGAAAGCAGAGGCAACCTTCCCTGGCTGTTCCTCTACAGCTCGTTGTCGATCCCCGCCTTCTACGCAATCGGCCTGATGACCCACACTCAGTCCACGTTCGCGATTGGCGACTTCTGGCGGTTCTGGGTCGTCCACCTCTGGGTCGAAGACTTCCTGGAGCTGTTCACGACGATGCTCGTGGCATTGATCTTCGTGCTCATGGGCGTCGTCTCCGAACGATTCGCCACTCGACTGATCTATTTTGATGTGATGCTCTACTCGGTCGGCGGCGTAGTTGGAACGCTTCACCACTGCTATTTCAGCGGAGGACCGGCTGTCGAAATGGCCCTCGGAGCATTTTTCTCGGCGGCGGAGGTCATCCCCCTCACATTGCTGACGGTCGAGGCCTGGTCATTCCTCCAGCTCGGCAATCGGCAGCAGGTCGCCGGGGGCGCGGCGTTCCCGCATCGCTGGGCGGTGATGTTCCTGGCCTCGGTCGGGTTCTGGAATTTCCTCGGCGCGGGTGTCTTCGGTTTCCTCATCAATATGCCGATCGTCAGCTACTACGAGATCGGCACGCTTCTTACGTCGAATCACGGTCACGCAGCCTTCATGGGCGTATACGGCATGCTGGCCCTGGCGCTGCTTGTGTTCTGCACGCGCTACCTGGCGCGGCCCGAAGACTGGAGCGACGGCCTGGTGAGGTTTTCGTTCTGGGCGACGAACTTCGGGTTGATGCTGATGATCCTCGGGCATCTTTTTCCGCTGGGCGTCTTGCAGCTCGGCGACGTTGTCACCAACGGCTACTGGCACGCCCGGACCGAGTGGTTTCACAATTATCCGTGGCTGTCGTGGGCGCGGATGCCGGGCGACGTAGTGTTTATGGCCGGCTCGGCCCCCCTGGTCTGGCTGACCCTCAAGGTCGCCATACGGACGCGCAAGACCCGGGCTCCGGCGGACCAGACGGGGACGCTTCTCGAGGGATCGCTGTACACCGAAATCACTCCAGCCGGGACGCCTGCGCGGGGCTGAGCGGCGCGCGACGGCACCGAACGCACAAGGGGAGCTTCCTCGATGTTACCGACTGTGACCGCCTGGGGTTTCACGCTCGACCTCGGGCTGGTGCTGCTCCTCTTGTACTTGCCGGTGCTGTGGCTGGGCGGCTGGCTACTGGAATTCCTGGCCAGCGCTCACTTTCACCGCGCCCAGCGCTATGCCCACACCGGGTTTGCGTACGACGTCGAGCTCGACCGGTATGAGTGCCCGCAGGGGGAATTGCTCACTCTGCACACCTTCGACGACCTCAACAAGCTGGCCATCTACAAGGCCCCGTCTTCGTCGTGTAACCAGTGCGTGCTCAAGGCGTTTTGTGCCCCGCACGACGCGGGCCGGCACGTCTATCGTTCGCTTGCCGAGTTTCACGAGACCGACGTCGGCCGGTTCTACCGCTGGCTCTCGTTGGTCATCTTTGCGGTGGCGCTGGCGTTCTCGGCTGGGGGCATGCTCGCCTGGTGGAATAAGCCGGGCGAGTGGCTGCTCGTGATCGCGACCGGCGTCAGTCTCGTGCTGTTCTGTCTCGATGCTGCGCAATGCCCCGGTTAAGTCTGGCAACGACACTGATCCATGCGCGGATGCCGCGGCGGACGAGTCGTGGCTGCTCGATGGGGATCTGCCAGTCCCGTAGCCGCGGCGGCGAGAGCGACGTCGCTTTTGGCCGCGACTCTCAACCTGTTCCCGTTTTAGTCGCCACAAGTGGCCGGTGGCCGTCCCGCCGATCCAATTCCTCAACGACTAAAGGAAGAGACGATGACGAAAAAACTGGGCCGCGCCGCCCTCCTGAGCGTAGGATCTTTGGCAGTTTCGACATCGGCGGCCTTGCTCGGAGTAGTCATGTCGGGACCGCTTCTGCGCGCGGACGGCCCCGAGGCCGATCCGGCCCTGAAGCGGACGAGAGAGCAAGTCAAGATGCTCGACGAGTTGTACAAGAACGCGGTGGTGTCGATCACCAAAAAGTACGACGGCCCCCCCGCCATTAAGGTCGCCAAGGACGTCTTCGCCGCCATGGAGAAGAGCGGGTGGCACAAGGCTAAGCTTGTTGACGCATCCGGCTCCCCACAGAACGAGGCGAACCTGCCGCAAACGGACTTCGAAAAGCGGGCGGCGGTGGCCATTCGAGCAGGAAAGCCCTATTTCGAGGAGATCGAAGGTAACGGACCGGGACGCAAACTCTACGCCGCGACGGTCGTGCCGGCCGTGACCAAGAAATGCGCGAGGTGCCACGGTGTGAGCGAGGGCGACCTGCTCGGGTTCATCCGGTACGAGATCCCAGTCAAGTGAGCCCGCCGAATCCGATAAACGTGGTGGCGATGGGGTCGGTGGCGATGGGCCGGGTCGCCCCAGGGATTGCTCCCTGGGGCTCCCACAGATCCGGACGTGCCCGTCAAAGAGGCATCCGGTTCGTCACGCTGTGGAATATCGCTGTCCCTCACACGACTGGGTTGTTTCGCGGTGACACCCTGGTGAGGCACGATGTCCTCGGCGTGGTTCCAACTTCCCGTACACAACGCGGCGCCCCCTTCGCTCCACGGGGTCCGGGAGGGCCGTTCCCCCGCTTCAACACTAATATGGGGCGCTGCGACTCCTTGCCTCCCATCTCGCCGCGCTTCGTTTCCTTCGCTTGGCGATACCATCGTTCGTCCCCTGTTCGTCCCCCACCAGCTCGGGACAGAGCTGTGGATCAACCTGGAGTTGGTAAGCCGGGGCTCCAGCCGGCAGTCACGATGGAGACGGCAAGGTCTCCCAAGTTCCCGAGAAACCCGTAGGATCATTCGCCATGTTCCTCCGACCCCGGTGTGACCAGGCACGCCTGTGGGTCCAGGTGTAGCTAATGCCTGGCTCGGCCCCCGCAACTGACCAAGACGAGGGCTCACGACAAGGAAATTTCGGGGCTCAATCACACAGCGTTTGATCTCGCTGTCTGCGCAGTGACAGTCACCCGCCACCACGCAAGACTCGCTTCCGGCTGCTGGCCCGGCTCTGCCGGACGGGATTGGTTACCCGCAGGGTTTCGATGAAAGGTTTCACATTCTAAGATGATTCTCCTTTCCCGAGCTTCTTGCGCAAAGTCAAGCCCTGTTTCCGGTTTACAGGGGTCGCGGGGTCACGCGGGGTCTGGCCGGTCTGGTGGGGTTTGATCGGGCAAAGCCCCTGTGACGAGATTGAGCCGCCGTCTCCGGCCTTCAGTCGCGAGAAATATATACGAACTACGTGCGACCCGGCAGAGCCACAACAGGGCCCGACACCGCGAAGCGTCCGGAAACCGGATACAGGGCTTGACCCCGCGAAACCCTGACCCCGCGAAACCCACCCGGAGTGGCTATCGCCATTGTGGATCTGTTGCCGGGAACGGATCGAGCCGGAGTGCCTGCGTTGCTCGCTCTCACGGCTGCGGCAGCGTCTAACTGAAGCTCGGTCGTAAAAAGGGAATCCGATACTCTCTTAGTATCTGGGCAGACGAGATGGCGGGAGCCGCCCGTTTCAACAGCGGTCTGAAAGACGGGCCATTTCCGTGGCATCCGTTGAACCGTCCCTATATTCTGATATTGCTCCGATCCGCTCGCTCATCGCGGCTCGAACGAGTCCGTACACCTTGCAGGAGGTTCACCGTGAAATCGCGTCGTTACCAGCGCGTCACTTGCTTACTCCGCGTTGAAGAGCTGGAGACGCGCTTGACGCCGGCTCCGGTGGTCCTGCAACCGGATTTGCAAATAACCAACATTGGCACCGCCTGCGACGGTCCCCCTGCACAGATGGTTTTCGGGCCCGACGGCCGGCTCTATATGACTTTGGCCAATTTCAGCGGCCCCAACGCCGCCAGCGTCGAGAGCTTCGCCTACAGCCCCAGCGGCGGGCTTTCCGACGAGCGTACCGAGGTCTCGACAGGAGGCGCCCTCGGCATCGGCTTCGGCCCCGTCAGCCTCGGAGTCTACGGCCAGCCGGGTGTGCAGACGGTCACCGGCATGTACTTGACCGACACCGCACGCACCATCAATGGCAATGACGTTTCGAACCTGCGCGTGTTGACCCAGGATCAGAATGGGGTCTGGGGTGGGCCCAACGGCGGCACCGACACGATCATCGTCCAGAACATCCCCGCCGGCTGGCACCAGGCGGACCAGATCATCATCAAACAGAATGCGGACGGCACCTCCACGCTCTACGTGGGCATTGGTGTGCGCACCAAGGACGGTGCCCTGGACTATCCCAATCCCGGCAATGCCCGCGACATGGCGTATGGCGGCACGATCTCCGAAATCCTCGATCTCAAGCAGGTCAACGGCCTGGTCACCGATTCGGCCGGCTTTGGCCTGACCGGTGTTGCCACGAGCAATAGCGACCCCGACTATTCCAACGCCGGCCCATATACCTCGACGGCCGTCAACAAGCTAATCATTCAGTCTTCCGGCGCACGCAATCCATTTGGCCTGGCCCTGGACGGCTCCGGCAACCTGTGGTTCACCAACAATTTCAATCGCTCGCAATCGGACGGGACCTTCAACGGCACCATCAACCCGTCCACTGGGCTGCTCTACGGCATCACCACCGGCGACCCGGCCCCTGGCCCGGACCTGGCGAACAATGCCTATGACCAGTTCTTCGAGGATGCGCCACTGGCCGATTATGGCTACAACAACTCCAACTGGCGTAACGACGCCGCGGATGACAATCCCTCGGTGACCTCCGAGGCGGCCGTCAACGCTGGATTCTTCAATTTCGCCGAGCACGGCGTCCGCTCCACCACCTTCGACAACCTGGTCGCGCCGCCTGGCGGCTTCGCCGAGTACAACGAGTCGAACATCAACCAAATCCGGGGTCTGGGGCCCAGCGCTTCGGCCGACGGAGTCGCCTTCTACACGGGCACCACGTTCCCGGCCACCTACCAGGGCGACGCGTTCATCGCCCGCTATAACAGCACCGTCAGCGACTCCACCGGCCATTCCATCACCTATAACGACCTGGTCACCGTCGATCCAACGACGGGCAACGTCCGCATCATCGCCAATAATTTTGATAATCCTCTCGCCGTGCTTTATGACGGCAGCGGCAACATGATCATCGCCGATTACGGCGACTCGGCCATTTACCGTCTCAGTTCTACGCCAACGCCGACACCGACACCTACACCTACGCCGACTCCGACACCAACTCCGACACCAACGCCGACGCCTACGCCTACGCCGACACCGACACCAACTCCGACACCAACGCCGACGCCAACACCGACACCGACGCCAACGCCTACCCCGACCCCGACACCTACGCCAACACCAACTCCGACGCCGACACCTACACCTACGCCTACGCCGACGCCAACACCGACACCAACACCGACACCGACACCAACGCCGACACCGACACCAACGCCGACACCAACGCCGACACCGACGCCTACGCCGACACCAACACCGACACCAACGCCGACGCCGACACCGACACCAACGCCGACCCCCACTCCGGCCCCAGCAATCGCTGGCGAGCAGGTGCTGTTCACTCAAGAGAAAAACAAGAGAGGCAAGTCGGTTGGCAAACCGATATTCGTCGGCTACAAGATCAACTTCAGCACGGCGATGAATGAAGCGACGACCCGCAGCTCCGCCAACTTCGTTGTCGATCGGTTCGTCATCAAGACCGTCAAGAAGAAGAAAGTCCACGTGCTCGAGCCGGTCCCGTTCACGATCACGGGCGTGACGAGCAATAGCGTCACCTTGAAACCTGCTGGCAATCAGAAGTTCCCGAAGGGAGGAACGATCGTCATCAATACCTCGACTCCGAGCGGCGTCACGAGCAGTTCAGGCGTCTCCCTGCCAGGGACCGGGGTGATCGCGATCACTCCGGGCGGCAAAGGCCTCGCGCTCGTCAGTCAGTAGGCGGCGGGGTCGCCGCCGCTCGCCGCTCGGACACTTTCTCGTGGGTTCTTGAAACAGGGCCCGGAAGCCGCTCGGCCCACGCCGTTGGTCGGAGAAATGCTCTACTGCTTCGTGCGCGGGGCCGCGACTTGGGTCTTGTGCGAGATCACAATGAACTGACAACAGGGACCCTCTTAGGCAGGCTCCTTATGACACCACTCCTGCCATGCGTCACGCAAGACACTCATGAGGTTCGCGGCAAAGCGTTTCCCATCGCACAGCGATGAGGCGGCCATCCGCTCCCGTAAACCGGCTCGCAGACTGGCCAGTCGTGGCAAGTCACCGGCCAAAGAAACAGCCAACTCGACGTACTCTTCCAATGTCGTGGCGATCGTCTCCGTGAGCCCAACACTCGATAGATGGCTCAGAGAATGACGGCTCGCAAACGTCTCGCCCGGACATGTCACCACCGGCACTCCCATCCACAACGCCTCGCAGGTCGTCAAGCCGCCATTGAAGGGAAGCGGATCGAGAGCCAGATCGATGCGGTTGTACTCCGACAACAATGCCGGGTGGGCTGACCACCCCAGACACTCTAACCGCCCTGGATCTACCTTGTGCCTCGCAAATTCCTCCGCCAACCCCCTGGCAATTGACAGGTCGCTCATCGCCTTGTATTTCAACACCAACCGGGACTGCGGCACAAGGTCCAGGACCTTCGCCCAGACCTCGACTGTCTGGGGAGTGACCTTCGCCCGACGGTTGAAGCTGCCGAACGTCACATACCCTTGTTTCAGGGCCGGCAGTGGCGCCACCGACGGCGCATAGCTCGGAGGATCATAGCTCACATATCCATCAGGCATTCGCAGTATCTTCTCGCAGAAGTGGGCTTCGGCACCACGGGGGATTTCATAACGGTCGGCCAAGACGTAGTCCATTGCTCCCAGTCCTGTGGTGCCCACATAACCCGCCCAAGTCACCTGGATCGGCGCTGGTTTGCGGGCGAACACCAAGAGCCGGTTGCCGGCCGTATGTCCCGCCATGTCAAACAGAATATCAATTCGATCCTCCACGATCTGGTCGGTCAGTCGTTGGTCGCTCAATCCGCTCACACTTCTCCAAGTCGTCGCGACGGCCTGAAAACGCTGGGTCAGATCGTCTTTGATCATCCGATCACAGTAGCAAACTGTTTCGAATTGGCCCCGGTCGAGGTGCTCCAGGGCCCGAATCAGAAAATACCCCACCGGGTGCCGACCGAAATCGGCCGAGACGAACCCCAGATTAAGCCGACGATGAGGATCGCGATCATTCTCACGCGGTGGCCGGGAAGTCCGAAGCGGCGCGGCGTGCAGTCGGTCGAATTCGGCATGGACCACCGCCAGTTCGGACAAGGTTACGCCGTCACGATAATGACTTGTTAACAGAAAGTTGCTATGCGCCGCGGCGAAGTCAGGTTTCAGTTGCAGCGCACGCCGATAACATGCCACGGCTTCGTCGAGCTTCCCCTGGTAATTGAAAACATTGCCCAGGTTGAAGTGCACCTCGGCGAAGTCAGGCTTCAGTTGCAGCGCATGCTGATAACAAGCCATGGCATGGTCGAGCTTCCCCGGTCTTCCCAGAGAATCCCCACATTGTTTTGTGCCAATGCGTCGTCAGGTTTCAGTTGCAGCGCACGCTGATAACACGCCATGGCTTGGTCGAGTTTTCCCTGGATCTTAAAAACACTGCCCAGGTTTTTGTGCGCCTCGGCGAAGTCAGGTTTCAGTTGCAGCACTCGCCGATAACACGCCATGGCATCGTCGAGCTTCCCCTGGTCCGTGAATACATTACCGACGTTGATGTGAGCCTCGGCGAAGTCAGGTTTCAGTTGCAGCGCGTTCTGATAACACGCCATGGCTTGGTCGAGCTTCCCCCGGTGTTTCCAGGCAGTTCCCAGTCTGTTGTGCGCCTCGGCGAGGTCAGGTTTCAGTTGCAGCGCACGCTGATAACATGCAACGGCATCGTCCAGCTTCCCTTGGTCCGTGAATACATTGCCCAGGTTGCAATGCGCCAGGGCGTAGTCAGGCTTCAGTTGCAGCGCACGCTGATAACACATCACGGCATCGTCGAGCTTCCCCTGGTCCTTGAAAGCATTGCCCAGGTTGTTGCGCGCCTCGGCCCAATTAGGTCTGTACTCTAGAGCACGCTGGATGCACTCCACTGCGGCTTGATGGTTGCCGACCTGATATGCGATGACCCCCAAGAGGTGCCACGCATCGCGGTGATTCGGGTCAACCGCGAGAATCTGCCTGTAAGTCTGCTCGGCCTCGTGCAACCGGCCCGCCTGGTGATGCTGGAGCGCGTTAGCCAATACTTCAGGTATTGTGGGCATGGGTCGTGTCTCAAGGATGTTTCCCAGCGGAACGATCCGGCGATCGATGGTTCGGAAAACTGAGAAGTCTTTACGTCGCGATCGCGAGGGGCCCGCGGGATCTTGGTTCTCGATAAGCGTTGCAGCCCGTTGATTCCAGAATGCACAAACAACCCGGGTACACTCAACTCTTGCCGTTGACCCAGCGCTGGGAGTTCCTCGGCAGCGATGCGGCCAGGAATCGGTAGCCGGATTAGTGATGTTCCCGAGGTGGATAGACTACTCACCCAATTATCGGGAAGGCTCGCCTCGTTTTGAAGATGTACTCGACCGGACGTTCGCCGTGTAGCTCTGGACGTCCTGTCGCCCAGATTACACGCGGCGCGGATAAGGGGCCGGGGTCCGCGGATAAGGGGCCGCCGCGGATAAGGGGCCGGGAGTCGTTCCTGGTCGCTGGGGCCTGTGGGGTTTGGCCGGTCCTGTGGGGTTTGATCGCGCAAAGCCCCTGTGACGAGTTTGAGCCGCCGCCTCCGGCCTTCAGTCGCGAGAAATAAATGCGAACTACGTGCGACCCCGCAGAGCCACATCAGGGCCCGACACCGCGAAGCGTCCGGAATCCGGAAACAGGGCTTGACCGCGCGAAGCCTCTGAGCTGACCCCGCGAAGCTCGCGAGCCGGGTCCAGCCGCACCCTCAGCTAAGTCCCATGATGAGCGGGCGAGATTCGTCTAGACCGGCGGTAGAGAGGATCATGGCCGAACGACCGAAATGATCCGCTTCGGCATCGCGCCCACAGGGATGCGGGCCACCTCTTTTCTGGACCCGACATCCAAGACGGAGACCGCATTCGAGCCGGCGTTGGAGACGTAGCACCGGCTGCCATCGGCCGTGAAGGTCATCCAATCCGGCGCCTGGCCGACGTGAGTGGTCGAGACCAGCCTCAGGTCGGGCAGAGTAAACACCGAGACCGAATTGTCCAGCAGGCTGGTGACCCATAACGTCTTTCCGTCCGGCGCGATCGCTATCCCATGCGAGAACGTCCGCGCGATCAGCGGTTTGGCTCCCGGAGGCGCATCGGGAAGCAAGACCTTGTCGATCACCTTGCGCGAGGGGAGGTCGACGACGACAAACCCGTGAAGGTCCGACAATTGCACATAGAGGCGGCGCGAATCGGCATCGATGACCAGGGGGCGCGGCTGGCCCGGGAGGGGGATCTCGAACGCAGGCATTCCGGTCTTGATGTCGATCGCGGTGAGCTCAATGTCATCCACCGACGTCACGATCATCCATCGGCCGTCAGGGGTAGCGTACACGTTGTGCGGCGCTCGGCCCACAGGCACGCTCTTGACCATTCGTTGTGCGGCGGTGTCCACGATGTCAACCCGTGACTCCCCTCGGATGCAAACATAAATTCGGCGGCCGTCCGGTGTGATCGCGAGATTGTTCGCCTCCCGGCCGACGGGCACGCGGTGGATGACCTGAGCAGTCGCGATGTCCACGAAATCCACGACGTCCTCCTCCTGGCTCGTGACATAGAGGCGGCTCTTGTCCAGCGAGGCGACGATGCCGTGCGGGTGCTTCGAGACCCTGATCACGCCGGTCACCGAGTTCGTGGCCGGGTCGATCACGCTGATGTCGGCTCCGCTACTGTTGTCGACGTAGATCCGCTCAGTCCCTGCCAGGATGGTGGCACCGAACGTAAGCAGGAGCAGTAGCGTTCTCACGTTCTTTTCCTCCGCCGAAAAGAGGTCCGTTGGCGTCGGACCGGCTCGGTGGGCGTGCGAGGCGAGACGGCGGTAGTATACATGAAAGGGAGCCGAACACCACAGTATACCGATCATCGGCCATCTTCCTACTCCTCGGTGTCCTGCCCGTGGTGAACGTCGCGGGGGTCGGCAAGCTGCCTGTACGAAAGCCTTGCGCCACGGCCGTAGCGGTGGAATTGGCACACTAAGACGGGGAATGTCTCGTTCAACGTCGGCGATGCCCCGGTGCTGGGCATGGGCGACGGCGGACAGCAGCCGGGACGCGGGAGCGGCCCGACATCGTCGGCAACATCCCGCCGGGGCCGGGCGAGACGATTGACCAGAGTCACATCCTGCCTTACTGGAAGCGGCATGAGCCACTGATCAAGGCAGGCGTGGATGCGTTCTGGCCGGATGAGGGCGACCGCTTCTCGATCTACGAGCGTATGACCCGCGTTAAGATGTATTACCAGGGGCACCTGATGACGACCCCGAATGTGCGGCCCTGGACGCTCAATCGCAACGGCGTCATCCGAATGGCCAAATGGGGCGCGTGGATGTGGTCGGGCGATACGCAGTCACGCTGGAACACGCTGCGCGACCAGATCTGGATCGGCCTGAACACTGGTCTGAGCATCACGCCGTACCGGGGTTCGGACACGGGCGGCTTCTACACCACCAGCGAGCTGACGGGCGAGCTTTACGCGCGCTGGTTTTAGTTCTCGGCGTTCAACGGTTCTTTCCGCTCGCACGGGCGCATCTGGCGCTTGCGTACGCCATGGGGCTGGGGCCTCAGCGAGATGGGTTTCCTCGAAGGGCAAACCGATCTGCCCGCGCAGCAAGAAATGAACAACCCGGCCATCGAGCCGGTCGCGAAGAAGTACGCCGAGCTGCGCTATCAGCTCATACCTTACACCTACACGCTTTCACGCGAGGCCTACGACACGGGAATGCCGCTGATGTGCGCTGTGGCTGCATTATCCGAACGACAAGCTGGCGATCGGGCAGTCGCAGGAATACCTGTGGGGCCGCGACATGTTGATTGCCCCCGTTTACGAAAAGGGCGCCACGTCACGCGACGTGTATCTGCCTGCCTGCACGTGGTACGATTGGTGGGACAACGCCGAGCAAAACGAAGGTTTACAGCGACGCCAACGGCGAGTTCACGATGTATGAGGATGACGGTAATAGTCAGGATTACATGCAGAACAAAGGCACTTGGACCAAGCTGTCGTGGGACGACGGCGCGAAGAAACTGACGATCTCGGCGGCGCCCCCAGTCGGCGTGACCAACACACCGACGGCATCGCGGGTGTTCAAGGTTCAGATGCTGTCGGCGGGGACCGTCAAGACGGTAGACTACGACGGGCGCCGGGCCCAAGTGACGTTCTGACATCAGTGGGTCGGGGTGTATCCCCCAACCTTCCCGAATATTGCCGGGCCGAGAGTATGCCAATAGAACTTTTTGTTAGGGGCCTGAATGGGTCGAGGCGGTATTTCGTTCGAGAATGAGGGTCTCGGCCGTTAAGGCGTGGGCAAAGTAAGCGCCGGGATTTCCAGGTGTCCGCGCGGGGACAGGGCCGAAGGGAAATGCCAGCGTGACGACTTCTTCGTCGTTCGTCGGCTTATCTTCGTGCGGCGCCGTTCTGCCCGACGCTGGTCCCGTCGTTGGGCCTTCTGGCGGGACTCGTCAAGGCGATGGTTCAGCACGTGCTCGGGGTGCGCCGCTGCCCAGCGGTCCGGCAGCAGGCGTTCCAACGACTCCGGGCTGGCGTCCACCGACAGCTCCAGGATTACATCATTCAAGTAGGCCCAGGGCTCCAGCCGGTGCCGCTTCGCCCCCGCGATGATCGTGCAGATCACCGCCGCACGCGGACCCGCCTCGTCGCTGCCCAGGAACAACCAGTTCTTCCGTCCGATGGCTTGATCCCGCAGCCGTCGCTCCGACACGTTATTGTCGATCGTCAGCCGACCGTCCTGAGTGTAACGGCACAGCGCCTGCCATTGGTTCAAGCGCATACGTTACCGCTTGTGCCAGCGCCGACTTGGGCAAGAGCCTCGACGAGAGTCGATCCAGTTCGGCCCTGAGCCGCTGTAGGATCGGCACCGCCTCGGCTTGTCGCACCGCACAACGCGCGGCGTCGTCCAGAGGCCGAGCCCGGTCTTCAACTTCGTATAATCGCCTAATCATCTCTAGAATCAGCGAAGCTTCCGCGGGAGACGACGACCTCGCCTCGAAGAACTTCCGACGGGCATGCACCAGCAGGCCACTTCGAGGATCCGGCCATCAGAGCCCGTGTAGATCCCGTCATAGCCGCTGAAGGCGTCGGCTTGCAGATATCCCGTGTAGTTCGCCAGGAACTGCGCAGGGCCGTCCCGCTTGCGATTCTCCGTGAAGTCATACACGTCGTAAGGAAACGCGGCGGGGCCGATGTAGACCCAGAACCGCCCCGTGTGACTCCCCGGTTTTTCGCCGCCCAGCACCGTCACCGGTGTGTCATCGGTCCAGATCACCCGGCCTGGCGCACCAGTTCCTTCTGAAGCTCATAGAGCGGCCTCAACAGGTCAGCAATTTTGCCGACCCAATCGCAGAGCGTGCTCCGTGACAAATAGAGACCATAACGCGTCGAGATATCCTCGAATCGATACAGCGGCAAATGTTCGGCGAACTTCGAGACGACCACCTGAGCAAGCAGGCCCGGCTCCAGCGATACAGCCGCTTACGGGACGTGGCGGAGGCTCGGGGGCGACCACACCGTCGCGGCAGTGGGAACAGGCATACTTGGGCAAGACGTGGACATGAAGTTCAAAGTGGGCGGGGATGAACTGCAGCACACGGGCCTCATCCTCGCCGATGCGTGCCTTGGGTTCTCCACACTGCGAGCAAAGCTTCTCGGCCTCGGGTACATCATGCTCGATGCGCACTTGAGGTAGCCGATCGTAATCCGGCTTGCGAGATCGGCGCGGTTGTGCCGGTGGCCTGGAATCACGGGCCGGCGGCTCGGGCGGCAAGGTGAGACTCTCATCAGCTTCGTCGAGCTCGAACAGATGCCCCTGTCCGGGGGCTTCCACCAGCCGTTCCCGCCGTGGACCGAAGACGTAGCGGCGGTACAGTTCAATTTGCCGACGCAACTCATCGATCGTTTGCTGGTGTTCCTGGACGGTCTGATCGTGCAGCTTCGCGGCTTGATCGAGCGCAGCGTGGAGGTCCTCGGTAGCGGCGTGGAGGTCCTCGACCTGCTGGGCGAACCGGCTCAGCAGGTCGTGACATTCGCGAGGGTCAGTGGGCCATGACTGTGGATTGATCATCAAAGAGATTGTAGCATGATCATCTCTCATTTCAAGAGGGAAACGGCCGATGTTTCGGCCATTGGCGTCGGCCGCTGATAGCGCTTGCGTTGCCGTGCGGATCTCAGGTCGATGCCGGAGAGGATCAACGCCAATTGGGTCGCAGTCATCTCGATCGATACCGCATCGCGGGGCGGCTTTTGGGATCTGGAACGAGCCGACCTCCAGTCGCTTGTACCAGATGGCCAGCCCGTCGCCGTGATCCCAGTAGAGGATCTTGATGCGGTCGCGGCGGCGATTGACGAACAAGAACAGGTGGCCGGACGTGGGGTCCTGGCCAAAGGCAGAGGTCACCAGGCCGGAGAGCGCATCGAAGCCTTTGCGGAGATCGGTAGCTGGGGTGTGCAGGAACACTCGGACGGCATGAGGGAGGCTGATCATCGCGAGCCTCCAGAGTTGGTCTTGGCTGCTGCGACAGCGCGGACGAGACGGCAGGCCAAGTGGCTCATTGACCGTGGGAATGCGAAGCCGGATTCCATTGGGAAGGTCGGCCTCGATCGGCAGCGGTTCGGTCAGCGAACACGCTCGAGGAGGCGTACAGTCACCGGGAGAAAAGTCGACCGGGCGGGTAACGTTGAGCCCGGACCTGCCGAGTCAGCAAGACGGAAGTCGTCGCTTCCAAGCATGGAACTTCGACCTGGCGACGCCTTCCCGTGTACAGAACTGATCGATTGTCAAACCGCTGGCTTCTTGGCGTCGAATGCGATCGCGCCAAAGTGCATGGAGCTTGGGGTCGGGGGTTCTTGCCATTGGGTAGCCTCCTGAGACGTGGACGAACTGGTCCACCTCGCAGGCTACCAGGCCCCGCAAGAATGGTTATCTCGGACGCTTACTGGGCAAAGGTGGGGCAGGGATGGGTGTAAGGAAACGATATCGGGCGCATTGATCAAATAAAGTTTTCGGGTCCCGACTCCTTTTCCGATTTCGATATCGAGCACATTGATCGAAAAAAACCGTTTTCGGCTCCTGACACCTCTTCCGATTCCAGGCGATAGTCGAGACTGCGGCGAACTACTTGGTAAAATATTTGTCACGACCACGGACCATCGGAGACTGCGGAATGTCCACAATTACCCTTCAGGAAGCACAGGCCAACGTGGCGGAACTCGTTCACCGTCTCGCCCCCGACGAATCAGTGACGATCACCGAGAATGATCGGCCGGTTGCCCGGCTTGTCGCTCTGGCCACTTCTCTCCGTGCCCGCCCGCCCGTTACGGGCGTGCCGAAGGCATGGAATTGCGAGGGTTTGTTCGTGGTCCCCGATGACTTCAAGGAGCCGCTGGAGGAGATGCGGGGATACATGAAATGAGCTTCCTGCTCGACACTTGTGCGCTCCTGTGGTTCCTCTCCAACGACTCCAAATTGAGCCGCGCAACAGCGCGAGCCGTGATCGAGAATACCGCCAACGTCCGATGGACCTCGCCCGGCAGCCTGTTCGAGATCGCGATTACGGTGAGGCTCGGCAGACTGACACTCGCCGCACCGTTCGCGGCTATCTTCCCCGCCAAACTTTCGGACTTTGACATCCACCTGCTCCCCCTTGAATCGCACCACATCGAGCCCCTGACAACTCTCCCTTTCCAGCGCAGAGACACATTCGACCGCCTCATCGCCGCAACCGCGCTGGTTGAGGGATTGACAGTTGCCTCCGCCGACCCAGCCTTCAGTGCCTAAGGTGTGACCCGACTCTGGTAGGATCAACCACCGATGAAATCTGGGAAATCCGTGTCACCACAATCAAAGAGCGAGAATTGATCATGGCTCAATCGACCATCGCGATTCCGCCATCCGTCACGGAAGGCGAGGCTAGGTTGTATCTGTCCATGAAGTTGTTCGAGATTGGACGACTGTCCTGCGGCCAGGCCGCCGAACTGGCAGGCTATTCCAAGCGCACCTATATGGAATTGCTGGGCAAGCACGGAGTGGCGGCCATCGACTACCCGCCAGCGAGTTGCTGGACGACCTCGGCCATGCCTGAGAGCCCCACGGTAGCAAACAGTAGTTGAAGGCCAAGGAGCGAGGAATCATTCCCAGGGTGCGCGACGTCGTTAACGTGCTCCTCGCTTCGAACTTCCGAGTGTCAGAGGCGCTCCTCCAGGAAGTCCTGCTTCAGGCTGGCGAATAGGTTGGCATCGGAGGCGCGCTTCTGCCCGGTAGACGCGGAAGGGGCCATCCACTCTCTAGTATCTGAAAAGCGTGGATGGCCCACAATCTCATCCTTACTCTTCGCCCGATGAGGCTCTCCGTAATACTTCTTCGACGAACCAGCTCTTGGCCGCGACATACGCGGCCCGGTCGTCACGAAAGCGAAATGCAGCGCCTTTCTTCAGGGTACCGTAATCCCTCGCAGCTTCGGGGTGGGTCAACAGATAATCACGAAAAGAGCGGTGGCGGCGGAGTTCATCGCTGTCGAGCGGGCAGGCGTAGAGGTGGTGTCTCGGTTTCTGAGAGGGGGAAATGAAAGCTTCCCGTCCGGGAATTCCGAGGGCGCCTTGATGGATATAGCCGAGGGCGGCGAGGCGTGTGATGGCAGCGGGGATGTCGGCGGCGGAAGGGACCACCAAGTCCAGATCGATGACCGGCTTGGCCGCAAGGCCCGGGACAGCCGTGCTGCCGATGTGCTCGACCGTGACCGCAAGATCGTCGAGTGCTGCCACCAGTGGAGCACGTAGTTCCTCGAAGATTCTCGGCCAAATGGGATCGTACTCGACAACGATGACAGGTTCGGGAATCGCTTGTCCCTCCCGACAAGAGCAAGTAGTGGCGGTGCAGTTGCGCCGGCTCAGGCGCGAGGACATCGCCCGGCTGCCCCGGAAAGCATGATGAGTTACGCGCGGATTTCCGCGCATCTGGAACAGCATCGCTTCATCCGAATTGCCCGATCAATGCCTCGGCAGCCAGGCGGCCCGACTCAGCCCCGCCGTTCATGTAGCCTTGCCAGTCGAGGCTGGTATGCTCGCCCGCGAAGTAGAGGTTTCCCACCGTCATTCCCTCGGCGCCGCGGATGCCGGTCCACTGGCCAGGCCGATAGGCGGCGTAGCTTGCGAGAACGTATGGGTTCGACGGCCAGTACGCCCGTAAGGCAGTGCCGAGCCACTGCTGGCGGATGCCCGGAAAGACGCGGTTAAGGCCCGGAAACAGTCGCTCAGCCTGCTGAAGCGCCGAACCGCTCCGCAAGGCCAGCGCCTGGTCTCCCCCGGGATAGATCGTGTATGCCCCGAACGGACTGGGTTGCTCACGGCTGCTGTCCCAGCCCGATTGGTAAGGCTGGTCGGCATAGGAATCGCCGTCGAACCCCAACGATCGCCACACCCGGCTCTGGAATCCGAGAATCAGCTTGGCGTCGACCCCATAGCCGAGCTCCTGAATCGCCTTCTTCTTGATCGGTGGCAGCGGCACATTCACATCGATATTGCGGAGGATCGTGAACGGAAGGCAGAGCACCACGAAATCCGCCGTGACCAGACGATCGCCGCCGCGCGCCTTCTCGAAGGTGAGCACATACTCGCCGCTTCGCCTCTGATCGAGAGCCTCGAGCCGGTGCCCAAGCGCGATCCGGTCGGACACCGCATCGGCCAGCGCTGCGACGACCTGGTGGTTCCCACCCTGGATCTTGTACCGCTGATCGCTGGAGCCGTAGATCTGGAAGCCGCTGGACGTGTCGGTGCCGATCGTAAGCACGAAGTTCAGACTTGATTGATCTTCCAGGTTCAGGCCGAACTCATTGACATAGGCGGCCTCGAGGACGTCGTAGAGCCAATCGACGGCCAGGTTTCTCCGGAGGTACTGGCGCAGCGTCGTGTGATCGAGCTGGGCGTCGAAGCGCGAGTGGCTGTCGAAGGTGATCGTGTCGCTAAGTTGCGATGAATCGTTGTCGACGATCGCGGCCAAGGGCTGAAACGCAACGATCATTGCTGACTATAGTCAGCGCGAGGGCTGAACACAAGCACATTCGGCTCCTGACCAAACTCACCTGCGGTTTTGAAGCTAAATCACGGTGGCACCATGCGCGACGGAAGCGACAATCGGTGTGCTTAACCGAGGCACCGGATGCCGTAACCGTCGAGGGAGCCACCGTGTCCACACAGTCTTTCGTGACCTGGTCAGCGTCGACCCATCTCCGGTGGTCGGGCTGAATCGTGGAAGAGTCTGCATCCTATCAGCGCACCCTCGAACTCGCTCGGCAGGAGCCGGAGCGGTGGTTTCTGGAACGGCGCCTGGACGAGGTGCGAAATTAATCGGGCCATTGTCGATCCGGCGTTTCGCCAATCGACTAGAGGACGTTGCAACCGAGTCGGCACTCCGATCAAGAGGTCACCATGAGATATCTTTGCCTGGTCTACCACGAGGAAGAAAAGCTCGCCGCCCTGTCTCAACACCAGATGGATTCGCTTGTTGGGGAGTGCATTGGCTGGACCCAGGAACTGGAGAAGGGGGGTCATCACATCTTATCGGCGGGCCTCCAATCGGTTCGGTCCGCCGCCACCGTGCGCATCCGCGACGGCAAGTTGTCGGCCACCGACGGACCGTTCGCCGAGACAAAGGAGATTCTGGGCGGATTCACGCTCATCAATGCCAAGGACTTCGACGAAGCTCTGCAACTCGCCGCAAAATTCCCGGCGGCACGAATCGGAAGCATGGAGGTGCGGCCACTCATCGAACCCGGGGAAGCGGCGGCCGATCCGCTCGACCAGAAGATCCTGGCGGCCATACTTCTGAGCGATTCGGAAGTAAACCCATTCGCGGCCTCGAAAATGTTTTCGCTCCCCCAACCTGACTCGACGGTGAAACAATGAGATACCTCTGCACAGTCTGCTACGAGCAGAAGACTCTCGACAGTCTTTCCAAACCCGAATTTGACGCCCTTGTGACCGAAGCGCTCGCGTACGACGACGAGCTCCGCAACGGAGGACATTACCTCTACTCGGGCGCATTGCAATCGGTGGAGACGGCAACAATCCTGAACGTGTGGCGAGCAACGAGCGATCGGTATCCGAACGGACCGGACGCACAAAGATTGAAACCGCAAGCAAGACGTCGGACCACGTTCTTACTGACCTCCGGGGAGAGGAGTTAAAGTCGGTGCGATCTTCGAGTGCCAAAAGTACCCAGGGCACGGTCCAAGACGACCGCGCTAGCCTCTTTCGCTGACTCCCCGTACGGTTTAGGATTGTGGGGCATCGCCGCCGCGACCGTGACGGCACGATTCAGCGTCAAGACAAGGCTTGGCTGCGTCTGGCGACTTACTCTCACCAATGGGGCTATCTTCGATGAAACGGTTCCTCTGTGCAGCTCTCACGATCATGTTCGTAACAGCCGCAGGCAATCTGGTCAGGGCCGATGACAAGGACCCGATTGCAGTCCTTGACAAGGCGATCAAGGCCATGGGAGGCGAGGAGAAACTCAAAAAGGTCGACGCGATCTCCTGGACATCCAAGGCCGACATTACCTTCAATGACAATACCAACCACTTCACCAGTCACGTGACCATCCAGGGTCTTGATCACTATCGGGCCGAGATGGAGGGGGAATTCGGCGGCAACCCGTTCAAGGGCGTGACTGTTATCAACGGCGACAAGGGCTGGCGCAGGTTCGGAGACAATAAGATGGATCTTGAGGGAGAGGCTCTTGCTAATGAGAAACGTCGAGTGTACCTCCAGGTCTTACCAAGCCTCTTGGTTCCCTTGAAGGGGAAGGGGTTCAAACTCGAGTGTGTCGCTGAGGAAAAGGTCGACGACAAACCGGCCGCCGGCATCAAGGTGACAGCGCCGGATGGCAAGGACTTCACTCTCTGCTTCGATAAGGAAAGTGGGTTGCCCGTCAAGTTGGTTGCCAAGGTGGTCGGGTTCGGAAATGAGGAGTACACCCAGGAGACGACCTTAAAGGATTACAAGGACTTCGACGGGATCAAGAAGGCGACCAAGGCCGACAGCAAACGCGACGGCCAAGACTTCGTTAAAGCCGAGGTTTCCGAGTTCAAGGTCCTGGACAAGGTAGACTCCAAGGCCTTTTCGGAGCCGGAATAAGGCACGCGGCAGGGGCCACCCACTCTCTGGTACCGGAAAGACGCGGAAGGAGTCGCGGAAGCGGCGAGACCCGGAAAGACGCTGAAGGAGCCGGACGCCTGAGAGGCCACCCATCCTCTGGTACCGGAAAGACCTGGATGGCCCCCAATGTCGCATGTTCAGTTCAAATGATCCTTGCGGCGCCGAGTCAGGTCCGGAAGGTGCTGATTCCAGCCTTCGAAACGCCCTTTCCCCCTCCGTTGCAGCCATGATTGCCGAAGGCCACCGGCAGCGATTCCAAGCCGCGCAATAGTAGACCACGCCGCCAGCGCAGTACGTTCCGGCGCCGCAGCCAGCCTCATTTCCGGGAGACGGCGAAGCAGCGTGTTAATCGCGATCTGCCCCTCCAGACGGGCGAGTGGGGCACCGAGGCAGAAGTGAGGCCCAAGCCCGAACGCCAGATGTTTATTCGGCTCGCGTGCGACGTCCAGCGTATCAGGGTCGGCGAACTGGCGTTCATCCCGGTTGGCCGAGGCGATCACTGCGAAGACCATGTCCCCGCGCGGGATCGTCACGCCGGCTATCGTCACATCCTCACGCGCGTAGCGCTCGGTGGCCATCTCCACCGGGCTGGTATAGCGCAGCAGCTCCTCCACAGCCGGCTTGATGAGGACCGGGTCGTTCCGCAGTTTGTCCATCTGGCCGGGATGTTCCAACAACGCCAGGGTGCCGGTGCCGATCAGGTTGACGGTGGTTTCATGCCCTGCGACCAGCAGAAGAAAGATCATCGCCAATAGTTCGTCTTCGCTCAGCTTGTCACCGGCCTCCTCGGCTTGGGCCAACGCGCTCACCAGATCGTCGTGAGGGTCGTCCCGCCGCTTCCTGACGAGCTCGCGGATATAGCGAATGAGCGCACCAAGCCTCGGGATAGCCTTCAACATGGCCCAAGACGAAGAAGCGGCCGAAATGATGGCGTTGGTCCCACGGTGGAACGCATGGCGGTCCTCCACCGGCACACCCAACATTTCCGCGATGATCGTCGCCGGCAAGGGCAAGGCAAAGTCGCGGATCAGGTCCATGCGCCCCTGGAACTGGACAGCATCCAGCAGGTCGTTGGTAAGCATCTCGATGCGCCCGTGCATCTGTTCGACCAGCTTGGGCGAAAACGCCTTGACGAGGCCTCTGAGTCGGGTATGGTCGGGGGGGTCCAGGTTGAGCATATTTCGCTTCAGCGTCTTGAACACCTTACGGAACCATCGCTGATTGGCCGCCTCTCCCGGCGTCAATGCGTTATTCGTGTCCTTGACGAAGCGCTCGTCTTTCAAGACCAGGGCCACGTCATCGTAGCGCGTGATGAGCCAGGCCGTTTCCCTGGTCGGCAAGCTCATGCGATAGACCGGTGCTTCGGCACGCAGCCGCGCGTAAAACGGGAAGGGGTTCGCCTTGAATCCCGGGCTGGCGATGTTGACCGGGTTGGAGGGCTTGGCCATGTAAGCGAACAAACCCATCGCGGAACTCCCTACTGAGTAACGCCAGAATTGGGCGGACCGTCTCGCCTGGCTTCGATTCTACCAAGGCAGGGCATGGGGTCCGCAGGGCATGCAGGGCGCAAGGCCAGACGGAGTTTCGAGTTTTAATTGAAATTCTGTCCGACCCCTTCTGGCGCCCATCTTGACATCTCGGAAAGGCCTTCGTAGCTTGATTATGTCGCGAGAGTATCGCGGCGATTTTGCCCGGAAGGGTCGTTTTGAGTGGGCCTGATGGCCCAAAGGACAATTCGATGACGGATGAACTGAAACGGCGCATGGCCAGGCTGCGCGAGCTCGCGCCTCGCTTGAACGCGGTCACTGACCAGGCTTCCAAGCTGGTTGCACGAGTGGAAAAGTTCCTCGTTGAGGAGCTTCACATCGGAGTTTCGGCCGAAGTCTGCTACGAAGAGCTTCCGGCCGGGACCGATGAGGACAACCACGCGCTGAGGATCCGCCACTCGCTCGCGTTCGGACGGGGCGGTGGATCCTTTCGCATTCATGTCGTCAGGGAAACGGTCGACGTGGATGACGGGGCCTCTGCTCAAACCACGATTGCGCAAGAGCGAATACTCTGGCCTTCTTGCCGCGAGAGACAAAGCTCAAGGCTTTCGAAAAGCTTCCGGATTTGCTGGACAAGATCATTGAGGAAGCTGAGCGACTGACCCAGTCGTCCGAAGCGACCCGCGTCAAGGTGGACGCGATGATCGGTGAGGAAGAGCCAGTTGAGGTGAGGCAGGGCCGCGCGTGGGTCTCCGGAAGTGGAGGATTCTGGGGTCAACAACTCGCTGACGCCGCTTTCAGGTACCGCCAGTGCGAAAGGGACGTGATCCAATCGGAGATCGACAGCGACGCCTGGGAAGCAAGGATGGAGGCCGAAAGCAGGGAGGACGCAGACCCGCATGAGGATTGGGAGACGGCCAGGGAGAAGCTGATTCGTCTTGTCTGCATTGCCACGGGGCACGACCCAGCAGAGCAACTCAATGCGCCGATTTCCGCCCTTACTGATGATTGGCTGCTCGTCGTCTCGCCTGGTCGCGACGATCCGTGGGACGAAGAAGATGCCGATAGTCGGCGGCTGTCGGTCATATCGCGCACACAAGGGCTGACCATTTTCTCCTGACCTTACCCAGCGCCACACCTTTTGGCGCACTCTTGGCCAAAAGAGACGCCGTGGTTTCGCGTGAAGACTCCACCGGGTGAGGGGGCGGCGTTTCGGCATGTCGTCGGCTCCCTCATCCGCTCTGCGGGCACCTTCTCACCGGGGGCGAAAAGAAACGGTCAAGGCGTGCGAAACGGCAAATCCTACCTCGCCCCGCCGGGAGCTCGGACGGGCGAGCTGGGACGCACACGCACTCTCTGGTACGGGAAAGACGTGGACGGCCCCCAATGTTCCCAGGTGTGCGGGTGAACCGCTACGAACCGCGGCCTTCCGCCTTCGAGTCCTGCACAGGCTCGGCATGAAAGATGCTTCGAGAAGGAACTCCAGGACGGACCTGACGATTGTGACCAGAGTCTTCTCCAAACCGGTGTCGACCACGATGAATGTCTTCCATTGCGATCACTGTGATCAGCTTGTCTTCTTCGAAAGTACGGTGTGCGTGAGATGTGGGAACACACTTGCCTACTTGCCGGACCTGGCCGACATGGGATCGCTGAGCCCCGCAGGAGACGGTCTCTGGCGTTCTCCTCTTCCCCGTGCTGAAGGGCGATTCTATCGTCTTTGCGACAACTACACCCAGCACAACGTATGTAATTGGGTCGTCCGCGACGATGATCCGAGCTCGCTCTGCCGGTCTTGTCGCCTGACCCGTGTGATACCGGACCTGAACCGGACGGGAAACAAGGAGTTGTGGTACAAGCTCGAGGTGGCGAAGCGGCGCCTGGTGTATAGCTTGCTGGCCTTGGGATGTCCGGTTGAGAGCAAACTTGAGCGGCCCGACCGTGGGCTCGCGTTTGAGTTCCTGGCGGATCCCCAGTCGGATGGAGCACCGCCGGTGCTCACCGGGCATGAGGACGGGGTGATCACGCTGAACTTGGCGGAGGCCGACGACGTGGAACGGGAGCGGCGGCGGCTTGGGCTCCACGAACCGTACCGCGACCCTCTTGGGGCATTTTCGCCATGAGGTCGGTCACTATTACTGGGACCGTCTGATCATGGACAGCACGCTCATCGACGACTTCCGGGAACAGTTCGGCGACGAGCGACAAGAGTATGGCCAGGCGCTGAAGCAACATTACGACCAGGGGTCAGGTGTGAAGTGGCAGGAGCGGTTCGTCAGTGCGTACGCCAGCGTCCATCCGTGGGAAGACTGGGCTGAGACCTGGGCCCATTATCTGCACATGACCGATACGCTCGAAACCGCGGCGGCCTGTGGCCTGACCCTGCGGCCAAGGCGTGCCGACGAGCCGACGATCAAGGCACCTCCCACCGCGGTTCCCACAAACCGTTTCACGGCGTTTGATCACCTCATCGATAACTGGTTTCCGCTTACGTACGTGCTCAATAATCTCAACCGCGGCATGGGATTGCCCGACGGCTACCCGTTCGTGCTTTCGCCCCCGGCCGTCGAGAAACTGAGATTTGTACACGAGACGTTGAATGCCGGCACGACACATGCAAGCCCGGTTCTTTCGGACTTCTCGCCAGGCATGCGAGGCCGGTAACAGCTTACTGGAACTTCATAATAGGCTGATCGACGGCCAAGCTATCGCCCGGTTTTGCCATGACTTCGACGACCAGGGCGTCGTTATCGGCCTTCAGGATGTTCTGCATCTTCATAGCTTCGATCACTGCCAAGCTCTCGCCGGCACGCACCTCCTGACCGGGCTTCACAGTGATCTGGGTAAGCAGCCCGGGCATGGGCGAGAGCAGGAACTTGGAGAGATCGGGCGGCGGCTTGGCGGGCATCAGGGCCAGCAATTCGGCGGCGCGGCTCGTCATTACCATGGCGTCGGCCTGGGTGCCCCAGTGGTTAACGCGGTACTTCAGGCCCATGCGTTCCACCTGAACACAGATTGGCGTGCCGTTCCAAGACCCACGCAGCAGAATGTCGCCAAGCTTCCAAGAAGTTCGCAGCGAATTGACGTTCCCTTGGTACGTGATATCGCACCCACCGGCAAAGAGGTTCAAGGTCAAGTGGAACTTCTGGTCCCCCATCAGAACGACCCAGTCGTGTACCGACCCGGCGCTCGTGGCCCTTGAGTTGACCCGTGATCCGCACCGCGCGGTAAATGTAGCGGCGGCGCGCGTAAGCGGCCACAGACGCCAGCAGAAGCGGATCCTCATGGAGCAGGGTCGAGGGGTGGAACCCCTTGGGGAACTCTTCGCCGATGAAGCCCGTGTTGAAATCGCCGGCGATGAACCGCGGATGCCGGCTGATGGCGGCCTGGAAGGCGAGGTTCGATGAGATGCCGCGAATGACGAATCCGTTCAGAGCGTTGTGCATCCGAGTGATTGCCTGGGCTCGAGTTTCGCCGTGAGTAATAAGTTTGGCGATCATCGAATCGTAGTAGATTGAAATCTCGTCGCCCTCGTAAACTCCCGTATCCACGCGTAAGGCGCCAGGGTCTTGGTCCGGCGGAATGAACCGAACGAGGCGGCCGGTTGATGGCAGGAAGTTACGGAACGGGTCCTCCGCATTGATCCGACACTCGATCGCCCAGCCCTCGCGACGCACTTGCTCCTGGGTGAACGGAAGCGCTTCGCCGGCGGCAACGCGGATCATGAGCTCAACGATGTCGAGCCCGGTGATCAACTCGGTAACCGGGTGCTCGACCTGGAGTCGCGTGTTCATCTCCAGAAAGAAGAAGCTCTTGTCCTTGCCAACGACGAACTCGACGGTCCCGGCGGACTGGTAGCGCACGGCCCGGGCCAAGGCGACCGCCTGGTCGCACATGGCCTTGCGAGTCGCCTCGTCAAGAAATGGGCTGGGGGCCTCTTCGATGACCTTCTGGTGCCGCCGCTGGATCGAGCACTCGCGTTCCCACAGATGAACCACGTTGCCGAGCGCATCGCCGAGCACCTGGATCTCGATGTGGCGGGGTTCCTCGACAAACTTCTCGATGAAAACCCGGTCGTCGCCGAAGGCGTGCTTGGCCTCGGTCCGGCACGACGCGAAGCCCTCGGCCGCTTCGTTGTCGTTCCAGGCAACCCGCAAGCCGCGACCGCCGCCGCCGGCAGATGCCTTGATCATAACCGGATAGCCGATCTGGCGGGCAATCTCCACGGCATGCGCGGGCATCGCGATTGGGTCGTTGTAGCCAGGAATCGTGTTCACGCGGGCATCGCGAGCGAGTTTCTTGGAGGCGATCTTGTCGCCCATCGCGGCGATCGATTCATGTTTCGGACCAATGAAGATGATTCCTTCCTGCTCCAGCCGCCTGGAGAATTCCTCGTTCTCGGAGAGGAAGCCGTAACCCGGGTGCACCGCCTCGGCCCCGGTCTGCTTGCAAGCGGCGAGGATACTGTCCATCGCCAGGTACGATTCCTGCGACGGAGGTGGGCCAATGCAAACGGCCTCGTGGGCTAGTTCGACGTGCCGCGCGTTCTTATCGGCCGTGGAATACACGGCAACGGTGCGGATACCCATCGTGCGCACCGTTCTGATTATGCGACAGGCGATCTCACCACGGTTGGCGATCAAGATTTTTTGAAACATGGCTACCTCGCAGGCCGCTCACCACCGATGCGCGGAGACCACCGAGTGGCGGACGACAATTCGCGATGACACACCTGCGTGTCTGGCGCCTCCGCGGGGATTGGCTTTGTCAAAGAGGAATGTTGCCGTGCTTGCGCCACGGGTTTTCCAGTTTCTTCTCTCTGAGCATTGCCAGCGAACGGCAGATGCGTTTCCTGGTCTCGTGGGGCAGGATGACATCGTCGATGAAGCCCCGGTGGCCCGCGATGAAGGGGTTGGCGAATTTCTCCTTGTATTCCTTCTCCCGGGCGGCGATTCTCATCGCGTCGCTTTTCTCATCGCGAAAGATGATCTCGACGGCCCCTTTGGGACCCATGACTGCGATTTCGGCTGAGGGCCAGGCGAAGTTCACGTCGCCCCGAAGGTGCTTCGACGACATCACGTCATAGGCCCCACCGTAGGCCTTGCGGGTGATGAGCGTGACCTTGGGCACGGTGCACTCGGCATAGGCGTAGAGCAGTTTGGCGCCGTGCTTGATGATGCCGCCATACTCCTGCGCGGTTCCCGGCATGAAGCCGGGCACGTCCACGAACGTCACGATTGGAGTGTTGAAGGCGTCGCAAAAGCGAACGAACCGCGCTGCCTTGATGGCGCTGCGGATATCGAGGCAGCCCGCCAGGACCAACGGCTGGTTGGCCACCACTCCCACAGCCTGCCCGTTCATCCGCCCAAAGCCGATCACGATGTTCTTGGCGTGGTCGGGCATGAGCTCGAAGAAGTCGCACTCGTCGACGACCTTGAAGATCAGCTCCTTGATGTCGTAGGGCTTGTTGGGATCGTCAGGTACCAGGGTGTCCAGCGACATCTCCATCCGGTCGACCGAGTCCTCGGTCGGCACGATGGGCGGTTTTTCCTTGTTGCTGGAGGGGATGAAGCCGAACAGGCGGCGCGTCATCATCAGCGCCTCGACATCATTCTCGAAGGCAAGGTCGGCAATTCCCGACCTGGTGGTATGACTGATCGCGCCGCCGAGTTCCTCAGCGGTCACTTCCTCGTGGGTGACGGTCTTCACCACCTCGGGTCCGGTCACGAACATGTACGAGGAGTCCTTCACCATGAAGATGAAGTCAGTCATCGCCGGTGAGTAAACCGCGCCGCCGGCGCACGGGCCCATGATCAGGGAAATCTGGGGGATGACGCCAGAGGCCAGGACGTTGCGCTCGAAAACATCCGCGTAACCGGCCAAAGAGGCGACCCCTTCTTGAATCCTGCGCCCCGCCTGAGTCGTTCAGTCCGATCACGGGCGCTCCAACGTTCATGGCGTGGTCCATGATCTTGCAGATCTTCTCGGCATGCGCCTCGGAGAGAGATCCGCCAAAGACCGTGAAATCCTGGCTGAAGACAAACGCCATCCGGCCGTTAATGGTTCCATACCCGGTGACCACCCCGTCGCCCGGCACGGACTGGTTGGCCATGCCAAAATCGTGGCAGCGGTGCCCCTTGAACATGTCCCATTCCTCGAACGAATCGGGGTCGAGCAAGAGCTCGATTCGTTCCCGGGCGGTGAGCTTGCCCTTGGAGTGTTGCGAGTCGATACGTTTCTGGCCGCCACCCATGCGCGCCGCTGCTCGCTTTTCATCAAGCTGGCGGATGATGCTGTACATGAGCCACCTCGGCGATTCGGGACTTGTTCAATTCTGGACGCTCCAGGCTTGCTCACCAGGACAATTCCGTGCTGCCGCGTGGCTGCTTGCCTCGGGTCAGTCTTCCTTCCTGGTACCGTCCAGGAATTCCAGCAGCCTGGCAGCGGCGGCGGCCGGGGTCTGGCAGCCGCTGGCCACGGCGCGGCTGATCGTCTCCAGGTTTTGCTTGACCTGTGGATGTTGCCGGAATCGCGCCCGCAGACCGCGATCAATCAGCGTCCACATCCAGTTCACGGCCTGCCGCTGGCGTTTTGCATGCAGCTCGCCGCTTGCGGTCATCACCTTACGGAAGCGTTCGATCTCACACCAGAAGGCCTCGATGCCCGTTCCCGCTACGGCACTCAGTGTAACCACTGGCGGCCGCCAGTGCGCCGAGGTACTGCGCAGCAGGGTTAGTGCCCCCTCGTACTGTTGCTTCGCAAGAGCTGCCGCCTTGGAATCGATGTCGGCCTTGGTGATGACGATGATATCCGCCAGCTCGACGATCCCTTTCTTGATGGCCTGCAAGTCGTCGCCGGCGTTGGGAAGCTGAAGCAATACAAATACGTCGACCATTCCGGCGACGGTAGTTTCCAACTGGCCTACCCCCACTGTCTCGACCAGGATCACGTCGAAGCCGGCCGCTTCGCACACCAGCATGGATTCGCGGGTCTTCTCGCCCACACCGCCGAGCGAACCGCGGGACGGGGAAGGTCGGATGAACGAGTTTGGCTCCTGGCAGAGCCGCTCCATCCTGGTCTTGTCGCCGAGGATCGATCCTCCGGAGATGATGCTCGAAGGGTCTACCGCCAGGACCGCGACCCGGTGTACCTGGCCGATCAAGTAGAGACCCAGAGCCTCTATAAACGTGGACTTTCCCGAGCCTGGAGAACCGCTTATCCCCAGGCGGATTGATCTCCCCCGTGGCGGGCAATATCGCCTCCACCAAGGCCTCGGCACGAGCCTGGTGGTCTCGCCGCGTCGACTCGAGGAGCGTAATTGCCTTGGCCATCGCCCGGGTCTGACGAGCCAGCACACCCGCGACGAGCTTCTGGTCGGCGGCTTCCAGCAAGTCCTTGCCGGTCAGGTTGTCTTTCATCGTACGGTTTGCTGCGCCACTCGGCTTTTGCCCGTCCCTGCCCGGCAGGGATGCGAGGCTTTTTTTCGCATTATGAAGGCCCCCCTCAGTGGAAACCAGTGTCTCGTCGCCGATGGCCCAGGGAATCTCTGTGCGGCCAGAAAAAGATACCGCCGCTGTCGCAAGAATGCTCCAAACGCGACAAGCTGGAGTTGGAGCCACTCGGACGGATCGGTCTGCTCGTCTTACGCGTGGACGCGCGCCCTTGATGGCCGTCAGCACCTGTTGGCGCAGGTGGGGATGGGGGTGCCGGGGCCGAAGATCCCAGCAACGCCGGCCTTCTTGAGGAACTCATAGTCCTGGGCGGGAATCACGCCACCCACGAACACGATGATGTCTTCGGCTCCCTGGTCCTTGAGCGCCTGGATCAGGGCCGGCACCAGTGTCTTGTGGCCGGCGGCCAACGTGGACACGCCGATCGCGTGGCAATCGTTCTCAATCGCCTGGCGGGCGGCTTCCTCGGGAGTCTGGAAAAGCGGTCCGATGTCGATGTCGAAACCGAGGTCGGCCAGGGCTGTTGCCACGACCTTGGCGCCGCGGTCGTGCCCGTCCTGGCCAAGCTTGGCAACCATCACCCGCGGGCGCCGTCCTTCCGCCGCGGCGAAGGCCTCCACCTCGGCCTTGAGGTCTTCCCATTCCTGGTCCATGCCTAGGGCCGCCCCGTAGACTCCGGAAATGAGCTGGTTGGTGGCGCGGAATCGGCCCCAAACCTTCTCGAGCGCATCAGAAACCTCGCCCACCGTGGCCCGTAGCCGGACCGCCTGCACAGTCGCGCCAAGCAGGTTACCCTCGCCAGCTCTGGCGAGCCCCGTCAAGGCTTCCAGCGCCTGTCGTACTGCTGCGGAGTCGCGACCTGCCCGGACCTTCACCAGGTGCTCGATCTGCGCATCCCGCACGGCCGAGTTATCAATCTCGCGGATCTCGACCTGGTCTTCCTTGTCAAGCCGGTACTTGTTCACGCCCACAATCACATCGTTGCCCGAGTCGATCTTGGCTTGCTTGTCAGCGGCGCACTCCTCGATCTTGAGCTTGGCCCAGCCCGACTCCACGGCCTTGGTCATCCCACCCATCGACTCCACTTCTTCGATGATAGCCCAGGCCCGATCGGCCATATTCTGGGTCAATTTCTCCATCAGGTAGGAACCGGCCCAGGGATCGACGACGTTACAGATGTGCGTTTCTTCCTGGATGATGATCTGGGTGTTCCGCGCGATCCGAGCCGAGAAGTCAGAGGGCAGCGCGATGGCCTCGTCGAACGAGTTCGTGTGCAGCGATTGGGTCCCGCCGAAGACGGCAGCCATGGCTTCGATCGCCGTCCGTACCACGTTGTTGTGCGGGTCCTGCTCGGTGAGCGACCATCCCGACGTCTGGCAGTGGGTGCGCAGCATCATCGACTTCGGCTTCTTGGGATCGAAGCCCTTCATGATTCGCCACCAGAGCAGCCGCGCGCGCGCAGCTTGGCCACCTCCAGGTAGAAATTCATGCCGATGCCGAAGAAGAAGCTGAGCCGGCCGGCAAATTCATCCACGTCCAAACCCTTGGCCAGCGCGGTCTTCACGTACTCCTTGCCGTCGGCCAGGGTGAACGCCAGCTCGAGCGCCTGGGTGGCACCGGCTTCTTGCATGTGATAGCCGGAGATCGAGATCGAGTTAAACTTCGGCATGTGATGAGCCGTGTACTCGATGATGTCGGCGACAATTCGCATCGACGGCTCGGGCGGGTAGATGTACGTATTCCGGACCATGAACTCTTTGAGGATGTCGTTCTGGATGGTGCCCGAAAGCTTCTCCTGCGCGACCCCCTGTTCCTCGGCCGCCACGATGTAGCCGGCCAGCACCGGCAGCACGGCTCCATTCATCGTCATCGAGACCGAGATGCGGTCGAGGGGGATGCCGTCGAACAAGATTTTCATATCCTCGACCGAATCGATGGCCACGCCTGCCTTGCCGACATCGCCCCGGACTCGGGGGTGGTCCGAGTCATAGCCTCGGTGAGTCGCCAGGTCGAACGCCACCGATATGCCCTGCCCGCCGCCGGCCAGCGCCTGTTTGTAGAAGGCGTTCGATTCAAGGGCCGAGGAGAACCCGGCGTACTGGCGGATGGTCCAGGGCCGGACCGCGTACATCGTCGGCTGCGGTCCGCGCACGAACGGCTCAAAGCCAGGCAGTGTGTCGGTGTAGGGCAATCCCTCCACATCCTTGACCGTGTACAGCGGCTGCACGGTGATTCCCTCGGGCGTCGTCCAGTTCAGCCCAGCGATATCGCCTCCCGGCGCCGACTTGGCCGCTGCCTTCCGCCAGGCGTCAAGGTTCGCGGAATTCAACAGGTTTTCACTCATGATCTTACCTCAATCGCGGCGGATGGCGCGTGGCCGCCCAGTCCAGGACAGGTTTCACGAGAACGGCGGTAGACAAGGACCATCGCCTTATCACCGCCAACCGGTCGCGTCCCTGGATGCTCGCCGATGTCGGCTTGTCGATATCGGCGGTAAGCGTCTCGCCCCGAAAGCTGGTACGCTTTCAAACCGACAACGACTGGCCATCATCGCAGGGCGCTGTTCTGACGAAAATAACTCAATCAGGAGCCAAGAGCCATTGCCCGTCAACTTGTCAGCCTCGATCTCGGCGATCACCTCGCCGGCTCGCACCAGCTCACCCTCTCGCTATCGCCAGGCCACCACTGCGATCTGCGTCATCCGATCCACCGACCGGGGCATCCGGATCTCGATGGCCATGAGCAGTTTCCTTTGCGGTCCACTGATCCAGGCACGCTCTCGCCGCGGCGGCGATGATGGCCTGGGAATCGAGGCCATACTCACGATAGAGGTCGGGGATGTCGCCCGACTGGCCGAAACGATCCACGCCCAAAGCCACGACGCGGCGCCGGCCCACGGCGCCAAGCCAGGAAAGCGTTGCCGGGTGGCCATCGAGTACGGTCACAAGGGCTGCGCCGGGGCAGAGGGCATTCAACAGTGTTTCAACGTGCGAACGGACTTTTGGCTTGCCACTGCCTGGCGCGTGAGTGGCGGTCAACCAGTCCGCGTGGAGCCGGCCTGCCGAAGTCACCACCAGCAGCCCGGCCCCGGGGATATCCTCGCGGATCTGGGCGTGCGCTTCAACGGCTTCGGGCGTGACGACCCCGGAGCAGACAACCGCCAGTGTCGCCCCGGGCTCCGGGGGATACAACCAGTAACCGCCGCGGACGATCGCGGATCGCAAGTCGGCGGTCATCGGACGCTCTGGCTGGTTCACCGGCCGGGTCGAGAGGCGGAGGTAGACCGAACTGCCTTCATCGTCCTGGATATGCCCCAGGGCCCAGGCAGCAATCACGGCCAGCTCGTCCACGAAGGCCGGCTCGAACGCGGTCATCCCGGGCTGGCCGATGCCGATCAGCGGCGTGATTACAGACTGGTGAGCGCCTCCCTCCGGAGCCAGACTGATGCCCGAGGGCGTGGCCACCAGCAGGAATTTTGCGTCCTGGTAACAGGCATAGTTCAGAGCGTCAAGACCACGGCAAATGAACGGGTCGTAAAGCGTGCCGATCGGGAGCAAGCGAACACCGAAGAGCGAGCCGGACAGCCCGAGGGCTGCAAGCAGGAGAAACAGGTTGTTCTCGGCGATTCCCAGCTCGATATGTTGGCCGCCGGGAGACATCTCCCACTTCTGAACCGAGGCCACGGCCTCCTCACGGAAGAGGTCGGCGCGGGGGCGGCGATCGAACAGTCCGCGTCGATTGACCCACGCGCCCAAGTTCGTGGAAACCGTCACGTCAGGCGATGTCGTGACGATCCGGTCCGTGAACCCGCCAGGATCCCTCGACAGCTCGTTCAAGAGCCTGCCGAACCCTTCCTGCGTGGACATCCGGGGCCCCCGGGGAATCGCCAGGACTTCGGGCACACTCAGGCGGGGTGGTTCGTATCGCCGCTCGGCATGGGCGGTAAAGGGCACCTGTTCGAGGAACCGCCGGAGCTTGTCCTCGGGAATGTCCAGCCCAGCGAACGCGTCGTACTCTCGTCCCGGCGCGATCCTCTCGGACTGGCGGTAGACCTCCATCTGCTCAGGGCTCATCAGACCCGAGTGATTATCCTTGTGGCCAGCGAACGGCAGGCCATAGCCCTTGATTGTATAAGCGATGAAGCACGTTGGGATCTCGGTGTCTACCCCGTGAAAGGCTTCCAGAACCGACTCCATATCGTGCCCGCCCAGATTGGTCATCAGGCCTTGCAACGCCGCGTCGTCGTGCTCCTCGAGCAGCGCGGGGATTCCCGCGGTCGTCCCCAAATCGCGCTCCAGCCGAACTCGCCAATCGGTGCCGCCGCGGTAAACCAGTGACGAGTACAGCGAGTTGGGGCAATTGTCGATCCATTTCCGCAGGGCCTCGCCGCCAGGTCGCCTGAAGACGGCCTGGAGGCGGCGGCCGTATTTCAGCGTCACCACGTTCCAGTCCATCGATCGAAATATGCTGTCTATCCGCTGAAATAGCCGATCCTCGACCACATTGTCCAGGCTCTGGCGGTTGTAATCGATGATCCACCAGACGTTGCGGACGTCGTGTTTCCAGCCCTCCAGCAGGGCTTCGAAGACATTGCCCTCGTCAAGTTCGGCATCGCCTGCCAGTCCGATCATCCGGCCCACCGGCTGGTCGACGGGCACAAGTTGCTTGAGCCGGAGATAATCCTGCACCAGCGCGGCGAAGAGCGTAATCGCCACTCCCAGGCCGACCGAGCCGGTCGAGAAATCGACATCGTCACAGTCCTTGGTCCGCGATGGGTACGCTTGTGCTCCGCCGAAGGCGCGAAACCGCTCAAGCCGTTCACGCGGCTGCCGCCCCAGCAAATACTGAATCGCATGAAAGATCGGGCTGGCGTGGGGCTTGACCGCCACCCGGTCCTGGGGTCGCAAGACATCGAAATAGAGCGCTGTCATAAGCGTGGCGAGCGAGGCGCACGACGCTTGGTGGCCTCCCACCTTGAGTCCGTCTCGACCGGGCCTAAGGTGGTTGGCATTGTGAATCATCCAAGTAGCTAGCCAGAGCACCTTGCGTTCCAGCGCGCGAAGACAGACCAGGCGCCCCGGATCACTCGACGAGGACGGTTCGAGACCATCAGCCCCATCGCACGCGGAGACATCCCGTAATTTGTTCATCGCGAGCTACCCGAGAAGGACCAGACGCATCGGCGATCGTCACGCCGATCATTGTACCGGACAACGACTGCATCAACACCTGCCGATTTCCCTCGTCGACTGCGCTTGATCTCATGGCCGCAAACGCCCAGCGGCTGGCACCAGCCTCGGTGGTTCAAGGTCCTTCACCGACTCTGGCCGGGCTGGAAATGCTCATGATGCAAACGCAATATTTGGTCGTCTGCAAAGCCTGCGCCAGTATCGAGAAAGGCCAGTATTTTTCAGGTCTCGATGACTCCGCAGACTTTTTTTGCAATCACAGCATTAGCCTCTTGACATGTCCCTCGGCGGTGTCGAAAATGAATCTACAAAGGCAGGCGGTGGGCAGGTGGCTGAATCGTCGCTTGCCCACCGAAAGAATCCAAGTGTCGTCAAGGTTGGGCAGATCCATGGAAATCCTTGAACCGTGCATTTCGGCTTTGCAACAGCCGCCCGAGCGAGGAGCCACTAGCCATGTTTGAACAGGTTTTTGACAGTTTCCTCAAGGCAAGTGAGACGACATTGCAGGCTCAGCAGGACTTGTTTCACCAGTGGATGTCGCAATGGCCCATGTTTTCCATGGAGCCCACGACTGGAGGCAGCAAGAACGTCGTCAACGAGCAAGTCCGGTCATTTCAGAAGCAGTGGATCGACATCACCACGGCGCTATTGACCAAGCAACGTGAATCGCTGGACGCCCAGTACCGGGCGTGCATCCACGCGTGCGAGGACGCGATCCGAACCACCGAGCTCAAAAGCCCCGAAGATTACCGTCGGTTGACTGAGGAACTCTGGCTGAAAAGCTTCGAGTTGCTCAAGCAAACGGTCGACAACCAGATTCGCGACTTTCAGAGCGCGGTCGAAAAATGGTCCGAGCGGTCGAAAAATGGTCCGAGTTGATGACTCAGAAGAACTCGAAGGCGTGAGCGTTTCGAGTTGCCTGCCATCCGGCTCATCCGCAAGTTGGAAATCCGGCTGCATGAAGCCAGGAGGGTTATCGGCATGAGTACGGATCAAAGTGATGAAGGTGTAAGCTCGGCTGTCGACCCGGCGCGGGATTTTCTGGACTTCTGGAAGAACTATTTCGAGCAGACCGCCATTCAGACCAGGATTTTGCTCGACAGCACGGGTGCAGGAAAAGCTCCGGATCAGTTGCAGATTCAAGGGCTTGAGTCTCTGAGCCAGAACGTTGACAGCTTTATGCGGACCCCTGCTTTCCTTGAGGTGCTCAAGCTATCACTCAAGAGGATGATTGACCTTAAACTAATGCAGGACCAGGCTGCCCGGATGGTCTCCCAGCAGACGGGCCTACCCTTGACGGCCGACGTCCGGGACGTAATCGAGCGGGTCCACGGCGCCGAGCAGACCATCCTGAAGCAGCTCGCGAAGCTGGACGAGCGCCTGCAGGCCATCGAGCAGAGTTTGATTCAGGGGACAGTCAGAATCGAACGAGAAGGCAGCTAACAGCGACAAAAGGGCGACGACAGAGACGATGGCCGCGCTGACCCCGCGGCTCGCAAATTGCCACTGGTCGTGACGGTTGTAACCAGCCGCGCCGGGGACCGTGCGTACGAGTCCTCGGCTCTCTGCGATTCTCCAGACCGCCGCGCAGAGATATGTTTCGATTGGTCTCGATTGGGATTGGGAGATCATCATGAATATCAGGGGAAAAGCTGCAGTCGTCACGGGCGCGGGAAGCGGTATCGGTCAGGCAATTGCCATTGAGCTGGCCGAGCGGGGCATCGGCGCAGTCGGGCTGGTTGATCGCAACGACGCCGTGATCGACGTCGCCCGCGTCATTAATGACCGCATGGACCGTAAAGTGGCCGAGGCGATGATCGGCGACGTCACCGACGCGGCCTTTCGCCAGAAGACGTTCGACCTGATGTGCAGCAAGTACGGGGCACCGGCCGTCTGCGTGCCCTGCGCTGGCATCACTCGTGACCAGCTCGCCGTCAGGATGGACAAACAGACCAAGCGAGCATCGATCTATCCGATCGAACACTTCCGGCTGGTGATGGAAGTCAACCTCGTGGCGCCAGTTTACTGGGCAATGGAGATGATGGCTCGGATCGCCGAGGAACGACTGCGCAAGGGGAAGGGACGCTGGGACCCCAACGAGGGAATCCAGGGGACCGTGATTTTCATCGGCTCGATCTCGTCCTCCGGAATCCCCGGCCAGGTTTCCTATTCGTCCACCAAAGCCGCTCTCGAAGGAGCCGCTGCCACCTTATGCAAGGAAGCCATCTACTACGGGGTCCGCTTCGCCACAATCCACCCTGGCTTCACGGATACGCCGATGGTGCGTGCGCTTGGTCAGGAATACATCGAAAAGAACATTTTACCCTACACCCAGCTCAAGCGCCTGATCGACCCCACCGAGATCGCCGATGCTATTTATTTCATGATCTGCAACTCGGCTGTCAGCGGCGAACTCTGGGCCGACGCTGGCTGGCATCCGTCTGCCTGAGTGCAACAGATTGCCGGCCAAGCTTCAAGACCGGCAAACCGCGGCCAGCTCGTCGGGCACAGGTCGACTCTTGCGCGTGGCCGGGTCAACCGTGACCATTGTGACGAGGCCGTCGGCGGCGAGCGCGCCGTCGCGCTTGCGAATTTCCTGGCGCAGGACGAAGCTGGTCCGGCCGAGGCGCTCGGGCCGGGTCGTGATCACAAGGACCTCGCCTTGGCGGCACTCCCGGCGAAAGTTCAGATTCAGATTCGCCGTCACCGTAACGGCCCCGAGCGCGAAAAGCCGGTCGTAGGCAAGCCCCTGGCGCTCGTACCACTCCTCGCGCCCCCACTCCATATATTCGACGTATTTGGCGTTGTTCACGTGTCCGTTGACGTCAACCTCCGTCGGCCGGACGACGATATCGAGCGCTGTCTCCATGAGCCGATGAAACCCCCTCTCTTCAGGCCGTGTACTATGTCAGGAATGCGGCTGGGCCGTTCCACTCGCGGCGCAGATCGCGAGCCAGTGTACCACGACACCACCCGCCATCTCGCCAGCTCGATCGACACGACAAGGACAAGTGCTAGACCGCAAGGGGCTTGGTATCATGAAAGTCCCTCAGCAAAATGACAGGGGTCGACATGTGCTTCAACACGTCGCGCGCGGTGTCAAGGAGACGACCGGTAGGGGTCATTACCGGCAGTGTTTGCCCGGAATTATCTGCATCGAGGCCGCGCCATACGACGACCAGTTGTTTTGCAAGAGGTGAAGCAGCAGCAGCAAGGAGTTACACAAAATGCCACGGTTAGTTGAAGTCACGGAACTGGCTCTCCGGGACGGTCACCAGAGCCTGCTGGCCACGCGCATGGCGACTGAAGATCTGGTGGGGGCCTGCGAGGACATCGACCAGGCGGGTTATTGGAGTGTGGAATGCTGGGGTGGCGCCACCTACGATTCCTGCATCCGTTTCCTGAACGAGGATCCGTGGGAACGACTGCGCACCTTTCGCAGGCTGATGCCCAATTCCCGCCTGCAAATGCTGCTGCGGGGCCAAAACCTGCTGGGCTACCGCCATTATGAGGATACGGTCGTCGATCGGTTTGTGAACAAATCGGCCGAGAATGGGATGGACGTATTCCGCGTCTTTGACGCGCTGAATGACGTGCGGAATATTCGCCGCGCGCTCGACGCGGTCCGGCGCACGGGCAAGCACGCTCAAGGCACGATCTGCTATACGACCTCTCCGCTGCACACCGTCGAGAAGTTCGTCGAGATGGCCCAGCGGCTCAGGGACATGGGCGCGGACTCGATCTGCATCAAGGACATGGCGGCCTTGCTAAGGCCGCAGCCGGCCCATGATATTGTCAAGGGCATCAAGGAGAAGTGCGGCACAGACACCCTCGTGCACGTGCACGTTCATTCCACCACCGGTGTCACAATGGTCAGCCTGATGAAGGCGATCGAGGCGGGCGCCGACATCGTGGACACCGCGATCTCCTCGCTCAGCCTCGGCCCCGGGCACAACCCCACCGAGGCTTTGATGGAGATGCTCCAGGGCACTGATTTCACTACCAGGCTAAAGAAGGACAGGCTGCTTAGAATCAAGGATCATTTCGCCAAGGTACGTCCTCGGTACAGGGCTTTTGAGTCCAAAATCGTGGGTGTCGAAACTGAGATCTTCGATAGCCAAATTCCCGGCGGCATGATCTCCAACATGGAGAGCCAGCTCAAGCAGCAGGGCGCTGGCGACCGAATGAAGGAGGTGCTCGCCGAGGTGCCCAGGGTGCGCCAGGCCGCGGGCTATCCGCCGCTGGTGACGCCCTCCAGCCAGATTGTCGGCACCCAGGCGGTGTTCAATGTGCTCATGGGCCCTTACAAGGCTCTCACCGGCGAGTTCGCCGACCTGATGTTGGGCTACTACGGTGAGACGATTGCCCCGCGTGATCCGACAATAATCGAGGCTGCCGCCAAGCACTCCAAGAAAGAGCCTATCACCACCCGGCCAGCAGATCTGCTCAAGCCCGAGTGGGACGTGCTGCGGGCCCAGCGCTACGCGCTCAAGGGATGCAACGGGACTGATGAAGATGTCTTGACTTACGCCATGTTTCCCCAGGTTGCCCCCAAGTTTTTCGGCACGCGGGCCGATGGCCCCGAGAACGTCGGCGAGGAGGTCGCCGACGGAACCGGCTCCAGGCCGGTTGATGGTAAGCGACCGATCACCAGCCCAGTCATCTACGAAATCAAGGTCGGTGAGGTTTCGCACCGGGTGAGCGTGCGGCCCGCGTGAGCTACGAAAGGAAAAGCCGCTGATGAGTGCCAAGAAGAAGAAGATGGAGGACCTGCTCGAGGACCTTCGCGCCAGGAGATCGGCGCTGGAGCAGGGGGGTGGGCCCGAGCGCCTGGCGAAGCAGAGAGCAGAAGGAAAGCAAACCGCGCGCGAACGCATCGACGCCTTGGTGGATAACGGCAGCTTCGAGGAGCTTGGTTTGTTCGCACATCATCGGCAAACCTTGTTCGGAATGGCCGGTAAGGAGGCTCCAGCCGATGGCGTGGTCACTGGCGCGGCCTCGATCGACGGCAGGCTCGTCCACCTGGCAAGTCAAGATTTCACTGTCCTGGGCGGCTCGGCGGGTGAGCTCCACAGCCATAAGGTGGCCGACGTGATGGAGCTGGCGCTGCATACCGGCAGCCCGTTCGTTTTCATCAATGATTCGGGGGGAGCGCACGTCCAGGAAGGAATAGACTCACTCTCGGGTTATGGCCGGGTCTTCTTCACGAATGTCGAGCTTTCCGGGGCCGTCCCCCAGATCTCCCTGATCTGCGGGCCGTGCGCCGGCGGAGCGGCCTACTCGCCGGCGTTGACAGATTTCATCATAATGACCCGCAAGGCCCAGATGTTCATCACCGGGCCCCAGGTTATCAAGCAGGTCACTGGAGAGCAGATCACGGCCGAGGCGCTCGGCGGCGCCGATGCGCACATGCTAAGCTCAGGCGTGATTCACTTCATCGCCCAGGACGACGCGGAAGCCATCCAGTTTTGCAAACGATTGCTCAGCTTCCTGCCTTCGAACAACCTGGAAGAAGCCCCCCGTTTGCCCCATGACAACAACGTCGACCCCAACCCCGCGCTGAACAAGATCGTGCCTATCGAGGCGAAGCGAGGTTACGATGTGCGCGACGTGATCTGCGGCATCGTGGACCAGGCGGACTTGCTCGAGGTCCAGGCCGGCCATGCATCAAACATTGTCGTGGGTTTCGCGCGTATTCTGGGCCGCACGATCGGGATTATCGCCAACCAGCCCGCAGTGCTAGCCGGCGCCATCGACATCAACGCATCGGTCAAGTCAAGCCGGTTCATCCGGTTCTGCAACGCGTTTAACATTCCATTGGTCACGTTCGTGGACGTGCCCGGATTCCTGCCCGGCGTGCAGCAGGAGCATGGCGGCATCATTCGCAACGGCGCCAAGATGCTCTTCGCCTACTCGGCGGCCACGGTGCCCAAGATCCAGATCATACTTCGCAAGTCATACGGCGGCGCCCATCTGGCGATGTGCTCGAAGGACCTGGGAGCCGATCGTGTCTTCGCCTGGCCAACCGCCGAGATCGCCGTCATGGGGGCCGAGGGCGCCGTCGAGATCGTCTTCCGCAAGGAAGTGGACGCAGCCGATGACAAGGCAGCGCAGCGCGCCGAGCTGATCGAGACATACCGCTCAACCTTTTCGACGCCCTACGTCGCTGCCGGCCGCCGCCTGGTCGACGACATCATCGAGCCAGCAGACACCCGTAAGCACCTGGCTCAGGCTCTGGAATATCTGCAAACCAAGCGCGATCACCGGCCGCCAAAGAAGCACGGCCTGATCCCTCTCTAAGCGTGAGCCTGCCATGAAAGCCGATACAATCGACCTGACCAAGGTAGCCGAAGCCATCGAGAGCCTGAGCCGGGAGTTGAGCCGCCTGGGCCAGCGCGTGGCCGCGCTGGAGGCGGCTGCCGAGTCTCCTGTTGCCACGGCCGCGACTGTCAAGAACGAGCTCGAGACCAAGGTTGCCGGGCACCCCCAGCCGCCACGCGCCGCTCGGGACACAGGCGCTCTTGAGCTCAGCGAAGAGATCCTCCTCGTGATCAGCGCGGCCATCGCGGCCTTCGTCGGCAAGAAGGCTCACATACGGCAGATTCGCCTGATCGGTTCTGCCGCGTGGGCCCAGCAGGGCCGTGTCACCATGCAGGCGTCGCACGCCCTCTCGGTACATTCGGCGAGGAGCTAGCATTGAAACTCAAGATCACAGTGGACGGTAAACTGTACGAAGTCGACGTCGAGATCTTCGAGCCCGAACAACCTCAGCCTGGAGATCATGTGCCTCCCGGGCAAACCCGCATTCCCGCAGCCGCGCCCAGTGTTCAGCCCCCGCCTCCAGCGCCGGGCGTCAGCGGCCCGGTGGCCGACGAGGGCAAGGTCTGCCGTAGCCCCTTCGCCGGCACGGTGTCCAGGATTTCGGCCCAGGCCGGCCAGACGATACAGGTCAATGATGTCCTTCTGATCCTCGAGGCCATGAAGATGGAAAGCGCAATCACGGCGCCCATTGCCGGCAAGGTTGCCAAGGTTAATGTCAAGGTGGGCGACTCCGTTTCGCAGGGACAGGTCCTGGTCGAGTTTGATTAAAGCCCGGTCCAGCCGGAAAGCCTTTGGCCGGCGGCCCGATTCGGCGTCGCGGGCCTTCCGTTCTGGCACATACAAGCAGGAGCGATCATGAAATCCGTTAAAGCAATTAATCATATTGGAATTGCCGTTCGTTCGATCGACGTCCACCGATCATTTTACGAGCAGACTCTCGGGGCTGTATTTGAGGGCGTTGAAGAGGTTGCCGACCAGCAGGTTCGGGTCGGCTTCTTGCGGGTGGGCGATATCCGTCTGGAACTGCTCGAGCCGTCGGACCCCGCGAGCACCATCGCCGCTTTCATCGACAAGAAAGGCGAGGGGCTCCACCACGTCGCCTACACCGTTGAGAATATCGAGGCTCGAATCGCCGAGCTCAAGCAGGCTGGCGTGCGGATGATCGACGAGTCGCCTCGCCCCGGCGCGCATCACACGCGGATCGCCTTCGTTCACCCCAAGAGTTCATGCAGCGTTCTCACCGAGCTGTGCGAGCCAATCGTGGGGCACGAGCAGGTTACGAATTGAAACCCCGTGCAGTTGGCCCGAGGGCCGACAAAGGCCCGGATCGACGGGCGGCGGTTGCAGGATCCTTGAACCCACTGGTCCGCTCTCTTAGAATGCCTTTATCAGGACGATTGTCCCTGGCCGGGGCGGTGACAGCCCGACCGGGGAAGGGGCCCCGAACCAACAAACCGGGGCGAACCCCCTGGTAGCCCCTGGAAGGGTGGCGGTGTTTGGCCGCCGAGCGTTTTGAGCATGCAGGACCTGTTTGCCTCGCCGACTTTTTTACGGGTGTGGGCTTGTCTCTTATCGACGTGCAGCCCGCGCCTACAAGAACGATGTGATTCCCACTGTGGACCGAGAGGATGCTTGCCTACCGGTTGCCGGTATGCGTGCCGGCCTGCTCGGTCTGGTTTCAGACTACCCTGCCCTTGAACAGGAACAGGAACTCTCCATGAGCGCGGTCGCCTCGAGTACCGCCGCCGGGCGGAGGCGGGTCCACAAGAATCGCTTCCAGAGAATGCTCAACTCGTCGATTGGGCTGAAGATCACAATGGCCCTTACCGGAGTGATTCTCTCCGGTTTCGTCCTGGTCCACATGCTGGGCAATCTTCAGGTCTACCAGGGCGCCGAGGCCCTCGACGCTTACGGCAAGTTGCTGCGGAAAGAGCCCGCACTACTCTGGGCCTTCCGACTTGTCTTGCTTTCGGCGGTCGGTTTGCACGTCTGGGCGTACCTCGCCCTGACCCGCAATAACCTGCGGCGCGACCGCAAGCCTATCAAGCACGCAAGTATAAGGCGTCGAGCTTCGCCTCGAGGTCAATGACCCTCACGGGGCCCTTAGTCCTCGCATTCATCATCTACCACATCCTCCACCTGACGACCGGTACGGTTCACCCTGATTTCCAGGAAGGCGCCGTCTACCACAATCTGGTCGTTGGTCTCGGGGGCTACGTCGGCGTGATCTACATCGTTGCGATGATCGCTCTGGCGTTTCACTTGTGGCACGGCGTGTGGAGCATGTTTCAGACGCTCGGGCGCCGGAGGACCGCGATCGTTCCCTGGGGCGGTGGTTCGCGACAATCTTCACGATCCTGGTAACGCTAGGGTTCATCACCGTGCCCTTGGCGGTTCTGACTGGGTTCCTCAAGTCACCTTGAAATTATGGATGAGGAGCGCCCCGTGGAACTCAACTCGCAGGTGCCTTCCGGGCCGATCGAGCAGAAGTGGACCAAGCACAAGTTTGACATGAAGCTGGTCAACCCGGCGAACAAACGGAAGTACTCCGTGATCGTCGTGGGCACCGGCCTGGCGGGCGGCTCCGCGGCCGCGTCGCTGGCGGAGCTGGGTTACCAGGTATCTTGCTTCTGCTACCAGGATAGCCCCAGGCGAGCACACTCGATCGCCGCCCAGGGTGGGATCAACGCGGCCAAGAACTATCAAAACGACGGCGACAGCGTCTTCCGGCTGTTCTACGACACTGTCAAAGGCGGAGACTTCCGTTCCCGCGAGGCCAACGTCTACCGGCTTGCCGAGGTCTCGGTCTGCATCATTGATCAGTGCGTTGCGCAGGGGGTACCGTTCGCACGCGAATACGGTGGACTGCTGGCCAACCGGTCGTTCGGCGGCGCTCAGGTCTCGCGGACGTTCTACGCCCGCGGCCAGACGGGGCAACAGCTTCTTCTTGGTGCCTACCAGGCTATGCAACGCCAGGTGGGTCTGGGCGCGATCAAGATGTTCCCGCGGCACGAGATGCAGGAACTGGTCGTGATCGACAACCAGGCGCGAGGCATCGTCACGCGCGACCTCGAAACCGGCGCGATTGAATCGCACGTCGCCGACGCCGTCATCCTGGCAAGCGGCGGGTATGGCACAGTCTTCTATCTGGCAACCTACGCCAAGGGTTGCAACACCACGGCCATCTGGCGGGCGTACAAGAAAGGCGCGGCGTTCGCCAACCCTTGCTTCACCCAGATTCACCCGACCTGCATTCCCGTGACCGGCGACCATCAGAGCAAGCTGACGCTCATGTCCGAGTCGCTCCGCAACGACGGCCGAATCTGGGTCTCCAAGAAGAAGGGCGACACGCGGCCCCCGGCACAGATTCCCGAGGACGAACGTGATTATTACCTGGAGCGCAAGTACCCCGCCTTCGGCAACCTTTCCCCACGCGATATCGCCTCGCGGGCGGCCAAGGAAGTCTGTGACGAGGGCCGGGGAGCGGGCAGTACCGGGCTGGGCGTCTACCTCGATTTCGCCGAGGCCATCAACCGCCTGGGCGTGGCAACCATCCAGGAGCGCTACGGCAACCTCTTCGACATGTACGAGCGGATCACTGACGAGGACCCCTACAAGGTGCCCATGCGGATCTACCCGGCGGTTCACTACACGATGGGGGGGCTCTGGGTTGATTATCACTTGATGAGCACCATCCGCGGATTGTTCGTCCTGGGCGAGGCCAACTTCTCTGATCACGGGGCCAACCGGCTGGGCGCCAGCGCGCTCATGCAAGGGCTGGCCGATGGCTATTTCGTCATCCCATACACGCTTGGCGACTACTTCGCCTCGACCAAGTTCGACAAGATCGGAACCGATCACTCGGCCTTCAAGGACGCAGAGGCGTGGGTTTCTGATCGCACCAAGAAGCTGCTGGGAATCAAAGGCAAGCGGACCGTCGACGACTTCCACCGCGAGCTTGGCAAGCTCCTGTGGAACTACTGCGGCATGTCCCGCAATGAGCAGGGGTTGAAGACCGCGCTCGAGCAGATCCCTGCCCTTCGCGAGCAGTTCTGGAAAGACGTCCGCGTCCTGGGCGACGGCCAGGAGGTCAATCAGTCGCTCGAGAAAGCCGGCCGGGTCGCCGACTTTCTGGAGCTTGGTGAGCTCATCTGCCTCGATGCTCTGGAACGCCGGGAATCGGCTGGAGGACATTTCCGCGAGGAATTTCAGACCAAGGACGGTGAGGCTCTCCGGGACGACGAACATTTTTGTCACGTCGCGGCCTGGGAATATACCGGCGAAGGCAACCGCCCAAACCGGCTTGTCGAACCTTTGAATTTCGAGTACGTCCACTTGCAAACGCGTAGCTACAAGTAAGTGGTCACTCGACGCGGGTGGTCAGTTGCAAGTGAAGGGCAGATCCATTGCTTGATCCGGTTCCGAGCCTGGCTGGCTACATCCGCTGGCGATCGGCACGTGACTGAATCCGGGCTGAGGGGATGATCGATGACCGGCAACGGTACGGAAAAGAAGCTCAATTTGACCTTGAATGTTTGGCGGCAGAAGAACCGTGACTCTCCTGGAAGGTTCGAGACCTATCCAGCGCACGACATCAGCACCGACATGTCGTTCCTCGAGATGCTCGACGTGGTCAACGAGCGGTTGATTCTCGATGGCAAGGAACCGATCGCCTTCGATCATGACTGCCGGGAGGGGATCTGCGGGCAGTGCGGGGTCGTGATCAACGGCGAGGCGCACGGACCCAGGAGCGCCACCACAACCTGCCAGCTCCACATGCGCAGCTTCCATGACGGCGACATTCTGACCATAGAGCCCTCGCGCGCCGCGGCCTTTCCGGTCGTCAAGGACTTGATGGTCGATCGCAGCGCCTTCGACCGGATTATCGCCAGCGGAGGGTTCGTCTCCGTTCGGACCGGGAATGCCCCCGAGGCAAACGACATCCCCGTGTCCAAAGAGAGTGCCGAACTGTCCATGGACGCCGCCGCCTGCATCGCCTGCGGCGCCTGCGTGGCTGCCTGTCCTAATGCCTCGGCCATGCTCTTCGTCTCGGCCAAGGTCGGGCACCTTAACTTGCTGCCCCAAGGCGAACCGGAAAAATACCGCCGCGCCACCGCGATGATCGACCAGATGGACGCGGAAGGATTTGGCAGTTGCACCAATCACGGAGAGTGTGAGGCGGTTTGTCCCAAGGAAATCCGCATGGAGTTCATCGCCCGCCTGAATCGTGACTACCTGAAGGCCAGCCTGCACGAGCCCAGGAAGGCCGCGGCCGAGGCCGGTCCTTAATTTCTTTACTGAACATCGGTCGGTCTTTCCCTACCATAGCTGAAGTAGTAGGTCATTCAACGCGGCGTCTTGACCGCAATCAAGACATAGCTAACCCGGGAAGAATGTCTTATCAGATCTCACTGCATCCTCGGATGTCAAACCTTTCGGTCGTCGTGGAGGTAGCGGAAATGAGAATCATGTCTGGGTTGGTCATTGTTGGCGCGATTGCCGGCACGGGAGCCTGGGCTCAGGAAACGCCGTCGCCTGCGCTTTTGGTGTTGCATAAGGGCGAGAACGCAATGGCCATAGTCGACCCGGAGAGCGGCAAGATCGCGGGACATGTCCCGACCGGGCAGGACCCACACGAGCTGGTTGTATCTGCCGACGGGAAACTCGCCTTCGCAAGCAATTACAGCGGTTCCAGCGCACAGGGAGGTAACTCCATCTCCGTCATTGACATCGCGGCGCAAAGAGCTGCACCGCGTCGATTTGACCCCGCTGGGCCGACCGCACGGTTTGTGGTTCGCCGACGGCAAGCTCTACTTCACTGCCGAGGCGAACATGGCGATCGGCCGCTATGACCCGTCAATTAATAAGGTTGACTGGCTGCTGGGCACCGGCCAGGGAAGGACCCACATGGTCCTCGTCGGGAAACGGACAGAAAACCATCTTCACATCAAATGTTGATTCTAACACGATCAGCATCTTTGAGCGCACACAAAGACCTCAGGGACCTCCAGGAGGGCCAGGTGGGCCGCCCTTCGGTGGACCGCCTCCCGGCGGACCTGGCGGACCTCCTCCCGGTGGACCTGGCGGACCTCCTCCCGATGGACCTGGTGGGCCGCCTCCTGGTGGACCTGGCGGGCCGCCGCGGGGGCCAGGTGGCCCGATGGGAGGTCCGGGTGGAGCCAAACTCTCATCCCTGTCGGCAGGGGCCCGGAGGGGTTCGATCTATCACCAGACGGCAAGGAAGTGTGGACAGCGCACATGGGAGACGGCCGAATCTCGGTCATCGACGTTGCATCCAAGAAGGTCATCCACACCATCGACGCGGGAGCGCGAGGCCCCAACCGCTTGAAGTTCACTCCGGATGGCAGGCTGGCGCTCGTTTCCGAGATCGGCGGGGGCGGCCTGATCGTCCTGGACACAGGTAGCCGCACCGTGACGAAGCGGATAAGGCTCGGCCGAGGCGCCAGCGGCATACTGATCCCGCCCGGCGGTGCCCGCGCCTACGTCGCCATGACTGGGGAAAACGCTATCGCGATCATCGACCTCAATACGCTCACTGAAGTGGGGCGACTGAAAACCGGCCGCGGTCCTGACGGCATGGCCTGGCTCGACACGAAACCGTGAGAAAACGGCATTCGCCGCAACAAACGCGGGCAGGACTCCGCGTCTTTTCGCTCAATCCCCGTGCTTGGTTCTCAGCCGTGGAGAGAGCCGGAGGATCAGGTGCGCGCGCTCGAACTCGGCCAGCCATTCGGCCGTGATCGTGGCCAGCGCACCGTCGGCCGGAGCCACGAGTCCGGTCGGGCAGCTCGGGCCGAGCTGGTCGGCTGCGAGCTTCCGGTAAATCGACAACGTTCGCTCGCCGTACCGACAGACCTCCTGCCAATCCTCGCTCAGGAAAACGACGACCGGAACGCGTGCACCGCCGTTGATCTTAAGCTCCTCCCGGACAGCGGGCAGGGCGTCACGATCGAGGTATCGCAGCTCGATGGCCGGAGCGGCCCGGGCGAAGTGATCAAAGACCGGGCACTGGTTGATACAATCACCGCACCAGGCGCCGGCGAGGCAGACCAGCGGCATTCGGCGACTGAACGTACTCAGCAAGCTTTGCTGCGCGGCAGTGAGTTCAAATCGGGCGTGCATCGCATCCCATCGCTCGCGCTGCGATTGGTTGGCGTGGCGGTCCAGGAACTCACTGTACGATTGAGATTCGGCAAAGACGCTCGACCAGTCGATCATTGAGTATCCCCGGATTCCGGAATGGTGATTGGCCCGGAGTAGAGCCGGCACAGGCCTGTCTTCGTTGCAAAGCGCAACGATGCCTCGATCATAAATCGCGAGATTGCTCGGGGCAACTTGTGTGATCGATCTTATCGTCGCGGTGGCCGGTTATGAGTTGTGGCATAGACATCGAGAATTCCCAGACGGCCGGGATGGATGATTTCGAGGCCAAGCTTGGCCTTTGCCGCGGAAGAGAGTCGCTGGCCCGATCCGGTGAAGATGATTAGACGTTGGCCTTCCGGAAGCGCCAGCAGCTCATCAATGTTGTTCAGATCGCGTTGCGGCAGGTTCGGCAGCGCGGTGCGGAGGATGAACCGCAACCAGCCTCCCGTGTACTGCTCTCCGGGGCGCTGTGCAGAGTCGGCTGTGGAGCTGGGTGGCCTGACGGTCTCTGGGCCGATCACCGCCAGTTGTTCGAAGGGACGCTCGCGATTGCGCCGCAAGATCATGGTGCGAAGGGTCAACAGATCATGAGTCTCACTGTGGCGAAAGACGGCCTCCTGCACGCCAGTGCCGACTGTGATTGCAAGGATCGTGATCAGGAAGAACGCCAGGACGCAGCGCTGCCGATCGTCGCGGCGACGGGCCCAGCGGTCAAGCCTGCGGGTGAACCAGATCGACAGCAGGATCAGATCGAGCGCCAGGTGCAGGCCGAGGGCTGTGGCGGCGTCGGCTCGGCCGTGCATCAGGTCATCAAGGGCCCCTTGCAAATCCTCGCTGGCCCACCAGGCCACCGACATGGCAGTCGCCGGGGCGAGAATGATCAGGGTGCGAGCCGGTACGCGCCGGTTGACCAGGTCGGCAACCGTCACCGCAGCCAGCAGGTCAAGGGGTACGAGCAGGAAAAAATCGAAGGCGCCATGGGGACCGCCGGGCCAGAACGCCGGCGCCAGGGCCGCCACGGCCAGCCAAATCACCCAGAGCGATCCGCCCTCCGTTTCGGATGTGTTATTCTCATCAATCAAGGCCAGTCGGATTGCCCGCGCGGCACCATAGATCCCCAGGGGTAGGGTAACCGGAGCCAGCTCGAAGAGACGAAATAGCAGTGAAGCCTCGTTGCCACCCATTCCCCAGGACCGGAACTCGAGTCCGGCCAAGGCTTCCCAGCCATGCGTCTGGACCATGCGGATGTACCAGGGAAGTGCCACAAGAAAGGCGATCACCAGGGCCAGCAGGCCATCAGTTACCCCAGCGGTTCGCAACCATTCCAGCCAGCGGAATCTGCCCCGTGAGCGGGAAACCGCCGGTGCAGCCGATCCCAACCGCAGATAAACCTGATGTAAGAGCACAACCGGGATCACGACCAGCCCGAAACCTCCAAGGGCTAGCAGCGAAAGGCCTAGCGAAAGGGCTCCGCAAACCGCCCAGAAGATCGGCCCTGCCCAGGGCCAGCGGCGTAACGATTCCTCCACGGCGCGCTGGCGCCAGGCGTAGCAGAGCAGGGCCCCAATCGCACCAGCCACGGCCAGCGTCGTTGGCGTCGCCTCTTGCATTCTCAAGAGCAGTTTCGGGTTGAACCCCACAAAAAACGCTGCGGCGAAACCCATGCCGCGCCCCCGCCAGACCCGCCCATGCAGGTACACCAGAACGACAATCACGACGCCGGCCAAGTAACTGGGAAGCACACTGGCCAGCGGATCGAGGTCCGCAGTCAGCTTCATTCCCAGCGCGGCCAGCCAGGCGTAGAGCGGGGGCTGAAACGAAAGAGCGCGCAGTGCCGCCGACTCGCCGGACGGCTTGATCGTGACCGCCGCGGGAACCTGGTCGATGGCCAGGCCATCCAGCACGGCAAGCGCACGCAGCCCCCACAACGGCCCTGGAGGAGTCAGATCCCAGGAGTTGAGCGCGGCCAGTCCAGGCAGTACCGCAACCAGGACGACCAGGGGAAAGAACATCGCCGACCGGTGCGCCGGTGCGATCAATGGCTGCGCCCTGATCGGTACAGCGACCGAGAGCCGGGCGTCGCCCCCGGCAAGCTCTCGCGCTCGTGGCGGCAGACCCGGTTCCATCGTCCTTGTCGATTCAATCATGCCGATCCGCTCCCGACCGGACCGGCCAGGAGAAATGCATCCGACGTGCCACCTTGCGAACCTTAACATAACCAAGCCACTTGGGGGATAGCGATCCCACCTGGCCAATGACGCTGTCGCCATTTATGTCGTCAAGGGCGGAAGCATCGTGGGTTGGAGGCGTTGTGGTTGATATCCATTCTTGTTGGTATCCATTCTTATCGGCGGACTTTCTCCCAGGAAACAACGTTTTGGTCCAGGTTGAGCCTTTTCCAAGGAGCCTGGCGGTGCGCGGCCCCGGAGGCGGCTCTTCTGCGTCCCGAATCAACAGTGCGGTCCGCGGCGAACGCCTTACGGGCGCGGGGCAGGGGGCGCCCTGTCCGCTGAAATGAACTGGTAGCTTACAAATGCGATTTGCCGTCCATCAGGCGACCAGCAGGGGACGTTGACCGTCCCCTGACCGCCAAGTAACCGCGCCAGCACATCGATTTGCTTGCTGGCCAGATTCATCCTTCGGAGGGTGACATCCTTGTTCTCCGGATGGCCGGTCACTTCGATCTCGTAGGAGAGAAAGAGCATGAACCGACCGTCGGGTGAGAGATGTGGGAACCAGTTGTTGAACTCGTCCGAGGTGACCTGCCGCGGCTCGCTGCCGTCGGTTCGCATCCGCCAGATCTGCATCGTGCCGGTGCGCATGGAGTTGAAGTAAATAGCCTGGCCGTCAGGGGAATACTCCGGCCCGTCATCCAGCCCTGCGGCGGCTGTCAGGCGGCTCTCAGGACCGCCCGCGGCGGGAATCGTGTAGATGTCGAACTCGCCCTGGCGCTCTCCACAGAAAGCCAAAGTCTTGCCGTCGGGCGACCAACCATGCCAGTAAGACGGACCGGTGGGAGTGATCTGCCTGGGCGTGCCGCCTGTGACCGGCAGTGTGTAGATCAACGAATCGCCGTGGGCTTGCGACTGATCGCTGATTGCCAAGAGCGTCCCGTCGGGAGAGACACCGTGGTCGTTGTTACAGCGCGTGGCGAAGCCCGTGTCGATGGCTTCGGGCTGACCGCCGCCGGCCGGAATGCGGTAGATGCGGCCCTTGCTGTTGAAGAAGAGCGACTTGCCGTCCTTCAGCCAGTTGGGGGCTTCGAACCGGGTAGGGGCGACATGGACCACGCGGCGATCGGTTGACGCGATCGACTGCGTTTCCAGAGTGCTGCAAAGCACCGGCCGACCTGACAAGCCCGGCAGGGGAGAGGTCAATTCGAGCCTCGAGAAAATCACTCTCTCCGTCACGTCTTTATTGTGTGAGCATACGCCAATTCCAGCAAAGAACGGGTCCTGGAGTGAGATTCGCACCGCTGCGCCACTGTACTTCGGCTCCTCGCCCGCGTTACCCAGGTACATCACGCTATACTTTCCACGCTTTTCGATTCGCAACCGTCCAGGAGCCCTGACACTGGCCTGCACTTCGTGGGTGGCGGCTCCCCGCACTTCGCGAAACTGCAATGAGGTTAGCCCGTCGCCATGCACCGCGATGTCGACATAGGCCGAATCGGCGTCGAGACTTTGGCGGAACATCAGGCACGCCTTGCGATGCGGCTCGACCCCCGCGCCGAGAAAAGCGACATCGGCGGAGAGCGAGACGTCTCCGGAAGCCTGTTTCCAGGCGAAATGAAACGCATCTTTACCGAACCACATGTTCTCGCCGCTGCCGGATATTGTATACGTCTTGACCGCGGTATCGAAACTGGCTATCCCTATGTGTTGCACCTCGCCGACGTCGCCATGGCCTTCAAACATCCCGATCGGTCCCTGATCGCCACGCAACGGCGCAGCCCCGGCCAGGGGAGCGCCGAGCAAGCTCAAGGCGGCGGAGGCCAGCAGGATCTGGGTGACGAAACTCGCGAAAGATTGCCGTACGTTCATAGTATATTTACTTTAAGTACGTCACGATTGATCGCATAATTGCCGCGATGGAGCATCTGGCTGTCACCGGGGACACGCTCTGAGTAGATCAATGCCTGCTGAACCGATCAAACACGTGAATTACCGGTAGAGCGTCGCCGTCGTCACCAAAAAACCCGCGGCTACGCAGCGGACCAGAGACGGCCGGCTCCCACCAGAAGATTCCGATACAGCGATGGTCTGGCGTGTCGAGCGCGAGACGATTCACCTCATCCAGGAACTCTTTTTGTCCCAAGGCCGTTTCCGGAAATGGCCCGGGCCTCCGGGTGTACTCCGCGGGCCGCCAGCAGTAGGCAACCTCGACCAGGACGATGTCCTTGCGGTAGGTGTTTGCCATGAAATCGAGGTTTTCACGCAGATCCAGCAGGCTTCCGTGCCACCAGGGGTAATAGGACTGGCCGATCACGTCGTAATCCACACCCAGCGAGTGCAGCCGGTCAAAGAAAGCCTTGGTGCCCTTTCGATCGCCGCCACGGTCAATGTGAATCATGATCCGAGGTCGAGGGCCGTCGCCTCGTCCAGCGTCCACTCCCTTGATCCCTGCCTTTACAAGATCGGCAAAGTGGTCCCAGTGGTCCGGCAGCCTGCCATCCGGCCAAAGCATGCCGGCGATCACTTCGTTGCCGATCTGCACCATGTCTGGTAACACACCCGCTTCACGAAACGCATGGATCGCGTCGCGCGTGTATTCGAAGACAGCCTGCACGAGCTCATCGTGCGTCTTGTTCTTCCATGCCGCCGGAATGAATTGCTTGCCGGGGTCAGCCCATGTGTCGGAGTAGTGGAAGTCGAGAAGGAACTTAAAGCCCAGCTTGCGCCTGCTGCGCCAAGGTTATCGTGTAGGCTAGGTTGTTGGGTAGGCGCGGTGGGTGTGTGAAAAAGCCGTAACCGCACCCAATTGTATCCATGATCCTTGAAGATCTGCAGGCCCGGTCTGGGCTGTCCGCCGTCCTTGAAAACCGTACCATGATCCTCGGCTTGCTTGAGAAACGACAGGTCGGCTCCGATCGCATAATCGGACGCCTGGACAGTCTTAACGTGTAAGGCCAGACAGCAAACCACGACCAGGAGAACGCGCAGCGAGCCGCATGGCTGAAGCCTCCCGAAACCGGCCAAGTCTCCATCAATCCGCACGCTCCTTCAACATGCTGCAGCGTAACCCCGCTGAACCCCGGAAGCAAGAATGTCGATCAGCATCTCCCTACGATCCCTGGGTGGTAAGCCAGATCGCTCAGGGTCTGGTACGATGACTGTCATGCAGATTCTTCCAACGTCCTTTTACGATCGTGACGCCGAGTCTGTGGCTCGAGACCTACTGGGCAAGCTTTTGGTTCGCCATGTCGAGCACCGCTCCCGGATCGGGCGGATCGTCGAGACCGAGGCGTATCTGGGTCCTCACGACCTCGCTGCCCACTCGGCCCGCGGCCGGACTGCGCGCCACCGAGATCATGTTCGGCCCGCCCGGCCGTGCGTATGTTTACCTGATCTATGGCATGCACCACTGCCTGAACGTTGTGACCGGCCCCGGCGAGCACGCTTCAGCCGTGTTGCTTCGCGCCCTCGAGCCGGTAAGCGACATCGACGCTTCGGCGAGTGGTCCGGGCCGGCTCTGCCGCGCTCTGTCCATTGACCGACAATTGAACGGGCACGACCTCACAACGGGCGAGCTCGTCCTGGCCGAGCCAATGGACCATGGCCGCTTCGAGATCGAGGCTCGCCCGCGCGTCGGGGTCGACTACTCGGGCGAATGGGCCCACAAGCCACTGCGTTTCTGCATCGCCGGCAACCGGTTTATCTCACGTACCTGACCGCTCTGGTCGGAGAGGGATAGGCACATGCGGCTGGGACTGATCGGCTCGACAGGACACTGGCAAACCTACGCGCCGGCCCTCGAGCATGTCGCCGGACTCACTCTCGAGGCGGTTGCTCCCTCCGGCCCGGAGGAGACGACGGGTTCGTTCGACCACGCCCCCGGGCTGACAATGGATACGCGACGCTTCGACGATCCCGGGAAAATGCTGGAAACCGCGCGGCTGGATGTCGTGCAGGTGTGCGGCCGCAGCGACCGCGTACCGCACTGGGTTCGGATCTGCCTGGAACACGGGCTGCCGGTCATGGCAGAAAAACCGTTGGCGATGGACCTGCCCACTCTGGAAGGGCTCTTCAAGCTCGCCCGGAAAGCGAAGCTTGCACTTGTACCGATGCATACCATGCGGGGCGACCCTGCGCTAGCCGCGATCCGGCGTGCCGTTCACGGCGGAGAGATCGGCGAGCCCCTCTTGAGCTTCAGCCAGAAATCGTACAAGTGGGGCAAGCAGCGCTCCGATGCCTATCGTAGCCGCAAAACCTTCGCGGGCCTCGCGCCGTGGGTGGGAATCCACGCGTTCGACTGGCTGCACGCGACTCTCGGCGATGTGTTCACCTCGGTACAGGGGTGCGAGGGCGCGACCGCGCGTCCCGACTTTCCCGCCTGCGCGAGCCAGGCTGCCTACGTCCTGTCAATGAAAAACGGCGGCGTGGCCGCGGTCACTCTGGACTACCTGCGCCCGGAATCCGCACGCACGCACGGCGATGAGCGGCTGCGAATCGCGGGATCCCATGGCGTTATCGAGACCGCGCTGGTCGATAGGAAGGTGACACTCAACAGCGGCGATCAGCCTCCTCGTACACTACCGCTGCACTCCGAGCCCGACCTGTTCACACAGTTCGCCCGTTCCCTCCGCGGCGAAGCCCCACCCCCGCTGACGCTCGCTGAAGCATGCCGCATCACCGAGATCGCCCTTAAGGCGCAGCAGGCCGCGGATTCCGGGCAGGTCATCTCGCTCCGCGAGTCGCTGTATCACGAGGGATGATGCGTTGCTCGGCGGATCGGTCGTCGAGGCGACCGGCCGTGGATCGGCCAAGATCTTCAAGTCTGGATTCTAGGCGGATTGTGGGATGGGAAGCCGGATGCGAACGCACGTACGCGTGACGGGTTGGCTTTCGACATCGATATGGCCTCCGTGCCTTGTGACGATGCCATGGCACGCGGCCAGGCCGAGGCCCGCTCCTTTTCCCGGCGGCTTGGTCGTGAAAAAAGGATCGAAAATGCGGGGAAGGATCGCCTCTGGGATTCCAGGCCCGTTATCGCAAACCTCCCTCGCGACGTCTCGGTCGTCGGTGCGGGTCTCAACAGGGCCCTGGCAAGACCTGCTTCTTCGATTGCGTCGATGCTGTTGGAAGCAGGTTCAGAAACACCTGATCGAGCTGGGACTCAGCGCCCTGATCAACGGCATGTTCCCATTCGGCAAATGATCTCGATCCCAAGTCGGGAGAGTGATTCACTGAGCATGACAAGAGACTGGTCGATCGATCTGCAAGATCATCGATCGGCTCGAGGTTCTCTCAATGGGCCAGAGAGGTTGCCGATGCGCGGGTGTCGAGGGAGATTGCCTGCTCGCCTGCGAGTTGCCCTGTCGGTTCATCTGCAGGCACTCGGCACAGGTGGAGCCATCACCGGTATGCTCCGGCTCCGATTCGATCGGCTTTCCGCATCGGATGCAGGCCAGTCGTGCCGTCATGCGATGAACTCGCTGGGTGCCGAGGATGGCCTCCGAGAGGCCGCCCAGTCTAACCGGCAGAGTGAGGCTCGTCTTATGATAACCCACATTCCGTACGGCCGTTTGAAAGTTCGAAGAAGAGATGCATGGGCAGGAATTGCAGCTGACTGACGCTTGGATGTGGATCTATCTGATCCGTTCGCCTGATAGTGGAAGAGGCGCGACTGGCGATGAATTGTGCAGGCTGGAGAATCGGCGGAACATCCTGGAGCGAAGGCATTCCCGGGCAATAGAGAAGGGACTATAGTGGAGTCAAGGGGACGGTCGTAATTGTCGCGACCGGATGAGCGGTGCACTGGTCATGGTAATGGTGGCAATTTAGCCGAGCACGCTGCCATCCACCGCTCCAATCGCATGAAAATGACACGCTATTTCGCTCGCCTCGTCATCATAGAAGTTCCATCTTCGTGCACTTCGATCTCCAGGCTTGGATCGGGGGGAGTGGCCCGATAACCCACCAGCTTGCCGTCCCGAAAGGAGAACTCCCAGCCACGCTTCGCGTACCAATAATTGTCTGAGCCCATCGTGGCCTCGGGCTCTCCGTAAGCCTTCTTCACATCATCCGGTGACGCTCCGAGCTGATCCCTTCTCTCGTCTTGCCCTGGAAGTCATGTACGCTGGGTCCCATCGAGATATGGTTAAAGCAGTGGATCGAGTGCAGCCCACCCGGAGTTGCCGCTCGCAACGCGCCGCTCAGCTCGCCTTGTCCGGGGGGATGATGCTGGGTAATTCGAGCCGCGGGCCCGACTTGCCTTTCAAGAGCTGGTGCTTGGCCTGCGTGGTCTGCCCCAGGCCGTGGATCTTGATGAAGCCAAGCGCGGCGGATGCGTCGTACTGGTCGCCTTCCTCGTACGTGGCCAGCTCGTGGCGGTAGAGGCTGTTGGGGCTCTTGCGGCCAACGGTCATGGCGTGGCCCTTGAAGAGCTTCAGCCGCACCGTGCCGGAGACGTATTGCTGGTTTGAAACGGTGAAGGCCATCAGGTCCTGGTGGAGCTGGCTGAACCAGAGGCCGTTGTAGATCAGGTCGGCGTAGGCCTGGCTGACCAGGGTCTTGAATCGGAGCGATTCCTTCGAGAGGGTCAAGAACTCGAGCTCGCGGTGGGCTTCGTGCAGTAGCAGGGCGGCGGGCGCCTCGTAGATCTCGCGCGACTTGATTCCGACCAGGCGGTTCTCGATATGGTCGATCCGGCCCACGCCGTGCTTGCCGGCGAGCTTGTTAAGATCGTCAATCAGCTCGATCCCATCCTTTTCCTGACCGTCCAGGGCTACGGGCTTGCCATGATCGAAGGTGATTTCGATCTCCTCGGGCTGGTCGGGTGCATGCCGCGGGTCGACTGTCCACTGAAAAGTCTCGGGAGGGGGCTCGACCCAGGGATCTTCCAAAATCCCGGCCTCGATCGAGCGGCCCCAGAGATTCTGGTCGGTGCTGAAAATCGACTTCTTGGTGGCCTCAACCTCGATGCCGTGCGCGGCGGCGAACTCGAGCTCCTGCGATCGCGTCCACTTCCATTCCCGCACCGGGGCAACGATTCTGAGGTCGGGAGCGAGGGTCTGGAACGTGACGTCAAACCGGACCTGGTCGTTTCCCTTGCCGGTGCAGCCGTGCGCCACAGCCGCGGCGCCGTGCTGCGCGCTGCGCGGACCATGAGCTGAGCGATCAGCGGGCGACCCAGCGCCGTGGCCAGCGGGTACTTGCCCTCGTAGAGCGCCCCGGCCATGAGCGAGGGCCAGACGAAGTAATCGATGAACAGGTTGCGCATCCTCGGCGACGGCGTCGATGGCGCCGGTACGCAGCGCCTTCTGGCGAATCGCCTCGATGTCCTGGCCTTGGCCCAGGTCGCACGTGTAGGCGATCACATCCATGTCGTACGTTTCGTTGATCCACTTGACGGCGACCGACGTGTCCAGGCCGCCGCTGTACGCCAGTACGAGCTTTTCACGTGCCACGGGAAGTTTTCTCTCCGGATGGAATGGACCACCAGTGCAAGGTTCAGTGAGTGACAATCCGCGCTTCGATTTGTCTCAGGATTCTTGGTTCAAGGCGAAGACCTCGCGCAGGCAGTCCAATCCTTCCTTGCCCTTGGCGACGTCGGTGCCGACGTTGATGCGGATCTCGCTGGTATTGATCAGATTGATGTTAATCGAGCGATCGGCCAGGGCGCCGAACATGCGGGTGGCAACGCCGGTGTGGGTGCGCATGCCCACGCCAATGACCGAGAGCTTGGCCATAGCCGGCTCGATCTGGATTTGCCCTCCGGCAATTGGCGTGATCGCTTCGGCGGCCCGGGTCACGGTCTCGCGGGGTACCGTGAAAGAAAGGTTGCACCGGCCGTCCTGGCTGACGTTCTGGACAATCATATCGACAAACACCCCCGCGTCGGCGATAGTCTGGAAGACTCTTGCTGCGTAACCGGGCCGGTCGGGAACGTCATATAGGGTGATCCGTCCCTGGGTCTCGTCGAGCTCGACCCCGGCGATGACCAGGTCTTCCATTCCCTGTTCTCGAGGGCCGCTGGTGTCCGCGTCCGCCAGCGGAACGAGCTTCATCGCCCGCGTTGCCGATTCGGCTGGTATAAAGCTGGGTTGCGGCCGGTCGGGCACTTCGTCGAGCAAGAACGTCCTGTGCACGGCGCGGAGAGCCGAAACGGCGGCGGCCCGGTCAACAAGTACGCTGATCTTGATCTCGCTGGTCGTGATCATCTGGATGTTGATACCGGCGGCGGCGATGGCCTGGAACATCGCCGTGGCAACGCCGGTGTGAGTGCGCATGCCCAGGCCGATGACCGAAACCTTGGCGACCTCGGCGTCGTGGGTGACGCCCCGGGCTCCAATCTCGGCGGCGGCGGTGGTGGCGGCGCGCAGGGTCTCAGCCAGGTCGCCCCGGGCCACGGTGAAGCTGACCTCGGTGGCTCCGTCGGTCGCAACGTTCTGGACGATCATGTCGACCACGATTTTGGACCTGGCAATGGTCTGAAAGAGCAAGTGGACCACTCCCGGGCGGTCGGGCACGCCAAGGATGGTGATCCGGGCCTCGTCCCGGGCAAGCGCGGCACCGGTCACGGCCACACCCAGCCTGCGCCGTCTTGCTCGCCGACGATCCATGTCCCCGGTGCGTCGGAAAACGAGCTGCGGACGTGGATCGGGACACCGTACTTCTTGGCGAACTCGATCGACCGCGAGTGCATCACGCCGGCTCCCAGGCTTGCCAGCTCAAGCATCTCGTCATAGCTGATGCGATCGATCTTGCCGGCGTCGGGGACGATCCGGGGGTCGGTGGTATATACACCGTCCACATCGGTGTAAATCTCGCAGGCGGAGGCGCCAAGCACCGCGGCCAGGGCGACGGCCGTGGTGTCGGAGCCGCCTCGGCCCAGGGTGGTGATGTTGTAGTTCTCATCCATACCCTGGAACCCCGCGACGATGACAATCTTGCCATTGGCGAGGGCCTGGGTCATGCGGTCGTTGGAGATGTTCTTGATCCGCGCCTTGGTGTGAAAGCTGTCGGTCACCAGGCCGATCTGGGCCCCCGTGAAACTGATGGCGGGCACACCCAAGCTCTCTATCGCCATGGCCATGAGCGCCACGCTTACCTGTTCGCCGGTTGCCAGGAGCATGTCCATTTCGCGAGCCGGCGGCCTGTCTGTGATCTCCCGAGCCAGGGCGATCAACTCGTCAGTCGTGTGCCCCCTAGCCGAGACCACCACCAGCACCTGCTCACCGCGATGATGGGCCTTTATCGCCCGCCGCGCCGCCGCCAGAATCTTGTTCGAGTCAGCGACGCTCGTGCCACCGAATTTCTGAACCAGCAAAGACAAGGTGATCAACTCTCTTTCAGCTTCCCGCACGCACTATGTGAGAAAGCAACTATACTAACGGCCGGCGGTTCGGCTGGCGAGGCAGCCTCGACCCTGTGCCGGGGACGTTGTTCACGGCTGGAGAAGCGGGGCGCCAGTCGCCGGTGAGAGGCGGATCAGGAGACCGCCTGCCGCCGCAAGCGGGGCTCGGAGATCTCCCTCGGCGGCCACATTCTCGATGCGTCTGGTCAAGCGGGCCGAGGCGCTCAGGTCGTCGCGATAGATCTCCGCAAGGTATCGACCGGGGCCGAGGAAGCTCAGCGGGACCTCTACCGCCCGTGGTTTTCGGCCACCCATCGCACCGACCCACCACTCGTTTCCGTGCTGCCGGGCGATGACGATGAACTCCCCGACCCTGCCGCCCAGGCAACGGGTATCATCCCAGGTCGTCGGGATCGCCGCGAGTACCGCCAGGCCCGGGTGACCTCGATATGCGGAAGGGTAATCTGCCACCATCGGCAAATGATTCTGTAAAACCACGTAACAGGCGAGCATCCGGCAGGGAGTTCCGATGATGAGCGGGGCCTCGTTGCGGGGCTGGAACTCGTCGACGGCCACGCCACGGAACGAGCCCTGGTGGAAATCCAGCGGACCGGCAAGCATTCGCGTGAAGGGTACCGTGAGCTCATGCTCGGGCGGGACGCCTTGCTTGTCCCACTTGTCGTATTCCAGGTTCAACACCCCCTCGCTGGTCAACAAGTTGGGATACGTCCGCTCCAGACCTGTCGGCGCGGAAACCCCGTGCAGTGTGACGGTCAATTTGTTCGCGGCTGCTGTCTCCAGCGCCCGCCGAAGAAAGTCGACCATCACTTGGTCGTCGCGGTCCATGAAGTCGAGCATCACCCCCTCAACGCCCCACTTTTGGTAGAGCGGGAAGGCACGCTCCATGTGGGCCTCGGCCGCCCGCCAGTTCATCCAGAGGCGGATCTGGACGCCCTTGGATGCGGCGTAGCGGAGCACCTTTTGAAGGTCGAGCCCCTCGATGCCTTTGGTGATGTCGGCTCCCTGATACGGCACGATCGGGCCGCCGTACCAGGCGGTACTCCCCTTGCCGTCGAGCGAGTGGTAGGGGATCCCGGCCTCGGCGCAGAAGTCGATGTAATACATGGCCGTCTCCGTGTTCAGTCCCATCTCGAAAGGGACCTTCTCCTCGTGGAATCCGTTCCACCAGGGGAACGTGGTCTTGCCGGGTCGAATCCAGGAGATATCGTCCAATGCACAGGGTGCGTTGAGGTTGAGCACGAGGTCTGACTCGACCAGTCGTTCCACTTTGCCCGCAATCATGAAGGCTCGCCACGGCGACTCGAGCGGGAGGTCGGCCCGGACGGCGACTTTCGGCTCGCCTGGCCGTGGCGATAGCCGTGATTCCAGAACGGCCCCGCCCCCTACATCGCGGGCCAGATACATCCCCGCATAATTGGTCAGGTTGGCCTCTGTAATCGCCAGCCAGCCGGTTCCCGAGAGCTCGGCGAGGATGGGCAGTCCGAGAAGCCATTCCCCGGGAATCTCGGCCACGGGCTTCTTCTGGTAGCGGGCCTCGTGTGAGCTGGTGTAGCCATTCAGGGGAAGGGCGTAAGCGACCGAGTCGACGGGTAGCCCGAATTGGGTGCGTTCGCCGGCGATTGCCACACTTTTCTGGCCCTCCTGCGTGGGAATTCGATAGCGTAGCGAAGCCCCGTCATCGTAAGCCCGTATGATGATCTCCCAATGCCATGTCGGCGTGGTCCTCTCGCGCAGCATGACCACCACCTCGTTGCATCGGTTGACCACTCTCCTACGCTTGCCCGGAATCTGTTGATATGTCTCGTTGATGGCCTTCGTCTGAACGCTCTCGATCGTCGAATCGTTTCCCAGGCCCGGACCATCAACCAGATCGAGGCCCAGTCGCGACGGTAAGATCACCGGTCGGCCGCGGAACGAGACCCGATAAAATGGAGCTACCATCCCCTCACCGCGTGCAGCGACTGTGACCTCGATCCGGACCTGGCCGTCGGGCGAGGTCGCGGTGGCACGCGACCACGTGTCCTGACCCTCACTCGATAATGAGACTGAGGCCGAGATGATGAACAGGAACCCGCACCTGTAAGTTAACGGCGAGATGTAGCGTCGCATTCTCAGTCTCCTTGTCCCGAAACTGCCCAGCCGCGGGCCTCTGGAGCCAGCCATGAAGAGCCCGGTCCAGATCCTCGGGCTCGCACCTGAGCATCCCATGATATCGCCTTACCGAATAGTGAGTAGATCCGGTGCCCGAGTCGGCCCGATTCCCGCCATCCCATAACGTGGTGGCATTACCTGGCAGTGTCGCTGGCCACCCGTCGGTGGTAGGATCAACGAGGTCCGGTTCAGCAGCTCTCGACGCTCTATATTCCGGATCGGCGCGACTCTCTGTCGCATCGCGTACCCGCCAGGCAAAGGGCTAAATCATGGCCACACCCGCTGGTCCGACCACGGTAGTGAACGCCGCCCCGACGACGCTGGTCGACGGCCAGCATCTTAGCCAGGCCGAGTTCCACGCGCTTTATGAGGCGACATCGCCTGAAGTACGGGCCGAACTGATTGACGGAGTCGTCTCTATGCCCAGTCCGGCTCGTTTAGAGCACGGCGATGCTCAGCTTGCCGTACTCATCTGGCTCGATTCCGAAGCTGAGACTACGCCGGGGGTGCGCAGCGGGCAGCGTCACCACGATCCTCGGCCCTCGCAGCGAGCCACAACCTGACGCCCTGCTGCGAATCCTTGCCGAAAGGGGCGGCCAGAGCCATGATCAGCACGGCTATCTGCATGGGGCACCGGAATTGGTTGTCGAGGTTTCCAAGACGACCCGGTACGTCGACGCTCGGTCCAAGCTCAAGGACTACGAGCGGGCCGGTGTGCGGATCTCGAACAGTTCTCGCTGAGCGTCCGTGGCCAGACTACCGCTTTGACCCGCCGTGTCGCCATATTCGCGGTCGGCTCGCTCAAACGCTTCTTTAGCCTGGTTCATCAGGGCATCGGCGTCCCGACCGACAAGGCGGTTAAAGTCTTCCTCGTTGGCGCCTTGCTCGATCATCCTCGCCCTAAACTCACGGGCCTCGTCGGGATCTTCCTTAATGCTCCGGACCTTCTCTGACAGGTTCTTGCAGTCAGCGCCGAGCGACAGGCAGGCCAGCCCTTTGATGTCCCGCGAGTCACTCTTCTCGATGATGGCTTGGAAGAGCTTCTCGGTTGCCGGTGAGGTTGTGTAGGTGAGCGTCATGGCCGCATGGCCCACCATCCGGTTCGCCGCATGATGCGTTGTGAGCAGGTCGATGGCATGAGCGAAATCGGGACCGTCGAAGCTCCGCTCGACGACCCAGACCAGGGCGTCGGCCGCGGCCGGGTCGTCTGGAGCTGAGTCGGCGACCTCCAGGAAGCGGCGGGTGTAAGTTCGTGGTTCGGGGTATTTCTGCCGAGCGATCTGGATTCGCTCGTCGGCAGTCTTCGCTTTCTGTCGTTCCTCGATGAAGACCTTCATCGCGCGGTCGTGTTTCTCGAGCACCGCGCGGAGGCGACTCCGGGGCGAGTCAGCCTTCCTTGTTTCCGCAGACTCTTCAAGCGCCCCTGGCTCGGGGACCTTGAGCCCCGAAGTCAGCACCTGCCAGTCGCAGACGTGGAGGTTCCACGTCCCGGGCGGCAAGGAGAGAATGCGGTAGTTCGAGCCGTCCAGGTTTACCAGGGCGAGCGAGGCATCCCTCCGCTGGCGGTTCATCAACTCGATGCCGCCAGTCGTGCCCCATCGGGAGACCACTGCATCGTCACCAACGTGTCGGGCTCAAACTTGATCGGGATCTCGCGTCGCTGCCGGCCGTCCGTGTTGATGACGTAGAGCCTGGCTTTGGATACGTTGCCCTCGGTCGTCATCTCAGCATAAGCAACACTTTGGCCGTCGGGGGAAACCTTGAACGTGGTGAGAACGTCGCTCTTGGCCGTACCATCGGTGAGCCACCGAGACCCGGTCCCATCGGGATGAATGAGCGTCAACCGCCCGCGATAGTTCGGGTCGCCTCCTTCACTTCGTGCCGCCAGCCAGTTGCCGTCATGAGAGCAGTCCAATACTAACAAGGTCTCCGGGACCGGCAGCTTGGTTAGATCGGTTCCGTCCCGATCGACCCGCCAGGTTTCAAACTTACCCGGCTGATTGTCCATTGGCACGGTGATCACGACCTTCTGGCCGTCATGGAACCAAATGGGGAATCCGCCTCGAAGAAAGATCCGCCGCTTTTGAGTCTGGCTCTCGAGGTCGTGGACCCAGACGCCACTTTCGGAAGTCGCGAGATTCTCGCCCATCGCGGAGTAGACCATGTACCGCCCATCGCGCGAGATCGGGCCAAACGAGAGGCCCTTGTAGATCGTCCGCCATTTCCCTGTCTCGGGGTTGATGGCAACGACGCCCATGAGGGCTTCGTCGCGGCGATCAGGCGGCGCGGACATATCAGCGGCGCGGACGATGATTTCCCCGTCGCCTCGCTTACTGGCTTCCAAGGCCTTGTCATCCTTCCCAGCGAGCGGCTCTGGCGTCGAAATCTGCGACGTGGTTTTCGGGGCCCTGCTCAACGGGACATCCTGTCGAGCCGCCACCGCGGGCCGACGCACGACGAGTCTTATTCCCACAGTGACGAGGCCCATAGCAGTAACTGCGGCGGCGACCCGGATCAGCTTGGCACGAGACATCATGTTTAGCACTCCACTGGTCAGAGTCGCGACTGCTGGTGAAGCCGCCGTGGCCATCGTCTTGTCCGTGGCGATCGAGAGCGTAATGCGTAGCAGGGAATTGGCGAGCGCGGCAGGGACCGCGGCCTCCGTTGGGGAAGTGGTTAACCCGGCCGTGAGTAGACCGGCGGGCAACCCCAGTCCCCTGCGAGACAGGCGAACGCGGAGCCGTTCACGCGCCGTGGAGAGCCGGGACAGGACCGTCCCCCGGGGACAACCGAGTCTCAAGGCGGCTGCCTCTGTGGTCAGTCCCTCCAGGTAGCAGAGGACGACCGGCAATCGCAACCTGTCCGGTAGCGAGGCGACTTCCTCATAGATTTCCGGCCAGGTCTCCCGTTGGCTTACAAGGTCACGGGATTCCCCGGCCACACGTTCCGCATATCGTCGTTCGTGGGATTGACGGCTGAGGGCCTGTTTCCTGGCCCGATACGCTACGCGCTGGGCGACTCCAAAGAGCCAGCTTGCCAGCGAAGTACACTTCCAGATCGAGCCAGCCCTGCGGAAAAAGACCAAAAACGTGGCCTGGAAGGCGTCCTCGGCGTCGTGGGGGTCCTCAAGCACCTGCTGGCAGATACGAAGCACCATGGGACCGTGGCGCTCAACCAGCGCCGCAAATGCAGCCGCGGCCGATGGATCGCCAGGCGTCGCCAGACGATCCATCAACGACCCGTCTGTCAGCCCGGAAAATGTCCCCTCATCAAAGAGGACCTGCAGCCGCTTTTGGGTGTCCGCATGTACCGAAAGTCTCGCCATCAGACGGGCTCCCCCTGAGTTCTCTCCATAGTAGTGCCCGGAGCGGGTTTGATGATTCAAAGATTTTGTGCCAGAAAGTGGGTGGCGTTTCTGTTCACTTCCGTTCACACACGGTAGGGGTCTGGAGACCCTGCGCGAACCATCGAATAATGACCAGCGAAGTCAAGGAGGAAGATAGCTCCGAGCGAGTGAGAACGGGCTGTAAGTAAGTAGCCCAGCGTTCTATTCGGCGATTCGCGGTCTCGGCATCAGGGTGTCATGTCAAGCTACCCCATCGAATTGAAGCTGGCGGGGCGAACCGCCGTGGTAGTGGGCCTGGGGCCGGTCGGTCGGCATAAAGCAGCGGGACTGGTGGCGGCGGGTGCCCGGGTGATCGGTGTCGATCCAGCGGCGGGAGATCTTGATCAGGCGGCTCTGGACGGGATTGAGCTCGTCGCCAAGCCGTACCGGGCGGAGCAGCTTTATGGGGCAATCTTGGTGATTGCGGCCGGGCCTGACGAAGTCAATGGACGGGTTGTCGCCGATGCTCGCCAGATCGGCGCGTGGGTTTGCTCGACGAGCGACCCCGAAGCGGGAGATTTCACCGTTCCCGCAGTTTGGAGGTCGGGCCCATTGGTGCTCACGGTATCAACTTCGGGAGCCAGTCCGGCGCTGGCCTCGGCGCTGCGTGACCGGGTGGCGCAGGCGCTGGGGCCGGCTGCTGCCGGGCTGGCCATGCTTCTGGCCGAATTACGCCCTTGCGTTCTTAATCGCCTGTCCGATCCGCTGGCCCGGCGGCGGATCTTCCAAGACTGGGCTGATCCGCGCTGGCTTTCGCTCTGGACCGAGCAAGGCCCTGATGCCGTCAGACACGAGCTGGTACGACGCATCGAAGACGAACTGAGGTGATCGCCTGATCAGAGCTGGCTGCTCGCGACCTTGTTGGATCAAGCGGTCTGATCGATAATGCGGACGAGCCGGAATCAGCCGGGTCAGGGGATTCTATGCTTTCGGCATGCGGTCGGGCCATGTGCGGGACCTCGCGGTGAGGAAAAGCGAGCGGCAGCCTGGCACAGGCGATCTTTTCCCGTAAAGTTCCGAGACCAAGCCGAGGAAAGAGCCAAGTCGTGAGAATCGCAGTCATTGGAACAGGATATGTGGGGCTCGTTCAGGGCACCTGCCTGGCCGAGAGTGGCAATGACGTTGTGTGTATCGACAAGGTGGCCGCCAAGATCGAGGGATTGAAGCACGGCCGGATTCCGATCTACGAGCCGGGCCTAAGCGAGCTGGTCCACCGCAACCAGCGGGACGGCCGTCTCGTATTCACGACCGACTTGGCGGAAGGACTAGGCGAGGCAGAGATCGTCTTCATTGCCGTGGGAACGCCCCAAGGTGATGATGGGGGTGCCGATCTCAGCGGCGTCTGGGCGGTTGGTCGCCAGGTGGCCGAGCTTCTCCTCTCGCCCAAGATCATCGTCATCAAGAGCACTGTTCCGGTGGGGACCAACGGCGAGCTGGCCCGCCGAATGGCCGCCGTGACCAATGTTGCCTTCGATGTGGCGAGCAATCCCGAGTTCTTGAAGGAGGGCGCGGCCATCGAAGACTTCAACAAGCCAGATCGGATTGTGGTCGGCGCCAGGAAGCCCGAGGTCGCCGAGCGGTTGCACGTCCTGTACGCCCCGTTCTTGCGAACCGACCGGCCGTTCCTTGTCATGTCTCCAGAGAGCGCCGAGATGACCAAGTATGTGGCCAATTGCCTGCTGGCCACCAAGATCAGCTTCATCAACGAGATGGCCAACCTGTGCGAGGCCTACGGTGCCGACATCAATGATGTTCGCCGGGGTATCGGCCACGATCAGCGGATCGGATTTCACTTTCTGCACCCGGGTGTTGGCTACGGCGGCAGTTGTTTCCCCAAGGACATCCGCGCGGTCATCCACATGGCCCGGTCGCGGGGTTTGCAGGCGCGGATGATGGAGGCCGTTGACGGCGTCAATGAGGCGCAGAAGAACGTGCTTTTTCAAAAAATTGAGGCATACTTTAATGGTTCTTTGCGCGACAGGACCATTGCAATCTGGGGCCTGGCCTTCAAGCCCCGAACTGACGATATCCGCGAGGCGCCGGCCCTGGTCTTGATCGACTCGCTGCTTGAGGCCGGCGCTCTGCTGCGGGTTCATGACCCGGAGGCGCTGGGTAACGTTCGCTCGCTTTACGGCGAACGGTTGACATATTGCGACCGTCCTTATGGAGCACTCGAGCAGGCCGACGCGCTGGTGATCGCCACCGAGTGGAATGAGTTCCGCAATCCTGATTTCGAGATCATGATCCGGTTGCTCCGCCAGCCTGTCATCTTCGATGGCCGCAATGTTTTCGACCTGGCGCGGATGACCGCACTGGGGTTCACCTATCATGGAATGGGGCGGGCCACGGTCGATTCGGGCTGGTCGCCGCAGCATTAATGGCCCGAGCTCACTACTCGGAGTCCGAATTGCGGGTGGCGGGAACCGGGCTGCTCCGGTTTTGCTCCCAGAACCAGGTGGCATTGCGGCCGGCTTCCTTGGCTCGATACAGAGCTTCGTCGGCGCGCCTGAGCAGCTCGGCGGGTCCGGAAAGGGTCAGGTCGGTGAAGGTCGCCACGCCAATGCTGGTAGTCACCGGGATAGTCTCGGCGTGCTCGTCGATCTTGAGCTCCTCGATTGCCGTGCGAAAGCGCTCAGCGAGCCGCACTGCGGCGGAGAGCTCGCAATCTGGAGCAATCACGACGAACTCTTCGCCGCCGTAACGGGCGACAACGTCGCTCGTACGGATTACCCGCGCCAGGGTTGCGGCAGAGTGCCGCAGCACGGTGTCACCGGCCGCATGCCCATGGCGATCGTTGACGGCCTTGAAATGATCAAGATCCGCGATCATCACGGACAGGGGAGTGCGGCGGCGCCGGCAGGCATCCCACTCCCGGGGAAGGCGATCATCGAAGACGCCTCGGTTGGCAAGGCCGGTCAGACCGTCGAGGTGAGCACGCTGCTCCAGGATTGTCAGGAGGTGCCGGATGCGTAGAGCCGCGCGCAGACGCGCCAGCAGCTCAGCCCCCCCGAACGGTTTGGAGATGAGATCGCTTGCTCCCAGGTCGAGCCCTGGATCCGCTCCTCCGCCGTCGCCATGTCGGTGTAGAGCAGGACCGGAATTGACTGCGTGGCGCTCTCGCGCTTCAGCCGGCGAACCAGCTCAAGCCCGTTGTAGGTTGGCAGCCGAAGTTGACCAAGGATCAGGTTCGGCTGAAACATTGAGACCGCGCGTAGTGCCGAGATCAGGTCAGTCGACTCGAAGACCTCCATGTGACCGGCGAGCATTTCGTTGCGCAGCCAAGAGCGTTCGTGTGGAGCCGGTTCGACGAGCAGCACACGACCGGGGACCTCGGTCAGTGCGGGCCTGTCCGGCTCGGTTTCTTGAATTCCCCACGGTTCTGCCATGCCTGGCCCGTTGATAGGCGTGGCATGGTCAATTCCCAGGCTCGATCGCACGAGTGGCTCTGCAAGATTACTGTAGGACATCTTCATGATCTCCTGCCTGCCAACTGCGGCCTCCCGGGGGTGAGCTCGGGCACTGGCAGCGGCGAACAATCAAAAAGTTACCTGAGACTTGATGGCACTTGAGGCGGAGCGGGAATGCAAGGAGTTCTCACTTCCTGGTTCGTCGCCGCAAGTACGATAGGCCTTTCAACCTGTCATACCGGAGCGAGAACGGCTTGGTGACACATTCTCTTCAAGAGCACCGCCGGTGTTACTTTCCCGCCCGTTTTGTTGATTCGACACAACCCCGGACGGGCAAGGGAAAGGAAGGAGGTCAGGCAAAGGACGTCCGAAATGCCATCACGAATGGCCGCGAACACGCTGCCCCCAAGCGCGTGAACCTGCGACGTGGCACTGCGTTGCACGGAAGCAGCACCATCCGTGCGCCAGACGCCCGCGAGCCGGGTTAATCCCGCCCGGCGCAGAGATCGGCCAGCGTCTGAAAGGCGGCTGGTTCCTCAGGATGCGAGAATGCCGCATCAAGCTTCGGCCCGAGTGTTAACGGGTCAAGCAACTCACGGATCCGGCTTACCGTCTCGGCCTCGCGACGTGCTTCCACGGGGCGATTGACAATCTGCAAAGCCCTGGCCAGGCGAAAATGAATGCGCCAGTCCTGCGGAAAATCGGCAAGCGCCGCTTGCAGCGCGGTGACGGCCTGTTCAGGTCGATGGTCGTCCTCGAGGTCCCATCGGCCGCGCAATCGCCAGTAGCGACCGTCACGTTTTGCAACAGGCCAGGTTTCCAGCAGCTTTCTACCGGCTTCTGGTTCCCCGGCGTCGGCCAGGGCGGTTACGAGCGCCTCGCGGGCATTGACATGCTCGGGGTGGCTTGAGAGCAACTCTCCAAGCTGCGTGAGCCGTGACTCGCGCTGCGGATCGTCGGCGCGAGGCTCGGCACCCATCCTCCACAAAAGGGCTACCCGGGCATCGATGTCGCCTGGATCGGCACCGATCCAGCGCTGCAGAGATCCCCGTGCCACGTCATCGGGCACATCGGTCAGGGCTGCCAGAGTCAGCTCGCGAAGAAGCTGCGGTCGGGCTGCGGGCAAGACGTGGTCGAGCGCTTCCCAGCCCAGGGCGAAGGCATCGACCAATCGGTCTTCCACCCGCAAGATCTCCAGGAGCAGCAGCCAGGCTTCCGAACTCGAGGGGGCGGCGGCGGTGGCATTGCGGAGTGCGCGTTCCGCCTGGGCGGCCCGGCCGAGTGCCAGGCAGGCTCGGCCCTCTCCAAGATAGGTTGTGCCTGTGGCCCCCACGGTGGTATTAACCCTTCGCCATAGCTCCAGGGCAAGGACCCATTTATTGGCCTGGGCCGCGGCCGCGGCCCGCCCTTGCAACCCAGCCACATCTTCTCGGCCGAGTGACCTGAACAGCAGAAGTACCGCAAGAACCATGGCCGGCACCAGAACCCAGGTCGGCAAGCGGAGCCTGCGCCAGATGCCAGGTCGCGGTTTCCTTGGGCCCCGATCGTTGAGTCGGAGAGCCACCGCGTGACGGGGATCGAGGCGACGAGCGGCGGGGCATGCGGTGTTCAACTTCTAGAGGAACGAATCCATCGGGCTTGCCAGATCGCAACGCACCTTACGCTTTATACTGCACGACAACAAGTTCGCGGAAAACCCGAATTGTCTCGGACCAGCCGGATCAACTCTTGTCTTAATGGCGAACATCAGGCGGGAGTGGCAGTGGTGAACCTATCCTTCCAGCCGCGAGGCCGGGTCTGGGAATACGTGGTCCAGAAGCCTACAATAAGTCCTGTGCGAAAGCCCGGGCGTCTCGTGTAGGGATGGACCATCGGGCTGGCCCGGCGCGGGGTACGTCTGGCTCGGCGCGACACCGCACGGCCGGGCACGACACAGTAGCGCACGGGGGCATCGCCGACATGGATCGGTTGAAAGTTCTCTGTTTCGCGGGTACCTACGGGCTGGCACTCCTGTGCGAGTTGACGCGGCTGGTGGTACGCAGTCCGATCCGCTGGTACTTGACCATTGGCCTGACGTCCTTGGGATGGCTCGTGCAGACGGTCTTCCTGGCCAACCTGGCACTCAAGGACCAGATGAACCTACCGGTGACCTCCGCATTCGAATCTGTCATGGTGCTGGCATGGATTGTGGCCTTCATCGGCATCTACTTCATGCTCCACTGGCCTCGGCAGATCGCGGTCGGGATCTTTGTTTTGCCGCTGGTGCTTGGTCTGGTTGTCGTTGCCGGCTGGTTCGCACCGAGACAGTCTGAATGGCTGGAAGCCGGGATGATGGCATTCTGGGGAACGGTTCATGGCATCTTCCTGCTGGCAGGCGCTGCGAGTGCTTGTGTGGCCTTCGCGGCCGGGCTCATGTATCTGGCCCAGATGCGGCGGCTCAAGTCCAAGCGGCCGGCTCGATTTGGACTCGCCTTGCCCAGCCTCGAGCAGTCCGAGCGTGTGAACCGCGGGGCCATCACCGTCGCTTTTCCCCTGCTTACATTTGGGCTTCTGATCGGCATGATTCTGAGCGTGAAGGCCCGGAGTCTGGGACCCGAAACCGGGTTCTCCTTGAGCTGGACTGACTCCAAGGTCGTTCAGCGCCCTGGGCATGTGGCTGGTTTTCGCCATGCTTCTGCACGCGCGGTTCCGGCCGGCCTTGCGCAGGCCGCAGCGTGATGATGCTGACGATCGTGGCCTTCGCTTTCCTGGTGTTCACGTGGGTCGGGGTCGAAGCGCTCCATTTGCCCACAGCCCACGGCGCAGCCCGGACGGCGGGAGGACACCCGTGAGACTGCTTGCCGTCGGGGTCGATCATCGCTCCGCGCCGGTGAGTGTGCGCGAGGCCTTGGCGTTTGAGGAACCCAGGTACACCCGAGGATTGGAAGCGCTCAAGCAGACTTTTCCCGGGAACGAGCTGGTGATCCTCTCCACTTGCAACCGGGTGGAAGTTTACCTGGCCGGCAGCATTGAATCGGTGCCCGAGGCCGACGCCCTGGGAGGCTTCCTGGGCGACTTCCATGGAGTTCGGCCCGAGCTCTTCGCGGGGCACCTTGTCAGCTATCACGACGAGGGGGCGGTCGGGCACCTCTTTCGGGTCGCCGCCAGCCTGGAAAGCCTGGTGCTGGGGGAAGGCCAGATCCTCGGTCAAGTCCGCGAGGCCTACCGCGCCGCGGTCGAGCAAAGACGGTCGGGCCGGTCTTTCACACCGTCTTTCAAACCGCGCTGCGAGTCGGCAAGACGGTGCGCGAGCGAACCGGCATGAACCAGGGCAAGCTCTCGGTCGCCAGCGTGGCGGTTGACCTCGCCAGGGAGGTCTTTGACACCTTCGCCGACAAGACCGTGCTGGTGATTGGCGCCGGCAAGATGGGCGACCTGACACTTCAGCACCTTAAGGCCTTGAATCCCGGCCGGATTCTGATTACCAATCGCAACCCGGAACGCGCAGCGGCTTCCTCCGCCCGCTGGAATGCCCAGCCTGTCCCTTTCGACCACCTGGGCCAGGCGCTGATTGAGGCCGACCTTGTGGTGAGCACGACAGCAGCCGCTGAGCCGGTCGTCAGCTTTGATCAATACGTCCGCGTTCAGCGCGCCCGCCGCAATCGGCTGGCACTGATCCTCGATATCGCCATCCCTCGTGATTTCGACCCCAGGATCGGCGACCTTGACCAGGTCACTCTCTACCACGTCGACGACCTGCGTGCGCAGGCCGATCAGAACCGTCTGCGGCGCCAGAAGGGTGTCGATCCAGCTCTGCTGATTGTCGAGCGTGAGACAGCCGCCTGCTGCGCTCTGGTCCGCCACCAGCAGGCGGCCGGCACCCTGCTGCAACAACTCGGCAACCAAGCCGATCAGCTTCGCCAGCGTGAGCTGAACGCTCTCTTCGCCACACACCCTAATTTGAGCGAAGCCGACCGCGAGGCCATCGCCCACATGGCGATGCGGCTCCAGAATCAATTCCTCCACAATCCCCGCGCTGCTGTCCGCTCGGCCGTAACTGAGTACCCAGACGACTACCCCCACCCGATTCTCTCCGCCGTTCGCCACCTCTTCGGCTTGGGTGACCACCCTCCGCCTGGTACCTTGAAGAAGACCACTTGAGATTACAAGGGATCACACGTGCCATCCATCGTCAGGAATTCTGTGGGCGGTCCGAATCGAAGCGAAGAGCGAATCGGGCCGACCGACGGCGTTAATCCAGGATAAACTTGGGCGGATCAGCATCCTCGTGCCGAATCTCATCGACGGGCTCTTTCTTGCCCCATCCCGCATAAAGTCGATTCGGTGCGTTGAAGACGAGCCCGGGAACTTCCCCCACGTTGCGATAAGCATGAACAACGCCGGGAGGAATCCATACCGACGTGGGATTCGATGCTCCCACGGTCAGCACCGAGCGATGTCCCCGAGTCTTACTGTGCGGGCGGGAATCCCATAGGTAGAGCCGAAAATCCGAAGGGCCGATGAACGAGAAGCCATCTGTCTGGTCCACGTGCTCATGGGGGCCTCGCGCCACCCCGGGCAATGTGGAGGAAACATACATCATCGTGGGCCAGCAATCCTCGTCCAGTTCGTCATGGCGGAAGGTCTCGACGAGCCAGCCTCGCTTATCATGGAAATACTTCAGTGCGCGAACCAATACTCCATCAATTGTCCCCATCCACGTATTTCAAATCAGGTTCAAGGTCAGCCACCAGTAGTCTCCTCAATTCACTGGAATCCGGGAGCTTTTGAAGCAATACCGTGCAAGCAAGCCGGCGGGTACCTGAGTGCGCCAGGGCCACCGAGCAAAACGATTGGTCGATACGTGCATCCTAAGCGAACCAGACGACGGTGGTAAACTCTGTATTGATAAACCCACAGGTGCAAGCTCAGGCGGCTCGCGAGGCGGGGCAACGGCAACTCGGTAAATTGCCCGACGAATGACTTGCCCGGGGCCTTCGGGATCGCCACAGAGTTGCTCTTCAGGGTTGAGATCGACTTCCCGCGAATTGACACGGCCAGTGGAAATGCCTAAACTAGGTCAGTGGTGCTAAGACCTTACGCAACAGCTTAAGTCAACGGACCCGGAGACTTCCGCGTGTCGCCAAAGGCTTGGGGGGGCCGTTTCACCGCCGCAACGGACCGTCGAGTGGAACAGTTCACGGAATCCATCTCCTTTGACAGCCGTCTCTTCAAGCAGGATATTCAGGGGTCGATCGCGCATGCGCATATGCTCGCACACGTCGGTTTGCTAACTCCGGACGAATGCCAGCAAATTGTGCTCGGATTGTCGGAAATTCGGGCTAAGTTTGAGAACGGGGATTTTCCTTTTGTTCTCGAGCGCGAAGATGTCCACATGCACATCGAGGCGGCACTCATCGAGAAGCTGGGGGACATCGGCCGCAAATTGCACACGGCGCGAAGTCGCAACGACCAGGTGGCCACGGATCTGAAACTCTGGGTTCGCGACGCACTGGACCGGATCGACGAGCGGCTTCTCGGTTTGCAGCGTGCTCTGTGCGCCGCGGCAGGTCGGCATCGCGAGCTGATCATGCCCGGATACACCCACCTGCAACGCGCTCAGCCGGTGTTGGCGGCGCACTATTTTCTGGCCTATCTGGAGAAGCTCCAGCGCGATCGGAGTCGCCTGGCAGATTGCCGCAAACGCATGAATTTTCTACCATTAGGCGCGGCGGCGTTGGCGGGCACCAGCCTGCCGATCGACCGCGACTTCGTGGCCCACGAGCTTGGGTTTGATTCGGTGGGCGCTAATAGCCTGGATAGCTCGAGCGACCGCGATTTTGCGCTCGAGGCGGTCTTCGTTCTCGCCATGATCGCCGAGCATCTGGCTGGCTGGGCCGAGGAGTGGATTCTCTGGAGCACCCAGGAATTTGGCTTCCTGGCGCTGGCCGATGAGATTTGCACCGGCAGCAGCATCATGCCGCAGAAGAAGAACCCCGACGTTCTCGAATTGATTCGGGCCCGGGCGGCACGGGTCATCGGGTCGCTGACCACCCTCATGATTCTGGTCAAAGGGTTGCCTCTGGCCTACAACCGCGACCTGCAAGAAGACAAGGAGCCTGTCTTCGACGCCTTCGATACCGTCGAGGCCTGCCTTGACATGGCAGCCGTTGTCGTGGCCGGTGCAAGCCTCCGCGCCGAGCACATTGCCGAGCGGCTTGACGAAGGCTTTCTCGACGCCACATCGTTGATGGAATTCTTGATTCAGCAAGCGGTTCCGCAACGCACAGCGCATGCCGTGATCGGCCGGCTGGTGAGCCAGTGCGAGAGCCGGGGGCTGAAGCGCCTGGCCGACCTTAGCGATGCGGATCTCTTGGCCGCCCATCCTTCGCTTGGCCCGGAGGCTCGGCAGCGCTTGGGCGTGGCCAACGCGGTCCAGGCGTTCCAATCCTACGGCTCCACGGCGCCGAGCAAGTCGGAATACAGTTGCAGCGGTGGAAGAATAAGCTCGGACTTTAGTCTTTCCTCGGAGGAATCTGCATGGCCACGGTGACGCAGCCGATCCCGACGACCGAATCCTCAATTCCGACCCAACCCGAAGCACCCGTTTCGGTGCTCGACTTTCGCCACCGGATCACGGTTGAGGAATACCACCGCATGACCGAGGCGGGCGTCTTTGGCCCAGAGCCTCGACTGGAGCTTCTCGAGGGAGTACTCATCGACAAGATGACAAAGAATCCACCGCACATCGTGGCGACTGACCTGGTGGATAGACTTACTTCATCATCTGCTGCCCCGCGGATCGGGATACTGCATCTCGATGGGCAACCCGGTCACGATCGAGGATCGAGACAGCGAACCCGAACCCGATGCCATGGTTCTGCGAGGCAACATCCGTGACTATACGGGTCGAAGGCGCACTCCGGCCGACGCGGCATTGGTCATCGAGGTTGCCAATACAAGCTATGCCATGGACCGCCAGATCAAATGGATTGCCTACGCCGGGGCAGGCGTGCCGATCTACTGGATTGTAGATCTGGGTCGAGGACGGCTAGAGATCCACTCGGAACCGGCCGGGGAAGCTGATACCGCCTATTACGGTCGCACGCAGATTCTTCGCCCGGACGAGGAAGCCGCTCTGGTGCTTGACGGCCGTGAAATCGTCCGCTTTGCCGTCCGCGAAATCTTGCCGTGAAAGCTAACCTCCGGACCGTCTCAATACCTTGAGCCTTGTCATCACCCAATCGAAGCGCAAAGTATTCAACCCAGAGATCTCATGGAACCCTTTCAGTACCGCGACCGGCAGCTTTACTGCGAAGACGTCCCGGTGGCCGAGCTGGCCGCTCGGTTCGGCACGCCGCTCTACGTTTACAGTCAGAGCGCCATACTTGACGCCTTGAAATCACTGCGCTCGGCGTTCGCCGACGTCAATCCGCTGGTCTGTTACTCGGTGAAAGCCAATTCGAATCTGGGCATCTTGAAAGTGATGGCCGAACACGGCGGCGGGTTTGACGTCGTTTCGGGAGGCGAGCTCCACCGCGTGAAACTGGCGGGAGGCGACCCGCAGCGGACCGTCTTCGCGGGCGTGGGCAAGACGGACGACGAGATTGCTGCGGGGCTCGAGGCTGGTGTCCTGATGTTCAACGTCGAGAGCGAAGGCGAGCTCGAGGCCATTGCCCGGGTCGCCGCCGCGATGAACCGCGTCGCGCCGATCGCGCCTGCGCGTCAATCCGGATGTCGATCCCCGGACGCATCGCTACATCTCCACAGGCAAGAAGGAATCGAAGTTTGGCATGGACATCGAGCGGTCGATGCGGGTCGCTGAAGCCGCGGTGGCGATGAGCAGCGTCCGGATGATTGGCATGCACATGCACATTGGCTCGCAGATCACAACGACCGAGCCCTACGCCGGCGCGGTGGCCAAAGGCGTCGAGGTGATCGGCCGGCTACGGAAGATGGGTCATCCGATCGGGTGGTACAACATGGGCGGGGGTTTCGGCATCGCTTACAAAAAGAACGAGGCCCGCTCGATCGAGGAATTTGCCGCGGCGATTCTGCCGGGCGTGAGGGCCTCCGGGTGTCGCCTGGCGATCGAGCCGGGGCGAGTAATCGTGGGCAACGCGGGCATCCTGGTCAGCCGTGTGTTATATACCAAGCAGTCGGGAGACAAGCGGTTCCTGATTCAGGACGCCGCCATGAACGATCTGATCAGGCCGTCGCTCTACGAGTCGTTCCATCGGATCTGGCCGGTGGTCGCCGCCCCTGGCTTGCCCGCTCCGCCTCAGGATTACGAGGCCGCGATACCCGGCGCCGAGCCCTGGGACGTCGTGGGCCCCGTCTGTGAGAGCGGTGACTTCCTGGCCAAGGACCGCCTGCTGCCCCAACTTGACCGCGGTGACCTGCTCGCCATCTTCTCTGCCGGGGCTTACGGCATGGTCATGGCGTCAAACTACAACACTCGCCCCCGGGCCGCGGAAGTCCTCGTCGCGCTCCGCCAGTCGCGGCTGGTTCGCCGTCGCGAGACCTATGAGGATCTTGTCAACCAAGAAATCGGTTTGTGAACCGCCTGGAGCCACTGCGGTCCTTACCGGTTAGCTCCTTGCACTTATGCAGCCGACTAGACCATGAAGAGTCGGTAATTTCCCCTGACCTCCAGGCACCAAGAAAATCGGACTTGATCCATGTCGCAAAGCCCCGTGTCACGTTTTGATCGTTGCCATGAGGCGGTCCAGAACGGGTGTGGAATGTCGCGCGGGCACGCCGGCACGGTCTCAATGCCGAGCGTTCTGGTAGTCATGGCCATGGTGCTGGGTGGTCTGAACCTGCCGACCCCAGCCCTGGCCCAGGCGCCTGGGCCCGAGTTGTTTGCCCAGGAGCCGCGGACTCCGCTGGAGCTCTGGGCTGCGATCGATTACCTGGTCCGAACGGGACAGAGCAAAAAGGCTGTCCCATATCTTGACAAGTTTACAAGCGGCCAGACTGACGACGCGACACTGGTTGAGATTCGTGACAAGTACGGCGCTGGTTCCGTCTTGCGGCTGGCGGACCAGCCGGAGACCAGCAAGTTCGCCCAGCCCCTGGCTGAAAGACTGACCGAGGCCGTGCGCCGGTACGCGACCCAGCCCGAGCGAATTGCCCATGCCGTGGCCGCACTCTCCGGCAGTTTGGAAGAGCAGGCTTACGCCGTTGGGCGGCTCAAGGAAGCCGGTCCGTACGCCGTACCCTTGCTGGTTGAGGCGCTGCAGCACCCGGATCTCAGCTTCGAAAAACGAGCCCTCTTGGCCCGCAACCTGGGCCGGCTCGATCGCACGGCGGTACCGGCGTTGCTGGCCGTTCTCGGCAGTTCCGATCCCACGCTCGCCGCCATTGCAGCCACGGCCCTGGGAGCGATTGGCGACCCTCGCGCTCTTCCCTTCCTGACCTATCCCGCGTCCTCGGCCAAGTTTCCTCCCGCCGTCCGTGAAGCCGCCCAGGCCGCGATCGCAAGGCTGACCGGGAGGTCGTTCGTGGCTCAGCCTCAAAGCCCGGCGCAGGTTCTCACCGCGGCTGCGTGGAGCTTCCACCGCCATCAAGCCGAATTTCCGAGCGATCCAGTGGCCGTCTGGGTTTGGGACCGGGACCGCAAGGTGCCTGTGCCACGGCTGATGAAGCAGGGAGAGGCCGAGGGATTCTTCGGGCTCCAGTTGGCAAACGAGGCGGTCGAATTGCAGCCCCTGGACCTTGATGCCCGGACCGCCTCGGTCAGTCTGATGCTGGAAAAGGCAATTGACCGAGTCGGCTTCGACTCCTTCCCTGCCGCGGACCGGAGTACGTTTGCCTCGGCCGTGGCGGCCGGGCCTGATGTGCTCGCGGAGGTTATGCGGAAGGCGATCGCCGACGGCAAGGACGAGCTGGCAGCGGCGGCCGCCACGGGCTTGGGTCAGGTCACCGATCCCGCCTTGCTCTCGGTCACCGGCCATCCCCATCCCCTGGTGGAGGCGCTCGGCGCCCTGGCCGACGCCTCCAGTTTGCCGCCGCCAAGGCTCTGGTCGAGCTTACCCCAACGCTGCCATTCCCCGGATCAAGCCAGGTTGTTCCCACTCTGGCCAGGTTCGCGACATCACAGGCGTTGCCCAGGGCTGTGGTCATCGACGGCAATCCGACCCGTGGCGGCCAGCTTGCAGGCTCGCTCAGTGCGCTGGGCTATGAAACAGCCTTGGAGACGTCGGGCGATCGGGGGTTTCAGGCCGCGGCAGACTCCGCCGACGTCGAACTCGTCGCTGTCAGCCACACGCAGGCTCACAGGGCCTGGAGCCTGATCGACATCTTGACCAATCTGAAGAGTGATGCACGAACTGCGAAGCTGCCGGTTTATATCTACGGACCGCTCAATCTCCAGCGCGACCGGTTCAGTTTATTGGAAAGCTTTCCGGCAGCCCGGTTCCTGGTCCAGCCGACGACCGCGCCCATCCTCGAGAGCTTGCTCGGGGGGCGTCCCGCAAGGCTCAGCAAGGCCCAGCGAGCTGCCTATGCGAAGGAGGCGTCGTCACTGCTGGCCCAGGTCGCGGGGCAACCCAAAAGCCCCTACGCCGCCGACCTAAGCGCCAGCGAGCCGGCATTAAGTCTTGCCCTGAACCGGCCGGAGACCAGCCAGGCAGCTTCCTCGGCTCTCGGAGCCGTACCCAATCAATACGCCCAGCAAAGTCTAGCCGCGGTCATGCTCGACCCGTCACGGCCCGGTGAACTTCGCGGCACCAGTGCCTCACGGCTGGCACTGAGCATCCAGCGATTCGGCCCGCTTATCTCGGCCGACCAGGAATCTCAGCTCGCCGCCGAGTTCCAAGGGGAAACCGATCCTCAGTTCCGCGCCGCGCTGGCAACGGTCATCGCCGCTTTGCGTGCCAAGTCGCCGACGCCGGCGCGAGCGACCAGACCTGGGCAGTTCGACCAGCCCGCCGGGACCTCCGTGCCCGCGACCCCGGCGCCGCCTGCAACTCCTCAACCCTGAGCATCATTGAATGGACAAGATTGCCGCCCGTAGAGGATCTTGATCGTCTTTCGCCGCGGCCAGAGCACCAAGTGAGGCCCGCTCAGCAGACCTTGATTTGCAACAAGCGAACGAGTCTTCCTGAAAGTTATGCGGCCATGGCCATCGACCCCAGATCCAACTTTAATCCTCACACCACGGCTCCGGGTCTCTCGAGAATCCGGCTCTGGGGGTGAGCTTACCCGGCGTTCTCGGTGATAGCGCGGCCATGCGCGAGGTTTTCCGCACGACCCGGCAGGTTGCGCCGTCCCGCGCCTGCGTTCTGATCGTGGGTGAGACCGGAACCGGCAAGGAACTGATCGCGCGGGCTATCCACGACCTGAGCCCGCGATCGACGGGCCCCTACATCCGCGTCAACTGCGGGGCCCTGACTGAAAGCCTGCTTGAAAGCGAGCTCTTCGGGCACGTCAAGGGCTCATTCACCGGCGCGGTTGACAACCGGACCGGACGGTTCGAGGCCTGCGCACACGGGATCGATCTTTCTGGACGAGATCAACAGCACTTCGCCCAAGCTCCAGGTCAAGCTGCTTCGCGTTCTTCAGGAAGGAGAATTCGAGCGGGTTGGCGATAACAACACAAAGAAGGTCGATACGCGCATCATCGCGGCGACGAACCGTGATCTACTCGACGAGATTGATTCGGGACGGTTCCGCGAGGACCTCTATTACCGACTCAACGTGGTGCCGATCTACCTTCCACCACTACGCGAGCGCCGTGAGGACGTCGAGCCCCTGGTGGTCTATTTCCTGAAGCGCTACGGAGAGCAGAACAAGCGTGAGATGCGCAAAGTGCACGTCGAGGCCATGCGTCGGCTTCGGGAACACGACTGGCCGGGAAACGTTCGCGAGCTTCAGAATTACGTCGAGCGGGCAGTGATCCTGGGCACGGGCTCTGAGCTGTTGGTCGAACACTTGCCGCCGCAGTTGCGTGGAGAGCCCGCGCCCCGGCCGATCCGCCATCGCGGGAGTGGCGACTTCAGCAGCCTGACCGTCGAGCTCGTCCGCCAGGGCATCCGCGGCGCGGGGCCCAGCGCTAACGACCTTCACGACCGCATCGTCGGCCAGGTCGAGCGCGAGTTGATCCAGCAGGTGCTCCAGACCTGTGACCGCGTCCAGATCAAGGCTGCCGCGCGCCTTGGCATCAACCGCAACACGCTGCACAAGAAGCTCTCCGAGTATCGCATCGATGAGAACGCCCCTGGCCCGAGTGGACCTGAGCGCAACGGCGACGGCGGAGTCGGCGATCTCGACGACGAAAACGCCGCTGGGTCCCGGCCCGGTGGCTCCCGTTCGCCCCACGATGAAGAGTGATGCACACCATGCCCATCGAGACAACACCGCGCGGCGATGGCGACCAGGTCCACGAGGCGTGGCGGTTCCCTCCAGTTTACCTGGGCGGGAACAGGCCGGCATCTTGGAATTCGATCGATTGTACGCGGGAGACTGCCTGCAACTGTTCCCACGGGTTGCGTCGGGATCAATCGATCTGGTTTTTGCCGACCCCCCGTTTAACATCGGCTATGATTACGATATCTACGACGACTGCCTTGAGGCTGAGGCCTACCTCGACTGGACCAGGTCGTGGGGTCGCGAGGTTGTCCGTACACTCAAGCCCGACGGTACGTTCTGGCTGGCGATCGGCGACGAATATGCCGCCGAGATGAAGGTTCTCTTCCACCGCGAGCTTGGGCTATCGTTGCGAAACTGGGTGATCTGGTACTATACGTTTGGGGTCCACTGCACCAGGAAGTTCAGCCGCAGTCACGCCCACTTGTTTTACTTCGTGAAGGACCCCAAGCGTTTTACTTTCAATGACCAGTCCATTCGCGTTCCCTCGGCGCGGCAACTGGTCTATTTCGATTCGCGCGCGAATCCCGAGGGCCGCCTTCCCGACGACACCTGGATTCTCCGCCCGCAGGACGTCGAGGACGGCTTCGCTCCCGAAAGCGACACCTGGTACGTGCCGCGCGTCTGCGGCACCTTCAAGGAACGCGCCGGGTGGCACGGCTGCCAGATGCCCGAGCAGCTTCTGGGCCGGATCATTCGCGGCTGCTCGAATCCGGGCGCAACCGTGCTAGACCCCTTCGGCGGCAGCGGCACGACTTTGACAGTCGCCAAGAAACTGGACCGCCGCTTCCTCGGCTTCGAACTCTCTGCTGACTACGCCAGCGCCATCGAAGCGCGCCTCGCATCCGCGAAAGTGGGCCAGTCCCTCGAGGGCGGGGCCGAACCCTTGGCTGGGGGGAAGGGGCGGGTCTCAAGAACAAAGGGCCGGTAGAGGTAGTGCAGCGCAGGCCGTTCGACCGCTACAATTCACGAACGAGGAGGCCGTTCATGTCCGACGAAAACACACGCACCTCCACAGTTCGTCCCATTGAGGAACACGAGGCCACTGGCAAGGTGGCCGAGATCTTCGCCGACATCAAGCGGACAAAGAACCTCGAGTTCGTCCCCCGCTTCTGGCGGGTGATCGCCATCAACCCGGTTCAACTCGAGCTGGTCTGGAAGAGCCTGAAATCGCTGATGCACCCCGAAGCGGTCGGCCGCGTCGCGCGAATTGACCCGAAGACGCGCGAGATCATCGCGCTGGCCGTCTCGGCAACCAACGGCTGCTCCATATTGCATCAACTCGCACACCGCGGCCCTGCACAAGCTCGGCATGGACCACGAAACGCTCGGCGAGCTCATGGCCATCGTCGGGCTCTTTAACATGACCAACGCGCTGGCCAACGGGTACCAGGTTGAGCCCGACGTCCGGCCACCGGTGGATTGAGGCTGCCGCTCTGGATCAGGCATGGCCCATCGATTGAACATGTTGCTCACACCGTCTTACTAATTCCGGTCACGTGAGGCAGCTCAACTACCCGTTCCCTTGGTGCCGGCCAGCTTGGCCGTCAGTTCCTCCACTTTCGCCGACAGCCTGGCCACCTCTTCCTTGCTCGCCAGGTTCAGGCCCGAGACGGCTTTCTGTACGGCGGCATTGATGCGGGTCTCGAACTCCTTGCGGGCCGTCTCCGACTGCTTGAGCAGGCTGTCGACGAACTCCTTGCCCTCATGCTCGGAAAGCTTGGCTTGCGAGACGAGTTCCTTGCCCAATTCCTCAACCTTCTCCTTGGTCATGACGGCCAGGCCGACGCCGGTAAGCAGGGTTTTCTTGATGAGATCGAACATGGCAGGCTCCTGAAAAGTCCTCGATTGCTCCTCAAGACGTATTATAAGCGTGCTCAGCGAATCCATTCGACAGGCCAGGCGACGATCGTCACGGCTGCTTGATTACCTCGATCGCCGCGGAGGCGCGCAGAACGCCGGCGAGCGGGCCGCTGTTGAACTCGGTGGAGAACTGGACGGGGCCGGCGGGTTGCGACTGGGGCACTCGGACCGAGGCCGGGCAGAAGGTGCCTCAGGCAAAGCCCGAGTGAGCGGAGCCCAGCGTCTGACCGTCGGTCGAGGCCAGCGTGGTGAGCGCACCCAAGGATTCCTGCGCGGTGGGCGAAGTCGGCGTGCCACGATACGCAACATTGATCAAGAGGCCGTCGCCCGTGTAGAGCAGGGGCTGAAGCGAAACATCCTCGCCAGCCTTGACGGTCTTCGCCTTGTCGGCGACGTTCAGCCCCATCTCGAGCGTGCCGATCGGGTCGATCGCGATCTGCTGGTCCTTACCAACGCCGTACCATTTCGGGTCGCCCTTGGCGCCGTTGTCGGAGAAGATGAACGACCAGTTTTGTTCTCCGTGGGGATCGGCGAGTGCCGCAGTGACCGTACTTAACCGGTACTCGCCGACCGGAACGGTCGCGGGCTCGGTACCGGAAAGACCAAAGGCCGAGCCGTCGCGGCCGGCCAGGGTCGCGTGCAAGTCGGTGGCTTTGCCCTTCTTGAGCGTGAGCTGCACGGTCCCCGTGCCGACCAAGGGTTCGAGCACAAGGTGTGTTCCCAGCGGGTCGGAACGGAGGACGTAGCGCGAACCCTCCAGGTTAAGAATTGTCGCGTACAGAAACTGCTCAGAGGCGGCGTCCCAGCGGCCGTCGCGGTTCAAGTCGATCCAGAGCCGATCCTGAGCATCGGTCACCAGGCCATTCCCATCGCCGTCCATCCGCCGGACGGATCGAGGCTGGCCCTCCATCGTCACGGTCCCTTCGAGGTAGCCGGCCGCGGCATAGCTCAGGGTCCGCCCACTCGCGCCCAGGCGAAAAATCAGGGCGCGGCGGGTGGTCCTTGTCACTTCCCCGTCAACCATCGCCACGTCGAGTGGCAGGCGCCAGAGCTGTTCGCGACCCGAGCTCCCTTTCGTGCCGGCCACGCGATCACGGTCGTCGATCTTGCGGTCCCGATTGGCATCGACGAACAAGTCGACCTCGCCGGGCCCCGCCTCGTCGAGTACCACCGTCACTCGGACGGAGCCCGGGCTGCCAAACCGAAGCTGCGCATAGCGCTGGCTCGTCCCCCGATAGGAGACCTTTTCGCTCACGTCATCGGGCTTCTCGCGGCTCAAGACAACGGCGCGAAAGGGGGGATGTTCGAACGGATCTCCCGGCCCACGCAAAATGAAGCTCCAGGGTTCAGTCCCGCCGGCTTTCGAATTCGATGTGGTCCGGGCAGTGCGGCGGCAAGGGCTGGGACAAGCAGGGCAAAGGGCATGAACAGCACGGTCGGACTCTCCTTCACCATCGGTGTCGGTTGCGTTGCTTGGAAATATGGCCGCCAACCCCGTTGCCAATTCCTAAAGATAGCGTTGTTCGGGCGTCCACAGGTACAGGAAATTCTCATAAATATATTTCAATCGTTCCTTGCCGTGCGCTGCGAGCATCCTGGCCACGTGAATTCGGGCGGCGTTCTTGGGTGAGCTCTCTTCCAGGCCTGGTGCCGGGTCGTCGGGCAGCTTCTCGATCTGCTCGACGGCCCGGCGAGGATCGATCATGGCCAGCGCGGCAAGAACCCGAAACGAGATGAAATCTTGAGTAGTCAGGCCGCGGAGTGTTCCCAGTTGCTCGACCAGGGGGCGAACCAGCCGCCCGGCCATTTCGCGATCATAGCGTGCGATCATCATCGCCAGCGCGGCGATTTCATCGGCCTCGTAAACGCCGCTGCCGGTGTCGAGCCAGGGTTCGCGCAGCGAGAGCGTTCGTGCCAGGAACTCGGGAAGGCGTTCAGGGACAACCTCTTCGACAATCGGCAGTAGCCCGCTGGCGACCTTGGCGTTGCCGTGCGGAGTCGAGGATCGTCCGCGCTCGGCCAGATGATCGAGCTCGCGGTAGGCGGTCTCGAGTAGTTCAACCGCGCCCGCCTTGTTGCTCGCTGCCAGACTTTTTGCCATCAGGCCCAGCGCATAGGGCTTGAGCTCGATCGAACCAGCATCAAACATCGTCTCGGCAATCCGGCGGGCACGCGCCGGGTCGTTGCGAGCCATCTTGGAGCAGACGGCGATGGCATAGCGAGCTGGCGTTCGCGGGCTCGAGCGCCCGGATCTTCTCGAGCATGCGCTCGGCATCGGCCGGCGCATCAGCCGCCAGCTTGTGGGCGATGTCGCCATAAAACCTGACGAAAACATAGGTTCGATCGCGCTTGTCATTCTTTCGGACCTGCTGGGCAAGGTCGTCGAGCATCTTGAGCGCGGCGGGCAAGTCGAGCCGGGCGAGGGCTTCGGCCACGATGCCCAGGTTGAAGCCGCCCTGTATTGCCCTTGACTGTGGGCTTGCGCAAGCTCCTCCGCTTCGGCCAGCAGCTTCCGTGCCCGCTCTTTTTCTCCCAGGTCGATCAGCTTGTCGGCGATCTGTCCATACATCCTGAGCCGCATCCTCCGGAGACTTCACGGCCCGGGCGTTCAACAGGGCCTGGTCGATGAGCTCCCGAACCCGGGACTTGTCCAGGTCTGGCCGAACATCACAGATTCCCAGATAGCACGAGGCGCGGGTGTCGGCGCTGGTGCTCACTTCGGCCTGGGCCAGCGCCTCGTCCAGGCTGTCCTTCGCGAGTGCTTCCACGAGCTGGATTCGTGCCAGGTTGAGGTAATCCGGATCGATGAACTTGATCGTCTCGAGCTTCTCTAGCACGGCGGCGGGGTCGATGTGCACCGCATCCGCCACCAGCGATACTTCTGCGCAGTGATCCCCGTGCCAGCACTGCGCTCGGCGTAGGGAAGGAAAAGCCGCCGGGCCAGAGGCCTTCTCCTCCTCGGCGGGCAGGGGAGAGTCGAGTGTCTTGTAAGACCGGGCGGGCGGTTCTTTATTGCGAGTGAGTGTGAGCTTGATCGGCGCGGTGTCGACCTCGATGGTCTGAAACGCGAACCTGAAGCCATCCTTCGACGCGAACACGAACGCCGGTCCTTCGATGACGCCCGGCAGCCGGAACTGCCCGTCACTGTCCGTCATGGCCTCGGTGCGCAAAGGCCCGTCACCCGACTGCAAAACGCGGACCCCGGCAACCGGCTGTCCCTGGCGATCGATGACCTGGCCGGTGACGGTCCGGATGCCGGGGAGGACGATGTCCGGGACGCTCTGATCGCCGCCGGTCAGCGTCTGCGCCCTCGGTTCGGACGGGGAAGCGTCCTGGCGCTGTGGCATCGACGACGTACTCGTCACCCAGTGGCAAGGGACGCGTGGTGCGGAACCGCCCGTCGGCGCCTGGTGCGGAGCACGATCGAGCCGTCCTCACCAGCCACCGGTTCTTTCAAGAACGACCCACCTTCGTGGCGGATCTGCCGCCAGATTCGGACCGATGCACCGCCGACCGGCCGGCCCGACCGATCCACAACGCGGCCGGCAAGCCGACTGACGGTGCCCCGGCGAATCGTCAGTGAGAGTGGACTCGTCGCGGTGTTTCCGGCGCGCAAAGTCGCCGTTCGTCCGGAGCTGGCATCACCGCGCCGGGCCTCGATCTTGAGCTCTCGCAGTGGATCGACGCCGGACAGAACAAACCGACCCTGTGGATCGGTTCGGGTCAGGAGCGCCTGGCCGTAGATAGCTTCCACCTCGGCATCGGCCACCGGCTTGCCGGCTTCGTCAAGGACAATGCCGGGCAGATCGACCCCGCGCGAAAGCTCCAGCGGCGGCAGCAAGAGCTCGGCGTGGTCGCGCGTGGGCATTGCCTGAGGCACCTCCGGCGCGCCGTCAGGCTGGTAGAACGGCCGGGGAATCCTGATCGGCCAGCCAAACGCCTGGTTGACCTCACGGACCACGCGCGCCGAGTAATTGCCCTGGGAATCAGAGACGGCAGATCGGTCGCCGCCGAACCGTCCATTGATCACAAGCTTGACTCCCCGGATCGGCCGCTTCGTCTCCTTCTCGCGGACCACGCCACGAACCAGGACCGTAGGCCGCAAGGAGATCGTGATCTCAACCTTTGAGCCCGCAGTGAGCACGAGACCGCTGGGAGCCTCACCCCGTAGTGGTATTCCCTGCTCGCGGTCAAAGACAAGCTCGAATGTCGAGGATGCCCGCGGCGATTGCGGGGATCTCGAAACGCCCCGACGGGTCACAGGCCGACCTCGGCCTCGCCCGAGATACCCGAGCCCTCGAATCCCCCGACCTTCGACCGTCACGCGTACCTTGACGCCTTTGATCGGCTGCGCGAAGTCGGCCGGGGCAATCAGCCGGCCGCTGACCTGTCCGACCGGGGCAAGCGCGATCGTCGTTTTCCCATCGCCGTCCACGACGACTCGCTGAATCCCCAGGCTGGGCGTTTCGACCCGAACCTCGCCCACCGCGCCGCGGGACAGACCCGGCAGCACGAACCGTCCTTGCCGATCGGTGGTCCCCGCGAATCGCCGGCCCAGCGCATCGGGCACCGGCATTTCCATGACGCGCGTCGGCACCACGCGGGCTGTCCGCAATCGGCTGACCATCCGGGCCGGCAAGAGTCAGCTCGGTTCGCACGGCAGGGCCGACACTCAAACGAAGCGGCGGATCATCGGGCCTGAGAACTCTTGGGAAGATGCTCCACAGCGACCGCGCCGTCGCCACTGAATCGCCCAGACGGCCAGCGCAACAGGCTCTGATCGGGCGGCGACCTCGGCCGGCACCTCGAGCCGGAAGCGACCTTCCGCATCGGTTCGGGTCATGACATGCGACGGGGGCTTCCTCATCCTCGGCTTGCGTGGCTGACCACGAGAGTTCCATGCCGGACCATCCGGTCTTCCTCAACCCGCGTTGCCCTGGTCAGCCAGACCTCGGCGTCCCGCAGCGGCCGGCCCGAAGAATCCACCACGACCCGGTGACCGGGATCGGCCGCACGTCTGCGAGGGGGGAAGCTCGGCCATCACGCCGAGCAGCAGGGCCAGGAAAGGACTCATGGAACTTTCCCCTTGACTTCAGAAATTCGAGGCATGCGGCGTTTCTCACGGCTCTCGCTTTCGCCCTTCCACTTCATCCCGGAACGGGATCAGGTTCTTGAGGATGCCTGGAAGTTCATCGAGGGCGAATTGAGCCTTGAGGGCGCCCTCGACGAAGGCGGCCTTGTTCATGCCGTAAACGACCGAGGTGTGTTCGTCCTGGCCTAACGTGAATCCGCCCGCGGCGAGGATTGTCTTGCACCCGTCGACGCCATCGCGGCCCATGCCGGTCATGATGACGCCGACCACTCCTGCCTGGTAGACCTGCGCCGCCGACTGGAAGAGAACGTCGACTGACGGCTTGTGGCCGCTGACCGGGGCATCGTCGGAAAGGCTGATCCGCGCGCGGGGAGATTGCCGGCGACCATCATGTGGCGGCCGCCGGGGGCGATCAAGACCTGGTTGGGAAGAACAAAATCACCTTCGGCCGCCTCCTTGATCGTCAGGGAGCAGGAGCGATCGAGCCGGTTCGCGAAGACCCCGGTGAACTGGGCGATCATGTGTTGCACGACCAGAATCGGCGGCATGGGCGCCGTTAACAGCGGCAGAATGTGGCTGAGCGCCTGCGGCCCTCCCGTGGAGATTCCGATCACAAGACAGATCCGCGATAATGGAGACGTTGACGGGTAGGCCGTCGCCGACTCCGCAGGTTTGTCCGGCATCCGTTCCGCCGGGGCCGTGCCTGAGATGTGGCGGCGTGCCTCGGGCGACCGTGCCCTTCCCGTGATCGCGTGGCTGAAGAACCACCAGTCGAGGTCGAAGGCCGCGGTGCTCGGCGAATCCGCCTCACCCGGCTCTGGGCGGCGGTCAAGACCTTGGCGACCAGCAGATCCGAGCTGGCGCGCATCTCGGCGAGCTGGTTGCGCTCGGGCTTGGGCATGAAGTCCACGGCGCCCAGCTCCAGGGCCTGAAGAGTTACATCCGCTCCTTCCTGGGTCAGCGCGCTGACCATGATCACCGGCGCCTCATGTGCAGCCAGGAGCAAAGGAAGCGCTTCCAGGCCGGAGACCTCGGGCATCTCAACGTCGAGCGTGATCACGTCGGGCTTGAGCCGGACCGCCTGGAGCACCGCGTCGCGACCGTTCCGCGCCGTTCCCACAACCTCGATCTCCGGGGAGGACCCGAGCAGGTCGCAGAGCAAGCGCCGCATCAGCGCCGAGTCGTCGACCACGAGGACGCGAACCCGCGTGGACCTGGAAGTGCGGCCGCCATCGTTCTCATCAGCATTACGGTCAAGTTTCGTCAACTCTGCCTCTTCCTGATCAGGGAGGTCTTGCTTGCAAGCCGAGACTCTCAAATCGGTGCGGTTGCGCCAAGCTTGTGAAGCAGGTTTAACACCCGCTCGCGCTCGAACGGCTTGACGATGAAATCGAGGGCTCCGTCACGGATCGAATCCATGAGTGCCTGTTTCTGATCGAGGGCCGTGACGACGACGATCTGAGCCTGGGAATCGAGCTCGCGGATCTTGCGGAGAGCCTCAAGACCACCCATGATGGGCATCACCAGGTCCATCGTCACCAGGTCGGGCTTGAGTTGCTGATAGAGGGCAACGGCCTGCTCGCCGTTGGTTGCCTCGCCGACAACGTGCCAGCCGGCCTCTGCCGCCACGCCACAGATCAACTTTCGCATGAACAGGGCGTCGTCAACCACCAGGAGTCGTTTCATGTTCGTTGCCTGCTCCCGGCGCTGGGCCATTCCTTGGTCATGAGTGGAGGCATCCTGAAACAGTCATAGCTCATAATCGGCTCCTCCCGGGATCTTGACCGCGACGATGCCTGAGGTGGTGTCGAGGGTCAAGTGCCGACCGCTGGCTCCCCCCAGGTCGCGGGCCATGATGGGAATTCTCAATTCAGCCAGGATTCGCTCCACCGCCTCCTGGTTCATCAGACCGATATTGAGCACCGAGTTCACATTGCCACTGGTCGTGAACATGCTCGCGCCGCCGGCGAGCTTGGCAACCAGCCGGCCGTTCGCCTTGAGATGCAGCTTCCGCTCGATCTCACCGATCATGGCCGGAATCGCCGTGTCTGCAAACTTGCCCGGGTGGTCGGTCGCACCCCGCGAGTCGGGCAGGACGATGTGCGCCAGGCCGCCCAGGCGGGCAACCCGGTCGTGCACGATCACCCCCACGCACGAACCCAGGAGCGTCCGGATCTTCGCCGGCGCGATAGCAACGGCCCACTGACCGATCGCCACGTTGACGGTCGCCGCATAATCCCGATGGACCGGAAGAATCAGAAGCGGGCACGGGCACGACTCACACCTCGCCGTCAATGCGTTCCAAGTTCCGTAAGCGCGGTTGCCAGCGCGCTTAGCGATGCACGATCGGGAATGAACAGGAGCGACCAGTTCAGGTTCAACTCTCGCGAGCTGGACTCGAAGCTGGTGTGAATCAGGAGCACCTGGTCGAGCTCGAGTGCCTGCTCCATGAGCGCGAACTCGAGAAGGCTCCCAGCGAATTCCCGCAGAAACGTGGGCGGCGTGGGGACCAGCTCACCGGACGCGGAACTGTCGTGGGAAATCTTACCCGGCAGATGCGCGGCCAGCGCATTGAGATAGGCACAGCCCACGATGTTGGTCGTTTCCTGGGCGGCGGATTGCTCGATCTCGCCCCAGCCTGCGGTTGTGCCGATGGGCTGATGCATGAGCAGATCTACCAAGGCCAAGCCCGAGCGATCCTCGAAGACCAGGAGAATCTGACCGCTCAGGGGCCCGCTGAGACCCATCGCGCACGCGGCAACCAACGTGTCCGGCGGGCCCAGAACCTCCGCCGCCACGGCCAGTTCGACAAGCTCCACCTCGCTGATGGTAAGCCGTACTTCTTGCCCGAGCCACTTCGATAGAGCTTGCGAGGCGCTCTCGGCTCCACGCTCGAAGATCATCCACAGCAGCCGGCACTGAGCCTTATTCAAAATCGATTCCATAAGGCAAAGGCACCACGAAAAACAGGAGGACCACGAAAAGCTGGGGCACGAGGAACCACGAAGAGAAGCAGCACTCTGAAGGGACGGAAGACAGGAACACGGAAGACAGGAACCACGAAATACACGAAATACACGAAAAAGAGAATCGATCAGGGAACGGAGAACGTCAATCAATCAGGGAACGGGAGGGAATCAATTAGGCATCGATAGAGAATCAATCAAAGAGCGATACGTTCATATTCCAGCAGAGGGTGATGGCAAAAATTGACGAGAATTCCCAGCCGAAATCCCGTGCTTCTAAGATAGTTGTGAACCTGGGCGCGATGTTCGTCGCAAACTTGGGATACTGCTTTAATCTCGAGGATGATCTGCCCGAAGCACACGAAGTCCGGCTGGTAGCGATGTTTCAACGTCCGATCTTTATAGGTCAAAACAAGATCAGCCTTGGATGTGAACGGAATTGCACGCAGGTCTAGTTCGATCTCCAGGCACTCTTGGTAAACCGGTTCCAGAAACCCCGTTCCCTTGATCTTATAAACCTCAAAGCAAGCCCCCATGATCCGATAACTCTCATCCGCAAACAGAATCACAACATCTCCCCGCTCTCTATCATCGCTTCTTCTTTTTTCGTGTATTTCGTGTATTTCGTGGTCCTTCAATTCTTCGCTCCCCTCCCTTCTTTCTTCTTCTTCTCGTCCCCCCTTTTGTGGTTCTACCCCTTACTTTCGTGGTTCCATCCTATCCGCGGCCAGGGTGATGAGCGAATCGACGTCGAGAATGAGTGACACCCGACCGTCGCCGAGGATGCTTGCGCCGAAAGGCCGGCAATGGCCCGGAAGTTCTTTTCCAGTGACTTGAGGACGACCTCCTGCATGCCGATTAGCTGGTCGACCATAAGTCCAATCGTGGTCTCGCCATTCTGCACGATCACGACGCGGACCTGATCCACAACCTCGCCGTTGTCGGGCGATCCGCCGTTTTGGCCCCCGACTAGCCGCTTCGCCGTTGCGGCCGGATTGTCTCGTCCACCCCAGCGGAAGAGGTCGCTCAGCGAGACCAGGGCCACGATCTTCTTGCGGATCTCGATCGTCGGCCGCCCCTGCACCCGATAGATCTGCGCGGGCGAACCTCGACGATCTCATCGATATGGTCCAGCGGAATGGCATAGATCTCATCGAAGATCCGCACCAGCAGGCTGGACATGATGGCCAGGGTCAAGGGCAGGCGGATCGTGAACGTGGTCCCCTGGCCAGGACTGGTTCGGACATCGACACTGCCACTCAGGTTCTCGATCCGGTTCTTGACGATGTCCATGCCAACGCCCCGTCCGGAAACCTCGGTGATCGTCTCGGCGGTGCTCAGGCCGGGGTGCCAGATGAACGGGACAAGCTCGCGATCGGTGAGCTGCTCGGCCTCGGCCTGGCTGACCAGATCCTTGGCGACAATCTTGCGGCGGATTCGCTCGCAGTCGATCCCCCGGCCGTCGTCGCTTACGGTGATGACCACGCTATTGCCACGGTGCGATGCCTGCAGTCCGACTGTGCCTCGCGCGGCTTGCCGGCCGATTCACGCAGCTCGGGAGGTTCCAGGCCATGATCGACCGAGTTGCGCACCATGTGAATGAGTGGGTCGCTCAGCTCGTCGATCATCCGCTTGTCCAGTTCGGTCTTCTCGCCGCTGATCTGGAGTAGGACTTCCTTGCCCGAAGAAAGGCTGAGATCGCGAATGACCCGGCGGAACCGTTTCGAAGAGGGGGCCGATCGGTACCATCCGCGTGTCGAGCACCCCTTTCTGAAGCCCGTCGGTCACGCGGCCCAGGCTGTGGATGGCATCGGCAAGCGTCTTGAGCTGTTCACGTCCCTCGCGCAGCCGGGAGAGTTCGTCCTGAATCTCCCGGAAGTTGTCGCGGAGCCGGCGCACGTGCCCGGCCCAGCGGTCAACCGAGCCCTCGTTTCGAACCCCCCTTCAGGCCGATCATGCCATCGAGCCCCCGGGTGATGCTCTCCAGCCGCTCCTCGGTATCAACGGCCAACGCCTGTGCGTTGGACCCCCGGAATAGATCCTCTAGTCCCTTGGCGATGTTGACGAACCGAGCCTTGTTGATGACAAGCTCGCCCGCCAGATTCATCAGGTAATCGAGCCGATCACTCTCGACCCGAATTGTCTCGGCAACTTTGGCCTTGCGCGGCTTGCCTCCGGCCTGGGGGCCAGTCGGCCCAACCGGCGCTGAGCTGAGTCGTTCGCCGACCGAGGATAACGCCGCAGCCGGCATGGCTACGGCAGCCGGCAAGTCTGACGGCGTTTCGTCGGCGCCCGGCGGCATGGTGGTCTGGACCAGTCCAGCCGGGGAGGATCGGTGCAGCGGCGGCGATCTTTTCAGACTCTGTCGCGGTCAAGGCAGGCTTTGAGGCAATTGATGTGACTGGCTCGTGGCGACTGCCACTTTCCCCCCGCCTGGAGGTGGGCTCGATTCGGATCCGGGCCACCCCGTCGACGTCGGCGAGCGATCGCAGCTCTTCCGGATCACACTCCGATGTCAGCCAGACGGTGAATTCACTGAACGACTCGACCTCGTCGAGCTGCTCGGCGGGCGGACGGGTTTCGAGGATTCGCCCTCGGGACGCCAGCCGGTTCAGTACCAGGCGGGCCTTCATGTCGGCCAGCGGTAAGTTGGGCTCGAAGACTACGGTCACACAAATCCGCTCGGGCCCATCGAACTCCTCTTCCGGAACCGCGGGCCGCTCGGGCTCGATCGGTGCCGCGGGCTGTGCGGGGACCTCGGCATGCGCAGCAGGCAAGGAAGACTCGAGCACCGGTCCCGCGGCCGAAGGCCCAGCTTGGGGCTCTGGCCGTGCCTCCGGCGGGGTCGGCGTCGACGTCGACGTCGTCTCCAGTGCCGCAATGACCAGGGGGGTCAGCGCGGCGAGGTCGGCAGTGCCCTGCCCTTCGGCGCGGAGCTCGCGGTGGTAATCGCGCAGCTCATCAAGACAGCGAAAAGTCAGGTCGAGCACTGGCCGATCCAAAGTCCGCTTCTTGACCCGGAACTGGTCGAACAGGCTCTCGAGGTGATGCGTCAGGCGATTGACCGGCTCGAACCCCATGACCACCGAGGCGCCCTTGATGCTGTGAAACATCCGGAACGCTTCCGCCAGTGCCTTGGCGTCTGTGGGGTCCTGTTCCAGGCGCAACAGGGCGTCGTTGAGTGCGGCGATGTGCTCGTCAGTCTCATCGAGGTAGAAGGGCAAGAGCTCCGACAGTTCGAACCCCGACATCGCCGGTTCCTCTCAGGAAAGCTTCTGGTAGAGCCAGGGCTTGAGCTTGGTCAGCGGGTCCAGCATCGTGTAGATCCCCTCGGTGGGTCCGATCACCAGGTGGCCCCCTTTGGCCATCGCGGCGAGCACGTTCCGCACCACTGTCTGCTTGGACTCGGTGTCAAAGTAAATGAGCACGTTCTTGAGGAAGATGCAGTCAAAGGGTTCTTCGTTCAGCGGCGAGAGCAAGTTGTGCAGCTTCCATGTGACCATTGACCGCACCTCGTTCTTGATGGTCCAACGCTTTGCCTGGACATCCTCATCAAAGAACCGCTTGCGCTCGTCGGGTCTGACCAAGTGGATAGCCCGCTCGTCATAGCTCCCAGCGCGAGCCGAGGCCAGCACCGAGCCGCTGAGGTCAGTACCGACGAGTTTGATTCTCCACCCCGAAAGCTGCGGTTTATGCGTCAGCACTTTGAGTGCGATCGAATAAGGTTCCTCACCCGTGCTGCACGCCGCCGACCAGATCCGCAAGACGCGGGCTCGTTTCCGCTGAGCGGCTTGTTGAAAGATTTCCGGCAGAAACGTCTGCTCCAGCCATTGGTAATGCTGATGGTCCCGATAGAAATAGGTCTCGTTGGTGGTGATGGCATCCAGGAACAGCGGCATCTCTCCGGCGCCGGAGGTCGAGGTCAGGAACGCGTAATACTCGGAAAACGTCTTGATCTCTGTCGCCCGCAAGCGACGGCGAACCCGGTTGGCGACCAGCACGCGCTTATTGTCGGCGATGCGGATTCCGGCCACCCGGTAGATCAACCCGCAGAACCGCTTGAATTCCTCGTCAGTCAGCTCTGTGGCGTGCATGAACTTTTGCGCGGGCGGGGCCCACGAAATTCCTGATTATTGGATTCCTGATTCCGCAGGGCCCGTAGCAGATGGCAGATGGCAGATGGCAAATCCTGAAGGATAAGCAGCATCCTGCATTTTCTCTGTCTCCCGTTCCGCACTCCACATACCGCTTTCCGCTTTTGCTAGACCTTGAAGCCGGAAATCACGTTCTTGAGAGCCGCCGATTGGGCACCCAGTTCCTCGGCGCTGGCCGAAAGCTCTTCGGAGCTGGATGCGTTGGTCTCGGTGATGCTGGTGACGTTCTGGATGGCCTTGTTGACCTCGCCTGAGGCCTCGGACTGTTCACGGGTGGCCTGGGCGATCTTGGTGATGCTGGCCGCGGTCTCATGGACTCCCTGGACAATCCGCGCCAGCGACTCGCCAGCCTTTTCCGAAAGCTGGGCACCGTCGGCCACGCGGCGGGTCGATTCCTTGATCAGCGAGGTGATTTCCTTGGCGGCGGCGCTGGAGCGCTCGGCGAGTTTCCGAACCTCGTCGGCCACCACGGCAAAGCCAAGGCCGTGCTCGCCGGCCCGGGCCGCCTCGATCGCCGCGTTGAGCGCCAGCAAATTCGTCTGGCTGGCGATCTCGCTAATCACCTGGATGATGTCGCTTACCTGCTCACTTGACTTCTTGATCAGCACCATGGCCTCAATGGCCTGTTCGACCGAGTCGCCTCCCTGCTTGGCAAGGTGAGACGTCTTCTCGGCCAGTCCCGTGGCGGCGTCGGCATTGTGGTTGATCTCGACGATCGCGTGCGAGAGCTGCTGGATCGAGGCCGACATCTCCTCCACCGTGGCTGCCTGGTTCTGGGCCGACTCGGAGAGGTAACTGGCGCTCTCGGCAACAACCCGCGAGCCCTCGGCGAACTGATTGGCCGACTCCATGATCTGACTGATGACGTTCTTCAAGTCGCCGATCATCGTGGCCAGCGCCTCGCCTAGGCGGCCCATGTCGTCGTCGCCGCGGACACCGACCGCAACGGTCAAGTCTCCCTCAGCCGCGGCGCGGGCCACTTTCATGAGCTGGTTGACCTTGGTTTCGAGGTCCTTCTTGGCCTGATCGATCTTGGCCTGCTGATCGACCTTCTCCATGGCGGTGGAAACGAGCCGTCCCACATTGCGCAGCGCGTCCAGGCGGCTGGCCGAGGGAGTGATCCGTTCCTCGGTGAAATAATCCATGGTGCCGATGATCTTGCCATTGAGCATGATCGGGAAGCAAACTCCCGACTTCAGTCCGCTCCGCTTGGCGACAGGTGCGCGGGAACAGGTTTTCATTTCACTCAGATCGGGCACGAAGACCAGGTCTCGCGTCTGCCAGGCCTGGCCGTTGAGCCCTTCTCCCTCGCGGAATCGCGCCTCGGCCGTGACGCGGCGGAAGTCCTCGCTAACAGCGCCCGAGTCCTGAGAGAACCGCAGCGCCTGTTCCTCGGGCTGGATTTCCCAGAACGACCCATAGGACCAGCCAAATGCCTCACGCACCGATCCCAAGGCCGCGGTGATCACGTCGCGGAGAGTTCGGGCCCGGCCCAGGGCCAACAGCAACTGGTTGACCGCCGTGGTGTTGGCGGCCAGTTCTTCCTCGCGGGTCTTGGCCTCGAGTTTCTCGGTCACGACCTCCCAGGTGATCATCGGACCGATGTAGCGGGCGTTTTGATCGACCATTGCGCTGACCGAAAGCTCGAAAAACTCGGGGCCGACTCGAATGTTCGCAGTTCGCGGCAGGTTGCGCGTATCGCCCAGCAGCCGCCGCTGATGTTCGGGCTGCTTGTGGAACATGTCGATCGTCTGGCCGATCATCTGATCGACCTTCATCGGCAAGTGGGCTTCCAGCTTCTTGAGAGTTTTCACGGCGTGAGGATTCATGTACTGGATCCGCATGTCGAGATCCGCGCACATCATGTTGACCGGGGCGTTCTCGACCATCTGCATGATCCGGGTCAGCTCGACTTGCTTGCCTAGCACCGATACCTTGTCGGAGGCGAGCTGGGCGATGGATCGCAACGCGTCGAGGCGGGTCGGGCTGACCTCCACCGCATCCATGGCGAAGAAGTCCATGGTGCCGATGACCTGGCCATCACGCAGGATGGGCAGGGCAATTCCCGATCGGATCCCGGCCCGGCTGGCCAGCGGAGCACGGCTGCAATCGCGTAGCTGGCTGAGGTCTTCGACAAAGAACAGCTCGCGTTGCCGCCAGGCCCGGCCATTGAGCCCCTCGCCTTCGCGAAACCTTGCGGAACGCGTATGCCGTTGAAACTCGTCGTCGACCCGTCCCGATTCGTGCGAGAAGACCAAGGCGTGCTCCGCCGCATCAACCGACCAGTACGATGCATAGGCCCAGCCGAAGGCCTTGCGAACTGCATCCAGTGCCCCGCGAACGACGTCGTCGACTGCGCTGGCCCGGATGATGGCATTGGTCGTCTCAATCATGGCCCGGGTATTGGCCGTGGCATCAGCCAGCAACGCTTCGCCATTGTGGGCGACATCGAGGATGGGCGTGGATGCGGAACCCACTCCCCCCGCCGGCGCCATCGCCTGTGTTACCTTCTGGACGCGCCGGGAAGCAGCCGTACCTTTGCGTGCGCCGCGTCGCCTGGGTTTCTCACGGAGCGGATCGACCGCTGGCCGTAAGGGCGGCTTGCTTGCCCTCGGCAGCGGAATCGTGAACAGGTTTGGGAGCTTCGGGTTCCATGGGAGTGGTCGATGTTTGAGAGAGAGGATTGTCGGGACGATCCGAACGGCAACTTGAGCGATAGTCATGCGACGGGCTGCTTCGTGCGGCAACCCTCAGGCTGTGGCCACGGGGGCTGTGGAAAAGGGTGTAGCGAGCTCTTCGGCCTCAAAGAGCTTTTCGATATCGAGAATAATCATCAGGCGATCATCCAGCTTGGCCAGCCCCGCCAGGTACTGGTGATTGACCGCCAGCACCCCCAGTGGAGGCGGCTGAATCTGATCTCGGTTGATCCGCATGACCTGGGTGACGGCATCGACGATGCACCCCACCGTCTTGTCATGGACGTTGACCACGATGATGCGTGTGTCATCATCGAGTTCGCGAGGTAGCAAACCAAACCGCTTCCTGAGATTGACGATTGGAATTACCGAGCCGCGCAGATTGATCAATCCCTCGATGAAATCCGGCACCTGCGGAATGCGGGTGATCGGCTTGATCAGGATGATTTCCTGAATCTTGGTGATGGCGATTGCGTAGTCCTCGTTATCCAGCCGGAAGCCCACAAGCTGGATGACGGGGTTTTCAGCGCGGCCTGACCCGCGATCTGCGGTCATGGGTTGCAAAGAACCAGAGAACATGGTGCTTCGACTCGGTGGCTGAACGTGTTCCGGCGCGGGTCTTCCGTTGCTCTCGGGAGACGAATTCTCCAAGGCAGCGCGGCGCCTGCGCGAGAGCCATACTCAAGACATTGTAACACCAGAATTGAATTCCGCTCGGGGAATTGCCAAAGCAAGAGCATTTTTCCCAGACGTTCAATCCTGTGGTCCCGAGAGCAATGGAGAACAGAAGAACCATTTTCGTGGCGATCGGCAAGGAGCCCCAATTGGGAAATGGGCAAGTCATGTGCCGCGGAAACGTCAACGGGAAACCTGGTGATCGGCGCGGATCAACTCGGACCCGAGATTGACCTCCGAGAGGCTTCGGCCTATGATCTCCGCCGCCCGCCCTGGATGAACTACCGCGCGCCGGATGGATTGGGCCGTGCCAAGTCGGCGAGTCTCGCCGAGTTCTTCCTTCCTGCTCAGGATGGGGGTCGTCCATGCAACTTGTGCCGGGCCAGTCGGCCCTCGTCGCGCCCGTGGGGACGGCTTCTCCGGCCCGGTCGCGCCATCGGCCATCGATTCGATCGAAGCTTGCGGTCCAGACGGGACCACGGCGCGAAGGCGAGACCCGGGCACTCCCGGCCTATGTCGCCGCAATCCTGGGGGGCGCAGTCCTGGCCGTGGCCTGGCTCGTGCCGGAGACCGCTTTGAGCGCCTGGCTCGGCGGAATTGCCGCGCTCTTGCTGGTGTACGCGGTCCGTGCCCGGCGGGCTTATCTCCCTCTTTATTGCGCCGGACTCATCGGCCACCTCGTTGGCTTTCATTGGGTCTACCAGACGGTCCGCGTCTTCGGCGGGTTCGAGCCTCCGGTCGCAGGGGTGGTCTTCGCGATCTTCGTCGTCACGGGCGCGCTGCAATTCCTGCTCTTCGCCCTGATCCATCACCACCTCGATTCGGCGTTCGACGCCCTGGCGCTCCGGTCCGCGACGGCGGTCGCGCTGTCGGAGCTCCTCATGCCCCGGCTGTTCCCGTGGCACTTCGGCCATACGCAGATCGCCTTCACGCCGTTCGTGCAGATCGCCGGACTCGGCGGTGCGATCGCCGTCTCGTTCCTCATGTTCTGGCTTGCGGAGGCCATCGTCCGGGTCGTCGTCTTCCGCGAGCGGCGGAAAGCCTTTCTCCTCCCCGTCGTCCTCTCGGTGCTCGCGATGGCTTACGGAGCCGCGATGATGGGCACGTTCCGCTCGTCCCAGGGCGTGCCGCAGGAGGTTGTGCTGGTGCAAGGGAATGCCACACTGGCCGAGAAGCGCGATCTCGCCTCCGCCCAGCAGAACCTGGTACGGATCTTTGATCTGAGTACCGCCGTCGCCCATCCCGACACCCTGGTGGTCTGGCCCGAGGGATCGGTCCCGGCTTACATCCCGGCCATGATCGGTTCGGTCGGCCACCCGCCCGTCCTGCCGTGGATCGGCAACGGCTCGGCATTCCTCGTCGGCTCGTATTCGTTCCTGCCGAACGAGGGAGCGTTTCAATGCCGCCTTCGCGGTCTATCCGGACGGCGAGGTGCCGATGCCGTACTTCAAGCGGGTGCTCATCCCGTTCGGTGAGTACATGCCCCTGGCGTCCTATTTCTCGGGACTCAAGGAGCTGAACGCCAAGGCCGGGGTCTTCAGGCGCAGGGACGCAGGCCGTGGTCTTCGCCTACCCGATGCACCGGCCGGACGGCACGGCGTACACCCTGAAAGTCTCGCCGCTGATTTGCTACGAGGATACCGTCCCAGCCCTGGCCCGCGAGTCGGTGGGGCAAGGGGCCGAGCTCCTGGTGAACATCACGTCGGACTCCTGGTTCGGCCGCACGCTGGCCCCGTACCAGCATCACCTGATCGCCGCGTTCCGGGCGATCGAGAACCGGCGCTACCTGATCCGGGCCACCAACACGGGCCTGAGTGCCGTCGTCGACCCGCTCGGCAAGACCATTGCCCGAATCCCTCCCTTCTCCGAAGGGACCGCGACGGCGCAAGTCAGGCTCTTGAACTATCGGAGCACTTATACCTACGGGGTCGGCGACCGCCCCTGGTGGGTCCTCCTCGCATTGAGCGTTGGCATGGTTGTCGTGAGGCGATGGCGAGGGTGACATCGGCTCGTCCCTGGGCGGTGAGGCCGGCTCCCGTCTCACCGTGCCGCATGGCCACGACCGCCAGCCCCGACACGCTGCTCCTGCAGGTCAACCGACTCAAGGACGAGTCGGCATCACCGCCACTGGTCGTGGGGATCGACGACTGGGCGTCGCGCACAGGGCAACGCTTTGTCACCCTTGAACCCGGAGCTACGTCGGTTCGCTGAAGGCATCCGCCGGGACAAGGCAGCTGTGCGCACGGCCGTGACGGGGCGCTGGAGCAATGGCCCCGTGGTGGGACATGTGAACCGGTTAAAGACGATCAAGCGGCAGATGTACGGTCGAGCAGGATTCGTGTTACTGAGGGCGCGGGGGCGTCAACGCCGCTTGAGGAGGAGGAACGGGGACTTGAGTAGCATTGGACCAGGAAACTGGAATAAGACCCCGGTGACCATCAGCCATGAATTCGATCGTGTCGTCCGGTGGTTTCAGACCTCTGGTAAGGGTGACCACGCAGAGCAAGAAGAGGAGTCTACTTTCAAAATCCGATATCGCTCGTATTGCCCCCAAGTCGAGTGCGGTTATAGCGACGATCAGCATGATTAAAGCGATTCGGAAGCGGGGCACTTTCACAGCCTCCTCTTGGCGTAGAAGTACGCTTATACGTCGAGTTCGAGTGGAAGTCGGGGTGAGATAGCCTGATTTCGGCCCCGTAGCCCTGGAAAAACTCGTCGTATGCCGATCCTATGCTAGTTTTCTGTTCCAATGCTGATACTGTTGGCGAATTTCTGACGATGGTCGTCAGGCCGGAGTCCGAGTAAAGTACGATGATCTGAGGAGGTTTGTCCACCGGCTCTGGGTGCCTCAGCCGAAGTCGCCTACGGTGTCCATTGCCACTCACCCACCCACATCTCCGCAGCGATCTGGTCGGTACCCTAAGTAGAATGGGCCGGGCTGCGTCACAACCAATGGGAAGGCTCAGAAATGGGATCTCCTCGGTTCCGATACACGATACGAGGCCTGATGATCATCGTGGCCGTCGCGGCGTTGGCCATCACGTGGGTTAAGTGGACCCAGAGGGCGGGGACATCCCCTGTTTCAGGAACTATTTCATGCAACGGTCGGCCGGTCGGTAACGGTAAGATCGTCTTCCTGCCGCCTAGTCCGGCTGGCCAACAAGCCACCGGTCAGATCATCAACGGAAAGTATTCGTTGACCAGTCTTGCTCTCAATGACGGTGCGTTCCCCGGCTCCTACCATATCGTCATCGTCTCACCGAGTGTTCCGGCCCGGTACCAATCGCAAGCGACCACTGGGTTGGCCGCCATGGTCCAGAAGCGTTCCAACGTGATCGATTTCGACTTGCGATGATATTGAACCTTGGTCTGACCCCAACCCCGTCTAACGGGCGACACGACCGGACGTTTAACTTTCTATCCAGGCGTCGACCCCATGCACACCAGGGCGATGTCGTCGGCCTGTGAGTGTCCGGCGGAGAACTCACGGATATCCTGGAGGATCGCCCGGCCGACGGCGACCGGTCCGCCAGACGACTGGGCCACTCGTTTGAGAAGGCGGTGGTTGATGTGGGAGTCGTAGAGCTCATCGCCAGGGCTACGCGCGTCTGTCACACCGTCGGAGTAGACAACGACGACGTCGCCCTGGTTTAGCTGGACCTCGGTCTCCTGATAAACCGAGTCCTCCATGATACCGATCGGTACCCCGGAGACCTCTTGGCCGACTTCCTCCACGCGACCGTCGGTGCGACGGATAAGCACCGGCGTGTGGCCTGCTGACGTCAAGGTTAGCTTGCGTGTGGGGGCATCGAGCACGCCCAGGAAGAGAGTAATGAACTTATCCTCGATCCCGGCGGCGCAGAACAGGCTGTTCAGACGTGTGGCGGTTGGCGCGGGGGCGTTCTCGGTCAGGATGCAGTATCGCGTGTCAGCAGAGAACTTGGCCATCATCAGTGCCGCCGCCACACCTTTGCCTGAGACGTCGCCTAGTGCCAAGGCAATGCGATCAGCAGAGAGAGGCACAAAGTCGTAATAGTCACCCCCGACTTCGTAGGTCGCCTGGTAATGAGCGAAGAACTCGTAGCCTGGGACGGTAGGTACGACTTGCGGCAAGAACCTCTTCTGCACCTGCTCAGCGATTTTCAGATCGCGGTTGAGTCGTTCGCGCTCCAGCAGCGACTCGAGTGTCGAAGCGTTCTGGATGGAGATCGCCGCCTGGCTCGCGACGGCCGCCAATACGTCGAGGTCGTCCTCGTTGAACTGGCGGCGGTCGCTCGTGTCGAGTTGGAGAATGCCAAGCGCCTTGTTGTCCGGCGTCAACAGAGGAACGCACATAACCGAGCGGATTTTCAAGTCGGAGATCGAGGCGCTGCTAGGGAGATTCTTGTCGTCGCCAGCGTCCTGGCTCAGCACCGCCTTCTTCTGGCCGAGCACGTAGTCAACGATAGACCGGCTGATGCTCGTGGGGACCTCGTCGGCGGGTACGGTTTGCAGGAAAGATGTACGCTTCTGAGGCCGGTACTTGAAAGCCTTACGCACCAGTCGCTTGCTCGAGGGATCTTGGAGCAGCAGGAAGAGCCGCTCGGCACCCGGAAAGATTTCCATCAGGGAGTCGAGGATCTTGGGGGCGACGGCGTCGATCCGCAATTCGCTGGAGAGACTTCGGGTGATCTCGAGGATCGCTTTCAGCTTCACCTCGGGGTGCACGACGCTTGCCATCGTGCTAGAGCGCGAGGCGTCGAGTGTGCGGAAGTCCGGATTTTCCCTTCCGTCGCTCTCGGTGACCACCATGAGGTCGGCGGTGGGCTCTAGATCCTTCGTTTTGGGCAGTGGAGCGGCTTGGTAGACGAACTCGACGGCGCAGATGTTGATCCGGTCGTTCTCCTTTAGAAGATGCTCGACACCACCCTTGAGCGCGGTGTCGTTGACGAGCGTCTTGTTTCGCGAGTCGAGATCGACCACGAAGAAGGCAGGCCCGACTTTGCGGATCTCGGCATGCCGCCGGCTCACTCCGTTGTTAGCCAGCATGATGTCGCACTCCGGCAAGCGACCGATCACCGTCACGTCGCTTTTCAAATCAACCAGCCTACCGGCAAGGTCTCCGGTCACCTGCTTCAAAACAGCCATTTGATAGCACTCCGACGCTGCATGGTCCTCTGAAAAGAGCGTGGATAATTTATAAAGTATGGCCTGGCCCGACCGATTTGTCTGCTAGTGGATTCGGTCTTATTCTCGGTGGCCCTTCCAGTCCAAGGTTCACCATGTTCATGAAGGGTTCGAGCATGGTGCGAGGGGCCGATTGGCGCGGTATCCTCCAGGATGGTTCGTCTCGCTGTCCCTACCGGGACACTCTTCTTTCGAGGTAGATCCCACCATGATCGATCCAGCGAGCCTTGACCATGCAATCGCCGCTCACGCCAAGTGGAAATTCAGGCTCCGGGAAGCCATCAGGACCGGCCAGAGCGAATGGACCGTCGAGAAGGTCCGGCCTGATGACCTGTGCGAGTTCGGCAAGTGGCTCAACTCGCTGCCACTAACCGATCGGATGATGAACGAGTGGAAGGATGTGAAGACGCTCCACGCGAAATTTCACGTCGCCGCGGCCGAAGTACTGGACTCGGCCATTACAGGGCGCGAGTCCGAGGCAACGACCGCGATGGCTCCCGGAGGCAGATTCGCCGATGTTTCGATGAAACTGGTCAAGATCATCACAGACTGGAAGAAAAAGGCATCCGGCAGTAAGGGTGGTTGATGTGCATGCCTGGGCTTCAAGAAAGGGTACGTCTCGAAGGCACAATTTGACTCCGAGAAAGAGGCATTCGTGAGCAAGGGCTTTTGCCAGTGCTCGTGCGCAAGCGAGCGAGCGCGGCGGCGAGGAAGTTTTGTTTACGTATGGTTTTCATGGCGCAATCAAGTTGTCGAGGTAATCGCGAGGCGCGAGGCCGGTCGTGACGTGCGGATTGATCGGAGCCTGCGGGGGCGCGAAGACGGTCTTCCAATCGTCCTTCATGCTGACGACGGTCCAGCCATCTTTCTTCGCTTGCTCGTAAAGCGCCTGCGTGAAGGCACCCAGTTGGACGTCCCGCAATCCCAGGGCCGGACCGTAGGCGTGTTCGCGGGTTGCATCATCGTGCAGCACGAGCACCATGAACCGCGCGCCGCTGCCGCCCTGCGTGTATTCCAGCATCTCCCGGTCGCCAATAGAGTTGCCGAACGCGGCGATGGGCCGGCGACCGATGTGCTGGTTGATGCCGACCGCCTTGCCGGCTTTGTCGTTAATAAAGTCTAACTCCGGCAAACGCACAACAACGGGCTTGCCGTCGCGCATTTCAAACTTCATCTTGATGCTGCTGCCGACGACCTGCTCCGGCGGGATGCCATAAACTTGCTCCGTCCACGGGCGCATGAACTCGATGCCGCCGCCGGAGACGATGAAGGTCTTGAAGCCGTTCGCCCGCAGGTAGGCGAGCACCTCGAGCATCGGCTGATAGACCAGCTCGGTGTACCGCTTTTTGTATTTCGGATGTTTCGCGGTCGCGATCCAGTCCTTGACGACCTGCTCGAATTCCACCGTGGTCATACCCGCGTGCGTGACCATCAAAAGTTCCAGCAACGCGCGGTTGCCGCCGGCGAGCGCGGTTTTCAAATCACCCTTGAGCAGCGAGGCAAACGGTTCCTTCTCCTTCCATTCGGGATGCTGCGGCGCAAGCACCTTCATGCGGTCGAGCGCGAAGTAAAGTTGAACGGGCACCGGCTGCTCGCACCAGAGCGTACCGTCATTGTCAAACGTGGCGATGCGTTCCGGCACCGGCACAAAATTTGGCGAGCCTGGTTTTGTGACCTTCTCGACAAAGGCGATGATGGATTGTTTGGCCGGACCATCGTTCCACGAAGGGAGCGGGTCGCCTGCTTGCGAAACTCTTGCTGTGGAAAACACCGCACTGACGAGCGCGGCAGCGATGAGGGTATGTCTGCGTATGGGTGTTATCGTCTTGATCATTCAGGGTACTGCTCACTGCCTTGGTGGTTTTCTGAAATGCGTTCGTTTTTCCAATGACTCCCGGATGCTTGTCGTCGGCTTTGGCCTCCACGACGCGAGGACTTAAAGGATATTTCAACAGCAATCTGGGCGACACCCTTCTCAGATCCCCTCGCGTCGTTCGCCAGTTGCCTTTCCATCAACAAGTCCCTCCATCTCGACCAGCACCGGGGAGGCGAGGTCCCCACCGCCCACCCCCGACCGCGTCAGGCAGCCCAGCAGGCCCAGCATCGGCGTGTCGAGCAAGCGCACGCGCGAGGCTGCGACGATGCGCACGGCCCCGCTCATTGGCGCCGGCGATACGGGCAGGAACCGGCCGATATTACGCATCCTCGGACGAGCCTCCATGTCAAGCCCCGATCTTCAGCGATCTCCCCGAAGGCCCGGAGTCTACCGGAGGGCCAGCCCGAAGTCTACGAAAACGGCCCGGACTGAACGTGTCTCGGGTCAACTGGTTTGGGTAGCACCTCCGGTTGACGCTGGTGGCAAAATCCCGCTGGCCCCCGACAAGCCGGAGTCTGGGTAAACTGAGGTGTCCGGTGAAGGAGTTTCTCCACGCGCCGGGTGTGTTATATTGGAGCGAGCGGCCCGCGGGGGGGCAGCCGCGCTGGAGGCGACCCGCCGGGCCGCTGCCACCCGGTTACTCGGCCCATCCGGTCGGGGAGGCGTCCGTGCTGCTTGTCTCGGCTGCGTCGCGGCGGGCCTGCGCGGGCGCCGTCGCCCTCAGGCCCGGCCGTTGGGCCCGGAGTTGCTGGAAGGGCGGGTGGTGCCCGCCACGATCCCGGTCACGAGCCTGGCGGACGCCGGCCCCGGCACGTTCCGGGCGGCGATCGAGCAGGCGGACCTCAACCCGGCCGCGGACACGATCACGTTCGCCCCGTCGGTGCGGGGGGCGATCACCCTGTCCAGCGCCCTGCCGGACCTGTCCACGGCGATTGACATCGAGGGGCCCGGTCCGGCGGCGCTGAAGGTCGTCCGCAGCGGGGCGGCGGGGACACCCGAGTTCCGCATCTTCACCGTGCCGGCGGGCGCCGTGGTCACGATCGCGGGGCTGACCATCAGCGGCGGTGTCGTGGCCACTGGCTCCGACGTCTACGGCGGCTTCGGCGGCGGCATCTCCAACGCCGGGACGCTCACCATCAGCAACTGCACTGTCAGCGACAACTCGGTCCAAGGCGTCCCCTACTCGGACGGTACTGGCGGCGGCATCTCCAACGCCGGGACGCTCACCATCAGCAACTGCACTGTCAGCGACAACTCAGCCGGCGGCATCCCCTTCTCGGACGGCACTGGCGGCGGCATCTCCAATTCCGGTACGCTCATCGTCACCGGCTGCACTATCAGTGATAACTCGGCAGCGGGCGGCTATCATCTCATACTTCTCCCCGGTACTCCTGGCTACGGTTATGGCACTGGCAGCGGCGGCGGCATCACCAATTCCGGCTCGCTCACCGTTACCAACAGTACCATTTCCGGCAACTCAGCTAGCGGCGGTAGCGGCATCGGTGGCGGCGTCGACAACTCCGGATCGCTCACACTCACCAACTCCACGCTCAGCGGTAATATGGCAAGTGGCGGCGTAGTTTTTTCGGCTTTTGGTAGGACTTTATACGGCACTGGCAGCGGCGGCGGAATCGACAACTCTGGCACGCTGTCGGTCATCATGAACATCTTCGCCAACCCGGTCGGCGGCAATCTCGTGACCGAGTCCGGCGGCGTGGTCGTCTCACACGGCCACAACCTCTTCTCTGACAAGCCCGCCGTCAGCCTCGACCCGACGGACCTCGTGAACACCAACCCACTTCTCGGCCCCCTGGCCGACAACGGCGGGCCCACCTTCACCCAGGCCCTGCTCCCCGGCAGCCCCGCCATTGACGCCGGGGTCGCCGTCCCCGGCGTGACCACCGACCAGCGGGGCGTCCCCCGTCCCCAGGGCCGCGCCCCGACATCGGCGCGTTCGAGGTCGTCCAGCAGCTCACGGTCACCGCCCTGCGGAGGACCGGCGTCCACTTGCAGCCGACGACGCTGGTGTTGACCTTCAACGCGCCGCTCGATTCGGCACACGCTCAGGACGTGCGCAACTACACCCTCGTACCAGCCGGGCCCGCCGGTCGCTCCCGCCCCCACGCCCATCCCCTTCCCGTCGCCTCGGCCGTGTACAACCCGGGGGCGCTCACCGTGACCCTCTCCCCGCGCCGCCTCCTCGACCTGCACCGCTACTACCGGCTGACGGTCAACGGCACGCCCCCCGCCGGGCTGAGCAGCTTCGATGGGGTGTTGCTCGACGGGTCGGGGAGCGGCCGGCCGGGGACCGACTACGTGGCGCTGGTTCACGGGTTCGGCACGGGCGCCCCGGGACGGCAGGCACAGGACCGTCCGGGGACGTTTCGCCCTGGACACCGCGACAGGAGAGTCTGCAGCCCCTCTACCTGACCACGTACCTTTTGGTTCAAGCCTGACAGCATCTTTGGCTTGTCTTTGTTTACGGTCCCTTGAGTTCCGGAGACATCATACCAGGTATGTTGTCCCCGCAACTCGGCCAGGTCTACCCGGCCCGGAACTCCGCGGCCCCCGACAAGCCGGAGTCTGGGTAAACTGAGGTGTCCGGCGAAGGAGTTTCTCTACGCGCCGGGTGTGTTATATTGGAGCGAGCGGCCCGCGGGGGGGGCAGCCGCGCTGGAGGCGACCCGCCAGGCCGCTGCCACCGGGTTACTCGGCCCATCCGGTCGGGGAGGCGTCCATGCTGCTCATCTCGGCTGCGTCGCGGCGGCCCTGCGCGGGCGCCGTCGCCCTCAGGCCTGGCCGTTGGGCCCGGAGTTGCTGGAAGGGCGGGTGGTGCCCGCCACGATCCCGGTCACGAGCCTGGCGGACGCCGGCCCCGGCACGTTGCGGGCGGCGATCGAGCAGGCGGACCTCAACCCGGCCGCGGACACGATCACGTTCGCCCCGTCGGTGCGAGGGGCGATCACCCTGTCCAGCGCCCTGCCGGACCTGTCCACGGCGATTGACATCGAGGGGCCCGGTCCGGCGGCGCTGACGGTGGTCCGCAGCGGGGCGGCGGGGACACCCGAGTTCCGCATCTTCACCGTGCCGGCGGGCGCCGCGGTCACGATCGCGGGGCTGACCATCAGCGGCGGTGTCGGCTCGGGCGTCAACACCTTCACCATCCGCGGCGGCGGCATCTACAACGCGGGCACGCTCTCAGTCACCAATTGCACCCTCAGCGGCAACTCCGCCAGCAGTGAGTACAACCCTCTCCCCGGCCCCGGCGGCGGCGGCGGCGGCATCTACAACGCGGGCACGCTGTCAGTCACCAACTCCACCCTCAGCGGCAACTCCGTCAGCGGCGGCGAGGGCATCGGCGGCGGCATCGACAACGCGGGCACGCTGTCGGTCATCAACTCCACCCTCAGCGACAACTCCGCCAACGGCGTCAACGGAGAGTTCCCGGTAGCGGCTCAGGCGGCGGCATCTACAACGGGGGCACGCTGTCGGTCACCAATTGCACCCTCAGCGGCAACTCCGCCAACGGCTTCGCCACCTCCGGCGGCGGCATCTACAACGGGGGCAGGCTGTCGGTCACCAGCTCCACCCTCAGCGGCAATTCCGCCAACGCCGACAGCGGCTCGAGCAGCGGCGGCGGCGTCTACAACGTGGGTATCCTGTCGGTCACCGACTCCACCCTCAGCGGCAACTCCGCCCACACCATCGCCCCCGGCGGCTCGAGCACAGGCGGCGGCATCGAGAACGCGGCCACGCTGTCGGTCACCGACTCCACCCTCAGCGACAATGACGACGGCGGCATCCGCAACGAGGGGACGCTCACGGTCAAAATGAGCATCTTCGCCAACCCGGCTGGCAACATTGTGACCGTGAACTCGGCCGGCGTTGCGGCCGTCTCACTCGGCCACAACCTCTTCTCCGACGCTCCTGCCGTGGCCCTCGATCCCACCGACCTGATCAACACCGACCCCCGGCTCGGGCCGCTGGCGGACAACGGCGGGCCTACCTTCACCCAGGCCCTGCTCCCCGGCAGCCCCGCCATCGATGCCGGGGTCGCCGTCGCCGGCGTGACCACCGATCAGCGGGGCGTCCCCCGTCCCCAGGGCAAGCGCCCCCGACATCGGCGCGTTCGAGGTCATCCAGCAGCTCACGGTCACCGCCCTGCGGAGGACCGGCGTCCAATCGCAGCCGACAAAGCTGGTGTTGACCTTCAGCGCGCCGCTGGATGCGGCGCACGCTCAGGACGTGCGCAACTACACCCTCGTACCGACCGGACCCGCAGGTCACTCCCTCCCCCACACCCCTCCCATCCCGATCGCCTCGGCCGTGTACGACCCGGGGTCGCTCACCGTGACCCTCTCCTTGCGCAGCCAGCTCGACGTGCACCGCTACTACCGGCTGACGGTCAACGGCACGCCCCCCGCCGGGCTGAGCAGCTTCGACGGGGTGTTGCTCGACGGGTCGGGGAGCGGCCGGCCGGGGACCGACTACGTGGCGCTGGTTCACGGGTTGCCGGTAGGGCCGGTGGTGCCCGCCACGATCACGGTCACGAGCCTGGCGGACGCCGGCCCCGGCACGTTGCGGGCGGCGATCGAGCAGGCGGACCTCGACCCGGCCGGGGACACGATCACATTCACCTCGTCGGTGCGGGGAACGATCACCCTGTCCAGCGCCCTGCCGGACCTGTCCACGGCGATCGACATCGAGGGGCCCGGTCCGGCGGCGCTGACGGTGGCCCGCAGCGGGGCGGCGGGGACGCCCGACTTCCGCATCTTCACCGTGCCGGCGGGCGCCGTGGTCACGATCGCGGGGCTGACCATCAGCGGCGGTGTCGTGTCCAATAGCTCCGACGTGTTCGGCGGCTTCGGCGGCGGCATCTACAACGCGGGCACGCTGTCGATCACCAACTCCACCCTCAGCTTCAACTCCGCCAACGCCAAAGGCGGCTCGGGCCTCGGCGGCAACACGGGCCTCGGCGGCGGCATCTACAACGCGGGCACGCTGTCGATCACCAACTCCACCCTCAGCGGCAACTCCGCCAACGGCGTCATCGGCAACGACCTCACTAGCGGCCAAGGCGGCGCCATCGAGAACTTCGGCACGTTGTCGGTCACCAACTCCACCCTCAGCGGCAACTCCGCCAACGGCTTCTACCCCGAAGGCGGCGCCATCTTCAACTTTGGCGCGCTGTCGGTCACCAACTCCACCCTCAGCGGCAACTCCGCCAACGGCGGCATCAGCTCCGGCAGCCCCGGCAGCCCCGGCTACCTCGTGTTCGCCTACGGCGGCGGCATCTTCAACGAGAGCCCGGGCACGCTGTCGGTCACCAACTCCACCCTCAGCGGCAACTCCGCCAACGCCAAAGGCGGCGGCGCCCGCATCGGCGGCGGCGGCATCGACAACGGGGGCAGTCTATCGTTCAGCATGAGCATTTTCGCCAACCCGGTCGGCGGCAACCTCGATACATGACCGGCCCCGCAAACGTCTCACTCGGCCACAACCTCTTCTCCGACAATCCTGGGTCCGCGTACCTCGATCCCACCGACCTGATCAACACCGAGCCCCGGCTCGGGCCGCTGGCGGACAACGGCGGGCCCACCCTCACCCAGGCCCTGCTCCCCGGCAGCCCCGCCATTGACGCCGGGGTCGCCGTCGCCGGCGTGACCACCGATCAGCGGGGCGTCCCCCGTCCCCAGGGCCGCGCCCCCGACATCGGCGCGTTCGAGGTCGTCCAGCAGCTCACGGTCACCGCCCTGCGGAGGACCGGCGTCCACTTGCAGCCGACGACGCTGGTGTTGACCTTCAGGCGCGCCGCTGGATGCGGCGCACGCTCAGGACGTGCGCAACTACACCCTCGTACCGGCCGGGCCCGCCGGTCACTCCCGCCCCCACGCCCATCCCCTTCCCGTCGCCTCGGCCGTGTACAACCCGGGGGCGCTCACCGTGGCCCTCTCCCCGCGCCGCCACCTCGACCTGCACCGCTACTACCGGCTGACGGTCAACGGCACGCCCCCCGCCGGGCTGAGCAGCTTCGATGGGGTGTTGCTCGACGGGTCAGGGCGCGGCCGGCCGGGGAGCGACTACGTGGCGCTGGTTCACGCGTTCGGCTCGGTCGCCCCGGGACGGCACGCACAGGACCGTCCGGGGACGTTTCGCCCTGGACACCTCGATAGGAGGTAGGGCTAAGCCCAACGTCGACACCGGTGGCGAATTTATCTCCCAATCTCCCTTGGAGTTATGAGAGGATACTGGACAGACGGAGCGGGCCAACTTGGCCGGCGGGCTAGGAGAGCATCTCCGGGCTCCCGAATACTCATCCGAAGAACGGCGTGGTCTTCGAGGCACGGTTCGCGCAAGGATTGCAAGCCGTGCCCCCTGCGGACGCAGTGCACGCGGTCGAAGCAGGAGCCACGGATCATCGGGCTATTGCCCCGTGAGCAGCACGAGGCACTGCAGGCAAGCCGCCGCGAGCAGAGAACCGAGGAGTTCCGGCCGCGGTACGTACCGCGAACTAGCATTATATGTACAAATTATCTTGCGATCAGAAGTTGTTGGTTGAGACAGTGTTGCTATATCGGAGAGGCGAAGGCGCACCTTCAGCACCTCCTGACAGCGGCGGCGATCAACGTGGTGCGGCTCAGTGAGTGGTGGGCGGGGACGCCGTTGTCCCGGACCCGCTGCTCCGGATTCGCCGCGCTGCAACCGGCCGCGTAAGCAGCGGATAGAATTCGCCACCAGTGTCTCCAGTTGGGTACATCGCGGGCGGGCATATCGGCGAGGTCGATTCGGCGGAGCCCGCCGCCCGTTTCTGTCGTCCCTTGCGCCGGGTGGCCTCGATCAGAATGCGACGCATTACCTCGACCGCTGCAGTGACGAAGTGCCCCCGGCCGTCCCACAAGCGGTTCGGGTCACCGCCGACCAGCCGCAGATACGCCTCGTTCACCTCAGCTCAATGACCGGGCGGGACGCAGCCGCGAAGCTTGATATCGACGGAGCAGATGTGATCCTGGATCCAGGCTCCCAAGGTCTGCTCGACCTTGACGAGATCCATGATCGTCAGCTTGTTGTCCTTGATGTGGCCTCTCAGCCGGGCGATCTCCTGCCTGAGTGAATTGTGCGCAGCGAGGTTGGCGGCCGCGGCCGGGCACTTATACTTCCTCATACAGTCTTCTTCACAAGTAAAGTGCGTCTCCGTGTAATCGGCCAGAAAGACGAGCAGGCAGATCGCGGTCGCTTGGCCTTTGCCGTGGGCCATGGCCTCATGGAACTCGTTGAAGTGGCGGATCAGTTCCATGTGCTGTTCATCCACTTCTTGAACGCCCGTAGCCATACGTTGTTCGTTCCAGGTGATCGCCATGGTGATTGTCTCCTCGTTCGTCGACATCGACTCATCTATCTCCCGAATTTACACCTGCCCGTGGACCAGTGCCAGAGCCGCCCGAATGGCTACTCTCTGCCTGCATGCCTTAGACTCAGCGGCGAGTGAGTAGACCGACGGTGAACCGTTCGGGCCAATTAACCATTAGTCGGAATTATCGCACGCTCCATTCGACACTCCTCAGCGATCTGCACCGAGGAAGGAGGCATGTGTGAGACGTTTTGGAATTGACAGTTAGCGACAAGGAGGGGACAGGCAATACGCCTTATGAATCGTAGCCGTACGATCCCGAGAAATCCATTCACAGAATCGGTTTCGAGAATCGACTCTGACCGCCGAACTCGCCCGCCCCGGTCCCTTCGTCTGCCCGAGCGATTCCGAATCAGAACCAATCGTTTCCGGAGGTCCCGGGGGTTGGTACCCCTCGCCCGACCTGCCAGGCGGACTTGGCCGATAGCCCCGACGAGTTACGGCCTCATCTACGGCTCGTTGTCCATGATCCCGACCTGAGAGGGTACGCTCGCCCCCTACGAACAACATCCCTGCCGAAATGGAGCCGCATCATCAATCAAGCGAGCTACAGAACTATCGTCTGCAGTCCTCCTTCCACCGCAATGGGCTGCGTGGGTTCACTGCATGCCATGGGTGTTGACTCACACATTCCTAATATACGAACCTCATTAAATCCTTTACTTTGTGGTTCATCACGGGTATGTTACGGGTTCGATTATCGTCCGAGGTGCACCATCCAAAGGCGATCTAGAGGGATGTTTCCGCGAGGATTGCGGGTCGGTCCGCGACTCTGAGTGGCCCGGAGACGAGACGGCGTCGTTGCACGTCCTCGGGCGGCAAATCGAGAGTATGCCCGCTTTGCCTGAATTCGATCTGATCACGTTCGACGGACGACAACGCCTAGCAGAAAATGATTCTCTTGCTATTCCCATCCTGCGCCACATAAGGAGAGTTGTTAGGGAGTTCGTGTGGACTTGCATCACGCTCCAATGAGAATCAAATCAATTTGTCGGACGACTAGATAAAGGGCAACCCGGTTCAACCGGGGGGCTTGTTAACGAGTAGGCCGACGTGGTCGAACACCTGGGGGTTTCGACCACGTCGGCTTTTCTATTTCGACTTCGATGGTACTAGGCGCAAGCCTCAAACCCAAAAGTGGAGTGACACGAATGAGACCGGTCAATCTGTTATTCGGTGTTGTGCTGCTCGGGACTTGCCCTGTCCTGGAAGCGCAGGAATCACCAAGGCAAGAGAAGGTCCCTCGGGCCGCCGCGACGGAGGCGAGACAGGACGACCAGAAGGCCATCGGAGCCCTCGTCGAGTCCTTCACAAGAGCCTTCGATGCCGGCGACGCCGCGGCCATCGCCGCGACGTTCACGGCGGGGGCCCTGGTCGTCGACGAGGAGGGCGAGCGTACCCTTGGCCGGGCCGCAATCCGCGACCAGTTCGCCACGTCGTTCAAGAACACTCCGGGCAGTCGGATCGCAATCCAGGTCGACTCCCTGCGGTTCCTCGGCACGGAGACGGTGCTCGAGGAGGGCCGCCACCATCACTCCGGGCAATGGCCAGGGGCACTCGAGATCAGCCGCTTCACAGCAATCTACGTGAAGGAGGACGGCCACTGGCTCCAGGCCGCCGTTCGCGACGAACCGGTCGCCAGCCTCAGCGTCCACGACCGTCTCAGGGAGCTGGAGTGGCTGGTTGGAGAATGGGTCAACGAGAGCCAGGAGGCCGTCGTCTTCACCACCTGCAGGTGGGCCGACAACGGCAATTTCCTGCTCCGCGAGTTCACCGTCAAGGCACAGGGCAAACCCGTGATGAGCGGCTCGCAGAGGATCGGCTGGGACCCGGTCAAGCGCCAGTTCAAGTCGTGGGTCTTCGATTCCGAGGGCGGCTATGTCGAGGCTTACTGGACCCGTGACGGCAACCAGTGGCTGGTCAAGGCCGAGGGCGTGCACTCCAACGGGGAGCCAGCTTCGGCCACGAATATCATCACGCGTCTGGGCAGGGACCGAATTGGCTGGCAGTCGGTCAATCGCACACTCGGCGGTGCGGCAGTGCCCGGGGTCGATGAGTTCACCCTGGTGCGAAGCCTCCCGAAATCAGCAAGTAATTCCGTATCATCTTATCCCCTCCTATACTTTTCCCTTCGAGAAAGATATATCCATGAAAAGCACTCTCAGGAAACTGACACTCGCCTCGACGCTGGCGCTCCTCGCCATCCCGCCCGTGGCCTTCGCTGGCCGGGGCGGTGGATATCACGGTGGCGGTGGCGGCAGCTATGGTGGCGGCTCCCACGGCAGCAGCAGCTACAGCGGCGGTGGACAGATGAGCCACTCTCCCTCAATGAGCCAGCCGAGCTCTTACGGGAACCATAGCCAGAGCAGCAACACGGCGAACTCCGCCAACAAGAACCAGAGCCAGGCTCACCCCGCAGGTGACGCCGCCGCAGGCACGGGCTACGCCAACAAGAACCAGAGCCAGGCTCACCCCGCAGGTGACGCCGCCGCAGGCGCGGGCTACGCCAACAAGAACCAGAGCCAGGCTCACCCCGCGGGTGACGCCGCCGCCGGCGCGGGCTATGCCAACAATAACCAGAGCCAGGCTCACCCCGCAGGTGCCGCCGCCGCCGGCGCTGGCTATGCCAACAACAACAACCAGAGCCAGGCTCACCCCGCAGGTGCCGCGGCCGCCGGCGCTGGCTACGCCAATCACAACAATCAGGGTCTGAACTATCCCGGAGCGGCTGGCGCGGCGGCAGGGGCCGGCTACGCCAATCACAACAATCAGGGTCTAAACTATCCCGGAGCGGCTGGCGCGGCAGCAGGGGCCGGCTACGCCAATCACAATCAGTACGACCAGTACCACCCTGGCATGGGCTACGGCAACTACGGAAACTACGGCTATGCCGGAGGCATGGGCGGATATGGCGGCTATGGATATGGCAGTGGCGTCGGAGCGTGGGGCATAGGCTCACCGACGTACGGCTGGGGTTACTCGAACTATAACAATGCATACTCTGGTCTTCCCCAGGCCGGGGCGGGACAGCTTGCCGCTCCCACGCAATCGCGCACAACCGCTGCTTACGACTACTCCCAGCCGATCAACACGACCGCTGCAGCACCCGTAGCCCCCGTGGCCTCCACGGCCACCGCGAGCTTCGACCAGGCCCGCGATGCCTTTAGGCAGGGAAACTACGCCCTGGCCGTCCAGCTCGGAGAGCAGGCACTCGGTCAAATGCCCAACGATCCGAACATTCACCAGTTCGTTGCGCTGGGGCAGTTCGCCCAGGGCCAGTACGATCAGGCCGCAGCGCCACTCTACGCTGTTCTGACGATCGGGCCCGGCTGGAACTGGACCACCTTGATCAGTTCGTATGCCGAGGCCGACACGTACACGCAGCAGATCCGGGCTCTGGAGTCGTACATCAAGGCAAATCCTCAGTCGGCTGCGGCACACTTCGTTGTGGGCTATCACTATCTGACCCAGGGGCACAATGTCGATGCCGCCAACCAGTTTGAGAAGGCGGCAGGACTTCAACCTTCGGACAAGCTCTCCGCGCAGCTCGCCGCGCAGTTACAGCCACCCGCGAGCCAGCCGTCAACCATCGACACCGCTACTGCTCCTTCCACCGCAACCGCCTCTGCCGTACCAGCCCCGCCAGGCAACCTGGCCGGCAGGTGGGCGGCCACCCCTGCCAAGGATGCCCGGGTCGCCCTCGCGATCAAGGACGACGGCAACTTCACCTGGGCCGTCACCACTCCTGGCCAGCCGGACAAGACCATCGCTGGTAAGTCCACATACGCCAACGGCGTGCTCACCCTCGCCGGTTCGGATGGACAGCTCGGCGCCCTGGCAGGTCAGGTGGCCTGGCAGGACGATAACCACATGACGTTCCGTCTCCGCGGCACCCGCAAGACGACCCGGGATTGAAATTCGAGCGTTGACGACGGTGATCCGGAGATGCCTCGCGCCGTATTCGATCCACGAGTGATCGCCGGCGCGAGTGTCTCATAAGCTCCGAACCGAGCCTCCATCAGAATAGGTATGTGCCCGATGCGAGCGAACTGTCCTTTGTTCATTGCACTCATCGTCGTTAGCTTGCTCGATTGTCTGTCCGCCGGAGGGCGATTGCCCGCTGCCTTGGCAGCAGACGAAAAGGAATCTGCAGCGGCACGACAGCCTGCCTGTCTTTTCCTCGGTTCCCGTGCCCCGGATGCGCCCGCCCCCGAAAAGGCACCGGCCGCGTCTACCCCCGCCCAAGTCGACATTCCTCGTGCGGATTCCCCGTTCGATGGCACCGCCGAAACGCACGCTCGAGGGCTCGAAGCCGGACTTCCCGCAACCGGTGAAGGCGCCCAAGGGCGCTCCCAACGTGCTGCTGGTGCTGGTCGACGACGCGGGTTTCGGCAACCCCTCGACCTTCGGCGGCCCGTGCCAGACGCCGACGCTCTACCAGGCTGGCCGGCCGGGCCTGCGCTACAACCGGTTCCACGTGACGGCCCTGTGCTCCCCACCCGCGCCGCGCTGCTCTCGGGCGGAACCACCACGCGGTGGGCTTCGGCTCGATCGCCGAGTTCGCCGGCGGATGGCCGGGCTACAACGCGACCTGGCCGAAGAGCGCGGCGAGCATCGCACGGATCCTCCAGGGCAACGGCTATTCCACCGCCGCGTTCGGCAAGTGGCACCTCACGCCCGACGACCAGCAGGGCGCCGCCGGCCCGTTCGACCGCTGGCCGTGCGGGCTGGGGTTCGACTACTTCTGCGGCTTCCTCGGCGGCGCGTCGGGCCAGTACGACCCGGTGCTGACCGAGAACAACACGATCATCGGCGTGCCCGAGGGCAAGGACTACTACCTTCCCGACGGACCTCGCCGACCGCACGATCCGCTGGATCCACGACCAGAAGGCCCAGTCGCCCGACAAGCCGTTCTTCATCTACTACGCCACCGGCGCCAGCCACTCGCCGCACCACGTGCCCAAGGCGTGGGCCGACAAGTACAAGGGCAAGTTCGACCAGGGGTGGGACAAGCTCCGCGAGGAGACGTTCGCGCGGCAGAAGGAGCTGGGCGTCATCCCGGCGAACGCCAAGCTTACGCCCCGCGACCCGGCGTTCCCCGCCTGGGACTCGCTCCCGCCGGAGGAGAAAGCGTCTACGCCCGCCAGATGGAAGTCTATGCCGGCTTCCAGGAGAACACCGACTACCAGATCGGCCGCGTCGTCCAGGCCATCGAGGAGATGGGCCATGGCCGACAACACGCTCATCATCTACATCTGGGGCGACAACGGCTCGAGCATGGAGGGGACGGAGACCGGCACGTTCAACGAGATCACCACGATCACCGGCATCCCCGTCTCGCCGCAGCAGCAGCTCAAGCTGATCGATGCCTACGGCGGGATGGACGCCTGGGGCGGGCCGGTCATGCAGCCGCACTTTCGCCTGCGCCTGGGCCTGGGCCGGCAACACGCCGTTCCAGTGGGGCAAGCAGGTCGCCTCGCACTTCGGCGGCACCCGCAACCCGATGGTCGTCTCGTGGCCCACTCGGATCAAGGACAAGGGCGGCCTGCGCAGCCAGTTCACGCACGTCATCGACGTCGCGCCGACGATCCTCGAGGTCGCGGGCATCACTCCGCCCGAGCGGGTCGACGGGATCGAGCAGATGCCGATGCACGGCACCAGCTTCGCCTACACGTTCGACGACGCCGGCTGCGAAGGACCGCCACACCCAGCAGTATTTCGAGATCTTCGGCAACCGCGCCATGTACAAGGACGGCTGGATCGCCTGCGCCCGCCTGGACCGCATCCCGTGGAAGCTCGATCCCGCGACCCTCGAAAGGTTCGCGCCCGGCAGCGGCTGGGACCCCGACAAGGACGGTGGGAGCTTTACAACATCGAGGAGGATTTCTCCCAGTCGAACGACCTGGCGGCCAAGCATCCCGAGAAGCTCGCGCGAGCTCAAGGAGCTGTTCTGGGAGGAGGCCGAGAAGTACCACGTCACCCCGCTGCTGGGCGGCATGGCCCCGTTCTTCGGGCTCGGCCCCACGGGCGAGGCCCGGACCGAAGTTCACGTACTACCCGGGCACCGAGAACATCGGCGCGGGCATGATCCCGCCCGTCTACAACCGCTCCTTCACGATCACCGCCGACCTGGACGTCCCCGCCGGCGGCGCCGAGGGTGTGATCGTCGCCGAGTCCGACGTCATGGGCGGCTTCGCCCTCTACGTGCAGGACGGCAGGCTCCGCTACACCTACAGCTTTCTCGGCATCAAGGTCGACACGCTCACCGCCAGCGAGGACCTCCCCACGGGCAGGAGCCAGGTCCGCTACGAGTTCACGGCCGACGAGCCCGGGAAGCCGGCCACCGGCGGCCGCGGCCGGCTCTTCGTCAACGACCAGCAGGTCGGCGAGGACCGACTGGAGCGGACGGTCCCGCAGCGTTTCACCAGCTACGCCGGCATGGACATCGGGAAGGACAACGGCGAGCCGGTGTCTCCCTCCTATCGTGGCGAAGTCGCCCTTCGCCTTCACCGGCTCGATCGGCAAGGTCGTGTTCGAACTCGCCCCGAAGTAATGGCGTCGTCACGCATTATGGGGGCCAGGTTCGTGGGGAAGACGTCGATCCGGGCGATCCCTTGCAAGGGATCGCTCGGGCCTTGCCCGGCTGGAAGTTCCTGAGGGTCACGGGCGGGAAGTTTGGCCTGATTCTGGCTGCTCTGCTCGCCCTGATTCTGCTCTCTCCCCTGCTCATTCAAAATGAGCGATCGGTCGCGGCCACCACTTGGCTGACGGCTTTGACGAGTTGCTGGAGATGTTGGGTCCAGCCATCTTTCCCGGGTGCGAAGAACTTAGGAGGTCCCTTCCAATCCGGGCTCACTGGAAGAGTGGTATCCTTGCTGGTTGCTACTGACACGGGGATTGGCTACGTGGGTCATAACGGCGCAACTCCTGTTTCAGCATACGGTTATGCCTATAGTCGCGTCACACGAATGTCATTAAAGAAATAAACGTAAACTAATATTCTATATTAACTTGTGGCGAAAACTAGGCTCGCAGAATCGTGCGAAAACCAAGAAAACGTAGCATTTCGTAGCATGTACAGCCGTGTCGGATGGGAGTGCTGCAACCAAATCGGTGGGCAGGATCGACGACGGCCGCGAGCATCGTGGGGTGTGGGGCGAGTGGAACCGAAGGAGAGAGACCTCGGCAGAATCACCTTATTGGGAGTCCAGGCCGTGGTAAAGCCCGCCGCGTGGGCATTGCCATCGGACCACCCAGTGTGGAATTCGACCTGGTTCTGGGTGACGCACACCCCCGGGTTTCAAGGGGAGAAGCCGCCCTCGTCAATTGCCGCGATCCCTACTTTGTCGCCGCTTTGGCGTGGTCGGTAATCCAGTCGGCGATTACGGTCAGCGCGCCGGGGTTCATCGTCTCTTCAATCTCGGCGTATTCGGAAGGAGCGCCGGTCTTGCACTGCTGGAAAAGGTGGTTGAGGCCCGGAAGCTCTTTCACCGTGACCCGGTTGTTACCCGCGTTCTTGAGCGTCGACTCGATCTGGGAGAGGTTCTCCCTGGCCGGGACTTGAAGGTCCTTCTCGCCGATGAGCGCCAAGACCGGACAGTGGACCTTGGCCAGGGTGGGCCGCGGGTCGTAGGTGAGGAAATAGCGGAACCAGGGTGAGCTGACCATTTGGAGTTGCCGTGCAATGAACGCATCGACGTTGCCAAGCGCCTTGCGCTGGTCCTCGGAAAGCGAAGCCGCCCACGTCTTTAGCCCATCACGCGACTTTGCCTCAACAGCCTTCTCATCCTTCTCGGTTTTGACGATCTCGAAGAGCCGCTTCTGCACCTCGAGCTGACTCTTCAAAGATTTCTCGTCGGCACCCATCGCTTTCATGATCGCCTGGCCCTGCAAGTAGAGGATCTCCTCACCTGGCAGCCCCGTGCCGGCCATGAGCACGATAAAGGCGACGTCCGGCGACCGCGCGGCGACCATGGGAGCGATGATGCCGCCCTCACTGTGGCCCAAGAGTCCGATACGCCTAGGATCGATCTCGGTTCGCGTCTTGAGGAACGCGATTCCAGCGAGCACGTCGCTGGCGAAATCATCACTGGTCGATGCCATCGTGTTCCCGGTCGAGCCGCCGACACCCCGGTCGTCGAGCCGCAGCACAGCCACTCCGCGACGCGGAGAGTGCGTCGGCCAAAACCAGGAACGGCTTGTGTTGAAAGAGCGTCTCGTCACGGTCTTGGGCACCCGAACCGCTGATCAGGATCAGGGCTGGGAATGGCCCGGGGCCCTCGGGCTCGGTTAATGTTCCGGCCAGCGTCACTCCCCCGGTTCGGTTCGCGTAGCTGACCTCTATCACCTTGTACGGGAAAGGAGCCTTAGGCGTCTGCGGCCGGCGGACCTCAGTAGGCTTATCGGTCTTTTTCAAGGTCAGCGGCAGGCTAGTGCCCGCCTGGGTCCACGTGCCGACCGCTTCGGTCCCCTCGGCGTTCAGCTTGCCTTCATACTTGCCCAGCAGGTCTTTCATCTCAAAAGACAGCTTCGTCTTGTCGAGGGTGACCGTATCGACCTTCAGCCCCTTGGCACCTTGGTCGGGACTATCCATCTTGGCCGTGAGCTTCCCCTCGGCCGTTTTGCCTACGTGCACGACGATGCGCAGGCTCATGCCCGCCCCGACCCGTCAGTTTTCCTTCCCAGACTTGCTCGGAAGCCGACGCAGTACGATCTGCCTTGGTCGTGGCCTTTGTTTGAGGATCGTCCGCTCGGCCGGTGCCAGCCAGCACAACGCCTATCATGATCACGGCCGCGGTTACGAGCCGGGCTTCGTGCAGACAGTTCATCATTGCTCTCCGTTGGTTCCTCGAGTGGCTACCGATCAATGTCGACTGCGTTCAGGTTTCCATTGTACGACGGGCAGCCGTCGTTGAGTTTCTCCTGGGGGGCATTCGTCAGGCTGGTCGATTTATCAGGCTCTGGGGCCCGAAGATCGGCTGTGGGTCGTTCTCAAGCTACTCCGCTTTCCAGACCTGAAGGCCCGTCGTGTCGATGAGCGCCGGCAGAACGGTCATGCCCAGCTCCTGGGCGGCCCGCCCTACCAGGTGGCACTTGTTCCGATCCGCCAGGATGGTGACGGTACCGCCTCCGCCGGCGCCATTGGCCTTGAAACCCAGAGCACCGACGCGAAAGGCAGCTTCATGAAGTGCCTCGATCTCTGGCGTCGTGATATCGGGGTGAAGTCGTTTCTGGGCCGCCCAATTGGCATTCATCGCGGCGCCGAAGGCAGCGAAGTCGGCCGCGAGGAGAGCCTCCTTGCCCGCGATGGCCGCTTCGGCAAGGGTGTCAAAGTCAGCGCGGTGCTGGTCTGCCTCGGCAATCACCTTCTGGTGCATTCCGCTTGAAAAATGCGACTTGCCTGTATAAATCAAAACCAGCCTGTCCTCGAGCTCGCAGATGACCGAGGGGTCGAGGTGTATCGGGAAGATCCGAGCGCTCGGATATTCCACTTCCATGAAGTTCACGCCGCCGTAGGCGCTGGCCAGTTGGTCCTGGACACCGCACTCCAGCTTGAGGTTCTCGACCTCGAGCAACTGCGACTCGCGGGCGATCTCGTGGGGCAGCAGGTGGCCGCCGCAATACCGTACCAGGGCACCGATTGCCGCGACCCCCAGCGCCGCTGAAGAGCCCAAGCCGCTTGCCGGCGGCGCAGACGAGCGAACCCGCAACGAGATCTGACGATGAGTTGAAAAGGCTCCATTCCGCCGGATCTCAATGCCCGATCGTGCCACGGCGGCCTTGAGCAGGTCGAGCACCCCGTTGTACTCCACCTGACGCATATCGTGAAACGAACACTGTTCGTCGGTGTCCAGGCTCTCCAGGATCACGCCGCTGGGGCCCTCCTGGCTCGTCAACGTGACATAAGTATACATTCGCGCTGTAAAATTCAGGACTGCCCCACGCGGTACGATCCGGGTGTCGGTCCAGCCACCCAGGTCGCAAAAACGCACGGGAGCGCGTGCCCGCCATTGCATCATCGCCCTGTCCTCCGCCGTTGTCCGGAATCGCTGTCCGCGCGGGCGATCGCCGCCCACGCTGAGCGATCACTGTTTTTCCAGCTTAGAGTCCCCCAGGTCCCTCGGCCAGACCCGCGTACCGGGCGCAGAATCGTGGTTGCCGCGAAGAGGGAGACCCCAGCGGGAGCAGTTATTAGCGTTGCTGGTAGGGGAGCTTCGAGCTGGTGGGAGATGGGCGGCGGCGCGGGCGACGCCGAGAGAACATCGCTCGCGCCGAGTTTACCAGTGCTGGAGGATTCCATTCAGGGCTGGGCCACGCCGATAACCCCAACGGCAACACGGCCACCGGCGTTGCCCACGGGTTGGCCGTAATCATCGGCCTTTTCGTGAACGACGAGACCGCGGCCGATGATCGAGTGAGCACCGTGGAAGCTCAAATGGGAATCAACCAGATCGATCACGGCGTGGCCGTTTTCGTTGGCCTTGATGTTGCCCAGGTCGCCGACGTGCCGCTTGGAGGCCTCCCGCTCACCGTGCTGCTGGGCCGTGGGGTTGAAATGGCTCCCTGCTGCCTTGCCATCTGGCGACCAGACGCCGAATTCGTGGACATGGAACCCATGCTCACCGGGCGTCAGTCCGGTGATCTCTCCTTTAACGTGGATGCCGCCTTGGTCTTCAGTGAACGTCACGCGCCCCTCGGCCTTACTCCCCTTGGTAGGCAAGAGGATCGCGACGGCCTTGTGGATCTCGGCGGCGACGGTATGGCCCTTCTTTTCCTGCTGGCGGGCGACTGCGGGACTGCGCAGGCCCGAGAGCGTGATGCAGACCAGGGAACCAACCGCCAGCGCGGTTGCGCCTTTCTTAATCGACATGTCATTTCTCCCCGAAGTAGATGGCATCTTGGTTGTCCTCGCAGCGCACTTGCGAAGCTTGTTGCCAAGCTAGCCTGCCTTGCCTTCGCTCTCAAGGGGCTTCCTTGTGCGGCGGGGGACAATTCACGGAAAAAAGGCCGAAAAACGTGCCTCCGGTTGGCCGAGATTGATTCTTTTTCATGGAGTGTGCCGATCCAGCCGCCACAAGGTCGTGTTCATGGACAGGGGCTCAGTAGTCGGAGATAATGAGCGCTGGCAAGAGACCCGCCGATGATGAGAAACCACCGATGGCTGCACAGCTGGACCTTAGTCCCCTCGAGCTACTGATCCTGACGCGGCTGCTGCCCGTCGGCGAGAAAGGCGAAAGCCCGGCCAGGATAGGCAAAGACCTCACACCCCTACTGGAACATCGCTGGTCGGGAAATGCCCTAACCGAAGTCTTGGACCGCACCTTGATCAAGCTGACGACCCGGCACCTTGTGATTCGTCCGCCGGCCAAGAGCAGGAAGGCTGTGCCTGCCGTGCTCCTGACTCCCGAGGGTCGACAGACTGTCCTCGCGCTCCTGAACGTGGACCAGCTTCCCGATAAACCTAAACCGACCTGGGCCGCTCTGAAGAAATCAGTGCTGCTGTCACGCGCGCTGAACCTGCCCGGGCCGGGTCTGGCTCTTGCCAAGGGCCCGGGGTTCAAGGCGGCCGTGCTCAGGCAGAAGTTTGAACTGCCTCTGGGAGACTACCCTGATCTCAAAAGCGTGAAGGTCGAGTTGACCAGAAAGCTCTTGGGCATGGGTCCACGCGTAAAGATCACGCTCGAGAGCGTTCAGGCGGCCATTTTCGGGCGTGAGCTGGGAGAGCATCGACCGGTCGATCCGAAAAAAATGCTCGACCGTCTTGTATCCAAACAGGTTGGTGCCCGGCGCGACGATGACCAGGAAGCGCGCAACGCTGTGCTCCGCAGATGGATTAGCGGGGCCATTGATCAACTAGACCGGCCGCCTTCATTTTCTCTCTTTGACCAGGCAAGCTTCGTTCAGAAGGTTCAGTCCACGGCCGACGAATGCGCTACCGGACGGTTCGGCGATAATAAGGTCTTCATCATTCATGTCTGGAGAGCACTCCAGAACGATGCAGACTTCCGCAGCATGGACCTGCCTGCGTTCAAGCAGCGCCTTGCCGAAGCTAATAATGCCCGTCTGCTTGACCTTAGCCGGGCCGACCTCGTTCAGGCCATGGACCCCGACGATGTGCGGCTCTCGGAAGTCACCTACCACAGCGCGGTCTTCCACTTCATTCAGATTGGATCTGAAAGGCATTGATCCCCCATGAGCGATGACTCTTCGGCCTTGACAGAACCGCCCGCGGTCCGGAGCTCCATTCAGCATGACGAACCGCGTGTCGCCGCGTTCTGCTCACCGCTTCTTCCTGGGTTGTTTCACGCGGTCGCTCAGGGAGCCGATATCTGGAGGCAAGACCCCCTCGACGTGAAGTCGATCCACAGCGGCGTGCGCCAGTCGTTCGCACACCTGGTCAATCAGGTGTGTAAGCCTACTGCCTTGCCAATCGGCCGGATCATGCTGCTCTTGGGAGAATCCGGCAGCGGCAAGACTCATCTGATGCGCGCCTTCCGCAATCAGGTGCATTCCTCTCACCGCGGTTACTGCGGTTATATGCAGATGACCGCGTTTACCAGCCAGTATGGCCGCTACGTTCTAAACAACCTGGTCGAATCGCTGGACAAGCCCTACTACGAGTCCGAGTCATCGGCTACGGGTCTGATGCGGCTCTCCACCGCGCTCGCCCAATCCATTACTTCCGGAGACGCTGGCAAGGCCATTCTGGACCGGTTCCAGGAAGAGGAACTGGACCAGAAAACGCTCGACCAAATCGTGGGCGATCTGGCCGATAGGATCATCCTCGACGAGCGGTTCACGTCAATTGACGTTTACCTGACCCAGGCCCTGCTCTATCTCCAGTACGACGATCCACGGATCAAGGCTCGCGTTCTCAAGTACCTGCGCTGCGAGGATCTCACGCCCCACGACCGCCAGTTCCTGGGAGGTATTGTTCCCAGCACCTACCCCGACGCGCCGTACTGGGTCATTCAGAGGTTGGGCGCATTGATGTGGGCCCTGGAGCGTGTTCCCCTGGTTCTCTGCGTGGACCAGCTCGAAGATATGTTCGACATGGAAGACGCCCCGACCCGGTTCCGGCGCTCCCTGGCCACCCTCTGCGACATCGTCAGCCGGCTGCCGACCACCATCGTGGTCATCTCCTGTCTGCAAGACTACTATGACAAGTTTAAGGAGTACCTGGCCAAGCCCACACAGGATCGGATCCAGGGTATCCGCGGCCCGATCAATCTGAAAGCGCCACGTGAGTTTGATGAGGTCATCCAGATCATCGCCGAAAGACTGAAATTCTTGTATCAAACAGCAAACGTGCCTATGCATGAAGATGATCCTACCTTTCCCCTGCCGCCGACCCTCGTGAGTAAGCTTGCCGGAATGAGAACGCGAGACGTGCTGAATGAATGCCAGGCCTATCGTGAGCGCTGCGTGGCGGAAGGGAAACTCGCTCCCTTCCCTTTTGACGGATGGGTGCTGCGTTTATCAACCGTTGACTACACGATCGAGCAAGCCTGGAACGAACACCGTGCCACGATCCCAGCCGAGGTGCCAACCGAGGAGCCAGAGCTTGCCCGAGTCCTTCGCAACGCCATCCGTGCCTGTACCGGAGAGCTCGAAACAGGCCATGAATTCACGGCCGAGGCGGACGGGCGATTCGTGCCGGTAAAGGTCCACGCACCAGACGGCGTCGTGGAGCGAATGCTGATCGGGGTCTGCAACAAGGGGGCACAGGGAGGCGGGCTGGGCAGGCAAATCGACGAGCTTGTGACCCGCACTGGCGAGCAGACGGTGGTCGTGGTCCGCTCCACAGCCTATCCGAGCAATCCCAAGGCGGCGGTGACCCAGTTGATTGGCAAGCTAATCGCGAGCGGCGGTCGCCGCGTCGTCGTTGAGGACTCTGACTGGCGATCGATGCTGGCCTTTGAGAGCTTCCACGAGAACCATCGCGCGGTTGCGAACTTTGCGCTTTGGCAAGAGCAAACGCGCCCGCTTACCAGCCTGGACTCACTGCGGGCAATTCTTGATCTGGATAAGTTGACCCGCGTCCTTCCGCCCGCCGACTCATGCACACGGGGCACTGTCAAGGCTGATGGTCAACCGGCTGACCGCAGTTTAGCAGGCTTCCCCAGCCCCGCCCCCGCCACTGCCAGCACGCCCGAACGAGCAGCTTCACCGGCATTTTCAGTCTCGACGCCACTTTCCCTTATTATCGGCACAACCGCTGATCGCCGCGCCGAGAGAGTTTTTCTGACGGTGGCGGAATTGACCAAGCATGCAGCGTTCATCGGAGCTCCTGGCAGTGGCAAGACAACGCTTGCCCTGGGGCTGATTGAGCAGCTTTTGCTCCAGGGAATTCCGGCGATCCTGATCGATCGCAAGGGGGACTTGTGCGCTTATGCCCGGCCGGGAATGGGCATGCGCGAAGGGCTTGACGGCAACCTGGCAAAACGGGCCGAGCATTTGCGCCGCCATGTGGATGTTGCACTTTACACACCAAGGCGCTCTGATGGCCGTCCACTGTCGATCGCGGCGGCGCCTGCTGGGCTCGGAGCGCTTCCACCCATCGACCGCTCTCAAGCGGCACGGTTCTCGGCCACGGCACTGGCCGGGATGATGAACTACGGCAAGCAGCAGCAATCCCTGCTGGCAATCCTCTCCCAGGCCGTTGATCTAATCGCTCGGCAGGCACCTCAGGACGCGGTGTCGATGGAATCACTCGTGGCCTTCATCGACGAGCAGGACCCCATCTTGGTCGATGGCGTTGGGCGGCTCGATGTCAAGCTTTTCAAGAAGCTCGTCCAAGACCTTGAGACGCTACGGCTGAACCACGGTGATTTGCTGGCTGCCCAGGGTGAGCCAGTTGAGATCGAGGCCCTGTTCGGACTGGGCCGCCACGGGAAACCTTCAAGGACGCGGCTGAGCATCATCAGCACCAAGTTCCTGGGAGGCACTCAGGATGTGCAGTTCTGGATCGCGCAGTTCGCCATGGAAATTGGGCGCTGGATCAGTCGAGCACCAGCCCCGGATGGAACACTTCAAGCAGTTCTCATGTTCGATGAGGCTGACCTTTATCTCCCCGCGGTGCGGCAGCCCGCCAGCAAAGAGCCGATGGAGCACCTGCTGCGCCGGGCTCGGTCCGCGGGGCTGGGACTCTTGCTGGCAACCCAGAGCCCTGGTGATTTCGACTATCGCTGTCGCGATAACATCCGCGCTTGGTTTGTCGGCCAGGTCAAGGAAACCAACTCTCTGGCCAAGATGAAGCCGATGCTCAGCGAGTGCCGGGATGATGTTACGGCCAGGCTTCCAGGTCAAACGACGGGGCAGTTCCACCTGATTCGAGACGGCCTGGTCACGCGACTCATGGCCGACTCGTCCGCCGTCGACCCGCGCCAGCTTCCCGAAGATGAGATCTTAAGTCTAGCCCGGCGAACCTTGCGGTCTTGAACTGGTCCCGTGAGCTCGCGTACTCCGAGTGCAAGAATAAGGGATCTGCCCAGAGGAATCGAAAGCCGTGCGCTGATCACCGCGGCCGCACTGGACGCGCCGTGTCGATGAGCAGACGATCGCCGGCAATGTCTTCCCAGGCGAAAAGCTTGAAGTTCTGGTGACCGTCGTGCAGCCGTCCGTCCTGGCAAACGAAGAGCCCGCGCGGGAATCGGCTGGAGGTAGCAACATTAGTCACGTCGATCCCGTCGGTTTCGGCAACGTCCACTCGTGAATCTCCGCCAGGGTTGATGGTCTGTACGAAGGTGTTCGCCCCGTCGCGCTGGTAGACCTTGAAGGTACTTGCGCCCTGGCTAGATGCGATCAAGTATCCTTTAGTGCCAGAGGCGTAATAAATGGTCAGACCTTCGACGTCGGGTTTCAGACCATGCTCGCTCACGTGCGCCACCAATGTGCGTGTTGAGCCGCTGCCCGGCTCTGCTCCATACTTCCAGATGCCCACGTCCTCTTCCGAGACGTAGAACCACCCTAGGTCGAAGTCGGCCACACAGCCCTCGATTGTCGAGCCCAGATGGAGGGTGCGAACTAGTATCCCGCGAATCTCCTTGCCCGAGGTATCGAGGCGATACTGCTCGACGTCACCCTTCTTACCTGTGATGAAGACATAGAACGCCTTGTCGCGCGGGCTTTGATAAACACATGAGCCGTAGGGCTCCCCGCCGCCAAAGACTGTGAACGCGGGTATAGGCCCAAGCTCGGAAAGCTGCCGTGTCCGCGCATCGATGCGCCAGATCGCGACTCCCTGCTTGGCCTTGCTTCTGGTCCCAGCGATCGCCAAATCCACCATCCCGCCGGAAAACGGGACGTCGTATAGCACGTCAACATTGTTGGGCCGTGCGCCGTCCGAGACAATTTGCAGGCGCTTCCCCTCAAGGTCAAAGACGTTCAATCCGCCTTTCTTGTCCGTGCCCAGTACCAGGCTTAGAGCGGGATCGCTGGGATGGATCCAGATTGCCGGATCGTCAGCCGCGTCTCCTTGGCTGGGGACCGGCTCAGTCTGAACGACCGCCACGGGGGCAACACAAGGCTCGCTGCCATTGCGTGGCGGCTCGGTGCCTGATGCGCTTTGCTCGACGGCTGGCAAACAGGCAATGGCAAGCACACCCGCGATCAGTTTCTTGACGATCAACATGGCGGGAATCCGTGTAAGGGGACAACTAAGCGGCTGCCGTCTGAGAGAACAAGGACGCCTAGGATGGCAGTTACAGCTTCTCCGCTAGAAGAGTTTATTCTACAACGGCCAGATCAGGGGGATGAGAAGGACAGCAGCAGTCATCATGAGCAGGTTCAGAGGCACTCCGACGCGGACGAAGTCGGTGAACCGATAGCCGCCGGGACCGAAAACCATCATGTGTGTCTGATAACCGATGGGAGAGGCAAACGCATAGGAGGCAGCCAAGGTCACAGCCATGATGAAAGGCCGCTCGTTCACGCCTAGCAGTCGTGCAGATTCGAGGCAAAAGGGGAAAGCCAGGACGGCGGCCGCGTTATTGCTAATCAACTCGTTGAGCACCATGGTGCCGAAGTAGATAGCCCCCATCGTGGCTGTCGGTCCCCAGGGTTGCGTGACCGTGACAAGCTGCTCGGCGAATAGCTTCGCCACGCCCGAGACTTCCAGGGCCTTGCCCATCCCGAACGAGGCTCCGATAGCCAAGAGCACTGACCAGTCGACAGCTTTCCGCGCGTCGGCGGTTGAAATGCAACGGCAGGCAATCATAGCCCCCGCCGCCAGAAACGCCGCCAGCATAATATTGACCTTGCCGCTGACAAAAGCCGCGATCATTGTCAGGAAGACGATCACGGCGAGCCAGGCCCGGTCATGGCGCACCGGCCGCGAGTCCTCCACATCACTGATCAGGTAAAAGTCCGGGTTGTTGCGGTAGGCCCGCGTGAAGTCGTGGCCAGCCTGCAGGAGAAGCGTGTCTCCGACGTGTAGCTCGATGTCTCCTACTTTATTAGTGAGGCGCGCGCCGTTGCGGTGAACGGCCACCACGGCCGCGTCGTACATCGCCCGGAAATCTGTCTGGCGCACGGTCTGACCCAGTAGCGGCGAAGATGGGCTGATCACGGCCTCACAGAGCGTTCGCTCGCGCTGTTTCGCCGGTGACACCTCGTACCGAGCATCGGCCGCCGGAACTAAGCCAGGTATCTTCTCGAGGTCGATGATCGTGGCAACGATGCCCGTGAAGACGAGCCGGTCGTTCGCACGGATGATCTCTTCTGGGCCAACAGGTCCGGTGACCATACCGTCTCGCTCGATCTCGATCAGGAACAGCCCAGGCAGGTGCCTCAGCCCGGCATTGCCGATCGTCTTGCCAACTAGCCTGCAGCCTGGCTGAACATGCATTTCCACGAGGTATTCACGCCGCGAGTCGTCAAGCTGCTCGATCAGCTCTTTGCGGTCTGGCAGTAACCGCCGGCCCAGGGTCAGAATATAGGTCGCCCCCAGAAGTGCGCAGGGGAAGCCGACGTAGCCAATCTCGAACATGCTCATCGGCCTGAACCTGGACTTGATCAGCAGTCCCTGAACGACCAGGTTGGTACTGGTGCCGATCAGGGAGCACGTACCTCCAAGAATGGACAGAAACGACAGCGGCATCAATAGCCGCGATGGAGAGATCCTGCGCTTCCGGCACCAGGCGATCAGAACCGGCACAAGCAGCGCGACCTTCGGGGTGTTGTTAAGCACCATGGCCGAGGGAATCAGAACAGCGGCCATATAGAGAAGGGCCCTCCCCTCAGTCTCGACGTGGCCCAGGAACCGCTCGCCGACAAACTCCATTACCCCGGTCTCGCGCAGTGCCGCCGCAACTACGTACAGAGCCGCGACGGTGAGCATTCCCGAGTTGGCAAAGCCTCCAAAGGCATCTTCCGGTTGGATGACCCCAAGCGCGGCGAGAAGGACGACAGCGCCGACGAAGAGCGCATCAGTAGGCAAGTCTCGAACCAGACCAAACAAGAGCGCGCCCAAGATCGTGAGTGTCGCGTACATCTCGAAAGTCAGTCCGGATCCCATCGTCACCGTCTCCCCTGGAGCCAGCAGCCGTTAGCAATCTGGCGGTTGGCTGCTTCGGCCAGTCATGGCGTCAATCTGTCCGATCTGGAGGCCACGCTCAGTCCCCGTGCTGTGGCCATTCAATCGCCGTACCGCGGCCATTGGGCAACTAGCCACCGCCGCGAACGGAGATCCTCCTTACCTGGTTCGGTCCAGGTCACAGCGCAATCGTCGCCCGGATTAGTGGTTCCTTGACGTTTTGGGTCATCTTGAAGCCAAGCTTCTCGCAGACTCGCTGCATTGCGATGTTCTCCGGAAGGATGTCACCGAAGATTTGGTTAATGTTCTCATCACGGCCCACCTGGAGAAGTTGGCTGAGCAGCTCAGTACCCAGACCCTGTTCCTGATAACGGTCGCTCACGACCGCCGCGAATTCGGCGTCATTGGTGCCCCGGACCTTACTCAGGCGACCCACGCCCCGGATTTCACGCTCGCCGGTCTCAGGATACCTGCATTCGGCCACCAGCGCCATATCGCGGTCGTAGTCGATGAAACAGATCCGCGTCAATCTCTCGTGGGAAACGCGGGCCGCGAACTTCATCGCATGGAAGTAGCGCAGCGAGACACTGCGGTCGGACAGAGTACTGTGAAACTTGACCATCAGCGGTTCATCCTCGGGACGGATGGGCCGGAGGATAAACTGGGTCCCATCCTCGTCCGTCCAGAAAGTGATGTACTGACTGGGATAGGGGCGGATGGCCGGTCGTGGAAGTTCCCAGATGTGAGTATCAAGCCCGTGGATGATGATCCGGGCGTCCAGCGCCATGAGCCGCTCAGCAGAAGCGAGCAAGGGGTTGATGTCGACTTCCTTGATCCAGTTCTGCTCGACGACGAGATGACTGAACCGGACCATTAGCTGCTCAAGTGCGGCGATATCGACCGCTGGGCGGCCGTGGGCTCCCCGTAACGCGGAGTAGATCTTGCTCTGCTCCATCATCCGCCTGGCCAGGGTGGTATTGAGCGGCGGCAGAGCGAGCGAGCGATCCTTGAAAACATCGACGAGTTGGCCACCGGTGCCGAACAGGAGAACCGGTCCAAACTGCGGATCGAGGCTGCTACCGACGATCAGCTCATAGCCGTCGAGCTTGATCATGGGCTGGACGCTGACGCCCTGGAAGTGCTCGGCGCCGGCATGCTGGCTAACCGACGTCTCGATGGCCCGGAAGGCAGCGCGCACTGCGTCGGAGTCTCCCAGGTCCAGATGAACTCCCCCCACGTCGGTTTTGTGGGTGATCGTCTCGGAATAAAGCTTCAGCGCAATCGGGTAGCCAAGTTCTTCAGCGGTGGCCACGACCCCGTCGAGGGTCCGAGCAATCACGGTCTTGACTGTGGGGATCCCGTAGGCGGCCAGCACTTCCTTTGATTCGGGTTCGGTGAGCACAGTGCGGCCCTGGAGGCGGACGGCGCGGATGATCGCGTCGGTATGTGATCTGGCATGCGTTGCTGTCTCGCTGTTAAGTGGCAGGTTCGGCGTCTCGTAAAGCCCCTGAAGGTTGTACGACGAGCGCCACATAAGCGTGAAGACATGCGCGGCCGTATCAGGATATTCGTAAGTCGGAATACCCGCCTGGTTGAGGATCTGCACAGCGGCGTGGACCGCCTCACCCCCCATACAACTTACCAGCAGCGGCTTGCCACTGATCTTGGCGTGCTGCTGCAGGTGTTCTGCCGTGGCTGTGGGGTTGGTCATCACCTGCGGAGTCAAGATCACCAGTAGCCCGTCGATGTTGGGGTCCCGCGCTGTGATCTCCAGCGCGTTGGCATAGCGTTTGGGATCGGCGTCGCCTAGGATGTCGATCGGGTTGCCGTGGCTCCATGCGGCCGGGAGAATCAGGTCCAGCGCGGTCATCGTCTGGGTAGAGAGCGGGGCAAGCTCCCCCTTGTTCTCAATCAGCGCATCGGTCGCCAGGACCCCGGGGCCGCCAGCGTTGGTCAGGATCGCCAGCCGGGGTCCCTTGGGCCGAGGCTGCTTGGATAGCACCTCAGCCATGTCGAATACCTGGGAAATTGAGTTTACCCGCAGTACGCCCACCCGTCGGAAGGCGGCGTCCAAGACCTCGTCGCTGCCGGTCAAGGATCCTGTGTGCGATGCGGCGGCCATGGCCGCCACGTCCGTGCGACCGGCCTTGATCACGATGATCGGCTTGGCCAGCGCTACTTCGCGCGAGGCTGACAGGAATGAGCGCGCATCGCCGATCGATTCCATGTAAATCACGATACTCTTGGTATATGAATCTGCTCCGAGATAATCGATCAGGTCGCCCCAGCTGACATCGAGCATTGAGCCGATTGAGACGAACGCACTAAAACCGACGTGCGCCTGCAAACTCCAGTCAAGGATGGCCGTGCACAGGGCCCCGGATTGACTGATGAACCCGACCGAACCAGGCCGAGCGATTTGAGCGACAGAGGCCACATTCATCCCGCTGTGAGGCCGCATGACACCCACACAGTTGGGCCCTATGATTCGCATCCCCCCCCGGCGTGCTTCTTTGAGCAGCTCCTGCTCGAGCTGGGCCCCTGCCGTACCGGTTTCTTTGAAGCCGGCTGAGATCACGATTGCTCCGCGCACACCGGCATCAACACATTCACTGATCACGCCGGGCACCGTCGATGCTGGTGTGACCACCACCGCCAGGTCGACCCTATCGGGGACCGATTTGATATTTGTGTAGGCCTTGATCCCCAGTACGCTGGGCCGGTTGGTGTTGACTGGATAAACCGTGCCGCCGAAGTGGTTGCTGATCAAGTTCCAGAGCACGGCTCGGCCGATACTGCCTTGCTTCTCGGTTGCGCCAATCACGGCTACGGTCCGGGGAGTGAAGATCGCTTCCAGCGTGCGCCGATTCTCAGGTTCCCCACCAGATAGAAAGGGCATTGCTGGAGTGGTTGAAGTGACCATGAAACATGACCTTCAGTTCTGCCGGCCTCTGGCGAACGCGGATTTATGCAGCTCTACCCCAAGGAGTTTACGGTGCTCGAGGGGGTTTCAAAACACCTTTACCTCCACGTTGTTGAAATCTACCTACTCTAGTGGAACCCAGCATTGAGAGCTCAGCGCGCACTGATTAGGCTGGATGGAATGAAGCCACGTGGCGCAGAAGGCTGGACCTTACCTCAGTCACACCCTCGCTGCGGTTTCGCGACCGAGGACGACGGAGTGGAACGTACGGCTTTGGGCATCAAATACGTTCATATGGCGAGGCGTGACGAAAACCCTGTCACCGGGGGCAAAGTCGAGGTCAAGCGACGGGTCGCTGGTGAGTTCGAGGTGGATTTGGTGATCACTATCGATTGAGAGTTCCATTCGCACGACAGCCCCCAACGGGGTGATCCGCTCGATTTGAGCGCCCCAGCAGGGACGGCCGTTCCGCTCGCGCTGCACTTCCATGTCGTGCGGGCGCACGTACATCTGGGCATTGGGCGGGAGCGCGATTCCGGGTATTAACGAAGGGAAGCGCTGCCCATCCCAAAAGCCAAGTTGAATCGTCTCCAGGGGCAGGATGTTGACCTGCCCTAGAAACTGGGCCACGAACGGGCTGGAGGGCCGCAAGTAAAGGTCCTGGGGAGGGCCAGCTTGCTGCACCTTTCCTTCGTTCAGGACGACGATTTGATCGGCCACCTCAAACGCCTCTCGCTGGTCGTGGGTGACGAACAGGCTGGTGACATGAACCTCGTCGTGCAGTCTTCTCAGCCAGACACGAAGTTCGTCACGGACCTTGGCGTCGAGGGCCCCGAAAGGCTCGTCCAGAAGTAATACCTTCGGGCGCGGCGCAGCGCCGCGCCAGGGCAACCCGCTGCCGCTGCCCTCCCGAAAGTTGAGACGGATAGCGGCCGGCATAACCGGCAAGTTGCACGAGTTCCAGCAATTCGTCGACGCGGGCCCTGACCTGGCGCGGGGCAGTTTGCGCACCTTGAGGCCGAACGCGATATTGTCGCGCACGGTCATGTGGCGAAACAGGGCATAGTGCTGGAATACAAAGCCCACGCCGTGCGCCTGTACGGGTAGCCGGGTGGCATCTTCGCCTGTCAGCACAACGCCGCCCGTGTCAGCCATTTCCAGTCCAGCAATGATTCGCAGGATGGTGCTTTTGCCCGATCCAGAGGGACCTAGAAGGGCTACGAGCTGGCCAGCGCTGACCTCGAAGGAGACATCCTTGATGGCCTGGAACGTGCCATAGCGCTTGGAAAGGCTTTTGACTTCAATCCCCACAGTTGGCTCCTTACTTGCTGCCTGGGTTGTTACCCAGGAATGCCCGTCGACATGAAAGGCCTTTATTCGCGGGTGGGTCGAGCGGAAAATTCGGGTGCTTGAGCCGCTCGCCATGCTCATGGCCGATTTTCCGTTCCGCCTTCGAGGTGCTTGCGGATGAAGTCCATTCCCACCAGCAGGATGAACGAGATTGCCGCCAGGGCAAGGCTGGCGGCGTAGGCGCCCTCGGTATGGAAGCTCTCAACGCCTTCCTGGATGTAAAGCGTGGCCGTCTGGGTATGGCCGATCACGTTGCCGGAGACAACGAGGACAGCACCGAATTCGCCCAGCGACCGCGCCACCGTCAGGGTCACTCCATAGGCTACACCCCACCGGATCGAGGGTAAGGTGACGCTCCAGAAAGTCCGCCAGTGCCCAGCGCCCAGCGTATGCGCTGCCTGTTCGTACTCTTCGCCCAGCTCGTGGAGCACTGGCACGAGCTCTCGCACAACAAAGGGGACGGTCACGAACATGGTGGCCAAAATCATGCCGGGTATCGCGTAAACCACCCGGACCCCGTGCGGCTCAAGCCAGCGGCCCAGCCATCCTTCAGGTCCATACAGGATGACAAGCATCAGTCCCGCGACGATCGGCGAGATGGCAAAAGGCAAGTCCACCACGCCGTCCACGAGGGCACGGCCCCAGAACCGCTGACGGGTCAACACGAGCGCCAGCCCGATTCCGAAGATGGTGTTCACCACCGTGGCGAGGGCCGTGATTCCCAGTGACATGCCAAAGGCACGCTGCACCTCGAGCCGGGCCACGGCCAGGAGAAATGGTTTCAGACCACCCAGGCAGACCTGGCGCACCAGGGCCATACTCGGCACCAGAATCAGGATCGCGAACCAGGCTAGCACGGCGCCGGCCAGGAGCCTGCGGCCCAGCGACGACGAGTAGGTAGCATGACAAAGGTTCGGGTCGTAAGCTGGCAGGCTCGACTCATCGAGTCTCAGATCAGTCGCCATGACTGACTCCTCCCAGCCGCTGCAAGGCATTAAGACTGAGCAGGATCAAGAGAGAGCTGGCCAGCAGGACCGACGAGACGACCAAGGCGGCATGGCGGTTTCCACTTTCGATCTCTCCGTAGATGTGCAGAGGTGCAGTCTTGGTCAAGAGAGGATGGTTGCCGGCGACCATGACCACGCTGCCGAACTCTCCCAAGGCCCGGCTGAAGGACAGCCCCGAGCCGGTCAGGATCGATGGCCAGAGGGCGGGAAGTGTGACCCGGCGAAACGTTGTCCAGGCCCCGGCGCCGAGGGTTGCCGCAGCCTCCTCCTCTGCCCGGTCCAGCTCCATTAGCACCGGTTGAACGCTCCGGATCACGAACGGGTAGGAAACGAACAAAAGCGCCAGTACAATTCCCGGCTGCTGATAGATGACCCCCCAGCCGAAGCGTCCCAGAACCGTTCCAATCGCGCTTGAAGGGCCGTACAGAACCACGAGCATCAAGCCGGTAACGACAGTCGGCACAGCGAAGGGAAGGTCGATCAGGGCATTGACGAGTGTGCGCCCGGGGACGTTATAACGCACCAGGACCCACGCGGTCGCAGTACCCGTCACGGCGTTGATCGCAACCATAACGAAGGCTGTGAGGAAGGTGAGTTTCAAGGCGTGCCAGGCATAGGGATCAGTCAGAGCACGCCAGAACGGCTGAAAGCCAGGCCTGGCGGCCTGCACGCTGAGCGCCACCATGGGCAGGACGACCATGACCCCGAGGTAGAACAAGGTTGTCCACCTCAGGGCCAAGTCGAAAGGGCGATTGTGGGTCATCACCGCGTGGGCCGCCATGACTGATCATCTCCCACTTGACTGTGGTCGCTCGGCAGCGATCGTGGTCCAGAGTCCGTTAGACCCGTAAAGAGCTTCCTCGACCTTGGCCCAGCCTCCCAAATCGTCCATTGTGAAGAGCTTTGCAGGTAATGGAGGCACCCCGGATGATCCTTTTGCGTCGGGGTTGACGGGCCGGAACCCGTAGTCTGCGAAGATCTGCTGACCTTCGGCTGAGAGCAGGAACTCGAGAAACGCCTCCGCGAGCGGGCGATTGCCGTGCCGCTGGACCGAACCCTCAACCAGCGCCACAGGGCTTTCGATGAGCAGTGTTGAAGGGGGGATCACGTAGGGGATCGGTTTACCCTCCTTGCTCTGGAGCAACAACTCGTTTTCGTAGGTGACAACCGCGTCACCGGTTTGACGCTCCGTGAAATTGGCCATGCTCTGTCGGCCCGATGGGTCCATGTTGACTACGTTGGCCTGGATCCGAGACATGAGGTCACGCACGGAGGAAATGTTGGCTTGGCCCTTCCCGGCTGCGGGCTCGGCTAGCAGGGCCGCCCCGTAGATTGCATTGATGTTCCAGCGCGCACCTCCCGAGGTCTTCGGGTCAGGGTAGAGCACCGCCACACCTGGACGGCCCAAGTCGAGCCAATCACGAATCTGCCTGGGATTACCTGGCCGGTGACCGATCACCACCAAGCTGCGGGTCAGAATGCCTCGATGCGGGCCGGAGTTCCAGTCCCCCTTAACCTTTCCTTCCTTGACGAGAACCTCTATGTCACCCTCATGCGACAGGATCGCCAGGTCGGCGTCGAAACCCGAGGCGATCTTGCGGGCCTGGGCGCCGGAGCCTTCGTAAGACTCCTCGAACTGAACCTCGTGACCGGTCGTGCTTTTCCAGCGGGCAGTAAAAGCGGGAATCAGGCCGTCGTGAATCACCTCGCGAACAACCGAGTAGGCACCGATCTTGAGGGTGTCGGCCAATGACACATCCCGCGATCGACAGCCCGCAAGCGGGATCACCGGCAGGGGTACCAGGAGCACCACGAGCGCACGAAAAAGACGATTCATCCGACCTCCTGGGAAACAGGAGAAGACCAGCGTCCCACCCAGCCGTAACATCCGGCCATTCCGCTGGCCCTCTAGGCTCATTCACTGAGCCCACCGGCACCAGACACAGCCAGAAGAGCAGCACAGTGCCTTAATACTGATCGGCTGAGATGACCTCGCCGCCTTTGAGCGAGGTAAGTCCCCTCAGGACGACCACGTTGATGCTCTCCTTGAGAAACCGCACGCTGCCGTCGCCGAGAAGGGCGTTGATACCCCCAGGGTGGAAGGAGTACAAGGACTGGTTGTTTCCCGCCTTGTTACCCGCAGTGCCTAGCGTTCCTGGGTAGGTCTCATAATTCGACAGCTCATGGTCTGGGAGGGATTTGTTGTTGATGCTGCCAGTAACGCCCAGGCTGCAATGAGGCTCAGCCCACCTCCAGAAACGTCGTCCGGCACCCGCGGCAAAGCCGGGAACGTTGCGCACCGGGGCCGTTCCGGTTCCCCCATAGTAGTTCTCGGCATACTGGCTGACATAAGAAGCGTCGCGACCGGCGTCTTCACCAATGGCGAGCGTGTTGCTCAGGCCGTCGGTGCATTCAGAAATCTTGGTCTTCCCCAGCTTGAGCAAACCGTCGACCCGTGCGAACTTGTTGCGGTAGGGAACGACCGTGGTCCAACCGGCTTGACCCGTTTGGCCCAGGGGATCAATGTCGGTGTAGACAGTCGCACCGTAGTCGGTCAGGCCGTAACCAGGGCCGTTTGCTTCGAATGGAGCCCCGTTCGGGTCTCCAACGGCATCATGGTTGGCCGACGCGTTCGGGGAAGAGGGGCAAAGAAAGACGCTGATCGCCTGCGACGCTCCCGTATAGTTTGCACCGGACAGGTCGTTGTAATCGAGCGAGAAATTCAGGGCATTGAAAGTCGTCCCTCCTTCCATGAAGGGGAGAATCCGCGGGAACACGGAATAAGCTCCGTCGACATACTGATTCTGAGGAGGGGTTGTCATGTAATTCGACGACTGCCCCGCGGGGGGGAACGCGCCGTTAGCGTTTTCATAGTTGTGCAGTGCCAAACCGACCTGCTTGAGATTATTCGTGCACTGAGCCCTACGGGCGGCCTCACGCGCTGATTGGACGGCTGGCAGAAGCAGCGAGATCAAGACGGCAATGATGGCGATGACAACCAGTAACTCGATCAGAGTAAAGCCGGCCGTCTGGCGAAGATTTTGACGCATCGAACCCTCCAAAATGGTTTCTTTTGTTCAGCCGGCCTCGCATGGATTCTCGCAGACTTCCTTGTCATTATCCTGTTCGATTCCATGACCCCGAAGTACGTCTCTCGGGAAGATCCGGCATTCGGCGCGACGATGTGAACGTCGCATGCCTGTGTTTAGCCAACCCACGTGGTCGGCTCCCAACGGTGAAGACCCAGCTACTTGGGATGGATGCACGGTCGGCAGTTAAGCAAGAAACGGACCAAATCAATTTCAAGTCGAGACGTTGGCCGCGCTTCACATCAGAACGGTGAATACGCGAGGTTCTGCCGCTGGGCCCTGTAGGTTGGGTGGAATGAGGTGTAACCCATCAGAAGACCAACCTTTGCGTGCGGTGGGTTGCACCCACCATACGACAATTAGGATGGCACCGAAGAATGCCTGAGAATTCGATCTATACTAATTCATTGTTTTTTCCTGGTTTGGTTTACATCACATGGGGGCTGTGATATAACACGGGCAGACTGTGATATCTCCCAGGAAACCCAGGATATTGCCCAGGAATCGAACGGTATGGAATCGTCGACAAAACTGCTTCTAAATGTTTGGCGCGAGGTTTCGCGGCATATTCTGATCGACGAGTCGGTGACACGCGTCATGCCGCTGCTTAGTCCTGAGCTGCCAGTCGATACGCTCTTGGTCCGGCACGTCGACCTGGCAAGAACCGCTTTGGAGACCGTCGCCGTGGCGACAGTTGACCCTGGCCAGGCTTCTGGCATGGCGAAAACGCTGTGCACCCCGAGAGATTTTGAGCAGGTTCTGGCGTGGTGCCGCAAGGGTTACCTGGTGCGCGCAGATCACCTTGAGATGCCGAAGCAACTGCTGGGCGTTTTGCCCGCCGGGCTCGCTGGTCATTTCCTACTCGTGCCACTCCACGGCGGCGAGGAAATGCTCGGGGCTCTTGTCCTACGAGCCCGCTCCGCAGGCGAATTCAAACAGCGGCACGAGGGCATGGTGCGAGATCTCGTCGACCCGTTCACGGTGGCACTGGAGAATGATCACCGTGTCCGCGAGTTGATGTCCCTGCGCGAGGCTGTTGAAGCCGACAATCGGTCATTGCTAGCGCGACTGGGCAGACATGACATCACGGACACGGTGATCGGTGCTGAGACGGGATTGAGAGAGGTCATGGAGCACATCGATCTTGTAGCTCCTTCAGATGCACCCGTCTTGATTCTGGGGGAGACCGGGGCTGGCAAGGAGGTAGTCGCCCGGGCGATTCACACCCGATCGCGGCGAACGGCGAAACCATTTCTGCGAGTCAACTGTGGGGCAATTCCACCAGACCTGGTTGATTCTGAGCTCTTTGGTCACGAGCGGGGTAGTTTCACCGGGGCGGTGGGAGAGCGGAAGGGGTGGTTCGAGCGGGCTGACGGCGGCACCTTGCTGCTCGATGAATGCGGTGAGCTATCACTGGCTGCTCAGGTCAGGCTACTGCGCATCCTTCAGGACGGTCAGTTCGAGCGCGTCGGGGGCGAAAGACCCAGGCACGTCGATGTGCGGATCATCGCCGCAACCCACCGCAACCTTGAGGGCATGGTTGCGGACGGACGATTCCGGCAGGATCTCTGGTACAGACTTGCCGTCTTTCCAATCCATCTTCCTCCCTTGCGAGACCGGCTCTCAGACATACCGGCCCTGGCTGCCTATTTTACCCTCCGTGCCGCCAAGCGGCTGGGATTGCCCCCGCTGGCTCCTACAATTGAGGATATCGGCTTGCTTGTGGATTACCCGTGGCCCGGCAACGTCCGTGAGTTTGCCACAGTGATCGAACGGGCGGCGATCCTCGGTGTGGGAAAGCGGCTTGAGATCGCCCGGGCGCTGGGCTCACCCGGCCGGCTGAGCGGGCCGATTCCCCTACCGCGTCGTGAAGAACCCAGCGCTTTCGAGCCATCTCTCCCCACCCTCGATCAGGCTATGGCTCGCCATATTGAACGCGCCCTATCCCGCAGCAAAGGGCGCATCGAAGGCCCTGACGGCGCCGCGGACCGGCTGTCAATCAATCCTCACACCCTCCGCTCGCGCAGTGCAAGCTGGGCATCGATTGGCGAAGCTACCGAGGTAAGGCTAGCCATTGACCTACACGTTCACTTGGAGAGCTTGAACTCGAAGGCATTCTCTGTCGCAGCATCGGCCTTGACCGTGGCGGCCAGCTTGGAAACATCTTCATCCTGATACCTAGCCGGGAAAGGCAGCCTGGCAGTCTTGCCACGGCCTTTAGGCAAGCTGGTCTCATCGATCTCGATGCGCACTCTGTAGTTGCCCGCCGGAGCCCCGACACGGTCTCCTTGTTTCAACTCAAATCCACCGTCATCCCCGATGTGCCCGACGTAAGATAATGCTGTATCCGAGGAAACAAAGACAACCCGGCCAAAGTGCAAGGGTTTGCCGTCACCTAGGAGAACTCTCCCCTTCACCGGATAATCTGGTCCGGACTTAGAGCCGCCGTGCCCGCAACCTGTAATTGTCATGCTGACCAACGCGCTAAGCCAAAGACACATGGCCCACACCATCAGATTCGATTTGCCTGTTTCCATAAACTCAAACTGTATGCTCATCCCTGCATACCCCTTGTGGTCTTGGGTCCTGGTCTTGGTCTGCATCATCTCTAGAGTTAGGTTGCGAGTTGATGCAGGGTGGATGCAGCTAAGCGCAACCATCAATGCGAAAATCTTGGGGTTCTGTGGGTCACAGTCAACCGGCAACTTTTGGGACGATTCCTTCAGGTCAAAACAACCTACCAATTCTATCGAGAAAGTAAAGATTTCCAACCCTGTTTCCTGCCGCGGATGGGAGTAGGCCGCAAGTGCGGCGTAGTTCGTCACGGAGAGTAATCGCGTCTTTACATGCCTCGACCTTGAAAGCTACTTGGAGGTATTATGAATGTTGAGCCATTTTCAATGACTCGGTCAACCTTCTAATCCGGTCGGCGATCGGAAACGTTCCTGCGGCGTAAAAATTAGTGCTTATCTGTATTGGCCCGGGCCTGCGATAGTACACGGTTCTGCGTGAAAGCTTGGTGCCCCCCAACGCGATGAGCTGGAGCATGAGCACCTTGGGAACCGGCAATTGAGCCACCCTTTGAGGCACTGCACAATGCCATGCGAGCTTTCTCGATATGTGGCGACCGGAGCTGTCAGATCGCGGCATGGTTGTTGCACTAAGGAGGCAGCATGAGGTCGTTGAAAGTGAGGCGTTCGCTGGGCACCAGTTCTGCGTTTGTCTACATGGGCTTCGTAGGCTGCGGCGAGACGAGCCCGATGACCGGTGATGCCGGGATTCGAAATACAAGGGTCCCGCTAGCCCCAGAGCCAAGAACCTTCTGCCTCCCAAGTTGTCTCCCAGAACCAGAGGCGTGGTCAGCTAAGCCGTGGGTTCTCGTTCGGTTGCCGCAGGTGTATTATGCAGTTGCGGGAATTGCAAGTAGAGCGAGGTTGGCTAAGATCATTATAAGTAAAGTAAATTCATAATTTAACGTAGCGTAAGCAATATGAATTCATTGTCGACGGCGGCTCCAATTAAGTCACTGGGTTCCTCCTGACTGTATGGTTGCAGTTATGCGACAGTGGGTTCGAAACAGCGCGAGAGATGATCATGACCCCAGCCCTCGAGCGGCTTGCGGAGCTAGTCCGCCAGGCCGAAGCAAAGACGCGAGCGCGCAAGATTGAAGGGGAGACGCAGCAGGCGGCCGAGCAATTTCGAGAAACCGAGTTGCTCGCCCGGCAGGCCGTCGAGCGGTCACGGACGGTGCGGCCCGCCAGTTTGCGAGCAATTGAGCAGGCTGATACGGATGAGCATTTGCTCAAGGATCTGGTGCGGAAGCTGGCGCAATTCAAGTCGTCGCTGGAATCACAAGCCGACGCAGAGCAGTTGATCGCGGCATCCCAAGCCGAAATCGACCGGACGCGAAAGCGGGCGCAGGCTGACCTGGAGGAGGTCACTCGCGACGTGGAGCAAGCCCGGCGCGAGCTACGCACAGCTTTGGACCAATACCGTCAGCTCCGCCGTGAACTCGACCGTTTGCAGCCCGAGCTTGCCGATCAGTTTGCGCCCCTCGACCGCATGCTCTGGGACGCTGAGGGGCACTTCCCCGGCGGGCAGCTCCAGCTTCTTGCCCACGAGGTCGATGCCGGGCTCAATGGGTTCGCCACGCTGGGCAAGCATGAGCAATACGCCCGGCTCAAGGTTTGGATTGGTCGCTTCCGTTACTACCAGGCCGCCCATGACCGCGAAACCGACGCGACCGAGGATCTGCAGGCCCTAGGGCACCGGGTTTTCCACCAGTTGAAGTGGCTCTCCCGACAGTACGAACCCGGCTATATCGAGGCCTTCCGTCAGGACTACTCAACAGATTGGGCCCTCTACGTGGCCGAGGCACAGGAGCAGCTCGTCCAGGCTATCGAGACCAGTCGCCGCAGCCGCGATGCTGAATCGCTCCGATCCCGTGATCGTGATCGCGATCTGGATTGCGCCAGTGATCGAGATTCTTCGTTGGTCCCGTCGTCGCGAAGCGCCTCGGGTAGCTTAGCCTTGCCCTCCACTGCGGCCGAGACCTTGCATCCTTCGCCTTTAAGCCGGCTCAAGATGTTGCTGACCCGGGTCCACGTCCCGGACCAGGGACTGGACCGATTCCTGGAAATCGTCAAGCAGGCTGTTGACGATCTTGGACCCGAAGATTCCGAGCTCGTCGAGTTGGTTCTTCCCTATCGCCAGTACATCACCGGTAACGACAAGCTTGGCTTATTGCGCCGCAGTATTGACCAGTTCCGAACCCGCAATGCTGTCCCCGAAGCATCGCTACACGAATTGTCCGAAGAACCATGAGGCCGGCAGGCGCAGCGTAACTCCATCAGCATTGGCAGCACTTTGACAAACGACGCGAGTTTGTTACTGTATGCGTTTCCCCCTTTCGATGCCGTGTTGCGCCGTTCAATGGAGGAATGGCACGACGCAGCTAGGCGATGTTCCGGCGATGATAGAGGAATCCACCCTGAGAAGCGGTGGCGATCGGGGTATCCCGGGACCGATGGAGGAGTTACTGGAGAATTGATGGCATGGCCGAGATGATGACTACCGACGTCCGCGCAATCATGGACCGGGCGCCGTTTGACGTTGCCGCTGTGGCCGATTTGCGCGAGGTGCTAGGCCGCGACCCCTCGCGGTATCGGACGCTCCGCGACGCCGTGGCCAATATTCGAGAACGGGATAAAAAGGAGCACAAGCCCGACACGTTTCTCCGCCTGGGAGTGGGCGACGTGCTCCTAGGCCGTTACACCTCAGGGCTGGACCACCTGAAACGGGCTGGTGAAGTGGGGATGGGGCACTTCTTCCAGGGGCTGGCTTTCGAAAACCTACAGAAGTACGACGAAGCCGCGAAGGCTTTCGCCCATGCGGCTAAACTCGGATACGATCCCAAGAACTCCGAACTCCATCGCGCGGGGGCCCTGCGCCGAACCGGTCATGCGGAGGAGGCCAAGAAGATCCTTGGCGGCTTGCAGAAGCTGAGCGGGTCGTCGGCCGAGTTCCATTTCCAGCAGGGTGCCATTTTGGCCGCCGAGGGAGAGCTTGGCCAAGCCGCAACTGAGCTCGAGAAGGCACTTAGCCTCGATCGTGACCACAACGGTGCTCTCTTCGAGCTGGCATACATCAACGACCTCTTCGGCAATGACGACACGGCGGTGGACCTTTACAAGCGGTGCACCGAGCGCCCGCCGGTTCCTCTGGCAGCGTGGATCAACCTAGGCGTGCTCTATGAGGACGAGATGCGGTTCCGCGAGGCCGAGCAGTGTTATCGCCAGGTTCTCGCCTATGAATCCAACCACCCGCACGCCCGGTTATTCGTCAAGGATTGCCAGGCCAGCAAGGGTATGTACTACGATGAAGAGGCCGAGAAGGGCTACACGGTCCTCAAGCAGCTTCTCGAGATCCCAGTGACCGACTTCGAGCTTTCGGTTCGTAGCCGCAACTGCCTTCGTAAGATGAATATCCGCACACTCGGAGACCTGACCCGCACCACTGAAGCCGCACTTCTGGCCAGCAAGAACTTCGGCGAGACCTCGCTTGCTGAGATTAAGGAGATGATGACCTCAAAGGGCGTCAGGCTGGGCATGGCTCTTGAAGGCGGCGATCGCGGCGCGGCCGCGCAGGACCATCGCGCTGATCCGCCCCAGGAGGTTCCCCCCGAGATGCAAGCCTTGCTGATCAAGCCGATCAGCGAGCTTAGCCTTTCGGTACGTGCCCGCAAGTGCATGAGCAAGCTGAATATTCAGTCGGTGGGTGATCTGGCCAAGCGATCTGGTGATGAGCTCTTGGAGTGTAAGAACTTCGGCGTGACCTCGCTCAACGAAGTCCGCGATAAGCTGAGTACGCTAGGGCTGAAGCTCAAGAACGACTGATCGATCATCGCGCCTTGCCCCACGCGTTGATCGATCCGGAGGCCGGTCAAGCTAAGACCGCGGCCCTTTGCATCTTTCCTAACCAAACGGCTGACCCAGGCCGTTCGGACAGGGTGATCACACTTGACCATTTGCCCACAGACCGCTGGCCGGACTGTATTGAACCGTCCGGTGCGGTTTACAGCGTTAGCCAGAGATGGCTCCTCGGCGGCACGGGTGGGCCAGCTCGAGACCCCTCACGGTATCGTCGACACTCCTGCGTTCATGCCGGTGGGAACACAGGCGACGGTCAAGGGCCTAACTCCTGACCAGATTCGCGCCACCGCGCGCACATGCTCTTGGCAAACACATACCACCTGGCCCTCCGTCCTGGTGAAGAGACGATCGCTGCACTGGGCGGTCTGCACGCGTTCATGGGATGGGACGGCCCGATCTTAACCGACTCGGGTGGGTTTCAGCTCTTCAGCCTGGCGGCGCTGAGCCGGATTAATGACCGCGGCGTGGTGTTCCGGTCCCATATTGACGGCCGGCTTATGGAGTTGACGCCGGAGCGTGCTGTGCAAATTCAGCAGGTGCTGGGCTCAGATGTGGCCATGTGTCTGGATCACTGCCCTGCGCTGCCGGCAAAGAGGGATGAGATTAGCGTGGCTGTGGATCGAACCATCGCCTGGGCGGCTCGCTGTAAGGAAGCACACAACCGGGCTGACCAGTCACTCTTTGGCATTGTCCAGGGAGGTTCGCACGCCGATCTGCGCGGCCGATGTGCTAGGGCGCTCACCGCCCTCGACCTCGATGGCTACGCCATCGGTGGCGTGAGTGTGGGCGAGAGCCGTGAAGAAGTTGGCCTGGCGCTACGAGGTCACGGCCCACCTGTTGCCTGATGACAGGCCGCGTTACCTGATGGGGGTTGGTCGGCCCCAAGATATCTTGTGTGCCGTGGCTACCGGGATTGACCTCTTTGACTGCGTCCTGCCAACGCGTAACGGGCGCAATGCAACTTGTTTTACGAGTATGGGTTTAGTAAAACTGCGGAATGCCTCGCACGCACGCGACTCACGGCCGATCGAAGAGGGCTGCGAGTGCCTGACGTGTCGCCGTTTCAGTCGCTCTTACCTGCGCCACCTCTTCCTGGCCAGGGAGATGCTAGGGCCGATTCTGGCGTCGATCCATAACCTGACTTACCTGCATCGGCTAACCCGCGAGATCCGCCAGGCGATAGCAGAGGGTCGGTTTGTCCGGTTACAGGTGGGAGTGCTTGAAGCTTTGGGACCCTAGGCGTTAGAGTGCAGTTCAAATGGACGGCAGCTAGGGCTCGGGATTGGAAATGTCCTGAGTGAGCCTTGTTCCGGCGTGCCGAACCTATCGAGCACACGTGGATTTCTTATCATGCCTGGATCGTTTCTCCAGCTTGGTTTGCTGTTTGCCCAGGACGTGGGGAGCAACTGGAATGGGTTGCTAATCCTGCTGCCTATTCCCTTTCTGTTCTACTTCATGATCTGGCTTCCCCAGCAGCAGCAAGAGAAGAAGCGGCGAGCAATGATCGAAGCCCTGAAAAAGAACGACAAAATCGTGACAGCCGGCGGCATCTTCGGGACGGTGGTCTCGGTGGATCCTACCGGAGACAAACTGGTAGTTCGCATTGACGATGACAAGGGCGTGCGGATGACTATGACCCGGTCGAGCGTCACACGAGTGCTGGAAACAACATCGGAAAAAGTCGCGGAAGCCTCCTGATCCCCGTATCCGTGCGCCGGCCAAGCATACTCCGGGCACAAGCGGACAGCTCCGAGAATTGATCCATTATTGATCCACTGATGAAGCCGGCCGCAGGACGCGGCTGGCAGTTGCATGCTGCGTTTGAGGAACGACTATGAAACAGTCTCGCTGGAAAATCCTTCTGATCGTCGCATCGGTGGCGCTTGGCCTACTTGCCATGATCCCCCCCGATAAGAAGCTTAAGCTGGGCATCGACCTATCCGGGGGGACGATTCTCGTTTACGAGGTCACGCAGGAGAACCTTCGCCCCAACCTCAACATGGACGAGTTGATCGCGGCATTGAAGCAGCGTGTCGACCCGCAGGGCGTAAAGGAAACGCCGATCCGGAAGATCGGCAGCAACCGGATTGAGATCATCCTTCCTCTGGCCAGCGACGAGGAGGTTGAGGAACTCAAGAAGATGCTCACGGATGTTGGAGTGCTCGAGTTCCGCATCCTGGCTAACCGTAAGCATGACGGCGCGGCGGTGGACCGCGCGCTGGGACCCCAGGGTCTGGCCAAGCCCCCTGCCCGTTACACGTGGGCGCGCCTGGGTGAGATCTCCAATGGCACCAACCCGACCTTCACTAGCAATAGCATCACTGATCTTCAACAAAAGTGGAAGAAAGACCTGTATGTGGGAACCGACGTCATCCTGACCGGCAAGGGATCTGAGGGAACCGACCAGACTGTGAACATCCCGGTCAGCCGAAACACGGCCACCAGCCTGACGCTAGCTCGCCCCCATAACCTCAAGTCAATCAGTTCATACCGGATCGAGTACAACCCCAGTGCCATTCATGCCGGCGACTCCAGCAATCCCCGACCCACTGACCCGATTGTGCGTGAGGAAAAGGTATCACCAGGCCGATCGGAAATTTGGATCCTCTGTACCTTGGACCGCCAAAACGTGACTGGCAGGGACCTGTCGCGAGCCTACGCCACGACCGATGAGCGGCTGCAGCCGGCCGTCGGATTTCAGTTCAACCGCAAGGGTGCCCGGCAGTTCGGCCAGCTCACCCGCGAGCACCTCCCCGAAGAGGGAGACGCGTTCAAGTATCAACTGGCGATTCTGCTTGACCACTTGGTGATGTCAGCCCCATCGATCAACTCGGAGATCCGCGATTCGGGCATCATCGAGGGTGGCGGTCAGGGGTTCAAACCCAAGGAAGTTCAGCACCTGATCAACATTCTCCAGGCGGGCAGCCTGCCGGCCACCCTGAACCCGACGCCAGCTCAGGAGGAAAAGGTTGGCCCGACATTGGGCGAAGATTCCATCGCCAAGGGCTGGCGCGCTATCTGGGTGTCAATGCTCGTCGTGCCGATTTTCATGGTCATCTATTACCGGTTCGCAGGCATCGTGGCTGTCATCGCCCTGGTGGCCAACATGATTTTGTTGATTGGGACGATGGCCTTCCTGCAGGCAACGTTTTCATTACCGGGATTGGCCGGTCTAGCACTTACTATCGGCATGGCCGTCGATGCCAACGTGCTCGTTTTCGAGCGCATGCGCGAAGAGAAGGAACGAGGCGCCGGCCTCGCTCAGCAGATTCGCAACGGGTTCAACCGAGCTTGGGTTACAATCTTCGACTCGCACGTCACGAATCTGCTGGCCGCGATCGTGCTCTATGCCGTGGGCACGGAGGAAGTCAAGGGCTTCGCATTGACCATGATCATCGGCATGCTTTGGAACCTATATACTGCCGTCTTCATGTCGCGGGTGATCTTTGAGACCGCCTATGCGCAGGGCTGGATCAAGCAGCTGCGGATGCTCAAGATGTGGGACAAGACCAACATCGATTTCATCGGCCCGCGCTACTACTGCATGGCTGGCTCATTGATTCTAATTCTCCTTGGATTGGTGGCCTTCTTCGCCCGCGGCCGGACGATGTATAACATCGACTTCACAGGTGGCACGCTGGTCACCATCCGACTCAATGAGTCCGACCCGACCGTTCAGTCGCTCTCCGAGTCGAGGCGAGCCGAGTTTGTGCGCCAGAAGGCGAGCGTGCTCCCCGACGTGACTGTCGAGAGCCTTCGGGTCAGCAACGACGTCAAGCTGGCACGGTTCAACATCCGCACCACCGCGACCGACCAGGACTCCCAGCAAGACAGGGACAAGGTCAAGAACAAGATCATTGATGCTTTCGGGTCGGCCTTGGCAAAGGTGGAAATGACAGTCGGCGAGGCGAAGCCGATCCCCGCCGCGGCTACCGGCACTGCTTCCAGGTCAAGCCCCACACTTACCACGCGATTTGCCGGCGGCCGGGAGTATCCCTTGCGCTTCAACACCACAGCATTTAATAGCACTCAAGCCCCTGCCCAAGTGGTGGGGGCCGAGTTCGCCAAGGTCTTGGAGGCTGCCGGCATTGCCAACCCGACCGCGCGGTTTGAGATCCTAGAAGGACCGGGCAAGGAATCTGGCGCGGCTGTGGGCACCGAGCTCGTGGTCCGAACCGACTTGGAGCCGGATCTTGCTCAAGCTCAGATTGGCAAGCTCAAGAATTCACTGGCCAGCAACCGTGACCTACTTTTTGAGCGCATTACGATCTTCGGCAGCACCGTGGCCGGCGAAACGAGGACCCTCGCCCTGATTGCCACCGTGGCTAGCTGGGTGATCATCATCGTCTACCTGTGGTGGCGATTCCAGTCGTTCATTTATGGGCTGGCCGCCGTGCTTGCCGTCGTCCACGATGTCCTTATTACCCTAGGCGCCATTGCCGTCAGCTACTGGCTGGCAAGGGTTCCAATTATCAGTAGCCTGCTCATGATTGATCAATTCAAGATAGATTTACCCATTGTGGCGGCGTTCCTAACCCTGATTGGCTTCTCAACCAACGACACGGTCGTGATCTTCGACCGAATCCGCGAGATCAAGGGCAAGACACCCCATTTGACCAACAAGATGGTCAACGACGCCATCAACCAGACATTGAGCAGGACGATTCTGACGTCGCTAACGGCCTGGCTGGTCGTGGTCATCCTTTACATCCTTGGCGGCGAGGGTCTGCACGGCTTTGCGTTTGCCCTGGTTGTCGGCTTCCTGAGCGGCACATACAGCACCGTCTACATTGCCACCCCGATCCTCATCGACTGGGTGGGCACCAAGAGTGAACCCGCCAAAACCGGTGAGAAAAAGCTAGCTGCGGCTAAGTGAGCGCACCATCGAGCCGAGTAAGGAATTGGGCGCCCAGGCAATCTCAGGTTGACCACGCGTCATTGAGCGTGGCTGCCGGGATCGCGAAAAACTTGCCCACCGAACAGGCGATGCACTTGCTGGCCGTCGTGCACACACAGTGCCCCCTGTGCATCGATTTCGAGGACTTTCCCGCTAATGATCCTGGGGCCGAGTGTAATGCAAACAACCTGATCACGCAGCAGGTTTAGCCGATCCCACTCCCGCGCTAGCCCAAAATCATCCGCAGCCAGCCGTTGAATTGCGCGCTCGAACCTCTTGAGAATTGTGCCAAGGAAACTGGCAATAAGCGAAGGGTTAAGAAGCTCAGCTTGCAGGGTGCCTAGCGACGTCGCCATCTGCTGAACCTCGAGCGGAGCCTGATCAAGGTGGGTTAAGACGTTTAGACCGACGCCGATGAGCAGGCGATGGCCGGGCACGGCTCCAACGCGCTCCGGGAGGATCCCACCCAGCTTGCGGCCCTTGACCTCGATATCATTGGGCCAGCGTATGCCGATTCCCGGATGCGTCACGCCCAGAGCTCTTATGGCTTCGATCACCGCGACCGCAGTCATGAGGGCCAATTGCGACTCCTGATCGAAACGCAGGCCGTGCGCCGTGGGATCGAGTACGATGGTAAAGGTGAGCGAGCCCTCGTCAGACCACCACGGGTTACTACCGCGTCCACGGCCAAGTGTCTGTTTATCAGCCCAGATGAGGAAAGGAAGCTCGTCGAGCCCTCCAAGTACCATGCTCTTTGCCAGATTGTTCGTTGAGTCGATCTCCGGGCACCGCAGAACTGCACGGATAAACGGCAGAGAGCCCAGCGCAGGCTGGGCTTGCTGGTCTGATTGATCATCTGCCATACTACTCGCTCATAATCTTAAGCAGCAAATCACCGGCCTTGACTTGTAGGCCGACCATGGCAACTACCTCATCCACCCGACCGGGTCGCTCAGCGTAGAGGGTCGTCTCCATCTTCATAGCCTCGATCGAAAGCAGTTTCTGACCCTTTCGCACCCGGTCACCTGCTGCGACTGCCACGCCGACCACTAGGCCAGGCAGTGATGCACCGATCTGGCCAGGATCGGCTGGATTAGCCTTGGGGGTCTCACGGACCGACGAGGCCAGCGAGCGGTCGACAACTTCAATCTCGCGGGGCTGGCCATTGAGTTCGAAGAAGAGAGTGCGCTTGCCGTCTGCGTGCGGCTCGCCCACAGCCAGTAGCTTGACAATAAGAGTCTTGCCCTGCTCAAGTTCGAGCTCAACCTCCTCACCCGGCTCAGGTCCGAAGAAAAACATCGGCGTGGGTAAAATGGAGGTATCTGAATAGTTCCGCTCATGGGTAGCCAGATCGGGGAAGACGCGAGGGTAAAGCAGATAGCTGAGCGCGTCGCGCATCGTAGCAGGATAGCCTAGAAGGCCTGAGGCTTTCTCACGGGCGGCGTCGAGGTCCGCAGGTGGTAGGTTGGCAGCAGGCCGGTCGCTTAGCGCTAGACGGCCCTTCAGCACCCGGTCTTGAAGCTGGCGAGGGAAGCCGCCGGGAGGTTGGCCCAGCCACCCCTGGAAGAATTCGACAACGCTCTCTGGAAAGGCAAGTTCACGCTCGGGGTCGAGTGTGTCTTCCGGGGTGAGGTCGTTGGCAACTAAGAAGATGGCCATGTCACCCACGACCTTGGACGATGGAGTTACCTTGATGATATCGCCGAATAGCACATTCACTTGGGCGTAAGCGCTGCAGACCTCATGCCACCGTGCTGCCAGCCCTAGACCTTTTGCTTGCTGGAAGAGATTCGTGTACTGGCCACCAGGCATTTCGAGGTCGTAGAGGTCGGCAGCCGGCGACCGTGGGCCTGACTCAAATGGGGCATACATGTTGCGGACGTTTTCCCAGTACCGGCTGATCTCGATCAGCGCCCGGTGGTCCAATCTGCTATCACGCGGGGTAAAACGCAGCGACTCTACAATTGCGCTCAGGCTGGGCTGTGAAGTCAGGCCCGACATGGAAGCCATCGCCCCATCGGCGATATCGAGGCCAACCTCGGAACTTTTGATAATGCTGGCTGCCTGTGCTCCGCCAATGTCATGGGTGTGAAAGTGAATCGGCAGGCCCACCTCCTGACGAAGAGTTTCCACCAGTTTGCACGCGGCGAATGGCTTACAGAGGCCGGCCATGTCCTTGATCGCGATCAGGTTTGCGCCGCGCCGCTCCAATTCTCGAGCCATGGTGAGATAGTACTTGAGATCGTACTTCGGGCGTCTGGGATTGAGAATGTCTCCGGTATAGCAGATGGCCGCTTCGCAGAGCGCACCAGCGTTGCGCACGGCCTCCACTGCGTGCTCCATGTTGGGCACCCAGTTCAGCGAGTCAAATACCCGGAACAGGTCAATCCCTGCACTCGCAGCTTCCTGGACAAAGGCTGAGACCACGTTGTCGGGATAGCTGGTGTAGCCGACAGCGTTGGAGCCACGGATCAGCATCTGAAACAGGATGTTGGGAATCTTCTCGCGGAGTTGGGCAAGCCGAGTCCATGGATCTTCCCTGAGGAACCGCATGGCTGTGTCGAACGTGGCACCGCCCCACATCTCAATCGAGAAAAGGTTCGGCAAAAGCCGCGCATATGCCTCAGCCACGCGGAGCATGTCGCGTGTGCGGAGCCGGGTTGCCAGCAGTGACTGGTGAGCATCGCGGAAAGTCGTGTCGGTGACAAGCAGGGGTTCTTGCTCCCGAATCCACTGCGAGAACACTTCTGCTCCCATTGCCATGAACTGCTGGCGCGAACCATTAGTAACCTTACCTGTGCGGTCATAGACCGGCGGCTTGGGTTCGGAGGAACGAGTGGAGGACGAAAGCCTTCTCACGCTGGGAAAGCCATTGACCGTAACCTCGGCGGCGTAAGTGAGTAGCTTTGACGCCCGGTCTTGCCGCTGAGCGAACTCAAATAGCTCCGGAGTCTGGTCGATGAACCGGGTGGTGCACTGCCCCTCTAGGAACGTTGAATGGGTCACAACATTAAGCAGGAACGGGATGTTGGTCTTCACCCCCCGGACGCGATACTCTTGTAACGCGCGTTCCATGCGCAGAGCCGCATCCTGGAACCGGCTGCCGTATGCCGAGACCTTTACCAATAGGGAATCATAAAAGGGCGTGATAATTGCTCCCGTCGTGGTCGAGCCGCCGTCTAGCCGTAAGCCTGGTCCTCCAGACGAGCGGTAGTGCGTGATCCGGCCGTAGTCGGGAGTGAAGTGGTTGGCAGGGTCCTCAGACGTGATCCGGCACTGGATCGCATGCCCCTGCACCCCGATCGCCTCTTGGCTAGCAATGCCTATGTCCGGATTGGCCAGCTCACATCCCTGGGCGATCAAGATTTGGCTTTTGACGATGTCGATTCCGGTGACGATCTCAGTGACGGTGTGCTCTACCTGAAGGCGGGGATTGACCTCAATGAAGAAAAACGTGCTAGATTCATCGTCCACCAAGAACTCAACGGTACCGGCGTTCTGGAAGCTGACCTTGTGGCCGATTGTGAGACCTGCTTGGCAGATAGCATCACGTACAGATGTATCGAGGTTCGAGGCTGGAGCAAACTCGATAACTTTTTGATGCCGTCGCTGAATTGAGCAATCGCGCTCGTGGAGGTGGACCAGATGGCCATGCTGATCACCTAGAAGCTGCACTTCGATGTGCTTGGCACGGCGAATGAATTTCTCGATAAACACATCTGGGCAACCAAAAGCATTCTGGGCCTCGTGGCGTGCCTCATCGAGTGCGGCGTCGAGTGCCTCGGTGGTTTCCACCACTCGCATACCACGGCCGCCACCACCCATCGTCGCCTTCACAATCACAGGATATCCCAGTGCACTGGCTACCTTGTGTGCCTTTGGACCAGGCACTACCGGCGCCTCGCTGCCGGCAAGGGTAGGCACTCCGGCCTCGAGTGCCAGGTTCCGCGCTGCCACCTTGTCGCCTAGCAGCTCCAGCAGCTCCGGTGATGGACCGATGAAGGTAATACCGGCTTCTGCGCAGGCTCGAGCGAATTGTGCGTTCTCGGAGAGGAACCCATACCCGGGGTGAATGGCGTCAACCTGCTTCTCCCGCGCTAGCCCGATGATTGCTGAGATGTCGAGATAGCTGCGAATCGGCGCGCCAGGCTTTCCTATCTGGTAGGCTTCATCAGCCTTGAGCCGATGCAAGGCAAAGCGATCCTCGTACGAGTAGACGGCCACCGTTCGGATGCCTAGCTCATGGGCCGAGCGAAAAACCCGAATCGCAATCTCGCCACGATTGGCAACCATCAGCCTGCGAAACTCGGTCATCATACTGCCCTGCGTGGAATGCCAGACGCGGATTCGAGAATCTCGAACGCGAACGTGGCTGTTGCTTCCTCTATCCCGAATCCCGAATCCCGAATCCCGAATTTCGTCAGGTTTCCGCCTCGACGGGATTCTCGAGCATCCCGATCGGTGCGATCGTCGCGCGAACTAGATCGCCGGGCTTAAGGAATGTACCGGTTGCTGAGCCAACGCCCGATGGGGTTCCGGTAGCAATGACGTCTCCAGGTTCGAGCGTGATGAACTGAGATAGGAACGAGATGACGGCGGCTACTGGGAAGATCATCTCGCCGGTAGTCGCCTCTTGTTTGATCTGACCGTTGACCGTGAGCTTCAGTGGCAATGACTGCGGGTCTGGGACCACGTCGGCTGAGAGAATGCACGGGCCCATCGGGCAGAAGGTGTCATGCCATTTGCCGTGCATCCAGTCGAAGAACTTATCCTGCTCGCGGGGTTTACGGCTAGGATTGGGTTTGAAGCCGCGGTCGCTGATATCGTTAATGACCGTGTACCCAGCCACGCAACTCAAGGCTTCAGCCTCGGCAATGCCCCGACAATGCCGCCCGATGACGGTGCCCAGCTCACACTCCCAGTCAATGTGGTCAGGAGAGACTCGAGGAATAACGATCGGCTCTCCAGGGTGGGTGAGCGCTGTGCTTGGAGGTTTCATAAATACGTGGGGGAAGGTCTCCCGCCGTTCAGCAGCCGTGCCTCCGCGCTCCGCTACATGCTTGGCGTAATTCCCAGCCAAGAGAAGTAGCTTGGGCGGGTGAGCAATCGGCACCAAGAGTTGAACATCCTCGATGGGCACGGTGAGCTCTTCCCGGGCGATAACATCCAGCCCACTTACCCAGATGTCGAGATCGCGGGCCAGCTCGTAGGAGCAGCCATCAGGGGGAAGCAGGTCGAGCAGGTCTTCCGTGGAGGGAAGCAGCAGCTCCACACCGGTGTCGCGACTATAGGCCTCAGCCGCCTGATCAATCGGTATCACCACGTTGTCGCCGTAAAAACCCGTGAGCACCATGTCATCGAAGCTGAACCGGCAAAGACGCATCCTCTACCTCCTGGGTGCTGGATTAAGGTCTTTGATCATGACACGTACGGCGGATGGCGTCGAGAAGGCCTACCTCCTCACTCTGGGCAACCGTGCGCAAATCGAAGAGGATAGTCCCGTGCTGAACGCGGGGCACCACTGGCGGATCGCCAGTTCTCAGAGCGCGAGCCCACACGCCTTCTGAGTGATAGGCGGGCGGGAATGGGGGGCCAACACTGACGGCCACCGATGGAATGGGTTGCACAGGCACGCTTCCTCCACCAATGAACGAGTCAGAGGTGATTACCGAGGCGTTCAGGCTCAGCTCAACCCGCAACACATTGACTAGCCGCTGGGCGCGCATCTCAAGCTGGGGCAGGGGAGCGTTCAACATGCTCCAAAGCGGTATTCCCTCTGCTGCTGCTCCCTTGCGACACAACTCAAGCGTGGACTCGAGCGCGGCCAAAGTCATCTTGTCCACGCGAAGTGCGCGCATTAGAGGGTCGGCTTCGATCCTCCCGATTACACTTGCCATGCCGACCATGATCCCGCACTGTGGCCCACCCAGTAGCTTGTCGCCAGAGAAGAGTACGAGGTCAGCGCCCGCAGCAATTCCCTCGGAGACAAGCGGTTCATCACTGACTCCTGGAGGTTGTCCTGGCGCAGCGCGCCTGAGCCGATGTCATCGATCATTACCAATCCATGGGCATGGGCGAGTCCTGCCAGCTCGTCGAGTGGTACCTCCTCGGTGAAACCGACAATCCGGAAGTTGCTGTGGTGGACCCTCAGGATTGCTGCCGTTTCAGGGCCGATTGCGTGTTCATAATCTACCAGCCGCGTTTTGTTGGTTGTGCCTACCTCGTACAGTTTGGCCCCTGAGACCTCAAAGATCTCTGGCAGTCGGAAATTACCGCCGATCTCAACAAGCTGACCTCGCGAGACGATTACCACGCGGCCAGCAGCTAAGACACGGAGTGCTAGAACGGTCGCAGCCGCATTATTATTAACCACCGTGGCTGCCTCAGCCGCGGTCAGCTCTCGCAAGAGCTGCGCAATGCCTGAGGTCCGCCGGCCACGTTCCCCTGCCTCAAGATTAAACTCGAGGTTGCAGTAGCCTCGGGCTACTCTGCCAACGGCAGCCACTGCCTCGGCTGCTAGCGGAGCACGCCCTAGGCCAGTGTGCAACAAGATCCCAGTTGCATTGATCACAGGGTGGAGCAGGGACTTGGTGTCTTGGATAATCTCCCTGGCTCGTCTGGCCAGGCTAAGTGTATCGATGCCCGCGACGTGCCCATTTTGAATCCTTCGTCGGGCTTCACCAATTGCGATGCGCACAGCGCGGACTAGCGCCTCCCGACCACGCACCTGCCGTAGCGCGGCGAGCTCTTCATGCTCCAACACGGCATTAACGGGGGGCAATTGCCTCAAGGCTGCTGGAGCGATCTGATTATTACCGATGGAAACCTTCCTCCTCGTTTAGAATGATAACCGAGGCCGATTCCGCGTCAACGCCTTGTGGGACGAGATTAAGCCAAGGGCCAAACAAGGCTAACCCAGTACGTGGCAAGCCATGTGTAAAGAGCGTGCCTTGGTTCTCACAGACGCTGGCAAAACATCATTCAACAGCGATTGGGGTTAAACTTATGAAGATGCTTCGCTTAGTGGCATGTGCTCTTATCCTTGGGGTTATGACAGTGGTTTGCGAACTGTGTTTACCTGCCGCACCTGCACAGCCGGTGTTAACAACTACCCTGGAGGTGCCGGGCCGGACGCGCTGTGTACTTGCGCAGGGGAATTATCGCCGCTGCGATCTTGCGTCCTGTTGTCGAGGTGTTGGTGGGTCCCGGCGATCGAGTGACGAAAGGCCAGGTGCTGGTCAAGCTCTTCGATCTTGAGGCCCAAGCTAAGCTGCGGGCACGGGAGAAAGAGCTCAGAAGCATCGAGGCAAAGGCTCAGTACACCCGGCGGAACCTCGAGCTTGCCGAGAAGGGCCGGCAGCTTGGAGCGCTTCCCGAGAACACTTACAACGAGATTCGTGCCGTGGCTCTTAGCAACGAGGCACAAATGCGAGCCGCCGAAGCCGAGCTGAACCTCGCTGAGAGTGAGTTGAAGCTGTATACAGTGACCGCTTCCATTGACGGTGAGGTCGCTTGGCTGGATGTTAGCCCTGGTACAGTGACATGGCCCGGCACTTTGATCTGGGGAGAAATTGTGGACCTGCGCGAGCTTGACGTCCGGTGCGAGCTCCCGCCGCTTCAGGCAGAGCAGATTGCCGTTGGCCAGTCAGTCGAAGTTTGGCTCGCTGGCAAGACAGAGCCAGCCGGGATGGGCAAGGTTGCTCTTGTCGGCAAGGTAGCTGACCGTAACAGCGGTCTCATCCCAGTTGTAGTTCGCGCGGCCAATCCACAAGAGCGGCTATTCGCAGAGGTCGCCGTCAAGGTCCGCTTCCAGGGGCGAAATGGGAAATGATCACTAGAGCATTGGCCGAAGAGCACGCAGCTCACCATCAAGGTCCCGCCACTCGCCCTGGTCCTAGTCTACCTGGTTCTGACCACCCGCTCACCGGTTGACCCGGCCCAGCGGCACCTGGGGGACGCAACTGCGATGGGCTGGCGGTAGGAGTTGGCTGTGCCGTCCCTCTGTCCTCGTGGTCCGATCCGGCAGGGACAGGAGCCGGGACCCGCAGAACCGGAACCTCTGCTTGCTCGACGCTCTGGATAATGTGCTCGCGAATGTGGATGGCTGGACCTACCAGATGGCCTACAATCACACGCTCTTGACCGCCTAAAATCAAGCCCGCATTGGGTACTCCCAAGCCTGTTACGCGTGGTTCTGATTCCCCGGCGAAGGGCAGTCGGGGGTGTGCTTCCAGGGGAGTTGGGCATAACGTCCCTGCATGCCCACTGTGACTTCCATCATGCTTCATATTACCCATCGCTGCTGCTGTGGCCCGCTCTACCGTGTGCTGGTCTCTGGGCTGAGGCATCCTTGCCTACAGCGATGGTCCACGTGCGCATGCTCAATACGCTGATACTACCCACAACCAGCAGTGTGCGCATTCCGTGGCCCCTATGCCGGCCCGGCTTTGCCGCCATTGGTAGTCGGGCAGGCGTAGGCTTTTGTGGCAAGTTCTACCTGATGCCGTCTCGGGCTTGGTGGCTGTCCTTGCTCTCCATGTACGATCCCGGGTGTGGGTCTGGTGGCTTAAAGCCTGCGCGTAGGATGGATTTCGCGTGCGTCCAGTCGTCGGCTTATCTCAACGCAACTAGTGACTGCGTTGGCCTCAACCTCAGCCCGCTGGTTTCCACTGCTGCTTCTAAGACTAAGGAGCCTGCTTCCCTTGTCCCATGGCTTGCTCGATCGAATTACTAACAAGCGTGAACTCCTGGCCCGAGCTTTCAGGTTGACGGGGTTGGTCAGGGTCATCGAGCGAATTGCCATGAGGCAGCCGGTACTGGCAGTGTTAACCTACCATCGGATCGCGGTGCCTGGGATGGCCTGCAACCTTTTCTACGACCCGGTGATTTCAGCAACGCCGGACGCATTTGAAAACCAGATTCGACTCTTCTCTGCGCGGTTCGACATTCTGAGCCTGGAAGCTCTGCTCACTCTTGCCGCTGAGGAATCTACTAACCCTAGAGCCTCATCGAGAGTGGGAAAACCGATGGCCTTTATCACGTTTGACGACGGCTATCGCGATAACTATGAAACTGCACTACCCATTCTTCACAAGCTCGGCGTGCCCGCAACATTCTTCATCCCGACCACTTTTGTGGACACACCACGTCTACCTTGGTGGGACCACGTTGCCTGCGTGCTAAAACGAACGCGCGCAGCCCAGCTGGCCCTGGAACGCTGTCCTGGAGATGTTGATCCGATTCGCATTAACCTGGGACCAACCCCGAACAGTGAGCAGCGCATTGCGAGCATCACGGGAGTCATCCGCTTGTTCCTCGAAGGTGTGATTGAAGATGTGCCGTGGTTTCTCGCACAGCTTGACGAACAGGCTGATGTGTCGATCGATTCGTCAACTCTGGCACGCGGGCTCTTCATGGGCTTGGACCAGGTCAGGGGGCTGGTCAGTGCTGGCATGTCGGTCGGCTCACACGGTCAGAGCCATTGCGCTCTGGCCAGGCTTGACGAGTCCACCCAAGACCGTGAGCTAACCGAATCGAAGCGGTTTTTGGAGAGTGCCCTGGGCTGTGGAATCCACGCACTGGCATATCCCTTTGGATGGGCAGGTACTTTTACCGCGCGAACGATGGAACTTGCCATGGAGGCGGGTTATAGCGCGGCGTTTTCAGCTCTTGAGGGGGTTAATCGTCCGGGTAGTAAGGCATTCCAGCCTTTTGCCCTGCGCAGGTTGAACGTCGGCATCGGTGATTCCCCTACACTGCTTCGAGCCCGGAGTGTTCTGCACGCTGCAGTTGGAAAGTCCTTTCTTTGACCCTCGCCAACAGGTTTTGTCGTAACCCCTAGATGGATGGAGCATCGATCTGCGCTCGATGCCACTCAAAGCGCGCCCCCATCAGCCTAGCTGGACCTTGTCACGTAGCATAAATGAGTTGACTAAACGCTGGGGCTCCTGCTCAACTCAACGTATCTGGCCCTGATAGTTCTCAGATCTCAGATTCTCAGATGCTCCCAACTTATCGCACTTGTCCATTGCCACCTTTGATTTTACGATGAGTGGCGGAAGCTTCCTGGCAGTAAGTTCAGTCTCGACTAGCACATATCGCAGGAAATGGAAACAAAATGCGAAGTGAGTATGGCAGGGAGGCTGGGAAGGTAGTGGCCGCGGTTGTGGCCACCTTGCTGACGGTTGGTGTCGTGGCTGCCCAGGTACAGCCGTCGCCGAAGCGCGGCCGGATTCGCAACCAAGGTGGAGCACCCCTCAAGAAGGTTCGCCCCGAGGCGGGTGACCCGCTGGCCAGGGTTAATGGAGCTGATCCCAAGGGTAAAGCCAAAGCAGGCGGAAGTGAAACCTATCACTACACGTTTAAGCTTCACTCCTTCGACGGTACTCCCCTGGCCGCTTCGTTTTACCCATCCAAGCTGGGCTCGGCCGCGCCAGTTGTCATGCTTATTCACGAGGCTAATCGTTCGCGCAAGGATTTTGAAGAGCCCGTGGCCGAGCTCAGGGGACAAGGACTGGCCGAGCACCTGCAAGAGGAAAGCTATGCTGTCTTCAGCATGGACCTCCGAGGCCAGGGCCAGAATCCCAGGCGGGTACTTAACACCAGCGACCGTCTGCTCTTGGCCGAGGACCTCCAGGCCGCTTATGTGTTCCTACTTGACCGACATAACCGGGGTGATTTCAACGTGGCCAAGCTTGGTTTGGTCGCGGTGGGCGAGGGAGCCAATCTTGCCACAGCCTGGGCCTACCAGCCAGGAGCTGCGGTGTCGACCGAAGGCCGACCCAGCGATCTCAACGCCATGGTCCTAATCTCTCCCTATCCCGAAGGCTCAGGCTACGTACTGGAACGCATTCTCCCATCGCTTGCCCCTCGAATTCCCCTGGCGCTGCTAGCTGGTAGTAAGGATAACGCGTCCAAGGATGCCGTGGAGTCTGTACGCCGGCTGGTCGAGCGAGGTCGACTTAATAAGGTGGAGCTTTTTCCCTCATCGCTCCACGGCTACAAGTTGTTGCGGCTGGAACCCAAGGTTACTCCGACCGTTTTGCGGTTCCTTGAGCCAGCTATCAAGACTCGCCCCACTGATTGGGAGCCGCGATATAACCTGACTCCCGTCACCGTTTCTGAGATCCAGACTGTACAGCACGCCCAAGCCGCTGAAAAATCAGCGGCCAAGAAGGAGCAGGCCAAAGCCGTGGAGGCTCCCAAGCCCAAGGAAGCCGGTGCGGCACCAAAAGCTCAAGGGCTCGAAAAGAAGGAAAAGCCTGACTAGTTGGATCGAGGGGGTAGCTCCCGATGACGTTTCTCTCAGAGGATCCGACCTATCTGGCTGGTTCCCTTGTGCTTGTGGCTGTGGCCTTGTTGATGGCGCTGAAGGTCAGTCAGCGAGGGAGGTATCTGGTATGGGCATTGACGGCGCTTGGGCTGGCCTTAGCAGTTGTGGTAGTTGAGCAGTTGTGGGTGACCGATAATGAGCGGATCGAGGGTGTGGTCTATAAACTGAGACGCGCCGTGTTAGCCGCCGATCCTGAGGGCATCCTGGCGCAGCTAACGCCGGATGTAGAATATATACAGGATGGCATATCGCTTTCGGGGGAAGCAACTCGGGGATTAATTCGCGGGAACTTGGCGAACGCTTCCTTCGACTTCGTGCATATTCACGATCTGCAGACTAGCGCAGGACGGCAAACGCGCCGGGGAAAGGCTGAATTCAGAGTTTATGCCAAGGGAACAATGCGGACACCTCTGGCAGCTTATAACGTGGGCACGGCCAGCTCTACATGGTCGCTAGGCTTTCAGGAGACCGAACCAGGTGTGTGGAAGGTGAACCGGATCACACCAGTGTCCACCACGGAAGTCATAGCCTTGGTTCCCAATTCACAGAGCTCTTCAAGAACCGGCGGCAGAGACCGGGGTAGTGTGAACCAGCGGGGCACTGACCCACTCGGCGCAGCTCGAATCCGATCGAGCAGTGGAAGGTACCGTGGTCGCCCCAGCCCCCCTCCACCCATTCCTGACACCAACGGCGAAGGAGTACGTTGAACGGCAGCCCTCAAACAACGCGACAATTACCGGGCCACCGGTTGGCTCTTGAGGTCTTCGTACTCGAGGATTACGAGCTTGTGGTCCCTTTCGTCGTAGCCGTACTTCTGGTAAGTCGGCAGTAGGGGCAGAGCAATGTTATTGGCCTTAAGAATCTCGTTCATGAACTCGTCATAATCCTTGGGATAACGGTCATGCTCTGCGCGGTATAGATCCAGGGCGTGCTGGATGCTGAGGATCGATGTCTGGCCAATCATGGCGACATAGGCATTGCCGGGTAGTGTGATCGGATCTTTCGCGGTGATCCGGGTCGTCGCGACAGTGGCCCCTGCTTGCTTGACCTGGGTAGCGGCGTTGCGGATTTCCTGGGTCCGCTTGCCCACGATGAATTCGGGCTTGAGAGCCGTGGAGGATTTAGCCCTGACCTGGGTCTGCGGCTTATCACCGACTTCACAGCCAGCAAAAGGAGCCAGAGTGGAGAGGATAGCCAGTCCGGACAAACGTCGAAACTGACGGGTCGAGAAGGCGCATGGTAATCGCAGTTGCATGGCGGTCTCTCCAGGCTGAAAGTGCTCATGGGGACGGTTTGCGGGCGTTGTACACGTGCCAGGCTACTATTCGCCCCATTTCCACCGTCTGATGTCGCCGACAAGGTCGTGGCGGGTTAGATCAAAGTGCAGGGGGGTAACTGTGATGTAGCCCTCGCAAAGGCTAGAAACGTCAGTCTCGGGTCCATGGACTTTGTGCGGAGGATTGTAGGTTAGCCAGTAATAAGTGCGGCCTCGAGGGTCTTGACGGCGCTCAAAGCCCTCACCGTAGCGGCCCAGTTCCATAGGCACAACACGAACTCCCTTGGGCTCGCCCCGTGAGTGCGCGGGCAGATTTACGTTAAACAGGGACCCGTTAGGCGGCTTGTGGGCCAAAATTTTCTCAATGACCCGCATGGTTTGTTTGGCCGCAAATGGGAAGTCAAAGTGCTCGGACAGTTCAAGGGAGACGGCAATGCTCGTGATTTTGAAGAAGGCTCCCTCGACCGCGGCAGCTACTGTTCCCGAGTAGAGCACGTTAATCCCAGCGTTCGAGCCGGAGTTGATGCCCGAGACGATCAGGTCGGGAGGTCGGCCCATCAGCTCGCAGATGGCTAGCTTGACACTATCTGCCGGCGATCCTTCGACCATCCAGCCGAGGGTTGAGCCATCTTCCTCATCCACTTGCTTAACAACCAAGGGTGTTAGCAGCGTGATCGTGTGCGCCACACCACTTTGCTCCAGAGCTGGTGCCACTACTGTGACGTCGCCTAGGGTCATCAGTTCCTTGCGCAGGGCTCGCAGCCCAGGAGCGAACACACCGTCGTCATTGGTGAGCAGAATATGCATTGTTGCCGTTTTTACCTTGGACGGGGCCTAAACGTTTAATCCGAGGATTGGCACTAAGCGATACGGTTCGACCCAGGTTGGAATTTCCTTCTAATTGCAGGCCCGTGCATGGCGATCGTAACGGCCTTGAACGACCCACGTCAACCGGAACAGTCGCAGTGGTTGTTTCACGCGCGCCAGGGTTTCGCCAGTTCCCACGGCCTTTCATGGCTACTCGAAGATCATGAAAATGAGCCTGGAGCGGCTCTTGGGGCTGGTACGGATTGAGGAAGGAGACAATACTGCCCGGTGACTATGTGTCACAGCACCGCCGAAGTTAGACAACGGAGAGACAACGACCATGAGCTCGGATATCGATTTGGGCGAGATTCGACGTGTGCTTCGCCATGAACTGCTGGCTATCCGGGGCCAATGGGCTTGGCTTCTCGCGCTGGGTATTATTCTGGTCGTCGTGGGAACCCTTGCCATTGGAGTACCCTGGGTGGCCACACTGGCCACAGCGCTGACCATTGGTGTTCTGCTGCTCCTAGCAGGCGTGGCCCAGCTCGTGGGTGCTTTCTGGACGCGCGAGTGGAGCGGCTTCTTCCTGATGCTTCTGATGGGCCTGCTTTATACCGTGCTGGGGCTCTTGTTCGTCCGGCAACCTGTGGAGGCTGCCGAGGCTCTGACTTTGCTCTTGGCCTGTACCCTCCTAGTTAGCGGTGCGTTCCGGATCGTCGGATCGCTGATGCACCGGTTTCCTCAATGGGGCTGGGTTTTCTTCAGCGGCGTTCTCAACCTGGCTCTCGGCATCATGATTTGGCTGCAGTGGCCGTTCTCTGGCTTTTGGGTCATTGGCTTGTTCGTGGGAATCGATATGCTTTTCAGTGGCTGGACCTGGATTATGCTGGCCCTACAACTCAAGAGCCTGCCCGCAGCTCCCACCGCCGCCACAGCGGCCACGGGTTGACAAATCGTCATGTGAAGGTGGTCCATCAACAGTAGAGTCACCTGCACGGGCAGCCGTCCCGAGCTGCCCTGTCTTAATCTCTTGACTGGCTGCTACTTATAGACAGCCACGCCGGGCATTGCCTGCTTTAGCTTGTCGATGGCTTGCGGAGTAACCTTGGTACCAATCAGGTAGAGCGATTTGAGGCTCTTGATATCCTTGAGGGCATCGAGTCCCAAGTCGGTGACTTCAGTGCGGCTGAGTGCCAGAACCTGTAGGTTCTTGAGGCCCTTGAGCTGAACCAAACCTTTGTCGCTAACCTTTGAACTGGTCAGGAATAGCATGGTGAGCGCGCTTAGGCTCTTCAGGTTCTCGAGCGCCGCGTCGGTGACTTGGGGGCTCATGATCGTCAGCGCGCTCAAACCGCCAAGGTCCTTCAGAGGAGCAAGCGCGGCATCGTTGACCTGTTTGCTGTCGATGTAGACAACCTGCAGGTTAGGCACGTTCTTGAGCAGTTGCATCGAGTCCTTGTCCCCGGCCCATTCTTGCAGGATGTTGACGGTCGCAATGTCTTTGCCGTCTTTTCCCTTGCCAACGTTGACGCTGGCGCCGAGCTTTTCGAGCTCGAGCGTTGCCACCTTGAGTTTGAGCTGTGCCACCTCCTGTTGAAGCGCCGTGAGCTGAGCCTTGAGCTTGGCCGGATCGTCAGCGGAAGCTGCTGGGGCTTGGGGCTTGGCTTCGACTTTTGGCGCCTGCGGCTTGGGTTCGGGTTTTTTCTCCTGCGGCTTGGCTTCAGTTCTCTTCTCCTGCAGCTTCGCTTCGGCCTTTTGCTGGGCGTTTGTCGTTCTGGGCAAGCCAGCCAAGGTCACGACGGCTGCCATGATCACCAAACCATGAGCCATCCAGGAGAAGGAACCTCGGACTTCGATCCATGTCATGACTGTTAAACTCCTGGTTTGGGGATTGGCGAAATGCTGGGCGCCTGTTGCCGATGGCTGGGGTATGTTGTCTAGCCCTTTGCAAACGAAACGACCCTTGTCAGCCTAACCCTCCTGGCTTGTTCAGGCAACGGCCTGTCAGGGCCGCCTTATGTCCTGGCTCATGACAGCAGGAATTCCAGGTCCTCGCGGGTAAGGGTGGAAATCACGCGATTGTCGGCATTGAGAATGGCATCAGCCAGATCGCGCTTCTTCTGCTGGAGTTCGAGGATTTTCTCCTCAACAGTGCCGCGGCAGATCAGGCGGTAGGCAAAGACGTGCTGGGTCTGACCGATGCGGTGTGAGCGGTCGATGGCCTGAGCCTCAACAGCCGGGTTCCACCAAGGGTCAAGCAGGTACACATATTCAGCGGCGGTTAAGTTAAGCCCCAAACCGCCTGCTTTGAGGCTGATCAAGAAGATAGGGCAGTCCGGGTCGTTCTGGAACCGTTCAACCTTGGCAGCCCGGTTGCGGGTACGGCCATCAAGGTATTCATAAACCAGTTGTTCCTGGTCGAGCCGCTCGCGGACAATGGCCAGGAAGCTGGTAAACTGCGAGAAGACCAGTACCTTGTGCCCTTCCTCGACGACCTCGGCGATTGAGGGGAGGAGCATTTCAAGCTTGGCGCTTGGTTCACCGGTCACGGCGGGGTTGATCAACCCTGGGTGGCAGGCAGCTTGGCGGAGCCGTAAAAGGGCCTCAAGGACCTCGATCTTGGACCGGTTAAGCTCTACCGCATCTTTGCGCAAGAGGGCATCGCGGTAGTGGACCCGTAGTTCATCGTAGCAGCGACGCTGTTCGGTTTCCATGTCGCAGTAGAGTGTCTGCTCGGTCTTCTCGGGTAGGTCTTTGACGACTTGGGCCTTGGTACGTCGGAGGATGAACGGCCGCAGGGCTTTTGCAAGCAAGACCCGGTCAGCCGCGTCTAGTCCAGTGCCGGTGCCGGCGTATTTCTTGAAGACGGTATCGCTGCCGAGCATGCCGGGGTTGAGAAACTCGATGATCGACCAAAGCTCGCCAAGATGGTTCTCGATCGGCGTGCCACTGATTGCCAAGCGGTGCCGTGCCCGAAGGAGGCGCACGGCCTTCGCCGACTGGCTGTCAGCATTCTTGATCGCCTGAGACTCGTCCAGCATCACGTAATCAAACTCGAAGTTCGTAAGCTCGGCGATATCTGTACGGAGCGTGCCGTAGGTCGTGATGATCAGGTCGTATTCGACGAACCTGTCGCGCAGGGCGTGGCGACCCGACCCGGTGTAGTCAAGAACCTTGAGTCGGGGTGTGAACTTCGCGGCTTCCTGAATCCAGTTGAAGACCAGAGAGCGCGGTACAACCGCCAGGGTCGGTCCCTTGGACTGGCGGCGATAGCGCCGGCGCTGGAGCAGCGCCAGAACCTGAATTGTTTTGCCCAGACCCATGTCATCGGCGAGGATTCCGCCGAAGCCGAACCGCTGGAGGTAGTCCAGCCATCCCAGCCCCTCGCGCTGATAGGGCCGCAGTTCACCATGGAAACCGGGAGGTGACTCCAGCGCAACGACGCCCTCAAATTGGCGGAGGTGCTCGCGGACTTTTTCGAAGGCCGCGTCAACCTGAATCTCTAGTTGGTTAGCCAAAAGGGCATCAAGCACGCCGGCCTGGGAGGCGTTGAATCGCAGCGCACCGTTCTCAGCGGTACCCAGGTCGGCGAGCATGCCATACTTCTTGAGCCATTCTTCCGGCAGCATGCCCATGGAACCGTCGCCCAACTCGACCATTGTCTCACCCCGGCGGGCGGCAGAGAGAAGGTCGGGAAGGTTGATGCTCTGCCCGCCATAGTCAATGCCGCCGTCAAGGTCAAACCAGTCGATGCCGGTAGATAGCGCGAGCTTGAACTCACCAGCCGGGCGGATGAGTTTACCTTCGGCCTCGACCCGCCAGCCTGCCAGTACCAAATCTTTGGTAACCGGTCCCATTCGCTTGGCTGGCAGTTCAAGCGTTCCTGGGTCAAGCCGTGGGTCCTTGGCTTCACGGAAACCCAACTCGAATAGCTTGATATCGGCCGAGGATTCCGTGCGAGGATCGCGCCGGATGACAAGTCCAAGCTCCGTCGAGACAGCTAGCGGCGTGGTCCGCCCCGCTGGGATAACTGCACCGTCATAGTCGAACTCGAGCTCACCTAAGAGCTTGTCGGCAGCCATTCCCCAGTTCTGGCGCGGTGAGCGCAAGGTGAGACAGGGGCGGGGCTTGACGACAATTTCTTCAAGGCGGATTGACTCAACGAGCTCAAGTGGGGGAACCCGCGTCTCAGCCAGTATCCGGCCTAGCATCAAGTCCTGCTGGGGTTCGACGAATGTGATTTCCTTCTCGTAGCGTAGCCGGAGAATCCATGGCATGACACCCAAGTCATCGAACCGTGCGGCGCGGCCAACGCCGAGAACAAGAAGCCCGGGTAAAAGAACCAGGGGTTCGGTCAGGTCCATCCGGTTTTCTCCCCGGCGCAGACCGCCGCGCCAGGCCCAGCGCTTACCGCCAGCCTCGGTCCGGATGTCCAAACAGAATCGCCAAGGCTGGCCATCGTCCCACCGCATCGTTGGCGGATCGTCCTCACCCTCAGTTCGGCGGAGGCGAAGGCGGCCAGTCTTGGCAAGACGTTCGACAAGCCCGGCTTGGTCTTTCCGGAGCACGAACCGGCGGATTCCGCGCAAGTCGTTGGCTGCTCGTCCCGGGTTCACAGTCGGGTTTGTAGATGCGGTTGTGCCGTTGCCAGCCGATTCACCGGCATAGGTACCGTGTGATGATGTGCGGTGGTGGGCTTCATCAAGCAGGGCGAGCAACAAACGATCCTCAGGGTCATACTTGACGTGCGCTGCCCGGGGAGCATACCACCAGGGACGCAGGGGGCCCCACTCGCCGGTGGGCTTACGCTGACGCCGCGCCAGGTCGACGACAACCTGGTTGTGGCTCTGGGTGGCTGCAACGTCCAGGACGTAGACCAAGAGCCGCTTGACATTGCGGTTAATTGGCTTGGCCCGGGACGCGGTCTGTCCCGGAATGGGCCGGCCTGGACTGCGCCCGGCGACCCGGCGGTCCCGGGGAGCTGCTCCCGGGATAGATCCCGGGGCAACCCAACTCCCCTCCGAACCGCCGGGGCTACTGATAGTCCCACGACCTCGTGTGGGGCGATCCTTGGGATGTCGCGGACGGGACGGACGGGTGCCTACGCGCGGTAGCCGCTCACCACCCATGTTCATTCCCAGGTCCAGATCCATGCTTGGGTGTGGCTCACGGTGGAGATTTGGTTCCGGGCTGGTGCCGGGCGCGGTGCTTCGGCGTGGCAGCTCAGGGATCAAGCGTACAAGAAAACTGGGTGCCGTTTGCAAGAAGCCTCGCGAATCCGCCAGCAGTAGGGTCGCCCAGAGGTGCTTGCACGGCTCGCCCTGCGGACTGAAGTAGGGGCAGGTGCACGAGGCCAAAAGTTTGGCGCCGCGCAGCCGTACGCGAACACGATACTTGGTCGTGCCGCGCACCTTTGCCACGACCTCGCTCGGCTTGGCGGATATCAGGCTGACGCGGCCTTTGGAGAAATACGACTGGCCCCGTGAGCGGACCGCGTCGCTGAAGTTTCGTGCGACTTTCTGGGCTATCCCCATCTTTCTGTTTCCCTCGGGCGGAGCTTTTGATCCGACCTTGAAGGGTCACGGTACTCGATTCGAGTCCTCTTGCGCTGGTTCTCGTCGGGTATGATCAAGTCGTGCCTACTGTTCTCAAACGTCGAGATTCTTGACCTCAAGAGCATGCCTCTCAATGAACTCCCTGCGCGGTTCGACATCGTCGCCCATCAGGGTTGTGAACAGATCATTGGCGGCAGCCGCGTCATCGAGCCGCACTTGCATGAGGGTGCGGCGGGTGGGGTCCATTGTGGTTTCCCAAAGCTGTTCGGCATCCATCTCGCCCAACCCTTTAAACCGCGTGATCTTTATTCCCTTCTCGCCGATCTTGCGGATCGTCATGACGAGGGCTCGAAGATCAAGCAAGGCGTGCACCTCGCCGTCGCGGTGCAGAGCAAACCGGGCTGGCGGCTCGTCGCCAGTTACCTCGTGGGGTAGCAGCACATCGGCGCAAAACCGAACTCGTCGCGCAGCCGGGTCAGATGCTTGTTGAGCGTCTTGACCTCGTGCAGCTCGATGCGGCGGACTTTACGCGGTCCCGCATGGGAGGCGGTAAAAACCGCGCTAGTGGTGGCCCCTTCAGAGGCAACGGCCGTGTCGGGCAGGTCCCTGTCTCCCTTCTCGAATTCAGACTGAGAGAGGAATGCTACGTCGTGAACTGTCCGATAGTCGTCGCACTCTTGCTCGGTCCAGCAGGGAATCTCCTTGCCGTGGTCCTCGATCAAGAACTGGGGTAGTAGGCCGGCGCGGGGGTCAGCCTTGGGATCGGTGGCAGGATGAGCTAGGTGCAAGAAGTCGCGAATTGATCGGTTGCGCCGGCCGAAGGCCCGCAGGCCCAATTCGATGGCTGCCACAAGATCGAGCAGGTTCTTGAGCCGGTCTTCGCGAACCTCGGTAGCCGGCTTCCGCGCTGCGTCTCGAAGCGGGTCCCCGCTGCCCGCGCTAGCAGCCTGCGGAGACACATGAGCAAGCTCCGATCCGGCCAGCCCAGTGTCCATCAGGATCGTTTGCATCGCGTCTTCCGTGTGGACATACCGCCGGTCTTTCTTGCTGCCAGTGATCATGTAGAGCGGAGGCTGCGCCACGTACAGATGCCCTTCAGCCACGAGGCGGGGCATCTGGCGGTAGAAGAATGTCATGAGCAGGGTACGGATATGGGAACCGTCGACATCGGCGTCGCTCATCATGACGACTTTTCCATACCGCCGCTTGGCCGGGTCTTCCTCCTCACCGATCCCGTTCCCGACGGCCGTGATGATGTTGCGAATCTCCTCATTGCTAAGGACGCGATCGAGCCGGGCGCGCTCGACATTGAGGATCTTGCCACGGAGTGGAAGTATTGCCTGGTAAAGCCGGTCGCGGCCGCCTTCCGCAGTGCCGCCGGCAGAGTCACCCTCAACCAGGAAGAGTTCGCTCGAGTCTTGGTCGTGCGTTGTACAATCCATCAACTTGCCGGGCAGTCCTCCTCCCGAGAGTATCCCCTTGCGATTGCGCACGAGTTCCCGCGCTCTGCGCTGCTTCACGTGCCTCGGCGGCGAGCAGAGCCTTGGCAATGATCTTCTTGGCGGCCGCTGGTGTTGTTTCCAGGTACTCGCCCAGCTTTTCATTGACGATCCGCGCCACGATCCCCTCAACCTCGCTGTTACCCAGCTTGGTCTTGGTCTGCCCCTCAAACTGCGGATCTGGAACACGGACGCTGATGATCGCCGTCAAGCCTTCCTTGAAGTCCTCGCCGGTGATCGTCAGATCCTTGTTTTTGGCGGGCGCTGCATTCTTGGCGTACTGGTTCAGGGTCCGCGTCAATGCGGTCCGGAACCCCGTTAGATGGGTACCTCCCTCAACCGTGTTGATATTGTTGCAGTAGGAGACGACCATCTCACTGATCGAATCGTTGTACTGCAAGGCGACCTCGACCTCAACGTCACGTTCATCGTCGCGGCCCAGGAAAACCACCGGCGGGTGGAGCGGGGTTTGGGCCCGGTTCAGGTACGCAACGAACTCACCAAGGCCCTCCGTTGAGAAGAACTCGGCATCCTTCCGCTCGTCACCCCGTTCATCGCTGAGGCGAATGCGCACCCCTTTATTCAAGAAGGCTAGCTCGCGAAGGCGCTTTTCCAGCGTGTCGTAATCAAAAAGGATCTTTGGAAAGATGGTCGCGTCGGGCAAGAACCGGATGGTCGTTCCCGTAGACATGGCCGGCCCCAAGGCGCGGACAGGCCCTTTGGCATTACCCTGCTCATAATCCTGCTGCCAGACCTGCCCGTCGCGCCGGACCTCAGCCTCCAGCCACTCTGAGAGTGCGTTGACAACCGTCACACCCACGCCGTGCAAGCCGCCGGAGACCTTGTAGGTATCATGATCAAACTTGCCACCCGCGTGGACTTTCGTGAGTACCACTTCCAGTGCGCTTTTGCCACTGTCGGCGTGAACATCTACGGGGATGCCGCGACCATCATCCACAACTGACACCGAGCCGTCAGTATGCAGCGTGACGTGAATGTTCCGGCAAAAGCCGGCCATTGCCTCGTCAATTGAGTTATCGACGACCTCGTAGACCAAGTGGTGCAGGCCCCGTGCTGTTGTATCTCCAATATACATGCCCGGGCGCTTGCGAACTGCCTCGATGCCTTCGAGAACCCGGATATTCGCCCCCGTATAGGCTGCTGACCCGCCGGAGTCATCAACATGACCATTGTCTGGGGAAAGGGGAGTTTCCATCGCTTGAGCCTCGGGAGTCTCGATCACCGCGCTGTCACTTTTGCTCACATCCATTGCGCATTCACCTCAATCCTGTTCGCTCATTAAACTTCCACTGCCTCAGCTTGATCCTTGCATGCCGACCCCGCTTGTTGGCAGGCGAGGTGGGGCGCGGTATCTATCGCTGGCTGCTTACCATGGACCGGATCGTACATCCGATCTACACCAAGAGGCCAAGCTGCTTACGACCAGCGCAGCTTCCCTCGCGAATGCCGCAGCGTGCTCTGTTCCGTCATGCCATAGTGCATCGTGTCCGGGCGTGCGTCGTTTCTTGCTGCCGCCTGGAGATTTAGTCTTCCCCCGCGATTCCATCGCGATCATCGCCGTGGCCAGCAGAGCCTCGCCGACGGCCAGCCAGTCCGGAACGCGACTTGGATCGCTTGAGCGGCAGGAGCGTCGAATTTGGTGGAGGTAAAAGCTCAACCTTCGCGGGCTTGGCTTCCTCGATCGGCCCTACACGAAACCGAATATCGTGAATTATCGTCCCGGGAGCGCCTGCGCGTAGAGCCTGCAACAGCGCCGGCTTGCGAAACGCATCGAGCTCTTCCAGGAGTGTGGGATGAGCCACCGTCACGTTCAAAACGCCACGCCGTACCTCGCCTAGCCGGGTTTGATGACAATGCGGTTCCCCCACCGCTGTGTTCCAAACCGCTTCGAGCTCACTCAAAGCCCGTAGTCGTGCATACCCTCGTACAGTAAAAAGCTCACCCAGAATCTCCGACAATACCCGCGGGCCCCGATGGCTAGAGTTCGCCATGCTCGTTGATTCCGTTCCCACCCCCAAAAAAGGGGCGAACACGACTGCTGAAAGCGGTCTTGTGTGCGTTTCACGTTTTCGCCGCGTCAGTTTCCTCCAACTGGATCGTTTGCCTTGGCTCTCGAGTCCTTTCCCCCGGTTAACGTTCGCGCGTTAGTGGCATGACCACATACGTGTAGTGATCGGCGGTCTTGAAAACCGCGGCGTTTTTTGAATCAATCAGCTCGGCCGTCACGGGGGTTTCGTCATCTAGCGTCTTCAGCGCGTCGATCAGATAGCGAGGATCGAACGTGATCTCTACCGCTTTTCCGTCGTAGCTGATTGGCAGATCAACGTGCGAACTTCCAACGTCGGCTGCCTGGCTAGAGAGCTTGAGCACTCCTGAGCTGAACTGAAAATCAACGCCGCGGCTATCGTTACTGGTCACGATTGAGGCCTGCTCGACCGCGAGACGCAACCGTCCAGCTTCCAGAGGAATCTTAACCTCGATATTAACAGGAAACACATCTTGATACCGGGGGAAGCGACCCTCGACTAATCGGCTATAAATCACAGCGCTTTCCGTGCGGACCAAAACGGCGGTTCCCGATTGAATTGCCAGGTGGACAAGGACTTCGTCGTCAACCAAGTTACGCTCGATCAGTTTCAGTGCCTTGACCGGGATCACTGGCGTGCCAGCGGGGGTTGGCGGATCATTTTCTGCCTCCGCCGGTGCAATCATTCGGGCCAGTCGGCGTCCATCGGTGCCCACCATCGCCATCGACTCGCTCGTGAGCTCGACCAGTACTCCGCCCAAGGCATACCGCGCACTTTCAAGGTCCGTGGCGAAAATCGTCCGCCGGATCAGCTTTTTCAAACTGCTCGCTGATATGACATGATAGCTGGTTGCCGCGAAATCCGGAACCTCGGGAAATAGGCTGGCATCCTCAATCGGCAACGTAAACTCTGCATGTTGGCCCCGTACAACCAAGTGATCGTCATCCGTGAAAATTTCCAGCTCTGCGTCACCACTCGTTCGCAAAATCGACCCCATATGGACCGTTGGCAGGATTACCGTGCCGGGCTGCTCAACGCGGACACCCAAAACCCGATGCCGAATTCCCACCTCCAGGTCAGTCCCCATGAGCACCGAGCCATCTTCTTCATCCGCCACTAGCTTGACGTTTTGCAGGATCGGCTTCGGACTCCGGGCCGGTACGACACCACTGACCATCGCAAATGCGCTGAACAACCCATCGCGGTTGCAAAAAGCCCTCATGCGCTTTCCTCGAACGGCCAGAACGTCTTAACCATTTGCGCTCGACTTCACCCGGCCCTGCTCTGATCGCCAGAACCTTGGCCGAGCACTCCGTGAAGAGCCTTCAGAATTGACTCCCCATCCGGCCCCCACTGCTAGAACCACGTCGAGGCATTCTGATGCTCTCGTCCAGCGCTAGGGCCCCGAGTCGCGCAATGGGCAACTCGTCCGGCAGTGGTCTTATGTTGTATCAATCACCCTGAGCCTGGAAGGCGTGCGTTCTCTTCGCGTGTGCCGATCCCCATAGTGCACTACCCAACCGAATGGCCCCAGTTTACTGGCTGGACACGCCAGGGCACGGTGCGGGATAAGCTTATCGGCTAAATTGTTTTCCTTCGAGGCGGCGGGCCAAACCGGGTACCGAGATGTCTTCTGCCTGGGACGATCCCGGATCTGGTGAGTGACAATAAGGTACGTTAACCGCCGTATCAACCGCAGAGTGGGATTACCAGCTGTGGATAAGCACAAAGCGGCTAGAACAAGCTAATGATACCAAAGAACTTAATCGAGTACAACTGCCCTTGGTGCCGGTGCAGAACTTGTCGACAACCAAGTGACAGGCAGGCGATCGGTGGCGCGGCTTAGAGCGCTGAGAGGGGTTGGGTGGTGAAAGGATGATGAGATCAGATCGGTGGGACACCGTGTCTTAACAGGCTTTCGACAGTTTTGCGGCATGGGCTGTGGATAGCGCAACGCCCGGGACGAGGAACGCACGCAGCGGAGGAAACATGGCCGATAATTGAGGAGTTCGGCTACGGGCAGGTTCGGAGTTGAGGCGAAAGTGAGCCGGTTAGGAGGGTGGCAAGCGGATGAGGCGCTCTGGACTTGACGCTTAGCCCGCGTTTGGCAGATTATCGGCCCGATGCAGAAGAGATGCCACATGCATCCATGCATTGTGGAAAATGGACGTAGTGGAGTTACACGCACCGCCGTGAACTTGAAAGCGGATGAAAAGGTAACCTGTTGGTGTTGGGCATGGTTGGGGATGCTGGGCCTTCTAGCTTTGGGGTTGGGTGTGGGTTCGGCCACACGGCTAACCTACCATGAGGCTTTCGTGGCCCAAGGCGCACGTGAGATTCTCAGTTCAGGGCAGTGGTGGTACCCGACAATCGGTGGTTTACCCTGGCTAGAGAAACCCCCACTTCCATTCTGGCTGGTGGCTTGTCTGGGATGGTGCACCGGCACGGTGAGTCCAGGAGTAGCTCGGCTTCCCTCCGTGGCTGCGGCAGCATGCATGATCGTAGGTGTTAGCCTCTTGGCTGTCCGGCACTACGGCTCTGCAATTGGCATTCTCTCCGGTGCCATCCAGGCCACAACAGCATGGACTGTGCTGCGCGGACGGTTGGCAGAAGCTGATATCTTACTGGCATGCCTGATTGTATGGACACTGTTTGCGTTTGATCGGATGAGGGCGCGTCAGGTTCCCAGTGGGGACCATCCCCGACTGGGCGCTGGGCCTGATCATTGGCAAACCTGGCGCTGGGCATTTTTTGCCCTTCTAGGTGTAACGGGACTGGTGAAGGGAACTGGCTTTGGCGCCGTGTTGGTTCTATCGGTGGTCATGCTAGTAGTGATGTGGGACGGTGATCGGGGGACGCGAAGCCGGCTCTTATACCCAGCCGGTTGGATACTAGTCGCGGTACTGGCACTAGCTTGGCCAGTAGCCATGATTGCCGAGCACGGTTGTAAGGTGATCAGCCTGTGGGTAATGCACATGAGCCAGCGGATGGGCAGTCGAACTGGGCACGGAATCTTCGCGGGTGAAACATGGTGCCAATATGCCCTTCATATCGCAGGTGAAGCTCTGCCCTGGGCCCCTTGGGCCGTGATTGGGGCCTGGCGATCATTTGGCCGAGGTCTGCGCGGCTACCGCAGCCGGCACATGAACCAAACGTTTGAGGATGCATGGGTAAATCAGGTTGGCGGTGATCGCCTACTTTGCTGCTGGGCGCTAGGCCCACTGGTTTTGGTATCGCTGGCCAGCACCCGGAGTGCACATTACGCAATCTACGCTTTGGTACCTTGGTCCATCTGGGCAGCGCTTGGGCTAGCGCAGCTTGGAGCCTGGTTGATCGCTCATGGCTGGTCGCCAAGGCGACTGAAACGGCTAATGTGGGCGTGTGCTCACGGGCTTGGCGGTGACCTATGGCTCGAGCTTGTGGTTAGCTGGACCATGGTTTAATCGGCGGGGTGCTGAGTGTGATCTTCTACGAGACTGCCGGCCGCATGTTACCGTGCGCGGGGCCGCTCATTTTGCTTTATGACGATTGGGATCGTGATGCGTATCCCACTCCTTTCGGACCGATCCCCCACGATCTGGCAGTCCGCCTCTACTACCTCAACCGATCTGCCTGCTGGCATTTTGATGCTAAAGCTTTGGCTGACCATCAGATCACCACGTGTCCGCTGCACGATCTGCATAACGCTGCGGCGCCGATGATGATCATCGGCCGTGATCGCGACCTGCCGGCGCTTAAGCAGGTTGGCCAAGTCGAGGTTTTGGCCCACAGCTCTGCAGCCCGTTGGGATCGCACCTACCTGCTTGCGAGAGTTCAGCCAAACGCAGCGACACCAAACAGCGCAGCCATGGAATTATCGCATGCCGCACCAATCCGCCGTTGACTCAACCTGTGGTGCGCGACGTGTGACGGTGAGGCCGCGTCCATCGCCGCGCTTCGCCTTCATTCCTTCTTCTCAGGCTTCTCGTTGAGGAGTGGCCGATGGTTGCGCTGGATCGAGTTGATCTCTTGAGCGACCTGTTCAACCTCGGCGGTTCCCACCTGAATCGCGAAGTCGATTGTCATGAAATGACTCTCACCAGGCGAAAGGCTGGGAACGCGGCCGTGCTTGCGCCTCAACGCGGCGAGTATTGGGATAATTGGTGCCGGGCTCTATACCCGTGACGTAGCCATCTTCCTGAGCGGCCATGTTTTTCCAGAGGGTCAAACACGGCAGTTCATGGGTATTAAACCGTAGCGATGCGGCGCTGTCGGCAGCCCTGTTGCGAATCATGACCAAGGTACGGCCGCTATGATCGGTCAGGGGCTGGATATTGTAGACCTGCTCGACAAATCCCGGCTTGGGCCCAGGGTACTGATCATACTGCTTAACCGCACTAGCCGCATGGTCATTGAACGGAGTAACCGTCTCGACGGGTGCCAGAAAGCGAGCTCCCTCTTCCAAAAGGGGTGGTCCGAAATTGGCGTGGTAAAGCATCTGGAATTCTTGCGCTGACCGCCGCGATTGGTGACTGCGTCACTGAGCCGGAACGCACGTGCTCCTGGTTCGATCGAAAGCTCAGTTGTCAGCTCTAGCTTGGGTCCATTGAACATCCGCTCGTAGACAATTCCCCGCAGCGTTAGTCGGTAGGGCGGGTCGCGCTCCGCGATGAGCCAAACTTCTTGGGCCGGCAGGTTAGCAATCCGGCCGTGCAAAGTTAGTTCCATTGTGGTCTCTTCGCCCATGTTGTTAACCACTCGGTCGGTGCCAGGTTGACCGTTCCATTCCATCCCACAGCGGCAGAGCCACTCGTTAAATCCTTCCAGCCAGCCCAACCCGCCACGACTGCTCAGATTGATGAGACTTGGATGCACGATGTCCTTGACTGGTGAATCCCAGCCCAATACCCGTTTCCCGTCCATGAGCACCGACAGGATGCCCATTCCGCGAGTTGCGATCACACCAATCTGGAGCTTGCCGTTATCGATCCAGACCACATTGATCTGCTCCTGCTTTCCTCCGAAGTAGCGAAACTTTCTGACCGACCAGGGGATGGGACAATCGGGAGCGGCATAACGCGACACAATCATATTTCGGCCGATGAGGAACGGATCGACATTCATATTGAGGTCGGACGAAATCAACACCTGGCGATAGGGCTCCTTGGCCGAACTTAGCGGTAGAACCACCAGGAAGCCAAACAGACTCGATGATAAGCAACGCACCGGTCCCGAACTTTCGCATCGGTCAATCCTTAATCCGAGATCCAAGTTCCCTAGCTTCTTGGTAAAGACACTAAGCATTGGCAGATACCGCTGATTCACGCTGTGAGCAAGCTCGATGTTACACCAGTTCAGCAGCCGTTACGGGCTTTGGACTGGCCTTAATCTTTCGGCCGATACCTAGGGCCACGATGATCACGGCTGAAATGACCATCGACACGGCAAGGAAGCGAAGCCCAGTGTTGTAGGAACCCGTGGCATCGCGAACGATGCCAACCACAGTTGGGCCGACCGCTCCACCGAGGTTGCCGAAAGAGTTAATCAGACCGATACTGGCTGCTGCTGCCGAGGCCGACAGAAACTCGCTGGGAAGGGTCCAGAAGGCTGGAAGGTAAGCCTTCAAGCCCATCATAGCCAGAGTGAATAAAGCAATTGTCAGCCAGCTCTCACCCTGAGTGAGGGGAGTTAGTACAAGCGCCGATGCACCGAAGATAATTGGCAGCGACGCGTGCCATCGACGCTCGCGCATGCGGTCAGAGTTCCAGCCGACGAAGACTTGGCCGAGGAGTGAGCCAATTGCTGGGATGATGATCAACCATGAAAGTTTCTGAATCTCGAGGTGGTACCAATCGTTGAGGATCGACGCCATATACATCTCGACGCCGTAGTTACCGGTGACCACGAAGAAGTAGGCCACGGCGAGTGCCAAGACCTTGGGGTGAGCCAAGGCCTGAACCACCGACATGTGGCCCGCTTGGGCGGAATGCTCGTGTTTCTCGCGGCGCAACTCGCTTTCGAGCGCATGTGCGCTCGTCGCTCGTCAAGCCAGCGGGCCTCGTGGGGCCAATCGGGCAGCCTTGCCAGGACGAGGAAACCGAGAATCACGGCTGGTGCACCCCAGAAAATGTAGACCCACTGCCAGCCGACCAAGCTGAGGATCGGCGGATGGTCCCCCGTGCCAATGGTCATGAGTGCGCCGCAGATCGGAGGCCCAATGATCTGTGCGATCGGCGTGCCGATAAAGAACCAAGCCAGGGCCCGTGAACGATCACGGCGGGGGAACCAATGGGTCAGATAGACAATCACGCCGGGATAAAACCCAGCCTCGGCGACGCCCAGGAGAAACCGCACTGCCCAGAACTGAAAAACATAGACGGCACCCGGCCCGCGCAGGTGGTCGGCCAGTTCCTGGGCCAGTGTGCTGAACCAACCGAGATGGGTGTGTGCTAGTGGGTCAATCAGGGTGGCCGTGGCCCGCACAATCCAGGAGGCGATCGCACTAGCCCCGGGCACCCAGTAGTGCACGAACGCCGTCGTGGCCGCGATGACTCCCCAGAAAATCATGGTCCAACTGATCCATTTCCGCGCGCTCCATCTCTCGACCACAAGCGTTCCGGGAATCGCCAGCAACAGGTAGCCGACAAAGAAAACTCCCATGCCGAAGCCGAAGGCACTCTCCTCGGAAAATCCGAGGTGTGCCAGGTCCTTTTGCATATTCAGCTTGGCCAAGCTGACGTTGACCCGGTCCACATAGGCAATCACGTAACAGAAGAAGAGCAGGGGCAAGAGGTGGAAAAACGCCTTAGAACGGGCCCGATCGAGTGGGCTGGAGGATTCTGGCAAGGACATGATCGGAACTCGCCTCGTGGGTCTGGGAAAGAGGATTGGGAAAGAGATCTGGCTAGCTAATGGGGAACGTATCGCTACCCGGTCCACCTATGGCACCACGGTCTCTATCCGACTCAGGCCCACGTCAATGTACTGACCCCCGAGTGGTCTGACGGCAGCGCACGGCAAGGCTGTTCCTACCGGGCTTGAGAACCTTCAATGCATCGGGGTGAATTCGCACTGGTTGATAATCGACCGTATAGCCGCCGACACGGGCTGCAAGCACGCCGTTAAGATAGATATCGGCATCTTCATCGTGATGTACGAGCAGGCGAAATGTGCTGGGGTCAGTCCCAATTTCTCTGCCGGGAAGATCAATGTCTCGGCGAAGCCAGATCTCTGGACTATTCCAGGAAGTGCGAACCACAGCACCCGGTGTGCCCGGCGTGCCAAAACCTCCAGGTCCCTGTTTCCACTCTCGATCGTCGAACTCTCGCGCCATCCACTTCTCAGCAGGCCGTTCGGTCGTATAGTGCCAAGAGACTTTCATGATCACGGGCAGTGGGAATCACAGTCAGGAGCCGCCGGATAAGGGGCAGGGGAGCCCAGTCATTGCCAATCTCGGGTGAGTTCCGCCGCGCCAGGCCCATGCAGGTTTCCCAGAAGGGTTTCGCTTCGGTCAGCAGTCGGATGAAGACGCCGCCAATGACGGGCCGAGCGTGCATTCCAGCGTCGCGCCCGCTATTCGTCCAGTAGAAGTCGGAGAATGGGACACGGTCAGGAGTCTCGTTGACAAACTTGTACAGGGGATCGATGAGATGCTCGAACGTCGCGCGGTCAGGTGCAAGCGTGGCTGTCCAGACCAGCCAGTCGCTCTTGGTGAACAACTTCCGCGAATCCAGGGGCAAGCCGTACTTCTGAAATGCGGACGGGTAGAATGCTAGCTCCCGGCGAGCCACCTCATCGGGGAAAATCTGCAGGCTGAGGACTCGGTCCCAGACCAAGTTGTACTTCTGGCTCCAGGTTGCGGCTGGATCAAACGTCAGCCGGTAATGATCCCCTGCGCCGGTCATCGTCTGCCACTTGCTGGCCAGGGTTCTGGCCAGCTCAGTGTAGCGCGCAGGCCATCGCTTCATCGCCGCGCAGACTCGCGAGCTTGCCGTAACAAGCTAGGCCGAGGATGGCCTTGATCGAGAGATTGGCATTGCGCGCAGGTGGCCGGCAAAGTCGTCGGTACAGAGCTGGTTTGCCGGGTCAAAGCCGTGATCCTCGCAATACTTCGCCCACTGTGTGAGCTGCGGCCAGTACTTGCCGGCAAAGTCCGCATTTTTCTCGGCCAAGGCGATCGCTGTGAGCATGATGAGCATGTTCCCGCTCTCTTCAACGGGCATCTGGTTTTCCTCAGTTCGCTCACCGCCCCCGTAAACCTGAGCGGTCGCGGCTGGATATGTACCCAGGTCATGTGGGGCAAATGGAAACTTCCAACGCGGGGAGGCAGCATAGTCAAGGACGGGAACAACCGAGGCTTTCGCTAGCACGGGGTTGAAGAGCAGAAGATGGGGAAACTGCGGGTAGATCACATCAACCGTACCGATGCAGCCGTTGCTGGTGTTCTCCTTGGGGAACCATAGTGGCATGTCATTCGCGTCGGCAACGAGCTTTGCTCCCGCGAGTGATTGCCGGTGTGCCAGCACGGCCAGACGCGCATACTTCGCGCCACCGGCTTGTTCCAAAGCTGCGGCGAGTTGCCGGTCAAAGAAGGCGCAGTAGCTGTCAAACGTGGCACGGCCAAGGTGGTGTTTCAGCAGGAGCAAACTGAAGGTCTTGGCTGACTCCTTTGTCTTCCAGTAGCTGCGTAGCCATTCTCCCATGTAATCAATCGCGTACAGATCGTCGTAGCCGAGCATGAGAATCGCGGCACGCGGCATGTTGGATTCAACGGTTCCTAGTGGGATGGCAACAGCCAGACTTGGCGTCTGATCATCGGCCCGGCGTGGCTGGCGCCTATCGTCGTAGGCGGGTATTGTTCCAGTCTGGAGAAATGCTTGGGTCAGGATGTCAGCCGCACCGGCAGCCAGCACGCCTCGTTGTTCACCTGTAGCCAGGTAGAAATATCCCCAGTCAATTCGCGTACTGTCGCCCCGGCGCTGAAGAATTGGCTGCTCTTGGGTTCCAAGCTTCAAAGCCCTGACCGGTCCAGAGTCCTCCCGTGACCAGACGACCGCTTGATCAAGGGAGTGAACCGCTAGATGAGCCGCTGCGCTGAAGTAAACCGCAACCTGGTGGGATCGCTCATCACGGCTTTCGACTCGCCAAGTCAGATACGTAACCGGGCTGGAGAGCATGTCGAGGTTATAAGGCACTGCAAGGGTCAAGAAGGTGAGTTCAACCTTCACAGCGTCGGTCTGAAATTTATAAATCGTGCGCGTAGGGCGAACGTCCACCAGAACTTGGGGCATGGCGGGGATCGTGCTGGGCTCGGGGCCGATCAGCCGATAAGTGTGTTCATCGACGCGAATCAGACCTGTGAGTGGCATGGGAGCCTTGGTCCAGTGCCGGGTAACGTCATCGGTGAGACGGTCAGACATCGACCAGATGCTGAAGTAAGGATCATGAGCTACCAGTGGCACGGCCGGTGGCCGAAAACCGTCTGCGGAAAGAGGGTATGAGTCTTCGGCAAAGCCGTGCGAAACCAAGGCTAAAATCACCAGCAAGAGCGGCATGACGAACGGCTTGCTCATGAGTGTGTCCCGTGGGAAATTGGGGTGAGTTATTCTCCGATGGTAGTGCCAGGCTGATCAGGATGCCATTGGCCAGTGTCAACGCTGCAGATCTAGCCAGCTTTTTCCGTGAGAACGCCGTTCCCGAAACGCGTGCTTGAGCCTAAGCTGTAAACATAGTGCACCTTGCAGGGAATCTCGATAGGCAGACTGCTCCATGATAAAGCGCTCGTCAATTGTTACTACGTTGGTGCTTGCTGTTATCATAGTGCTAGCAGGGGCTCATGCCGGCCAGAAACCGGGATCTGGCAAGGAAGATCACGATCCGCAGATTGGCCAGTCGTTCCAGGTGCCTTACCGCTTAACGGACACCAACCACTTTCTTGTTCGTGTTCGGATCAATGGTAAGGGGCCGTTCAACTTCTTGGTCGACTCCGGAGCCCCGGCCCTCTACGTTGCCACGGAAACAGCGGCAAAAGTCGGCCTGAAACCAGTCAAGGGCGAGTTCTGGACTAACGTCGACCGGCTCGACCTAGAGGGAGGGGCCCGCTTACTCGGCATCAAGGCACGGATCGAAGACCCATTTCAGCTTGTGGGTATGAATGCCTTGGGTCTTCCTGGTGCATCAATTGACGGCATTCTCGGGTTCACCATCCTTGCCCGGTTCCGGCTCGAGATCGACCCAACCCGCGACTCCATGACTTGGACCCGGCTGAATCATACCCCGGCTGATCCTCCAATCCCGCACCACGGGGAAGGGGGTGATGCGCCGCCGGAACTCCGGGTAATGAGCGCGCTTGGACCGCTCGCCAAGGGTCTGGCGTTCCTCATGGGCAAGCAACCTGAGGAAGAGCGCTATCCTCGCGGTTTCCTGGGCCTGGAGTGGGCCGAGACCAGGGATACGCTCACCGGTGAGCTGACAGTGCGAGTTATTCGGGTTGTGGCAAGTTCGCCCGCGGCCAATGCGGATATCAAAGCTGGCGACCGACTGATCCGCGCACGGGGACGGCCCGTGACCAGCATCAAAACCGCCCGTGCCGCCCTGTCCACGATTCGCGCTGGCAACCCCGTGGAGCTGACGCTCCAGCGCGGCAACGAGCAGCATAAGGCGCACGAGCTGACCGTAACAATCACCGCCGGCGAGGGACTTTAAGTGATGGGCAAGCATAGCACCCGGCAAGTTGTTCTTGTCTTTGGGCTCGCCTTCATCGCGACTTCCGCAGCCCTGCTTGGTATATGGCTAGGGTGGGCCCGGGCAGGCTTTGGACTGCAAGCACCGGGAGTCACTTCAACACCGCCCAAGACGGCAGCAAAGGCAGTGGTACCGTTCTCAATGCTGCCCTCGAACCACATGGTGGTTCAGGCCACCATCAATGACAAGGGCCCCTACCGGTTGATTTTCGACCTAGGGGCACCAATTACCCTGTTGAGCAATCAAGTCAGCGAGGCCTCGGGCGTCGTGAAGGCCGACGCACCCCGATCGTTTCTCTTCTCGATGCGGGGGGAAGCCGAGGTTGCCAAACTTCAGGTCGGTGCGCTGAGAACGACCAAGCTACCTGTAATCGTCTTCGACCATCCCGCCCTCAAGATCCTAGGCAAGGCGCTCGGCCGTCCTATTGACGGGATCATTGGGTTTACGTTCTTTGCCCGCTACCGGACGACTATTGACTACCAAGCCAACGAGATGACGTTCGAGCCAGTCGATTTTCCGATTCGCGATTTGCTGCGAGAGCTTCCAGATCGCCTGACCGGTTCCAGGAGAGTCCCGCGCCGCGTTGTGGCTCCCGGGGCCTTCTTGGGCCTCCGATTGGCGAGATTGGCCGGTGGGATTAACTCGGCTGGTGTGCTGATCGCTGAGGTGCTGCCCGGCTCCCCGGCCGCGCTGGCCAGTCTGAAATCTGGTGATGTGCTCACCACGCTCGACAGCCATTGGACGACCTCGGTGGCGGACGCCTACGCGGCTGCTGTAAGTATTGAGCCAGGCCGGGAAATCCGCGTCGGTATCCTACGAGATGGTAAGGAGCAGAGCTTGATGGTCCGCCCTACGGATGGAATGTAATGGCGCCAGCCCGCGATCGGCCCCCTTTGGAGTGCGGCTTGCGAATCTCTACGTACCGGGTAGAGAAACATCAGCCGTAGATGTACGTCATCTGGCGATGATGGTTCAACATGCCCGAACTCCCTGACATCACTGTGTACGTCGAAGCTCTTGAGCGGCGTATTGTTGGTGAGCGTCTGGAAAGGGTACGGGTGAACAATCCCTTCGTGGTACGAACCTTCGAGCCCCCTCTGGAAGCTATCAATGGCAAAAGGGTTCGTCAAATACGGCAGGTGGGCAAGCGAATTGCCATCGGCCTCGACGATGCGCTCTGGCTGGTCCTGCACCTGATGATCGCGGGACGGCTTCACTGGAAACCCCCTGGGGCCAAGGTGTCGGGCAAATTCAACCTGGCGGCCTTCGATTTTTCTGAGGGTAGCCTGCTGTTGACTGAGGCCGGGACGAAGCGCCGCGCCTCACTGCACCTGCTTCAAGGAGACAACGCACTGCGCACAAGACCCGGGGGGCTTGGACATTCTCTCGACAACGCTTGACAAGTTTCAGGCCACCCTGCAACAGCGCAATCATACGCTGAAGCGAGCCCTCACCGACCCCCATCTATTCAGTGGGATCGGCAACGCCTACTCCGATGAGATTCTCCATCGGGCACAATTATCCCCTCTAGCGCTCACTCAAAAACTCGCAGCGAACGACATTGAGCGGCTATTCATCGCGACTCAAGTCGTGCTAAGGGAATGGATCGATCGGCTCCGGCTGGAAGCGGGTGGTAATTTCCCCGAGAAGGTTACCGCGTTTCGTGAGCAGATGGCAGTGCATGGCCGTTACGGCAAGCTCTGTCCGGTCTGCACCGCACCCGTTCAGCGAATCCGCTACGCCGACAACGAGACCAACTACTGCCCTAACTGCCAGACCAAGGGTCGCATCCTTGCGGATCGGTCCTTGTCGCGCCTGCTCAAGGATGACTGGCCGCGCAACCTAGACGAGCTGGAGGGTAATTGAGAAAGGGTTATCAATAGACACAGCAGCCATCGGCATTCTTGGAGGAGCCCCCAAACGTAGCGTCTTATAGCCAGCCGAGCCGTTCCCGTGACGTTCTCAAAAACCCTTGTGGCATCTGGACTTAAATCCAGTCGACTGACTGTTTCCAGGTTGCGTAGCGATGGCCAATGGTTTACAATTCACACTCTGGGGAAGAGTCACCTGCCGGGAATGTCGCCAACCTGTGCATCATCTTGGCGGTGACGTGCCATTCAAAGTTTACCGAGGGATCGACCCACTGTGAGTACTGCTGAATTACCCCCTCCCGCCGAGCCACTTGCCCCGTTACCGCTGGACATTGAGGAAGAGCTCAAGGAGAGCTACCTCAACTACGCAATGTCGGTGATCATCAGCCGCGCTCTACCAGACGTACGTGATGGGCTAAAGCCCTCGCAACGACGGATTCTGGTCGCAATGCGTGATCTAGGGCTAACTCCAGGTTCGTCCACGAGCAAGTGCGCTGGAATCGTTGGCGAGACGATGAAGCGCTATCACCCGCATGGTGATAATTCCATCTATCCCACCCTGGCCCGCATGGCCCAGTGGTGGAACATGCGGCATCTGCTAATCACGGGGCAAGGCAATTTTGGCAGCATTCACGGCTTGCCCCCAGCGGCCATGCGCTATACCGAGGCCAAGCTCAGCCCGGTAGCTGCCGACATGCTCGAGGACATCAACCTCGACACCGTCGACTTTCAGCCCAACTACGATGAAAAGTACCAGGAGCCGCGGGTTCTGCCGGGAAAGTTTCCCAACCTGCTAGTCAACGGCTCAGGTGGCATTGCCGTCGGGATGGCGACATCAATCCCGCCGCACAATCTCGGCGAGGTCTGCGATGCCTTGATCGCCTACATCGACAATCCGGCGATTGAGCTCGACGAGATCATGGAGAAGATGCCAGGACCTGACTTTCCCACCGGAGGCACAATTTGTGGTCGATTTGGCATCAAGGAGGCGTACCTGAGCGGTCGGGGCCGAGTCGTCGTACGTGCCCGCTCCAGCGTCGAGGAGCAGAAAGACGGCCGATCCCAGATCGTCTTCTCCGACATTCCTTACCAGCTTACCAAGGAGCCTTTGCTCAAGAAGCTCGCCGAACTGGTCAACGGAGGACGGATCTCAGGCGTTTCCGACATTGTCGATGAGAGCGACCGCAAACAGCCGGTGCGGATCGTGGTCAAGCTCAAGAAGGGCGAAGACCCTACGGTTATCCTTAACCAGCTCTACGAGTTCTCGCCGCTTCAGGATACGTTCAGCGTGATTATGCTGGCACTGGTTGACGGCCGGCCCAAGACCTTGCCCCTGAAGCAACTCTTGCGGCTGTTCATCGAGCACCGGATCAACGTAATCCGCCGGCGGACTCAGTACCAGCTTCGCCAGGCGCGCGAGCGCGCCCATATCGTCGAGGGCTTGTTAATTGCCCTGCACCACATCGACGAGATCATTCGCGTGATCCGGTCATCAGCCAACCCGTCGGAGGCGCGGACCCGGCTCATGGCCATGGAGGTTTCAGCCGAGATCCTGCGGCGGGCGTTGAATGATGCCGACGCCAAGGCATCGAGCAGCCTTACCCGAATGCAGGCCGATGCAATTCTGGCCATGCAGTTGCAACGGCTCACGGGGCTGGAAGCCGACAAGCTAGCTCAGGAATATACCGGCCTGAAGACCGACATCGCGGGCTACGAGGCAATTCTTGCCGATGAGGGTTTGATCCTCGACCTGATTCGCACCGACCTTCGCGAGCTTAAGGACAAGTATGCCAATCCGCGGCGCAGCACCATCTCGGACGAGGAGCTTGGTGACTACGACAAGGAAGCCTTGATCCGCGAGGAGTACATGGTAGTGACGGTAACCCACGACGGGTACATCAAGCGCCAGCTTCCCTCGACCTACCGCGCCCAAGGCCGTGGGGGCCGCGGAATCACGGCCACCAACACCCGCGAGGGAGACTTCCTCGAGCATATGTTCGTCGCGCTCACGCACGACTACATCTTGCTCTTCACCGATCATGGCAAGGTCTACTGGATCAAGGTCTACGACCTGCCGATGGCCACACGAACCTCGGGCGGCCGGGCCATGGTCAACCTGCTACAGCTCTCTGAAGGAGAAAAGGTTACCGGCGTGGTTCCGGTGCGCGAGTTTCGCGAGGATGAATGTCTGATGATGGTAACGCGCCGCGGGACCGTCAAGAAGACTGAGCTAAAAGCTTTCCGTCGCCCACTAGGCCGTGGCATCATCGCCTTGGGCTTGGATGAAGGCGACCAGCTCATCGGCGTGGCCCGGATCAAGACCGAAGACCAGGTCATCTTGAGCACCCGCTTTGGGATGGCTATCCGATTCGCCGAGTCCGACGTTCGACCCATGGGCCGACCCGCTCATGGAGTAAAGGGTATCACCCTTGAGGAGCAAGATGAAGTTATCGGCATGGTAGTCGCCAATGGCGAGGAAGATCCAGCAAGCCTGCTGACAGTTTGCAGCAATGGTTACGGCAAGCGCACCATGTTGACCGAATACCGGTCCCAGAACCGTGGCGGCAAAGGACTCATCGACATCAAGACCAGTGACCGTAATGGTTCTGTAGTGGCTGTAACCAAGGTGACCGACGCCGACGAGGTCATGCTCACCACCACTCGGGGAATCCTCATCCGCACCCGCGTTGCCGACATCCGGCCGATTGGCCGCAACACGCAGGGCGTTCGCCTGATCAGGCTGGACGAGGGAGACGCCGTGAGCAGTCTGGCCAAGCTTCCTGAGGAAGAGCTGACCGCTGTTGTTGCTCTCGAACCGGCTGATCACCCTGATGGGGATCTCGAGCCAGGTTCCACACCATTGCCTCATATCCTCGATGACGGGGTCGCAGAGGCTGAGGCAAGCGACCATCTCGACGCCGACGCCGGTGAGTCGGAAATGGAAGACAATTGACCACTCGATCTCGCTCTTGAAAACATCGCGGAGCCACAAGACGGCTTGCCGGGATGATCCCAGGCTGATTACCTTAGCCAGTTCTCGTGGCATGGGCTAATTTCGCAAGCGGTGACGGGGATCGGCATGGAGCTCTCGATCAAACGTATCCTGATGACTGGTGGTTGTGGGTTCATCGGTGCCAACTTCATTCGTCTTATGCTAGAGGTCGATCACGACATCTCAATCACCAACTTGGATGGACTGACCTACGCCGGCAATCCCGACAATCTTGCGGATCTCACGGACAATCCGCGCTATTGCTTCGTCCACGGTGACATAACTGACCATGTGAAGGTCCTGAAGCTAGTAACCGAGGGCGATTTTGACGCGCTCATCAATTTTGCGGCAGAAAGCCATGTAGACCGCTCGATCAATGACGCCACGCCCTTCTTACAGACCAACGTCGTCGGAACTCAGTACCTCCTCGACGCGGCCAGGAAGGCCAAAACGTCCCGCGCTATGTTCAGGTCTCCACTGACGAGGTCTACGGCACGCTGAAACCCGATGAGCCGGCGTTTACCGAGTCCACACCGCTAGCCCCGAACAGCCCTTATGCCGCCAGCAAGGCCGGGGCCGACTTTCTGGTCCGAGCTGCCTACCATACACACGGCATGAACACCGTGATCACTCGCTGCTCCAACAATTACGGCCCATATCAATTTCCCGAGAAATTGATCCCCCTGTTCATCACCAATGCCTTGGCGGACATACCCTTGCCCGTCTACGGTGATGGCATGCAAGTTCGCGACTGGATCCACGTGCGCGACCACTGCCGTGGGATCGCCGCGGCACTCCACCGCGGTCGGGCAGGGGAAGTCTATAACTTCGGCGGCCGCAGCGAGCGGTATAACATGGACGTGACCAAGGCCGTGCTGCGACTCACCGGCAAGCCGGCAACACTGATCCGGCATGTTACAGACCGGCTTGGCCATGACCGCCGTTACGCCGTCAACTGCGCGAAAGCCGAGTCTGAGTTGGGCTGGGCCCAGACCGTTACCTTTGAGCAGGGACTGGCCGAAACGGTCACCTGGTACAAGACCCATTCCACCTGGGTCGAACGTGTGCGCTCTGGAGCTTACCGAGAGTCGGTCTGATTCGATCGGCCATCGACCCCGGATAAGCAAGTAGAACTGGCCAGTCGCGTGGCGGAAGTGGTAGCTACCTTGTCTCTTTGCAACTCGACTGGCCATCCGTGGCTGATTCTTTCTGGGGAGAGCCTATAAGTGCGAGCGCTCGTGACAGGTGTCTCGGGTTTCGTGGGCGGCCATCTCTGTGAGCACCTGGTGGGCGCAGGAGACGTCGTTATCGGTGTCTCCGCGTCAGGTCGCTGGCCAGATGTGCTGGCGCACCTGAATCGGTCGGTGCGAATCGAATCCTGTGATCTGACCGACGTTGCTGAGCCGCATCTCGCCGAACTCATCAGTCGCAAGCGGCCCGAGGTGATCTACCACTTGGCCGCGCAGTCCAACCCGCATGCCAGCCTGTCCGATCCCCGCGGCACCTGGGCCTTGAATTTGGGAGGCGCACTCAATCTGCTCGAGGCCGTAAAAGCCGCCGCGCTAGAACCACGACCGCGCGTGATTCTTGTGAGCTCAGGAGTCTGCTACGGTAATCCTGCCGCAGAGCACTTGCCGGTCAAGGAGGACTGTCCACTGCGACCGAACAATCCCTATGCGGCAAGCAAAGCCGCAGCCGACCTTCTCGGCATCCAGCACTATCTTGCTCACGGTACTGAAGTGATGATGGTCCGGCCGTTCAACCATGCCGGCCCACGGCAGTCACCAACCTATGTTCTGGCAGGTCTTGCTCGCCAGATCGCCGAAGCCGAGGTCGGGCGCATAGCCCATATCGAGGTTGGTAATCTTGACGTCGTACGTGATTTCAGCGACGTTCGCGATGTAGTCCGACGCCTATCGCCTTCTTGCCCAGCACGGAAAACCTGGTGAGATCTACAATCTTGGATCCGGTTGTGGAACGAAGCTCGTCGACGCTCTGAACCATCTCATCACACTATCCCACCGCCAGGTCGAGGTCCGAACCGCTGCAGCCCGCGCTCCGCCCCGTTGATCAGCCGCGCCTGGTCGCCGACGCAAGCAAGCTTCGCGCGGCCACCGGCTGGGAGCCCATGTATACTATCGAACAGACCCTTGCCGACATGCTTAGAGAACTGCCGTAAAGAAGTTGCCTCGCCGGAGCGTTAATATGCTTCCAGAAATCACCCAGACAATTCTGAGCGCAAAGTCCGCCAAGGGGCTGACATTCTCCGCACTTGCCCGAGCCGTTGATTGCGACCCCATCTGGCTGGCGGCGGTTTGTTATCGCCAGGCCAGTCCCACCCACGAACAGGCCCTCAAGCTCCTCGACGCCCTGGAACTGGATAAGGCCCTGTCCCCGGCTCTGACCAGATTTCCGGTTAAAGGAGAGCTAGGACCGATCGTCCCCACTGATCCGCTCATCTATCGCTTCTACGAAATCATGCAGGTTTACGGCCTGCCTCTGAAGGATGTGATCCAGGAGATGTTCGGAGACGGCATCATGAGCGCCATCGACTTCACAGTGAACGTCGAGAAGGAAGAAAACCCCGGGGGAGATCGGGTGAAGATCACACTGTCGGGCAAATTTTTGCCGTATAAGAGATGGTAAGCTGGCCTCGCGGGTCGTTTTAGCGCGTACTACCAGGGCCCGACGAACCAAGGCCAGGAAGATTCCCTGAAACGCACCCTTTCCGTCGTGCGGATCACGCAGAACGCGGCAGTACACCTACCAGGGGAAGAAGTGACGGACATGGCGGCGACAATCAACTATCTCGCTCTCGACTTGGGAGCGGAAAGCGGCCGTGGGCTCTTGGGCCGTTTCGATGGTAGCCAGCTCGCCCTGGAAGAAGTCCATCGGTTCCCCAATGGTCCAGTCAAGCTGCTTGACACGCTCTATTGGGATCTTCCCCGGCTCTTTGACGAAATCAAGACAGCGGTGCGCAGGGCAGGTGCCCAGGCGGGCAAGGCCGCGCTGGATGGAATTGGCGTTGATACCTGGGGCGTGGATTTTGGACTGGTGGGCCGCGGTGAGGTGCTGCTGGGCAACCCGGTCCACTACCGTGATGCGCGGACAGAGCGAATGCTAGAGGCGGCATTTCAGCGAGTCCCCCGCGAGCGGATCTACCAGATCACCGGCCTACAATTCTTGCCATTTAACACCCTTTACCAGCTCCTCGCTTTGAAACAGGCTAAGTCACCGTTGCTTGATGTGGCTGAGACGCTCTTGCTCGATGCCAGACCTTTTCGGCTGGCTGTTGACCGGCCAGCGCACCGGTGAGTTCACAAACGCCTCGACTACCCAGCTCCTCGACCCGCGCACCACAACTTGGTCTGATGAGCTCTGCCAGGCTCTCGAGCTGCCGCGCGCGATCCTGCCGCCGCTGATCGAGCCCGGAAGTGCCATCGGGCCGCTGCGAAGATCTGTAGCGGAAGAGGTTGGGATAAACTCGCCCATACCTGTCATAGCACCGGCCACGCATGACACGGCAAGCGCTGTGGCTGCAGTACCAGCAGCCAGCTTGTTGTCATCATCTGCGCCACCTGACTGGTGTTACCTTAGCTCAGGAACCTGGTCGCTTCTGGGCGTGGAGGTATCACACCCTGTGATCAACGCCGAAACGATGCGGTATAATTTCACGAATGAGGGAGGCGTAGCGGGGACGACTCGATTGCTGAAAAACATCATGGGACTCTGGCTCGTCCAGGAGAGCCGTCGGACTTGGGCGCGAGCTGGGCGGGAGATGAGTTACGAGGAGCTCATTGGCCGAGCCCAAGTTGCCCCCGCTTTTGCTGCTCTGGTCGATCCCGACGATGCTTCCTTTCTAGCGCCTGGCGACATGCCATCCCGCCTAGCCACCTTCTGCATGCAAACTGCACAGCACCCACCCCAAGACGAGGGGGCACTTGTCCGATGTTGCCTGGAGAGCTTGGCTCTGAAGTACCGCTGGACGATCGAGCGACTTGAATCCATTCTGAGCACGACCATCAAGACAATCCACGTGGTCGGCGGCGGGGCGAAGAACACGCTGCTATGCCAGTTCACCGCGGATGCATGTGGCCGGCCTGTCCATGCGGGTCCCGTCGAGGCAACGGCAATCGGTAACATCCTAATGCAAGCTATCGGTCGAAAGAAGCTTGGCTCGATTGCGGAGCTACGCGCTGTTGTTGCCCGCTCGTTCCCCGTAACTGTTTATCAACCTCGCGATGGCTCGGCTTGGAATGACGCCGCGGGCCGGTTTGCCGGGCTGGTTGTCGGGTCTTGATGGGGCCCCATCGCTTTCCGCCGGCGTGGACGGCGCTGGCACGAGAACAATTGCGCGCCAGCGTGAAGTTCAATTTCCGTGAAATGGGGAACAACTCGCCGGCTAATCGGGAGTGCTGCAGCCATCACCTGGGCATGGGCTCGCCGCAGGAGCGGCAGACGGTGGCACTCATGTGCAGGGGTTTGCCGCAACGGGGACAGATTCGAAGCCCGGCCTCCATCTTCATCACAGGTGAAGAGCTGCCCTGAGCTGTTGCCGTCGCCACTGGCGCAAGGGCGTTCAAGGCTGGATGTGAGGTTGTAGTTTCAGCGCCTGGTTGCCGGTTGTGAGATACTGCAGCCTGGCAACGGCTGGCCCATTGCTCCAAACGTTGTAGATCAACGGCATCCATGTCTTGAGTGCGCCCGATGGAACGAGCCCGGATCTCGCCTCTCGAGGTCGAGGTCGCGTCCGCTGGTTGCTGCCAGGCTAAGTCTGGAACGGGCACGATGCGGCCGCAATCTGGGCATCTCCCTGCCTCGGGTCGCTCTTGACTTTGGACCTTCAAGCGGCGACCGCAGGGACAATGAAAACGCACGTAGCCGTCTTCCGGCTCAGCTCCATCCGGCCGCCGCGATGAGCTGCGGCGAACCCGAATCCTTGCTCCACACCGGGGACATGTTAGCCGATCCGGATCACTCGACGTCACCTTCAGAGTCTCACCGCACCGACAGGTCACCCGTGCCATCTGTGGGCCTTATCCGTTCGTATGCAACGCTTCGTGACCGTGGGTAAAGGTGTGTATGATAAGGACTGTCCCAAGCTATCGTTGGCTACTGACCGGCTTCAGCAGGTTTTCGAGGGGAATCAGTCCGTTAAGACTGCCGGAGCGGAAACCCTCAAGGTCCAGAGTGACGAATTTGAACCCCAGGGCGCGAAAGGCTGGAACCAGGGCGTTGCGAACCTCAGGCTGAACCAGATGCGGCAGTTCATCGAGGGAAACCTCGACCCGTGCCAGATCGCCCTTATGGTAGCGCACGCGGAGTAGGCGTAGCCCACGCTGGCGCAGCCACTGCTCGGCTTGGTCGATCATGCGGACCCGTTCGGGTGTGACTTCCTCACCATAGGCGATGCGGCTGGACAAGCAGGGAGTTGCCGGCTTGTCCCAGGTGGGCAAGCCCCATGCCTTTGCCAGGGCGCGAACGTCGTCCTTGCTCAATCCGCACTCCTGGAGTGGATGACGGACACCGTTCTCGCTCGCGGCGCGCATGCCGGGCCGATGATCACCCAGGTCATCTGTATTGGCACCAGAGGCAATCACGTCGACCTCAAGCTCTCCCAGCAACCCGGAGAGCCGCCCATAAAGCTCGCTCTTGCAAAAGTAGCAGCGATCAGGTTGATTCCGCAGATAATTGGGATCCGCAAATTCCTCGGTACGGATCACGCGGTGGCGAATTCCAATCCGGCTTGCCAGTTCTTGAGCTTCCTCAAGCTCTCCCATGGCTAGACTGTCTGAAACCGCCGTGACGGCAATCGCAGTATCTCCCAGGGCGGCATACGCAGCTTGGGCGACGACCGTGCTGTCAATCCCTCCGGAATAGGCGACCGCCACCCGGCCGTAACCCCGCAGGGTGTCAATTAACTTGTCACGTTGGGTATTGAGCGACGGTTCTAAGCCAGTCCAGGAGCTCGAACTCAAAAGACACCCCCTTCGAAGGATTAGCCCGGACGCCGTTTCGCGGAGCTTCGATGAGCGTATCGCAATATTGTAGGGTTCAGCCGACAGCCACTCAAGGCTTGTCCGTCACGCGCGAACCTGCTCGCACCTATCATCCGATCGACAACGTTGACGATCCGGCAAATTGCATCCTCAATCTCAGCCTCAGTCGTACTCGCTCCCAGGCTGAAGCGAACTGAAGAGCGCAGCCGGTCGTCGGGTACGCGCATGGCGACAAGAGTCGGCGACAAGCGGGTTACCCCGCTAGCACAGGCAGAGCCAAGAGAAACGTCAATGTCAGCCAAGTCAAGCTGCATCAAGAGCGCGTCGCCGTCGAGGTTGGTAAAGCCAAGATTAACAGTCTGCGGAAGCCGGAGCGCTGATTCGGCCGGGCCGTTGCGGATGACTCGTTCCGCTCCAAGCGCGGCTGTCAGACCCGTTTCCAAACGGTCGCGGAGTGTGCGCCAGCGTCCGATCCGCGTTTCGGCTCTTGTATGCCACTGCTCGAGGGCCTTGGCCATACCAACAACCAAGGGAACAGGTACCGTCCCTGGCCGCCGTCCCTGCTGCTGTCCGCCACCGACAAGCCAAGATCTAATTTTGAACCCCTTTTGGATAAGTAGAAGTCCGACGCCCAGCGGTCCGTGGAACTTGTGGGCACTAGCTGCCAGGCTTGTCACCCCAAGAGCATGGAAATTCACGGGAATTCGCCCGACTGCTTGTACAGCGTCAGTGTGGACGGGAATGCCCTGGATAATGGCAAGACCTGCCAGCCGTTGCACCGGCTGGATAGCACCGGTCTCGTTATTCGCAAGCATCAACGTTGCCAGCCGCGTCCGTTCGTTAAACTGAGCGGCCATGAGCTCAGCATCGGCAACACCTTCGGCATTGACCGGCGGTCGGTCAACGTAGAACTTATCGGCCTCGAGGTGGCCCACTGCCTCCGCAACGGCGGGATGCTCGATTGGACTGGAAACTAGGTGACCCGGCACTTGATGAGCCCCAGCTAGGCCGAAAACTGCCAGGTTGTTGGCTTCAGTTCCCCCCGACGTGAAGATCACCTCACCTGGCTCAGCTCCCAAGATCTGCGCCACTCTCTCTTTAGCTTCTTCGCATGCGCGCCGCGCTCGACGCCCTGCTGCATGCCGGCTATCGGCATTCCCGGCCATCAGGAAATACGGGCGCATGGCTTCCAACACGTCAGGATCAAGCGGTGTCGTCGCGTTGTGATCGAGGTAAATCGAGGTCAAGGCGACCCTTTCTTAAACCTTTAGAAAATCCCTGTCAGCCCAGGCATCGAAGCGTCAATAACAGCCCAACGATGAAGAGCGGAATACCAAGGATAAACAGAGGGCCAGCCCAGAGAGCCATGCCGAGGACCATGAGTGAAAAGCCAAGAAAGATACCGGCCAGTCGACCCAGGATACCAATAACCCCGACCAGAAGCCGGAAGGGAAACGTCACTAAATGCCAAGTGGCAATGGCAACTGTCACGATCACTCGCCCTGGCAGATGTAAGATCCCATCAGCTCGCGGTCTGATGGCCATCGGCGTATAAGCAGGATGGCAATAAGTTTCTGACCACCGACTGGAAGGCTCCTTGGTGGTTTGTAAAGATCGCATCATTGCCGACTGGCCTTGTTCCATTCGATGATCTCAGTTAGATAATGCGCGAGGATTTCGCTCACCAGCAGGAAACCGTGGCCGTTTGTTCTCTTCACGGCCATTCAGCAAACACGTTCAGGTATTGTTCCTCGTGACCAAACCGCAGTCTTTATAGCATTCGTCGTCCTAGGGCTGAGCCTTGATTCCTTCTGCCTCGTTCATGCTGTGCACTAGCAACGGCCTCTTGCCGAGCATGAGGTCTCATTAAGGGAATACTTCTTGTCGTTTTCTCGATTATTTCAGCCGATTCCGATTTGACAAGCCAGCGCCCGCTAATTGCCGGGAAACAAGATAGATCGACGAACGGGTCAGGGCAGGGAGGCCACGACCATGCGACAGGCCATTTTTGTCGTGGTGATGGTAGGTGCGGCCTTCTTGGGTGGGGCAGTCGTCAACGGTCCAGGGCTGCGCTGGGTCCAGGCACGGTTGCTTGACTATATGGGCTTGCAGGACGGTGGTGAAATTGCCTCGATTGATCTACCACAGCCCAATTCCGACCCCGCCAATCCCCATCATCCGGGAACTACACCAGCGGCTAGCCAGCCGAACACTCAAACTCGAGCTTCAAGTGCGGAAAGTCACGTGATCAGGCAAAGTCCGCCAAGCTCTCCGGTAACAGGCTCCAGCCGTCTGAGATCGTCACCCACGCCTGCCTCAACAGTTCCCCCGCCTTTACCTATACCGATGGCCATTCCCGAGCCGGCGGTTTCCAAACCAGCTAATTTGCCGACTGTGGGCTCTAGTGCAAATTCAGCGTCTGTACCAAGCCCGGCGCCCCTTGACCCGAGCGTGGGCACGGCACTGCTGACCTCTCGTTCGCCATCCCTGACGGAACCTACTGCTGGGGAGCAAACTGCGCCTGCTGCAATCACCCTGGAAACTGCACCTTCCACGTCCACGACGTCTATGGCGGGTTCACCCGTGCCAAAACCGACGGGAAATGGTGCTCGTACTACGGAAAGGCCTTCAGACTGGGCAACGTTGCGCCGCAAGATGCAATCGCTGGGAGTGACGCGTTACACAATTGAGGGCGAGCCCAGCGGGCGGGTTGTTTTCTGCTGTTTAATACCCCTAGCTGGCCGCCAAGCCGTCTCGCAACGGTTCGAGGGTGAAGGAGATGATGAGTTCCATGCAGCGCATGCCGCAATCCGGCGGATTGCCCTGTGGCGAGCCACCAGGCCGACATCTGCTCCATGAACGGGCTATGCGAACGGCCAACGGCTGCTCACCGGGCACGCGGATGGCGAAATTGGAAAGGAGGTTAACGCCCTATTTTGACGGTCCTGCGGCCCTATAATAATATGGTCGGCAAGTCCCGAACCGACGGGCACGCCGCTAATCAATTCCCAGCTCGCTGCTCATCATCGGATTGGAGAGGAAGGGGCCGAACATGGCCAAGGCGTCACCCGTGAGGCTTCTCCTGATCGTCACTGGAAGCACACTCCGCGCCGAGGAAATGGATCGGCCACTTGGATATTACCTAAAGCAGCAGATTGAAGGGATCTTGGCCACCAGCGCCGATACGGCCAAGTCCAAGCTTGGACATGACCTTTCCGACTACCAAGTTCGCGTGATTGCGGACTTTCGCTGGATCCACGACGAGTTATTGCAAAGCCTACCCACCATTTCTCTCGGGGGTCCTGGTGTTAACGCCCTAGCACATCGCTGGCTGGAGGAGGTGCCCATCTCGCTGGCATTCAACGAGCGGTATTTCATCCAGATGGACCCTGATCTTAACGAGCCGCGCGCCAGCATCTGGGGCATGGACAACTCCACAACCCAGATTGCGGTCTCAATATTCTTGGATCGGTTCCTACCGCCATTCCTGGAACGATGCACCTTAGTCCCCGCGACATCTCTTGAACCGGACGATGAAGCAGAAACTGACCCCGATGAGTCTGAGGACGACTGAATAACCACTGCCGTTCTTACCAATCCAACCCCAGCGGCTGGGAATTTGCCTGGACGTATCCGGGTGCGCGATGACAGAACGGCAACTCTCATGGCTGGCTCTGCGCAACGAAGTCTCTAACGTGTCGTATTCTTAGAATAGGAGGCAAGGGAGAATCAGAGCACGCTCAGGGCCTAATTGCGCCCTGCTTCTGCACATCTGAAGCCTGACCCGTCGTGATGTCGGCTGAAGGCGATGTCTCTTCTCAAGACCAAGATGGGTGTAAGTGATTATTAGGGCCAAGGAAGGAGCGGGTAGATGATGTTAACCCACACTTGCAAATTTGACACAGCCCGCACGGCGGGCCGCGACTTCTGGTTCAGAACGCTGGTTCAAAGCCAGTTTGGGCACGGCGCCACAACCTGCCTGGTCTTTAAGCTGATCCTCGCGTCGCATCTCATAGCCCAACCTCCACCCCTATTGGGTTCCCAGGTGGCGGACGCGCCATCAAGGCAAGCTTCCAACCCAGAGGCTGTTAAGTTTGTTCTGATCCGACGCACAATCGCTCAAGACCAGGGCGCATGGGTTATTGATTACCAGGTCCGTCACACCAGTCTAGCAGGTATAATCCTGGCCCGTTCAGAGATCGGATCGATTGTCGAAGGATGGGTTTCAAACTCGCGGGTGGCCAGTCACGCCCTGCCCCGACTATCTCGAGTGACAGTCAGCGGCACGTCTACAGCATCAGGCACAAGCGACGTGATCGTGTCAAGTGATGAGTCGCAACGGTGCCGTGAGCGCGTGGTGATTTCGGTGTGGGCCGAGGACGGCCCGCCTCTGGAAGGTACCCCGGCTTCACTGCTAAGCTTAGGCCCAGGGGCTGTACTTCATCTCCGTATCCGGCTCGAACATCAGCATATTCTGTACGGCGACTATGATCCCCTCTTGGGTATACGGACGGTAACGCTCAGTCTGCGGTCTACTAGTCTGCGCGACCACGTGGCGCTTGACCGCGAACACTACCTGGCACTGCCAAAGTACTCATGGTCCGAGCCTCCAAGCGATCGACGGGATACTCGCCATTTTGTCTCCCCTCCGGATAGCCTTCATCTCGAAGCCCACATCCCCGGACACCAGTACTATCGCTATCCGGAGCGCCCGGTTCGATATGGCACGAAGATGCGCCTACGGTTCTGGTACCTGATTGCCGAGGGGACAGAGGGAGAATGCCGAGCTCGGCTGGCGCAATACAAGGATACACCCACCTCCTGGCGTGTTCTTTCCCACGGCGGCTTCGAGGAGGTCCTGGAAACAGTCGGCCGCTGGACGAAAGTGGAGCGGCTTGTCCGCGCCGAGTCTGAGGCGACAACAGTAGCTCTTGACTTTCGAAATCGTGCCCGAGACGAATGTTGGCGAGATGTGGATCGACGATGTGAGCCTGGAACCGATAGGCTGCTCGGCATTTCCGGAAGGTCCATAAGCAAGGATCGCGCACGTCTTGCCTTGCCCCCTGCTTGTCGGGTTCGAACCGATAGGTGGCGATCCCGGATGGGAAGCGAGGACGCAAGCGCGACCGAGGTACTGACAAAGCTGACGGACACAGCTCTTGAGCAAATACTGACGGATACCAAACCGGCGAGGGAACGCACTACCTGGAAGCTGGTCAGTTACCTGGGGCCTTTCGCGACCGCCTGCATCACCCTTCGGGCTCTCGAGGTTGGCAGTTCCGCCACTGGCAGCTGCTTAAGCAAGCCTCGTTGATGTGCTGGCTATTCGTGGAGATCAGCCGCTTGCGCTGAAACGCAGAGCCTGTACTTCTCGACGCGAAGCGACTCTATTAGTCTAGATTCATGAACTGAACTTGTCGCTATAACGTGCATGCATTACACCTTAAGAGACTGGCTTTGCCGCGTCCTCCCCATTTCTAGCCTTGTCTCCATTTTCCGAGGTTGCCATGGATACCGACCGCGATTTGCTCTTTGGCCTCGTGGCTTTTCAGAGGGGCGCGATCGATGCAGATCTACTAGCCCAAACCTGTGAGGAGCAGTCAATCGGCACGACAATCTCACTTGCGGATAGGCTTATCGATCGTGGATGGTTGACCGTTGATCAAAAAAGCACGCTGGAGCAAGTTCTGGACGAGACTCTGCAGGCAAACCAGAACGACGCTGAGATCACGCTGGCCGCAATCGTTGATGCGAAGTGTCTGGACGCCTTGCAAAATGTTGGCGCGATCAAAGCTAAGCTAAAGTCCAACCTCGCGAGAGTTCATGAACCGGCGGACCCTATCTTGCTTGGTTCATTAAGCAAGGAGGAAAGCGAAAGCCGTGAGCGCTACACGCTGAGCCAACTTTATGCCAAGGGTGGGATGGGACAGGTCTGGCTCGCCCATGACCCGAGCTTGGGCCGTGAGATCGCCCTGAAGGAGCTACGTCCCGACCAGTCGGATAATTCAGCGGTCTGCTCACGGTTCATAACCGAAGCACGAGTTACCGCACAGCTCGAGCATCCAGGAATTGTGCCGGTCTACGAAATGGGTGGCGGGAACCTTCCCTATTACACTATGCGCTTTGTTAGGGGAAGCACGCTGAGTCAGGCAACCCGCAGCTACCACAAGGCCCGAGCGGCCGGAGAAGCCGATCCGGTAGGGCTGGTTAAGCTACTGGGAGCGTTCGTTGGGGTCTGCAACGCGTTAGCCTATGCCCACTCACGGGGCTTCATCCACCGTGATCTTAAGGGTCAGAACATCGTGCTGGGAGGCTTCGGCGAAGTCATTGTGCTGGACTGGGGCTTGGCCAAGCGCATCGCTCCAGCTTCCGCAGACCAAAATTGTCCGCCTTCAGAGTCTCCAGGGTCTTCAGCATCTTCAGCGCCTACGGTGGCTGAGGGTTCTGCCGAAAGCGCTGTACCTCGAGCTCCGATGGGGGACTCACGACCGAGTTCCGCGTCACCTCCCCAGCCAGAGTCAGGTGCGGTTCCTGAGCGGACCATTCAAGGTCAGATTCTGGGAACACCAGCCTACATGGCTCCCGAACAGGCGGAAGGAAAGCAAGATCAGACGGACGCGCGGACCGACGTCTACGGCCTAGGAGCGATTCTCTATGAGATCCTCACGGGTCAGCCCCCGTTCCATGCCAAGAGTACCCAGGAGCTACTTGGGAAAGTCCGCCGCGAGTCACCAAGGCCTCCGCGGCAGGTCAATCCCGACGTAGCTGCACCCTTGGAGGCAATCTGCCTCAAAGCACTGTCCAAGCTTCCAGCGCAGCGCTATAGCTCAGCCGCCGATCTGGCCCAGGAAGTTCAGCGTTACCTCGCCGATGAGCCCGTGCTGGCATATCCTGAGCCCTGGACACGGCACGCTGCGCGATGGGCCAGGAAGCATCGGACAGTCGTAGCCACGGCTGCCGGGCTGTTGCTAGCGGCTACCACCGCACTGGCGATTAGCACGGTGCTAATCGCTCGCGAGCGGAACGAAGCGAAATTTCAGGGTCAGCAGGCTCGGGAGGCTAACGCCGCACTCTCGATCAGCACCGCGCAAGTCGCTCGCGAGCGGAACGAAGCAGAGGTTCAGGGCAAGCAGGCTCGGCAGGCCGTCGACGACATGTACACCAAAGTTGCCGAGAACTGGCTGGAAGACCGGCTCGATCCTCTACAGAAAGAGTTCCTGCAGAAGACTCTGAACTACTATGAAAAGTTCACCGGCCATTCAGCCAGTACCACGGCTGTTCGTCTCGAGCATGGCCTAGCCTATGAGCGCATGGGCGAAATCCACCGCAAACTCGGTCGGGCTGATATGGCGGAGCAGACCTTCCATAAAGCCTTGGCGATCCTTGAACCTTTGGCGGCTGAGAATCCTGCGGACCGTCAGGTTGACCGCGCCCTGGCTATCACGCGAAAACAAATGGGCGATCTTCTGTTCCGGGGGAACCAGATCAATCGGGCGGAGGCTTTGTTCAACGAGGCGGAAAAACGTCTGGAACCACTCGCAACTAGTCCAGCAGCCACCATGCAGGACGACTGGCTCCTGGCCCGGACCCTGCGGAGCAAGGCCGAGCTACTGCGTCGGAAGGGTGACATCCTGACTGCCAAACCGGTGGCGATTCGCGCCTGCGATCTGCTAGAGCAGGCGCTCAAGGCAGATCCCAGGTCTGCCGAAGCGAGAAATGACCTGGCCCAATCCTGCGACTTCCTAGGCCGGGTGGCACGCGACTTGGGCGAGGTGGAAACCTGTGAGCGAGCCTACCGCCGAGCCTACGAATTGCTTGACCCTCTGGTGGCTGAGTTTCCCACAGTACCTCGGTATCGCGAGGCCATGTCACACGCATGCAATGGGCTGGGAGAATTGGAAAGGCAAACGGGCCGCGCGGCGGATTGTGAGTTCCACTGGAGACGTGAATTCGGCGAGACTGAGCGATTGGTTCAGGATTTTCCGGATCGCCCCGAATACAAGCGGCTATTTGCCGGCGGTTGCTCCAATCTGGGAGGAATTCTGGCCGAGCGAGAGCGCTTCGCGGAGGCCGAGCCCATCCTCAGGCGAGGGATCAAGTTGAACTCGGAGCTGCTGAAAACGCTTCCCGACGACCGGGAGATCGACTTCGATCTGGCTACCTGCCATCATAACCTTGGCTACCTGCTGCTCAAGCGGGGCCACGCCGAGGACGCCCTCTCAACTCTCGAACAGGCTGCAAAAATTGAGAGGTCGCTGGTCCAGAAACTTCCCGAGACTCCTCGCCACCGGCGTAGCCTGGCCCTGATCCTCCGCTGGCAGGGCGAAGCCCTGAAAGAGCTAGAACGCCCGGGCGTGGCGGAATCCTACCGTGAGGGACTGGCGATCCTCGAGAAACTGAACGACGAGTTTCCCGCCAACGTCCCTTATCGGCTTGATCTGGCCCGGTGTTTGAACAAGCTTGGGGGTGAGATGGCCGAGGCGAAGCACGGGGATGAGGCCGAGCGACTTTACCAGCGCCGTTGGCCGCCCTGAGCTCAACAGACATTCATAACTGGCCCCCGGACTGCCGGCGGGAGAAGGCCATGATACTCGGCAACCAAGGCATTTCGCGCCTGGACGCGCATCTGGCCACTGCTGAGGAGCCACTTCGCTCCTCTATAGCGATCGCCCAGGAACTCGCCTCCGGCAAGACTGCCGCACGGCAAGACCGTCAATACCTGGCGATCGCCCATAACAACCTCGGCGAAGCCCTCCGGGACTGGGGCCGCAATGCCGAAGCCCGCACGCAGTTCCAGGTGGCTACCCAAGGCCTTGAGGCTCTTGCGGCCGAGAATCCCGCAGCCGTGGAGGACCGGTTCTACCTGGGATACATCTACGAGCAACAAGGCAAGCTGCTGGATAAGATGGAGATGCCCGCCGATGCCGAGCTTGCGCTGGAAAAGGCCGTGACGTACCAGAAAGAGGCCGTCAAACTCACCGATGGTAAATCACGTTCGCACCGTGCCGCTCTGGCTGGACATTTGGCCGCTCTGGCCGAAATTTGCATGACTCTCGGCAAGTATGACGGACTCATGAAGGCCGCCGTCGAACTTGCCAAAGCCGCTCCCGACTCCGGACAAGGATGCTTCGCTGCCGCCAAGATTCTAGCCAAGGCCGCGAGCAGGCTTCAGGCCGACACCAGGCTCGCCCCTGCACACAAAGACGAGATCGGGAGGCAATTCCTTGGGCGTACAGTCGTCTTGCTCCGCGAGGCCGTTGACGCCGACACGAAGCTGGCCGACCTGATCAAGAACGATCCCGTGTTCAAGGATTTGCGCGATCGGCCCGAATTTCAGACCATGCTCAGCAGCCTGGTTGACCTGGGACGTAAGAATCCGCAGTGAGCAAGATTTCTCAATCTGCTATCAGGGGAGGGCCCTTGGAGCGGCTTGCCCCGCCCCGTCGGCGGATGTACCAGAAGATTGGCACGGTGACCCCAACGCCCAGGAGAATGACTGAAGCCGGCTCGGGAATGTAGGTCAGAACAACGATTCCCGTTTCGGTGATGGGGTTGCCATCCAGATCGTGGAGTGATGCGCTCCAGCCCACGTCCACGAAATAAGACCCCGGGAGCGCTGGCAAGCTGACCGACGTCAGCACCTTGAATTCACCGATGTAGTCCTCAGTGGTTCCCTCGTTCTTGACGACGTTGCTGCCATTGATGAACGTCAGATCCGCGAATGGCACAGTTGTGGGTGGGCTGTAGTTGGGCAGCAAACCATCTGGTAGGTTCGTGAAACTGGTTCCCCAGGGGCCGCTGGGGGTACCCCCGGGCGAACCCGTGGTGGAACCCGGGTATTGCACGCCGGCAAGACTATGGAGCGTGAACGAGTCACCAGCTTCAAATTGGGAATTCGGGTCGAGGTAGACCTCGACGATGTACAAGTAATAGGGCTCGCCGAGCTGCTTGACTCCTCCGCCAGTAACCCTGACGCCACTGGCCCGTGCCATGCTTCCTTCTTGGAGGACGAATCCGAGCACGGCAACTCCCAAGAGCCATGCGGTGACGCAAACGCGCTGCTGCATGTTCCTTCTCCAGATGTTCAAGATAAGTACGTCGATGTTGGCAGCTTATTGCCACGTTGCCGGATCTCATTCCCGACAAGCTGATTGCATGGAAAACAGGCAATTTTTCGTGCATCGAAGCAAGATTCGGACCCGTGGCGACCGAGCCTGAACCAAAGCAGCCAGATCGTAAGCGATGCATCAGGCCAGCCACAAGGATGTGTTCTTGGAATGTTGATTCATGTAAACACTCTTGTTAATTTGATGTAGTAAGGGGAATTCTACGGTAAAATTTGTGTGTCATGGATTTAACTGTCGTATTGATGGCGCAAAAGAGTTGCTCTCCGTGAGCGCGCGCCTCGGCTTGGGTCTCGGTTCAACCTACGGAAATGACATCCTGCCTGCCTGTTGGGTCTTGTTCCGTCGATGATGGGGCCAGACGTGCACGTTTGACGCCTATTAACGACAGGTTCCCACCTTCCGCCTGCTTTTTTGCTAGTCAAGGTCGCCAACTGGTTCTATCATGGGTTTTCAGGTATTCTTCACCGACGAAACGCTGCACGTAAATCAGCCCACTCCACCTGCCAGGCTACAAAGGTATAGTCCGAGGATTTCAACGTCGCTTTCCCACCCCCCAGGCTCGTAGAATAAAGCTTCGGATACCAACGGTTTTCCGTTATTCTCGAGACTTCCGGATAGATACCTTCTCCTGGCGAGGTAACTTCCTTGATGAGAAGACCTCCTGATTCGATGAGTTTCTGCGCGCTCGATCCTGGCATCGTGTCGGCTTGGGGCATGGCCTTTCTGGTTTTCTGGGCACCATACTTCTCGTGGCGCTGACCTGGACGCGCAGTTTCGCCCGCGGCTGAGCTAGACGTACAGCCATTTGTGGAGCACGTCCAACCCATCCTCGAGGAGTACTGCAGTTCCTGCCACGATGATGCGATGAAAAAAGGCGGTGTGACATTCGAAGGCATCGAATCCGCTGCAAAACGCTTGAGCGACCGGAATCTCTGGTGGGGCGTGCTCAAGAACATTCGTGCGGGCATCATGCCACCCTCGGGCAAGCCACGGCCCAACAGCAAGGAACAGCGGATCCTGGAAGACTGGATCAAGCACACGGCGTTCGGAATTGACCCCGACGATCCCGACCCTGGCCGCGTCACGGTCCGCAGGCTCAACCGGGTGGAGTACCGGAACACAATTCACGATTTGCTCGACGTCGTCTATGACACCGGCGCCGAGTTTCCACCAGACGATTCAGGTCATGGATTCGACAACATTGGTGATGTGCTCACAATGTCGCCGCTGCTCTTGGAGAAATACATCGCGGCGGCCGACACCATTCTCTCCAAAGCTGTGCCGACAACCTCGAGAGCCGTCGTGGAGAAGACGCTTCCCGGCCGCTCCTTTCGTCGTCCTGCAGACGGGGCCACGGCCAGCGAGAACGCTACGGGCCCGCTTTCCCTCTCGTATTACGATTCAGCGTCTGCTTCACGCTCCTTCCAGGTCGAACATGCCGGCCGATACCGGCTAATCCTGGACCTGACGGCGACGGAACGATTCGTGGACGGAGTTTTTGATTACAACAAGTGCCGCCTTATCTTCAAGGTGGATGGAAATGAGCTGCTCCGGCAAGAGTACAGCCGCCAGGAGGGGAGAACCTACCGCCATGAGCTGGACCGGGACTGGAAAGCTGGCCCTCATCAACTGACTTTCGAGATCGAGCCGCTCTCTCCCGGCGAGAAACGTGTGCGGTCGCTGGCGTTGCGGGTAAATTCCGTTACTGTCCGCGGGCCGTTCGAGGAGCACTACTGGGCCCGTCCGCCGAACTACGCGAAGTTCTTTCCGCGCGACGTACCCGGCGATCCTGCCGCGCAACGTCGTTACGCCCAGGAGCTTCTGGGCCGATTTGCCATGAAGGCGTTCCGGCGCCCGGTCGATGGGGAAACCCTCGATCGCCTTGCCTCCGTAGTCGAAGCCGTCAGTTCGGAATCAGGGCAAACTTTCGAGGCGGGCGTCGCCAAGGCCATGGCGGTGGTCCTGGCCTCTCCCCGGTTCGTCTTCCGCGAGGAAGCAACCGAGCCAGGGTCGGTGGACCGGTACCCGCTGCTCGACGAATATGCCTTGGCCGCACGGCTGTCTTACTTTCTCTGGTCTTCCATGCCCGACGATGAGCTATTTCACCTGGCCGCGGAACACAGGCTCAGGGCGAATTTACCCGCCCAGCTAGATCGCATGCTTGCCAACCCGCGATCAGCTGAATTCTTCCGGCACTTCGTCGGCCAATGGCTCCAGACGCGCGACGTCGAGGCCGTGTTGATTAATGCCGCCGCCGTGCTTTCCCACGACGAGCCGCGCAATCCCGATGCGGATCGACAACGGGCTCGATTCCGAGAGCTCAACCGCAAACCTCCGGAAAGCCTCTCGACTAGTGAGAAAGACGAGCTGAAGAAAGCTCGCGAGACCTTCTTTCGTGGCTTCCGCCGGTTTCGCGAATTCGAGCTCACCCGCGACTTGCGGCAGGCCATGCGGCAGGAAACGGAGATGCTTTTTGAAACCATTGTGCGCCAGAACCACAGCCTGGTGGAACTGCTGGACAGTGACTACACGTTCCTGAACGAACGGTTGGCAAAACATTATGGGATTGATAGCGTCAAGGGCGAGGCAATGCGTCGGGTCGCCCTTCCGCCCGGCAGTCCGCGAGGCGGGGTGCTGACGCAAGGAACCGTGCTGACGGTCACCTCGAACCCCGACCGGACATCTCCTGTGAAGCGCGGGCTGTTCATTCTCGATAACATTTTGGGAATACCGCCTCCTCCTCCTCCTCCTGATATCCCGCCGCTGGAAGCAGCGGGCAAGAAGCTTAATGGCCGGACTCCCACTTTGCGGGAGACACTGGCCTTGCATCGAAACTCCGCGATGTGCGCGTCTTGCCACAATCGGATGGATCCCCTCGGACTGGCGCTTGAGAATTACAATGCGCTGGGACGCTGGCGCGACAAGGAAAGCGGCCAGCCAATCGATGCGTCAGGCCGACTGGTCACAGGCGAAACTTTCAACGGCATCAGGGAGTTGAAGCGCATTTTGATAGATCGGCATCGCCGCGACTTCTATCGCTGCCTGAGCGAGAAAATGCTCATCTATGCTTTGGGACGCGGCCTCGATTTTCGTGATGTGGAAACGGTGGACCGGCTGGTGGACAAGATCGAAAGCGAGAACGGCCACCCCTCGGCACTACTCCTGGGCATCATTGAGTCACCCCCGTTCCAGAGGCGCCGCCGGGCCCCGGACGAGGCGGGTGGGCTGCCTCCGAAAAACACGGCACGGGCAAACGACGAAACCAACGCGGGATTGAACCATGACATCAAAGGTTGAGCAGAACGATCAGCTAGTCACCCGCGGCCGCGCGGGCGTGAGCCGCCGCCATTTCCTGCGCGGGCTTGGCGCCTGCGTCGCCGTTCCGGGTTTCGCGTCCTTGCGTCTGCCGCGCTTGCCTGCCGCCGAAGTCACCGCGGGTAGCCGCCTGGCGGCTACCGCAACAGGTGCTCCGCTCCGCGCGGCCTTCGTTTACTTTCCCAACGGAGCTATTCCTGCCTCTTGGTGGCCGAAGCAGGAGGGGCCGAATGTTCCGCTCAGCCGCACGCTAGAGCCGTTGGAGCAGAGCAGGGCGCTGATTCAGGTGCTAGGCGGGTTGAATCACCGCACGGCCGAGGGGGGCCCCGATGGCGCCGGCGATCACGCCCGCGGCAACGGTACCTTCCTCACCGGCATCCGTCTCAAGAAGAGCGCGACCGATCTGCGGGCGGGAATCTCCATCGACCAAGTCCTGGCTCGCAAGCTTGGCCATCTGACGCGCTTCCCCTCGCTCGAACTGGCATGCGAGACGGCCCGCAAAACCGGGGCCTGCGATTCTGGCTACTCCTGCGCCTACCAGTACAATCTCTCCTGGAGTTCCCCGACCACTCCCGTGCCCCCGGAGTCGAATCCGCGCCTTGTTTTCGAGCGACTCTTCGGAGCCGGCTCGCCCGGCGAGCGGCGCGCGAACCTGAAGCGCCGTCGGGTCGAGCAGAGATCCATTCTCGATCTCGTCCTCGCGGACGCGCGCTCCATGCAGCGGCGGCTTGACTCCCCCGACCAGCACAAGCTCGACCAGTACCTGACCAGTGTCCGCGAGGTCGAAACCCGGCTCGTGAAAGAGGAACGGTTCGGCGACGTTCAAGACCCCAGCGTCGATACCCCCCAGGGTGTCCCGACCGACTACGCTGAGTACATTCAGCTCATGTTCGACATGCTCGTCCTGGCGTTCCAGACCGACTCCACGCGGATCGCAACCCTCTTGCTCGCTCACGATGGGAGCAACCGATCCTTCGACCACATCGGAATCTTCGAGGGCCATCACGACCTGACTCACCATCAGAACCGCCCGGAATGGATCGACAAGGTTGCCGACATCGACCTCTGGTATGCCAAGCAATTCGGCCGATTTCTCGATAAGCTACGGACAACCAAGGACGTGGACGGTAACACGTTGCTCCACAACTCAATGATCATATATGGCAGCGGCAATGCCGACGGTAACCGCCACACCCACGTTAACCTGCCGGTGATTCTAGCCGGTGGGGGTGGCGGAACACTGCAGACAGGGCGTTATGTCAAGCATGGCTCGAAACCCATGACCAACCTGTTCCTCGGCATGGCCAATCGAATGGGAGTTCACGACTTGGCCCGCTTCGGTGACTCCACGGCGCCTCTTGAGAACATCTAGCAGCGGTTCGCAACCGGATCCCATCGCGATGACGATTCGATACATCCTGCTCGCCCTTGTACTCTGTCCCCAGTTAAGCCTTAGCGCCGAGGAACCAAGGGAGCTCCCCCTCTGGCCAAACGGGGCGCCTGGGTTTGAAAGCCGCAAGGACGATCCGCCGCTCGCCAAGGATTACTGGATACGCAACATCCACAACCCGTCGATCACCGTTTATCTACCTCCCAAAGACAAGGCTACGGGCGCCGCAGTGGTCATCTGTCCGGGAGGCGGCCACCGCGAGCTGGTTTTCAGGGCGGAAGGCGACGAGCCGGCTCGCTATCTGAATCGTCTCGGCGTGGCGGCGTTCGCCCTCAAGTATCGTCTCGGCCGTGAGCCGAACTCTCCCTACTCGATTCAGAAGCATGCTCGGGAAGACGGTCAGCGCGCCATGCGGTTGGTACGAAGCCGGGCCAGCGAATGGGGCATCGACCCCAATCGCGTTGGCATCGTGGGATTCTCAGCGGGCGGCGAGGTTGCCTCGATGGTGGCGTACACACCCGGCCAAGGTAACCCCAAGGCAGCCGACCCGGTCGACCGCCTGAGCAGCCGACCCGATTTTCAAGTTCTCATCTATCCCGGTCCACTCGGGATCCCAGACGTCATCCCCACCGACGCGCCCCCCGCGTTTCTGCTCGTGGCCAACGACGATCGGGGGGCTTCCCGCGTGGTCGCCAGCTTGGTTCAAAAATACCGCGCCACGGGCCTTCCCCTTGAAGCCCATATCCTCGGTCGGGGCGGTCATGGCTTCAACATGGGCAATCGGTCCAAGCTGGAGTCCGTCAAGAAATGGCCTGACCGCCTTGCGGACTGGATGAACGACAGCGGCATCCTGGATCCGTCCAAGCAAGCCAAGAACCGGCCCGGCTGATAGCACACCGGCCTCTTGTTTTTTCGCGATTCCTCAATCCCCAACATCCGCCGCAGGATCTCCTAGCGATCCATTGCTCTCACGAATCCGCTCCCACACCTCGGAACGATGGACAGGGACAGAGGCATCAGCCTCGAAGCCGAGTCGCACACTCCCACTCTTGATCTCGAGCACCGTGACTTTGAGCAGGCGCTCAAAGCGGCCAGACCCACCAACCACGACCGATTCCATGTTTTTTCTCGAAAGGACCAACATTGTTATGCTCCATCCTCATGATTGATTGACTGTTTCAATGCCGCTCCAGGTGTCTGCGGGTATGCCATGGGCGGGCAGAAACACCTGCACCAAAGTACCAGTCGTGAACATATGCACGACCGTGCCCGTCTTGGTCTCGACCTCGGCTGTCGCTTCGCGTACATCACTCAAGACCACGGTCACTGATTTGGCCCCGTGGCCGGTACGCAGTTGCTCGAATGCGCTGGCCGCTTCGGCGATCTGTTGTGCCATGGTCGACTTGGATTTTTCCACCGGTTCGTCCCTGGTGAGTGTGATAATCCACCTCCGGCGGCAACAAAAAAGCCGTCGTGGTGGAACACCCCGCGGTATTCGACCACGCCGGCTTACTCGTCAACGAGCCCCCCGCCACCGGCGGGTTGCCCTTCATCTAGTCGTCCGACGACATTAGCTCAAGTTTTTATGGCGCTTGCCCGCCAGTTCACGCAGGCTTCCCAATCGCCCTCCATTGTCTTATTCAGAGCGTAAATAGCAAGACATTCATTTTTATTTTTCGGATCAAGCTCCCCAGATTGCATGTTGATTATCAATCTGGTCCCAGTCGTAATCGCTCGGATGCCACCTTGGACCTTTATGTCAACCTTCAATGCCTCTCACAAATGCCGTCACAGTCAGTCAGGCTGGCCTTTCTGTCCGCAGTGTGGGGACTGCTTTTTCTTGCGCTGTATGCCCTAGGCAAGCTCACCGAGGCGAGATCCACGTTAGCCAGAACCTCTTTCAAGCTGTTCAGACTCACCGGCTTGGTGAGGTGAGCGTTGAAACCGGCTTCTTGGGAGCGGTGTCGATCTTCTTCGTGAGCAAACGCCGACAATGCCACTAGAAGGGAATCACTAAGGCCCAGATCCTGACGAAGGTAGCGAGCCAGTTCCAGACCCGACATATCTGGCATACTAATGTCGCATATCACGACTTCGGGAGGTTGCAGCCTGGCTAGCCCTCAGCGCTGTCTCGCCGTTGTACGCAGTTCTGACCTCATGGCCGGCTAATCGGAGCAGCATCGACATGCTATCAGCCGCATCTGTGTTGTCATCGACGAGCAGGATTCGGCGTATGGGCATACTCATGGTGGGCCAACAGATATCAGGTGCAACGGGAGACCACACGGGCATCTTCCTCAGGAGTGGTAGCCGGACGGTGATCTCAGTTCCGTGGCCAAGGCCCATACTCACGGCTTGCACGCAGCCACCGTGTAATACACATATGTTGCGCACCAAGGCCAGACCAATTCCAAGTCCTTCTGCACAACAGCTCGTCGAACCCTTCACCTGGGTAAACAGTTCAAAGATTCTCGGCAGCATGGTCGGTTCGATCCCAATGCCTGTGTCGCGCACGCGCAGAACCGCCTGGTGGCCGATCACCTCCACCGTCACGTCGATGCGGCTCCCATCTTCTGAATACTTGGCGCTGTTGTTCAGCAGATTTGTCACGACCTGGGCCAGCCGGCCTGAGTCTCCTTCCACCTCGACCGCCTGTGGAGGAAGCGAAACCTCTAAAACGTGTTTCCGGGCCTTGATGAGGGGATGGCTGACTTCAGTCGCCAGTGCCACTACGTTCCTAAGGTCGATCGGTTTCATCTGCAGATTGATCTTGCCATGGCCCATGTACGATAGGTCGAGCAAGTCGTCAACTAGCCGTGCCAGTTGCTGGACTTGACGCTCGACCATCTCGGCGACCCCCTGAAGCTCAGGATCGGCCGGATCCTTCAGGCGCAGGATCTGCATAGCGCTGCGGATCGGGGCGAGCGGGTTGCGCAGCTCATGACCCAGCATTGCCAAGAACTGATCCTTGTGCCGTGATGCATCTCGCAGCTTGTCGTAAAGGCCGGCAATTGATTGGGGGCGCTCGGTTGCCGCTGTCGTAACAACCTTCAACCGTGTCGCACTATTCTGGCCAAGGCTACCGCTCATGCGCGCGAAGCTCAAAGGGGCACGCCGGTCCCAGCCTTTCTTCACAGGGTAAACCTGACTCGATCGACACTGCTTTCATCATTTGTACCATGCGCCTTTTGGACTTGAGCAGCGCGCTCGACCCTGGTATGTGTGGCCACTCCGTGTGCCGCAAGCAACAAAAAACCGGCGCGGTGGATTACCTCGAGGTATTCCGCCACGCCGGCCTACTCGTCAACGAGCCCCCCGCCACCGGCGGATTGCCCTTTGTCTAGTCGTCCGACAACATCGACTCAATTTATAAAGGGATTTGCCTGTGAGCTTGCATGATCCCCTAACTCTCCATTATTATGCCACCTTGAGCACGAATAGCAAGTGGATTGTTTTTTTGTCGCTATAATAGTCGCTATAAAACGAGAGCTCCCACGATCTCGGCCGCGACGCTGTCTTCAGCAAACCAAATCTGCGGCTCGTAAACGGTTGACAAAACGGTTTCGCGGCGACATGAGAACCCAAGGGGAAATCGAAGCCGCCATCTGTGAAGGGATGAGTCGCTTTGAGCAGGAATACATGGGTAGGGGGCCTAAGGACATTCGCGCGCATCTGATCGATGACATTGTCTTTGTCCGCCTCCAGGGCGTATTGACTGCTGCAGAACAGCACTTGGTTAAGTCACTGCCAGCCGAGAAGGGGAGGGACCTCCTTAAACAGGTACGTACACATCTTCTCGAAACCGCGCGACCGCTCATGGAGGCAATGCTAGAGGATATAACCGGCATGAGGGTAACAAGCATGCACCACGACATCAGCACCATCACCGGCGAGGAGGTCGTGCTGTTCACGTTGACCGAAGCGCCACAGGCCCGCGAATCGAAGAAGAAGTCGAGCGTCTGAAGCGTGAACGAAAAGGAGCCTATCTAGTCCCGCTGGCCATCAAGTATCGATACTGCCAGCCCATCAGTTCAGCGCCGCCCCGACGCTGTCCGACAGGCCTCCAACGACGACAGGCAGCAACGCACGATGTGAGACTGCCTGCGCGATCTCGAAATAGCAAATGTTGGATCATGGCGATTCTCTCCATCAACCCGATTTCCATCAGGGCGGAAGGCCACCTGTCGACCGCGGATCGCCCGCACCAAGAAGATCAGGAGAGAGGCGCCGATGAAAGCAACAAGGATACTCCCCCAGAAACCGATCGCCCCTTTGATAAAGAAGCTCAGCATATGCCCGCCCAAGAACGAGCCGATCAGGCCGACTATGATGTCACCCAGTATGCCGTAACTGCTTCCTTTCATCCTGGATTCGCCTCTGATGCGGCGCGTTCCAAAAGATCTCACAATGTCATATCGTGTGAGAAATCATTGATTTCTTTTTCCGCCTGTTCTCTGGCATAGCCAAATTTTCGCTGGAGGAGGCCAGCGAGTTGGTCGCTCTGCCCGCTGAAGGTCGTCAGGTCATCGTCGGTCAGCTTGTCCCACTTTGCCTTCACCATGACCGTGAATTGTTGCCAGTCGCCAGCGATCTGATACCACGTCATGAGATACCCTCCTCGATACACATTCTCTGAGACTCGATCGATCGTTCCACCTCCCGGTTGGTAGGCAGCGTAGCGCTTCGTCCGCTGGCTCCGGTTGAGGACAGGAGGTGGCAAGGTCGCGACCAGAAAAACGGCCCGTCGAAAGCCATGTCGGGTTGAGTCCGAAAAAAAACCGGCGTGGTCAAACACCTTCAGGCATTCGACCACGCCGGCTTACTCTTTAACGAGCCCCCCGGGGTCTATCCCGGATTGCCCTTCATCTAGTCGTCCGACGACGTCTAATCAAGGTTTTTTTCGGAGCCGACTGCCAGTTGACATAGGCTCATCCTCGTTTCTCATTGTGACGCGCGGAATGAAAATAGCAACCGAATTCTATTGGAGGGTGTCCCACGTGTAGTTGAAATGAGGAGCGGCTCCTGCGGACATTTTCACGCCACGCTGGGGCGAGTACGCCAGGGCCAGGGCCGGACGGCGGTGGTTCAGGAAGGAGTGGGCGCTCACACCCCACGCCGCGTCTCGCAGCGGCACGCGCCCGTCCACCTGGGTGGTCGCGATCGTCGCGTCATCAGGGGCGAACGCGAAACCCAGGATTGGGACCTCCCCAACACCGTGGACCCGTCTCGCCAGCGTCGCGTCCCTCGATGGTCCGAAGATCGGCAACCAGGGCAGGACGAGGACTGCCAACACGAGCAGACCGATCCGCCTGTGGCTCCGCCACGGCAGCTGGGAGATCCCGGTTCGGGATCGCTTCGGCCCCTCATCGGTAGCCCCGGGGATCATGGTGTGAGTCTCCTGTTGGAAGATGGTCTGCGGGACAATGAAAAAGCCGTCGGTCCCGGCGCAGACCGAACGCCAGGGCTGGACCGGGCCGGGGAGGGGCTTGCTTGGCGGCGAGACCTTTCGGGCCGTTTCGATGCCTCCTCGATGTCACCTCAAGGGGTTCGGATCGCGATGCCCGCGGCCGGCACCTGGGCATTCGCCTCCACGAGCCTGGCAGGCTGTCCGACCGCACATACGCTCAGCGGGCGAACGGGTCGGCAGGGAACTCCAGGTCGAGGAGCAGGACCTGGAAGTCCCTTCGGGTACGCAGCGGGTCGAGGGTCCAATAGAATCTCATGTGGGCCACATCCTTCCAGCCCGCGGCGACGGCTCGGCGCAGGACGGCCATCGCCCGGTCGGCCGCCGCCGTCTGTTTTCGCTGCACCTGATCCGCCGGCACGTTCTTGTCGAGAGGGCCCAGGCCACTCAGGACTGAATAGAGGCAGGCCAGGTCGTACAGGTCGACGGCATCCGTCGGGTTGGGGAAACCGCTCCAGTCGCTGGCTGAGTTCGTCGAGCGCCGTGCGCAATTCGGGGCTCGCTGCCCCACCAACTTCGCGCCGAGGCCGGCCAGGGAGGCCAAGGCGATACCCCAGGGGCACAGCCGACCCGCGTCGTCGGGCTTCTCCTGGAGCCACTCCACCGCGATGGCCACAGCCCGCCGGCCCGATGACAGCGCTTCGGCCATATGGCCAGCCGCACGCTGGAGCTGGCTGATGCAGCCGAGATCGAAGAGCTGGGCCTTCTTGATGTAGGGCAGATGCACAGAGTCGCCCGCGAGCTGGGGGGCGAGCGCATCCCAGATGGCGAGCCTCTCCTGGAAGGCGCGCAGCGCCTTCGTCGGCCGATGGCGGGACAGCTCAGAGATCGCCACCCTGGCGAGGATCCAGTTGGCCACGGCGTTCCCCCTCTCTTCGCTGTCGAGCCAGCCGCCCCGGCGCAAACCCTCCGCGAGTCGGAAGGCCTCGTCGAATGCCCAATCCGCCTCGTCGCCCCGTCCGGCCTGATGTTGGAGCCCGCCGATTTCGACCAGCACGAGGGCGAGCTCCTTGCGGTACTCTTCATAGCGGTCGGGATTGGCGGCGATCAAATCATTCCACAGGCCGCGAGCGCGCTCGAGGGTCGGCAGGATCTCCGTCAGTGCCGCCGTGCGCGAGTCGGCCAGCTCATGCGCTTCCGTCGTGACTTCATAGGCTCGCTCAACTTCGTTGAGCCGAGCGTAGCCGTCGCCGAGCCGGCTGGCGATCTCGAGCGCCGCCTGGTGGACGGGTGCCGGCAGCGTCGTGTCGGCCTGGATCACATGGATCACCGCCGGCTCGTCCAGGCGCCGCCTGTAAAGTGCTTCGACGCGCTCGACAGCCGCGCGCCGGTAGGTCGTCTCGATCGGGATCGGGTCCAGGTCCCAGACTTTCGCGGTCCAGTCGATGCTCCCGGAGACGATCCGCCGGCCATCGGGGCTGAACGCGACGCAGAGGACGCCACTCGTATGGCCGCGCAGGGTGAAGACCTCCTGGCCGGTGTCGGTGTCCCACAGCTTGATGGTGCGATCAAGGCTGGCAGTGGCCAGACGGCGGCCGTCGGGGCTGAAAGCCACGCCTGCAACCAGATCGGTGTGACCGCGAGCTGGATAGAGCAGTCGGCCCGTGGTGGGATCCCAGACCTTCACTTCACCGCCCTTCTGAAAGTCCCCGCCGGCCGAGGCGAGTTGCCGGCCGTCGGGGCTGAAGGCCACGCTCCCGACTGGGGCCGTATGTCCCTTGAGGCTCCGGAGCGGCTGGCCCGTCTCGACGTCCCACACGCGCACGGTCATGTCCATGCTGGCGGATGCCAGCTTTCGGCCGTCGGGGCTGAAGGCCACGCCATTGGCCTTGGCGGTGTGGCCCGTGAGGAGCAGGGGCTGCCCGCCGCTCGTGCTGTCCCACACCTTCACCGAATAGTCGTCATCGGCCAAGGCCAGGCGCTGACCATCAGGGCTAAACGCCAGGCTCGGATACTGAAGAACCCCGTAGCCCAGGTCGGTGCGCTGGGCCCTGAATCTTAAGAAGCCTCCTCCCGGTGGCTGCATCCCAGACCGTGATCCCGCTCGCGTCGGCCGACGCGAGGCGTTGACAGTCCGGGCTGAATGCCACCGCGTGAACTGGAGCGGTCTGCTGAGCAAAAGACAAGATCCGTTCGCCTGTGACAGGATCCCATGATTGGAGGAAGTTGACCTGCCCCTTCAATATGTTCGATCCTGAGGCAACCTCCCGGCCATCAGGGCTAAACGCCACGCTTTTGACCCAGCCGCCATGTCCACCGACGGTGAGCTGGTAATTCGGCGTCGCGTACCATAGCTTGACGGTTTGATCCACGCTCCCGGAGGCGATCCGAAGGCCGTCGGGGTGGAAGGTGACGCAGACCACGTAATGCTGGTGGCCGTGGAAGATGGCCAGCTCGCGATCCGAGTCCACCGACCAGAGCCTCAGGCTCTTGTCCTCGCTGGCCGAGACGATCCGCCGGCCGTCGGGGCTAAAGACCAGGCCGCGGACAAAACCCTCGTGCCCGGTATACGTCCGGATCGGCGCCCGGTGGCGCGGTCCCAGAGCCGGATCGTCTGATCCCAGCCTCCCGAGGCGAGGTATCGTCCGTCAGGGCTGAAGGCCACCGCGTAGATGAAGCTCTTGTGCCCCCGCAGTGTGTGGAGCAGTTTGTGGGTTCGGAGATCCCAAACCTCCACCAGTCCCTCGCTCGTCAGGGCGACATGTTGGCCGTCGGGGCTGAAGGCCACGCTCCAGACACCCCCCGTGTGTCCGGGGAGCTGACCGATCAGCTCCTCCCCGGTCGTCACATCCCAGAGCTTGGCATAACCGCTGCCAGCTGCGGCGTTCCACCACCCACACCCGGCGATGAGCCGCCGGCCATCGGGACTGAAGGCCAGGCTGAGGATCGGGAGGCCGCTTTCCTTGCTGAATTGCTCCTCTTGGCCGGTGGCGGCATCCCACAGGGTCAGAGTCCTGCCGTAACCCGCGGCCAGCCAGCGGCCATCAGCGCTGAAGGCCACGGTGCGGATGCCGCCCCGGAGCCCGCGGCGGGCGAAGACTTCCCGGCCGGTCGCCACGTCGCGGACCACCAGGTCGCCCGTCCCTAGATTGGCATAAAAGTTCCCGGACCCGGATGCAACCCGCCGGCCATCAGGGCTGAAGGCCACGGCGTTGACCACCGGTGCCGACTCGCGGAACGTGTGCAGATCGCGATGGCACTGGCGATAGACATAGGACCACTCTCAGGCACGCAAGTCCTGCGGGCAACCGTCGAGGAGCTCCAGGGCCTGGGCGGGGTTGTTCGCCAGGCACTCTCGGTAGGCCAGGTTGACCCGGCTGATGTAGTCTTGGCGGCGCAGCTCCTCGGCCCGCTCCTGGGAGATCGCCTTCTGGGCGTTGGCCGCGTTGGCGTTCTCGATGGCCTTGCGCTCGTTGGCCTTCGCCGTCGCGGCGTTGGCGTCCGCCTCTTTCGCCCGCTCCCGGGCCTGGATGGCGAAATACCACGAGACCGCGGTGCCGACCACCAGCAGGACCCCCACCAGCGCGGCGGTGCTCAGCGCCGCCCGATTGCGCCGGGCTAACTTGCGGAAGCGGTATCCCGCCGACGGCGGACAGGCCTGCACCGGCTCGTCCGCAGGTAGCGCCGGACGTCCATCGCCAGGCCATTGGCCGTCTCGTACCGCCGGTTGCGGTCCTTCTCCAGCGCCTTCATCACGATCCAGTCCAGCTCGCCCGCGAATCAGCCCGCTCAGCTTCCGTCGGCTCGGTCCCCCGGTACGCCGCGATCGAGGGCAGGTCCTCGGTCGTGCTCAGCCGCGTGCTCGGCTTGGGCGGCTCCTCCTCGCGGATCACCGGCGCAGTACTTCCAGGATCGCCGCCTGCTTGAGCCGGCCGCAATGCAGCGGCGTCGTCCCGGTCAGCAGCTCGTAGAGCAGGACGCCCAGGGAATAGATGTCGCTGCGGGTATCGATGTCGAGTTGGTTTAGCTCGGCCTGCTCGGGGCTCATGTACTCCAGCGTGCCGACGACCGAGCCGAACTCGGTGAACAGCGTCGATCCGTCAGCTTCGGCCCGGTGGCCTTGGCCACGCCGAAGTCGATGACCTTGGGCACCGGCTTGCCGTCGTAGAGGGCGACCAGGACATTCGACGGCTTCAGGTCGCGATGGATGATCCCCTTCTGATGCGCGTGCTGCACCGCCTGGCAGACCGGGATGAACAGCTCCAGCCGCTCCCTGGGCGTCAGCCGGCGCTCGTCGCAATAGCGGGTGATCGGGACGCCCTTGACTAACTCCATGACGAAGTAGGGGCGGCCGTTCTCGGTCGTGCCCGCGTCGAGCACCTTGGCGATGTTCGGGTGGTCCATCAGGGCCAGCGCCTGCCGCTCGGCCTCGAACCGGGCGAGGACCTGCCTCGAATCCATGCCCGGCTTGATCACTTCAGGGCGACCATCCGCTTGACCGGGTGGGTCTGCTCGGCCATGTAGACGGTGCCCATGCCGCCCTCGCCGATCGGTTGCAGCAGCTTGTAGGGGCCGATGACGGTGCCGGGACGTTCAGTGATCGGCGACATCGATGGTCGCCGCCGGCATTGCCCGGCGTCTGTCTCATGCTGGAGGAACTCCGCCCGCCTTATTGTGTGCGTACAGCAAGGCGTCGATTCGCTGCTGCAGTTCGTCGTCGTCGCCGCAGGCCGTGTCGAGATATGCGGCGCGCTCCTCGGCGTGACGGACTGCTCGAGGGCAGCGGCGAAGAGGGACAGCATTTCCGGACTCGGCGTCTTCCATGGGACCGCTCCGCGACGGTTGGAACACTCTACATAGACAGTGCCCCGTTCCCAGAGGCAAAGGCGCCAGACGGAGACATGTTTTTCCTGATTTGAGCGAATGCCTTAGTCCGGCTGGAGGGCGTCAAAGAGCCAGGCCCGGGCAAACGCCCAGTAGCGATCGGCTGTCCGCCGGGCTATGCCCAGCGCCAATGCCGCTTCTTCCAGACGTCAGACCGGCTGAAGAAGCGCAGCTTGACCAGTTCGGCAGCAGGGTTGGATTCTCGCGAGCCGAGTCTCCAGGGCGTCGTCGAGCACCAGCAGTTCGCCGGTCCGATGCCTCGATCCGCGACGACCAGTCGGGTCGAGATCGACGCGATTGCCGACCGCCGCCCGCGCTTCTGCCGTCCTTGTCGCGTGCCCGATTGATCAGGATGCGGCGCATGGCCTCGGCCGCGGCGGCGAAGAAGTGGCCGCGGCTGTTCCAGCCCTGGACCTGGTCCTCGTCGACCAGCCGCAGGTACGCCTCGTGGACCAGGGCGGTAGCCTGGAGCGTCTGGCCGGGCTTCTCCTGGGCCAGCTTCTGGGCCGCCAGTTGCGCAGCTCGTCGTAGACCAGCGGCAGGAGCTGCTCGGCCGGCCTGGCCGTCGCCCTGCTCGATGGCCGAGAGGATGCGGGTGACTTCGTTCATGCCGGGCGCTCGTCCCGGACCGGCCGGCCGCGTCGCGACCAGGACCGATGCCGGAGCGACGATGCTCCAGCTCGACCCGGCCGAGGCCGACGGCGGCGCGGAGGTGCGCCCTCCAGGATAGGCCCAGGGGCCGTCTCCGCATAGATGGGCGCGGATTTGCCGGCAACGATGGGCGCGGATTCGCCCGACGGACTACGGGCCGAGATCCCGGCTTCGCCTCGACACCGGCTCAAGTGATAGGCTTGCGCAGCGCTGAATGGTGCGAGGCGAACCCGACGTCGGGCGGCAGTTCGTCGACCTGGTCTGCGGGAGGGGACCGCAGACGACGCAGGATGTCCTGAAGGTAGGCGAATGGGGTGATACCGTCGTACTTGCACGTGCCCGAGTAGGAGTACAGGACCGCCGCCATCCGGACGCCGCGGTCCCACCCGTTGTCATGAGGGGAGGTGGTTCCCCCGGCCATCCTCACGCGATGCCGCTGCTCGGTACCAGATCGTCATGCTCGGGTGGATTCCTCCAGGGCCTTGATCAGCGTCGGGAGGGCCCGATGCCCCTTGACCCGGCGGAACTTGCTCTCGGCGCGCAGCAGGCCCGCCACGCACCACCGCCGCCGCATCTCCCCGTCACGCCACCGCGTCACGCGGGCCGTGACCCGCCGCGTCACCGAGAGGGCCGACTCGATGGGATTGGTCGTGGCCAAGGTCCGACGCAACGCCCCCGCCAGGCCCAGCCGGACCACCGTCAGCGTCTCCTCCAGTCCTTCCCGGAGGCTCGAAGCCGCATCCGGGTTGATCCGCTCCAGCCAACGGCCGTCACCTCCAGCGATGCCTTGGCGGCCTCGTAGCCCGTCTCGTGGTACGCCTCCGAGAGGCGCCGCTCCAACTCGGCGTGGTGCTTCTCGGGGACGTGGGCCTTGACGTTGCGCTTCTTATGGACCTGACAGCGCTGGATCACGCCGTTCTGGCCCCAGACCCGCTTGGCGGCCGCGTGCAGGGCCTTGGCGCCGTCGAGGACCAGGAGCACGGGTCGGCTCGTGTCCAGGCCCCGCGCTTGCAAGTCCTCCAGCAGCGCCACGCAGACCGCGGCGTTCTCGGTTGCGCCTTGGCGCAGGCCGAGGACGCGCTTGGTGCCATCGGCGGTGATCCCCGCCGCCACGATCATCGTCTCGCCGGCGTACTCGACGCCATCGATCATGATCACCGGGAGGTGCATGCCGTCGAAACGGCGTTCCGCCAGGGCCTTGACTTGCGCCGCGGAGGCCCGGACGAAGTCGCGGCTGACGCTCGATTTCTGGACTCCGAAGCCGTCCCGTGTGAGGTCGATAACGTTGGCATAATCACGAGTGCTCACGCCACGGACCATGCGGCGAAGCACGGCCTCGGGCATGGCCTCGGGAGATTGCAGTCGGGCGTAGGTCTCCAGCGGGACCTCGCCGCCCCCGTCGGTGCGTCGCACGCGGGGACGGGCGATGGGGATCTTCTGGCCGGCCAGGGTGGCTGTACCCTGTTGGTGGCCGTACCGCGTGTGGGTCCGGTGGGGCTGACGCTCATGGCGCCGCCCGCACAGGCGGGTCACCTCGTCCTCCAGGAGGCTGGAGGCGATGATCATGCCCAGCTTGAGCGCCAAGCTCTCCAAGGAGTCCTGCATGAGGCCGAGCAGCTCGTCGCGATCCAGGGAGAGCTGGATCACGCGGCCGGAGGCCCCGGTGGGGACAGCGGGCTGGGTCGGCGGGGCTTGTGGGAGTCATGTCGCTTCGCATCGGCTCGTTTCAAGGCGGTTCCTCCTTCCTCGTCAAGGGAAAAGCCACGTCCAGTCGAGGGACCGGACGGGAGGAACCGTCCTCTTCACTTTTCAACTACGATCGGGACAACCTCTTTCGTTTTCAACTAAGATCGGGACACCCTCTTTCGTTTTGTCGATCCAGCTCAGGGTTTGGACGATGTCGGTCCGGTTTGAATGAGGTAGCATTGCCCAGATCCGCCTGACCCGGGAGCGTTCGCGACTTGAGCGGCGCGGAGGAGTGACAATGTGGGTAGGTAAGGGTTCCATTGGTAACCTCCGCCACACCTACCTCGGGAACATTCATGAAAGTCTGTGTTAAGATGAGTCTCGGTAGGATCGACTATGCTGGGCGTCGAATCAGTTTACTGCCATGTGATCATGTCCCAGCCAGTAGTACACTGGTAGCCGGCGACGGCGAGAAGTCTGGCCATGGATCGTGATAGTAACTGCGGGGAAGAGCGAATCATGGCGGCCACAGTGGCGCACGAGGTGGGAGTGGGTGACCAGGCTCCATCACGAGTGGTGATCGCAGGCGTCTCTCCAGAAGTTGACAGCGGCCGATTCCCCATCAAGCGAACGGTGGGGGAGGAGCTAGTGGTAGTTGCCGACATCTTTGCCGACGGGCATGATGTCATCATGGCCGTCCTTCAACATCGTTCCACCGGCGCGACTGAGTGGGACGAGGTCCCCATGACCTTGGTAGCCAACGACCGTTGGACCGGCCGGTTCACAGTCACGGCTCAGGGATGGCACGAGTACACGATCCAAGCCTGGATCGATCGTTATCTCACCTGGCATAAGGAGCTGATTAAGAAGCATGAGGCCGGCCAGCAGGATCTCACCAGCGAGCTCCTAGAGGGGGCCGAGTATCTCCGTGAAGCGGCTGAGCGAGCGACCAGTCTGGATGGTAGTTGGTTGCAAGAGCGCCGCGGCTCCTAGAGGGCACGCAGAGCCAGGAGTTGCGAGTCCAGGCGGGCTTGAAGCAGGATCTGGTCGAGCGGATGGCACGATGTCCCGACCGACGCGGGGCGATCACGTACGACCGCTTGCTGCGCGTCATGGTTGAGCGTGAGCGAGCGAGATTCGGGGCCTGGTATGAGATGTTTCCTCGATCCTCCTCGTCGGTCGTGGGTCGCCACGGTACATTTCGCGACGTCGAGGGCGCCTAGGTTACATCGCGGAGATGGGTTTCGACGTTCTTTACCTGCCGCCCATCCATCCGATCGGGCAGGCTTTCCGCAAGGGGCCGAATAATACGCTGAGCACCCGCCCGGAGGATCCCGGTAGCCCTTGGGCCATCGGCGGCCCAGAGGGGGGCCATAAGGCCATCCACCCCGAGCTGGGCACAATCGACGACTTCGATCACTTGGTACGGAAATCACGGGAACAAGGCATTGAGGTAGCGCTCGACATCGCCTTTCAGTGCTCCCCCGATCATCCCTATGTGCGCGAGCATCCCCAGTGGTTCCGCCACCGCCCTGACGGGACGATCAAGTACGCCGAGAACCCACCCAAGAAGTACCAGGACATCTACCCGATCGACTTCGAATGTGCTGACTGGAAGGCACTCTGGACCGAGCTCCGCGATGTGTTTCTATTCTGGATCAATCACGGCGTGACGATCTTCCGAGTAGATAACCCCCACACCAAGCCCTTTCGCTTCTGGGACTGGCTCATCAACGAGGTGTGGACCCGTCATCCCAACACCATCTTCCTTTCAGAGGCATTCACGCGGCCGAAGGTGATGGCCCGGCTGGCCAAGGGGGGATACACGCAATCATATACCTACTTCACCTGGAGGAATACCAAGAAGGAGCTGACCGACTACCTGATCGAGCTTACTCAAGGTGAATCGGCCGAGTACATGCGCGGCAACCTGTTCGCCAACACGCCCGACATCCTTCCCGAGTGTCTCCAGATCGGTGGCCGGCCCGCCTTCTTGACCCGCCTTGTCTTGGCCGCGACCTTGGGTGCAAGCTATGGCATTTACGGACCGCCTTTCGAGCTGTGCATCAGCACGCCGGTTCGACCCGGCTCGGAAGAGTATCTCAACTCGGAGAAGTATCAGATCGCGAACTGGGATCTCGGGGTCTCTTGGAGTCTGCGCGATTATATCGCCCGGATTAACGAGATCCGCCGTAACAATCCGGCCCTTCAGTTCAACCGCAACCTCCGTTTCTTCCACGTCGATAACGACGCACTAATCTGCTACGGCAAGTCAACTGGCGACATGACCAACCTAATCGTGGTGATCGTCAACCTAGATCCGGCGCACACCCACTCCGGCTGGGTTCGGCTGCCTCTCCACGATCTTCACCTGGGTTCGGGGCTGGCCGAATCATACCAGATGCACGATCTAATTAGCGACGAGCGGTTTCTCTGGCATGGCGAAACGAACTTCGTGAAGCTTGACCCCCACGTCAACCCCGCTCACATCCTGCGGGTCCGGCGGAAGATCCGCACCGAGCAAGACTTTGATTACTTCATGTGATCATCTAGCACCAGATCACGCGACACCGGGGAAAGGACCAATTGGCCGGCGATGATCACCATAAGCGACAGAGACTTGCAGCAGATCGGCGAGGGAACCCACGACTCGATTTACCAGAAGCTGGGGGCTCACGTCGTTGATCTTGGCGGCTCCACGGGTGTCCACTTCGGTGTCTGGGCCCCGCACGCCCGCGCGGTCTCCGTCATCGGCGACTTTAACGGCTGGGTCCAGTCAGTGAGTCCGCTCCAGCGGAGAGGCAAGTCCGGAGTTTGGTCAGGGTTCGTTCAGGAGATTGGTCAGGGGGCGCTCTACAAATTCTCGTTAATGGCACCCGACGGCGACTCTTGGTTCGACCGAGCTGACCCCTACGCCTTCGCCACTGAGCTACCCCCGGGGACTGCCTCGAAAGTCTGGGATCCCACCCTCTACAAATGGGGCGACGCATCGTGGCTAGCCGCCCGTGCCGACCGCCAATCAATCACCGCGCCGATTTCTATCTACGAGGTGCACCTTGGCTCCTGGATGCGCGTTCCCGAGGAGGGTAATCGGCCCTTGACCTATCGTGAAGCCGCCCCGCGGCTGGCTAATTATGCCACCGAGATGGGCTTCACGCATGTCGAGCTTTTGCCCATCTTCGAGCATCCAGCTATAGAGTCCTGGGGTTACCAGGCGGTTAGCCTGTATGCCCCCTCGGCGCACTACGGCACGCCACATGACCTCATGTTCCTTGTCGACACACTGCACCAAAGCGGCGTAGGGGTTATCCTCGATTGGGTGCCCGCCCACTTCGCCCCCGACCCACACGGGCTGGCCGAGTTCGATGGTACCCACCTTTACGAGCCCGCCGACCCCGATAGACGAAAGAACCCAGTCTGGGGAACATTCGCCTACGACTTTGAGAGCCCCCCGGTCGTCAATTTCTTGACCGCGAACGCTCTGTTCTGGCTAAAGCTATATCATTTTGACGGCCTGCGAGTTGATGGGGTGGAATCGATGATCCAGCTCGACTTCATGCGTAAGCTGGGAACATGGCAGCCCAACAAGTACGGCGGCAGCGAAAACCTCGCAGCTATCGAGTTCCTCCAAGGGGTGAACCAGAAGGTCCACAAGGTCCATCCCGGTCTGCTGACGTTTGCTGAGGACGCAACAGCACGACCTAATATCACTCGGCCGATCCAAAACGGCGGGCTGGGCTTCGACTACAAGTGGGATCTCGGTTGGGTCCACGACACGCTCCAGGAATACATGCCGTTGCAGCCAACTGAAAGGCCGAAAGCCCACGCAAAGCTCGTCTTCAGGATGCACTACGCCTTCAACGAGAACTACCTCTTGCCACTCTCACACGACGAGTCCAAACCGGGTAAGAAATCCCTCCTGGCCGGGATGCCAGGGGACGAGGTGGAAAAGCGCGCCAACCTACGGTTGCTTTATGGCTACATGTTTGCGCTACCTGGAAAGAAACTTATATTCATGGGCGATGAATTCGGCCAGTGGAAGGAATGGGCACACAGCACCAGCCTTGACTGGCACCTTCTGGACGACCCTCGACATCAAGGTATGAAGCGATGGGTGCGCGACCTCAACACGCTGTACCGCGCCGAGCCAGCCCTCCACGAGCTGGATTGCCGGACTGATGGCTTTGCCTGGGTCGAGGCCGACAACGCCGCTGACTGCGTGCTCGCCTTCCTCCGCAAGGGCTCGGCCGAGCATGATCAGGCCTTGGTCGTATGCAACTTCAGCGGTCAGGTTTTTCGGAACTTCCGCGTGGGAGTGCCACGTGGCGAGCGCTGGGATGAGATTCTCAACAGCGACGCCACGATTTACAGCGGCACCGGCCGGGGGAACATGGGGGGACTAGCTCCATCGCCTATCGGCTGGAACCGGCAGCCGCAGTCGATCGTCCTGCTTCTGCCCCCCCTGACCATCTTGATCTTCAAGAAGGTTCCACGATGAGCCGTTCTGCTCCGCGCGTGGATCTCTCCGGGCTGGCACCGACGATTGGCTTCGACGGTCCAGGGACGGTCCTGCCGCGGGTATGGGTCGACGTACCACGATGCCGATGCCGATGCCGATGCCGATGCCGATGCCAATGCCAATGCCAATCAAGACTTCTCTGACGCCTTGGGTGTGTGTTCGTGCACGAGGTCAGAGTAGAAATCAAGGGTGCGCCTGGCAATGCTGGACCAGCTAAAATATCGTTCAACCCGATCGCGCGAGTGCAGGCCCATCTCTCGGAGGCCGCGGGGATCGTCGAGTAGCTGGTTAATACCCATGGCCAGATCGTGAGCAAATCGCGCCGGTTCTCTCGGCTCAAAATCCGTACGGCTGGTCGCCTCAAAATGTACCAGTAATCCCGTCTCCCCTGGGATCACCACCTCCTTGATTCCGCCGACCGCCGAGGCGACGACGGGAGTCTCGCAGGCCATGGCCTCCAGGTTGATGATCCCAAACGGTTCATAAACCGACGGGCAAACGAAGACTGATGCGTGCGTGTAAAGAGGAATAATCTCCTCTCTGGGCAGGACTTGGGCTATCCAGATGATCGGCACAGCGGCATCGCGGCGAGCCTGCTCTACTCGCTCTTCCACTTCGCGGCCGATCTCCTGCGTGTCTGGAGCCCCAGCGCAGAGAACCACTTGCACGCCTGGCCGGATATACTTCACGGCCTCGACCAGATGAATAATGCCCTTTTGACGGGTAAGCCGGCCGACGAACAGCACATACGGTTTCTGGGGATCAATTCGGTATTTGGCCAGCACGGCTGGATTGGGAGTCGGCTTGTATTCATTCAAGTCGATCCCGTTATGGATGATCCGAATTCGGTCGTAGGGAACTCCATAGAGTGAGTGAACGTCCTCGCGCATCGCCTCGGAAACGGTAATGACGCCGTCTGCATTCTCGTAGGCTGTGCGCTCAACCCAGGAGCTTGCTCGATACGCGGAGCCAAGCTGCTCGACCTTCCACGGGCGATGGGGTTCCAGCGAATGCGTCGTCAAGACCAGGCTCGCCCCAGTGAGCTGCTTCGCAAGGCAGCCGGCAAGATGAGCATACCAAGTGTGGCAATGAACGATGTCCACATCGTCGATCATTCCCGCCATGACCAGGTCTCTGAGCATCGTCTCCTGGAACTTCTTATGCCGGGGATCCTGGTAAGGCAGCTCGAAACTCGGGTTGATCCCCCTCACCCTCAGGTTCCCGTCGTGGATGTCCTGATCGCCGAAACAGATGACCGAGATGCGATGATGTCCTCGTTCTATCGTGGCAAGTTCCCGGGTGAGATACTCGACGTGGACCCCCGCACCGCCATAGACGTGAGGCGGATACTCGTTGGTCAAGATGGCTATCCGCATGCAAGAGCTCCTCGATCTCCCAGCGGTCCCAAAATATGACAGCTCAAGGCCGTTTCATCTCGAACAGGTCCGTGGTGCGACAGTAGTAATTGCCCCCCAGGCGCGCAGATCGTCCGCAGTTTCCGCGGGTCGACCTGGCCGGAAAAATCAAGCACGGAGTCGTCAATGTGAATCAAGAGAACTTCGCCAATCACTAGATTCCCTGCGGCCGGACCATTGCCAATGGGTAGAATCTGTCGGACCCGACACTCCATGTGGACGGGGGAGACAGCCACGTGGGGTGGGCGGACCTTGGTCGAGGGCTTGAGCTCCAGCCCAGCGTAATCGGCTTCGCTTTGGCCAAGAGGAAGCTCCTTCGCGGTCGCATTCATCGACTCGGCTAGGTCTTCCACCGCCGCGTTAACAACAAACTCGGGTACGATCTCCAGATTGAGTAGGGTGTCTTTCTTGGAACCGTCGCGGCGCAGGCCAGGAGAGAAGACAACAACCGGTGGGTTGGCTCCAAAGGCGTTGAAAAAGCTGAACGGAGCAAGATTCACCCGGTTTGCCGCGTCAATCGTCGTCACCCAGGCAATCGGCCGTGGAGTCACCACTTCGACGAGGGTCTGGTAGATCTTCACGACGTCGGTAGCGGCAACATCAATGATCATTCAGTCAATCCAGCTTAAAGGGTAGGAAGGGTCATCCAGTTCCACGGCCTGACGCGTCAGCCGGAGCGGCCTAAAGGTATCGACCATGACGGCCAGCTCGTCGGTCCTGGTTGCTTCAAGGCTGGCGATAATGGTGCCTGGATGTGGGCCGTGGGGGATACCACGGGGATGCAGCGTCAGCGACGCCTCCTCCACGCCCCGGCGACTGCCGAACCGACCTCGAACATAGTACAAGACCTCGTCGGCCTGCACGTTGGAATGTGCGTACGGCACCTTGATTGCCTCAGGGTGGGTGTCGAGCATGCGGGGGGCAAACGTACAGACGACAAACCCCGGTGCTTCAAAGGTTTGCTGCACCGGCGGAGGCTGATGGACCGTCCCGGTGATCGGCTCGAAATCCTCGGCGTTGAATGTGTAGGGATACATCATTCCGTCCCATCCCACGACATCAAACGGATGACTTGCAAGTGTGTACCGCGTAAGCCTGCTGCCATCTCGAATCAGCACAGTGGTATGCTGCTCGCTATCGATGACTGAAATTTCGCGGGCCGTGCAGGTCGCGCTCGCCGTATGGCGCTGCAAGCTTCAACTGGCCATCTGGGTTCAGATAGCGCGACGGGATCGTGACGTTACCTGCCGCTTCGATAATCAACAGGTCAGGCTGGTACGCCGGCTCGAACTCGATGCGATACGTTGTGCACCGGGGAATAACGATGTAATCCAGCTCACGAAACGGCAAGGGGCCGAACAGCGTGTGCAATATTCCCCGGCCGCTGTGGATGAACAGTAGCTCGTCGGCATCAGCATTGCGGAAGAGCTCATCCTGGGGTCGGTCGGGACGACACCGAGCTAGCGACACATCCTCATTGGCTAGCAGGACAACCCGGCCTGTGATCGGGTCGCCCGCCCGCGGTAAGGCTTTCGTTTTGAGGTGATGGTGGCGCAGGGCTGGCTGGTCAACCAAGTCAGTCGCGAGCTGGCCGGCGGGCTCGACGCGGACCACCCGGGTGGGAGGGCGAAGGTGGTAAACCAGGCTATAGGCTCTGGTAAACCCCGCGACGGTGACAACCTCCTCGTAGTAGATCCCTTCGCCCAGAAAGCCCGGCTGACAGCGATGGGCAATATGCCGTTTCCGCGGAACCGATCCGAGGTGGATGTAAGGCGGCATAAGTTTCTCTCCTGTTTCCTGACTGATTATGAGTGGGCGACGACGCGATTGCTCAGGGTTCCCAGCCGCTGAATCGTGAGCTCAACGACATCGCCAGGCTTCAGCCAACCGCCGACGGCCTCGGGCGTGAAGCTCGAGGATGCAGCCGGAGCCGACCGTGCCCGAGCCTAGTACATCGCCGGGCCGAAGAGTGGCATCACGGCTTGCATGTGCCAGAAGCTGGGGCCAAGTCCAGTACATCGAGCCGGAATTGCCGCGCGACAGCACGTGTCCATTCACCGCAGCGGTCATTTTCAGGTGCAGCCGCCCTCCACGGTAGCAGTCGGCGAGCTCGTCGAAGCCGACAAGCTCGGGGCCGAGGGAGGTTGCGAAGTCTTTCCCCTTGCTCGGACCTAGCCCGACGGCCATCTCAAGACGCTGGAGATCGCGCGCCTCCAGTCGTTCATAATCGTGAATCCGGCGACGCACTCGAGCGCACGGTAGTCGTCGGGAAGATCGCGCGCGGGGTGGCCAATCACGCAGGCCAGCTCCAGCTCGTAATCGAGCGCCTGGCTTTCATGGGGAATCGCAACATCGGCCTCGTGGCCAACGACGCTGGCAGGATTTGAGAAGTAGAAGACAGGCACCCGATACCACTCGGGTGCCATCTAAGCCCGCGGTGGCGCCGGCAAGTTGCCACATGCTGCTCGAAGGCGTAGAAAGTCGCGGATGCTTGCAACCTCGGGGAGCGGACGTCGCATGCCTTGCCCCTTCTCGCGACATTCAAATCCAATTCTTATGGCGTTGCCGGTGGGAATAGATCCGCCACGGCGATCTTGCCGAATTCTCGCCCATCCACCACCAAATCGACTGATTCCGTCTGGCTGAGGACCATGGGGGTAGGGTACGCTCCGCCCGCCGGGTTTGCGTAGACTTCGAGCTGCCGTTTGTGAACATTGACAATCCAGTCAGACCGGGATGCCCCCGCCGCCATAGACGCGGGCTAGCCACCGGTCCTTTGCCACGCTGAAGCGCGTGACCTCGACGACTAGGGCAACGTCAGAGGGTCCGGGGTGGCAAGCCTCATAATCATCGATGCGACCACGTGCCACGGATACATCTGGCTCCGGCTCGCTCCTCCGCTTCGGGATGCGCACCGGCTTCTCGATGCGTACATGCCAGCCCGATGGGAGAAGCGCATGCAATAGCTCGCCAGGTCCGCTCTGAGGAGGCTGAGTGTTTTCCGCCTTTGGTCATCTTCTCCACTAGCTTCCCTTCGATCAGCTCGAAGCGATTCGTTTCGGGCAGGATTCCATTCTCCACCATCTGTTCGTACTGATCGACGCTCAGTCTTCTTGTGATCGTACTCACTTCGCACCGCCTTCTTCTCGCTTCGCCGCTCCGTGGCTGTGTGGCGTTAAAGCGTCCCCCGCCGCGCTGCTCGCGCTCGATCGCCTCGAACAGGGCCTTGAAGTTTCCCTTGCCAAAGCTCTGCGCCCCGCGCCGCTGGATGACCTCGAAGAAGAGGGTCGGCCGATCTTCGACCGGCTTGGTAAAGATCTGCAGCAAATAGCCCTCATCGTCGCGATCAACCAGGATCCCCAGCTCTGCCAGTTCGCGCAAGTCTTCCCGGATCGTGCCAACCCGTTCGGGCAGCATCTCATAGTAGGCTGGCGGCGCCCTGAGGAACGAGACGTCATTGGCGGCCATGGCTCGCACGCTAGCGATGATGTCACCGGTCGCGAGTGCGATATGCTGCACCCCTGGACCGCCGTAGTATTCAAGGAACTCATCAATCTGAGACCGCCGCCGGCTTTTGGCCGGCTCGTTGATGGGAAACTTGATCCGACCGCGGCCGTCGGCGACCACCCTGGACATCAACGCCGAGTATTCAGTGCTGATATCCTTGTCGTCGAAGCTTGCCAACAGCGAAAAGCCCATGACCTTGCTGTAGTAGTCAACCCAATCGCCCATCTTGCCTTCCTCGACGTTGGCAACGATGTGGTCGATGGCCTTCAGGCCGACGGGATGGAACGTGCGGGGACTGTACCGATCAGGATCGAGCGGCTGGAATCCCGGGGCAAAAGCGCCATGGATAGCGCGACCGGTTCAAGAGCGTGTGCGTCGTGTCTCCATAGGCGTGGATCTCAGCCACGTCGATGGCGCCGTACTCGTCCTCGACGGTTCGTGGAGGTGATGCGGGTTCGGCTCCCCGCGCCACGGCTGCCTGAAAGGCCGCCGCAACGTCGTCAACTTCCAGCGCGATGGACTGAACTCCATCTCCGTGGCGCACCAGCCACTGCGCCTCGGGATGCAGATCGCTCAAGGGTGAGGCCAGCACGAACGTGATCTGTCCCTGGCGCAGGACATAGCACGCCTCGTGCTTCATTCCGGTTTCCAATCCTCCGTACGCAATCACCTCAAAGCCAAAGGCATTTCTGTAGAAATACGCCGACTGCCGGGCATTGCCCACGAACATCCGAACGTGGTCGATGCGCTTCAGTGTCATGGCATCTGCGGACATGGGAATCGCCTCGCGCTCTTGCATATCCTTATACGGTCAAGCCGTGCAGCCGGTCGTCTTCAAGCCCGTCCCAGAAAACCGCGATGGCCTCGAGAACCTCGCGTGCCCCCTGGAAGAAGCGCAACTCGTCAAACCCAGGTCCGAAGAAGACGCCTTCAAGCTCGTCCATCGTGTGGCCCGCGTGCTGGGCCTCGACGCGGTTGTGCCAGGTGAAGAAAGCAACCTTCAGAGCGGGCAAACGAGCTGCCTTGATTTGCAGCAGGCCGTCTTCCAATTCCTGCCAGAAGCCCGCGGCGGCCCAGTTCTCAACGGCGAAGCTCGCCCCCTCGGCAATTTGCCCGTCCTCGTTGCCATAGAGCCGCTGTAATTCGTCGCAGAACCGAAGGGTGTAGGGACGACCATGCCGGCGTTTGCCCATATCATCAAAGCCGAGACCGAGCGCTTCGCCGACGGCCAGCAGCCACTCGAAGTGCGGTGCGGAACCGGAATATGCCGCCATCAACGGTACCTTCCGTGCTGACCAGATCGGGATCACCTTCCCGGTCCTTGGTCGCCTCGTCATCGGATCTGGCAAGTGACGCCTTGCCGTCAGTCCGCCGGTAAATGACCCCCAGCTCATTCATGAGAATTTCCTTGGCCGACCGCGCCTGCTGAAGCGCCGGGGCATTGATCACCCGGAGCAACGCGGCAACCAGGAACTGATTGGAGAATACCGAGAACTGGCGGACGAAGTGAATGAGCTGGGCGTTGGATGCAAGCCCATCCCGAAACCAGCGAGTGTAGGCATTGTCCGTGATGATGCGATGATGGAGCAGATCACGATCCACGCGATCCAGGAACTTGCGAAACGCCTCAACCTGCGTGGTGGTAAGGTCACCACTGCGCAGTCGGTCCTCGATCCGTGGAGATACCAGGTCGTGCCGCAGTGCCGTTGTCATGGGTAACCCCCTTGCTAGTGAGAGGAATGGGGGAAGTGACACCTTTATCGTAACCAATTATCTCAGTGGCGTCCCGAAATCCGTTGTTCCTGCCGTCATATCTCCCTACCCGGCAGGGGCTCAACATGCTACGAAATGCTACTTTTTTTGTATTTTCGGCAGGATTCCTCAGGCATAATTCTCGGCGCAAGTTACTACAGAACTTGATTTTACGTATATTTTTCCATCGACATACTTGTGACACAGCTTGCGGCTTAACTGCAAGCCGAAACAGGGGTTGCGCTGCTACACTTCACTATGCCAATATCCGACAAGAGCGGCGCACGAGCCATTGATGTGCGCGGAGTGACCTCAGGCGCGACATGTGGCATGGCTTGGTATCCTCGGTTCGTTCGGGAGTGCCAACAGGCTCGGTGAAAGAACCGTCGTGGGGCGGGCCACCGCCGAGTCGTCGATCACAGGCTGTGGTGCGGACGGCGGCAGGATGACCAGTGTGCCGAGTCGAAGCTCGTCAGTGAACCGCTGGTGGCACTGGATTGCGGCTTTGGTGTGTTGCCCGACCCAGACTCTGGGCCCGCCCCGGGCGTTGATGCGGGCTGATCCGTCTCATCCCAGACACGCGGTCATTTCGTGTGGGGCTGCGCCGGGGCGGCGGGGGTCGCGTCAAACTGGATCATGGCCTTGGCTTCCTTGTAGGCCAGCCACATAATCAGGTCGTCGGGGTCTGCACCGCCGAGAAGCGGTTTCTGCTCGTCGGCGGGCAGCGGCTTCATCTTGGCGGCCGCTTCGCTCGCGAGCTTGCGGGCGAGGTCGGTCTTACCCTGTCGAAACAGGCCCATCGCGCGGTAGAACGCTGAAGTGCTTGATACAGTGTTATTCTTACCTGGATCATTCGTCGCCGCGGTCAAAGCGGCGTCGGCCTCCGCGAAGTGCCCGCTCCGGTATTCGGCCATGCCGAGGGCCATTTCGAGCCCCTGGGAACCCTTTCCATGTTCCACCGCGCGATGGGCGAGAACCAGCGCGGTTTCGCGCAGCTTGGGGTCGGCCTGACGCAGGCTGCAACACTTCGCCGCCTTGTCGGCAAGCTCCGCATCTTCCGTATCTTTCGCGAGCGAAAGAAGTTTCTCACAAGTGGAGGAAAGCTCCTTGTCCTGCCCAAACCACGCCTGGAGGGGAGCTCTCCACAAATAGCCGTCGGACAGGTTAATGCGCCAATCGACGTCAGACGGGTAGTCCTCGACGAGCTTCTGCCAGAGTGCAAACGCCTTGCGGTACTCGGCCTCCGCCTCCGTCGGGTTGCCCGTGTTCGACAGCACGTTGCCGAGCGCGTGGTGACTCCAGGCCAGGTTGTTGCGGAAGTCGGGGATGGCGGAGTTGTCGTCGGCCAGCTTCTGCTTGATCGCCAGCGACTTGCGGTGCTCCGCCTCCGCCTCCGCCGGCTTGCCCGTCTTCCAGAGCACGCCGCCGAGGAAGAAGTGGCTCCCCGCCAGGCTGCTGCGGAATTGGGTGACGGCGGGGTTGTCGTCGGCCAGCTTCTGCCGGATCGCCACCGCCTTGCGGTACTCGGCCTCCGCCGCGACCGGCTTGCCCATGCCCGACAACGTTTGGCCGAGGTTGAGGTGGCTTTGCGCCAGGCCGTCGCGGAAGCCGGTGCCGGCGGGGTTGTCGTCGGCCAGCTCCTGGTACAGCGCCAGCGCGTTGCGTAGCTCGGCCTCCGCCTCCGCCAGCTTGCCCGTGCGCCACCGCAGCAACCAGCCCAGGTTGTCGCGGCTCCACGCCAGGCTGCTGCGGAAGTGGGAGACGGCGGGGTTGTCGTCGGCCAGCTTCTGGTAGATCGCCAGGGCCTGGCGGCACTCGGCCTCCGCCTCCTCGGGCTTGCCCGGTTCAGCAGGAGGCCGAGGTTGCCGTGGCACCACGCCAGGCGGCTGCGGAATTCGGTGACGGCGGGGTTGCCGTCGGCCAGCTTCTGGTAGATCGCCAGGGCCTGGCGGTACTCGGCCTCCGCCTCCGCCGGCTTGCCCGTGTTCGACAGCAGGGCGCCGATGAAATTGATCGTGGTCGCCAGGTCGCGGCGGGCGTCGTTGGAGGCTTCGGGAGCGGCGGCCAGCGCCTCCTGGTCGGCCCGCGCCAGCCGGAAGGCCGCCAGCGCGTCGGCGGTCTTGCCCGTGTTCATCAGGAGTCCACCCATTAGCGTCCGGCAGGCCGCCAGCGCGGCCCGCGCCGACGGATCGGCACCCGCCGGGCCGGCCAGCAGCGACTCCGACTGCCGGTAGGACGCCAGAGCCTCGTCCGTCTTGCCCGTCGCTCCGAGCGACCCTGCGACCGCGATCAAGCTCCGGCCGAGGTCGACCTTGGCCAGGGCGCCGGCCCCGGCTCGGCCGCCAGCGCCTCCCGCGCCGCCAGGACCGCACGATGAGCCGCCAGGGCGTCCTCGTAGCGGCCGACCTGGCCGGTCAGGCCGGCCAGCTCGAAGTTGGACTGCGCCAGGGCCTGCCGCGAGGCGATGTCGGTCTCCTTGCCCAGCAGGGCGCCGAGCTTGCCGTAGAAGTCCGGCGGCCGACTTCAGCAGGCGGTTGCGCAAGACCTTGAACTTCTCCTCCTTGAGCAGGAAGTCCTCACTGACGCCGGTGTGGAACGTCTTGATGGCCTCCACCGCCAGCTCGTATCGCTGCTCGACGCGGGCGTTGGCCGCGGCCAGCTCGGCGTTGGCTTTCGCCTCGCGCCTGAGCGACTCGGTCAGGTCGGCGTTCTTGGCCGCCAGCGCCGGTTGGCCTGGCGCTGCACGGCGATGACGGTGGCCGTGCCGCCGACGACCGCCAGCGCCACGGCGGCCGCCAGAGCCGCGACAGCCGGCCGCCGCCGGCACCAGAGCCAGGCCCGCTCGGCGGCGCCGACCCGCCGGGCCGCGATCGGCCGGCTATCGAGCCAGGCCCGCAGGTCGTCGGCCAGGGCCTGGGCGCGTCGGCGTACCGCCGGCGCGGGTCCTTCTCCAGGCACTTCAGGCAGATCGTCTCCAGGTCGCGGGGCACGCGGGCGTTGAGCCTGCGTCGGTGGCTCGGGCGGAGCGTTCCGCACGGCGTCGATCGTCTCCACCACGCTGTCGCCGCCGAACGGGGCCGGCCGGTCAGCAGCGCGTAGAGCAGGGCACCCAGGCCGTAGACGTCGGTGGCCGTGGTGATCGGCCCCGCCGGCCGGTCGCCTGCTCGGGGCTCATGTAGGCCGGCGTGCCCAGGATGGCGCCCGACTGCGTGAACTCGACGTCGGCCTCCACCCTCTTGGCCAGCCCGAAGTCCGTAACGTGGGGATGGCCCTCGTGCGTCGACGAGGATGTTGGCCGGCTTGAGGTCGCGGTGCAGGATGCCGCGGGCGTGGGCGTGGGCCACCGCCTCGGCCGCGTCGGCCACCAGCCGCGCCGCGGCCTTCGGGTCGTCCCTGTACCGGTCCAGCAGCGAGACGCAGGCTGCCGCCAGAGACGAGCTTCATGCAGAAGTAGTGCTGGCCGTCGTGCTCGCCGACCTCGTAGACCGGGACGATGCCGGGGTGATCGAGCAGCGCGACGGCCTCGGCCTCGTTCTGGAACCGCCGCAGCTCGTCGTCGCCGGCGAGCAGCCCGGCCTTGAGCATCTTCAGTGCGACGGGGCGGTTGAGGGAGACCTGGCGGGCCTGGTAGACGACGCCCATGCCGCCGCGGCCCAGCTCGCTTGGCGGATCTCGTAGTCGCCGAAGTAGCGGACGAGATTTCCTCGCGCCAGGCCGTTGTGGTCGTCGCCCGGCGCGGCGGTGGCGCCGGGGTCGGCGGCGTTCGTCGCCTGACCGACGGTGCATCCGAGGTCGGTCGGATGGCAGCGCCCGGTGGCGTCGGACGCGGCCCCGGCCGCCGCCTCGTGCTCAGTGCCGGTCGCGCCGGCCGGGCCGAGGACGTAGTCCGCCTGGGCGTAGGCCGCCGAGCAGCGCCTCGACGCGGCGGCGCAGGCCGTCGTCGCCGCCGCAGGCCCGATCCAGGTAGGCTTGCGCGTTCCGGTCCCTCAGCATGTTGTAGGGCCTCGGTGAAGATCGCCTTGACGTTCGCTCCTCCTGGGCCCATGGCTCACACACCCTTTCGCGGCAGAGTGACCATCGGTGCTCTGTGCCTCGGCCCCGCGGGCCGGTCCCATACTTCAATGCTCCGTCTGTGCCCGCAGTCCGCCACGGGAGAATGTTTTTTTCAGGATCCAATCTGGCCGGTCCGGACAGGGCCTCGCTGAGCCAGGCCCGGGCATAGGTCCAGTCGCGGTCGGCGGTGCGGCCGGCTGATGCCCAATGCCTTCGCAGCCTGACCCAGAGTCAAGCCGGCGAAGACCCGGAGCTGGACCAGTTCGGCAGCGCCTGGGTCCTCGCCGGCCAGGGCGGTGAGGGCCTCGTCGAGGGCGAGCAAGTCGTCGCCAGGGGGCTCGGCCAGCAAGGCATCGAGGTCGAGACGGACCCGCCGGCGGTCGCCCCCGCGCTTCAACCTGCCGCGATCGCGAGCCTGGTCGATGAGGATCCGGCGCATCGCCTCAGCCGCCGCGGCGAAAAAGTGGCCGCGGCCGTTGAATGGCTTTCTCGGATCCCCTCCGACGAGACGCAGGTAGGCCTCGTGCACCAGTTCTGTGGGCTGGAGCGTTTGCCCCGGCGCCTCTCGGGCCAGGCGGGCGGCGGCCAGCCTTCGCAGCTCGTCGTAGACCAGGGGCAGGAGTTGCCCCGCCGCGTGCCGGTCGCCGCGCTCGATGTCCGAAAGGATCCTGGTGACGTCGCCCATGGCGCGAGGCTCCCGGGGCTGCTGGCCATCGTGGACCGAAAAGACTAACATTATATCGACGGGCCGGCGAGTACGGAAATCACCCATACCGGTGGGTCCGCCAGTCGACGGCCATTTCGACCGTGTTCCAGGCGGAAGCGCAACGGACACTTCGGTCGGGTCAAACCCCTCAGGGTGCCGGAGAAGGGGTCATCACTGATTAGCACTTGCCTAGCACCAAGGCTGCATTCAACGAACGTAAGCGTGTCTGTGCCTGAGGCTCCTTCCCCGCACAAATCGTGGATATCAACGATGTCCCTCTTCTCCTTCCGCCAAGCCTCTCCGACCCGGACTCTGGCCCCGCCGCTGGCGTTGATGCGGGCTGATCCATCTCATCCCAGACACTCGGTCATTTCGTGTGGGGCTGCGCCGGGGCGGCGGGGGTCGCGTTAAAGTGGATCATGGCCTTCGCTTCCTTGTAGGCCAGCCACATGATCAGGTCGTCGTGGTCGGCACCGCCGGCCAGCGGTTTCTGCTCGTAGACGGGCAGCGGTTTCATCTTCGCGGCGGCCTCGGTCGCGAGCTTGCGGGCAAGGTCGGTCTTGCCCTGTCGAAACAGGCCCATCGCGCGGTAGAACGCGGAAGTGCTTGATACAGTATTATTCTTACCAGGATCATTCGTCGCCGCGGTGAAAGCGGCGTCGGCTTCCGCGAAGTGTCCGCTCCGGTATTCTGCCATGCCGAGGGCCATCTCGAAATAAACCAGCCACTGGGAACCCTTTCCATGTTCCACCGCGCGACGGGCGAGAACCAGCGCGGCTTCGCACCGCTTGGGGTCGGCCTGGCGCAGGCTGCAACACTTCGCCGCCATGTCGGCGAGCGTGGGATCTTCCGTATCTTTCGCGAGCGAAAGAAGTTTCTCACAAGTGGAGGAAAGCTCCTTGTCCTGCCCAAACCACGCCTGGAGGGCAGCTACCCTCAAATAGTCGTAGGACAGGCCACCGCGGAGACCGATGTCAGAGGGGTTGTCGTCGACCAGCTTCTGCCGGATCGCCATCGCCTTGCGATACTCGGCCTCCGCCTCCGCCGGCTTGCCCGTCCCCGACAGCAGGATGCCGTGGTTGAAGTGGAAGTCCGCCAGGTCGCTGCGGCAGTTCGGTGACGGCGGGGTTGTCGTCGGCCAGCTTCTGCCGCATCGCCAGCGCCTTGCGGTACTCGGCCTCCGCCTCCGCCGGCTTGCCCGTCTTCGACAGCAGGTTGCCGAGCCCGCGGTGGACTCCACGCCAGGTAGTTGCGGAAGTCGGTGACGGCGGGGTCGTCGTCGGCCAGCTTCTGGCAGATCGCCATCGCCTTGCGGACTCGGCCTCCGCCTCCGCGGGCTTGCCCGTCTTCGACAGCAGGCCGGCGAGGAAGCCGTGGCTGGCCGCCAGGCGGAAGCGGAATTCGGTGACGGCGGGGTTGTCGTCGGCCAGCTTCTGGCGGATCGCCAGCGACTCGCGGTACTCGGCCTCCGCCGCGCTGGCTTGCCCGTGCTCGACAGCACGTGGCCGAGGACGAAGTGGCTGTGCGCCAGGAGATGGCGGAAGTAGGTGACGGCGGGGTTGTCGTCGGCCAGCTTCTGGTAGAGCGCCAGCGCCTTGCGGTCCTCGGCCTCCGCCTCCGCCAGCTTGCCCGTGCTCCACAGCAACCAGCCGAGGTGGTCGTGGCTCACGCCAGGTTGCTGCGGAAGTCGGTGACGGCGGGGTTGTCCTCGGCCAGCTTCTGCTGGATCGCCAGCGCCTTGCGGAACTCGGCCTCCGCCTCCGATGGCCTGCCCGTCTTCACCAGCACCGAGCCGAGGTTGTTGTGGCTGCTGCGCCAGGCCGCTGCGGAATTCGGTGACGGCGGGGTTGTCGTCGGCCAGCTTCTGGAAGATCGCCAGCGCCTGGCGGAACTCGGCCTCCGCCTCTGACCGCTTGCCCGTCTCCCCCAGCAGGGTGCCGATCGAGATGATCGTGTCCGCCAGGTCGCGGCGGGCGTCGTTGGAGGCTTCGGGAGCGGCGGCCAGCGCCTCCTGGTCGGCCCGCGCCAGCCGGTAGGCCGCCAGGGCGTCGGCGGACTTGCCCGTGGACTTCAGGAGCCAACCCATTCGCGACCGGCAGGCCGCCAGCGCGGCCCGCGCCGACGGATCGGCACCCGCCGGGCCGGCCAGCAGCGACTCCGACCGCCGGTACGTCGCCAGGGCCTCGTCCGTCTTGCCGGTCGCTTCGAGCAGCCCGGCGACCGCGTTCAGGCTTCGCCCGACGTCGACCTCGGCCACGACGCCGGCTCCCGGCTCGGCCGCCAGCGCCTCGCGAGCCGCCAGGACCGCACGATGCGCCGCCAGGGCGTCCTCGCTGCGGCCGACCTTGCCCGTCAGGTCGGCCAGCTCGAAGTTGGACTGCGCCAGCGCCCGCCGCGAGGCGATGTCGGTCTCCTTGCCGAGCAGGGCGCCGAGCTTGCCGTAGAAGTCCGCGGCCGATTTCAAGAGCCGGTCGCGCAGCTCCTTGAATTTCTCCTCCTTGAGCAGGAAGTCCTCGCTCACGCCGGTGTGAAACGTCTTGATGGCCTCGACCGCGAGGTTGTAGCGGGCCTCGACCTTGGCGTGGGCGGCGCCGAGATCGGCGTTGGCCTTCATCACGCGGCCGTTGGCAAGGCTCAGCTCGTCGTTCTTGGCGGCCAGGGCCGTGTTGGCCCTGGCCTCGCGGATCAGTCCCCAGATCGTGCCCGCCATGCCCGCCACCAGCGCCAGCAGGACCAGGCTCGCCGCGATCACCTTCCCCCTGTGCCGGCGGACGAATTTGTGCAGGCGATAGCCCGCGCTCGGCGGCCGCGCCTCCACCGGCTCATCCTCGAGATAGCGCTGGATGTCCTTCGCCAGGCCGATGGCCGTCTCGTAGCGCCGGTCGCGCTGTTTCTCCAGGCACTTCATCACGATCCAGTCTAACTCGCCGCGCAGCAGCGACATGAGCTTCCGCGGATCGATCTGCCGCAACGCCGCCATCGAGGCCAGGGAATCGTCCGTCGAGAGCCGCGTGCTCGGCTTCAAGGGCTCTTCCTCACGGATGATGCGGATCATCTCGGTCAGCGCGGCTGCCTTCAGAGCGCTTCGCATCGATCGGCGCAGGCCGGTCAAGAGTTCATAAAGGATCACGCCGAGGGAATAGATGTCGGCCCGGGTGTCGACGTCCACGCCCGAGAACCCCGCCTGTTCGGGCGACATGTATTCCAGGGTACCGACCACGGCGCCGAACTGCGTCGACATCGACTCGTCGGTGAGCTTGCCCGCGGTGGCCTTGGCCACGCCGAAGTCGATCACCTTCGGTACGGGCTTGCCGTCGATCATCGTGACCAGGATGTTGGCCGGCTTGAGGTCGCGGTGGACGATGCCCTTCTGATGCGGCGTGCTGCACCGCCTGGCAGATCGGTACGAACAGTTCCAGGCGCTCCTTGGTGGTAAGCCTGGCCTCATCGCAGAACCGGGTCAGCGGCAGGCCGTTGACCAGCTCCATGACGAAGAACGGCTGGCCGGTGGGCGTGAGGCCGCCGTCGAGGACCTTGGCGATGTGGGGATGATCCATCAGCGCCAGCGCCTGCCGCTCTTGCTCGAAGCGCTGCACCACCGCTTTGGAATCCATGCCGGTCTTGATCAGCTTCAGCGCCACCCTGCGCTTGACGGGCTCGGTCTGCTTGGCGACCCAGACCTCGCCCATGCCCCCTTCGCCGATCTTCTGTTCAAGCGTGTAGTGCCCCGCGATCACGATGCCGGGCTCCGAAATCGGGCGGTAGTCGGCCGTCTTGGTGGCTGGGAGCGGCGGCGCTAGATCGGGTTCCGACGTCAGGTCGAGGCCGGCGTCAGGCCGGGCCTGGCCGGGGCCGGAATCCATGGTCTGGGCCGGGAGCTTGTCGAGGATGTTGCCCGTCTTTTCGTGTGCGGCCAGGAGTGCCTCGACCGCCGCGCGCAGTTCCGGCCGGCCCACGCACGCCTGATCGAGAAATGCGGCACGTCCCTCGGGTGAACGGGATAAGGCTTCTTGGAACAGGGTTTCTTCGTTCATGGCCGGACCTCTGCCTTCGAGGCTGGAATTGGACTCTCTCTCAGTGCGACGAAAGGGCTTGGCCGGCGTCAGGGATTCTCAGCTTTTGTCGTCCGGATTTCCGCCTTCCATCTCGCGACGGAGCCAGGCCCTCGCGTAAACCCAATAGCGGTCGGCGGTTCTGGCAGAGATGCCGAGGATTTCGGCCGCCTCGTCGCCGGTCAGGCCCGCGAAGTAACGCAGCTCGACCAACCGGGCCTTGACCGGATCACGTTCGCCGAGTTTGGCCAGCGCGGCGTCGAGTGCGAGCATTTCCTCGTCCGGTTCGGGAGCGGCGGCGATGTCGGGATGGAGTTCCTGCCGCTGTCGTGCGCCGCCGTGGATCTGGCGACGTTTTTGGCGGGCGCGTTCGATCAGGATGCGGCGCATGGCCGTCGCCGCCGCGGCGAAGAAATGACCGCGCCCGCTCCAGCTCCGCGCCGCGCTTTTCCCAACCAGCCTCACATACGCTTCGTGCACCAGCGCCGTGGCTTGGAGCGTCTGACCTGCCGGCTCGCGGGCCAGTTTCTGGGTGGCCAGCTTTCGTAATTCGTCATAGACCAACGGCAAGAGATCGACCGCCGCGTGCGGGTCGCCCTGTTCGATCGCTGAGAGGATGCGCGTGACGTCGCTCATCGCTGCGGGCTGATCCATCTCATCCCAGACACGCGGTCATTTCGTGGCGGGCTGCACCGGGGCGGCGGGGGTCGCGTCAAACTGGATCAGGGCCTTCGCTTCCTTGTAGGCCAGCCACATGATCACGTGGTCGTGGTTGGCACCGCCGAAAAGCGGTTTCTGCTCGTCGAGGGGCAGCGGTTTCATCTTCGCGGCCGCGTCGGTCGCGAGCTTGCGGGCAAGGTCGGTCTTGCCCTGTCGAAACAGGCTCATCGCGCGGTAGAACGCTGAAGTGCTTAATACAGTCTTTGCTTCCCAGCTAATTTTAGATGGATCGTTCACCGCCGCAGTCAAAGCGGTGTCGGCTTCCGCGAAGTGCCCGCTACGGTATTCTGCCATGCCGAGGGTCATCTCGAAAAAAGCCAGCCACGGGTGACCCTTTCCATGTTCCACCGCGCGACGAGCGAGAACCAGCGCGGCTTCGCGCCGCTTGGGGTCGGCCTGGCGCAGGCTGCAAATTTTTGCCGCACGTTCGGCGAGCGCGGCATCTTCCGTATCTTTCGCGAGCGAAAGAACTTTCTCACAAGTCGAGGAAAGCTCATTGTCCTGCCCAAACCACGCCTGGAGCGAGGCTACCCTCAAATAGTCAAAGACCAGGCCGCCGCGAAAATCGATGACGGAGGGGTTGTCGTCGACCAGCTTCTGCCGGATCGCCATCGCCTTGCGCCACTCGGCCTCCGCGTCCGTCGGCTTGCCGGTGCTCGACAGCAGGCCACCGACGCTGTTGTGGCTGTCCGCCAGGCCGCAGCGGAATTCGACGATGGAGGGGTTGTCCTCGACCAGCTTCTGGTGGATCGCCAGCGCCTTGCGGTGCTCGGCCTCCGCGTCCGCCGGCTTGCCCGCGTTCGACATCAGGTTGCCGAGGCCGTTGTGGCTGTACGCCAGGCCGCGGCGGAAATCGACGACGGGGGGGTTGTCATCGACCAGCTTCTGGTGGATCGCAATCGCCTTGCGGAACTCGGCCTCCGCCTCCGCCGGCTTGCCCGTGTCCGACAGCAGGATGCCGAGGGTTCCGTGGCTCCACGCGAGGCGGTTGCGGAATTCGGTGACGGCGGGGTTGTCGCCGGCCAGTTTCTGGTAGAGCGCCACCGCTTTGCGGTACTCGGCCTCCGCCTCCGCTGGCTTGCCCGTGTTCGACAGCACCCAGCCGAGGTTCCAGTGGCCAAGCGCCAGGCGGCTGCGGAAGTCGGTGACGGCGGGGTTGTCGTCGGCCAGCTTCTGCCGGAGCGCCACCGCTTTGCGGAACTCGGCCTCCGCCTCCGCCCGCTTGTCCGTGTCCGACGGCAACCGGCCGAGGCTGTCGTGGCTGCCCGCCAGGCTGTCACGGAAGTGGGTGACGGTGGGATTGCCGTCGGCCGGCCTCTGCTGGATCGCCATCCCCTTGCGGTACGGGCCCTCCCCCTCCGATAGCTTGCCCGCCCCCCACAGTAGGCCGCAGATGCGATCGATGGTGTCCGCCAGGTCGCGGCGGGCGTCGTTGGAGGCTTCGGGAGCGGCGGCCAGCGCCTCCTGGTCGGCCCGCGCCAGCCGTAAGGCCGCCAGGGCGTCGGCGGATCTTGCCCGTGGTGAATAGGAGCCAACCCATTTGCGACCGGCAGGCCGCCAGCGCGGCCCGCGCTGACGGATCGACACCGGCCGGGCTGGTCAGCAGCGACTCCGACCGCCGGTACGTCGCCAGCGCCTCGTCCGTCTTCCCCGTCGCTTCGAGCAGCATGGCGACCGCGATCAGGCTCCGGCCGACGTCGACCTTGGCCAGGACGCCGGCTCCCGGCTCGGCCGCCAGTGCCTCACGCGCCGCCAGCACCGCACGATGCGCCGCCAGGGCGTCCTCGTTGCGGCCGACCTTGCTCGTCAGGTCGGCCAGCTCGAAGTTGGACTGCGCCAGGGCCTGCCGCGAGGCGATGTCGGTATCCTTGCCGAGCAGGGCGCCGAGCTTGCCGTAGAAGTCCGAGGCCGATTTCAAGAGCCGGTCGCGCAGCTCCTTGAATTTCTCCTCCTTGAGCAGGAAGTCCTCACTGACGCCGGTGTGAAACGTCTTGATGGCCTCGACGGCGAGGTTGTAGCGGGCCTCGATCTTGGCGTTGGCGGCCGTCAGCGCGGTGTTCTTGTCCGCGAGGGAAGCGTTGGCCCGGGCCTGCACGGCCAGCACCGCCGACAGACCGACCACCCCCGCCAGCACGGCCGCCGCCGCGCCGGTTACCCCGGTGCGGTGCCGCGTCAGCCAGCGCAACAGTTTCCGCGTCCAGGGCTCGGCCCAGGCCGAGACCGGCTCGTCGGCCATCCACCGCTCCACGTCGTCGGCCAAGGCCCGGCACGAGGGGTAACGGTCACCCGGCTGGTTGGCCATCGCCTTCAGGCAGACGGCTTCCAGGGCCGCGTCCAGCGACGATTCGAGGTGCCGGGGCGGGACGAAGTCACCCCGCTGAACCTTGCCGAGGATCTCGCCGACGTCCTCGCCCTCCAACGGCGGCTTGCCGGTCAGAAGGCAGTACAGGGTGGCGCCCAGCGAGTAGACGTCGGAGCGAGGGCCCAGCCGATCGAGATCGCCAAGGGCTTGCTCGGGGCTCATGTAGGCCGGCGTGCCCAGGGCACTGCCGGGCATGGTCTCCGATGACCCGCTCGACGACGGAGCGATGGTCTGCTCACCGACCGACGGATCGGCCCGGCCCACGGCCTTGGCCAGCCCCCAGTCGACCACGAGCGTCTCGCCGTGTTTGCCGAGGATAATGTTGGCGGGCTTGATGTCGCGATGGATCACGCCGCGGGAGTGGGCGTAATCGATGGCGTTGCAGACGTCGAGGAAGCGGCGGAGGAGCCGACGGAGTTCGAGCCCCGTAGTGTCCGCTGTGCGGACCGTTTTCTTAGCCGGTGTGGTCCGCACAGCGGACCCTACGATAGCCTCGCCGTGGAATTTCTCGATCGCCTCCTTGAGGCTGTCGCCCTTGATGAACCGCATGGCGTAGTACGGGCGGCCGGTGCCGTAGGTGCCCAGACCGTAAACCGGCACGATGCCGGGGTGCTCGAGCCCGCCGGTCACCTCGGCCTCCAGCACGAACCGCTGGCGGCTCACTGGGTCGTCGGCGTGCTTCTCAAGGATCTGCTTCAGCGCCACCTCGCGGTGCAGCTCGCAGTCGAGCGCCACGAACACCTCGCCCAGCCCGCCCCGCGCGTGCGGGCGGAGCAAGCGGAACCGCTGGCCATCGCAGGTCGACCCGCCGACCGACAGCCCGGCGGTGCGGTCGGGGTCGTGATCATCGTCGGCCTCGGTGGCGTGGCCGTTCTTGTTCCGTGCGACCCGGGCGAGCGTGGCCTCGATCTCGGGCTCGCGCAGCTCGGCCAGGCCGGCGCGGGTGGATCGGTTGGCGGGAATGGCGGCCAGGCTCTTCTCCACGTCGCCACCGTGCGTTTGCAGATGAACCTCGGCCAGCGCATACAGCAGCGCTTTCTTGGCGTCCGTCAGGTCGCCGCGGGCTTCGAGGTGATCGGCCAGGCTCTGGGACTTGTCGCGGGTCCATGCCTGAAAGGCGAGCATGAGCTGGCCCTGGTCGATCAGACCGTTCTGAAGCGCGAGCAATCCGAACAGGAGATGTCGGTCAGCGGCGGCCATGACAGGTCTCCGATCGTCGGTGGTCGATCTGGCGAAAGCCCCGGCATCGGGGGCCGGCCCGGGAGTTGAGTCGCCTCGGCTGGATTATCGCAAGTCCGCCACGCATTTGCATGCAGCACGTTTTTCTCGACATCTTCATGAGCAGCCCCTGGCTCCTGGTGTTATCGTGGTGATCGCCGTCAGAAATGGTTGCAAAACTTCTAAGAATAACGAGTGTTTGTGAAGGTGCCAGCGAAACGACGGTTCCAGCCAAGTTCGGTTTTTCTTCTTCAGGCCCCGGAGTTTTACTATGAGAATCGCTCGCCTGCTGATTTCCGTCTCTTGCGTGTTCGTGTTCTCTTCAGCACTGGTTTTGGCGCAGGACGCACCGCCCAAGGCCAGTGGGAACAGCCCCAAGGGCGCCTCAACCAAGACGCCAAAGGCAAAAGCCAAACCGAAAAGAAAAGGCCCCAGGGGCCGTTCCTCGTCCAGCCATATCTGCAACTGGGTCATATCCAGGCGCCGGGGAAGCTTGTTCTGCTTTGGCACGCCCCAGACGCCGACGCCGCTTGGACCGTCGACTACAGAGCCAGGGCCGGCCTGCCCTGGCAGGCCGCCAAAGCCCCGTCTGTCAGCCGTGTCGCGGTGGCTGGGATCGAACCGCACCGGGTTTATCACCTGGCCCTGACGGGACTGCAATCGGGTGAAGCCTTCAGCTATCGCGTGAGCAAGGAAGGCGTCGTCGTCTTCGAATCGGATGCCCGCGCGACGAAAGCGGCCGATCAGCCTCACCGCTTTGTCGTCTTCGGCGACGGCGGAGCAGACACACCGGAGGAAAACGCGATTGCCTACCGCGCCTTCCTATCAAAGCCTGATTTCGTGATGATCACAGGCGACATTGTCTATGATAAGGGCCTCGCTTCCGAATACCGCGAGAACTTCTGGCCCATTTACAATGCAGACAACGCGTCACCGTCGCAAGGCGCACCGCTTTTGCGTTCCACTATGTTTGTTGCCGCACCGGGAAACCACGATATCGCATCCCGCGACCTGGGGAAGACTCCCGATGGCCTTGCTTACTTTTACTACTGGTTCCAGCCGCTGAACGGCCCGATCGGCAAGGAAGGTGGCCCGCTCGTCGCACCGATCCTCGGCCCGGAGCCGAACAAGAAGGCTTTTCTGGAGGCCTCCGGTAAGTCCTTCCCCCAAATGGCGAATTTCTCATTCGACTACGGAAACGCCCACTGGACAGTCCTTGACGCGAACGCCACCGTCGACTGGACCGACCGGGAACTCCAGCAGTGGGTCGCCAACGATTTGGCCGCGGCCAGCGGAGCCACCTGGCGGTTTGTTAGTTTCCACCAGCCCGGGTTCAGTTCGTCAAAAACTCACTTCGACGAGCAATATATGCGGATCCTCTCCCCGACGTTCGAAGCAGGCAAGGTCGACCTTGTCTTCAGCGGTCACGTACACAACTATCAGAGGTCGTACCCGCTCAGATTCGAACCATCAGCGAACAACAACGCCGCGCCGGTCAGGGGCAAGGACGGAAGGCTCGCCAGGAATCGACATGTCGACGGCAAGTTCACGCTGGACAAGTCGTTCAACGGCCAGAGCGACACGACACCGCAAGGTGTGATCTACATCGTCTCAGGCGCCGGTGGTCAGCACCTTTACAATCCCGAGCAGCAAGATGACCCCGCCTCTTGGCAGGCATTTACTTACAAGCACATTTCCAAGGTCCATTCGCTGACCGTGGCCGACGTTGATGGTCCTACACTGACTATCCGCCAGTTGACAGCCGACGGCGAGGAGGTCGACCACTTCGTCATTACAAAATGACTCGACGGCCACGCTGATCCGGCTACTCTTTCGCTCTGCCCGCAACCCGGTTGTCCTGAGGAACGGAGGCGGAATCTACTTCTTCCTCCACACCGTGAGCAGGTCGTCAGAGGCCTGCTCGCGGATGCCGTTATCTGAGAGGACCTCTTCGGTGGCCTTAGCGCTGCCTTGTGCTCGAAGACGATCGTCTCTGAGAAGCGGTCGTCAAAAGCGATGGTGGTGTACTTGCTCTGGGTATCACGGAGCAGCTCGACAAAGTGGCGAAGGTTTTTCACCTTCACTCCGTTCACTTCCTTGACCACCTTGGAGAAGGGATTGTCGTATCCCTTGCTCAGCGCATTCGGCAACATCGGCGAGGTGACCACGACCAGCTCCTCGCCCTCGAAGGCGGGGCGATCACCGCGGCGTGTCACCAGGGGGCTGCCCATGACTGCCAGGGCCGCGGCCATCGCGCTTCCAGGCCGCTCGAGAGCCGAGCAAAACTCGCGGCTCGCCGCCGAGAAAACCAGTGGGCCGTAAACGAAATACGATGGGTAATGGCCCTCTAGCGGCTCAATCAGCATCGGCCAGCGGGTGACAACTGGCAGCTCGATGCTCTGGGATTTACCCTGGCGGATGATCGACAAAGGCAGCTTGCCGTTCCTGACCACTTTCTGAATCAAGTATTGAAACTGGAGGCGCAGATTCTCCTTGATCTTCACCATGCCCCGGTTATCGACTTCCGCGTCCCCGATTCTCGTAATCAGGTCCCAGGTCTTCAGGGGATAATCTGGCTTGGGCTCGGCCGGCGTGTGCACGATCATCCCCTGAGACTTCTTGTCGAGGCGTAGAAACCCCCGTAGCGCTGGGTTTTCCAGGGTTTGCAGCGAGTCGTGCATGGCAGGCTTGCCCGCGTACTTACCGTCGGCGATGTCCTTGAGAAACAGCTCGATTTCCTCGGCCGGAATGATATAGCCGATATTGTCAGCCTGGGTCAGCTTGCTGAAGATCAGGCCGACCATCTTGCCGTCCACCAGAGCGGGCCCGCCGCTGTTGCCTGGGTTGATGGCCGCGTCAACCTGGATCCGAACGCCGCTGACTCCATCGTTGTAACCGGCGAACTCGATCCGCGAGACGATCCCCTTGGTTACGGACAGGCTGGAACCACCCTGGGGGTAGCCGTAGACCACCACGCTGTCCTTGACCTCGGGAAGAGTCTGAACACGCACCAGGGGAGGCCGTTTGTCGAAGAAGGATTCGTCTTCGAGCTTCAGGACCGCCAGGTCCATTCCCGGGCTGACCGCTTCCACCGTGGCCGCCAGTTTCTCGCTGGACTGCTGGCTTTCCACGTTAAGCTGGCTGGCGAAGAGCACCATGTGAGCATTCGTGAGGATTCGCTTGCCGTCAACGATGACTCCCGTACCGCTTGCCTCGCGCGGGCTCTGCTTGGTCCAGGGGTGGAGGATATCCGGATACGCAAGGTCGCCGAGATCTTGACGACTGATTCGCGGATCGCATTTTCTCGAGTGCTGTCAGAGGCCTGATCGTCTCGGGCCGCAACCGACCCATAAAGTCCTATAACCGCCAGAAGGATCAACGACATCCGGGTCAACCTGGAAATCTTCATCGCAGAAACTCGCTTGAGGTGTCCAGAGCCGATTGCGAACCATGACGGGCAACCGGATGTCCTGGGCGGGGAAAAAGCCGATCAGCGCGGGGCTTTCTCGGTGGCGGATTACAAACAACAGGCTATCATCTTAACCCGAGATCTTTGACTAAGGTAGGGCCGCCTGCCCCGGGCTCCTCGAGAATTACCCGCGGCGATGCCCGATCCGCGCTAAGGCCGCGCTCCCCATCTCAAATTGATTTATTAAATAAAGCTTTCAGAATGGTTACTTACTCATCCACACATGCGATGACAGCGTTCCCATGCAGCGAGTAACGCGAGGTGAAATCACACCATGATTCCCTAGCGCGACCGCGTTGCATATTGACAAATCCTGACAAACGTGATTTAAACATAAGGGTGTATTTGTCATGGCGCGCATTCGCGCAATGATTGGACCATGGCGGCATGCGAAAGAGCTCATTTTCCGGGCAGAGTGCTGTCGCTGATTGAGGGTCAATCACGTACGGTTTGGCCCTCGCCCGGGTAAGCCAGATCGAGCATGACGGTCCTGTGTGTCTCATCGAGGATGCGATGAGAGGTTGCTCCTGCCATGCCGGATGACAGGCCCAAGTTTACGCCGCCGGAGTCGAAATCTACCGCGCGGCTGGAAGGAATGAAGAAAGCTCGCGAGTTGCCGCCGTGCGCGCCTAGTGGCCAAGGATAACTCCGATCTCCAAGCGATTTTCTCCAGGCAGCTCAACTTGCTCGGCTTCGAAGTCGTCGGGGTAAGCAATGGGCGTGACGCCGTGGATCTGGCTCTGGCCGCTTGCCAGGCGGGGAATGCCTTCGACCTGATTCTGATGGACCTGGAAATGCCGATCATCGACGGTTATGACGCAACTCGCCGGATCCGCGCTAGCGGCTATAGCGGCCCAATCCTGGCGCTCCAGCGCCGCACTCAAGCGACGACCACCTTCTAGATTGCATTAAAATGGGCTGCAATGACTGCATCTGCAAACCGATCGAGTGGGTTCAGCTTGCTCATCTGATTCACAGATTCGTCCCTGGCCGCAGTGCCTCAGGACCGATCCTCATTCCCGACCATTAGGGCGTCCGGCGATTTTCCTGACTTACCACTTCTCTCAATCTTGCCCTTGGCGTCGTTTTCCACAATGCGCCAGATCAGTTTGTGGAATGAAGTTCCAAGGACGGTCGAAGTCGTGACATCGATGCAGGTTCTCGTTAGATTGAGTGCGTGGGCCAAGCGCTCAGCCTCACGATGCCTCGAGTGCGGGAGTCTCCCTCATGGGTCGCAACCTGGCGAGGGTCTTGTATGGTCTGGTGGGTACTGTTCTTATCGCCGGTTCATTTCGGCAAGCCGGTGCGGGTTCTCCATTGCCAGCGGCGACCGAGCTGACGGGCCCGCGGGAGCTTGGCAAGCACATTCAGGACATCACCGACACCATCCTGCGGCATCACCTCGATCCTCCCGCTCGCCAGCAGATGATCCTGGCCGGGATCAAGGGCCTCTACGAGGCCGCGGGTTTGCCCATTCCAGCCGGCCTGAGCCGGCGCGTCTCGGCACTGACGACACCCCGCAATTCTCGGCGCTGCTCGTGGAGCTGTGGCCTTCCAAGCCGGCGAAAAGCATCCGAACGGGCGGCCTCGAAGAGGCTCTCGTGCAAGGGCTACTTGCCAGCGTTCCCGGCGGAGCTCAGATCACCTCAGCCAAGGAACATGAGGTTCAAGAGCAATTCCAGGGCAATCGCTATGTTGGTATCCATATTCAAGTTCGTTACGATGAAAAGGAGAAGCGAACGATCATTGACGGCATCGTGCCGGGCGGCCCCGCTGATCGAGCGCAGGATGATGCGAGAGGATCGATTCGAGCAGATCGACGGAGTTGACACCAAGGACATGACCCTCAGACAAGTGGTTGATCGGCTGCGTGGCCAGGATGGACCCATGTCAGCATGGTGGTCCGGCAGCCCAAGGGGGAGGCCAGAACCTTGAAAGCAACCCGCGGGCCGTTGTTCATAGCCACAATCAGCGGGTTTCAAAAGAAAACGTCCGGCGAGTGGGATTATCTCGTCGGTGGTGCTGACTCGATTGGTTACCTCCGCATTCGCAACATCTCTGCCAGCACGCCGCACGAGCTCCGCAAGGTTGCTCAGGAGCTCGAGGGCGAGAAACTGCGGGGCCTTGTCATTGATCTGCGGGGGCTATCTTCGACCAGCCTGCATCCCACGGTTCTCCTGGCCGATAGCCTGCTATCCATGGCCGGATTGGTCGGGTTCGTGAAGCCGAGAGTGTGATGACTTACGATGCAACACCGGATGCCTTGTTCCGGGACTTGCCGCTGGTCGCTCTGGTGGATGCGCGAAACCGCCAATACCGCAGAGTGGCTCGCCGCTGCCTTGCAAGACAACCATCGGGCTGTCCTGGTCGGCACCGCGACCCGAGGCGGGTGGAACCAGCCCGGGCAGCTTCCAGGCTTCCCTGACACCGCAGTTCTCCGATCCTCCGTACCCGTGGGTGACGGGGCCTGGTATCTTAGCCTGATCACCGTACGGCTTGAGCACCGGCGATGGCCGCCCACTCGCGGCTTCACCAGCACCACTCAATCCCCTGGCAATCGTCTTGCGGCGGTCGCCGGAAAGAAACGAGCGGCCGGCGAACGGAGGTGTGAAGCCGGAGCATCTCGTCAGCCCACGCAGTGCCCGTCCCGAAGGACAGAGGCAGAACCGGCGCGGACAATGTTCGGCACAAGACAGCACTGTCGACCCCTGGAGTGATGCTGCCTTGGCGAAGGCCATCGAGGTTCTCCGCGCGGGGCTTAAGAGTTTTTGAGCTCAACCAATCCGACAGACCAGGCCGACATGAAAACGATAGCCAGATCCATCGCGACTGCATCTGGATACTCCTGGTACCAGCCCTGCTCCCGGCCGGTCGGGCTATTGTCACGACGGAACGACGAAAGGCACGGTCGCGAAGGCGCTCACGGCCCGCATCCGTCGGCCGATGGCAGTTGCGCTGATGGACGGCGGGCGGTTGCTGACCGCCAACCGGCAGAGCGGAAGCATCTCTGTGATCGATCTCGCGACGCGTCGGTCCTGGTCGAATACGATGTCGCCTCCGGCCTGGCTGACATAGCGGCCTTGCCCGACAACCGTCGTGTGCTTACCGCCGACCAAGCCGGTCATCAGATCCTGCTTTTGGATTTTCATGCCGATGTGATTCGAATTCTCGCCAGAGTTCAGGTCAGCCCTGACCCGATCCGGAT
>CAVXCB010000004.1:0-266520 GCA_963760085.1 uncultured Planctomycetaceae bacterium
TCGGTCGCGATCGCGGGCGGCCATGTCGGCGTCTCCGAGCTTGGCATGATAGCGGGCTCGCTCGGCGAACAGCGTCGAAGGGACTGCGGTGTCAAGTTGCTCGGCGAGGTCAAGGCGAGAAATTGCGCGGATCAACGCCTTGCGGCGGTCGTCCTCCGAACCACCATGCTCTGCGATGGATCACACCTGCGCGAGCCTCCAGGATAAGCAGCTCGACAGTCTGCCGAAGCAGCCGCCGGGACTCCTCGGGCTGCAGGCGGCGCAGCCATCGCGGGGCCCATTTCTGGCTGGAGTTTCGCACCTGCCGTCCACCTGCACGGCCAACTCTGGATTCATCGGCAATCCCGACCCGGCCGAGAAGCTCTTGAGCCTTGCGCGTACCCTTCTTCAGGAAATCATCATTGTGTCCGGCCAAGTTGAGCAGGAACTGACTCTCGACGAAGTCCACGATCGAACGCTTGCAGCTTCATCTGCGCAGCCAATGTTGAGCACGAAGTCGTCGAGCATGCCGTCGTAGACCAGCGTGATGCAAACGGTCAAAAATCCCAGCAGCAACAGAGCGACCAGGGCGATGGAGGTAGAGCCACAAAGGCCGGGATGCCGCCTGGCCCACTTGCCCAGTCGTTCGCGCAAGCTCGGTTCGGGGCAGTGCTTCATGGGCAGGTCTTCGAGGAATCGCCGCAGATCCTCGGCCAGATCGTCGCGGTCTGGTAACGGCGATCCGGCTCGGGATCGAGGCACTGGGACACCAGAGCGTCCAGGCTCCAGGGCACCTCGGGACAGCAGCTACGCAGCGAGGAGGCGGGCCGGCGACGGCGGTCGGCTTTCATGCCGCGGATGGTCGCCACCGGCGTGAGGCCGGCAGGAGGCTCGGGAAACGGATGGTTCCCACTGATCATCTCGAAAAGGATCAGGCCCAATGCATAGATGTCGGATCGCTCATTGACGGCATCCGGGCTAGTCGAACCTTCGGGATCAATGGCATCGAGATGTTCAGGGGCCATGTAGGGCAGAGTCCCACCAAGCAGTGCCCGGTGGACAACCGGCTCGCCCGATTGACCCTGGGGACAGGCTTCGGTGGCAAACTCGGTCGTGGCGGCCAGATTGAAGTCGAGCAGCATCGGCGTGCCGTCGCCCGCGATCAGAATGTTGGCCGGTTTCAGGTCCCGGTGCAGCAGGCCCCGAGAGTGGGCATGTTCGAGGCCTTCGGCCAGCCTGGCGACGATCCAGACCGCGGCCTGGATGCCGCTGGCCCCGCGTAGAAACTGGCGTGAGGGCTGACCGTCGTCATGAATTTCAGTGCACGTGCCGGGCTCGTCACGAGGGCTGACCAGCCGGGTCACAAGCGAACGCAGACGTCCAGCTCTGGCCGTCCCGAATCGCGCTAGTGGTGCCGATTGCGGTGGCAAATTCCCGGCGGGCTCTGCAACGCTCGGCCTGGTCGCGGCGGGGAGTGCTCGCAACCGCGACCGTTGGACCCGTCCCAGTCCCAGAGAAACGTCTTGCCCGGTCGCCGGCGGCAGTCGCTGGCTGAAATGGTCGAGCGCTTCCACCAGACTTCGTCCGGTGGCCTGAGTATGAGTCAATCCCCATGCTTCCTGGAGTAGTTGAGCGAGGTTGGCCCCGCCGAAAAACGGCATGCACAAGAGCCTCAGACCGGTCTCCGGCTCATCATGGACGGAATGGACCGGAACAATGTGAGCGTGCTGGAGCCGCGCCAGGAGCCGCGGTTCTTCTCCCTCGGCGCGGGAAACCTTTAATGCCACCAGGCGACGCCCCAGGTTCATCTCTTCCGCCAGGAAGACACGCGCAAACGCCCCGCGACCCAGCTCCACCACCAGCCGGAATCCCCCCAGTTCGTCTCCCACGCGCGGGAAGCTCAAGCGGGTTCCCGCCCCGTTCTTCCCACTCAGGGCGTAGCCGGTTCCCGAGGAGACCACCCCTGCCCCGCCATCAGCACTGTTCTGCCCATCAGCTCGCTGACTCGGGCCGGTACCAGGCGTTCGAGGTGACCTCGGGTCAAACGCCCGATACAACATGGTCGGGCCGACTGGAAAGGACTTCTCCGCCTCAAGCTCTGCTGGGGCAAGATTGAACCCCAATTCACTCGGGAGCGAAGCGGGGGAATGGAACGAATGTGGCGGAGAATCCTCCTCGCTTGCCAGGTTCCATTCCTCCATTAGCTCCCGAGCGGAATCCTGCCACGAGTCATCTGTATTCCGCATCGAAGACATCTCTGTTTCTGGTCCGCACGCTTTCTATTCAGACAGCCCGGTCGGAGGGCCCGGATCGAGCCTTTGGAGACGAATCAGAGCTTGCCACTGCCCAGTGTTGATTCCTGCGTCTCCACTGCAGCCGCCAGCCCGGGGAGATCAGTTCGGCTATCGTTCTATAGGTCCTGCACGGCAGACTGTCCATGATTGCTTGAGCCACTGACCCACAAGCTCAAGGTCAACCCTGTGCCGGTTTGCTCGAGCCCACGAACAACCGTGTACTACATTTCAAGAAAGGGTCCCTACGCGATCCACGCGGCGCGGGCCAGTGGGAACGAAACGCCGTGTGTCCGCTTGCCAATCTTCGGGTGCTCGGCGTCGTGCCGCGCACCTGTCGCATATGGGTGCGGCTCCCGGGTTGCCGGCGATCCGGACGGAAGAGGTTTAGCTCATGATCAGCAGCAGAATCGGCCAGGCCGACGCAACTCGTCTCCGGATCCAAAGAGATGCCATTACTGGTCCTGGAGTGGTCGGCGACGGGATTCGACTGTTGGGAAACCTCATGGCCCGCGAGTTCTCGGCGCCGGTGGGTATCTTTGATCTCAACCACCGAGCCTGGAAGCTGCTCATCGGGGCCGAAAAAGAGCAATTCCCCAGTGGGGACAGCCGGCTCCAGGAAGTGGCAAGTTCCAGCGGACTGCGGCTTGGTCGAGTCGCGGTCTGGCGCCGCGATGAAGATCTCGAGCGAACTTGGCTGGTGCTGCCCTTGTTTTCCGCCGAAGCAGTCGACCTGGTGGCCTTCGTAGGTTTTCAGGCGCCGACTCAGCCCCGCGACACGCCGCAGCGAACGACCGAGCTGGCCGAAGAAGAGCCCAGAGCGCCTGGCACTGGGGCCCTCAGTGCCCCGAGCCGGCCTTGCGCCTGGGGACAGCAGTTTGTGAACCGGCAACAGAACAACCATGAAACCCGTGTTTACCCCATGCATCGAGAGGCCGACGACGATGAAGATGAGGGGGAGCATGTGGTGATCGGCCGCCTGATCCGCCGGATGCGCATTTCCGATTCGCCGGCGCGGTTCCAATCGCTTGCAGTCAACGTTCTGAGAACCTCACTCGGCATGGCCGCTGTGGCATGGGTCCCCAATGAGTCTCACGAGCCGGTGGTGGTGAGCGGAGAGATCGAGGGATATCGTCCCTCGTATTATCGTTCGTTTGTTCCCCTCATGGCGCGTGAGACGGCGCACGTTGTCAACGACTTGAAACAAACGTCCGCCGGCGGCTCCGCTCCTCCCTTAAACCGTTTCGCCTGCGTGCCGGCCGGGACGGCCGGATGGCTCGTCGCGGTCAAACCGTTGCAAGATCGATTGATCGGGACCCCCGAGATCGAGCGCATGCAGTATGTCGCATCGCTCATCGCAACGCAGTCCAGCAATGCTCGAACCTACGTTGAACTGAAGGAGCTACTCTTCGGAATCATCCGTGCCCTGACGGCTGCCATTGATGCCAAGGATCCGAACACGTCCGGGCATTCCGAGCGCGTGGCGCGTATTGCGGTCCGCCTGGCGGAAGAACTGGCAATGCCGCCCCAGAAGCGCAGCGACCTGTATCTTGCGGGACTGTTGCACGACGTCGGCAAGATCGGCATCGACGACCAGGTCTTGAAGAAATGCGGGCCGTTGACCACCGAAGAGTACCGCAAGATTCAGGCTCATGTGGAGATCGGCGTCACCATCCTCAAGGACTTGAAGAAGCTCAGCCACATTCTTCCCGGAGTTCGCCACCACCACGAGAGCCTGGATGGGACGGGATATCCCGACCACCTCTCCGGCGAGGAGATTCCACTCGAGGCACGCATTCTCGCGGTGGCAGATTCGTTTGATGCCATGTCCAGTGACCGTCATTACCGCAAGCGGCTCACGCCCATGCAAATCGATGAAGTCTTTCAAAAGGGCCGAGGCCAGCAATGGGACTGCGGAGTCGTCGACGCTCTCTTCGCTTGCCGTACAGATGTGGAAGCCATCCGCCAGAAGGGTCTGGGCGAAAGCCTCATCGGCGCTGTCAACGTCACTCTGGGTCGGGACCTGATCAAGCTGGAACCGCTCGGGGATCCATCGGACCTCGTCACGCAGGGCTTGTTCCCCTACAATAAGAGGGCGATGTTCGTCGACTTCCTGCTGCCGAGGCCTCCCCATGAAAAGCCCTTTTCCCGGAATGGACCCGTACCTGGAAGACCAAGGCCGCTGGCCTGATTTTCACGCCAGCATGATCACCTACTGCCGCGATGCCATCAGTCGAGCGACTGCCTTCCTGAGGACTATGTCGCGCAGATGGGTGAGGAAGTGAGGGTTGTGACCTGGCAAGAGGGACATGATCGGCTCATGAGGCCCGACGTGTCGATTGTCCGTCATGCCGGAGCCAGCGACCCGGAACCATCTGGCAGCGGCATGGTGGCCACGCTCGAGCCGATCGCGATCCCCTTCGCCGCGGCGGTCGACGAGGTCCGTGATACCTGGATCGAGATACGCCGGCTGCCGGATGAGCGGCTGGTTACCGCGATCGAAGTTCTCTCACCGACAAACAAGGGATCGAGCGGGTTGACCGAGTACTTGGAAAAGCGGCATCGTCTGCGGATCCAAGGAGTCAATCTGGTCGAGATCGATCTCCTGATCGCCGGCCGCCGGCTGCCCATGGCGAAGCCGCTCCCGCCTGGCCACTTCTTCACCATCATCTCCCGCGCCAGCAGAAGCGATATCGGCGATGTCTACGCCTGGTCGATAGAACGACGCTTGCCGAAAATTCCTATCCCGCTGGAAGACCCCGATCCCGACGTCTTTCTAGACCTCGCCGAGGTCTTCGCCCTGGCTTACGAGCGTGGTCGCTATGCGCGTTTGATCGACTACGACAGACCGCTTGATCTGCCACTTCATCCCCAGGACAAGGACTGGGCCGAAAAAGTCCGCGCGGGAAAGACCAAAGCGGATTTCCAGCGTAGTGGGTCACTTGATCGCGCTATAGTCGGTGGGCTCGAGAAACACCGACTCCACTTTGCTGACCAGCGGGCCGTCCTTGTGGCTCTCGGCGTAGACTTTTTTCCACTCGGGATCATCACTGAATTCTTTCCATGTCTTCCGAGCAGCCTCGCGGTCGGGGAAGGCGACTAGGTAGATCAGCTTCGATCCCTTGCCGTCTTTGTCTTCCAGCGGGGTCCAGAAGCCGATCAGCTCGGCGCCGTGCTTTCGCAGAAGCGCACAGGTGTGATCGCGAAACCGCTTGTGCAGATCGGCCAGCTTGCCGTCGTTTGTGTGATAAGTTCGCAGCTCGAATACGCGGTGGTCGGTCGCGGCGATGGGCTCACTCTTTGCCTTGTCGTCCGCGGGCGCGAGCCCGGTCAGGCCGGCCAGAATCAAAATGGCACTAAAGATGCACGTCTTCATAATTGGTCCCTCGAGCGTGAATCCGGACTTAGTAACAATCCGCAGTGTGTATAACTCATAACGCACGCCGCTCGGTCGCTCAAGTGCTCTGTCATTTCGGTGCACCAATGTATGAGGATGTAAGAAAGGAGAGCCGTTCCGATTGGACTTGCGTGCGGCAAATCCCCAAGGAGCGGACAGGGCATCAAGATGGCAGGACAGAACCTCAGCGGAACTGGCCAGCCGGTGCGCCTTTCGCTTTATCGCTTTCCGGATTCTTGTAGCGTTCTTGAAGCCGCTGGATCTGCTTCAGGCTATTACTCAGATTCTGGAACTTCAGGTTGGCATCGAGAGCCTGGTTTTGAGCCGGCGTTTGGGAGGTTTGGCCTTCTGCCCGTTGCGCCCCGGCGACTGCGGGCAGCGGCACGGGCTGTTGACCCACATAGCGGGTCCCCCGATAGAAGGCATATCCGGCGGCATCCTTGCGAATTACAGCACTGACCTGTCCCTGCACGCCCTCGGCGACGAACACACCCCGCAAGTCTGTATCTCCCGCGAAGAACTGAGGGTTGCCACTGCCGATTACTTTGACCTGGACCTTGGGCAGCGGATCCTTGGTGCGAGCGTCCCGCACGGTGATCCGTACGCGTGCGGCGGCAGGCTCCTCGAGTACTTCCAGCTCCAGAGGGGAGACGAGCACGATCCCCGAGGTGTAGAGGTTATCGCCCCGGATCATGACCAGGTACGCGCCTTCTCTGGCAAGCGGCAGGTCGATCAGCCGGGAACGATCGTCGTAATCCGAGCCGTCTCCCAGGGTAACGCTCTTCTCCACCAGGGGCGTGATGCCGGCCAGGTCGATGCCGGCAATCCCGTTCAGGTTGCGGCGGGTGAGGTAAAGCTGCATCAGGTCGACAGGATAGACAGTGACATCGGCCTCTGGCGATGTTGCGATACTCGAGCTTGATTCCCGGCTTGGCCAGCAGGTTCTGAGCACCGGCGGGGTTCGCGGCCTGGCGGCTGAACGCCGACCGTCCGTAGCCCGCCGGGTCTCGGTGAGCATTCGCTCGGGCGGGATCGACGGCCTGGACCACCGCAGGCTTGATAAGGGGACGAACGACCGAGACTTCGGGCACCTTCAGTTCCTTGCGGGTGTAGAATTGGATGGCGCTGGCTGCGTCGGTGAATCGGTCGGCGACCTGGCGATAGTAATCCAGAGCCTTGCCCGGCATCCGCCGGGCGTCGAAGATCTGGCCCAGAATGTACAGAGCCTGCCACTTGTTGGGGCTGGGCTGGTCAGCTCCGCCGGCGTCCTTATAGACCGACCTGGCGATCTTCTCGGCCACCTCGACTGCCCGGTCGTGCTGGCCCAGGTGGAAGTTAGCCAGGGCCTCGCTGTACTGGAAACTGTCAAGGAAAGTGCTCTTGGGATAGAGCTTGGCGAACCGCGCCGCGAGCTTCACGACCGAGTCGTAATTCTCCAGCTCCAGAAAGGCGCCCACCAGGGCCAGGCTCGCCTCATCGGCCATCGGGTTGGTGGGGGACTGGGAGAGGAAGACCTGGATCATCCGGATGGTCTGGAGCAGCAGCTCGGATCTGGTCACTCCCGCGGCGGCCAGCTCACGACGGAGGTTGGGGTCGGTGAACGCATTGGACGCCGCCTGCGCCATCACCTGGGAGAGGCCGAAAAAGTCACTCTCGATCGAGGGCGTGTTGGGGTAAGTCCGCCAGAGGTCGATCAAGTAAGTCATCGCCTCCAGGGTCTTGCCGCGCTGGCGAAGCAGCTCGCCAACCCGAGCGTCTTCGATGTAACTGGCTTCGATCAGCCCGCGCCAGACGATGATCGCCCGCTCGTATTCATTGATGTCGCGATAAGCACGCCCGATGACCAGCAACTGGTCGAAGCTGAGGATCAGCTCGGGGGCCTTCTCTTTGACGACCTCGAAGTACTGGACCACCTTGCGCGGCTCGTAATCCTTGATGTTGATCAGCAGCAGCATCCGCGCGGCGTCCTTGGCCACGTCGTCGCGCAGCGTGTAGCCGGCGAACAGCGGCTCGAGCGCCGCGGCTGACTCGGCGTACCGGCCGGCATCGAAATGCGCCTTGCCGCGAGCGTAGAGCTCATCGGGCGACTGGCGATACGGATCGGTGTTCTTCTCTCCCGGGGCCAGAACCTTGAACTCACCGGGCTGGCCCAGGTGGAATCGGCCCGGTTCATAGGCGCTCTTGACCGAGGCCGGCAGCGTGCGGTACTGGCCGGGAAGGTAGCCGTAGACATCGTACTGGATGCCGCCGGGGTTCTGGTCGGGATGGAAGTAGAAGGTGAGTACGCCGTCGGCCAGGGTGAACGAGCTAGCCGAGGTCTGGACCGATCCCTCGATCAGCGTCGTACCGGCGGGCAGATGCTCCTCGACGACCAGGAAATCGCGCTCCCATTCGGGCGTTGTGGGCGGGATGTTTCGCCAGACGGCCAGCCCCACGCGGGCCTTGCCGCCCAGGGCGACCTGGGTGGCGACGTTCTCGAAAGTGGTGGGGTTTACGGCCACGCCGAAGCCGGCCGGCAAGACCTTGCCGTCAAGCTCGGCAGGGTGCGGGCCAGTAAACCCGACGATCGACCCAGGCGGGCCGGTTGGCCCGGTCCTGATCGGGACCGAAATCGCGCGTGAACCCCGTCATCGTGACCGCATAGCTGAAGGTGCCCCGCCCTTCCATGGCCAGACCGACGCGATTGGAATCGCCGGCCTTGAGCGCCTTCACGGGGACTGCGATGGCCTGGCTCTCCGCCGATCCCTGCACCGCTAGTTCGGCCACCTTGGTGTCGTTGACCGTGACAGTCAGTCGATACCGATCCTCGGCACCCTTGGCCCGGCCATGGTAAAGTGCCAGGGCGGCAAGCACCGGACCTTTGGCCCTGTGCGGGTTCCAGCCATGTCCGAAACGATGGGCATGCAGCCAGTCGATCGCCCGATCGAGCTCGCTCGCCTGGGGACGGACCCGGGCGAATGCCAGGCTGACGAGCGCGGTCGTCTCGACGGTTCCGCGCGCTCCCGCCGACTGGTTCGATCCTTCCCAGTACAGGCGGGCGGGCCGCCCCGGCGCGACTGCCTCTGCCTTCGCACGGGGAACCAGGATTCCCAGGATCTCCCCCGCCAGCTCGGGCCGGTTGAGATTCGTAAACGTGAGCGCCAGGTACGCCAGGGCTGGATTCGACAGGATTTGCCGCTCGCGATTGAGGCTATTGGCCATCTCGAAGGTGGCCGCCCTCCGCGTGCTCAGGGAATGCAAGAGTGCAGCTCGCGCGTCCAGGTCGCGTGAACTGGTTCCGCTGACCATGGACTGCGTCAGCCAGGCGCTGCCCTTGTCCAGCACCTTGGGATCCGGCAACAGACCGGCCTGCTCGGCCAGCGCCAATGCCCAGAGGACCGATGCAGACGCGAGCCGGTCGCTGGGCAGCGCGGCCGGCTGGTTGGGGTTACCCCTGCGCCTCAGTCCGGAACTCACCCACGGCCAGCCTCCGTCCTCGTTCTGGGCGGCGATCAGCTCCGCAACTAGCCCCTGGACGCGATCCGAGACGCGCTGGGCGTCGGGCGTTCCGGACGAGCGGGTTGTGCGCAGGTAGGTCAATGCTGAGGCGGCTGCCAGCAGGTCGGCCGCGCGATCGGCCATCGTTCCGCCCAGAGGCGGCATGATCCGGCAACTCGCAGGCGAGCCGAGGCTGGAGAGATCTCGGCCCAGCGCTAGTTCGACGATCATGCGCTCGAGTGTCGGCGAGATGACGATCATCATCTCCGGGCTTTCGTAGGAACGCCCCTTGGGTAGCCCGACGAACACGGCCGTGCCGTCGCTGCTGGTCCCCGACGCCGATGCATAAGCTTGAACGCCCCAGGGCCGTACGGGAATCTCCGTCGTCAGATCATCGGTGAGATCGCCGACTGTGCCAGTGAGCGTCAGCCGCACTGATTCGGCGTCGGGGACCTCGAACGGCTCGAACATCACCTCGTCGACGCCGTCCCCCTTGATCTCGATGGTCCGTGGATAGATCTCATCCCGCCCGCCAGCGTAAACGGCCAGCTTCAAGTTGACCGCTCCGCGGGCTCCGAGATGGTGTACCTGCGCGATGAACTGCGGCTTGTCGCCCTGGGTGAGCGAGCTGGGAATTTTGAGATCGACGAAGAAGTTCTTGCGTACCGTCAGCGTCGCGGTAGACTGGCCGACCAGGGTGTCCGATCCGGTCACGCCCCGCGCCATGATCCGGTACTCCGAGAGCGCCGAGGGCGCCTTGAACGTGACCCTGCGCCTTTCCGTCCTTGCCTGTCACCACGCCGGGTTCCAGTAGGCCGTCTCGGCGAACCGCTCGCGAGACGCGATTTCTGCATCGCGCCTGGCACTGAGGGCGCTGCGTCTCCCAAGAGGCAACTGAAACCTGAATCCTACCGCGAAATCCTCGCTCTCCTTATCCCTAAGTTCTTCCTCCTTCGAAGTACCTGCCAACTCATCACTCTTCGTCAGCAGCCTTGTCGGTCCTGGCAGCAGAGCTCACGAGTCGTACCTTCTTTTTCGTGCGGCCAAGCCCATTCCTGCCATTCGCGCCCATACCCCCTCCCAGCCCGCCCCGCATCATTGCTCCCGTTACCGTTCCCGCGGGCAGACTTCGGGGCGCTCGGTTCTGAGGGAGAAACAAAAGAATTGGCGGCCGCGGGAAGATCCGAAGCAGTGCCGGTGCTCTCGTGAACGAAACCATACGCTGGACTTGGCTGGCGAAGCTGTTCCTGCAAATCGGCCCGACCGGCCGCGTTCGGCCGATCACGGCCGCGATACGCTCGGCCTCGTCAACGACGGCCTGTGCCACCTCGACGGTTGCCGGCACGTAGTGGAACGTGTTCGTGGCCTCGGTGGAGAAGGCTCCGGTGCGCAGTTTGGTTGTAGAAGAAAGCCCCGATCGGCGGCAGGCGGTCGCCATAGAGCCGCAAGAGCGATCGATCGATCATCGCGATCGAAATCTCGGCCGAGGCGGGCCGGCCGAGCTGGTCGACGGTCGTGACCTCGAGCTGGACCTCATCGCCTGGACCGACCAGCGGCTTGACGGGTGCCACGGTCACTTGCAGGTCACGCTCTACCTCGATATCGAGCTTCGCCTCGTCGAACTTGTTCTCCCACATCCGCGCCGCGGTGAGCGTGAAGTTGGGGAACTGAGCACCGTCGATGGCCCAGCCAATTGGGTTATCGCCGTCGCTCAGGGCGACGAGTTTGTAGGTGAGGATCCGGTCGGCCTCCCAGGTCAGGAGAGCCGTGCCGGCCCGGCCGCGGCTGTGCAGGTTGACGCTGGCCTCCTCGCCCACCTTGTAGTGCTGACGCTCGGCCAGGATGCGCAGCTTCGTCTCGTCTTGCTTGCCCGAAACGTAGATCGCTCGGTCAGCGACAATGGCGTTGTTGAACCGATCGATGCCGGCGACCCGCAGTACATAATTTCCTCCCTGCGCGTCGTCGATCCGGAAGGTCACCGTGCCCTGCCCCGTCTTCGCGTCGGTCTCGACAGTCTTGCGCTGGGCTTCTCGCTCGGTGATCCGACCCGCCTGGTTGACCATCTTGATGACCGCCGCGCTCGAGACGCTGGGCCGTGGGCTCGCCGCGGGCATCGCTGGCGCTAATCTGAAGCGGAAAGGATTCACCGTCGAGAAACACGTCGCGGCTGGTATGAACGCCGATGTTGAAGCCCCGAATCGCGAGCATGACGGCCGCCGCGGCCGCGACGTTGTCCTGGGGCAGCCGAGCGACCAGCCGCAGCGACTTGCTCCTCGGCAAAGCCGTCGGTGGAGAAGGTCACATGAAATTTGCCCGTTGCGTCGGTCGTGGCATTGACGACGCGCTGGTCGGGAAGTGTGACCTCGATCGGCCGGTTCGCGACCGGTGCGCCGTACTGGTACTTCGCGACGATGTCGGCCTCGACGGTCTCGCCCCGGTAGTAGACCGTCTGCTTGAGGTCGAAGCTCAAGCTCGATGGGCTCGAGCTGGTAAGACTGAACCTCGAACGAGCCGGCGAAATCGCTTTTGCCCGGCTGATAGAGACGTAGGCGGTACGTGCCCACCGGGGCACCGCGATCAAGAGGCAGCGTCTCGTGAAACGTTCCAAAATCCGAGAGCGTGACCGTCCGGGCGACGATCTGCCGGCCCCGGCTGTCAGTCACCTCGAATCGATACTCGGCCCTGGGCAAGTTGGCGTACTGGCCGCCCTGGACCTCGCGGATCACGCCCCGGACGGCAACTTGCTGCCCCGGACGGTAGGCGGGCCGGTCGGTGTAGAGGTAGGCGCGGGCGGTGAGCCCTTGCGAAAGCTTATCGGGCACGCCCAAGCCCCGAGCCCGCCACGTGACCGCCATCGAGAACCAGGTAGGTCAGGCGGTGGTTCGATTCCCGCGGTGGAGACCAGTCATGCAGCAACACCCCGTCGGGTCCGGTCTGGGCCTCGAGCACCACGGCCCCTGCATCGGATACCAGCACCCGGGCCCCGGGCCGCCCCTTCCCGGTCTTCATATCCTGGGCGAAAATTAGCATCTGTTCGCGTGAAGTCTTGAAGATGGCTTCGATATCGCTGGTGAGAACCAGGGTTGTCGCCTGCAAGTGCTTCTGGTCGGTCACCTTGATCACGTAGACGCCCGGCTGCTCGAGCTTCTTCAGTTCATAGGTGGTCTCGATCGGCTTGTACCTGGCGAAACCAGGAACGTCCACTGTCCACTCCGCGTCCGGGGCGACGAGGCCGATATCGAGCGATTCCACATTCTCGAGCCCATGTTTCTTGCGGAAGTACGCTTCGGGGTTGAGCTTGTAGGCGGTGAACGTCAGCTTTTCGAGGTTTCTCGTCATGATCTTCAGGCCGGGCACCTCGCCGGTCCGGAACGTCCTCGGAGCGTGCTGCACGGAGAGTGCCTTTGATTCCATCACGGCAACCCTCTGTAGGGCTTGCGACCGCCAGGGCTCGATGGCGATCTTCTTGAACCGCTCGATGGCCCCGGCCGGATCGCCTTTCTCGGTCTCGAAGAGAGAGGCGGTCAGGAAGAGGGCATGGCCGGCTGGCTCACTGCCGGGAACTTGCTGGTCAGCGGTCCCCAGGCGGCAATCGCCGCGTCGAATTTCTTCTCGGCCAAGAAGACTCTCGCCGATCTGGAAGAGGATCCCTGGCACACGGGGAGTCCAGAGGATTCTGGGCAACGAATTCGGCTCCAGGCCGCGCGGGCCTCGGGGTATCGAGCCCGGTTCACGATGGTCGGCGGCGATCAGAAGCTGGGTGTCGAGAATGGCGCGCTGGGCATCGGCACTCTGGGGGCCGTCGGGAAAGTTGGCCAGATATCCCTTCCACGCGGCGATCGCCTCGTTGAACTTCTGCTGCCCCTGCAGGATCTGGGCGTACTGGAAGGTTGCCGTCATTACCAGCTCGGCCTGGTCACGACGGGCCTGGTCCGTCTCGACCTTGAAGCCTTCGTTCTTGAGGAACCGGGAGAAAGCCGCGAGCGCCTGGTCGCTTTTTCCGCGGGCCAGATAGGAGGCTCCGATCTGGTAAGCGGCCCTAACCGCCCGCGGATGCGCGGGATAAGCCGCGAGGAATCGCTCAAGGGCGGCAATGCCCAGGTTCATGCTGGTGTCGTCGGGCGGATTGGGAATGCCGAACGTCGAGGGAATCTCGACGAGGGCGCTTGCTCGGATGCTCTGCGAGTTACTCGTCGGGTTCGGCCGGCTTCGACCGCTCGATGTCGCGTGCGAGATCAGACCAGGTCAGTCGGGCCTGCAGCGGTTGGCCGGATTGGCGCTGGGACTCGCCAAGGTGAAATCTCGCGGACAGGCGATCTGCTCCGCCGGGATACTCTTTGAGGTAGGCCTGGAAATGGTCGATCGCCCTGGGGAAGTTCCCGCCAACTGGCTGGTGCGGCCCATCGAAAAAAGAAGCTGGGCGCGCAGAACTTGGGGCTCTTGGCAGAGGTCGCGAGCCTGGAACAGCAGCTCCCACGCGGCGTTAGGATCGGGCTGGATCACCGGCTCATCGGGCTCGAGCAGTCGCCGTGCGAAGGCGTGATAGACCTCGGCGAGGCGGTCTTTGCGATCGTCGGACAGTAGGCGGATCGCCTCGGATCGAGCCAGTTCCTCGGCCACGGACAGGTTTCCCGCCGCCAGTTCGATGGACGCCAGCTCGAAGCGGATCTTGGGAAGCCAGCGGCCAGCCGGATTCTCGGCGGCCGCGGCTCGAAGTGCTTGCTCGTGCCGCTTCTTTGTGACCCGCCAATCGCTCAGCGACGCCTTGAAGGTAGCCGAGGTAGGCTCGTTCGTCGCGGTCCTTGGCGTTTTCCCTCAGCTTCGCGAGAGCGGTGCTAGCCCCTTCGTGATCGCCTGCTTGAAGAGCGGCAACGACTTCTCCGGGAATGATCGGTGCCGCGGGGTTGACCGCGCCCCGACCCGCAATTGGCTGTGCCGGCCCAGCGGCCGGGTCCTTGGCCTGCGCCTCTTCGAGCAAGCACGCTGCTGAGCATGCAACAAGCAGCAACGGAAAAGCGACCTGCAATAACGCCCGCGCAGTCTGCGGCATCATGCCAGCGATCGTCCGGCCATTTCCCAGTGTCACGAGGAGATCCTCCCGATGAATGAAGAGTGGACAATTGCGAATTACTCTGGAATGTTCAGGAGAACCCCAAGCATGTCAGAGGACAGGAGATTCGACTCTCTTCAGGGGTCGAAACCGGCATGCGGCCTCACCCATTGGACGCTCGCACGGCGATCTTGGTTCCCGAGTCGGCACCGCCGCCGCATTTGGCTGGCCGGTTGGGATATCCGTCCAACCGGCCCAGAGAAATAACGCGGGCAAGGCTTTTTTCTTAGAGCTTTTCTTAGAGTGGGTTGTTATCTTAACCACTGCATGTTGCTCTAAGCCCGCGATCCGCACGAGTCGTGGGCCCTGGAATCCTGGCTAATTGGAGATACGTGGCAAACCAGGCAGCCAGTCCGGAAGAACACTTGATCGTTGATACGACTGGTTTCCTGTGCGCATCTTCTGCTTCGTTAAACGCTCCACTGGCTGTGTGTGAGTTGCGAGGACAAGCGATGATGGGCCCGTGTCGCGACTATCGGTCCAATTACGATGACTAACCAATGCATCATGGAGGGTTAGTCTACGCCGCGATGCTCATCCAGACAACGTCGCCCGGTCTGCGTCAGGACGGCACCAAGGACTTGGAGACCGTAGGTGGCAGGACAAACTCAAAGGCCATGGCTCCCGAGACCAAGAGAGACTCGGGGTCGACAGATCTTTGGTCGATTACCAGCGTCGCTCCGGCGTCAGAGGCCGGATGTTGAGACGCTGGAAAGCCGGGTGTTGCTTTCTCTCTCTGTGAGCGAGCCGACGACGGCCGGCAAGCCGCCAGCTGTTATCGTGCTGGTGGCGCCTTACAAGCTTGCCACTCCGCAGACCAATCCGGTAGGCCAGCTCACCGGTGACGCTACCGTAAGTGGCACGATCGGCCGGTTGCTGGTCGTGCCGTCGGCCGGAAACGACGCGACCGGTCAGGCGGGTTTGTCGCCCCAAGTCGTCAATGTCTCGGCCACGCCGACTCCCAGCTTCATTATCAAGTATTCTTACGACAGTACTGCGACCTATACTTCCTCACGCCCCCGTGGCGACGATAAACGGTCCGTTCCAGGGCCCAGCCTCGCCGAATCCAACTGAGGGAAATAGTGATGCGGAGCAGTCCGAACTGACTCCCCGAGGAATGCAGCAATTGCCCGCCCTGCCAAGGGCAGACCGATGTGGAGGTTTTCGGCACGCTCCAGCCGTCACAAGCCTGGATGACTTACAAGATTCCGGTGGAGTCCGGCACGAAATCACTGAAGGTGACTATCAATCCGCTCGGTTCGCAGGAGGGGCCAGTCCCGGAGCTCGACCAGCTTTACCTCGTCGGTCCGTCGGGAGTGATCCTGTCGATGTTGAAGGGAGCGGCGCGGTATGCCACAGGTGCCCGGCAGGCCATGATGATCTTGCTCAGCGCAGTACCCGACAACTCCATGTTGCTAGTGCGAATCGTTGAAACTCCGCCCCCGACCGTGGCGGCAGTCCCTCCGCAAGCATCGCTTGCGGCCCTGAACGTACCTTTCTCGATGGATGTTCAACGGTCCGATCTGGCCATCAGTGCGCTGCCCATCAATGCTCAATTTCAGACGGTCGCCGAAACTGGCTTAATGGAACCTCTCTTGGTCGCATACACAGATGTCTCGGCCACAATTTATTCACGCTCGCCTGGGACCGCCAGTGACATCCGCGACATGGAAGAAGTCAGCCTGGAACTGACCGGAACGGCATCCTCAACGGTCGCGATCGTCGCCGCGGGCGAGTGGGTGACCACGCACGTGGAGTTGTCAACTCCTGGCATTTCGGTTGGTCCTCTGGTGTCACGGGGCTCTGCTCCGCTTCGACCTCTCCTGGGCACGATGGCTGGTGAGCCCACGCCATCGATCGATCGCAACGAGCGCGCGTTTGACTTGGCACCTCTTGGATCGGAGGGCGCGGTCGATGCCGAGCTTTTGTTGAGCCTGACGGCAAATCGAAGTGATGGCAATGGCGAGGACTTTCCAGTGATCCCGGCGGCACGAACGCCCGGGCCGCTGATCGCGATGCGTGGTCCGGGAGGCCTGCGTATGATCGTGAGCTCGATGCGTGCGAGCCAGGCGCTCATCGACTCGGCCGCCGTTCTGGCGACCCTGACGGCACCCGAAAGTCTACGCGAATCCGCCCAACAGCTAGCCGGATTGCCCGCTATTCAACCGATTGATATTCATGATGATTCCCGTGGATACGACCAGGGCTGCAGCGGGTTTCTCAAGGCCGCGTGCGCCTCCATGCTGGCAATGGGCTTCACTGCCGGGCCGCTCTACCCCGACCTCTTGGCGCTGGTCCGCCAGGCAAATCCTCGTCGGATATCCCTGGCGAACGTACCTGCCCGATCTTGTGCTCCGCGCAACGGACCACTCCGCAGATGCCGGCGCTGGCTCGGTCTTTGCTGATCAGTGCTCCGGCGCAAGCCACGCGAATTCGGCTGGACACCCTTCGAGACACCGGGCCGGTTGAACGGCCTGTCCGCGGGAAACACCCAGGGCTAGTCGTTGCTTGCGTAGTGCAAAGCCGGGCTTGAGAATGATATGGAATCCTGCAGGCCGATACCCATGCCACCCTCAGCGAGCAAAATCGAGCGGCCATGGATCCCATACAGGCTCTTGTCGAGACTTCCATCTACGCCGACGATCTCGAGCTGGCCGAACAATTCTATGGCGAAGTCCTGGGGCTAAGCGTGACCGCACGCGAAGCAGGCAGGCATGTCTTCTTCAGGGTCGGCGACCGGAGTATGCTGCTGATCTTTCGAGCGGCGTCCACCCTCAAGGGAGATCACCTGCCAGCTCACGGTGGTCGCGGCCCGGGCCATTTCGCGCTGGGCATACCTGCCCATGATCTCGATGCCTGGCGATCTCATCTTGAGAGCAGCTATGTTTCGATCGAGCACGTGGAGTCGTGGCCGAGAGGCGGCCACTCCCTCTACTTTCGTGATCCCGCGGGCAATTCCGTCGAGCTAATCACGCCGGGGCTGTGGGGGCTTCCATCGGGCTGGTAGCTGGGTCTCCCTGAACGGTAAGAGGAGGCGGACGCGTGCGAGTTTTGATGACGGGTGGTTATGGCTGCATTGGTTCATGGGTGACCAAACGACTCGTCGATCGAGGCTACGAGGTATGGATCTTCGATTTGCGTGAGGACACACATCGTCTGGACCTGGTGCTTGATCCGGTACAGCGGTCAAGTGTGAATTTCGTCGCGGGCGACGTGGCCGATCTGGAGGTAGTCCGGTCCGCGGTGGAGCGCGTCGGAGCTTCACACATTCTGCATCTGGCCGGGCTGCAAACCCCGACCTGCCGCGCTGATCCGATCCTGGGTGCGAGAATCAACGTGATCGGTACTCTGGCGGTCTTCGAGGCGGCGGTGAAGCTCAAGCCTCAGGTCCAGCGTGTGGTCTATGCCAGCTCTGCGGCGGTACACGGTCCGCGCGCGGAGGGTGCAAGCGGCGGCGTCGGAGACGAGGTACGGCTGGCGCCCCTGAGTCACTACGGTGCCTACAAGGTCTGCAACGAGCTGAACGCTCGCGTTTACTGGCTCGATCAGGGTATTACGAGCATTGGCCTGCGCCCTGGACCGTTTACGGTGTAGGGCGAGACCTGGGCATGACGAGTGAGCCGACCAAGGCGATCAAGGCGGCGGCAGCAGGCCGACCTTACCACATAAGCTACGGCGGCTTGCAGGATCTGCAATATGTCGGCGACGTTGCCGCAACGTTTATGCGGGCGCTCGAGTGTCCGTTCGAGGGGGCCGACGCCTTCAACCTGCGCGGTGCGGTCGAACCCATTGAGGCGTTTGTCGCCGCGCTGGGCGACGTTGTGCCGAGTTCAACGGGCCTGATTACGCACGGTGACCGGCAATTGCCCATCGCCTTTGACCTGGACGATTCGAGGCTGCAGAAACAACTTGGCCCGATACCGCACACGCGTTTGCACGACGGCATCGCGGACACGTACCGGCGATTCCTGGAGCTACGCGAGCCAGGACATGTTGGATCTGGCGGACCTGCCTTAAGATTGCAAGCTCGTGGGACGAGCAGCAACACCCGTCCCAGGGTTCTGACATCGGAAAAGTTGAAAGCGTCGTCTTCATGACCCGGGCTTGGTCGCTGGTGGGGCACCCTTGGTACTGGCTGGAGTGGCCGGGGGGGCCGGCGGGAAGAGATCTTTGGGCATAGGCTTAACGTCGATCTTGGCACGCTTTCGCTCTTCCGTCAGCAGGTTCTTCTGCAGCTCTCCGGCGTAAGCATTAAGGATATAGGGCTTGTTTTGCTCGAAGTCCACGGGCCGGCCTTCCTTCCGATCGGTCACCTGGATCAGGTGGTAACCGTAGGGGGTCTCGATGGGTTCGGAGATCGAGCCCTTCTTGAGCCTGAAAGCGACGTCGGTGAACTCGGGGATGAAACCGCTGCTCAAGGTAAAGTAGTCGAGGTCGCCACCGGCCCCACCCGCGTTGGCCGGGTCTTCCGAGTACTTGTTGGCCGCCTGCGCGAACGTCACAGCGTTGGTGTCGATCTGGCCCTTGATCGTCAGCAGCTTCTGCTTGATCTTCTCCTTCTCGGGAGCCGGGGCGTCGGGGTCAACCTTCAGCAGGATATGGCTGGCGCGTACCTGAGTACCGCTGAAGAGGTCCCGGTTGGCCGACACATAACGCTTCAGCTCGGCGTCGGTGGCCTTGAGCTTGACATACTCCGACCAGCGAATTCGATTCTCCAGCTCCTTACGGACAGTATCCAGCGACGTGTTGTCCTCGAGCAGCGCGGTTGCCATGTCTCTGCCGTCGGCCTTGAGCTGTTGCTCCAGCCGTGACATCTCCTCGTCGACTTTGGAGGCCGGGACGGTTATTCTTTGCCGATTCAGAAAGATCGTCAGCAGCTTGGTGTTGATCAGCGAGTCGACGGCATCTCGGTACACTTGTTCGCGATTCTCGTTGGCAGGGATGGGGTAACGGCTCAGAAAGTTGACCACTTCTCCCTTTGTGACTTGCTCCTTGGCGTCTTCGTCGGCGATCGTGGCCACGATCTCGTTAGCGCCTGGAATCACCGGTTGTGCGTCCGGCCGGTGTTCGCGCGGTGGGGCCGCTGGGAGCAGCCGGCTGAGTCTGGGCGCGAACCGCGCCTGTCCCCGCGCTTAGCCCCAACAACAATACTGACAACAGTCCAGCCTGGGCTCTCCTGCGCATTGAACAGATCTCCCTCTCAGGTTTGTTCCTTGTCAATCCCGCCCGAGATTCGCGGGTGTGATATGACCCGCTCCACCTCGTCTCTGAGCAAGGGCTACCAGTCCTATTGCACCTTATGGATTATACGATCCTTGCTCAATCCCGCCGCGCGAGTTAGCCGATAATCCCAGATTGGACTTCGCATTTGCATGCGGCAGCCATGTGTGAATGGGTGAATCTGCGGTTGCCTTTTCAATCGCGAGAAAGGGAATGCTGCGACGCGGGTAGCCTCCAAAGGAACTGCTGGTGCAAGCGGCGGGGCATGGTTTGCAGCCTGAAACAGTGAGCTTCATGGTCACTTCGGCTACGGCTTTGGACGGCTCCGAGGCGTTCTCGATCCCATCGATCGCCCGAGCCTCGAGGACCCAGTCGTTATCCTTTTGCAACCAGTGAACCGATCATGATTCGGAGCTTGGCCCTCGCCACCATCGCCGCCATCGCAGCAATCCTGCCAGCACGCGCGCAGTCATCGATGCGATCGCGGACTCGGCAAGCTGACCGCAGGGTAGCAGCCACAGCGACACCAAGTGCGGTGCCGGACGCCCTTTTGGCGGCCGCCAGTAGCGGCATGGCGGCAGTGAATGTCAGCGAAATCGGCCTCCAGCGGGCGACCGATCCCCAATTAAGGCGATTCAGCCAAAAGATGATTGATGAACATACCAAGTTGAATCAGCAAATTGAAGTCGATCAAGCCCATCGCCATGCGCTATGAGAAGGAGCAGACCGAAGATAAGGACGCCGCCAGATAGGGGCACAACCAGAGCAGTCCTTGAGCGTGAAGCATCAGTCCTCCGGAGGGCAGGACGGCCCCTGCCCTGCGGAGACGAATCAACGGACCCACCTCCAAAATCAGGCTGCTGTCAGCCAGCGCCTGATCCGGCTCACTTCTCGCGACCATCCCGGGCCAGTGCGGCGGCGGCGGTAGGCGTCGAACAGGAGGTCCACGGTCTCAGCCAGGTGGCGAAGACTATCTATCCGGGCAATTCGTACCTCGTCGGGAGCAAGCTTTCCATTCTCCGGTTTAGGAATCAAGGCACTCGAAACGGCGAGGGTTTCGGCTTGGATAGTCAGTTCGTACTGAACCCCATGACGCACCAAAATCAGCCCGGCCTTGCGGGGCAGCTTGCCCGACTGGAGCGCCCGAAAGGCTTCCGGGAGCCGTGTGGGGGATTCGTCTGTGAGACTGTCGCGCCCGGTCTCGCCCCGCGGGCAGTCGAGAGTAAGGGTCTTCGTCAGCATGACCGCGACCTCGGAGCCATCTGCCAATTGCACCGTGTCGCTGTCGATCTGCAGCGCGTGCCAGAGCCAGACCATGAACTCGTTACCCAGGTGATCGAGCATGTTAGGCGCGTTCTCAGCCCAGGTTACCGTTGAGAGCTGGGACTGCTCGCCGCCGAAGAGGCTGAGGCTTCCCTCGGCCAGTCTCGTCAGGTTCGCGTCGTTGTCGTCCGGCCCGCCCAAGCTGGTGGCCAGGCTGCCGGCGGTGATAGGCTCAAGTTCACGGTCGAATGTTTCGCGAAAGAGCGTTGCGAGCCGCTCCAGAACGGTCGTGCTCGTGGCACCCGCGTAGAGAACGCCGGTTTGGCCATCCCAGAGGACAGGATAGTGGTTTAGCCGGCGAAAGCGCCCATCGGCGGCCTCGGCCTCGGCGCGCAGGCGGGCGGCTTCCTTGGCTTCCTGGCGCTGGGCCTTGGTCGCTTGGCCACTCGGGTTGAGCTTGGCCAAGGCTTCAGTCTCGATCTGGGTATAAGCCTTTAGCAGTGCCCCGGGGATTTTATCGGAGTCGATCCGGATCGCGAGCTGAAGCGCATCATTCACCACGTTCTTGGCCAGGTCGAAAGTAAGGTCGAGGACGTGGTCGCCGCCGGACCAGCCGCTGGAAACGCCGTCGCTCGGGTCGGCCGAGCCATGACGGCCGGCGGCGTGCTGCTCGACCATGGCGAGCAAGTCATCGGCGAACGGCAGAGGGGATGATCCACTCACTTGATACCGGGTGAACGTGACGCGTCCATTCAAGAAGCCCATTTTCTGATTCCTCCTCAAGTTCGCCCGGGCCGTTCGATCGGCACGAAACGAGCCCGCAATATAGCCAGGTCACTTTGTAGATCGGCCGACCTGGCCTGGCTCTACACCGCCTGAACCCGGTAGCGGTCTTGACCTTTCCATTGAGCCGCCTGGTTCCGGTCAGGTGAAGTTGACGAACTGAAGCGGGTACTCCGGTCCGTTCTCCTTGAGGTGAGCCATGACGGCTTGAAGGTCGTCTTTCTTCTTGCCGGTCACACGGACCTTGTCATCCATGATCTGCGCCTGCACCTTGAGCCTTAAGTTGCTTGATGTCCTTGACGATGTTGCGGGCATCGTCCGAATCGATGCCGGTGTGCAACGTGAGTGTCTCTCTGACCGAATCGTGCGAGGCCTCTTCAAGCTTGCCGCGAATCAGTGCATTCACTGGCACCCCGTCCGCGCCATCTTCTCCTTGAGCACCTGGATCACCGTCTCGAGCTGCCCCTTGTGATCGGCCAGCAAAGTGAGGGTGTTGTCCTGCTTCTTGAACTCGATTGAGGCCTTGGTTCCCTTGAAGTCGTATCGGACGGCGATCTCGTGCTGGGCCTGGACGACCGCGTTTTGCATCTCGGCGTGATTGATCTCGCTTACGACGTCGAAACTATGATTATCGGCCATGGTGGAAACTCCGGTTGTCCCTTGGGAACCAGTCGAACGGTGCAGGGATGACTGCACAGCATACGACAATGCTCATTGTAGTCGCGTGGCAGTTCTTCATTCGACAGTTCTGATTATCCTTTCGCAGCCCGGGCTTCCCTTCGGATGCAACCGTCGAAGCTCGACTCACAGAAGTCCCAACAGCGTCGCAACCAGCAGGGTCGCGCCGCCCATGGCCAGGGGAAAGACGACCTGGCGGATGAGGCCCGAAGGCGGAACATGAGCCAGTTTGGACGACATGGCGACCACGGCGGCGGCCGGGCTCATCGTCCGTCCGAAATGCGAGCCGAGCGCGGCGACCGTGCCCAGGCGTACCGGGTCCAGATGCATCGAAGCCGCGACTGGCACGAAGAACTCCATAATTGATACGGCCGGGGCGATGCCGGTGCCCGAGACGACCGCGAGCGCCCAAGGAGCAACGGCGCTGGCGGCGAGCGCGGCCGCCGGCCAACCCACCAGCCGATGTACGATCACCGCGATCAGGCCGCTACGATTGATTCCCTCGGCAAATGTCGAAGCGACTACGATCAGCGAGATCACGTGCGTGTACGCATAGCCGGCACCCTCGAAGAACGCCGTGGCGATTTGTCCGACCACGCGCGGGGATGTCAAAGCCGCCAGGATGATGCCTATGAGCATTGCGGCCAGTATCTTGGCGGGACCTTCCAGTGCCCGCAAGGGTGAAAAAGCCCCCATGCTCGAATCGGCGAACAGCACGACGAGCGGCAACACGGGAACCACGGCTTTGAAGGGGTTGATCGAGAAAGCGACAGAGCCTCCGCCTGGCTCGGTCTCTGATTCCGCTCGTCGATCCCCCGTAAGTGGCTTATTCATGCCCCTGAATTGCGAGAGTGCCCAGAACGAGAGCAAGGCCGTCCCGCAGGCCAGGAGGTTCTGCACCGTCGAGCGGGCGACGACCTCGGGGCCGGACAGACTGGTCAGCTCGGCCAGTTTTCTCATCTCGACGGCACCGGGATTGAACAGCTCGCCACCCATCGACGAACCCAGCAGCAGGATTGCTCCCGCCGTGGCCGGCGAAACACCGCCGGCCTGCAACAAGGGAATCAGGATCGGGCCCAGCACGGCGGCCGTGCCAGTCTGGCTGACAATCGTGGTGTTGACGAGATAACCCGCCGAAATCCCGCCCGGAATCAGCAGCCAGCGCACCTGCTGCAGCGGTCGGAGCAGCAGTCGGACCAGGTGCTGATCACATTCCGTTAATCGCAGCACATGAGCGAACCCCAGGGCCGTGCAGATAGGAACCACTGTCCCCGAATTGGCCATCTCATCCACCAGCTTCGTGACCATCGCCTTCATTCCACCCGATACTGCGTACAGGGGAGCCGCGGCGGCCAGAAGTGCAAGACGCACGTCCACGCGGCCGACGATCAGTAGCGTCACGACGACCAAGTCGATGAGGGCGATCAGGATCTGCACGCTCATGAGTCCGGCTCGCCCGGTTGTCGGTTTCGGTTGCAAGCGGCGTGGGACGAGGCGATCCCTGGCTTCACGAACACGCTCACAGCCACTGCGCCGCAAGGCCCTGAAAGAAGCTGTCCAGATCAACATTGCCGCCGCTGAGGATCACGCCGACCCGTCGGTTTGCAATCAGTTTTTGGGCCAAGAGCGGCGCCACAACGACGGCACTCGATGGCTCAATGACGATTTTCAGCCGCTCCCAGACAAACCGGGTCGCGTCGATCAACTCGGCTTCGGAGCAGGTTAGGATCGCGCTTACGTGCTGGCGGATCACGGCGAATGGTCGCATTCCCAACGAGGTGCGCAGTCCGTCGGCGATCGTGCGGGGGTCTAACGATGGCTGGATCGCCCCGGTCTCGAGCGACCGGCGTGCGTCGTCGGCGTTTGCCGGCTCCGCTCCGATCACGCCGGTGCCGGGCGAGCGGCCGCTTACTGCCAGTGCCGTTCCGGCAAGTAGACCGCCACCGCCGACTGGAGCAATCACGACATCGAGCGGGCCGGCCTGGTCAAGCAGCTCGAGCGCAGCGGTCCCCTGGCCGGCGATGACGTTCCAATCATTGAAAGGATGAATGAGTGTCAATCCATGCCGTTGGCTCTCGGCCGCCACAGTCGATTCACGCGACTCGAGAGTCGGCTCGCAGAGCACGATCCGCGCCGTAGCCTTCAGTGGCCGCTCGCTTGACCGCGGGCGCGGTCCTGGGCATCACGATCGCCACGGGCACACCGAGCAACTGCCCCGCCAGCGCCAGGGCCTGCGCATGGTTACCCGACGAATGAGTGACGACTCCCGCCGCCCTCTGATCTAGGTCAAGCAAGAGCAGGGCATTCATGGCGCCGCGGAACTTGAAGGCACCGACTCGCTGGAGGTTCTCGCACTTGAGGAACACACTGACCCCGGACCGCTCATCGAGCGTCCGAGACGTCAGCACGGGGGTGCGATGAGCCCAGGGCTCTAGCCGTTTGGCGGCCTGAAGAACGTCGTCGACGCCGATCGGGATGGATCGTAAATCGGTTGGCTCTGAGCTCATGGTCCGGCTGCTCCGTAGGTCGTCGAGCTGCGTGATCGATCCGGTCCTGCTCGGCGAATACAAGCGGACGATCGCCGTTTCACCGCGTGGAATCTTATCAAAGTGGGCGGTCCTTCGCGCCATCGACGGTACCTCTTCTACGTGTCACGCCACACGCCAGTGCGCCAATCAGTCCTCACCGGCCGGAATTCTCTGACCACATCCGAGGGGCCGCCGAGCCTGGCCTGAAACTCGGTCCGCGGCCAGATCCGCCGCAACCGGTCGCCGGGTTTGAATCTCGTCGGGGGTCGGGGAAATTCCTGTAACTTCTGGCCCTGATCCCCGACCAAGAGACGGACACCGCAGCCAAAGCCGGCCCAATATGCTCGACCATCCAAGAATACTCACAAGGAGGAGCCATGATGCATTGCAACTGGAAACTCAGCAGAATCAGCCTAGCACTGGCAACGATGATCGGCCTCGGAGCATGGGTCCCAATGCCGACCTACGCGGATGATGAGGGGAGCGGCGCCGTCTACACGCTGGGCAACGATGCAGGCGGGAATCAGCTTGTCGTTTTTCAACGCGACCGGAATGGAAGTCTCTGGCCGCCGGCACAGTTCCAACGGGAGGCCTGGGGACAGGGGCCGGCCTGGGAAGCCAGGGCTCGCTGATCATGGGCGTAGGTTCGCAGGTGCTCTACGCGGTCAACGCGGGCAGCAACAGTATTTCGGCCTTCAATCTCCAACGGAGAAAGCCCTGGGTCTACCAAGTGATCGATTCCGGGGGAGTGCTGCCCATCAGCCTTACCGCCAGGAGCGATGCGCTTTACGTTTTGAACAACGGCGCGGCTGCTCAAAGTATCGATCAAATCACGGGTTTTCAGATCGCCCCTTTCACCGGCTGGCTGTCGCTCTTGCCGAACTCGACGCAGGGCCTGAGCGCAGGGTCGGTCGGTCCTGCGCAGGTAGGATTTGACCCTGCAGGCAAGCTGCTCGTGGTAACGGAAAAGACGACCAACAACATCGATGTGTTCCAGGTCGATAGGTTTGGTTTCGCCGGGGGCATCAACGTTCAACCTTCCTCCGGGATGGAGCCGTTCGGATTCGCGTTCAACAAGAAAGGCTTCCTCTTCGTCACCGAGGCATTCGGCGGGGCCCCCGCCGCGAGCGATGTCTCTTCCTACCAAATTGACGCCTCAGCAGGGAACATTCATGTGATCACTCCTTCGATGCCGACTTTGCAGACCGCGGCCTGCTGGATGGCGGTCACCCGCAACGGCCGGTATGCGTATTCAAGCAACACAGGCAGTGGCACGGTCACCGGCTTTCGCATCGATGAGGGGGGGAATCTGACCCGACTGAATGCCAATGGGGTCAGCGGAGTCACGGGCGGTGCGGCCATAGACTCGGGGATCGTCGGCGATAAATTTCTCTACGTCCTCTCCCATGGACAGAATGACAGCTCCGTCACAGGGTTCGAGATCGAGGAAGACGGATCGCTCGAGCTGATCGGCTCGGTGGGCGGTCTCCCAGTAAGCTCCGTTGGGCTGGCCGCGCAATAATCATGTGGAAGCAGCAGGGGAACCAAGGGTCGTGTCCAACGTTTCTATCATTGCTGCCGAGCAGCGCGACGCTAGCTTTGGCCCCTTGGTTCCCCGCTGCCGCCATGCGCATATTGCAGCCTTAACATCGGGGCTAAACGAATTCGTTACTCCCCATCATTCTGGGACAACGATTTCGGCGGAGGGAGAGCCGAGGCACTTGCCGGTTGTCCGGCGACTACCGGCGGCGTCACGGTAACGGCTGCCGGCGGCGGCGTTGCGGTGCTGTCTGCCGGCGGCGAATCCGACGCGGCGAATTCGGCGGGCACTGCCGGCAGCGAAACGTCGCCGCCGGAGATGGAGTTATCCGCGTGCGTCCTCGGACCGCCGAACTGGACGTTCAGACCCACAACAATCGAATCCATCTGGGCATCGAGCTTGATCCGGTCACCCGGGATCTGTAGAACCGAGCCCGATATCGAATTGCGAAACTGATGGGTCCAGGCGACCGACAGAACGATGTCGTCGGTGAGCTGGTACGAGGCACCGAGTGCCAGCATTTGCGTCATGAACCCCGGCGCCTGGATGTTGAACAGCGTGTCCGTGCCCTTGATCGGGTTTGTGTTGTAGAGGTAGCCTGACCGTAGCGTCAGCCTGTCGGTTGCCTTGTACTGGCCGCCGACCGCCACGGCAAAGATACTACTCCAGCCCAGGCCGCCATCGATCGGCTTGGTGCCGTACAGGCTGGTGTTCTTGTAGTCGAAGTAGCGGAAGTCGACGTCGATCAAGACACGCTCGAAGCCTTTGTAGGCAATGCCCCACGAGAGGATTTCGGGCACCTGAGCCTGGATTCCGATCCTTCGCGCGGCCAGGTCGGGAGTGGAAGCATTGAAGCCCCACCGCTCTTGCCAGATTGGACTCTTGTAGGAGAAACCCAGGTTCCAGTTATCACTGAGGTTGTAGAGCAGGCCGAGCTGAAATCCGGCTCCCCAGAACGGCCTCGGCGTTGGTCCCAGCGGGGAATGTGGGCAGGCCGAGTGCGTCCTTCGGACCCGGAGCAAAAAAGGCTGGATTGAAGGCCGTTGGGCCAGTCACGATCATCGGTCCACCGCCGATGGCCAGCCGGTCTGTAACCTGTTGCGACCCCGTTAGCATGATTGCAAGAAACGATGTGTTCGAGTAGATCGGCCCGACGCCGAAGTAATTCGGAGCTTGCCTTGGGGTGAGGATCGGCGTCGTATTGCTCCCGGCGTAATTGACGCCTCCGCCCACCAGCCCGAACACGCCGATTCCGAATGTGGTCTTGGAATCGTCGCTGAGACGGAAGGAAACGCCGGTAGCGAGGTTCGAGGCCACCCCGCTGTCGCTACGGGCCACGCCGTAGCGATTGGTCGGGGGAAATACGCCCTGGATCGATCCCGCCGTGATGCTCGAGGCCATGTGGAAGCTCGGGATCAGCAACTGGGTGCCGAGCAGAAACTCGTTGCGAGGTAAACCGCTGAGAATCGCGGGGTTCCAGTAACTGCCGCCGAAATCGACCGGGGCCGCCACGGAGGCTCCCGCCATGGAGCTATTAATCGGCCCGGCCGTAGGCGCGATGATTCCCTGAGCGAACGTGGTCGTCGTTGCGGTAAGCACCGCCAGGGCGGCGATGAGAATGCGAGGCATCGTCGTCCTCCGAGAGATGGAATCTGGTGCCGAGCGGCTGGTAACTCCCTCAATTAAAGGAATCACCGGCGCGACCGTCCAGCGGCGGCTCCGCGAGTTCGTCAGGGTCTTTATCGACAAAATGCGACGATACGATCACTCCAACCACTACAATCCGCACAATCGGAAAGCTGGTGGCGGCATGTAATGAGGCGGAGGCGAGTAAGCCGCGATCACGCCTCAGCCGGACCGGATGCCTGTAACAATTCGTTGCGTGCCGGCGTTTTTTCAGGAGGAAAGGTCTGCGCACCGAGTTTGGCGGCCAGAAATCCAGCACGCAACCTGTGATCGTTAACTGCACTCGCCAAGCTCTGCACGATCGCCCGCGCGCGCCGAGCAATTCAGAGGAGGAGGAGTCATTCTTCTGCCGCTTTGCCAACACCGCGGCCGCATTCAGGATTTTCCACTCGATGATCGGACAGGGATGACGCTCGAGAACACCGACAGCGGCCGAATAGTGGCGAGCCCCATCCTCCACTCGTTCTTCTAACGTCGCGATGTCTCCGAGTAGCTTATGTGCCCAGGCCATGTGCTTTCGAGCATTAACTCGCTCGGCCTGCTGAAGCGAGGCCGTGGCGCGAGAGGTCGCCTGTTCCAGGTCACCGTGAGCCAGCGCATAGCTGGACAGCTCAGCCTGCAAACGAATGTTGAACCGCCACCGCAATAGAACGTTTTGATCGTAAAGTCGCTCGGCCTCTTGCAGGTGCTCCAAAGCTCGTGCTGGCTCACCCAGCAAAAGATAATCGTGGGCGAGGTTGATGTGGGAGTTGGCAGCGGCTTTGGGGAAGTTCACCTCCCGCGCCAGTTGAACCCCTTCCTGGTTCAGTCGCAGAGCGGTCTCCAGGTCTTCCAGTTCGCTGTGCAGCCATCCACGAGTATTGGGGAAACGAGACAAGCGATGGCTGCGCCGTTCAGCTCGGCCAGCCGCACGCCTTCGTCCAGGACCGCCAACGCTTCTGAAAATCGTCCTAGGTTTCCCATCGCCATCGCGGAGTGAAATAGATTGGAAATAGTTGACTTCGACACCCAGCTCGAGAGATCGTCGCAAGCCCTCCTCCGCAACGTGCTTGGCAGACTGGTACTCGCACCGCCACACGTGGATTATGCCTCTGTGCGCGAGGGCCTCGACAGCAAGTTGGGGCGGGCCCTTTTCTTCCAGAATGGGAACTGCCTGATCCATGAGCTGTTCCGCGCTCTCCAGGTCTCCAGCGCCCATTCGTTCCAGGCCGAGAACCATTTTGGCGGATGCAGAGCCAACGCAGGATTGTGCAAACTTGCGAAGTTCGACGCCCGCTCTCCTGCCTCACGAACCTCGTTTTCACGGCGCAGGGGAAAAAGACAAAGTCCTGTACCACAGAACGCACGTATCAGCGCTTCGCGGTCCCCGGACTCTCGGGCTATGCCCTCGACGACCTGAAAGTCGGCAATGGCCTCGTGAAATTTGGACAGAACGCGACGCAGCTCGGCCAAATGCAAAGTCGCGTTCAGGAGGCGAGCCGGTTCGCCAACGCTGCTCCGCAGACCGTCTCTCCGACCTTAGGCCGGAAAGTCTGGCCGCAGGTCATGCAAACGATCTCAGCGAGTACGGCCCCTTCCGCGTGCTCAATCAAGTCCTGGCAATGGGGACAGCAGATGTGCATGGGACGGCCTCCATGGACCATCCTGGCGATCCGCACGTATTTCTTTTGGTTCACAAAAAATACCGTCTTCACGCTCAGTTCGTCTACAGTTCTCTGGCTATCGAAAATGGGCTGATCGAATGAGGTGGGTGATGGACCGCGTTTGGATTAAAGATGCTGCATATGCCAGGAGAGTCGCCTAATGAATTCCTGGGAAGTGGCTTAGCGCTATATCGCCAGAGACAAATCACTTACAATATGGTACGGGCCGTATTCGAGCCATTGCGACGCAGCCGGCGCATTAAGACGTGGAACTGAACGCCTCTGGACTACGGGCTGGATCTGGAGCTTCGGAGAGAAAGCAATGACGGGGAAGAAGCGAATCCACGACCTGCTCGCGATGCTGGTCGCGACAGCCGTAGTTGATCTCGGGGCCAGTCAGGTCCATGCCATTGGCTATGGTGGTGGTTATGGCATCATCGGGGGGTTCAACTACGTGCCATCACCGGGCGACTTTATCAATCAGCATGCGCTGTTGAACGCAGGTCGAGCTGGATGCCGGTATCTAACAACGTCTATGCCAACAATCCCAACGCCTATGTCAATCGGATTCGAGATAACGGATTTGTTCCTCACTCAGGCATCGTGGATCGACGGTCGCCGGGCTATCAGGCGAGCCGCCTTCGACCTCAGCAGAGCTTGAGCCTGGCCAGCAACAACCAGCCCCGGCCGCCGGCTTCAAGTGCGAGTGCACCTGCTAGTACGCGCCGGTCTGTGGTCCCGATTGGCAGCTTTTTCGACGCCTCGCGGATACTGGTCTGGCCGAGCGACGCACCCTTCGATGGCGATCTGATTACAAAGCGTGATACCTCGGATGAAGCGTGCCTGACGGTCTCGGACCTGGTCGATAAGTTCAGGTCAGCCCCGATCACGAGCGTGACCTATGCCCGGAGCAAGCTGCTCGAGTACGGTCAACCGGCGCTCCAATCGATTCGCGGTCATTCGACGCCGCGAATCGCGGAGAACTTCCACCAGTTCCTGCTCTCGCTCTACGACTCCCTTGCCGCAGCGGCCAATCCGACGGAGCTCGCATCGGCGGCCAGCTCGGCCCAGTGACGTTTAGTCTTACCTCGGCCCGTTCACTGACCAAGCTGCTTCGAGATCACAGCCTCGAGGTTTCTGCGCGAAAGGTCGACCTGTACGACCGATCCATCGCGGCCGATCAAGACATTCGCCGGGATATCCGAGATTCCGTAAGCCTTGGCCAGGTCGCGATCTCCTGAGCCGCTCACCAGAGTGGGCCAGGTGATGTTGTAATCAAGCAGGAAACGGCGGATATTCGGCAGGACGGTTTCCAGCTTCTGGCCGCCGGACTCGTGGGCATCGAGGTTGATGGTCAGCACACGCAGACCCCGCTTTTGATAGGCTTCTTCAACCCGCTCGATCCAGGCGATCTGCGCGGCACCGGGTAGGTTCCAGCTTGCCCAGAAGACGACCAGGACCACCTTGCCTTTTTCCGCGGCTAAGTCAAACGGTTTGCCATCGAGGTCCGTGCCCTGGATGGGAGGAGCGGGCTTCCCAACCAGTTCGATCCGCCTCAGGCGGCTGGCGAGGAACTCCTTGACGGCGGGGCTGTAGGGCTGCTCAAGAGCCAGGCGGAACGCCTCGCGAGCGATTGCAAACTGATTTCCCTCGACCAATCGTTGATAGTATGCTTCGCAAATCCCGATCACCTCGGCGGGGGCCAGGGCTGCCCGCGCTGCACTCGCTCGCTTTTCCTGTGTACTCTCGGCAACGGACTTCCGAAGGCTTTGCAGTGACTGCTCAAAAGCACCTCGCTCCACCTCGGCGATGATCTTGACAAGGTGGGCCAGGGCATCGGTCGTGGGTGAGGGCGTACCCTCCTCAACAACCTTGACGGCAGCGGCCTCGGCGTCGCGGAACAGGTCACCGGCAATCGCCAGGCGGAAGAGCCGCTCGTATGTGGCCGCGGCCTCGGCGGCCGGCTGTCGCGCGGCGAGCCGGCCAAGCTGGGCGAGCCGGCTCTGTTCCAAATTGAGCAGTTGCCGGTTGTACGCGTCGTCGATCGCCTGCACGGTTGCTTCGGATCCGGGCGGGCCAGCTGTGCCCTGCTGCGCAGTCCGTACTTTGCTTTGATCGGTTTCCTGCCCCGGGGCTCCTGTCGGCAAGGCCAGAGAGCCAAGCGCCGCCAGTAGCATGCCTATCCTGCAAGCGGAACGAGCCCATCTCATCGTGGTCCACTCTCCCGAAATCCAGTTTGTTCAGAGGCACGCAAACGCATCGACGTGCTTGATCAATGCCTTGTGTTTCCGTTCACGACCAGGCGGGCGCGAAATAACCCCCGCCCCGCTAGGGGAGGCTGGTCAGGCGTGATCATTACCGGAGCGGGCCGGTGGGAGGCTGCGGCCTGGGCGCCCTTTTCTGAAGATCCCTCTCATTCATCACGGCAAAGAAATCCTCCGGCTCCTCGCCGTTGATCTTGGGTGCCACCGAGGTTGCCAGGGCCGGCTCGATCTCGTTGCGCAATTGGGCGAGCTTGGAATAGAGCATGCTGTAGATTTGCCGTTGCTCGGGAGTGGACGCGACTCCAAAGCGAAGATTGAAGGCCGTCATGAAGTTGAGCAGCTCGCCAAGGGTTGTGTCAGGGCGCTTCTCAACCCCGGCCAAGATCACGTCCAAGGCAGGGGTTTTGAGCATTGCGGCAAGGCCGTGAAGACCCTTCAGAAAGCGGTCGGCCTCGGTGCGTGGTCGGGTATTCCTGGGGTAAACGTTGGAAACTCTGATCTCAGCCGTATAGATCGCCCTGAGCAGCTTGTCGATGGTGGCGGGGTCAGGGTCCTTGCCTTCTGAGATCTGTTCGGTCATTTCCTTATCAATCGCACCGAGAGCTTCACGATCGCCGGCGAACTCGGGCGCCATCAGTGCCTGCGGCAGAGGCCCCTTGGTAAGCTGGTGGATACTGAAGGTGATCGCCGCCGAGGCGTAGCGGAAAGGAATTTGGCGGATATTGTCGCCGCCGATCTTGACCTTCGCTCCGTGCAGAGCTTTGGCGTAGACCCTCGGATCGTCGATCTCGTCGAGCGCGGCATTGAGCGCGTCGCCTCGCTCGATGTCACGCGGTTCGGGGTTGTCGCGCAGCCGTTTCTGTCTCTCGTCTGTCAAGCGGGTGTTGCGGTCGCGGGCGGCGACCTGCCGTTCCTGGCGCATTCGGTTGGCGTTCATCTGCGCTTCGTGGACATATTCATTCCAGCGCATGACGGTATCGGTGTCAATCGAACGAGCTTCGGCTGTCTGCCTTTCGTAGAAGCCCATCCCTTGAGCGTACAGTCCCATACCTCTGGCGAGATCGCCTTCGGCCGTTCCAACTCCCCAGCCGCCCCAGCAGAAGCCGCCAAAGCCTCCAGGGAAACCCCACTGCGCCTGGGCCATGCCACCCTGCACTGCCCAGAGAGCGGTCAACGAGAAGACCGCCAACCGAAATGACCGATTCATGTTTTTTCCTCGAATCAGGAAGGTGAAACCCGCCCCTCAGCTTACAACAATACCGGTTTAGATCAATGACCGCCCGCTTCCTTGAGCTTGTTCAGCACGTCATCGAGGTTAAAGCTGGCCGCTTTCTGGCGCTGGGGGTACTCTTTGAAGGTGGCGAGAAACCTGCCGACGTACTGCTGCGCCGGAACAAGCAGAAAGGCGTGGTCCAGCAGCCAGTCGTAATAGGTGTTTGAGGTGACGTCGGCCCGCTCGTACGGGTCGAGCCGGAGATTGAAGATTTTTGGCACGCGCAGCGAGGTGAATGGCTCGGCCCAGATTCTCAAGGTTCCTGGCACGCGCTGCTCCAGGAATACGAGCTTCCAGTTGTCGTACCGCAGGGCCACGACCTGCGCGTCGTCGTTGCAGTAGATGAACGATTCGCGCGGGCTCTTGTCTGACTGACCGGTCAGGTAGGGGACGAGGTTGAAGCCGTCGAGGTGAACTTTGAAGGTTTTCTCGCCGATCTGGTATCCCATGAGCAGCTTCTCCTTGACGTCCGGATCGCCGCCGATCGCGGCCAGGGTCGGTGCCCAGTCCAGGTGTGAGACGATCTGGTTCGACACCGAGCCGGGCTTGATCTTGCCAGGCCAGCGGACCATGCCGGAACCCTGTAGGCACCTTCCCAGTTCGTATTCTTCTCGCTGCGGAATGGGGTGGTGCCGCCATCGGGCCAGCTATTGACGTGCGGGCCGTTGTCGGTGCTGTACATCACGAACGTATTGTCGGCAAGGCCCAGTCTATCGAGGGCGTCAAGAACCGAGCCGACGTTCTTGTCGTGGTCGATCATCACGTCGGCGTATTCGCTCATCCATCGCCCGGCCTGGCCGCGGCTCTCCGGCTTGGCGTGGGTCCGGAAATGCATGTGGGTGAAGTTTACCCAGAGGAAGAACGGTTTGCCGGCCTTGTGCTGCCGCTCGATGAAGTCGATGGCCCGGGCCGCGATGTCGTCGTCGATCGTCTCCATCCGCTTTTTCGTGAGCGGGCCGGTGTTGACGATGGTCTGCCCGCCCTTGCCGTCGGCCATGCAATCGAGCACGCCGCGCGGTCCGAACCGCTTGCGGAACTCGGGGTCCTTGGGGTAGTCCGGTAGCTCCGGCTCCTCTTCGGCGTTGAGGTGATAGAGGTTGCCGTAGAACTCATCAAAACCGTGCACAGTCGGCAGGTGCTCGTCGCGATCGCCCAGGTGGTTCTTGCCGAACTGTCCTGTTACGTAGCCGAGCGGCTTGAGCAGCTCGGCAATCGTCGGGTCTTCCTTGCGGCTGCCCGAGCTCGGCACCCGGGAGACCCACCTTGGTCAGGCCCGTGCGAATGCCGTGCTGACCGGTAATGAACGCGGCGCGACCGGCGGTGCAGCTCTGTTCGCCGTAATAGTCGGTAAACTTCATACCCTCCCTGGCGAGGCGGTCGATGTGCGGAGTGCGGTATCCCATCAGGCCGTCGGTGTAGGCGCTGATGTTCGACTGGCCGACGTCGTCGCCCCAGATGATCACGATGTTGGGCTTCTTCTCGGCCTGGGCGGCGCTCGCGCTCGTCGTAGCCGAGCAGGCGCCAAGCCCGAGAATGAACAGGGTTCGCAGCGTCGCTTTCTTCGTCATGCTGTGGTTCCTGGAGCGTCTACACCCATCGCAGTCGCGGGCGGATCCGCACGCGGCCTTGCATCGACCCTCTTGCGAGCAGGGTTCGGTGACGATACCCGACGCCGGCCGGGTGCGTATAGGCGCTCGGATAGGAATCGCCACCGAATTACTGATCAGCCTCAATAGGTATGCTGCTCTCGGCCCTCGTCCGCCGCAGGTGGGACCGGCGATGCAGGTATCTTGGGAGTGCTCCGAGCGTCGACCTCCTGATTGAGCCGGGCGATTGCCTGCGCCAGAGGCATTGCTCCCAGGTCGCCGGCGGTCCGGTCGCGGAACGCGACGGCCTGTTGCTCGGCTTCCTTTGCACCCACGACCAGCATGGCGGGAATCTTCTCGATCTGGGCGTCGCGAATCTTGGCGTTGATCTTCTCTGGCCGCTCGTCGAGCGTGGCTCGAAAACCGGCCGAGGTCAGCGCCTCCAGCACGGTCGCGGGCGTAGTCTGCCGCCTTGTCCGAGATCGGCAGCACGCGCACCTGTTCGGGGGCCAGCCAGAGCGGGAAGGCGCCGGCGAAGTGCTCGATCAGGATTGCCAGAAACCGCTCCAGGCTGCCGAAGGGAGCGCGGTGGATCATTACCGGGCGATGGGTGTGATTGTCCTGACCGATATACTCCAGCTCGAATCGCTCGGGCAAAACGTAGTCAAGCTGCACGGTGCCAAGCTGCCATTCCCTGCCAATGCAGTCGCGGACCATGAAATCGACCTTCGGCCCGTAGAACGCGGCTTCCCCCGTGCCGACGAAAAACTCCTGACCCATCTCCTTGAGCACGGCCTCGATTTCTTGCTCAGCCCTGCGCCAGATGTCGCCATCGACGCCCTGGAACTTGGGATCGGCCGGGTCGTGCTTGGACAGCCGCATCCGGTAATCGGAGAGGCCAAGCGAGCCGAGCACGTGTTGGGTCAGTTCCATCGTGGCCCGGAATTCCTCGCGAACCTGCTCATGGGTGCAGAACAGGTGGGCGTCATCCTGCGTGAACCCCCGGACCCGGGTCATGCCTGAGAGCTCGCCCGACTGTTCGTACCGGTAGACCGTCCCGAACTCGGCCAGTCGCAGGGGAAGGTCGCGATAACTCCGCGGCTGCGCTGCATAAATCTGGATGTGATGCGGGCAGTTCATCGGCTTGAGCAAGTACTCGTCGTAGTCGCAGGTTTGCTCGAGATAGCCGACTCGCTCAGCAACGCTCATGTCGAAAAACGACCGCGACATGCCAGTGGCCTTCTGGCCATGGGGGCCGGCCTGCATCTCGGGCAACCGCTCGGGAATGCCCGCTTTGCCTAGCAGCACGCGCTGGGCTGCGTCATCCAGAGTGCCGGCGATCAAGCCGTCGAGCAACTCCTTGGCCGCGTCGTCCGAGAGCATCTTGAGCGGCGGAAACTGGCCGTCGCGGTACTTGGGATAGTGACCGCTGCACTTGTAGAGGTCGATTTTGCCGATATGAGGAGTGTACACCGGCTGGTACCCGCGCTTGATCAGCTCGGTCTTCATGAAGTTTTCGAGCAGACCACGGACGATGGCCCCCTTGGGCATCCAGAGAATGAGTCCCTTGCCCACCAAGGGTGAGATCGTGAACAGGCCCAGCTCCTTGCCGATCTTCCGATGATCGCGCTTCTTGGCCTCCTCGACCCACGCAAGATGGGCATCGAGCTCTTTCTTGTCAAAGAAGGCCGTGCCGTAGACGCGCTGGAGCATCTTGCGGTCGGTCTGTCCTTTCCAGTAGGCGCCGGCAAGGGAGAGGAGCTTGAACGCCCCAACCTTGCCAGCGTGCGGAATGTGGGGGCCGCGGCAGAGATCGACGAATTCCCCCTGGCGATAGAAGCTCAGAACACCGAACTTGTGCAGCTCCCCGTCGATATGCTCGACCTTGAGGGTCTGGCCCAGGTCGGCAACGAACTGGCGGGCCTCGTCCACCGGCAGCGAGAACCGCTCGAACGGCTCCGCGTCCTTGACGATGTGCGCCATCTCATCCTCGATGGCTGGGAAGTCGGTCTCGGAGAGGCTGTGGCCGTCGACCTCGACGTCGTAGTAGAAGCCGCTCTCCGTGGTCGGTCCAAACGCGAGACGGACACCGGGAAAGAGCCGCATGATAGCCCGCGCCATGATGTGCGCGGTGGAGTGGCGCAGCACGTCGAGCGCCTCGCGGTCCTTCGACGTCAGAATACGCAGCTCGATCGGCCCGGTCGCGGCGGTCCCGTTCTCGAGCGGCCGGTCGAGGTCAACGACCGTGCCGTTGGCCACCGCGGCCACGGCGGCCCGGGCCAGACCCGGGCCGAGCTCCGCGGCCACTTCACGAGGCCGGGCCCCGTCGGGGTATTCCTTGATCGAACCATCCGGCAGCTTGATCTGGAGCATCGTCGGCCACATCTCCGAAGTCGTTGGGTTGCCTGGTGATCGGCGTGTTCATCTTGCTTTGGTTTGCCTGGCCCAGAATAACTCAAGACCGCGGTTTCTGCCAATCCCACGCACTGGAACGGGCGATCGCGTGGCGTTCGTCCCCGCGCTGCGGCCAGGCCGGAGCCGTGGGTGCAGAAACTGGTTTCCCGGCATAGACCAACTCGACACCTCTGATAGAACCAGGGATAATGATGGGTGTGGATCTCGAAGAATGGGTTTCGTCGGCTTGCGAGAGGCCGACGAGGCCGAGCCCATGGTGGCCGCGGCGCAGGAAGCGCTGGCGGTTTTGTTGATTTGAACGTCGCTCCGGCCGCGACCCGCTCCAGCCCCACGCACGCCAGCAAGACACGCCCGCCGTCACGCCACCAACACACAGATTAGACTATGGAGATATGTGAGAGTTAATTGGCTCGCACCCTCGCGGTTCGTTTTGCTCAGCGCTCCACCAAGGGAAGACCGGCCGCCTCACGCGGCCGCAAAGTCAAGGAGAGAGGGGCCATGCGATACATTCATCGATCGACCGCAACCTGGCTCGCACGGCGGACTGGACGCGGCTCGGCCGCCCGACCGCCTCATCGCTCACAGCGCAGGAGATTGACGCTCGAACCCCTCGAGAGCCGAGCCCTGCTGTCGCTGACCACCTGGACCGTCAACAGCCTGGGCGATGCGGGCACCGGCTCCGGGACTTCGGGCGACCTGCGCTACGTCATCACCCAGGCCGACCAGACCCAGGGCGACAACACGATCAACTTCTCCGTCACCGGCACGATCACCCTCAACTCGGCCCTGCCGGACCTGAGCAACACCACCGGCGTGATGGACATCGAGGGCCCAGGGGCGTCGAGCTTGACCGTGGACGGAACACGGACGCCGATGTAGCGTCTTCAACGTGGATTCCGGCGTGACGGCCAGCCTCGCCGGCCTGACGATCACGGGCGGCTTAGTCGTCGAGGACGGCGGCGGCATCCTGCAACGAGCGGCACGCTGACGGTCAACAACTCGGCCATCGAGGATAACTCGGTCACAACCGATGTGGCCTCTGGCGGCGGCGGCATCTACAACGGGGGCACGCTTGACGGTCACCAACTCCACCATCGCCGACAACTCCGCCACTGGCGACCAGAACTGCTGGTCGGCGGCGGTATCCTCAACGACGCCGTGATGACGGTCACCAACTCCACCATCAACAACAACTCGGCCAGCCCCGGCGGCGGCGGCTTTGGAGGTTTCGGGGGCGGCATCTATAGCGATGGCACGCTGACCCTCTCCAACTCCACCATCGGCAACAACTCGGCCACCAGCGGCGGTGGCATCGCCGACGGTGTCGGAACGCTGACGGTCACCAACTCCACCATCGCCGACAACTCGGCCAGCGACGGCGGCGGCATCTTAGACAACAATAGTGGCACGGTGACGGCCGTGAACTACACCATCGCCTATAACAATGCAAGCGGCCGACGGCGGCGGGCTGTATGTCTCCACGGCCACGGCCACGCTCGACAATACGATCGTGGCGTTCAACACCCAGGGTACCGGCGGTAGCCCCACAGCCAATGACATCAGCCTCAACGACGGCATAGTTAAATCGTCCAGCGCTTACAACCTGATCGGCACCGGCGGTTCCGGCGGCCTGGTCAACGGTGTCAACGGCAATCAGGTCGGTGTCGCTAACCCGGGCCTCGACCCGAACGGACTCCAGGACAACGGCGGACCGACCCAGACCATCGCCTTCTGGCACGGCAGTCCCGCCATCGACGCAGGGAGCAACGCTCTGGCTGTTGATCCCACGACCTGCTTTGCCCCTGACCACGGACCAGCGCGGAGCCGGGTTCCCGCGGATCGTCGGCAAAGCGGTTGACTTCGGGGCCTACGAATTCCAGGCAACGACGTTCCTGGTAGTAACGACGCAGCCGCCGTCAAGCGTCACCGCCGGATCCGGTTTCGGCTTCACTGTCACCGCCGAGGATCATTCGGGCAACCTGCTCACCTCGTTCAACGGCACCGTCACTGTGGCGCTGCTGAACAACCCCGGCGGTTCCACACTCGGCGGCACGCTGAGCGTGACAGCCCAGAACGGCGTTGCAACCTTTTCCGATCTGACGCTCAACAAGACCGGCACCGCGTACACGCTCCTGGTCTCGGGTACCGGTCTCGCCGGCGCGACGACGAACGACATCACCGTGACGCCCGCCGCGGCCAGCCAACTGGTGGTGTCGTCGCAGCCGCCCGGCAGCGTCCTGGTCGGCAGCGGGTTCGGGCTGGTCGTCACGGCCGAGGACCCCTTCGACAACGTGGATACAAACTTTGGCGGCAGCGTGGCCGTCGCTTTGTTTAGCAACCCCGGCGGTGCCACTCTGGGAGGCACCGTGTCCGTGACGGCCCAGTACGGCGTGGCCACCTTCTCCGGCTTGACGCTCGACCGAGCCTGGTATCGGCTATACACTCTCGGTCACCAGCAGCGGCCTGTCCACGGCGACCACCAGCGCCTTCAACGTGACGCTCCCCCAACTGGTAGTGACAGCGCAGCCGCCGGCCAGCGTCTTCGCCGGATCGGGCTTCGGCCTGACCGTCACTGCCGAGAATAGCTCAGGCAACACGGATACCTCCTTCAACGGCACGGTGACCGTGGCGCTGACGAATAATCCCGGTGGCAGCACCCTCGAGGGGACGCTAAGCGTGACAGCGACCAATGGAGCGGCCACCTTCACCGGCCTCACGCTCAACGAGCCCGGCGTCGGCTATACACTCTCGGTCTCCAGCAACGGTCTGACCGCGGCGACTACCACCCCCTTTAACGTGACGGTTCCCCAACTGGTGGTGACAGCCCAGCCGCCCGCCGTAGTCACTGCCGGGATCAGCTTCGGACTGACCGTCACCGCCGAAGACAGCTCGGGCAACGCTGACACCTCGTTCTTTGGCACGGTCACCGTAGCGCTGGGCATCAATCCCGGTGGCGGCAGCATCGGGGGCACGCTCAGCGTGACAGCCATAAATGGGGTGGCCACCTTCTCCGGACTGACCCTGGATGAGGTCGGCGTCGGTTATACACTCTCGGTGTCCAGCAGCGGCCTGACCGCGGCGACTTCAAACGCCTTCGACGTCCAGGCAAGCGGCTCGCCCACGCACTTCACTGTCGACCTCACGAGCGATTATGGCGCGGGATCCGGAAACGAGGGCGACCTGCGCTACGTCATCGCCCAGGCCGATGCCAATATGAATCCCCTCGGCAGCTTAATCCGGTTTGATCCCACGGTCTTCTCCTCACCGCAGACGATCACGCTCAACTCGGCCCTGCCGGACTTGAGCAACACCACCGGCCTGATGGACATCGAGGGCCCCGGGACTTCAAGCCTGACCGTGGCCCGCAGCAGCGCCGCGGGGACGCCCGATTTCCGCATTTTCAAGGTCGATAGCGATGCCGACGTCAAACTTGTCGACCTTACGGTCACGGGAGGCCTCGTCAACGATGACAACGGCGGCGGCATCTACAACACTGGCACCCTGACAGTCACTGACTCGACCGTCGACAACAACTCGGCATCCACCAACGACGGCAGCAGTCGCTACGGCGGCGGCATCTATAACACTGGCACCCTGACAGTCACTAACTCCACCATCGACAACAACTCGACTCCCCAAAGCTCCCTCGAGTATCATGGCCCCTTCGCTCCCTCCGGCGGCGGCGGCATCGACAACGAAGGTGGTGTTTTGACCCTGGTCGACTCTCAGGTCTCTGGGAACACATCCACGGCCACGGGGGGCGGCATCCAGAGTTCTGGGACGACCACGATCGTCGGCTGCTCTATCACTGGCAATCAGGCTCAAGCGAACTACTGGCTCGACCCCGTCACCGGGGGCGACGGCATGGGAGGTGGTCTGTGCATTGACTCCGGGTCCGTCCAGCTCACGGACAGCACGATTCAGGGTAATTCTGTCAGCGGCACTTCCTTTTTATTCTCGATCGACAGCAGCGGGGGGAATGCTTTCGGAGGTGGGGTCTATCTCACGGACGCAACCGCAACGATTACTGCCGTGACCATCTCGGACAACCGCGCTTTTGGAGGCGGAGGTGGGGTCGGGAACGGCTACCCATATGGTTCGCCATTGCCGCCAGGAGGGTCTGCTGCGGGGGGCGGGATCTATCTCGCAAACGGAAACGCAAAGATCACTGCTGCGACGATTTCGGGCAACAGAGTTGCCGGAGGCCAAGGCGGCGGGCAGTACTTTAACGGGCCAGAGTCATCTGCTTTTTATGGAGGAGATGCTGGGGATGCGTACGGCGGTGGCGTGTCTGCTGGCGGTTCGCTCGTCCTCGTGAACGACACCATTGCTGACAACCAGGCTCTCGGTGGTGCAGGAGGAGCGAGCCCGTACGGCCCCATCATCGCAGGCAGCCCTCCCCCAGGCAATTACTTCTTCATTACCGACGAGATCACCGACGGGAACGGCGGCGCCAGCTTCGGTGGCGGGATTGCGGGGGGCCCCGTGACGATCGTCAACAGCTCCATCGTGGCCAACTCCACCTCTGGCGGCCTTGGAGGAGGTTCTGGACTGCTATACTATACAATTTACGGCGAGTTGGTGGGAATCTACGGGGTACCCGATTTCCTAGCCTCGGCCTCTGGAGGCGGGGTGTCGGCCAGCGCCACCCTGGATAATACGATCGTCGCACTGAACACCCAGGGCACTGGCAGCGGAGCGCCAGCCAGCGACATCGCCGGCTCGGTGTCCGGGGCGTTCAATCTGATCGGCACCGGCGGCTCCGGCGGCCTGGTCAACGGCACGAATGGCAATCAGGTCGGCGTGGCTGACCCGGGACTCGACCCGAGAGGACTGCGGAACAACGGCGGACCGACTCAGACCATCGCTCTCGTGACCGGCAGCCCCGCCATCGATGCCGGCAGCAATGCCCTCGCCGTCGATCCCACCACGGGACAACCGCTGACCACCGACCAGCGCGGCTCCGGTTTCCCGCACATCGCCAACGGCAGGGTGGACATCGGCGCCTACGAGGTGCAAAGTTACATCACAGGTTCGGCCGTCGCCTGGGGGACGCAAACCGCCGCGCTCCAGACCGCAAGCGATGGCCTGCGCCTGCTCCCGGCCGGCCGGAACACAGACCTTCCCTGGCTGGGCATCGACCAGGTCCAGCTCACCCTCACCCAGCCCGCGATACTGGCCGCCGGCGACATCACGGCCGTTGGCTCCAGCGGCACGAACTACGGGCCGGTCACCGTTACTGGGTCGGGGACGAGCTACACGATCACCCTGGCCCAGCCGATCAACGCGGCCGATCGGGTGACGATCACCATCGGCAACGACCTGATCGCCCCCTTCATCCGCCGCCTCGACGTCTTGCCGGGCGATGTGAACGACGACGGGGTGGTCAACGTGCAGGACATGGTGGCCATCCGCAACCAGATGCTCGGCCTGCTGGGTGCTGTGCCGACGATCTTCGGCGACATCAACGGCGACGGCAAGGTCGACATCCTCGACTACGACCTGGTGCGCAAGCTGATTGGCACGCACTGGTGAGCGTGACCCAGGCCGTGATTCCGGATGACCACGCGTGCCCATAGTGCGTTCGAGTGGTCATCTGGCAAGGGAGGGATGACCGGCCGCCCGAGGCGGCCGCAACGGCAAGGAGAGAGGAACCATGCAGGACATTCATCGATCGACCACAACTTGGCTCGCAGGGGGGAAGGGACGCGGCTCGGCCGCCCAGCCGCATCATCGCTCGCAGCGCAGGAGATTGACGCTCGAACCCCTCGAGGGCCGAGCCCTGCTGTCCCTGACCACCTGGACCGTCAACAGCCTGGGCGATACGGGCACCGGCACCGGCACTTCGGGCGACTTGCGCTACGTCATCACCCAGGCCGACCAGACCACGGGCGACAACACGATCAACTTCTCCGTCACTGGCACGATCGCTCTCAACTCCGCCCTGCCGGACCTGAGCAACACCACCGGGCCTGATGGACATCGAGGGACCGGCGGCTTCGAGCCTGACCGTGGCCCGCAGCAGCGCCGCGGGGCGCCTGATTTCGGTATCTTCACTGTGGATTCCAGCGTGACTGCCAGTCTCACCGGCCTTACCATCTCTGACGGTGTATCCGAGAACGGTGGTGGCGGTATCGACAACGCGGGCACAATGACGGTCACCAACTCCACCATCGCCGACAACTCGACTACTGGCGTCTACCCGGGAGGCGGCGGCGGCATCAACAACACTGGCACGATGACCGTCTCCAACTCCACCGTCGACAACAACTCGGCCACTGGCCAGAACTACCCCTTAGGCGACGGCGGCGGTATCGACAACACTGGCACGATGACCGTCTCCAACTCCACCATCGACAACAACTCGGCGGGCTGGGGCGACGGCGGCGGCATCTATAACACTGGCACGCTGACAGTCACTAACTCCACCGTCGACAACAACTCGACCCCCCAAAGCACCCTCGGCCCCGATCTCTCCAGCTTCGCCTCCGGCGGCGGCATCGACAACGAACGTGGTGTTCTGACCCTGGTCGACTCCCAGGTCTCTGGGAACACATCCAGAGCCACTGGCGGCGGCATCCAGAGTTCAGGGACGACCACAATTGTCGGCTGCTCCATCACTGGCAATCAGGCTCAAGCGAACTACTTCGGGGGCGGTGGCAGCACCCTGGGCGACGGCATGGGAGGTGGCCTGTACGTCGACTCCGGGGCCCTCCAGCTCACGGACAGCACGATTCAAGGTAATTCTGTCAGCGGCAGTTCCTATAGCTTCATCGACACGAGCGGGGGGAATGCTTTCGGAGGTGGGATCTATCTCACGAACGCAACCGCAACGATCACTGCCGCGACCATCTCGGACAACGGCGCTCTTGGAGGTGGAGGTGCCGTCTCGGACAACTACACGTGGAATTCGGCGCCGGCAGGAGGGTCAGCTGCAGGCGGCGGGATCTATCTCGCAGACGCAACCGCAACGATCACTGCTGCGACGATCTCGGGCAACAGTGTTGCCGGAGGCCAAGGCGGCGAGTTGTACGTGCTGGGGCCTCAGTCAGAGGCTTTCTTTGGTGGAGATGGTGGGGATGGATACGGCGCTGGCGTGTCTGCTGACGGTTCGCTCGTCCTCGTGAACGACACCATTGCTGACAACCAGGCTCTCGGTGGTGCAGGAGGAGTGAGCCCGTACGGCCCCATCATCGCAGGCAGCCCTCCCCCGGGCAATTACTTCTTCATTACCGACCAGATCACCGACGGGAACGGCGGCGCCAGCTTCGGTGGCGGGATTGCGGGGGGCCCCGTGACGATCGTCAACAGCTCCATCGTGGCCAACTCCACCTCTGGCGGCCTTGGAGGAGGTTCTGGACTGCTATACTATGCAAGTGTTTGCTGCCAGTTGGTGGGAGTCTACGGGGTACCGGATTTCCTAGCCTCGGCCTCTGGAGGCGGGGTGTCGGCCAGCGCCACCCTGGATAATACGCTCGTTGCCCTCAACACCCAGGGCACTGGCAGCGGAGCGCCAGCCAGCGACATCGCCGGCTCGGTGTCCGGGGTGTTCAATCTGATCGGAACAGGCGGTTCGGGCGGCCTGGTCAACGGCACGAATGGCAATCAGGTCGGCGTGGCCGACCCGGGACTCGACCCGCGCGGACTGCAGAACAATGGCGGACCGACCCAGACCATCGCTCTGTTGCCCGGCAGCCCCGCCATCGATGCCGGCAGCAATGCCCTCGCAATTGACCCCACGACGGGACTGCCCTTGACCACCGACCAGCGCGGCGCCGGGTTCCCGCGGATCGTCGGCAAAGCGGTTGACATCGGGGCCTATGAATTCCATGCCGGAACGTATGTTACGGTAACGACGCAGCCGCCCACCAGCGTCACCGCCGGATCCAGCTTCGGCTTGACCGTCACGGCCGAGAATAGCTCGGGCAACGTGGACACCTCCTTCAACGGCACGGTCACCGTGTCGCTCGCCACCAATCCCGGTGGTGGCACCCTGGGGGGTACGCTGAGCGTAATGGCCCAGAGCGGCGTGGCCACCTTTTCCAATCTGACACTCAACAAGACCGGCACCGGCTACACGCTCTGGGTGATGGCTACCGATCTGCCCAGCACAGCGCCCAGCTCAGTGACCAGCGCAATCGACGTGGCACCCGCCGCGGCCAGCCAACTGGTGGTGACGGCGCAGCCCCCGGCCAACCTCCTGGTGGGCAGCGGGTTCAGTCTGGTCGTCTCGGCCGAGGACTCATTCGGCAACGTGAATCCCAATTTCAGCGGGAGCGTGGCCGTAGCCTTGGTGAGCAACCCCGGCGCTGCCACCCTGGGAGGCACCACGTCCGTGACAGCCCAGAATGGCGTTGCCAACTTCACCGGCCTGACGCTCAACGAGCCAGGCTTCGGCTATACACTGTCGGCCACCAGCAGCGGCCTGACCACGGCGACCACCAGCGCTTTCAACGTGACGCTCCCCCAACTGGTAGTGACAGCGCAGCCGCCGGCCAGCGTCCTCGCCGGATACGGCTTCGGCCTGACCGTCACCGCCGAGGACAGTTCGGGCAATGTGGATACGGCCTTCAACGGCACGGTCACCGTGGCGCTGATGAGTAATCCGGGCGGTGGCACGCTCGGGGGCACGCTGAGCGTGACAGCCGTGAACGGGGTGGCCACCTTCACCGGCCTGACGCTCAACGAGCCGGGCATCGGCTATACACTCTCGGTCTCCAGCAACGGCCTGACCGCGGCGACTACCAGCGCCATCGACGTCTACCTCTCGTCTGTCTATACGGTCGACCTCACCAGCAGTAGCGGCACAGGGTCGGGCACCGCGGGTGATCTGGTCTACGCCATCGGCCTGGCTAATGCGAACACGAATCCCTTCGGCAGCGAGATCGAGTTCGATCCGACCGTCTTTGGGTCGCGCAGACAATCACTCTAAGCAGCACTCTGGTGCTCTCCGAAACAGCAGGGCCGGCGGTGATCGACGGCCCCCGCTCTAGCTTCGTGACGGTCAGCGGCAACAACGCCGTCCAGGTTTTCTCGGTCACCAGCGGCGTGACGGCCAGTCTCAATGGCCTGACCATCACGGGCGGCTCGGCCAGTTCTGGCGGCGGTATCGACAACGCGGGCACGCTGACGGTCACCGATTCCACCGTCTCAGACAACTCGGGCGGCAACGTCGCGGGCGGCGGTATCGACAACGCGGGCACGCTGACGGTCACCGATTCCACCGTCTCAGACAACTCGGGCGGCAACGTCGCGGGCGGCGGTATCTTCAATGCGAGTGATAGCACGCTGACGGTCACCGACTCCACCGTCGCCGAAAACTCGGGCGGCGGCGGTATCGACAACTATGGCACGCTGACGGTCACCGATTCCACCGTCGCCGAAAACTCGGGCGGCGGCGGTATCGACAACTATGGCACGGCGACGGTCACCAACTGCACCATCGACAACAACTCGGGCGGCGGTATCTTCAATGCGAGTGACACGCTGACGGTCACCGATTCCACCGTCGCCGACAACTCGGGCGGCGGCGGTATCGACAACTATGGCACGGCGACGGTCACCAACTGCACCATCGCCGACAACTCCGCCGGCTCCCTAGGCGGGGGTATCAACAACGAGGCCACGGCGACGGTCACCAACTGTACCATCGCCGACAACTCGGCCGGCAACGTTGGCGGCGGTATCAACAACCCAGGCGCGCTGACGATAACCAACTCCACCATCTGTGGCAACTGGGCAAGCTTCAAGGGCGGCGGGTTGTCGGGCGGGGGCACTCTCGATAACACCCTGGTCGCACTCAACACCAGCGGCACCGGCACGCCCGACGACATCGCTAACCCAGATCCCTTTATAGACTTCCTCGGCGGGGCCTACAACCTCGTGGGCATCGGCGGTTCCGGAGGTCTGGTCAACGGCACGAACGGCAACCAGGTCGGCGTTGCCGACCCGGGGCTCGACCCGCGGACTGCAGAACAACGGCGGACCGACCCAGACCATCGCCCTCGTGACCGGCAGTCCCGCGATCGACGCTGGCAGCAACGCCCTGGCTGTTGATCCCACGACTGGACTGCCCTTGACCACCGACCAGCGTGGCACCGGTTTCCCGCGCATCGCCAACGGCAGGGTGGACATCGGTGCCTACGAGGTCCAAAGTTACATCACAGGGACCGCCGTCGCCTGGGGCACGCAAACCGCCGCGCTCCAGACCGCAAGCGATGGACTGCGCCTGCTGCCGGCCAACCGGAACACAGACATGCCCTGGCTGGGGATCGACCAGGTCCAGCTCACCCTCACCCAGCCCGCGAGGCTGGCCGCCGGCGACATCACGGCCGTTGGCTCCAGCGGCACGAACTACGGGCCGGTCACCATTACCGGCTCGGGGACGGGCTACACGATCACCCTGGCCCAGCCGATCAACGCTGCCGATCGGGTCACCATCACCATCGGCAACGACCTGATCGCCCCTTCACCCGCCGGCTCGACGTCCTCCCCGGAGACGTGAACGACGACGGGGTGGTCAACGTGCAGGACATGGTGGCCATCCGCAACCAGATACTCGGCCTGCTGGGAGCGATGCCGACGATCTTCGGCGACATCAACGGCGACGGCAAGGTCGACATCCTCGACTACGACGCGGTGCGCAAGCTGATCGGCACGACCCTACCGCCGATCACCTGAGCGGACGGGACCGCATGGCTCTTCATCGCTACCCGCGCCCCGAGCCTGGACCTCGGGGCGCCTATGGTTACAATGGGCCTCATGAATGTCTTCGTCGTGGATTGCAAGAGTCTGCACCTGGGGTTCCTGGGTGCTCATGGCGATGACTGGATTGAACCGCCTAAGATTGGCCGGCTGGGGTCGACCCGGGGTGGTTCGAATGCCGAATGGATCATGATGTAGGAGGGCGCTCGTGGGAACCGTCTCTGTGCAGAAGAAAGCACCCGTCCCGAGCCGGCTCAACGGTGAGCTGCGGTGGGCAGTCCGGGACGCGAGCTGGGACGACTACGTTGAGCTCGCCGAGCGGCTGCCGGCGTCGTTCCGCCTCGCTTTCGACGGGAAGCAAATCGAAATGATGGTGACCAGCAGAGACCACGACCAAGTCGGGTGGCTGATGGGCCGCTTCGCGGAAGCCGTCATCGATAGGATCGGTATCAAGTTCGTACCCTGCGGCCGCGCCACCTGGCAGAAGCCCGAGGCCGAGCGAGGCATTGAGGCCGACGAATGCTATCTGCTGGAGCCCGCGAAGATCGCGCTTGTCAAGAATCTCAGGGCCGCGAAATCGAAGGACGAGTCGGGCTACCCGACCCCGGACCTGGCCATCGAGGTCGACATCTCGCGTCCGAAGGTCGACCGACCCGGCATTTATGCTGCCATGGACGTTAGCGAACTCTGGTGCTTTGGCGAGGACACGCCGGTCATCGAACGACTCGGTCCCGACGGCCGGTACAAGGGCGTGGAGGCCAGCTCGTGGCTGCCAGTCCGGGTCGAGCACCTTCGGCGATGGGTCGTCGATGAAGACAGCTCCGACTTTGCGGCCTGGTCGAGACGGATGCGAGCCTGGGTCAGGAAGACGTACGGGTCGCAGGGGAGAAAACGGTGATTACTCGGGCCAGTCATTCCCCGCCTATTGGAAGGCGGCGAGTTCAGCGTAATACATGTCGCGCACCGCATGCACGCATGATTGGCTCGTGTTGAAATCTGGCATCAGACTCGCATCAAGATAGCAAAAGAGTCTAAGGTACAGCCCGAACCGGCATATGTTGGTTCTCCATGTAGTAATCAAGGAGAGTGAAAAGCATGAATCTACGGGACAGGAGTGCGGAAACAGGCCGGCGATCGTGCTCGAGCGGCTCATGCCGGAGGGGTTGTCGCAACATGTTTCGCGCGATCGCGGTTGCACTGGCGGCGATTCTTGGCGGAGCGGTGCCATGCTCCGCCGCAGGATTGATGATCGAGGCACCCAATCTATTCGCAGCGCCGGGTTCCAGCGGATCGTTTGATCTTCTTCTCGTGAACACCAACGCGTCAGGCGGCACCAGCTACGATGTATCGAGCGATCAGTTCGTGCTGTCGTTGTCGGGGCCTCTGGGCATCACGTTCACGGGTGTCTCGATCGACACGGTCGCCGCGCCGTACATCTTCGTATCGTCGGGGACAACCCAGCCGGGTGGACTGCCGCTTTCCACAGACTCTTTCCCGAACACCACCTTCACAGGGGCCGACACCGAGTTCGCGATTCCGGGTTACCGAACATTGAACCCGGGCGATACCTTCGGCCTCGCTGACGTTTCCTACGCGGTGAGCTCTAATTTCACTGGCGTCGACACGATCAGATCGCGCCACCCCCTGACAGCTTGCTCACGGACCTGGCAGGCAACTCGATCTCCTTCGGGATTTCCAATGGATCGATCGGCGGTTCCCGAGCCCTGGGCGCTGACCCAGGCAGCAACCGCCTTCCTCATCGGATGGGAGTAGTCTGGCGGCGCCGACGGGGCGGTCGGCAGAGAGACATGAGAAAGGACCCATCGGTTCGCGAACCCCGAGACTTTCATCTGGTTGGCGCCGCCGCGATGGGACCGCGCGGCGCCGTCGCAGGGTGGGTGCAGCGAAGCGCAACCCACCACCAGGCCTGTGCTTGTGTGCGATGGGTTGACCCCACCCAGGGCACCCACGAAGCAAGGGGACGGTCCCGACTGCTCCGCTCCGCGTGCAGTCGTCACGACTTCTTTCGCTTGAGCTTGGACAGGATTTGCTCGAAGCCGACCTGCTCGTACTTGTCGGGACGGTCACCCTCGCCTCTGAAGCAGAAGACGAACGTGTTATTGTCGTCCTCCAGCTTGTAGATGCCCTTGGACGTTTTGCCCTTCGCGTCATCCGGGCCGTCGTCGATCTGGAAGTCGATGGTCTTCTCGGGTTTGGCCGTTGGGTCGATTTTCACGGTCATCTTGTACGAGCGACTGGGGGCTGTCACTTCGAGCTTGTCACCCTTGAATTTGTATTGGACCTCGCCTCCGCCCCCCGACTTAACCGTCCACTCGCCCTCGAGCACCTTCAGGTCTTTCTGAATTGCCGCGTCATCGGCCCGGGTCGCCGTACCGGCCATCAGCATGCCTGCCAGCACGAGCCCCATCGCGGTCAGCTTGAGCAACATAGGAATTGTTCCCCTGGTTATCGATCACACGTGATCGGCTCGACCATCCCACCCCGGGACTGTCCCGAAGCTGCATCGGAATCGAAGAGGTAGTCTGTACAACGCAATCCACGTGTGTCAATAATCGCGTGCTTCTTCGACCAGACCTCCCAATTCGACCCGGTCGCATTCGGAGCCACATTCTCGCTTCCACTGGGCAGCTCACCCAAAAGACTCGGTACTTGCGATGGGGAACTCACTGCTGAGTCGATACAGGCAGGACGTCCAGGACCGCGATCGAAATCACGGAGACAGCCGCTCGATGAGCCAACCGCTGTCGCTTCGGGTGTACCGTAGCCGGTCGTGCAGCCGGTTGGGTCGGCCCTGCCAGAACTCAATGGCCATCGGAGCGACGCGATATCCGCCCCAATACTCGGGGCGGGGCACTTGGTCATCAGCGAATTGGGCCTGGAGATCGAGCATGCGGGCTTCCAGGGTCTGACGATCGGCGATCACTTCAGTTTGGTGCGAGGCCCAGGCGCTTCAGGCGGGCGCCGACGGGGCGGCTCTGGAAGTAGGCATCGGATTCCTCGGCCGAGACCCGCGCAACCGGCCCTTCAACCCGAACTTGCCGCTCCAGTTTGTGCCAGTAAAAAACCAAGGCCGCACGGGGATTGGGCTGCAACTCGCGGCCCTTGCGGCTCTCATAGTTGGTGAAGAAGACAAACCCCCGCTCGTCATACCCACGCAGTAGAACGACCCGCGCCGCCGGTTGGCCGTCGGCAGACGCAGTCGCCAGGACCATGGCGTTGGGCTCTACGATCTCGCTCTGAGTTGCTTCCTCGAACCAGCGGTGGAACTGGAGGATCGGGTCGGGGTCAAGCTCCTCTTCTGTCAGGCTCAAGCGGTTGTAATCTTGCCGCGACTCGTGAATGCTCAAGACGCACACTCCCGACCGAGCACGGAATGAATCTCCATGGCTTCATTGGTGATCATGGCTTGTGGCTCGGCATCGTCAAGAGCTTCACCACGTTCATCATCGCCCGCGAGTTGTGATAGTTGGCTTTCCAGGGGCTGGCCTTGGCACCGTCGCCGTGCAGCGTGCCATCGCGCAGGGTTTCCGGAAACCAGCCGCCGTGGACAGGGTCGATCAGGTGAGCACGGATGAAGTTCCACTGCTTGTGAAAGGCTCTGGCGTACCTGTCGGTCTTGCCGCCGTACTTCCGGTCCATGACCAGCAGCGCATTGAGTCCTTCGGCCTCGGTCCACCAGACCTTGGTGGTGTCGAAGGCCGCGCCCGCGAACGATTCCCCCTTGTCGTAGAACCCGCCATGCTCATCGTCCCAGCCCCAGTCGAGGGCATGATCGACGAGCCGGCGGGCGACGGTCCAGGTGTGCTCGTCGTCGGCCATGCCCAAGGCGTCGGCGGCTTCCACCAGCAAATATGCCGTCTCGATGTCATGGCCGAACGAATCGTGGGCCGGGATCGCCCGCCAGTCGCGGGTGAGATAGAGGTTCAGCGCCCCTGGCTCGACGGCGATCCTGTCGCGGACGATCTGGAAGACCTCGCGGAGCCGTTCCGTGACGATCGGCCGGGAATCGACTCGAGAGAGCTCGGCCAGGGCTTCGAGCATGTGGATGTGCGAGTTCATCGTCTTGAACCCGTAGTAAATTCCCAGGCGGTCAAGGCGGCGGGCGATCGGCAGGTTTTCATCCCAGGTGACGATCGGGGTACCGTCTCGCTTGAGGGCCTCGAAGTAGCCGCCGCGCTCGGCGTCGTGGGCATGAGCTTCCAGCCAGTCGAACGCGTCCCCGGCCACCTTGAGCGCCAGATCGTCACCCGATACGGCCCGCAGCTTGCTTGCGGCGTAAATCACGAACGAGATCCCGTACACGTGCTTTTCGTCGTCTGACCGCGCGTCGACTTTGCCGTCAAGGCCGACAGTCAAAGTGGAAGCCGCCATGCTCGCGGTCGCGCATCACCGTATCCAGGCAATTCAAGCCGTGACGCGCATACCCGAGAAACTCCTCGCGACGGGCCTTGTCGAATTCGGCATAAGCGGCCGCGGTCCAGGTCATGCGAGCCTGGTAGACCAGAAACTTGCTGTCGTCCGGCCGCGGCGACCAGTCGCGGGCAAAACTCTGATGAAACCCTCCGTGCTGGTGGTCGACCGCGCGTGGATACCACCGGGTGGTCAGTTCATCGCCCAGCAGACCACGAATCTCATTTCGCGTTTCTGCGGCGGTCTGTGAGGCGGGCGAGTCCTGCCGCGCCGGTGCCTGGGCGACCCAGAGGAAGTGGACCAGCGCAAGCTTTGCGAACATCCAGCCAGGCTTGCTTGAGCCAAACGACATGGTGGCAGCCCCCGGGCGCCTCGTGATCGACGATAGACGCTGGATTATCGCCCCGTCCTCCCCAGGACACAATCGTGTGCATCAAAACCGTGGCGACTGGCGCGCTTGGCTCGGGCCCGGACGACTGGTCAGAACGAGACCGTCTCGATCCAGACAAGGTCGTTGATCACCCGGTCAAGGATGGGGTGAAGTCGCTCGGAGCGAAGGCCGGAGGCAACTTCCTGGAAGTAGTCGCGGTGGTCGCGCAGCATCTCGGCGACACGCAGCGCAGATCTCCGCGTCCTTGATCTGGTAGAGGAGCAACTTGAAGACGGACATCGCGGCGTAGCGATTGAGCACGACCGAGGCTATCAAAAGGGCCTGGAGGGCTTGCGCCTTGATGTCGGGATCGCGCGACGCCTGGAAGATGGCCCGCATGCGCCGGGCAACGAGATCCGCGTACTGGAAGTGACGGCGGGCGACCGCTCGCTCGAGGCTGCGCGCGTAGCTGGCGAGGGAAGCTTGAAAGCGCGCCGGGTTGTCGCGCGCCAGCACGGCCAGCAGATCGGTCGGTACACGGTCGAGGCCCTCTAAAATGTCATCGGCCTGGAGCCCTTCCAGGCCAGCGATGGCTTCGAGCACGGCATCCAGGTGTCCCTTGCTCGCTGACCCGGCGGCAAGCAGGTCGGTCACTCGCAGCGCAAGTTGCTCCAAAACGTAGCGGGGAGAGTCTGCCGTAATCTCCGCCGTGGAGTTCTGGAATGCCTCAACGGCTTCGAGCAGTGCGGCGACTTCCGCGTAGCGATCTGCGGGACGGGTCGCGGTGGCACGCAGCACAATATGGGCAAGTCCCGGCGCGCAAGATGGCGGGCTCAACCACGGCTGGGGACCGCCCCGTGGTCATTTGGTAGAGCATTTTGCCAAGCTGAAAGACGTCGGTTCGCGCGTCGGCATGGCGGCTGCCACCCGGCATGAGCTGCTCGGGAGCGAGGTAAGAGAGCGTGCCCAGAATGGCGCACGTACGGGTCAAAACAGTCGAGTCTCTGGGTTCGCGCTTGGCAGTTCCCAGGTCGGCCACGACATGGTGCTGACCGGCCAACCTAAGCACATTGGCAGGTTTAAGATCGCGATGAATCACTCCGGCCTGATGCAGGCCCTGTACGCCCAGGCAAATCTGGCGAAACACTTGGATTGACCAGGCAACGTCGCCTCCACGCCTGGGCAGCTCGGCTTGCAGCGTGTCGGCCGCCAGCGGCATCACGTAGTAAGGCGGGTCATGGGCGAGGTTGGCGTCGACGACGCAGAGCACATGGGGGTGCTTCAAGCTCCCCAGAATCTTTGCCTCACGGACCAGGCGTTTTTTTCCCAGGGTTGTGCCGTCACAATACTTCAGCGCAAGCCGCGTGCAGTCGGATAGGCGGGCGACCTCGACGACCCGCCCCATGCCTCCCCGGCCGATCGGCCGTACGACCTGGTAACGCTCATCAATGCGGGTGCCGGCGCTCCACAAGTGGCAGGCACCCTCGGTGGGGCGCCCGCGAGGCCAGGACGGTTTCGCGACACTCGGCCTCAGCGCCGATCGCTCAGTCATCGATGGAGCTCCTGAAAAACGTCTTGCGAATGATCTCGAAGCAAATCGGTATTCCGTCGCTACCTGGCTGTCAATGGTACTGTAATAATGTAATTTTGTCCACTATAAAGAACCCTGGGGCACCGGGTATTGGAATTGCTGTCATTATGGTGATGCGGGGACTTTGGGTGCAGAGGCTCCCTTGGCAATCGGGTGGGGTATGGGTTAGGCTCAAGTAGGTGCATTTGCGACTCTGCTCAGCACGAGCCAGCTCAAGCTCATCGCCAGGGAAGAGACGGTAGACCAGGGTGGCCGGACCTGGTCGAGGCGAGGAGGCAGGTGATGTCAGTCGGCGATCCTCCGTTGCGCGAGGAGAACGATCTCCCCGGGTTCTTGCAACGGATTCAGGCTGGAGACGAGAGCGCAGCGCGCGAGTTACTACAGCGTTACGAGCCGGAGGTTCGGCTTGTTGTACGCCGTCAGTTACCCAGGCTGCTGCGTTCGCGGTTTGATTCGTTGGATTTTCTGCAGAGCGTCTGGGGAAGCTTCTTCCGGCGGATGCGGGATGCTCCGACCGACTTCGAGGATTCTCGACACCTTGTCGCGTTCCTGGCCCGGGCTGCGAAGAATAAAGTGATTGACGAGTATCGCCGAGCTGCGAGCTTGAAGCAGGATATGCACCGAGAAGAGCCGCTTTGGGGCGATGGCAGGCGACCAAAGGAGCTAGCCGATCCGATCGATTCGCCGAGCGAGCTGGCACAGGCGAGTGAAATCCTTGGGCGGCTCAGGGAGCTCTTGCCGGAGGAGCGGCGGTCGATACTTGAGTTGAAGGCGCAAGGACTTTCGAGCAGAGACATCGGGGAGCGGCTGGGAATTAGCGAGCGGACCGTGCAACGCGTCCTGGAGGAATTGCGGCGGCGCATGGAGACAGAGTGGGAGTAACGGGATGAACGTGGCCGCCACGGGGCGGACGTGGGAGGAGGCGTCCTCCCCGGACGCGCTTCGTTTGACTCGGACGTACGAACAGGCATGGAGGCAGGCTGAGCTAGCCGGCACCCGGCTTGATCCGGCCGAGTTCCTTGCTCAACTCGGTGCCGATGGCGACCTTCCCGGGGCTCGGCTGGCCATTTTGCGCAGCGATCTGTCCTTGCGCTGGGATTCCGGCCATCGCGTGGGCGCATGCATGGTACGTGGATCGGTTTCCCGACCTGGCTGAAGACTGCCTGGTTGCCCTTACCTATGAAGAGTTTTGCCTATTGGAGGAGGACGGTGAGCCCCCCGAGGCTGCCGATTTCCTGGCGCGATACAGTGCCGTGGCCGAGCCATTGCGGCGCGTGCTGGACATTCACTGTCTCATCGGATCGGCGACGGTCTCGAACTCGATGATTGCAGCCGGCTCGTCGGTTTCGGATTCCCCGGCCGAGTCCGACCAGGTCGCGCACGTCTTGTTTCCCGAAGTCGGCCAGACGATAGGCGGCTTTTATCTGGTCGAAGAGCTGGGACGGGGCGCGTTTGCCCGGGTCTTTCTCGCTCGCGAGCGGCAACTGGCAGATCGGCCGGTCGCTTTGAAGGTCAGCCGGCGAGGTTCGCGGGAGCCCCAGGCCCTGGCTCGCCTACAGCATACTCACATCGTGCCGGTGCACTCCCACCGCGTCGATCAGGCCACCGGGCTGCATCTGCTTTGCATGCCCTACTTCGGCCGGATCACCCTGGCTCGCGTGCTTGCCGAGGTCGATCACGGAGACGAGACTCTGTCCGGAACGGCCCTCTTGGGCGCACTGGATAGACTTGCCGATGCGGTCGATTCTCCATCGGCGCGACGATTGGCCATCCGGGCTGCTCTGGCGCAACGAAGCTACGCTCAAGCGATCGCCTGGTGGGCGGCGCGGCTAGCCGAAGCTCTCGAACACGCCCACGACCGGGGAGTCTTGCATCGCGACATCAAGCCCAGCAACGTGCTGGTGAACGACGGGATGCCGATGCTTCTGGACTTCAACCTGGCTCGGGAATCCGTGCTGGGCACGAACGAGAAGTATGAGGCGGCCGGGGCCACACTCGGCGGGACAGTGGACTACATGGCCCCCGAGCACCTCGAGTCTCTGGCCGAGGGCTTATCGGACCGGGTCGATCGTCGCTCCGACATTTACGGTCTAGGCGTGCTGCTCTTCGAGGCGATCGTGGGCAAGAAGCCGTTCCCGCCGCCGCGGAAAACCCAGTCGGTGATCGATTCGCTGCTGCGCACGGCCGACGAACGTCGCCAAGACCCGAGTATCCTCTTCGGCGGCGCCGTGGAGGTCCCCGCGCCGCTGCGGGCGGTCATCCGCCGTTGCCTCGAGCCCGAGCCCGACGACCGTTATCAGGGCGCGGGCGAGCTTGCGGCTGACCTGCGGGCGATTGCCGATGATCTCCCGCTCTGCCATGCCCGCGAGCCCATCTTCAGCCGGCTCAGCCGGCGGCTACGCCGCAACCGTCGCAGCATGGCCCGTGCCGCTGCGGTCCTCCTGGCCGGCGCCGCGGTCCTCGGTGCCTACCTCAACTATCAGTTCGAGCGGTACGAACGATTTGAAGAGGTTCGCGGCCTTTATCAGGCAGCCTGTGCCGCGATCGATGAGGACAATTTCGAAAGAGCTCAAGCCCTGCTCGAAAACGCCGCCCAGAGAGCCAGCCATTCCGAGCTCGGAACGTTTCGTCATTTGCTGAAATGGCGGACGTTTTGGGATTTCGGCGGTAAGCTGCGGCGAAAGCTTGACCAGTTCTGGCTCAATCCAGGTCTGGAGGAACTTGAAGAAAATATCCACATCAAGGCCACGATGTCCACGAAGATCGTCAGCGCCCGGTCTCAAGCCGATACCTTGTCGAAACATTCCGAGGATCTCCGGTTCCGGCTGATCGGCCTGGGTTCAGACGTGCCCGGCGCCATCAACGAGCTCAAGCAGCTCCTGGCTCCTTTCAACGTGCTGACGTCGAAGGCAGACTGGAACAAGCTTGAATACATCTGGGGACTTTTGACTCTTGAACAACAAAAGGACCTCCGCCGCGACGTCAATGAGCTGCTTTTTCTGTGGATGGTCCAAATCGAAAGCTCAGCCCTCAAGCTTGACGAGGGGCTCGCCCTGGGCAAGCCCGTAGATAGGCCCCAGCTCAGTTCGGCACTGAACGTATGCGACCGGGCCTTGACCTTCGCCGAGCCCCGGGAGCCCTGGCTCGCCTTGCGTGCGCTGCTCCAAGAGCCGCGCTCGGCAGCCGCGCGTGGCGGGTTCGGGCCAGCAATTGGCGGCGCCACGGTCGCTCCGAAATCGCTCAAGGGCGAGCCGCTTCATGTCGGCAGCGTCAAATCGGCCCTGGCCTGCTTTCAATGGGGACTGCTTTGCTCAAGCCAGGGCCGGTCGAAGCGCGCCATCGAGTGGTTGCAGCAGTCTGTCTGGCTCGACTGGAGCAACTACTGGTATCAGTTTTACCTGGCATACCTGCTGGACCAGGAGGGGCTGGCCGACGAGGCTTTGGACCACTATAGCGCGGCCGTGGCGTGCCAATCGAACTCGCCCTGGGTGCGGTTCAACCGTGCCCGCATCTACAGGGCGAAGGGCCGGTGGTCCTGGGCCCTCGACGATCTGCTCGAGGCTCGGAAACTGATGGGAAGCCGAGCCGAGTCGCAGCAGGTGGCCCTTGAGATCGGTGTTTTGCACTGGTCTCTGGGGCACTTTGCCCAAGCAGCCAGCGAATACCAGAGAATCATCGCCACCGCCCCGCACAGCGTGTATGCCTGCGCGGCTCGTTTGAATCTCGCGAATATTGACGCAGAATCGGGCAGGGAAGCCAACGCCCGGGCCACTTACGAAGAGCTGCTGAAGATGCACCCCGAGGATCGCGCGGCCAGGTTGAGCCGGGCCAACCTCAGTCTCCGGCTCGGTCAGCCTCAGGCCGCCCTGGATGACTTGGATGTGCTGCTCAAGGAGAGTGGCAAGACTGGAGATCGCGACGACGTCCTGGCAACCCGCGCGATCGCCCTCTTGCTCGGCAAGAAGCCGGCAGAGGCCGTGCATGACGCCACATTCGCCCAGCAACTACGTCCCTGCCCGGCACACGCGCGGCTGCTGCAACGGACGTTGCTGGCCGCCCGCCGCTTCGACGAGCTGCAACTCGACCGTCCGGAGGAGATTTTGCTCTTGCCGGCGGCCGGTGCGTGGCTGACGGCCGACCTCCGGGCCGCGGCGGCGGAACTGTCCGGGCGAGCGTCAGGTCCGGAACCGCTTGCTCTCCGGGCCGTCTTGAACCGGGCAGTGATCCTCTCCGGCCCTGGGGGATCACAAAGCTGCCGTCGCGGTTTCGGATCGCGCCTTGGCAATGGCGCCGCTTGCTCCGGAGGCGCGGCTCGTTCGGGCCCGCGTACTGCATCGCGCCGCGGACTTCGAGCGCGCCTTCCGTGAAATCGACCTGGGACTGATGCTCAAGTCGAATCAACCTGGCCTGCTCGAGCTGCGCGGGGTCATCTTGACAGAAACCGGCCATCCGAAGGACGCCGTCGAGTTGCTCGACCAAGTGGTCTCTTTGTCCCCCAACCACTTCGCCTACCTGCACAAGGCGACGGCACTCATGGCCCTGAAGCGATACGAAGAGGCCATCCATGAATGCACTTTGGCTTTGCATCGTGATCCGGAGCTGCCCCAGGCTTATCTGAGCAGGGCGCGGTGTTACATCGAGCTCTTGATCTGGGACCGCGCCTTGGCCGATCTGGAACAGGCTGCGGCATGGGCTCACGGGGATCTTCGGCTGCAGACAGGAATCATGCTGACCTATGCAAAGTGCTTGCAGGAGCGTCCCGAGCAATTCGGCCGCTGGCTCTTGCTACTCCAGAGAACGTTCCGCCAGGGATGGGACGTGTTAACTCGAACCGCGGTGTCGACCGGGGTTTATCGGTGACGGTCAGGATCGTTTGGACTGGCGCAGCAGCAAGCGTCTGGGCGTCTCACCTGAGGGACCCCGTGAATGCCCGTGGGCCCATCGCCGAATATCGGGTGTCGTCCGGCGAATGTTCCTGAAAGACGATCTCGGGCCGCTCCAGCTGCATCGTCGCGACTGGACCACCGGCCTACTCCCCGAGTTCGAGTCGGGCTCATGATCAACTACATTTCTGGACTCGTGTTTGTAGTGCTGCTCCTGCTGGGAGGAGTGGGCACACTTGCGATCGGACAGCAGAGCGTGGCGCTCGCCTTCCTCTTCGCGCTCGGCTGGCTGTTCTTGGACGTCGTCATCTCGTCGTCGATCCGCCTGGCCGCGCAGTGGGAAAAGGCGGTGATCTTCCGCCTGGGCAAATTCCACACGATCAAGGGACCGGGACTGTTCATGATCATCCCACTGATCGACCAGCTCCGGATGGTGGACACCCGCGTCCTGGCGGTCAGCATCCCCAAGCAGCAAGTGATCACCCGTGATAATGTTCCGGTGACGATCGACGGTGTTCTCTTCTTCCGAGTGGACAACGCCGCCGAGGCGATCATCATGGTGCAGGATTACCGCTACGTGATCTCGCAATACGCCCAGACCTCGCTGCGCGACGTCATCGGCCAGATGACGCTGGATCAGCTTCTGACCGAGCGCGAAGAGATTGCCAAATCGATCGAGAAACACGTCGAGAACGATACCAAGGGCTGGGGCCTAGAGGTCACCGGCTTGCGTATCCAGGACGTGGACATGCCCGAAGAACTGAAGAAGATGATGTCGCGGCAGGCCTCGGCCGAACGAGAGAAGCGGGCGACGATCACCAAGGCGGAAGGCGACAAGGAAGCAGCCGTCAACCTGTCGTTGGCCGCCCGGACAATGGCCGAAAGCCCAGGAGCCATGCAATTGCGAACTCTTCAGACGATCGACGGTCTGGGCCCAACGGCTTCCAATACCGTCGTCCTGGCCGTGCCCATCGACGTTCTCGAAAGCCTTGGATCGCTCAAGGACGCTTTCCGGAGCAGGAGCCCGATTTCGGGTTCGATCGCTCCGCCGGCGTGAGAGCGATTCATTCTGGGGTTAGCCGACCGCAGCGCGGACCAGCAAATCGTTGCAGCAAACGGTGAAAAAGGGCTACAACGCTGCGCTGGTGAATCAGGCGACGATGAACCCTTTCAGGGCCGGCTGGACCGGCCCGCTTTCATTTCCGATGTTCCAGCCCTTGACACTCCCCGTTCTTTCTTGTATTACTGTATTAATACAAACAGTATTCCGGCGGGGGCTGATTTCGCGGTGCGGATTCACATCTCGACCAGCGATGGCGTGCCGATTTACCTGCAGATCGTCAACCAGGTGAAGTACATGGCGGCGGCGGGGCAATTGGTGCCTGGCGAGGAGCTGCCGCCGATCCGGACCCTGGCGGAGCGGCTGGTGGTCAATCCGAGCACGGTGGCGCGGGCATACCGAGAGTTGGAGACCGACGGGGTCGTCGAGAAGCGGCGGACCGCGGGCACCTACATCTCCAGCGCGGGGTCGCGGCTGAGCCGCCGGGAGCGGGTGAAGATCCTGTCTCAGCGCATCGACGCTCTGCTCGCCGAGGCCCGCCAGCTCGACATCGCCGTGGCGGACGTCGTCGAGCTGATCCTCCGTCGGGACGAGGAGATGCAAGGTCAAAAGGGGGCCGAAACACCATGAGTCACGCGAAGACAGAAAGCGTCGTGCAGGTTCGCGGGCTGTCGCGCCGGTTCGGCAAGACGCTGGCCATCGATGGGATCGATCTGGAGATTCCGCGGGGGGCAGTCTTCGGGCTGGTCGGTGAGAATGGAGCGGGGAAGACGACACTCATTAAACACATACTCGGCCTCTTGAAGGCCCAGTCGGGCACCGTACGCGTATTCGGCCTCGACCCCGTGCTCGACCCGGTCGGCGTGCTCGGCCGCGTCGGCTACCTGAGCGAGGACCGCGATCTCCCCGACTGGATGACCATTGGCGAGCTCTTGCGCTACCTGCGGGCTTTCTATGCCAGCTGGGACGACGAATTCGCCGACAACCTGAGAGAGCGATTCGACCTTGACCCCAAGACACGGATCAAGGGGTTGTCGCAAGGGCAGCGGGCGCGGTGCTGCTTGCTGGCGGCGATGGCCTACCGGCCCGAGCTGCTCGTCCTCGACGAGCCTTCCACGGGTCTGGACCCGATCGTCCGCCGCGAGATCCTCGCGGCCATCATCCGGACGATCGCCGAGGAAGGCCGCACGGTGCTTTTCTCGTCGCACCTGCTGGACGAGGTCGAGCGGATGGCCGACTGGGTGGCGATGATCGATCGCGGCAAGATCGTCCTTCGCGGTCCGCTGGACGAGGTCAAGGCGGCCCACCGGCGGCTCACATTCCGCTTCGACGAGCCCCGCAGTCAGCCCCCCCGGCTGGCCGGCGCCCTCTCGTGTGAGGGATTCGGACGGGACTGGACAACGGTTTGCGGTTCAGACGCCGAGTCCCTTGCCGGCGAAGCCTCTTGCTTGGGCGCGCAGGTCATTGATGAGGAGATTCCCTCGCTGGACGAGATCTTCGTGGCCCGGGTGCGCTCACGCCAGCCCGTGACCAAGGGAGCGCTGAACCGATGAGATCACCCGCCCTGATCATGGCCTGGCAGATCTGGACCCGGCATCGTCTGGGGTTAAGGATATCGGCCGCGTGCCTGCTGCTCATGGTCATCACCTTCCCTCCCATTCTGCGCAACTTTGAGAGCAATGCCGTGCTCGTTCTCACCTTGATTCCCGCCGCTCTCGTCTTTGCTTATGTCGCCAACCTGCTCTGTTCACCGACGAGGTGGGAGGCTTGACCTCGGGTTATCCGCGCAGGATGTTCACGCTGCCCGTGGCCACCCGAACGCTCATGATCTGGCCCATGCTGATCGCAGTTGTCGCGGTCGTCGCGCTCTGGCTGGTCATCTCGGTCCTGATCTATGAGCGCGGTGGTTATCGGCCCCCCCTGGTCCTCCCCGCGCTCGCGATTGCCGTGATCACGGCGTGGAACCAGACCATCTGCTGGATGCCCATCAAGAGCAAGCTTGTTCAAGTGTACTCGCATGACGATTGGCTTGACGCTGCTGCTGGGCGCGCCCTCCTCCTGCTCGTCTTCGAGAAGGTGTCGCCGAACGTGCTCACGGTGATCGGGCTCATCGAGCTGCCGGTGCTATGCGCTCTGGCGTTTCTCGGCCTCAAGCACGCTCGCCGGGGGGATGACTGGTCATTCGGACTGCAGGAGCTGCCGGACTGGTTCTGGAGGACCGTGTGTCGCTTTTCGAGGCAGCCGTCCAATTTCCGCACGGCAGCCCAGGCGCAACTCTGGTACGAGGACCGCAGCCACGCCTGGGTGCTGAAGGGAGTGACCTACTTCCAGCTCTTATTGATATACATGTGTGCTATGACCAGCCCGAGCCGCGCGGGCAACAAGGTGACCTTCTCGATCACGCTGGGATGCCTGGTCGGAACTCCCTTTCTCTTGGCCCGCGATGCTGGGAGCAGATCTGGGGCGAATGCATTCGATCGGGTCCAAGCAACGTGGGTTCATGAGTTTTCTGGCCGTCCGGCCAATCCTGACGGGCGAGCTGATCACCGCGAAGTATCGCTTGGCCGCTCGCTGTGTGCTGCATATATGGTTCCTGGTGCTGGTGATGACGGGTTCCTGGCTGCTCTTGAAAGGGTATGCCGGCGACATGGCTGATTTCTCCCGATTATTCTTCAGGGCTTATCCCGGGTGGAGAGGATCGACGATCCTCGGGCTGGCGAGCTTTGCTCGTGCCGATCATCACCTGGAAGCAGACCACCGACAGTCTCGTCCCGATGCTCACGGGGCGACGTTGGCTTACCGACGGATCGGTGCTTGGCAGCATGTTTTTCATCATGTGCCTGATTGCCGCCGCGCTCTGGTGCGGGAGCCATCCGGAGAGCCTTACCCGGATCATCCCGCTCTTGATCTGGCTGTCAGGCGTCTGGGTCGTCATCAAGGCCCTTCTGGCCCTTCTGGCCTTTCGGCTGGCCCTCGGCCGCGGAGTGCTGAGTGCCGAGTCGGTTCTCGGGATCTGTGGGCTCTGGCTTATGCTTGCTGCTGTCATGCTGACCCTGGTCTACTTACTTCTGCCCCAGGAAGGGTTACCGGTTCCTCGAGTTGTCGCCCTGCTCGCGTCGCTCTCCGCGCTGCCGCTGGCACGGTTCGCCCTCGCGCCCCTGGCACTTGACTGGAACCGCCATCGCTGACGGGCGGACAGTTGGCAGGAAGTTCAATTGGGAATTCAGCGATCACCGGAAGCAGTTTCCGTTTCAACGCCAGAGTTGGCGGTTCGCCAGTGCGCTGGTTGTCGGTTCGGGATCGGCTTTTGCAAGCCGACTCGAGTCATCCGCGCAAAGGACAGGTCAAAACTCCCACGCCAGCCCGGGCAGTCGAAATCGGTGGGATAGAAGAGGAAAACGGCGGCCAGAAGAGCCGCGGTCACGGCGAGGCGCAGCGGCGCCCTGCCGAACGAACGTGAGTGTCCTCGGGGCCCGCCCGCAGGACCCCTATCCCAGTCAAACTCTCCGATGCCAAGAACACATAGAGCCAGCATCGCCGGCACGTAATGGAATGCGTAGCCCGGCACGCCGAAGTGGACTAGCATGTGCGATGCCAAGGCTGGAATCACACTCAAAGATAAAATGAAGATGTAGAATGCGCCGTGTTTTCGCATGCGCAAGGCGTAGGATTCCTCGGGGAACGAACAAGAGACATGGACCGAGCGTCCAGAGCAGTGCCATGCAGAGCTTGACGGCGTAACGCAACGGCGCGTCCGCCAGCCCCAGATTCCAGACCGAGTTCAAGTAGCCCGCATGATAGGCAAAGTCCGCGGTCTGAGCGCGATAGCGCGACCAGCCACCGGCTTCGTGCAGCATGGCCAGCAGCCAGGCCAGGTTCAGCACGGTGAAGACCACGACCGCCACGACCGCCGGCCGCCAGCGATGTTTCCAGAGGATTACTAGGAAAACCGGAAGCCAGAGCGTGCCGATGTCCTGGCGATAACCAGTGCCCAGCGCCAGCACGACCGCGGCGGCGAGGGGATGCCAGGGTTTCGGGCTCGGCCACGTCCGGAAGGCAATCCCCAGCAGGAATGCGCCCACGGCGATGATGGCGGTGTAGTTACCGGCCACCGCTCCATAGCCCCAGAAAATGGGTGCGACCGCCAGGACAAGTGCACCAGCCGCGGCGACCGGTCGGATCGACCAGCACGCCAACCACCACCAGAGGCTCACCAGCGCAAATGCGCTCATCACCATGTCAAGCGCCACGAACCCGCGGTACGCATCGCCTGTGAGCATGCCCAGCAGTCGTCCCGTGGTCATGAACAAAGTGTGGTGCATGGGGAACCAATGAACCTGGATCTGCTCCAGGAAACCAAACTCGTCGGTCTCCATTGGCCCGGGACGCGCCACCGGCAGCCGTGTCACGAAGACCAGAATCAGGCTGATCAATAGCGCGATCATAACGGCAAAGACGGATTGGTCGGTCGTGCCCTTCGGCGTGCCTGAATCGAGGCCGGGGCACATGCTCATGGTGCCGTTTTTCATAGGGAGTCCTTCCCCTGCGCCAGCCCAGCTTCCTGCGAGCTGGAATTGCGTGCTGAGGAGCCGAAAGAGCGGAAGAGGCTGGATTCTTGCTCTCTTGATCCACGCGTCCTGAGCACAGTTCGTTGCTTGCTTATTCCCGCCAGAATCGTAATCCAACCTGCCGATCCACGCAAGTGCCGATCGAAGCACTGCCAGGGCATGCCCGGTTGAAACCGACCTCCCCGTGCCAACGCGGATGATTGCGGGCCGACGACACTGGGCGAGCTTGCGGCCTAAAACGCTCACCAAACCGCACATTCAATCCACCCGGGTGGGACCCAGGAACGTCGCCCCACCAGGACCTTGTTGCTTGTAAGCGGGGAATCAAATACTCCGCTCCTACGGACGGGGATCCGACCTGTTGCTTACTTAGGTAGCAAGCAAGGCCGCCCAACCGAGCCATTTCATCGCCGGGTCAGGAAAGAACCCACAACCTGCAAGCTCGACACAGATGCATCGCGAATGATGAATCGTGATGAGCTTTCTTAAGTGTTCTGATAACAAGAAGTATGATTATCAGACGCTTTCTTTTCTATTGACCCCATTGATCAACGCCGGCTATCTATCAAACTCATCTGTCAATGCCGGGAGTCTTTGGCGATTCGCGAGAGACATCAGAGTCCAACGCGCGGCGGCAAGGGCAGGAGATAGTTTCCCGGATTGACGGATAAGGGCGCCGCTCAGTCAGACCATGAGCCGTGGCTGAGTTCGCCTTGGTCGCAACATGTTCAGGCACGCAGCCTGGTAACACGTCCAGAGGAGGAGCGAGCGGCCGAAGTCTGGCAGCAGCTTGCACAATTGCCGGCGCGTGCCGGCCACATGCCGTACCATGCTTTCGTGACTTGATGAAAGTGATCGCACCATGCACAGCAGAGTCATCTCCTCGCTTCTGGGCGTGTGCCTCGCCGGCCTCGCCCTCACGTCGTCAGATGCCAGAGCCGGAACGATTCTGGTTTTCGGCCAGACCGGGGCAAATGCTCCCGACCTCTTCACGGCCACAAGGAGCGGCAGTTCCACGACGCTCTCCGCCCTCGACATTCCCGTCACGATAACCGGCATCAACAATTCGCAATCCTTGCCGGCGAGTTTTCCGAGTGCGTATTTCGATCTGACAGCCACCAACACCAACGCCGCGACGCTGGTGGACGGTCAGATCTTTCAGGATTACTCGGGCTCGTTCGCCATCACCAGCGGCACTGGTAAGACCGGCGTCAATTACCTATCCGGCACGTTTTCCGATTCTGTATTCGGGTCGGGAACTGGCCTGACGCTCACAGTAAGCGATGCTTGGCCCAATCTACCGGGCGAGAGCGTTGCCTTCACATCCGACGTGATCTCGACGCTGGGGCTGCCCCACGCGATGTCATTTGCATTCACGAACGTCACGCCCGCGGCGAGCATCGCGGATAATACGCTCGACTCGATGCTATCCAACGTCGCCGGTTCGTTTTCTGCGATCCCCGAGCCCAGCTCGGTGATCTTGCTGGGCATTGGCGTCGGCCTGGTCGTGCTGGCCGCCAGGCACCGGATGAGAGGAATGTGACTTGCGACACTAGGGCTGGGTGCAAGACCCGCGCAATCCTCAAGAGGATTGCGCGGGTCTCATTCCGCGTAGAGCTTGGCTTATGCTGTCCGCTAGACGACCGGACTGCCGCGTCCGAAGATCAGCGAGACGACGAACAGCACCAGGAAAACGAAGAGCAAGATTTTGGCGACGTACGCGAAATCGCCTTGTAGTCCGACGAAACCGAGCAGTCCGGCAACGAGGGCGAGGATTGCAAAAGCAATGGCCCATCTGAGCATGATTTGACTTCCCTTCGTGGTTGTGGGATCCGCATGGCGCGGTCGTCCCGGTCAGAACGGGAGTTTCGCAAATCTCAAACAACATCGGCTGACGAGCCCGTGACTGCCGACGACAAAGAATCATCGAGGTGTCGGCGACATCGACTCCGACAAGCCGCGAGTCCGCTCGTAGTGCCGCCGTTCATGATGGTAGGCCAGACCGAGAAACGCCGTGGCCATACTCACGATCAGGCTGCTTAGCAGAACGACGATAATCAACATCATGGGCGTGTCGAGCTGCACCCACTTGAGGTACGTGATCGAAGCAGGATCATTCGCCGCCAGGTTCTGATACCGCGTCCCCAGCCCCAAGGCCGAGAGGCCCAGTCCGATCAGGGCTCCAGCGGTCATGATCGAGCCACAAAGCGCACGCATTGCCGACCTCCTCGAGAGTTGAGGCGAAGGCCGTTCCATGTGGGAAGATGGGCCCCGCGGACTGAGAAGAATGATTCACAGTTGCAACCGCGCATCAGACCAGCAAGGACCAGCAGCATTCCCGCCATGATCATGACAATTCCGCTGCATCCGCAACCCGGATAGGCTCCATACGCCCCTCTCGGCTGATACCAACCGCCACCGCCGAACATTCCTCCTGGTCCTATGCTCATGCGAAGACCCCTGTTGACTCAAAGGCAAGGCCGGTAGTTTGTCGGAGTCCACCGCGCCGTACTGAAGGAGAAAACCTCCAGCAAATATGGTGCCGCGAAGAGGGACGGAATCGTCCGAACAGCATAATGCATACGATCGCGTTCTACCCATGCGATGAGGTCTGATTTCCAGGGCGCTGGCCTCGAGCTGGATCAGGGGACGCGGCGCGCCGACTTGTGCCGGGCCCTGATGCTAGTCCAGATCTGTCGTCCCTGCTGACCGATCTGGCCCATCACGCGGCCGACCTTGGAGCGGCTGGAGAACGACTGGAGCTTGCGGATCAGCGCTGAGCGTTCGGCCCGGTGCAGTTGCGCGGCTAGTGCGGGCAGCACGTGCTCGGCGACACCGAAGGGCGTTTGACCGGGCAGGCCGGCGGCCGTGTATGTATCGAAGGTCGGTGGCAGTGTCGATCGCAGCGAGTCGAACAGCGATCGAATGGCCTCCTCGCGCGTTCCCTTGCCGCTTAACCAGTCGTAGGGTGGCGCCCAGACGGCGCCGAAGTCCGGATGATCGACCCCCGTGACAACGACCAGCGTCGGCGGCACCTCGCGCTGGGGGTGCTCGATGAAGTGGCGGTCCCACGCCTGAGCAACCGAGATGTCCGCTGGCTGAAGTCCCTTCCGGCCGTCAATAACCAGGATCAAGAGGTCACAATCAATCGCCGCCGCCACTGCAGATTGACGCAGCGACCGGCCGCGACGCGACTCGCTCTCCGCTACTGGAGGATAGCCAGGCACCTCGACCCAGCGAACATTGCGGAGGCGCTCGGCCAGGGAAGAATCCAGCCCGCGTCCTTCAAGGCGCACGGCGACCAAGCTCGGGTCGCCGGCAAATGCCTGCTTGAGGGAGTCGATCAAGCGCGACTTGCCCGCGCCGCGAGCTCCCACAACGGCCGCGACCAGGGAGTCTTGCTCCCGGGATGAAGCAACCGCCGGCAATGCCGCGCGGCGGGTCAACCGGCGATACTGCTGGGCTCCAATCGCCAGCCGGCCGCTCATCAGCTCGATCAGGTGCAGACCAAGGCGGTTGACGTAGGCCTGGTAGAACCAACGCAGGACATTCTGCTGCATATTCTTCCATGCCGGCTTGACCAGAAGCTCCCGCGTGCTCAACCGGGCCAGGCCAGAGAGAGGGTTGAGGATTGGAGAGATCATGGAATAAAGATCATTGGCCCTCGAAATATAACCGCTGATCTGTACGGCCTGCCGCCAGTGCGAGAGGGTGATCATGTCTCCCCCGGGGATCTGCCTGGAGAGCCCCGCGAGGTCCTCGGACGCGAGCTCCAGAGCCGTCAGCAATTCGATCAGGGGAACATCGTCCAGCGGGTTACTTGTGTCAGGATGGTAAAACTCGGCCAGCCGCTGGAGCAGCCTGTGGCCGGTCTGAATGTAGATTTCCGGTTCGATCAGAGTCTCCATCGCCAGCGTCTCGCCGGTATCGGACTCTTGCTCGACGATCTTCCACGCCTCGCGGTCGCGGGGAGAGAACGTCGAGGGTGATTGCCAGTCCAGGGGAGGCATGATCGGGTAGACATTCTTTGTCCACCGGGCGGCCAAAATCGAGAAGGCCGTCCCGGCGGCTATCCAGAGCAGGGTCGCGGTTGTGAGCAAGACCCAGCCGCGCTCCCAAAGCCAGATCGTGCCGAAGGCCACGTAAGCGAGTACGGGACCCAGGAGCAGCGCGGCCAGGACCCAGACTCGCCATTGCTTGAGGATGCTGCTCATGTCGACATCTCATTTCTTACCTTGATACTTGACCCTCCAGATGGAGCCCGAGCCGTCATCAGTCACGACAAGCGACCCGTCGGCCGTCACAGCCACGCCAACCGGACGCCCCCAGACGTTGCCGTCTTCCGTGACGAATCCGACCAGGAAATCTTCGTATTCTCCCGTGGCTTTGTTGTCTTTCATCGGAACGCGGATCACCTTGTATCCGGTTCTGCGCGCACGGTTCCAAGAGCCATGTTCGGCGGCAAACGCGTCAAGACGGTACTCTGGCGGGAATTGATCGCCGTCATAGAAGGCCATATCGAGCGACGCCGAGTGCGACTGCACAAGCACGTCGGGAACAGTCACCTTGTTCTTGAGTTCGGGGTGTTTTCCCTTGTGCCTGGGGTCCTCGTTGGGCCCGAGGTAGAACCATGGCCAGCCATAAAACCCGCCGTCCTCGACATGGGTGATATAATCGGGCACGAGATCGTCACCCAGCCCGTCGCGCTCGTTGGCCGAAGTCCAGAGTTGCCCGGTACGGGGATGAACCGCCAGGCCCACGGGATTGCGAATGCCCCAGGCGACGGCCCGCTCGTTCTTGCCATCCGGATCAAATGCGAGAATCGTGGCGCGGCGTATTTCGGAGGCGTCGTCGCTGACGTTTGACCGGGAGCCGACAGAGACGTACAAGGTCTTGCCGTCGGCAGAGAATTGCAGGTCGCGAGTCCAATGGCCGCCACCGCCGACTTGCTCTCGGCCGCTCGGAATGTTATCGACGATCCGCTCAGCCTGTCCCCGCGCCTTGATATCGCCATTGTGATAGACAAAGCGAACCACGGAGCCGGTATTGCCGACATACAGGAACTCAGGTTCCGGGCCCGGCGGGTAGAAAGCGATTCCAAATGGGCGCTCCAACCGAGTGGTGAAAACTTCGTTCACCTCGGGCTTGCCATCGCCGTCGGCATCCCGCAAAACGCGCGATCGGCCGGCGCGGCTTTCGGCAACAAAGAGGTCGCCGTTGGGTGCCCGTACGATGACCCGCGGCTCGATCAGTCCGCTGGCGAATTGCGTCACGGTGAAGCCTTCGGGTGCCTTCGGCCATGCCCGCTGCGGCCGTGCCACAACTCTGGGAAAGTTGTTCGCTGAGGGAGTCTCGTAGGGAGCGGCCAGATCAGAAACCGAGATCTTGCGACGCACGCCCGGGGCATCCGTCGTCCAGTCGCCCAGCGCGTCCTTGCCCGTCAATGTGCGCCAACGGGCCGAGTACCGTCTCCAACTGCCATCGCCACCGGCTCGAACCCCAATGCTCCACGCAGAGTCACTCCGAACGCGAGAATCACAGTCCAGATTTGTCTGCTCATCTAAGCATATCCTGTTCTATTTGACTGAGAGCAGTCAACACGCTTTCGCCTGCCGGCGAGGCTCCGAATTGAGTCCCCCGGGCGCACTCTGAGAGGGCACGGTTAGGAACTAGAACCAGGGTAATCCAGACTGCCGCCCCCTCGCTACCTCCTGCGTGAATCCCAGCAAACTGCCCGACCCGGCTGGATGGACAAGGCATAAGGGTTACAAGAGCAATTCCTCGCGGCCACCCGCAAGATGACGGTAAGCTCCTCGGTGCTTGCTTGGCATGCGCTGACGCGCCGGCACCGGCCAACCGCGGATTAAGGAATTAAAAGAAAGCCGCATCTATTCGCTTGACGGTTCGTAAAATTAGACGCAGAAATGACTTGCAGTGAGAAAAATGAAGGAGTGTATGCCCCACCCGCGGGGCACCTTGAAGTTGCACTGGTATTGGGAGATGCCACTGGTTCATGATGAGGCGTCGAGCGAACGAGGCATCCGGATTCCCGGATCAGCAAGGATCGCGTCTGTGGGGGCAGACGGCGTGATCATGGAGCAATTTCGCAGTGTCAAACGATTCTGATGCCACCGATTGCAGTCTCTCCCCGGCGGACTTCCTTTCGACTCTGGAACGAACAGGCATACTCACCGAGTCCAGTCTGAGGGAGGCTCGTGACTATCTGCTTGAACAGACGCAACAACTGGACTCTTCCGCGCTTGCCAGGTGGCTCGTTGAGCAAGGCACGCTGACGGAATTTCAGGCCCACCGCATGTTGGTCGGCAATGGCGGCAGCCTCGTTTTCGGGCGTTACCTGCTGATCGACCGTATGGGCGCCGGCGCCATGGGGCGCGTATTCAAGGCCCGGCATCGGTTGATGGACCGCCTCGTCGCCCTCAAGGTTGTCTTGCCAAGCTGCGCGTCCTCGAGTCAGTCGGTTTCCCGGTTCTTCCGTGAAATGAAGATCGTGGGGGTTCTCGATCACCCCAACGTGGTGCGCGCCTTCGACGCCGACCAGCACGAGGATTCCCCGTACATTGTCATGGAATACCTGGAAGGAGAGGACCTCGAGAAGATACTGCGGCGCCGTGGGATGCTCCCGCCGCAAGAGGTCATCGACTGCATGATCCAGGTGGCTTGGGGTCTAGCCCACGCTCATGAGAAAGGTGTGGTCCACCGGGATATCAAGCCCACAAACCTCTTCCTGGATCACACCGGGGTCGTCAAGATACTGGACCTTGGGCTAGGGGCGTTTGTGAAAGTCTCCAGTGAGGGTGTGGGTGTTCACGACACCGACGAAGGGTTTGTGGTCGGGACATGCGATTACATGTCGCCCGAGCAGCTCAATGGGCAGCCGGTCGATGCCCGGACGGATCTGTTCAGCTTGGGCTGCGCCATGTATCGGTTGCTTACGGGAAAATTTGCCTTTCCAGGTATGACCAAGATGGATCGAATGGTCAGACGACTCAGGGAGCGACATGTCCCCATCAGGGATGTTCGCCCGGACCTGCCCGTCCCACTTGTCAACGTCATCGACCGTCTCCTGTGCCTGAGTCCGGAAGATCGCTTTTCCGCGGCCGCCGAGGTGGCGGAAGAGCTCGACATGATGGTTCCCGTCGGTGACCGTCGCAAGCGAGCGAATCGATCAAGCCCGGCAAGTCTTCAGGTCAGAAACCCCGCCTCTTCGTCGCACTCCGAACCCGAAGCTCCAATTGACTGGTCCTTGATCGAATCGGCTCTCCATTCGAATCGAGGTCGTTCGCAAGTAACCGATCCATCATTTCATGGATCAATCCCCGATTCTCCCGTGCCTGCCGCGACACAGCTTGCCTCTCATCGTAAGAACCTCGAGGACGAGGGAGTCGAGTCGGGCAGACAGGTGCTGCAGGAATATCGCAAGGAAGTGATTCAGCTCAAGCGTGCCTTGGTCGAAGAGCGAGCGCAGGATGAAGAGCTCAAACGGCCGACCGTCGCCGAACGCTGGCTTGAACGGCTTGGTGAGCAGATCGGCGACTTTCTGGCGGAGCCGAGCCGCGGGGCATATCGTCTTGATTCTGGTGTCGCTTGCGCTGGTCATCGCCTTGGGATTGGTTTACTCACTCAAGTAGCGCGCACAACCGGCGCTTTGAGCCGCGGACTTCGATTCCACGACCTAAACTCGCAGCCTGGCTGCCAAACGAGAGGCACAGGCGGCGACGACGGCGTTGACTACGGCGTCAACTTCCTCGCCTATCAGCGTTCGCTCGCGATGACGGAAAGTCATGCTGAAGTGAACGCTCTGCTCGCCATCGGCGAGGTTGCCCCCCTGGAATGTATCGAGGTACTCGACAGCGGTGAGAGTTGGACCGGCGGCCTCGACTACGGTGGCCCTCAGGTCGGCCCACTTCACCGATCGGCAAACGACGAGTGACAGATCGCGGACAACCGAGGGGAAGGGGGGAAGTGGGCGATAGAGAGGGACAAGCTGCCCCTGCTGCACCAGGACGGCGAAATCGATCTCCGCTGCCGAGCAGGCTCCCCGGAGTTCGAGCTTTGCGAGCTGGTCGGGATCGACTTCACCCATGTAACCAAGAGGAATCTCTCCCAGCCAGAGCTCGGCAGCTCGTCCAGGTGTGAACAGAGCCAGATCGATCGGTTCAGCTCTCAGCGGCGAGGCGATGTGCAGTCGCCCCAAGAGCGACTCGACCACGCCTTTGAGCTGCCGGAAATCGCCGCCGCAGAGGAGAGCCAGCCGGGTCGGCTCGTCGGGGAGCGGCCGGTCAGCGAGGGGAAGATAGACATGGGCAGTTTCAAACAGTTCCGCATTAAAATTGCCGTGGGCCTCGTTGTGGCGGCGCACCGCCAGCAGGCTGGGAATCAGGCTCTGCCGCAACGCAATCTCCCGTTTCCGGCTGGAGTGCTCGATTCGCAGCGGCGGAGTTCTGGAGCCGGGGCCAACCGGCAGACTCAGGGCCTCGTCGACCAGACTGAACGTCACCGCCTCGCTCAACCCCAAGCCCGTCAGCACGCCGCGAACCTCGGATTCAACCCGTTCCCGCGGACCGCGGGGCGGTGGTGATCGCGACAGCCCGATCCTCGGGAATATGGTGGTAACCATGAATCCGAGCCACCTCCTCGATCAGGTCGATTTCACGCTCCAAGTCCGGCCGCCAGCTCGGTGGGCGTACAGTGGCCGACATGGTCCGTCTTCCCCAGCCATTCCAACCCCAGGGCAGTCAGAATCCTTTGGACTTCGCCTGCTTCGATCCGGATTCCCAGGGCTCGCTCGATCTGAGCGAGCCGAAGCGTGATCGGACCGCGTTGACGAGGGGGGCCGCCGATATCGATCACTCCGGAATGAAGCGTGCCGCCGGCTGCTTCGAGGATCAGCTCGTGCAGCGGCGGCTGGCCCATTCCGTGATCTCGGGGTCAAGCGGCCGCTCGAATCGAAAGCTGGACGGGCTGAACAGACCCAGCGCACGCGCAGTGTGCCGAATTGACATGGCATTGAATTGTGCGGCCTCGATCAACACCTTCGTCGTGTCGAAGCGAATTTCGGTTTCCAGCCCGCCCATCACTCCGGCCAGTCCCACCGGACGAGTCGCATCGGCGATCACCAGCATATCGGAGTCGAGCTCATAGAGCCGATTGTTGATGGCTGTGAGGGTCTCACCCGGGCCGGCGCGACGGACCACGAGCCGGTGCTCGGCCAGGCGATCAAGGTCATAAGCGTGCAATGGCTGCCCGCACTCGTGCATGACATAATTCGTCACGTCGACGATATTGGAAATCGGCCGAACGCCAATCGTCTCCAGCCGCTTCCGCAGCCACCAGGGGCTCTCCCCCACGCGCACTCCCGAGACCACCCGAGCGGTGAAACGAGGGCAAAGGTCGGCCGCCTCGACCGTGATGCCCGTGCTGGATTCGATGCTCGGTCCCGAGCTAGTTGGACAAGCGGCCGGCACCCGCAGAGGTCTCTCAAAGATCACGCCGATCTCGCGGGCGACGCCGATGTGCCCCAGACAGTCCGAGCGGTTGCTCGTGACTTCCAGATCGATCGCCAGGTCGCCCTCAACCTCGGAGGTTGACTCATGATTTAGACCGGCCAGCGCGAGCCTTTCGGCAAGAATCTCAGCCGGCATGTCTAACCGAACGTAATCGGTGAGCCAATTCCAACTTACAATCATCGTTCAGCACGCGTCAGGTTCAATCCTGGGCCCTCCACGCAGGTCTTTCCGGCCGCCTATCCGTTGCCAGATCAGGTAGACCGGAATGCCCGCCAGCACGATCAGGAAGCCGATTCCCGAGGTTTTGGGCTTGAGCCAAATGAAGTCGACCACAAGGAGAACTGCGAGGGTTATGTAAATCAGCGCGGGAAGCGGGTACGCGACCGTCCGGTACGGCCGATTGAGGAACGGAGCCTTGATTCGAAGAGCGATCACCGCCGCGACCATCAGCATGTAAAACGAAACGTCTACCGGAATAATATATTCGAGCAGGTCACTGTAGAGGTTGCCGTACTTTACGGCGCGGGTGGTCGGGTCGGTGGTTACGGTCACCGGCAGTGCCAGTAGCGCCGCCCAGAAACCCTGTGCCGCCAGCGCGATGGCGGGTACGTGGTGAGAATTGGTCGTGCCCGCGCTCTTGAAGAAGAGACCATCGCGAGCCATCGCGTAATAGACCCTCGCACCGGCCAGAACCAGGCCGTTAACGCATCCGAAGGTAGAGACCAAGATCGCCGCGGCCATCGCGTAACGGGCGCCCGGCCCCACTGCGGCCTCCATGGCGGCGGTTCCCACTCTGTCCTGTGGCGCGTGCTGGATCTCCGGGAAAGACAGCGACACCAGATATGCGACGTTGGCCAGCAAATAGAGGGCGACCACGGAGAGGGTTCCCAGAAACAAGGCCCTCGGCAGCGTGCGGCCGGGGTCGCGGGTCTCGCCACCGGTGAACGTCACGTTGTTCCAGGCAGACTGTGAGAAGAGCGGTCCGATCATGGCCAGCCCGAGCAGGAAAACCAACGCAGTGCCTCCCTCGATTGGGAGATGGCCGTCATAGGCGTCTGCGAGCTCCAGCCGTTTGCCGTCGAATTCCACCACGATGATGTCCAGGCGGCTGCTTTTCCACTCCAGCCAAGAGTCAGGCCGATCACGATCAGGGCGGCCAGCGCAGCGGTCTTGGCGAAGGTGAACGTGTTCTGGATTCGTGTTCCGAGCTTCAGTCCCTGGGTGTTGGTCAGTGTCAGTATCGCGATCAAGGCAACAGCGGCGATCTGCTGGGTGGACAGACTGACGGCATATTGGCCCAGGACCACTGGTCGCAAGAGCGGATAGGCATCGGCCGAGATCGCTGGCCAGAACACGCCCAGGAATTTGGCAAAAGCCACGGCAACCGCCGCGATTGTTCCGGTCTGGACAACCAGGAACAACGACCAGCCGAAGAGAAAGCCAAACATCGGACCATAAGCCACGCGTAGAAAAACGTATTGACCCCCGGCACGAGGCATCATCGCAGCCAGCTCGGCCGCGGCGATGGCGCCCGAGACGGTCATCAGCCCCGCCAAGACCCAAGCCAGCAAGAGCCAGCCAGGCGCCCCGACCAGCCGCGCAGACTCGGCCGAGGTGATGAAGATCCCCGAACCGATCATCGCCCCCATGACCAGCATCGTGGCGTCCAGCACTCCGATCTCGCGATGCAAAGCGGCCGTTTTCGCGGCCTTTGGGTGCGGGACGGCTTCCGGGGTCGTCATGGACGGGAACTTTCTAAAGCTCAATCGGCTTGCTTCACGAAGGCTTCGACGTCGGCGATCGCCTGGCTCAAAGTCTGACGACGCCAGTCGGTCAGGGCCGTGTCAAGCGCGAGCGTTAGCTTGTTCGCCAGGTAAGACGCGGCGTCTTTGGCGGATCCGCCGTGGGCGCGAATTTCCGCGAAATCGCGATGGTGCACCTCGCTCGTATGGGCGGTGGCGCCGCTGCTGACAATCACGCGGCTGAGATCGCTTTCCATGAGAGGCTCCGTCGACAGAGAAGAGGCGTCACTCGATGGTCGGCACAGGTCGGGCCCCATCCGATCAGGGCGGTTGATTACCAGCCATGTCGCCAAGTCGGCGCAGGATCAAGGACCGGCATGCCTGCTTAGAATCAGAACTGGTCAAGGAACCTGATGTCGTTTTGATAAAGTAGTCGGATGTCATCGATTCCATGCCGACGCATGCAAAGGCGCTCGATTCCCAGGCCAAAAGCGAACCCGGTCACTTCCTCTGGGTCGTAACCCACAGCGCGAAATACGTTGGGGTCGACCATTCCCGCTCCCCCCATTTCAACCCATCGTTCACCGCCGTGCCAGAGCATATCGACCTCGACGCTCGGTTCGGTGAACGGGAAAAAGGAGGGCCTGAAGCGAATCTTCACGTCATGGCCGAGATAACTTCGAGCGAACAACCGAAGAACCGTCTTGAGGTGGGCCATGGTCACGCCGCGATCGACCATTAGCCCCTCGATCTGATGAAACATAAATGAATGAGTGGCATCGACCGTATCAGGACGGTAGACCCGGCCGATGGCGATGACTCGCACCGGAGGCCGCTGCGCTTCCATGACCCGAATCTGCACGGTGCTGGTCTGGCTTCGCAGCATGGTACCTTGGGACAGGTAAAAGTTGTCCAGGGGATCACGTGCGGGGTGCTCTGGGGGGATATTCAGGGCATCGAAATTGTGATGAATGTCCTCGACCTCGGGACCACGCGCAACGCTGAATCCGAGCCGGCCGAAGAGGTCGATCAGCTCATCAGCCGTCTGTGTGAGGGGATGACGACGGCCCAGCGCGGTGCAGATCCTGGAAGTGTGACATCGATCGCGCCCGCGTCGCACCGAGCGTCGTTCCAGGCGCAACCTGGCGCCATTAAGGGCGGTCTCAAGGGATTGCTTGACGCCGTTGAAACGCTGGCCATAGACACGCTTGTCGGCTGGGTCAAGGGTTCGCAACCGTTCCTGGGCTGTCTTGAGCTTGCCTTGCTTCTGACCCAGATACTCAATCCGCGCGGCCTCGAGCTGCTCGGGGCTCGAGGCCCCACCCAGCGATGCAATGCCGAGTTGTTCGAGGCTTTCCAGCTCACGCAGCGCGATTTCCAGGTGATCGTTAGAGCTCATCGTGGCGTTCGCGGTTAGTGAGCGGCTGTGGTCGGCTGACGCGACTTCACTGCCGCGTCATGCCGATTGAGTTCCTCGCAGCCAGGGCGACGATCGCGTCAAGAGTTTCGGGATCGTGGATGGCCAGTTCCGAGAGGCTCTTGCGGTCGAGCCCGATCTTGGCCAGCTTGAGACCGTGGATCAACCGACTGTAGCGTAGCCCGCGCATCTCGGCGGCGGCGCTCAGGCGAGTAATGAACAGCCTCCGAAACGCGCGCTTCTTGGCGCGGCGGTCGCGAAACGCGAACATTCCGGCCCGCAACAGAGTTTCCTTGGCCGATTTCAGGAGCCGACGGCGGCCTCCGACAAATCCCTTCGTGGCCTTGAAGAGCCGCTTTTTCGACTGATTTCGGGCCGCACCGCTCTTGGAACGCATCGTTCGGATCTCATCTTAATCATGGGGGTGCGTCGCGAGGCACCCGGACCGAGGGAAATCATTGAATAATTGAGGAAGGCAAGGCACCACAAGGGCTGCACCGCCCCGGGGACTGGGCCGGCTGATCCGGCAGCAGGGGCGGCCAGAGAACACTCAGTGTGACCCTGGCGACGGCTCGCGGCCACCTTCGGCTGCCAGTCGATGTCTCAGCTTTCGCGGCCAGAGCCGCCTGTCTAGCCGCTTCCACCTCGAGCGGGTTGACGGCAGGGCGAATATGCAGGGCAAAGCGGACCCGTCGGGATTCGGCCGCGACGTTCAAGGTCGATGGCTTGCGTAGACGACGAACCTGCTTGCCGTTCTTATGGCTCATCAGGTGCGACGACCCACAGCGCTTGTGCTGGACCTTGCCGTTGGCCGAGACCTTGAATCGCTTCTTCATCCCTTTATGTGTTTTCAGCTTGGGCATGATCGATACGTCCTGTCAGTGCTCACCGTCGTTTCGACCGAGGCCCTCGCGTAGCCGAAAACGGCAGGGGCTTCACCGGCTCGATCGTTTCGGATTTCTGGAATGAATACCTGGAGCCATGGCCGTAGAGGCAACCATCCTTCAGCCTTCCTGCCGATCCAAACAAGACAAGCGGCAATACCCGTGCTGCTGAGACCGGCGAATCCGGCTGCGGCACGCGTGAACTGCGGTGCAATCCGAATCAGCTCGAGCGAACTTAGGCGGCGTAGCCCCCGGAGATCCCGTATTCTATCACACACAGTCTGCTGGCGTCCAGTCAACGAGCCAGCGGGAGAGGCGGTTGCGGTGCACGCAAGTTCTTCACAGTTCGCGAGTCTCGGCCTTGCGTCTAGACACGTTCCCCCAGAAGTAGCCGGTTTTTCCTGCACTTCGCATCCCAAGAGCCTTTTTTTCACGATTTTTTCCCCACAGCTCCAGCGCGTCGGGGATTTGTTGCGTAGTAGTGGGTGTGGTCTCCTTTCTGCTCTTTCCACCCCGAGGTCCTCCTCCTACGATGATCATTCACGCCGCCAAGCCGCTCTTCGCTTGGGACTGCCTGGAAGACAGTCCTTCGCTACGAACCATCAAGGATCTGCTCGCCGCACTCCCCGACGGCAAGCTGCTCAAATCGCTCCGCGCTGCCCGGGGCAAGGGGCGCGACGATTACCCGGTGCACGTGCTCTGGGGGGTCGTCGTGTTGCGGGTCGCCCTGCGGCACATCACCACCGAGGCCGTGCTCGCCGAGCTGCACCGCAATGAGGGCCTGCGCCGCGTTATCGGCATCGAGTCAGAATGCGGCGTGCCCAAGAAATGGAACATGTCGCGATTCGAGGACGTGCTGGGCCAGGAGCCACATCGCACGCTCCTCAAAGAGATTTTCAATGTGTTGATCCAGCGGCTGGGTTTAGCGGTCACCGACCTGGGCCGCGACACGGCCGGGGATGCCACGAACCTCTCGGCACGGCGGAAGTCGGAAAGGGCGCACAGGAGGAGATCGACGAGGGACTGCCGCAAGCCAGTGGCGGCCGCAAGGAATACAAGGACGACCAGGGCCATGTGACCAAGGTCGTCGAGTGGTTTGGCTACAAGCTCCACCTGCTGGTGGACGTGAAGCACGAAGTGGTGCTGGCCTACGAGATCACCGACACCAAGGCCGGCGACGGCGAGACGCTGCCGTCGGTGCTGGAGCAAGCCCAGGCGAACCTGCCCGAGGATCGGATCAAAACTCTGGCCTACGACAAGGCGGCCGACAGCGAGGACGTTCACAGGCTGCTCTCCGACGAGGGAATCACGCCGGTGATTCAGATGCGGAGCCTGTGGCAGAGCGACCCGGAGCGGATGCTGCCGGGCCACGACGGCTCCTCGAACATCGTGTACAAGGAAGATGGGACAATCTATTGTTATGATAAAGTGAGCGAACCTCCGGTGCGACACCGGATGGCCTACATCGGCTACGAGCCCGAACGCGAGACGGTGAAGTACCGCTGTCCGGCCAAGCACGAGGGCTGGGATTGCCCGATGTCCAAGATCTGCAACGCGGGCAAGTCATACGGCAAGACGGTGCGGGTGAATCGCGAACTTGACCCGCGGCGGTTTCCGTCCCTGCCCGCGCCACCAAGAAATTCGAGCGGATGTACAAGGGACGGACATCAGTGGAGCGTGTCAACGCGCGGTTGAAGGTGTTCTGGGGTGTGGACGATGGCAACCTGACGGGGTCGCGGCGGTTCGTGGCCCAGGTGGGTGCTGTGATGGCCGTGCACGCAGCATTCGCAACGCTGTTGGCCTCGGCCCCGCGCCGCGAGGGGACGCTGGGCAAACTGCGGCTGAGCCCGATCGCCGAGGCCCTGCGAGCTAAGGCCAAGGCCGAGGCGCGCGGGCAGTCGCCGGGTGAGTGCGAGGGTCGGCATCGCGGCAGCCCGGGTCTCGATCGCGGTGCGCGAGAAGAAGCCACAAAGTCGGAACTGAGCGGTACGAATGACCAATCTGATCGGGCCCAAACCGAAAAACGTCAGTTCAGGCACAAATCAATGATGGATGCATCTCGGAATTACCAACTGCATCGCAACCGGTTCCCAGCGGGAATCGAGACCTCGGCCCCGTCAATTCGGGATCAGGCGGGACCGGCTTGGCCTGACATTGTTGGGGCTTGGCTCAGGTCCGCGGCGCTAGGATCGCGGTCATCCTACGCCCTTCCATCGACGGGTTCTTCTCGAGCTTCCCCACCTCCTCGAGCGCCTGCAGCACCTCTTCCATGACTTTGCGTCCTTCGTCGATGTGGGCGAGCTCGCGACCTCGAAACAGCACGTTCACCAGCACCTTGTCCTTGTGTTCGAGAAACTCTCGGGCACGCTTGACCTTGACCTCGATGTCGTGGTCTCCGGTCTTGGGTCGCACCCGGATCTCCTTAACCTGGATCTGGTGCTGCTTCTGCTTCGACAGCTTCTTCTTCTGGGTGTACTTGAATTTACCGTAGTCGATTACCTTGCAGACGGGTGGTCGCTCGTTGGGAGCAACCTCGACCAGGTCCATGCCTGCCTCGCGGGCGGTTTCGAGGGCTTTACTGGTGGGCATGACGCCCAGCATCGCTCCCTCGGCATTGATGACCCGCACGGGTGAAATGCGGATCTGTTCGTTTACCCTCAAACCACGCTCAATCGGTCCGATGACGTCCTCCCCGGGGACGAAAACTAGTGAACCTTCGCCAATGCGGGACGCTTCGCCCGCTTGGGGGCGTCAATTCGCACCCGGACGATACCGCGACCGACCCCCACAGTCAGTCCATCGCTCGCCGCGAAGCAACCTAAAGCTTTACTTTCGAGGGCCCGGGCTGTCAAGGTCTCGTGACATTACTCCACTCACGTATGGTGCCTTATTGCCATTTTGATCGACGGCCGGGAACCACCCCGTAATCAAGTGATGTCGACCTTCGGCTGACCGAGAACCTCCGGTTTGGGAGATACTCCCAGCCCGGGGGCCATTGATGCCGCCATGCGTCCGTTCCGCCGCCGAGGCGCTCCGTCGGCCGTGCTCACTGTCACATAGCTGTTGAAGTCGGTCGCGGTAAAAAGGAACTCAGGCGGAGTGCTGTGAGCAAGATGGGCGATGGCCGCCGTGGTAATGTCGCCGCCCCAGCTATCCTCGATGGTCATGGCGATGCCCAGCGGCACGCACAGATTACGCGCCTGATGTAACTTGGTAATTCCGCCAAACTTGCTGATCTTCAGGTTCACCACGTCCATGGCCCGGTCTGCATGGCCTCGGAGCAGCACCTCGATGCCGTCGATAGACTCGTCCAGAACGAAAGGATGATCGGTCCGGCGGCGGATTGACAGGCACTCCTCGTAGCTAAGGCACGGCTGCTCGATGTATACGTCGACGTCGCGAACGGCGCGGACCACACGCGCCGCGTCATGCATCAGCCAACCCGTGTTGGCATCGGCAATCAAACGGTCGCCTGGCTCGAGCATGCCCGCCACGGTGCGAATCCGGGCGATGTCCGTTGCGGGCTCACCACCCACCTTGAGTTGGAAACGCCTGTAGCCTTGATCGCGGTAGCCGGCAACTTTTTGTGCCATCTCGTCGGGTGACTCTTGCGAGATCGCCCGGTAGAGCACAAAATCATCGCCGTGGCGGCCTCCCAATAGGGTGCAGACCGGAAGCGCCGCAGCCTGACCCAGGATGTCCCAGCAGGCCATGTCGATAGCCGATTTGACGTAGGGATGCCCTTTGAGGACTGCGTCCATCCGGCGGTTGAGTCGTCCCAGTTGAGTCGGGTCTTCGCCAATCAGCCGCGGTCCCAACTCGGCGATACCCGCCCGCACGCCGGCCGCATAGGCAGGCAGGTAGAAGGGCCCAAGCGGACAAACCTCGCCGTGCCCGACGATCCCGGCGTCGGTCTCAACTCGCACGATCGTACTGTCGAAGACTTCGACCGATTTGCCGCCAGACCAGCGGTATGATCCCTCGTGCAAGGGTAAGTCGACCTGGTAGGCGGCAATGCGACGGATTTTCATGGTCGCTTCCCGATCGTAGAGATCATCCACGCTTTAGTGCACCGGTCGGCGGCTGACGCCGTCTGGTCTCTCGATGCACCGCCAAGTTAAGAAGGTGCTGGGGTCGATCATTGCATTCAGAAGGGTTGCGAGCCCTGGCCCGGAGCGGGTGGTGGGGCGGGCGTGGGACGGCCAGTCGCTGGGCGGGTCTGGCGAGGATGCGCGACACCGAGGGCACTCGCTGCCGACTCCCTCCCGGCACCACCAGGTGCAGTGAGTCCTGCCTCGGCACCTCGGCGCGCCGGGTCGGGAGTGGTCCCTTCGATGACCTGGCCAGGACCCCGCGCGAACCGTACGAGCGTTCCGGCCAGCAAGGCAACTGACGACGACACGATCAGCGCGTCGGTGGAACGAAGTGCCCCGGAAACCTGCAATCGCTCGGGCCCGATCTTGCCGAGCACGTCCACCGGCACGTTGGTCACGTACTCGTTGCGCAGCACCTGAACCATCATGACCGTCGAACTCGCCGTGCCCTCGGCCGTCTTGACCGATTCCTTGGGTACCGTGGCGATTGGCGTAATTGGAAGGTTCGCGCTGCGGACCCGTAGCCCCGGCGCAGCTCCCCCTTGGGGTTGGGAACCACGACCCAGGCCGAGGCGAACGGCGCGGCAAGCTCTCGCAGCGAAGAGTAGCTCTCCGGCAACGCTAAGATCGACTGCACCTTCGCGGTTTGCTCTTGCTCCTCGACAAAGAGTTTCAGATCGGCCCGGCCCGACACGGTCCTGCGATCCACGGGAAGCAAGGTCTTCAGGCTGGTGATGTCAGCCAGTTCGGCGATCACCGTGCCTTTGATCACGTACTGCCCGGTGCTGACGGGAAGGGCGATGATTTTGCCGGCGAACGGCGCCCGCAGCGTCAGGCGATCGAGATCGAGCTGCGCCAGCTCGGCCCTGGCCTGGGCGGCCTCGAGCTGGGCTATGTAGACGTCCTTGTAATTCTGATTCGACTTGCTGAGAATCTGCTTCTCCTTGACCTCCGCCTGCGCCACTCTGAGCCGAGCCAGGGCTTCCGAACGGTCGAGTTGCGCAACCTCGGCATTGGCCCGCACTGACGTCCCCAGGGTCGCATCGAGCCCCCTCACAATACCATCGGTCGGTGCCACCAAAGCAATTCGCCGCACCGGCTCGAGCACGGCCGTGACTCGATAATGCTCGGGCATCGTCAGCTCCAGCGGGATCGACTCAATCGTCGCCGCCGTAGGTAGAGCCTGCACCAGCCCGCCCCCGCGCCAAGCATGCAAAGACCCAGCACTCGCAACAGCCCCCGCGGCATGGCACACCTCACTCCTCGACCCGATTCAAATCGTCTCCGCCCCCCTCGCCTCTCATCACCCTAGTTCCGCCACGGCGACTGGTCAACCTCTGCAACCACAAAGGACGGGTTTACATGATTCGTCCCCAAATGTGAATCCAAGCCCGTTATCAGTTCGGGCCGGGGGTCTCGGTTGGTGTAAGGAATTTGCGAGTTCGTGCCGTCATCCCGCTCATCTCATGATTGATCGCGCGATCGAGTACGGAAGTGACTAGCGAGGCCGTGCGGTTGGCGTAAAGCTGAGTCAAGCCGCTCCGACGATCCCTGGCATTCGCGGTACGCCCCCGGTACGATCATTCCACTGAGTCCGGGGGCTCACGTGCAACGTGCCCGGCAAGAAATTGGACTTCTGAAAAGGCGATAATGATGTCCAGTCAAGAATTGACGCCGCGCGGATTCGTGGGCGTGGTGGGGATCTCGGCCGGTGGGGCCTCGGTTTTCGGAGCTCCGGCGATCGGCGGCGGCGGCACCCCGGCCAACGAGAAGATCCGGCTGGGTATCATTGGCGCGGGCAGCCGCGGTGGACAGCTCCTGGACACCTTCCTTCCCCAGGCAAACGTGGATCTCGTCGCCATCGCCGATGTGGACGATCGGCACGCGGGCGAGACCGCGGAACGGGTCAAGAAAGAGAAAGGCAAGGCACCCGATACCGCACGCGATTATCGGCACATGCTTGATCGCAAGGATCTTGACGCGGTGATCATCGCCACTCCCGACCACTGGCACGCCGTGCCCGCAATCCAGGCAGTGATGGCCGGGAAAGACGTTTATGTGGAAAAGCCGGTCGGTCACAACGTTGCCGAGGGCAAGGCCATGATCGCCGCGGCCCGCAAGTACAATAAAATCATGGCCGTCGGCACCCAGCAGAGGTCCTCCAAGCACTTCCAAAAAGCCGTAGAGATCGTCCGCTCGGGCAAGCTTGGCAAGGTCTTTTGGGTACAGACCTGGAACTTCGAGAATATTAGCCCGACCGGGATGGGTCGCTATTCCGACACCGAAGCGCCGTCCTACGTCGATTACGACCGCTGGCTCGGTCCAGCTCCCAAACGCGCATTCAATCCCAACCGATTCCACTTGCTGTTTCGCTGGTTCTTTGACTATGCCGGCGGCATGATGAGCGACTGGGGCGTGCATCTCAACGACGTCGTACTATGGGCGCTCGACGCCAAGGGGCCGCAAACCGTCTCCGCCACCGGCGGCATCTTTACTACCGACGACGATCGTGACACCCCCGACACGCTTCAGGTTGTTTATGAGTTTCCCGGCACGACACTCACATATTCAATGCGCAAGGGTAACGGGCTCAAGTTCAACGGCCATGACTACGGCATTCTCTTCTGCGGCACCGACGGCAGCCTGCTACTCGACCGCAACGGATTCGAGGTCATTCCCGACACGACGGTCCTTCCCTACGGAATCAAGCTGGTTCACGGCGACCGGCCTATCCGCAAAATTGGCCTCCGGCACGAATCGGCCAAGGGAGTCGACGGCCAGGACGCTCACGTCCGCAACTTCCTTGCCTGCCTCAAGTCGCGTGCCCTGCCAACCAGCGACGTCGAGATCGCCCATCGCTCCACCAATACGTGCCACCTGGGGAACATCGCCCTGAAGGTGGGTCGCAAACTCGCCTGGGACACCGAGACCGAGACCTTCAAGAACGATCCCGAGGCCAACGCCTTGCTCACCCGCGAACCGCGCAAAGGATTCGAGCTCCCCATTATTTGACCGATCTCCCAGACCGGGTGCAACTCGCCGACCGATCAGCGAATAATTGATTGTTTGGCGAGTTCCGTTCATTTCGCAGGCTTATGCGATGATGCGTACAACGGGCCAGATCGTGAGATTGATCGGGCTGGCGATCGAGGTCGCAGGCATCCTCGCGCAGCGCTTCGGACCGAACCGATCAATCTGGAGCCCCGCTTTCCGGGCGTTTCCCAGTCCTCTACGTATGGATCGTCGTGGGTGTCGGCTTTGTGCTCTGGATGATCGGCACCACGCTGATCTACTGGCCGCGGAACCGTGCCACAAGGCAGTCGAGCGCAACGAAGCTCGGCGATTTGAACCTCTGATCAGAATTCGGCTTGAATTTCACGAGGCATTCCCAAGTTGACGCCGGTCCGTGAGGCTTGGCTGGCCCTGCCGTGGGCTACTTCGCGGTCAGCCACTGGCTGCGAGGGTATTCTTGCCTGAGACGCTGGGCGTACTCGTCGGCTCGGCCGTCTTGCTTGAGCCGGCGAAACAGTTTTTCGATCTGGAACAATGCGCGGGTGCTCTTGCTTGTCTTTGCCGTAGAGCAGGTCGGTGCGCAGGTAGGCCAGCAGCGCTTCCGTGGGACGATTGTCCGCGCGCAGGCAGTCTCCCAGGGTGTTGCACGCGGCCGACTGAGCCGCGACGTCCTCGGCCGGCGCCGCGGCGATGACCTGGCGGACCAGGGTTTCGGCTTCCTTGTACTTTTTCAACCCGACCAGGCTCTCGGCCTTGGCCAGCCGCGCTCGGCGCTGGCCCGTCGAGCGATCTGGAAACTTGGCGATCAGCCGATCGAGCTCGGCCACGGCCTCGTCATGCCGCCCTCTCTTGGCGAGTACCTTGGCGCGCAGAACGCTCGCGCGGTCCGCGGTCTTGGGCAGCTTGGACAGCTCGGCGATGGTGGCCTCGGCGCCTGCGAAGTCATTCGAGTTGGCTTGCAGCCGCGCCAGATCCTCGCGTGCCGAGATAATGTGCCGGCTGGAGGGATGGGCCTGCACGAACCGGAGCAGCCGGTCCTTGGCTTCCTTTGTCCGCTCCGGCTCGACGAGCGCCATGTCGGCAAGCACTGAAGCCTCCCGATAGAGGGCCGTCTGCATCACGTACGGCTTGTCGGCGGCCTCGCCGGCGGCCTTCCTGTAGAGCTCGGCCGCCTCGGCAAGCTGCCCGGCCGTCTCACGGCTTTCGGCGAGCTGAAGCGTCGCCGGCTGGCCGTCGTAGCGTATCGACACGATCTGATCAGTCGGCACCGTCGCGGTGCTGGAGCCCAGCTTCACCACGACCTCGGCCGGAGACTCGGACTGTATCTGCCCGCGGACACGCCCGCCGATCGCCTGCTTGACCGCCGCGCCCGCGACCAGCACAACCTCGTCGGCCGGCGCCCAGCTCGCCGTCAGCGCCGTCGTCAGAAACGCTGGAATCAACTTCATCAATCGTTTGAGCCCATCGTGTCCCGGACGCCGATAAGACATATCGGAAAACCCTCATAGCGAGTGACATCGCTGCACAAACCAAGCCGCTGGTAAGAACTCGCCACTATTTCAAGCTCTTCAGCAACACCTCGTACTTGCTCTTCATGTCCGGGCTGCCCACGCCCGGATTCAGGCGCATGACGCCGCTTAGGATCTGACGAGCCTTGGAAGTCTCATGCTGGCGATGAAGGGCATAGGCCGCGTGGTACCAGGCATCGTAGTACGCCGCTGGCCGGGTTGTCGATGTCTTCCGCGCCAGTTCCTGCCAGTGCTGGTAGGCGGCCGACCACGTCCCTTGACCCGGCTTGGCCTTGGCCTGAGATTCCAGGAGCAGTCCCTTCTCGACGACTGGTTCGACGTAGCGGGGATACTGGGACAGGAGCTCCTCGACCAGGGAGGCCGCCTCATCCAGCTTTTTCTTGTCGGACAGTCCCTGGATGCGCAGTGCGCGTCGCCAGCTTTAACTTGGTCCTCAAGATCCGTTCCTTGCCGCCTGGCTGGTCGAGAAACGTCGGGTTGTTCGAGTCTTTGAGCACGCGGCGGAATACCTTTTCGGCGTCGGCGCCAGCGTCGAGAGCGAGCAAGCTCTCGCCGGCCCATTGCAGCGACTCGTAGGTCTGTCCCGCTTGGCTCTCTGTGAGCGCCGTGAGGAAGGAGCGATAAACTTGCTGCGTCCTCTTCAGCCCGGCGCCATCTTTCTTGTCGCGGAGGCGATCAAGCTCATGTTCCAATAGCTTGCCAAGCTTGAAGTAAAGCTGGGCCCGGCCAGTTGCCGATCCCGACTGTTCCAGGGCCTTCATCGAGCCCATGGCCGGCTCGACTTCTCCGGCGTTGATCTGGGCCAGCAGGGTCGCTTCCATGAGCCGGGCGAACGAGGGTCCCGTCCTGGTGTTCTGGGCCTTGTTAATTGGGTCAAGGAGCTTGAGTGCAAGGGCGGGCTTGCCGGTCTCTGTCAGCGCGACCGCGAGGTCGGCGGTGTTGCCAACGAGGCCCGCATCGGTTGGTCCCGCCCCGGCGGCCTGGCGCGCTTTGAGGCTTTGCTCCAGCAGATCGATCGCCGCGCTGGCCTCGGCGGCCGCCTTTTCCTTGTCGCCACGGCGATCGAGCATCCGACTCTTGGCCCAGTGAGCCGCACCAGCCGGGTCTGGGCCTCGGTTTTCTTGGGAGACCGGTCTCGGACGGCGGCGAACTCAGAGATGGACTGGTCGTACTGCCCGCGGCCCTGGTAAATCAAACCCAGGTTCAAGTGCGCATCGTCTCCTTGCTCCCGGTCGGGCCAGGTCGCGGCAGTGTATTTTGCCAGGTCGATCAGCCGTTCCAGGTCGCCGGCTCGGTCGACTTCGGAGAAGGTGTTGTAGGCGTCGGCCAGGGCCTGCATGCCGATTGCGGCGGACTGCGCAGAAAGGCCGCCCTGAGGATAACGTCGTGCCAGGTGCTCGGCCAGGACGTCTGACTCGTAGAATTGCTTATTCATGTAATAACAATACGACAACAAATGGCGCGCCTGGTTGGTCTTGGCGATTTCGCGCCGCGGGTCGACCTTGCGCGTGGCCGCCTTGAGCAAGACGATGGCGCGCTCCCAGTCACGCGCGGCGATGGAATCCTGGGCCTGGCTAATGGCATCGTCGTAGCTGAGCCTGGCTAGCTCCTCGGCCCTCGCGGCCGCAGTCGGCTTGTATTTCTTGAGCAGGGCGAGGGCTTCGTTCTTGTACTGAGAGGTGTAGCGAACCACCCGCGAGGCCGCGTCGACGATCCGTTTGGATGCCTGCTGTCGTTCTGTCCTGCCGGAGGCCTGGTCCATCTGGGCGTCGATGCTCTTGGCCAGTTCAAGCAGCACGCCCAGACCTTCCTGGGAGCGTTGTTCCTCGCGCCGAGAGTACTTCTCGAGCCAGCGGTCGGCTTCGTCGACCGCCAGGGCGTAGTCCTTCCGTTTCGCCAAAGCAACGATGTGGAAATAACCGACGTATCGTTGGAGCGGCCGCAGCCTCGGGTCGGGCTGCTCGAGAAGGAGCTTGTAGATGCCAATGGCCTCACCGATCTTCCCCTGCTCTTCATAGCACTTGGCCTGCCACATCTGAGCGGTCAGACCCGCCATCTGCGTACGATGATCCTTGTAAAGCGCGTCAAACTGCTTGAGCGCTTCGGCCAGGTGGCTGGCCCGCTCCTTGGAAGCCGCCGGATAGGTCTGGGCAAGCTCATAGTCGGTGATGGCTTGCTGGAGCCTGGCCTCCAGGAGCGACGAGTACACTTTGTCACGTTCATCGAACCGCGGATCGCTCCTGGCTATGAAACCGGAGTAGCTTTTGTGTAACAGCTCCAGTTGTTCGACGGCGCGGGCAAACGCCGTGCGCGCCTGGGCAAACGAGGCGCGAGCCTCGGTTTGCCTTACTGTTCTCTGAGCCGGGTCCTGAGCGTCATCAGCCAAGAGCAGCGCAGGTGCCCGCGCTCAACCAGCATCCTGGCGATCTGAACAATGGCCTCACGCGCTTGGGGGTGGTTGGGCTGTGCCTTGACAAAACTCTCAAGCTTAACGCGCGCTTGTTCGAGCAGCTCGCGACGGTGCGCCAGGTCGCCCGTCTTGGCCGCCTCGTCTATCTTGGTACGCCCTTCCTGATAGTCGAGAACGGCTTTCAAGTCGCTGGGAAGTTTCGGGTCGCCGCGCAGCTCTTCAATGAACTCGAGCGCCAGGTCGTGCAAACCGTGGTCGCGGAGCTCCTGGAGGAATCTCAAGGCCGTCCGCGGATCTTCACCGGCCCAAACCGTGGTCGGCCGGGTTGCGATGCTCATCACTCCCACCAAAATCCACCCGACTCGCACAAGCGCATGGCGCGACATGGGGGCTCCTTTGCTTGTCCAACGGGAGTTTGCCAGCCGGCAGACTCGCCCTGGCGGTCCGCACAAGACCCTGGCGCCATGGGTTGAACCGTGGCTTCCAAGCGGTATCCTCATTCAACTCTATGGCGATGGGAAACGGCTCGTCAAGCGGGGCATTCAGAAGCAATACGGCTCAGCTTGGGTCTTTTCAATCCGGTCTTGCGGCCGTGCTGCCGGCCGTGCCAGGATGGTATGATCAAGCGTTAACGCCGAGGTCGAAGCGCTGGTTTACCCGAGCGCAGTCGAAAGAGGACCGAGCGGTCGTGTCTCGCTATTTCAAGTATAAATCGAGCCAGTCGTTGCGGGACGACGCCCAGAGACTCGGGCTGAAATTGGAGCTCGACGACGATCTGACACCTCTACGCGAGGCGCTGCGATTGAATGGTCGGACGGTCGGCAACCGGTTGGCGATCCAGCCGATGGAAGGTTGCGACGCCAACCTCGACGGCACTCCCGGCGAGCTCACCATCCGCCGCTACCGCCGGTTTGGAGCCGGTGGTGCCAAGTTGATCTGGGGCGAGGCTTGTGCGGTGGTTGCCGAAGGACGGGCCAATACTCGACAACTTTTGATCAATGAAAGCACGGCGCTTGCACTCGAACAGATTGTTACAATATGTCGCCGTGCGCAGCGTGGAGAATTGTGGCTCGGATGGCGACCTCTTGATCGGACTGCAGTTGACGCACTCCGGCCGTTATTCGTTTCAGCGGCCGATTCTCGTCCAGCACGACCCCCTGCTCGACCCCCGTACTATTCTTGACAAGGCGACAGGCGCGGCCGTCACCTCGGAATATCCCCTGATCGGCGACGACGAGCTCGATCGGCTGCTAGACGTCTACGCGGCCGCCGCCAGCCTGGCCTACCGAATCGGCTTCGACTTTGTTGACCTGAAGCAATGCCATCGTTACTTGCTCAACGAACTACTGGCCGCTCGAACCCGACCCGGCAAGTATGGCGGTTCGTTCGAGAACCGCAGCCGGTGGATCTGCGCGCTCGCGGCACGGATCCGGGCCGACAATCCCTCCAAGCTCATTGCAACTCGCCTGAGCGTCCACGACGGTTTACCTTACATGAAGGGACCGGACGACAAGGGAATGCCGGTTCCCACCAGGGCTCCTGCGGCCTCGTGCTGGGGCAGTCGCGAGGACGACCCGCTGGTGCCGAATCTGACCGAGCCGATCGCCTTGGTAGGCAAGCTCCGGGAAGCGGGAGTCGAGCTGGTCAACGTGACACTGGGCAACCCGTACGCCAGCCCCCATTTGCTGCGCCCGTTTGAGTATCCGCCGCCCGATGGCTATGAAACTCCTGAACATCCCCTGTTCGGCGTGGACCGCCATTTTCGCCTCACTGCGGAGATCCAGGGTGCGTTTCCCGACTTGGCTGTAGTCGGGTCGGGCTATAGCTGGCTGCAGGCGTTCTTTGTTCAGGCGGGAGCTGCCAATGTGCGCACGGGTCGCACCACGTTCGTGGGCGTCGGCCGTGGTGCCTTGTCGCAGCCTGAGTTCGGGCGACGAATCATGGCCGGGGAGAGTCTCGACCCGAAAGCGCCTGTGCCGCACTTTCAGTTACTGCACAGCGCTCATGCGCTCCAAGCACAACGACCTAGGCCAGTTTGCCGCTGGCTGTCCGCCGTTCGACAAAGAGGTCTACGGACCAATCTGGGAGGAAGCGCGGCAATAAGTTGGATCGGTCCTTCGTTCTGCTCCTTGTGATGGCCCTGAAGTAATTGGGTCTGATTGCCGGCGGCGGAACCAAGCCATCGGACGCAAACGCTGACCAGCGATGGAGTTGCAACCGACTACTGGGTTTGATCTGGAATTTCTCTGAGCCACGAGTCGCGTTCCCATCAAGCTGGGCAAGGCGATGCCAAGTCGACCGAACTTGGCCTACCGTTAAGTCTTGTAGCCCATGAGTATGAGGTTCCCAGACGAGCAAGATAGTCACTCTGCTGCGACAGAGTTACTCGCAGGCTCTCGTTGGTTCTCTTCATGGCGATTCCCAAGTTAGCGGGAGCCGCTCACAAACTCGGTGGTAGCGGGCTTGCGATCAGTATGCTCGAAGCCGACGATCTCGCGAATGAAACTGTAGTCCTTTCCTAGGACTGCAAGTCGCTCACCCTGCTCGAAAACCCGGATTGCTTCTTCGTAAAGAGACCATGCCTTAAGAAGAATATCCTCTTTGGAGTCGCGAGTTCGACACGCCAGGTGATCGAGAGTCTGTGCAACGGCCTCAGTAAACCCTTCGTCTAGAAAAGCGCCGGCAACTGACCCTCGTAGGTGCGAGGCCATTTTCTGCTCCAACTCTTTTGAGATAAGCCTCTCGGTCACCTCCTCGGTGCTTTTCAAAATGTACGCGAAGAGCGTCTCGATATCGTCACGAGGAAGCTTGTTGACTATCTCTTTAATTCGCTGAGAATCAGGTGTTTCAGGCATAAGGTTTACCTACCGTCGGTTTGTCGTGGCGCTTCGGCATAAGCGAGACCGCCTCGGACTCTCCCGCCCACATAGCAGTCAGTTCCCGGTATCGAACTCCGCGATCGACTCTCTTTCGAATTATACTAATCGCCGCCCCCCTGGTCACGACCGTCGGTCGAGTCCTCACCCGAGTAATCCTATCTGCCTTGGGTTCTGAGCTAAGTCACCGCAACGGATTGAAAACCAAGCCGGTTAGCAGCTTGGGGTAGAAATAGGTGCTCTTGGGAGGCATGGTCTCAAGGCCCGATGCGATGGCCTCTACTTGCTCCATCCGCGCCGGGGGAACCAGGCACGCGAGGTCGCAGCCGTGCGCGGCCAAATCGTCGCTCACCTCGCTCAGCAGGTGGACGTAGCGGCACGTCGCCGTCGGGCCTGTTGCCGACCTTGGCCGTTTGCTCAGCAGGTGATCGAGTACCAGGACGTGCAGGATGCTCACGCCCAGGGCCCTCCAGTCGGCGCTGTGGGCCGCGGCGAGTCGGTCCATGGCCTCGTCCGAGCGCAGCCGCGCAGGAGCCAGGCACCATCTGACGCCGTTCCGAGGCCGAGCCGGTCTTGTGCCGCTTCCTTAGCGATCGTCTCCCAGGCCGCTCGGCAGCCCGCGGGTCCCATGCCCGCTGGCTGAATCTCAAACTCGGGAGACAGACGACGAGTTAGTTCCTCGGAGTCGAGGCCGGGAAAGCCGGAGACCAGGCGATGAGTCGGCAAGATCAAGAGTCCAGGGTCGCTCATGCCAACGAGCATCATCATGCAAAAGTTCGCCGGGTCGTCGGCACCGCCGATCTCTCCGGCCTGCGACAGGAGATCCCGGTATTTCAAACCGGTCTCGTAGCGATGGTGACCGTCGGCGATGAAGACCCGCCGCGAGCTCATGAGGCCCTGCACGGCTGTCTGCCTGCCCGGGTCGGTCACCAGCCAGAACCGATTGACCACCCCGAGATGATCGGTCGCCTCCAGGGCGCTGCGATCGCGCAGACCTGATTCCAGCAACCGCAGCACCTCTTGGCCGGCGTCGGGGTAGAGCCCGAAGATGGGGCTCAGGTTGAAACCCGTGGCCTGGTACAGCGCCAGCCGGTCGGCCTTGGGACCCTCTAGGGTCTGTTCGTGTGGGAAGATCTTGCCCTGGCCGAAGGGCTCCAGCCGGACCCGGGCAAGGAAGCCCTTGCGTGTGTGTGTGTGTCCCTCGATCTGGAATGTCTGTTCGTAGAGGTAAAGGGCCGGATGGTCGTCGGTTTTTAAAACACCCTGGCGCTGCCACAGCGCAGCAACCTCACCGCCCTGGTGTAGCGGTTCTCTGCTGCCGAGTCGCCGGCCTCGGCACGGTTCAGTTCCAGGCGGATGGAGTTATACGGACTGGCCTGGTAAAGCCGTTCCTGTAGGCCCGTGTCGATCACGTCGTAAGGAGGCGCCACCACGTCGGCGAGAGCCCCAACCTGAGCGACATCATAGCGTACACCGCGAAACGGTCTCACGTCAGGCATTTGGTCCAATGCTCCCTGTGCAAAGTGGCGAGTGGCAAGCGAATCGTGGACAGTCAATGACTAGTGGCAGATGCCCCATGCCAAACGGCTGGTCAGTCGTCGGTCGCCACTCGCAACAATCTCGCCGCCGCTCAGGTGCCCATCTCCCAACTCTGGAGGTACTTCTGCTGCTCGCTGGTCAGCTTGTCAAGCGAGATGCCCATGGTCCGGAGCTTGAGCGTGGCGACGAACTCGTCGACGGCCTTGGGCACCTGGTGGACCTTGTGCTCCAGCTTGGTCTTGTGCTTGACCGACCACTCCGTGGCAAGCGCCTGAGCGGCAAAACTCATATCCATCACGCTGGCCGGGTGTCCATGAGCCGCAGCCAGGTTGATCAGACGGCCCTCGCCCAGTACGTACAGCCGATGGCCGTTCTTGAGGACATACTCGTCAACGAACTCGCGCACACCTTTGTTGAAGGTCATGGCCAGCTTGCCTAGTTCGTCGAGGGCAAGCTCGACATTGAAGTGGCCTGAGTTGCAGATCATGGCGCCGTCTTTCATGGCGACGAAGTGCTCGCCGCGAATGACGTGGATGTCGCCCGTGACAGTCACGAAGATGTCGCCCAGGGGAGCGGCCTCGGCGATCGTCTTGACCTGGAAGCCGTCCATCGCGGCCTCGAGGGCACGAATCGGATCGACCTCGGTGACGATCACATGCGACCCCATGCCCCGAGCCCGTAAGGCCACGCCCTTGCCGCACCAGCCATAGCCGCAAACGACCATCTGGCGGCCGGCCAAAAGCGTATCGGTCGCCCGGATAATGCCGTCAATCGTGCTCTGGCCCGTACCGTAACGATTATCAAAAAAGTGCTTGGTCTGAGCGTCATTGACGGCGATCACCGGCAGCTTGAGTACGCCATCCTTCTCCATCGCTCGCAGCCTGATGACTCCTGTCGTCGTCTCCTCCATGCTGGCAACCACGTTGGCCACCAGAGCCTTGCGATCAGCGGGACCGAGCTTGGAGGCCCAGGCGCGGACCTCCGGATGAAGATCGTCGAGCCGGTCCAGCGCGATGAAGATCATGGCGCTGACCAGGTCGGCACCGTCGTCCATTGTGACGTTGGGAAGGTGTTGCAGTGCGGCGGTGATGTGCCGGTAATAACTGTGCTCGTCCTCGCCCTTGATCGCGTAAACGGCAATACCGTAGTCCCTCACCAGACTGGCGGCGACATCGTCCTGGGTTGACAGCGGGTTGGACGCGCAGAGCAGCAGGTCTGCACCTCCGGCCTTGAGGGTCCGGGCCAGGTTTGCCGTCTCGGCGGTCACGTGCAAGCACGCCGACATCTTCATTCCGGCCAGCGGCCGTTCGGTCGCGAACCGCTCGCGGATCACTCGCAAGACCGGCATGTCGCGCTCGGCCCACTCGATTCGCTGTCTGCCTCCGGCGGCCAGCGAAAAGTCTTTCACATCGCCCTTGTGTGCTGATGCGGTTGCGGTTGCCAATTCGTTTTCTCCTAATAAAGGTCAAGAAACTCAACCCGACGACTTCAATGCCTGAGTCAGTGATCCCGCCGGCGACACAAGTCTAGTTGTCGTTTTCCTGGTCGGGATCTTCGGGGGCACGATAACAACCTCAGATTCGCGGCGATCAGCGCCCGTTCAAGAGCAGTCTCAAGGTCTTGCGCCGTTCCCAGTCCAGCCAGTCGAGTGGACCAGGTTGCACCGGCGGTAGGGTTGCCGAGTGCATCAAGCTGGAAAGCGCAAGGCCATAGGCCCGCGCCTGAGTGGGTGCTGCCGCGACCTGCGCCGCGCAGCGCCTCGAACAGCGACCAGTCAGCCTCAGACATTGTCACCCGCAGCGCCTTGCTGGTCCAAAGCTCGGGCAAGGGAGGATGCAGCGGTCGCAGCCCGCGCTCCTGTTCGGGACTTCGCCTCCGCCCAATCCGATCACGCTCCATGACCATGATCCCCGCCGTCTCTTGCTCCCGCGACCCATGCACAATAGACGGACCATAACACACGCGTACGTATGTGTCAAGAGCTGGCTTTCGGTGAATTGCTTGGAGCCGATCAAAGTGCGTTGGGAACCGGGGTCGGCGGGGGTTTTGACCCGGAGGACGGTTCCGCGGTAAGATTCAAAACGGCCCTGTATGGTTCAAGTCGACTGAGCTGACCCTGTGGAGGTTCGTCTGCCGTGGTGCCCGCCAAGGATTTCAAACGTCGGATGGTCGTCGAGATCGACGGCGCGCCGCACATGATCGAGCAGATCCAGGTTCAAACGCCGTCGGCGCGAGGTGCGGCCACGCTCTACAAGATCAAGGCCCGCAATCTGAAGACCAAGGCACGTTTGGAGAAGTCCTACCGTGGGACCGACGGGCTCAACGAATCGAGCTTCGAGCGCAGGCCCGTTCAGTACCTGTACCGCGACGGGGATGAATTTCACTTCATGGATGCGGCCGATTTCTCGCAGTTTTCCTTCACCGCCGACGACTTGCGAGATCAGGTCTCATTCATGACCGAGAACATGGAGGGAATTCAGTCTTTGGTCGTGGACGATGAAGTCATCGCCGTCGAGTTGCCCGACACAGTCGAGCTGGCAATCACCGAGTCGGCCCCCGGCGTGCGCGGCAATTCGGCCACCGGAAGGACCAAGCCGGCCACCCTATCGACCGGCCATATCGTGCAGGTTCCCGAGCATCTGGATCAGGGCGTCATTGTCCGTGTTGACACCCGCACCGGCGAATACTTGGGCCGAGCGAATTGAAGCAGTCGGAATCTTGCTGTCTCCGAGCAAAGCGAAATGAAACCGGTTAAGGCTTCAAATACTTGAACTCGAGCAGTGCCTGGTTCCAAAACTTCCAGGTACCGCCTTCCTTGCGGAAAGCGACCATCATGTCGCTTTCATTGTTCTTGATGTTGACTGGCGGGCTCTGGGTCGTCCGCTGGAGGACCCGTGCAATCGCATAGTCGCCGTCTGTGGCGAGGTACTTGAGCGAGACCAGTTGGTACTTGATGCCCAGATGCTTGCCGAAGATCTGAGAGACTTGCTTCTTGCTGGCCTGGTAGAACGGCGACCTTGAGTGAATTGTTTTCATCGTGGCATCGACGTCTTCCGCCTCGGTGCTCTTGATGTTTTCCAGCATGGCGTCCTTGAGCTGGGCTTCGATGCCCTTGGCGGTCTCCGCTGGTTTTCTCTCTTGGGCCAAAACGCCGGGCGCAGGCCCCTGGACCAGGCATGCCAGAGCCAAGAGCTGCAAGCAAGGCCGTCTCATGGATGATCTCCTCGTGGGTGCCGCGTGAGTAAGCGCTCGTGCCCTATAGCTGGACTGGAATCTCGAGATTCGTGGATCCGTCAGGATCCCGATTCTGCCCGAAGCAGATCGGCCCACTCAAGACTCAAAAGAAAAAACGGGACGTCCAGGCGGAGCGAGCGCGGTCGGTGTTTTATTTCAAGCGAGGTCCGAGACACCTGGTAGGGTCATGATTCGCAAACCGGATTCATGGCCCGGTGCTTGTCGTAGATCATCTCCTCACCTAGAATGAATTATATTTCGTCGGCTCAAGGTTCCACGGCAACTCTCCTTAGAGTTCGCGGCTCATCAAAAGGTGCGTGCCATGAGATACTCCTCGAGTTCCACCGCTGCCCTGTTTTGCCTGGCCGCGTTCTCGGCCTCCTCGGCTCTAGGCCAGAATCGGGGCGTTGCCACCGCTCATCCAGGCGCAGTCTCAGGGCTGCACTTCAACAATCCATATACTCAGCCCGGTGTCTACAATAATACTCCCGGTCTCTTCTATAATAGTCCGTACAACCAAGCCGGCATGTACAACAATGCACCTGGCTTGTTCTATAACAATCCATACACCCAAGCCGGTGTCTACAATAATACTCCCGGTCTCTTCTATAATAATCCGTACAATCAAGCCGGCATGTACAACAATGCACCCGGCTTGTTCTACAACAACCCGTTCAACCAGTTCGGCATGTACAACAATTCGCCGGCATTGCATTTCAACAACCCTTACACCCAAGCCGGCATTTACAACAATGCCGCGGGGCTCTATTACAACAACGGGTTCAACCAGGCCGGCATGTATAACAATTCAGCGGCACTGCGTTACAACAACCCGGGCAATCAGGCTGGGATGTACAACGGTGCCGCGCTCAACTTCAACAACTCAAGCAATCAGAGCGGCCTGAACGGCGGACTCCCCGCCACGAACTATTTCTCGGGGACCGTCGGAGCCAGCTCTGGCGTTCTTGGCGTGGGAGCTCTCAGGGTCGAGCGCCATTGCGGGAGGCCTTGGAGCCAGTGCAGGCGTCATCGGCACCAACGGGGCTTTGGGAGGCATCGGGGCCAGTGCCGCCGTTGCAGGATCAACCAGGGCGGTCACGCTGAACGCACTGCCTTTACAGGCGATCAACGGCAGCCGAATTCACGGTCGGGCCTTGGGCAACGCGGCGATAAGCGGGCAATCAGGTCAGGCTGCTGTGACCAACAACGCCTTGGGGGGCCAGGTCGCGGGCTCAGGAACTGCTCATTCCCGCTGCCGTCCCACGACAGCAGCCTCATCGTAAGTCGAGCGCAATCGGTCCCGCCGCGGTTCGTCCCCGGGATGAGTCGCCGTACCCAATCCCATGAAGCAAGACTTGCGGAACTCGGCTCCTTAAGCTTGTGAACGCGCCTGATTGGCCGGTGCCTAGAGAGGTTCCTTACGAATTTTCCCCAGTCTCCCACCCAACTCTCTTCAATCAAAACTCGAGGTCCTTGGGCGTCCACACGGGTGTGATCGATTCTGGTTCTCGGGGGCGAGCCGAGAGCGCCAGATCCGGACATCGATTGCCCGGTATTGGCAAGCCGTTCGGCTTGCGACATACTAAGATCCCTTTAGGTGGCCTGGTACCAGAGCCGTTCGTCTTCGCCCGGCCTTCCTTGGTATCAAAGATATTCGACACATCGCCTGTGCCCGTTTTCTTCGAATCTCGACCTGATTGGGGGGTGAGACATTGGTGGGTCAATCACAACTGGTTGACAAGCTTCGAGAGTTGGCCCGCAATTTGTGGTGGGTCTGGCAGCCCAACGTCATCGCGCTCTTTCGAGAGCTCGATCCGGCCCTCTGGCGCAAGGTCGATCACAATCCCGTCGAGTTTCTCAAGCGGCTGCCCACGGAGCAGCTCGAACGGCGGGCGGCCGAGATGGCGCTTGACTCGCGCATCGACTACGCTTTCCGGCGGCTGTCGGAATACCTTAAGGACACTGATTCGTGGGGGGCGGTGCATGCCTCGATCTTGCGCTCGCGTCCCGTGGCCTACTTCTCGGCCGAGTTTGGCCTGCACGAGAGCCTGCCGATTTATTCGGGTGGTTTGGGGGTGCTAGCCGGCGACCATCTCAAGAGCGCCAGCGACCTGGGCATTCCGCTGATCGGCGTCGGACTCTTGTATGCCCAGGGGTATTTTCGCCAGTCGCTCGATTCGGAGGGCTGGCAACAAGAATCTTATCTCAATACCGATCTCGAGCTGCTGCCGATCGAAAGCGTGATCGGTCCGGACAGACAGCCACTGAAGATCGCGATCGAGACAGCAATCGGAGTGCTCAAGGCCACGATCTGGCGGGTCGAGGTAGGCCGGACCACTTTGCTGCTGCTGGACTCGAATCTTCCCGAGAACAGCGAATCCGACCGAGCCCTGACCGCGCGCCTTTACGGCGGAGACGCCCGGGTCCGGATTCGCCAGGAGCTACTTCTCGGGGTCGGCGGAGTTCGCGCGCTGCGCGCGCTGGAGATCAACCCCTCGGCGCTGCATCTGAACGAGGGTCACAGCGCCTTTGCCACTCTCGAAATGATCAGGGAGCTGATGGAATCTACTGGTCTGCCTTTCGGCGAGGTGATGCGCGAGGTGGCCGGGATGACGGTGTTCACCACCCACACCCCGGTCGCCGCCGGTCACGACCGATTCCCTTCTGGGCTCGTCGAGGAACATCTTGGCAAGATTCGCGAAGGGCTGCACCTTTCGTACGAAGACTTCATGGGGTTGGGCCGAGTGAACCCCGGCGACCACAACGAGCCGTTCTGCATGACCGTGCTGGCGCTCAAGCTGTCGCGTTACGCCAACGGCGTCAGCGCATTGCACGGCGCGGTGTCGCGTCGGATGTGGCGGCCGCTTTACCCCAGCCTCACCGAGGAGAACGTGCCCATTGGCCACATCACCAACGGAGTGCACGTGCAAACCTGGGTGGCTCCCCAGATGTCGCTCTTGTTCGACCGGCATCTCGGTGTGGAATGGCCCAGGCACCAGCGGCTGCCCGAGACCTGGGAGGGCATTGACACCGTTGACCCCGCCGAGCTCTGGGAAACCCAGCAGGTTCTCAAGGCCCGGTTGATCAATTTCGTGCGGAATCGATTGGCGCTTCAGGCGCGGCGGCGCAACGAGCCCGACGCCGCCGTCCAGAGGGCGATGGAAGCGCTCGACTTGAGCGCCCTGACCATCGGGTTCGCACGGCGGTTTGCCACCTACAAACGCGCCGGCCTCATCCTGCAAGATGTCGAGCGGCTCATCGATCTGGTGCAGTCGACGGACCGTCCCGTTCAGATCATCTTCGCCGGCAAGGCTCACCCCGAGGATCGGATGGGCAAGGAGCTGATCCAGGGCATCGTACGAATTACGCGTCAGGATCGGTTCTTCAATCACATCGTATTCGTGGAAGACTACGATATGAACGTGGCTCGATCGCTGGTTCAGGGAGTTGATGTCTGGATGAATAATCCCCGCCGTCCTCAGGAGGCCAGCGGCACTTCGGGAGAGAAGGCTGTTCTTAACGGCACACTCAACTTCTCGGTCCTCGACGGCTGGTGGGCTGAGGCGTATGATGGAACCAATGGGTTCGCCATTGGCAATGGCCTGACCCACGCCGTGCCCTCGGTTCAGGACGAGCGCGATCACAGGTCGCTGCTGGAAACATTGACCAGCCAGGTCGTGCCCCTTTATTACCGCCGTGACGCATCGGGGCTGCCGCGGGACTGGATTGCCCGGCAAAAAAACGCGTTCCGGACGCTGGCCTGGCGATTCAACGCGGATCGAATGGTTATGGATTACGTCCAGCACAGCTACCTTCCGGCGGCAGGAGGACTCTCCTGTGCGATGCCCCGGGGCTGAGCCGGCCGCACACACCTGCCCTGGGTCGACCGGATCCTTCGGGCCGGCTTAGAGCGGCGGGGCATGCCAATGGTTTGGTGCCCGTTTCGAGCCGTCGGCAACCGAGTTGGAATCTCTAGCCTGCCCACCAAGGTGTGGTTGCGACCATGAGTCAGGAGTTGATCGGCGAAAAGCTGGGTTCCTTCCGCCTGGAAGAAATACTGGGCTCTGGCGCGATGGGCGTGGTCTTCCGCGCACGACCCAGGAGACAACGGCCCGCCCAGCCGCCGTGAAAATCATGCACGGAGAGCTCTCCCAGAAGGGAAAGGTGTTGCGAACAATTCGAACGCGAGGCAGAGATTCTCAAGCAGTTCCGCCATCCCAACATCGTTCGCTGGTTGGCCTGGGGCGCGTACAAGGGGACGTCGTACTTCGCGATGGAGTTTGTGGAGGGCGTAACCCTGGAGCGTCTGCTCCAGGATCGAGGCGAGTTACCCTGGCGCGATGTCGTCGATCTGTCGATCCAGCTTTGCGATGCCCTTCAGTATGCTCACGACATGAACGTGGTCCACCGCGACCTCAAACCATCGAACCTGATTATCACGGTTGACGGCAAGCTCAAGCTCACGGATTTCGGGATTGCCAAGGACCTGGAGCGCACCACGCAGCTGACGGCTCCGGGACGGACCCTGGGGACGGCGGCTTATATGGCCCCCGAACAGATTCGGGGCACCCCCGCGGTCAGCCACAAGACCGACCTCTACGCCCTTGGCGTGCTCATGTACCAGATGTTGACCGGAAAAACCCCTTTTAATGGGGCATCGGCAGTGGTGCTCATGCACTGCCACATTAACGAGCCTCCTCCACGGCCCGGCGACAAGGTTGCCGAGCTGCCAAAGGAACTGAACGAGTTGGTTGTCAAACTCATGGCCAAGGCGCCGGCGGATCGTCCGTGGGACGCGGCCGCCGTGGGACACGCCTTGAAGACGCTGCGTGAGAAGGCCGCGCGCGGGACAATCAATCGCGATGGTCTGGCCCGAGCCAGGTTCTCCCGAAGCGAATCCTCCCCGAGCCGGAATGGGCCCTGCGCCGTCGCGTCCGCGCAAGAAAGGCCGCAAGTCCGGCACGCTCTTCGGCATCAACACCGGCTTTGCAACCCGCGAACCTGAAGGAGCCGAGCTGGGATCTCGTTTACTCAGTCGGCAAGTCCTCGAATCAACCGGGCCTGGCGGCCATGCTGATCGCGATCGGCGGGTTCATGGGCTACTGGCTCTGGCCCCCGAGCGCCGGGTATCTGTATCACCAGGCGGAAGCGCTGATGGCCTCGCCGCACCGATCCGACTGGCTCACCGCTCAGGAGGAGTACCTCGACACTCTCGATCACAAACACCCTGGCCACCCTTACTCGGAACAAATTCAAGAATGGCGCGACCGGATCCAGCTTGATGAGGCCGAAAGTCGAGCGCGGAACCTGAGCAGCCCGGTGAAAACCTCGTTTTCCGAGCCCCATACCAACGGTGAACGACAGTACGTTTTGTTCGATACGCTGGCCACCAAGGATGCCGCCGAGGGAAACGACGGGGCGGGCCCTCACCGACTGGAGGGAAATGGCCCGGCAGATCAAGGCGAACGACCGGGATGAAAGGAAATGGCACCTTCTCGCGCTCAAGCGAGCCAATGACCTGGAGTCGCGCATGCAAGAACGCCGCGCCTTCGTCGTCGAACAGCTCGCCCGGGCCGATGCCGCGCTGCAGGCAGGGCGGCCCACCGAGTCGGTGAAGATCAGGGCCACGCTGATGGAGATGTACAGCCATTACACCGACTTGGCTGACCTGCTGGGACCTCCACCCCAGACGCCACGGCCCGCTGCTCTTGCACCGGATGCGTCCCTTCTGCCCACTCACCCAGCAGGAGATGTGGCGCCAGGGCAACCGTTTCCGCCTTCAATTCCGGAAGCTAAACCGAGCAGGGAGAAGACGTCTGACGAATCAGGAAGCAGATGAATCAGAGCGCCGGTCATGAACTCAATTGAGGGCTCGCATCAATTCTAGCGTTCTCGGGTGCTTTCATGATTGCTCCGCGACTGGCAGCACCAGCCTCGCTCTGAGCCCTGAAGACTTTGTCGAAGGATTGTCCAACGTTCGTTCACAGAATTTCGTAAAACATAAATGATTGCTGGTTGACGGGGACGTGTTGCTCTCGATACCCTTTCAACCACCTGTCGCGTTCCGGGTCGATCCCGTCTCATCGCATCAAAATACTCTTGTTCAGGCCGATTCCGGCCTCGAGGTCACTGATGCCTCAGTCTCGTGTCCGTTTCATTGGAAGCCGCGAGCTTCACCGCGATCTGCCAAAAGTTCTCGAGAACCTGGAAAACCCTGATGCACGTTGCGTATTAACGATCCATAGTAAGCCCAAGGCTGTATTGATCGGCGCCGAAGCCTTCCTGTCGATACTCAGGGGAGCGAGCCCGGAGGACCGGCTGCTAGCTCTGCAGCTTGGTGCTCTCGTCCAGGGTCTTGAGTCAACGGCAAACTCCGAGCCGCTGGAGAGCGAGGATCGCCAAGCGGCACTGGTTGGCGTATGAACAATGTGAGACGCCCGTCACGATTGAAGATGTTACCTCTGGCAATAACCTGATTCCCGGCGAAGATGCAACCTTGGACGAAGATACGACAGTCGGCGATCATGCGCGAATGGGTGATGACTCGGCGAGCAAGAACGACCCTGCCGCGTCCGAAACCCTACCTGCCTCGCCCCGTACATCGCAGTTTTCAGTGCCTGGTTTGAGGCGGTTGATTGCGCCCGAGGCCCAGGACGCCGGCAGCCGGGGTCGCTGTCCTGACTGTCACAACCCGATCGACCTGCTCGAGGCGGCTGGGGCCGAGGAGTTCTTGTGCCCGTCATGCGGCTCGACCTTCCGGCTCGATGCTGGGACTACCGCGCCGCCGGGTTCCTGGCGGGGTGGTCGCTACGCGGGTCGGTTCGAGTTGATAGCGTCGGTCGGCACAGGTGGGTTCGGAACCGTCTTCAAGGCCCGCGACCCCCAGCTTGACCGGATTGTGGCGCTCAAGGTCCTGCGGCTGGGAGACCTTGCCACCGACGACCACAAGGACCGTTTCCTTCGCGAGGCCCGCAATGCCGCGCAGTTGCGTCATCCCGCGATCGTGCCCGTGCACGAGATCGGTGACGAGGCCGGAATCCCTTTCATCGTCAGCGACTACATTGACGGGGTGACGCTCTCGGAGTGGCTGACCGGTAGGCGGCCGACATTTGGTGAGTCGGCCGGGCTGGTCGCCGAGCTTGCCGGCGCCCTGGATTATGCGCACCGGAAAGGGGTCATTCATCGCGACGTCAAGCCCTCGAACATCATGCTCGATGCAGCCGGTCGGCCTCATATCATGGACTTCGGCCTGGCCAAGCGAGAGGCCGGCGAGATCACCGTGACGATTGAGGGACAGATCCTGGGCACTCCGGCCTACATGAGCCCCGAACAGGCGCGCGGCGAAGGCCACAAGGTCGACGGCCGCAGCGACATCTACAGCCTGGGCGTGATTCTCTACGTCTTGCTAACCGGCGAGCTGCCCTTTCGTGGCAATCAGCGAATGCTGATTCACCAGGTCTTGAATGACGAACCGCGTCCCCCCAGGAGCATGGTTGACACGATTCCACGCGACCTGGACACGATCTGCCTGAAAGCCATGGCCAAGGAGCCGGCACGCCGCTTCGCGACCGCGGGTGAACTCGCCGCGGACCTGAATCGGTTTTTGCAAGGTGAGCCGATCCTGGCTCGTCCGGTCAGGGCGTTCACCAAGCTGGCGCTATGGGCCAAGCGCAACCCGCGGGTTGCCGGTCTCTCGGCTGCTGTCTACGCGCTGCTCGTGCTGCTGGCGGTGGGGGCGGTTCTCTCCCTCCAATCGGTCGGCGCCGCCCGCCGCGCGGCACGGCTGGGACTGGTCCGGCAGAACCTGCAAACCGGGTACGATCGGTTCCGCGAAGGCGACCTCGCCGACTCTTTGCCCTGGTTTGTCGAGGCGCGTGCGCCACCAGCGCGAGCTCGGCGATACCGTGGGCGAGACGAACTCGAGAATCCGGATCGGATCGATCCTCCGCGGGGCTCCCCGACCGGTGCAAACCTGGTCGCTTCCCGAGGCGGCGAACGTGGCTTCATTCAACCCGGATGGTTCGCGAATTGTGATCGCCAGCGGCACCGAAGCGCAAGTCATCGACTGGAAGAACGACCGCTGCGCTGAGGTTGCGGCTCCGAGTCGGGGTATCCTCGAACGATAAGACATCGTCTTGCCGACTGGCGCGATTCAGCCCCGATGGTCGGCGCGTCTTGACCGCCTGTGGGTCCGAGGTCCGGCTCTGGGACTCCATGGCGGGCACGGAACTCATGGCGCCGCTCCGGCATGATGCCGCCGTCGAGTTCGCGGCGTTCAGTCCCGACGGCACGCTACTGGTCTCGGCGGCGGGCCGTCGCGTTTTCCTCTGGGAAGCCGCGTCCGGCCGCGCCGTGGCCGGTCCCCTCGAACATGTGGACCTGGTCAACCATGTGGCATTCGCACCCGATGGCTGCAATCTCGTGGTTTCCTACGGAGGACCCGACAAGGGAATCGGGGGTGCTTGGATCTGGGACCTACCTGTCAGCGACCAAACGCCCCGGGATCGACTGGAGCACTACGATGATGTGTTCCAGGCCGTGTTCAGCCCCGATGGTCGTCGAATCATCACCGTGAGCTACGATCGGTCGGTTAAACTATGGGACGCGGCAACTGCGAGACTTGTTGATGATTCGCAAGCTCGCAAGGCCCGTGACCCAGATCGCCACCTCGGCGGACGGGAACCTGGTTATGACCGTCAGTGGTCCCGAAGCCATGATCTGGAGCGGGGAGACTCTCGATCGCGTGGGAGTTCCCTTGCGGACCCGGGGTAACAGCATCTCGGCGGCCTGCGACCGGTATTGCGGCCGGATCGTCACCTGGGGTCAGGATAACGCCGCGCGCGTCTGGGACCCGGCCACAGGCGAGCAGGTGCTGCCTCCCTTACGTCACCGCGGGACTGTAAACCAGGCGGAATTCAGCCCGGATGGCCGGTTTCTGGTGACAGCCAGCTCCGACGGCACGGCACGGCTTTGGGACCTGGCCGGCGGCCTCTGGCCCGAGCTCACGTTACGTCATGGCCAGAACGTCGTGCATGCGAGCCTGAGCCCGGACGGCCGCAAGCTAGTGTCGGTCAGCCGCGATAGCGTCTGCAAGGTCTGGGACCTGTCCTCACCCTCGCCTCTACCGGCGGCTGTCTTCGAGCACCCCGGGATGGCCGATCACGCAGCGTTCAGCCCCGATGGGCGGTATCTCGCCACCACCGGCCAGGACCGGAGCACTCGAATCTGGGAGATTCAGACCGGTAAAGCCGCCGGCCCCCCGCTCATTCATAATGATCCCGTCGAGTTTATCGATCCGGACGGGGATCTCAAGGCCTACCTGGTTGACTTCAGTCGTGACGGCCGACGCATTCTGGTGTTCGGGTCGCGAGCACGCGCGGGTGTGGGACTGGCAAAACGGTACACTGCTGTGCGAGGCACGCCATCTGGACCGCGCTGATCAAGTCCACATTCGCCACGCGGCGCTGCACCCATCCGGCAAAATACTGGTCACGGCGGGCGAGGACGCGACGGCGCGGCTCTGGGATGTGGACCGTGCCGGCAGCCCACCCCTCGTGTTGCGCCACGAAGGCGAGGTGGTTTTCGTCGAATTCAGTCCCGACGGCCAGAGAGTGGTCACAGCCAGCAAGGATCGCACGGCAAGGGTGTGGCAGGTATCCGACGGCCATCTCGTAGCAAGTTATCGTCATGCCGACCAGGTCCATCAAGCCAGGTTCAGTCCGGACGGTTCGCGCGTGGTTTCCTGCAGTGCCGACCACACCGCTGCGGTCTGGAATGCGGAGACCGGCAAGGTCGTCTTGCCGTTTTTCGACCACCAAGAGTCGGTCCGCATGGCGGCCTTCAGTCCCGACGGCCGGTTCATCGCCACCGGATGCGGCGGCGAACCGCCCGGTAACACTGGACTCGCACAGATCTGGGATGGGGCGACCGGCGAGCCGGCGACGCTGCCGATGCGGCACGGCACGGGCATTCGCTCTCTTGAGTTCAGGCCTGACGGGCGCCACCTCATTACCGCGGCGTTTCGCGATAAGTCGGCCAGGGTCTGGGAGATCTCTCGTGCCGAGGGGTCGCTCCCAGACCTGGAACGTCTGGCCGGAGTCGTCTCCGGATTCGTCATCGACCGGCAGGGTGGACAGTCGCCCCGCAGTCCCGCCGAGATTTGCCGCGATCACCGCGAGCTGCTGGCGGGGTCCCCGCAGGTCTTCATGGCCTCAGGAAAGGAGCTTGCCTCCTGGCTCGATGCCGAGGGCGGGGCCATGGAGAATGCCGGACTGCTCCCCGCGGCGATCGCCTGCTACGATCGGCTTTTGACGGACGATCCGTCGAGCCACGTGTTTCTCTCTCGACGGGGCGAGCTCAGGGCCTGGTTGGGGAAGTTGGAGGGAGGCCAAGGCCGACATGCTCGCCGCGGTCGCCCACGGCTCAGATGAGATGCTGACATGGTACGGCGCCGCCCTGCTTTGCTTGCAACTCGGAGAGACTGGCCAGTACGAGAAACTCAGAACCGATCTGTTCGCCCGGTTCGGTCACATCCAGGACCCATGGCGAGCCGATCAGCTGGCTTTCCTTTGCACATTGGCCCCCGACACGGCCGGACTCATGGAAAAGGTGCTGCCGATCACCCAACGGCTAGCCAAGAGCAGGCGCGGAGATTATGATCCCTATGTAACTTTTGGCGCGGCCCTGTTTCGAGCCGGTCACTATGAAAAGGCCATCGAGCAATTCGATGAGGCAATTCGCCATGAGGGTGATCGAGGAAAGCCGTGGCACTGGCTGTTCATGGCCCTGGCAAATTACAAGCTCGGTCAGCACGAGAAGTGCAAAGGCTGGCTCGACCAGGCCGATGACGATCGGCGAAACGCATCGACGCGATCCAAACCCTACAGTGACCTGGACTGGAGAGAAAAACTCCTGACCGAGGTGCTGCGCCGCGAGGTTGATGGCCTGACCTCCGCCCGGCAATGACTGCCTTCCCTGATTGGAAAATGCAAGTAATCACCGCATTGTCGGGTGTTTCGATTCCAACTTTGAAGGAAGCAATATGCGAACCAGCGTAGTGATCGCCTCTCATAACGAGGGAGATCTGCTCTGGCGGACAGTATGGTCTTGTGTCGAAACCACCAGAGAGCTGGATTGCGAGATCGTCGTGGCCGACGACGCTTCCACCGACGGCTGTGTCGAGGAGATGCAGCGGCGATTCCCAGACGTCCGTGCGGTGCGATTCCCGGAACGCCGCGGCGTCTCGCCAACCAAGGACCTGGCGGCGCGGTCGTCCCACGGCGAAGTCCTGGTCTTCCTCGACGCCCACTGCAAACCCGAGCCGGGAGCAATTTCCCGCCTGGTCAATGACATCGATCGATGCGGGGACAACTCGGTCCTTTCACCCTTGGTCGTGCCACTTGACGTTTCCCGGTGGAAATGTGAGCTCAACTACGCCGGCTACGGCTATTGGGTGGATCTCAGGTCGTTCGAGAATGGTTGGCATCATCGTGACGAGCTGAAACAGATCACGGGACCTGGCGGCCGCAAGTTCTACGAGCAGCCCTGCGCAGTGGGCTGCTCGATGGCGTTGGCCCGGAATGCCTATGATCGACTCCGCGGCTTCGACGTCGGCATGCGCTCGTACGGCTCGGAGGACATTGATTTTGGCCTCAGGGCGTGGCAGATGGGGTACACACTGCTCTGCGACCCCAGGGCCATCATCGGCCACCGGTTCCGCGAATCTACAGCAGACTATTCAGCGCCTCACGAACACTGCCTGTTCAACGAGCTGAGGATGGCCCGCAAAAACCTCGGCGACAAGTCCTGGCGCGACTGGGTCAAACTCCATCAGAAGCGGACTGACCCGCAGATATGGGCGGCCGCCTGGGAGCTCTTCGAGCAAGACCGCCGCAGCGTGGAACTGGAGCGCGACTTCCTTCAGGCCAACCGGGTCCGCGATGAATACCAGTATGCCCGTCGATTCGGCCTGGCCTGGCCCTCCTCATCACCTCGCTCGGCGCGATTGCCGCGCCATCGCCCCGTGTCGCCTCACCTCACGCCTTGCCTGGTGCGGAGCTCGGTGATCTCGAGGCAGCCCGAATCAAACGCACTCCGGGCGAATGGGGCGGACCCACCAAACGACCGCTAGCGAAGCCGAAGCCGACCAAGAAACCGCCGTCGTCGCCAACCAAACGACCGCTGCCGAAGCCGACCAAGAAACCGCCGCTGTTGCCAACCAAACGACCACTGCCGAGGCCGACCAAGAAACCGCCGCTGTTGCCAACCAAGCGTCCTCCCAAGAAGCCGACCACCAAGCGTCCTCCCAAGAGGCCGAGATGACGTGAGTAAGCATCACATGTGCATGTCAGCCCTAGGCGACCGCGGCGCCGGTGCTCAAAGTGTCTTGAGGTATTCGATCACTGCCATTCGCTCTGATTCGGACAAGGCGTCACCGTAAGTATGCCCGCCGTTGCCGCGGCCTGGCTGCGTGGTGTCATACACCTTGCGGCGGTCGATTGCGGGCAGGCTGGGATCTGCCGTCCTCGCGAGCTCCTGGAACTTCAGCCCGACCCGGCGCTGATCATACTCCAGGGCGTCGCCGCGGAAACTGCGGGTAAAGACTCGGGGGCGGCCGCTGGAGTTGAGAACGTGATAAACGGTAGGGACTGACCCGTTGTGAAAGTAAGGCGCGGTTGCCCAAATGCCGTCGAGCGGAGGTGCCTGATAGCGCGCCGCCGCCCAGGCCGTGATAAGGCTCGCCCGCCGGTCCGCGCTCGCGAGCAAACCAGCTCTCGAGGTAGTGAGCAACGCCTTCCGGGGCGAAGCCGCGCGCGAGGGTGGCGTCGGTGCCGATCACTTCGAGTGGTACGAGCTTGTTGGGATAATGGCCCTCGGCCCCGTATGAGCCGTGGCAGCGCTGGCAATTGCGCGTCGAAAATGGCCTTCCCTTGCTCGGCCTGGGTCCGATCGATCTCAAAAGGATAGCGTGGCGGCTCCAGACTGAGCAGATAAGCGCGGATTTCCGCAAACTCGGACTCGCGCTGCTTGATCGATGCGGCGGTGTTGCCGGGGATCAGCAGAAAAGGCATCAGCGTGCGAACTGACCGGCTGTCCGCCACACCCAGGTGGTAGATCGTCTTCTTTCTCTTGTAGTGCCACCACGCGGGAACGTCCTCGCAGAGGTTCTCGCAAAGAGCATACTTGACAGGGATCCTATGCCTCAACTCCGCGTCGCGGAACTGCATAAGATAAACCGCGAAGTTGGAAGCTTCGCTGGTGCCGCGAACCCGGCAGAGGGGAAGCGGCATGATCGGATCGAGCCCGTCGGCGGCGGTGAGTTCCTCGTACAGTGACTGCATGTCAAGCGACGCGTTGCCCAGCCCAATGATGGTCTGCCCCGCAACCGTCCCGGCGTGACAGAGCAGGCAATCGTTTCCCAGGCCCAGACCCAGGCCCAAGAGCCCGCGTGACCGGGTAAACCCCATCGGCAAACCACCGTTCTCGTACTGGGGAGCGTGCAGCCCGTAGCGATCGCGGAACGCCCGGTCGTAGTCAGCGGGTTTCTTGGCAATGCCCCATCGCTTCCACGCTTCTTGATAGGCGCGCAGCGACCAGAACGGAGGGTTGACCGGCTTGCGCGACATATTCTTGCCCGCACATCGCCGAGGGAACAGACCCGCCGCCTTCCGCCGTAAAGGCCGGACTGTCCGCGGCCGCAAGCAGCACGGCTCCCAACAAGACCCAACCGCGCATCCCTTCGATCCTCAATCAAGATGCGTGAGCTTGATACGAACCAGGCTTCGCGAGACCATCCTCATCATCGTCAAGGGAGCCCGGTCCCCCGCCGATCGTTCTTGGTGATTCCAGATTTCGTTGATCCTACCACGGTACCCCCTCAAACGTTCAAGCCGGCTCGTGTCGTCTCCAGGGCCGGTTCGTTGTCCGTATGTATCCGCCAGCGGCGATCGTCTTGATCCTTGGCTTTTGGCCCAGTCCGACCGTGAAGGCTAGTTTCCAATTTACCCACCGGCGAACTTTCGGCCTCGCGTTTTCCTGGGCCCAATCTGCTGGAAGTTGACGCTCTTTAGGTACAATAAAACTCTGATCGTCACTCCGATAAACCGAGGCAGGATGATAAGGCGACTGTCCCCCAACATGTTCTCCGAGTTCGTCGGCTGTCCTGCGGCTGGCTATTGCGTCGTCCTGGTTGTCGGGATCCTATTCTCCGCGTCCTTACAGGCCGATCAGCCCGCCCGTGCGACTGCAAGTGCAGATGTCGATATCGGTGCGGAAGTTGTGCTCACCGAACCGGCAGCGATGCTGCGCGATGGCCAGCGGCTCATTCCCAGCCGGGGAGAAAGAATCTTCAAGGTTGAAAGGCTCAGAGATGGCCTTGCGGATGTCTCGACCGAAGATGGGACCGTCCGCGGCTGGGTCGGCGTCGATCATGTGGTTCCGCTGGAAAAAGGGGTAGAGTACTTCAGCGGCAAGATTGCGGCCAACCCCGAGGACGCCCAGGCTTACCAGGCCCGAGGCCGGATCTGGATTGAGCAGGAAGACTGGGAACACGCCCTTGCAGATCTCGATACGGCCACCCGGCTAGCTCCGGCCGATGCCAGGAGTCATCATCTTCGAGCCTTGGTCCTTTTTCGGAAAAAACAGTACGAGCAGGCCATTGCCGGCTTCTCCGAGGCCATCCGCCTTGATCCCGGCTTTGCAGTCGCCTATCGCGACCGCGGCCTGGCGTGGGATGCCAGGCGTTTTTTCGATAAGGCGTTCGCGGACCTTAGCGAGGCCATCCGCCTCGATCCTGAAAATTTCACACTGGTCATGGCCCGGGCGAAGGTCTGTTCCACGCGCGGTCGGCACAATGAGGCGATGGCAGACTACTCTTGGGTTTTGCAGCGACGCCCCGCCAACCCTGCCGTTTACATGGCGCGGGGCGAGGCGCTGATTGCTCGACATGCAGTCCGAGGCGGCCATCGCCGATTTTACGAAAGCACTCGAGGTCGATCCCGGCGCCACGCAAGCCCTGGTACTGCGGGCGAAGGCCTGGAACCGCCACTTCCAGTACGCCCGTGCGATCGACGATTATGCCGAGGCCATACGCCGGGCACCCGACGATCCGCTGCCGCGGCGGGCCCTGGCCTGGCTGCTTTCCACCTGTCGCGACAAGGCATTTCGCGATGGTCCCCGCGCTGTCCAGGAGGGAACAATGGCCTGCGAGCTGACCCACTGGAAGAGTGCCGAGTGCCTGGACGCCCTCTCCGCCGCCTGTGCCGAGGCCGGGGATTTCACCTCGGCCGTCAGGTGGCAGTCTCAGGCAGTCAAGCTCTTGAAGCCCGGTGACAAGGCGCTGCACAGGCAATTCCTCACCCGCCGGGCCATGTACGAGTTCAAGAAGCCAGTACCGTGACTGATCGGGGCACACGCGGCTGTCTGTCCCGGTCTCCCCGGTACCTGTTCTCTCACGGTCAGTCTTGCCGGTTGAGGTAATTCTCAACCATCGTCTTCAGTTGCCCATCGACCTGAAGACCCAAGGCGTGGCACTTATTGATGGCTTCCGCGCTCGTCCAGCCCTGAGCCCTGGCCTGCTGAATGAGCACCAAGGCCATGGCGCGGCCGCCTTTGCGACAGTGAACCAGCACCTTGCCGCCTGCGCCGGTCAGGCGATCGATGAAGTCGCAAACCTCTGTGACGCCCGGATCAGCAAGCGGTGCGCCCCCAACCCCCAAGTGGTGATATTCCATCCCCAGAGAGCGCACTTTATCGCCCTCCGCGGCCGGGCTCAGGGGCTGCTCGGGCTCTCCGTTGTTACGCAGATTGACCACTCCTGAGTAACCTTCGTGCTTGCACTCCAAGAGGTCCGCCTCGGAGGGCTGGTCGCCAATGATAATCCGCGGAGTGACTGGCCGTTTCACGTTCATTGGATGCTTCCTCACCGGTTCTGCACAAGGTTGCTGGAGACGCGTTGCAATCGCGATAACCGACCATGAGATTAATCCCCGGCCCTCTCACTGCCAAGCCGCACGGCCGCGGAGGACTCGACAAATGGAGCCGTCCAGATTTCTGGGTGCCAAAACCTGACTGGCCCCTTTAGTTGTCCGGCGGCGAGGCACTGGCCCCGACTCCGGCTAATGCCGGGAATGCTATGGAACCTTGCACGTTTGATCGAGTCCGATGCTTTGAATTCGTTCGGGCACGAGCCCGTGTGCTTGTTCCCACTCGGCCAGGACATTCCAAGGCTTCGCCCCAAGACTGGCATCGACCGCGAAGAAGCCATCCCAACCCGGCGGATTGTATCCCGAATAGCCATTGATTGTAGGTACCCCGGTTGCCAGGGATGCCCACATCGCATCCAGATGATAAATATTCCAATCTCGGTTCTCTCCGGGCCGATAGTAGAACGCCTCTCGTTTCCGGTCGATCTGCTGGGCGACACTCGCGATTCTCGCCTGATTCTCGACCACATCGAAGCTCTCGGTTGTAATTCCTTGTTCGAGAGCACAAACGAGAACGATCGCCCATGCAGCGCCAATCCATTGCTTTTGCTCCAGAAACTGCACAAGCACCGCAAGTCCGAGCGCTGCCGGAATAAGCAAGAGAAGGACGATTCGCCCCACCGCCCTGATGCCGATGCCACCCGGGATCTTGTCGAATAAGCCGAGCCACAGGGAATCTTGGGAATGGAACGAGAGGACGAGCACCATCGCTACGATCAAGACGCGGAGGGCGAGCCAAGAGGGTAATCGCAGCCGGCGGCGGCGCCGTGATAAGGAGGGCGCTGAAAAGGGTCGCTATGGCACCCAGGAACACATTCGGTTTATCCAGCAGTGTGACTGCGGCGGCGAATGAAACCGCCAGCAAGAATGCTGCGAGTCCCACGTCCCGCCTTCTGCCGACCCAGAAATATGCGATAACCATTGCCGCTGGAGCCACAAAGCAGACTCCAATACTGAGCACCTCAAGAGACAGGACCTTCAGTGAGAAGAGGCCGAGTGCGATTACCGGCACCACTTGAGACTCCGGGCAGCCACGCGTGCCGCACGAGCTCCAGCGAGCAGAGAACCATTACATTGTATGTAAGTATCTGCATGTACGTGTCCGGGAACGGGACGAGCACCAGCATCGCCAGCACAGACGCCACTGCGAGAGCACGATCTCGTGAGGTGTTGATCTCCCGGAATAGGCACGCAAGGCAGTAGTAAGCAACGCTTGCGGCCACCAGCGCGATTGCCTTCCCAGGCAGAAATGTGGTAGCCAACTCCAGGGCCAGTATCACGGTCGCGGCCAGCCGGCAGATCGGCCGCTCGCGGCCAACAAACAGCCCCGCCGCACACGCCAGCGGAGTGACGAGACCGAATCCCAATTCGTGGTCGGTCGAATACCCGAGAGTCGCGGAATGGCTCGCGGCCTGCCGTCCATCCCCAGAGCCAGTGATTTGCCCCAACGTTCAACCAGGACCAGAGGCGCGGGTTAAATGCATAGTACATTGGTATATATTGACGGCTTTCAAGGTATTGTGCCACCGGAAGATAATGCTTCAGGAGTGGCAGCAGCAGAAGGATACCGGCCAGGCCCGCCGACACGATCATCCATGAGTCGCGCCGAATAACTTCAAGGAGTACCGCAAGGTTGGATGCAATGAGCAGCGCCCTGGCAAGCGCGATGCCGACTGCGAGAATCAAGAACCATGCCATGTAGAATCCACCGTAGAGTTGCAGCACGCATCCCAGCACAGCCAGCAGCCACAGCATTACACGTTCCCAGTGTCGTGTCGGGCTGCTTCCGAACAATCGAACCAACGCAAATACCGTCATAACAACAAAAAAACATGGCAGCATTTGATGGTGGGACATCTGATTGATTCGAGGCGCGCCGAAGGCCACCAAGAATCCGGCCGCAGCCGACGGCAACCATGCGAACTTGAGGCCTTTGTGGAAAAGCACAAGCGCACTGGCATAGTTCAACGCCGAGATGGAGATCATCCAACCGATAAAAGCCAGATCATGCGACGCTCCCACAGCTCGCCAGAGCCAGTAGACAGGGCCCACGCTGAGGAGTAGGTCGGAGTAGGCCGCGGTATTCGAGACCGGATAAAAGATGGGCAAATTCCAGAATGTGCGATGCCCTGGTTCCCCGCGCATCCAGAGATAGCCGTGTTCCAACAGGTAATGGTTAAACCGAGTATCACCCAAGTCGGTCTGGATGCGGCGAAAACCCGAGAAAAGAGTGGGGTGATGAGCCATCACGAGGCCCAGGACTCCGATGCTTAACACCAGGATTACGTTTCCCAGGGTGCTCAGTCCACTAACGAAGCGGCTTCTTCGTTGTTCCATCGTCACTCACTCGTTACCCGGGGATTGTCCAATCCGCCGAGTCGTTCTGATGCCTCGCCACCCGCACACAAACCGGAGCGTCATTGACTAGAAGTTCGCTGTCTCACCGCCTCGCCACGAAGTTCATGAACTTCTGTCTGAATTCCGGTGCCGACCGCACTTGACGAATATTAGGGCCCGTCCATTATACCTACCGTTAGGTAACTGAAAAACTGAACCCCAAGCCGATCGAGGTTCAACCCGGCGAATGGATGATGAGCTTACAGTCTCGACCGCAGAGTGTCGAAGCGTTTCGAGCCCCGTGGCGCGGCACATCGCCCGGGTGGCGGCACGCCTCTTTGCGACGCAAGGTTATGATGCAACGTCGGTTCGGGAAATCGTCGAGGGAGCCGGAGTCGCCAAGCCGACGCTTTATTACTATTTCCGCAGCAAGGAGGGCCTGGCGAAAGCCCTGGTCTCGGTTCCGCTCGCGGATCTGGTCGAGCAGCTTCGCCTCGTTGTGACGAGCGAGGACGATCCGATCCGCTGCCTGGAGCAGGTGTTCGAAGCCCAATTCGCCTTCTGTCGCGATGACCCCGAGCGCGGGCGGTTCCTCTATGCCTTGATTTTCGGCCCGCCAGGCTCGGTGCCCGCGCACGACATGGAACCCTGCAAGGAAGACCTCATCGCGCTGGATGGAGGCCGCTGTTGCCGGCTGGCCGACGCGGGAATCATACGCCGCGAGACCGTGTTGATGCCTGCCGACCATGTGTCGCGGCATGATCGTGATCACGACGCTTGATTTTCTTTACGGCGGAAAACCATTGGGGCAGGACGCGGCGCAGACTCTGCTTCGCGACTTGCTCAGGGGTTTCGACGACCGCCAACCAAATCCAGGAATGGAATAAAACAATGATCCGACGATGGTTCTTGACTATTTCTGTAAGTCTGGCGGTGATCGCCGTCCGCGAGTCTTTCCGGATGTTCGCCGGCGGAGGCTCAACCGTCGTCGAAAGACCCCGGCCGCGAATGCGAGGTTCCTGTCACGGTGGCACCCCTCGAGCGGCGCACGGTCGAGCGGACCATCGACGTCGTCGGCAGCCTTCGAGGGTGGGAGCAGGTGACCATCGGCTCGAAGCGGACCGGACGGGTCTCAAGGTCTTGCACGACATGGGCGACCATGTCCGGCCCGGAGAGCCACTGGTCGAGCTTGATGCTGTCGACGCAAAGCTCGCCTACAACCAGGCACAATCAAAATACCTGGCTGAGCTGGTCAAACTGGGTATCAGCGAACAGCAAGCCCAACGGTTCATCGAACAGTACGGCATCTCCGAGGAGCTGATCCGCGGCGCACAGGCCGAACAGGCAATCGATCGGGTTCCGGCCGTGATCCAGATTCGCGTGAGCAAGGAAAAGGCCCTGCACAACCTGAATCGCCAACGGCCTTGAGCAAGAAGGGAGCCAGCACGATCCAGGAGCTGGAGGATTGCGAAAACGAGTATCGCTCCGCGTCGGCCGCTTACGAGAACGCCCGAGGCGACTGCCCGAAACGTGATCGCCAGCGCGGTGGCCAACCGCATCGCCCGCAACCAAGCCGAACAAACGCTTGCCGACATGATGATCCGGGTTCCAAAACCCGAGCTGATGCCACCACCCTCCAGCCAGGCCGACGCGGTTGTCTATGCGGTCACGAAACGATTGGTTTCGGAAGGGCAGATTGTCAAGGAGGGCGAGGCGGTCTGTGAGCTCATCATCGAGAACCCGCTTCGGCTCTGGACCAACGTGCCGGAATGTTATGCCGAGCGTGTCCGCGTTGGCCAGCAGGTGCGGATCGCGGTGGCGTCTCAACCCGAGCTCACCTTCCAGGGAAAGGTTGTCCGGATCAATCCCTCGGTCGACCCAGTCAGCCGGACTTTTCAGGTTGAGACCCAGGTTCCCAACGACAAGGGCTGTTACGTGCCGGCGGTTTCGCCAAGGCGACGATCGTCACCGACTCGACGGCCCAGGCGGCCGTCGCCCCGGCCGAGTCGATCATTCGATTCGCCGGCGTCACCAAGCTGTTCGTTGTAGAGAATGGCAAGGCCAGATCAGTCAATGACATCGTCACCGGTACCGAGGGTCCCGGCTGGGTCGAGGTATCAAGCAAGGGCCTGCCCGCCCGGCATGCTCGTCACCACCGGCCAGACCCAGCTGGCCGACGGCACCGCGGTCGTGGTCCGCACGCCCGATCCGCCGTCGGACCACCGCAAGCAGCCCGTTGAGCCGCGGTCGTGTCGGCAGGCAGAGCCTCGGAATCAGCCAGGCGGTAGACGCGTGGCGGCGGGCAAATGGCATATGCAAAACCGGCAGGCCCGAGACTGAATCGGTGCGTCGTCGAGCGTTCGACGCTGCCACGAACCGGCCACTTATCACTTCACTCATTCCGGAATGCCCATGTCAATATCTGATCTCTGCATTAACCGGCCCGTGTTCACCTGGGTGCTGGTGTCGATTCCCGTGGTGCTGGGGCTGGTCTCGTACAACGAGCTGGGGGTCGACTTCTTTCCCAACGTCGATTTTCCGGTATGCACGGTCACGACGGTGCTTCCAGGCGCCAGCGTCGAGGAGATGGAAACGACGGTCAGCAAACCGGTCGAGGACATTATCAATACGGTCTCGGGCATCGACGAGCTGCGGTCGATCACCCAGGAAGGCGTTTCAATCGTCACCGTCCAGTTTTTGCTCTCAAAGAATGGAGACGTGGGAACGCAGGAGGTTCGCGACAAGGTCAACTCGATTCTGTCGGACTTCCAGACGGCACGCGGGCCCCGATCATCGACAAGTTCGACACCGGGTCGATGCCCGTCTTGACCATTGCGGTTTCCGGCAGGCGCGACTTTCGCGAAGTGACCGAGATCGCCCGCAGGCAGATCAAGGAGCGGCTCGAAACGGTGCCCGGGGTAGGTGCGATCAGCCTCGTGGGGGGCCGTGTTCGCGCCATGAACATTGTGGTCGACACCGACAGGCTCGCCGGTTACAACCTCTCGGTCGACGACGTCCGCCGAGCCCTTGTCCGCCAAAACATGGAGGTTCCCGGCGGCCGGGTTGACCAGGGCCCGCGCGAGCTCGTCCTGCGAACCTTAGGCCGGCTCCGCAGCCGAGCGCGAGTTCAATGACCTGATCGTCGCCAACCGCAACGGCTATCCCATCCGCGTGCGCGACATCGGCCACGCCAGTCGATTCTTACGAGGAGCCCCGAACGCTCGCCCGGCTTGACGGCGACGGCGCGGTCAGCCTGGTGGTGCAGAAACAATCGGGGGCCAACACCGTCAAGGTCGTCGACGACGTCAAGAACCGGCTCAACCAGCTCAAGACCGCTCTGCCGCCGGACATCTCCACCGAGATCATCCGCGACCAATCGCGGTTCATCAAGAAATCGATCGAGGAGGTGAAGTTTCATCTCCTGCTGGCCGGCGTTCTGGTCTCGGCCACGATCCTCCTGTTCATCCGAGACTGGCGAACGACCCTGATCGCCACGCTGGCCATCCCGACGTCGATCATCCCGACCTTCATGTTCATGAGTTACATGGGCTTTACGCTCAACAACATCACCATGCTCGGGTTGATCCTGGCCATCGGCATCGTGATCGACGACGCCGTGGTGGTTCACGAGAACATCTTCCGGCACATGGAGGAGGACGGCATGGACGGCATGCAAGCCGCGCGGCAAGGGAACACGCGAGATCGCCCTGGCGGTGATGGCGACGAGCCTGTCGCTGATCGTGATCTTCCTGCCGATCGCCTTCATGGGCGGAATCGTCGGCCGTTTCTTCTCTAGCTTCGGGTTGACCGTCGCCTTCGCCGTGGCGATGAGCCTGTTCGTCTCGTTCACCCTGACGCCTATGTTATGCAGCCGGTTCCTCAAGCTCGAAGCCGAGCGAACCTGGCCGCGGCCATCAGCCCAGATCGAAGTCGGGGTTCTTCTACCGGCTCTTCGACGGCGGCTACGGCTGGGTGCTGCGGGGCGCATTGCGGTTCAAGTTCGTGGTGGTGATTCTGACGATCGGGGTCATCGGCAGCACCGTGCCCATCGGCAAGGTCATGGGCATGTCGCTGATCCCGCGCGACGACCAGAGCGAGTACGAGATCCCGATCACGACTCCCGAGGGCTACAGCCTCGACCGCAGCTCCAGGCTGCTCAGCGAGCTGGAAGACAGAATCTGGAAGCTGAAGGGAACCCAGCACGTCTTCACCACCATCGGCCAGACCGAAGGCGGACGCACGGTCAAGGGTGAGGGCGACGTCACCCGGGCCACGATTTACGTGCGGATGACGGAGCTGGAGGAGCGCGACATCACGCAGTTCGCCGTCCAGCAGCAAGCACGTGAGATGATGACTCGATTACCCCGACCTGCGAGTCAGCGTCAACGACGTTTCCGCGTTCCAGGGTGGCAGGCGATCGCAGACATTTCAGGTCAACCTCGCCGGGCCCGACCTGAAGCAGCTCTCCGCATACGCCGACCGGTTGACCACCGAGCTGAAGACGCGAGGCGGAATCCTTGACCTCGACACGACCCTGTCGCTGCGCAAACCCGAGGTCCAGGTGCTTGTCGACCGCGAGGCTGCCAGCGACCTGGGGGTGCCGGTGGGAACCGTGGCCGATACCCTGCGCGTGCTGGTCGGCGGGCTGCCGATCTCGAAATTCCGCGACCGCGATCAGCAGTACGATGTCTGGCTGCGCGCCGCGGGCGAGCGCGGCACGACCCAGGGTCTGTACCAGCTCACCCTGCCTTCGCCGAGTGTCGGCCTGGTCAAGCTCGCCAGTCTGGCCCGGCTGGTTGACGAGCGCGGGCCCAGCGAAATCGAACGGCTGGGCCGCGAGCGCGTCGTCACCGTGCTGGGCAACCCCGAAGGCATCCCCCTGGGCGAGGCCGTCGCCCGCGCCGAGAAGGTGCTCCAAGGGATGAACCTGCCTCCGCAGTACAGCTACATCTTCACCGGCCAGGCCAAGACTCTGGGAGAGACCGGCTACTACTTCCTGATCGCCTTCACGCTGTCGATCACCTTCATGTACTTGATCTTGGCCGCTCAGTTCGAAAGCTGGATGCAGCCGATCGCCATCCTGATGGCCCTGCCGGTGACCATTCCGTTCGGCATGCTGTCGCTCGTATTGTGGCGCACGCCGATGGACCTGTACGCGATGTTCGGCCTGTTCATGCTAGTGGGAATCGTCAAGAAGAACGGCATCCTCCAGGTGGACGCCACCAACCAGCTTCGCGCCAGGGGGCTGTCGCGCCTGGATGCGATTCTCGAGGCCAACCATACGCGGTTGCGGCCGATCCTCATGACGACGGTGATGCTGGTGGCCGCCATGCTGCCGATCGCCTTCGGCCGCGGTCCCGGCTCGGGAGCTCGCGCCAGCATGGCCAAGGTGATTATCGGCGGCCAGATGCTATCGCTGCTCCTGGCGCTCCTGGTCACCCCGGTCTTCTACGCCCTGCTCGACCAGGTCGTGAACCTGGCCCGCCGCCTGGGCATTCGCTTCACAGTGCAACCCCGGCCTGGGCTGCACGTAATAACCGAGGCTCAACCGGTGGGCGGAGGGGCTTGATCCGTCACGTTTTTCTCTGCTGAGCAGACTTTCGGCTCGCCCGTTTAGAGTGCTATTCTCACCAGAGCAGGGGACGTTGGTGAGAGGGGGTAAGCCATGCCGATTCCTGTCAGATTGAGCGACGTTGTCGATCAAATGGACATGCTCAGCGACGAGGCATCTACGTATCTCAACCGACGTACCGGCGAGATGGTCTTTGTCTCGGAAGAATCCCGTCATGCTGCCGAAGACCCAGACGAATGGGACGACCTGCCGGACTGGGAGCTCAAGGACACGCTTCGCCGTCTCGGCATCGAGAAAGACTGGTACCGGTTTCGAGAAGAGGCCTTCAAGGAGATTGCCCGCGACTGGCTCCAAGCCAACAACATTCCCTTCGTCGAATAAGCCGCGGACGCTTGACCGCGAATGCAACGCAACCCGCACCACGGCACTTGCGGGTTGATTCCCACTGAAGCCACGATAGGCTGAGCGGACGTGTGCTTGGTTTTCAGTGTCGCAGGCTTGTCAAGCGAATCGTCCTCGGTACATGCGCCGTCGCCCCCCTCATCCGTGGCGTTCAATTCGTTGTCGACGAAGGTTATTCCATGAAGCTGAAACACGTAGTGATCAAGAATTTTAAAGGTGTTCGAGAGGTTGAATTTCCATCGAATGCGGCGCCGCACGCACTGGCGCTCCGTTACAGCCCTACTCGGTGACAACGGAAGCGGAAAGACAACCGTCCTTCAGGCTATCGCACTGACGCTATCGATGGCGACACGCCGTACACGCGACATGTCCTCGTTCAGCTGGCACGGCTTCCTGCCGGAACGTGTGCCAAGCCTGGGGCCAACGTTCGTCGAGCTTAACGTAGCCTTGAACAGGAAGAGGTCGATCTGACTTATGATTTGTTCTTGGCGTGGCAGGAATCCCTTCCTTCTGACCGGAGACAGACCTGGAGAATTGTGCCACCTTCGCGGCACCTCGAAGTCACACTACGCTTCGAGCAGGGACGCATTAATTCTCTCCAAGGTTTTGAAGGGGTCAATCAATTCCTGGGTCGTTACTATGTCAGGGCCCTAAGAGATGCACGACCCGAACTCAAGGACAGTTTTGCAAAGCTTGGCGACATCTTCTGGTTCGATCAGCACCGCAATCTCGGTTCCCTCATGGCCGAGGACATCTCCGGTGAAGGGCTGTCTCACGAAGGCTGGCACGCGGGAGTAGAGCAGCTTCGAGAATACCTCGTCGGTTGGTGGGGCTTTCACACTACACCGGGACGCCGAGGTAAGGATTTCATACCTTTATTGCAGGAATCGTTCGAGACGGTGTTCCCTCGCACACGGTTCGTGGGAATCATGCCTCGCGGCGGGGTCACGACTCCACGGGCGAATGACTTTTATTTCTTGATTGATCGCGATGGCCGAGTCTATGACCTGGCTGAGATGTCCTCAGGAGAGCAGGCAGTTTTCCCTTTGGTTTACGAGTTTGTTCGACTCGACATCAAACGATCGGTTGTGCTGATTGATGAACTGGAGCTGCACTTGCACCCGCGTGAGCAGCAAAGACTCTTGGCGGCTCTGCCCAGGGTCGGTCCCGACTGCCAATTCATCATCACCACACACTCCGAATTCCTCTCGTCGGCAATCCCTAACGAGCAGGAAGTGCGGCTGGACAGGGGAAGCCGATGCCTGTAGCCAAGCTGTTTTTGGAAGGTACCCTTGAAGTCCAGATACTCACCCCGATTCTTCTAGGGAACCCTGTGCCACAACAAGGCGGCTCGAAGGACAGCCTGAGAGCACGCGCAGGGAACGAACGTCGAGAGAACAAGGTCGCGGCGGGCTACTTGCGCGATCGCGACTTCGATTCTGATCCACCGGCGGATCTAACCAAGCCGACGGAAGAAAGGACCTTCGAGAATAGCGGTGTTCCATTTGGCTGGCGATGGTGTAGGCACGAGATCGAGAATTACTTGATCGAGCCTGCGATCGTCAGCGAGGCGACGTCGTGGCCCATCCTGCACGTCGAGGAAGCCCTTCGCGAGGCCGGGAGGAGGATTCCGAAACTATGAGGCAGCTCGATGGACCATCGGCGTTGTGCGGCGAGTCTTGCCTCCGCATTACGAGCTGAGAACGCGGCCCGACGGACTCAATGAGATTGATCTTCCACCGGCTCTCGACCTTGCAGCAGTTGCGGCATGGGCTTCGAAGTCCATCGAAGACCATCGGGGTCCGATTGTCGCTGCCACTGCTCCAGATTCTGTGCGAGCGTCACTGGGTACTTTTGCAGCCCGTTTCGATGATGTCTTCATCGCGGACGTGGCGAGCGTTTTGCTCTGGTTCCCGGGGAAAGACTTGCTGGCGGGGATGTCCGACTGGCTCCTCTCCAAGGCCGTCCCGAACCCTGGGTCCTTTCGTGCGTCCCTGCGCGACTGGATCATCGCCAATCCACGAGACGCACGCTCGAGTTGCTCCCCGAGTGGAGGGCAATGACCGAGGTACTGAGGGCTTGAAAGTGACCAGCATGACGCATCTGGGCAGCCTCCATTGAACCTGTATAAACAGGAACCGGCCCGATAGAGTTTGTGGGGGACTGTGGGCCGGAGTATCTATAGAGAATGCGGATTCATCTGTTGCGTTCCGAGATCTCGACCCAAGGAGAACAACCATGAAGACCCTGATTCCCGCGGTGCTCGTTGGCCTGCTGGCACTGGCCATCTATCAAAGGGCCGACTCCAGGACCCAGGCACCATCGACGGCGACCTCGGCCGATGAAGTGGCCGCGGCTCACTTACGAGCATCTCGCGACCGCGATCATCGAGATCGAGGCCACAGAGGATAACCTGGTCAAAAGCATCCTGATTGGTTACCACCAGGCCACCCAGCGCCACCTTCGCCGTGCGGTGGACGACGCGGCCCAGCGGCAAACGCATCTTGAAGCGGCCGCGACCGAGATCACCAACATTGCCAACGAGGGAGACAAGCGAATCCAGGCAGTACGCCAGCGCCTCAAGAAGGCGGGCCATACACACAATACCGACGTGGTCACCAAGGAAGACTTCATGTTCATCGACAGCAAGGAGAAGAAGCAACTGCTCGATCTCGCCCAGAAGGTCGCCCGCCTGGGTGCCAGCGCATCGGCTGACGGTATCCGGGCCGTTCACGACGAACTGACCCAGCTCTTCGATAAGGCCATCGCCAGCGAGTGAGGCTGGCAGCGCCGGGATCACGGATTCCGGAATTCTTATAAACCAGTATTCATGGGTCAGGGACGACCCATGGCAAGATCAGCGGGAGCTCATTCATGTTCTGGCCACGGGCCGCTGCCTTGCTGATCGTGACGGCGGGTCTGTGCTCGTGCCGGCCCGCGGCACCCTCGCGGGTCCTGACGTCCGTGCCGTCCAGCTCGGTCGAGCTCAAACCGCATGTGACGCGAGGCGATCTGAACCCGAATTTCATGGATGTTGCCCCAAGTGCCGGCCTGACCGCCGTGCTCTACTGTGGTGGAGAACGCAAGGACCATCTCCTGGAGTCTGTCGGCACGGGTGCCGCCTTCGTCGATTTCGACGAGGACGGTCGGCTCGACGTATTCCTCGTCAACGCCTGGGCCCTCGATGAGGAACCCTCGCGGGTGCGGCTCAAAGGACGCAACGTCTTGTACCGCAACATGGGCGACGGCACGTTCGTGGACGTCACCGAGCGGGCAGGAGTCTCCGAGCAATCGTGGGGCTGCGGCGTCTGCGCGGGGGATTACGACAATGACGGCCACGTCGATCTGTACGTCACGAATTTTGGCCCCAACCGGCTCTACCGCAATCGCGGCGATGGTACCTACGAGCAGCTGGCGGAAAAGGCGGGTGTCGCCTGCCGCGGCTGGTCAGCAGGCGCCAGCTTCTTCGACGCCGACGGCGACGGCGACCTTGATCTCTATGTCGCCTGCTATGTCGACTCGACCATGGACGACGTCCTCGCGGCCCGGCGCACCAACCTCTGGCGCGAGAAGGTCAAAGTCATGGTCGGCCCTTTCGGCCTGCGCGGAGGTCGCGATCATTTCTTCCGCAACAAGGGCGATGGGACCTTCGAGGACGCCACCGACCAGGCCGGCATGACCGACACTGCTGAGTCGTATGGTCTGGGCGTGCTCGCGTCGGACCTGGATAACGATGGCGATGTCGATGTCTACGTCGCCAATGATTTCGAACCCCAACTTCCTTTACCGCAACGACGGCAAGGGAAAGTTCACCGAGATTGGCACCTGGAGCGGAGCGGGACTGAACAGCCAGGGTATCGCCCAGGCCGGCATGGGCGTCGACGCGGCCGACATTGACGGCGACGGACTTCAGGACATCGCGCTCTCTACGTTCATTCACGATTCCTCCTCGCTCTATCGCAACCTCGGCAGCTTGCAGTTCGAGGACATCAGCACCCGGCTGGGACTCAAGAAGATCACCTACGATGTCCTCAAGTGGGGCTGTGCCTTCTTGGACTACGATCTCGACGGCGATATGGACCTCGTGATCGTCAACGGCCATATCTATCCGCAGGTTGACCAGACGCCCGAACTTGGCGAGAGCTACCGCCAGTTGCCAATTCTCTTGCGCAATGACGGCGGCAAGCTGACCGACGTATCGCGTGGCGCCGGGCCCGGGTTCCAGACCGCGGTTTCGGCCCGTGGGCTGGCCGTCGGCGATTTTGACGACGACGGCGACCTTGACCTCCTGATCACTACCATGGACGGCCCTCCCCTGCTCTTGCGCAATGATTCACCGCGCCTGGGCCACTGGCTGAAATTGCGAGTGCTCACTCGCCACGGCAGTCCCGCGATCAACGCCCGAGCGTTGCTTGTGGCCGGAGGACGCTCGCAGATGAGAGAGCTGCGCAGCGGCTCTACCTACGAATCGCAAAACGCTCTCGAGCTTCACTTCGGACTCGGCGAGTCCACCACAATCGACTCGCTTGAGATTCTGTGGCTGAGTGGAAAAAAGACCGACCTGAAGGACGTACGAGTCGATCAGACCCTGACGATCAAGGAATCGGCAGAGGCACTCTCGCCGCCGGGTCCGTGAATAGTTGGCCAGGACGCATTCGCAAGAGCCGTACCACCCCCATCGCGACAGACCCAGCCACAACATCGACAGTTCGAACATCTACCTGGCTCGGTGCATTGCTGAGTTTTGTTGGCCAATCGAGACCAACTGGCGGAAGGGCGTCATCTCCTTGTCGAGGGCTTATTCGTCGACGTCTCCCTGATTCGACGGCGGATTCCAAGTGTCGCGTTGCCACTTCACCACCGCGGCGAGCGGCCGGCCATGGCATCGGTCATGGCGATTTCGACGGCTTCCCGATTGGCCTTCGGGCCCATCCTGCGGTGGACCTCGACGCGGATGGCCTCGACGTTGCCGCCGATTCCGGCCGCGAAGTCGCGACCAAAGCAGTGATCGAACCGGGCAATCTCGATCAGCCGCGCCGCTTCTCCGTAGGCGCGGCGATACAAGGCCCGGCTCTCAGGGTCGTTCGGGTCGAACATGGTTCCTAGCTCCACACCCAAGATTCGCCGCTCGCCTGCTCTGGCGACTCCCAGAACAGGCGACGGTCCGCCCGGAGCACTGCGCACAAATGTACATTATCGGCGTCGCACAGACAAGCACCCCGCCGGTGTTTTTTGGGACCCGAGCCGGCGTGGATCGGGTTATGCTCAATGAGGAAGCCAGCGTCTCGCGAGGACGCATTTTGGCTCACGAATTCTTCACGATGCACGGATACGATGAGAGTTCAGATCATTACCACGACGACCAGGCCGGCCCAGGGCCAGGCGCGATCGCACAACTTCCGGCGGGGTCGCTCAAGGTGAAAGCCAGCAACAGCGAATGGGTCGGACAGGAGATCGCCGAGGGCCGTTACAAGATTCTGGGCAGGATCGGTCAAGGAAGCATGGGGCACATCTACTGTGCCTTCGACCGCCACCTGGATACCGACGTGGTTCTCAAGTTTCCTGTTTCCAGTGAGCAGTCGACGGACAACCGTGCTTTCTTGGATCGGTTCGGCACCGAGATTAGGTCGCTGGTGGCGCTCAGTCATCCGCACATCGTGAAGATCATCGACGTCGGCGAATTCCAGGATCTGCCCTTCGTGGTGATGCAGTACCTCGCCGGCGGCATCCTCAAAGATCGGATTGCCAAGGGGCCACGCGGCGAGCTCGAGCCGATGACTCTGGACTCGCTGCAGGACTGGCTGCCGGATGTTGCCCGGGCGCTCGATTTCATTCATTCCCAGAACCACGTCCATCGCGACGTCAAGCCGGCCAACATCCTCTTCGATCGCCATGGCAACGCGTTTCTGGGCGACTTCGGGATTATCAAGGCGCTCACTTCCGAAGCGACTGACTGGAAAAACAGCTCCTTGACGGCTCCGGGTCTTCTCGTGGGTACTCCGAACTATGTCGCTCCCGAGATCGTGATGGGACGGCCGGCCGACGGCCGGGTCGATCAATACTCGCTGGCCATGACGGTCTACGAGATCCTGACCGGGAACAACTGCATGGAAGGGCCGACGCCATCGGCCACGGTAGTCAATCAGACAATGGTCGTCCCGCCCCAGTTGACCGACATTCTCCCCGAATTTCCGAAGCGAACCTCGGATGCGATCTCGCGAGGCCTGGCCAAGAATCCGGCCGATCGGTTCGAGACCTGCTCGGTCCTGGCCCAGGAGGTGCTCGCGGAAGCTCCCTCGGGGACCTTCGCGCACTACGGTCGCACCGCTCAACGGGCTCACTTCGAGAGGCGAGCCGGGCCGGGTTCCCTGCCCGTCGTGCGGGGCAACCATCCCGGCCGGCAGAGAGCACGCCGGCAGCCGGCTGCGCTGCACGAAATGCCAGGCTGTTTCGTATCTCCAGATCCTGTCCAAGAATACGCTGCAACTCAAGCTGGTGGAGCACCCGCCGGTCAGTGTCGGGACCGGGTCGCCAATCATCATCGACGCCCCGGACGACGAGGTCGAGCCCGATCCGTCGGCGGTCACGCTGCATGTCCAGAAGCCCGATGGCAGCTCGACGCTCCTACCCCTGCAGGGCCGCGGAAGCAGACTGCTCGGGAAGCTCGGCCAGACGCGCCGGTTCGCACTGGGCGGTCTTGCTTTGCTCTCGATCATGGGCTTGACGGCCCTGGGTCGATTCCTGGTCAGCCACTCCGGCTCGGACTCGAAATCCGGGGGATCGGCCACCCAGGGGCCGGCGGCCGCGGTGAGCCAGAGCCCTGTCCTGGGCGGTACTCTTCTTGTCCCCGTTGAGATTAACATCGCCTACGGAACTGAGAAACAGAAATGGCTGGAAGAGGCCACGCTCGAGTTCGCCAAGACGCCCGCCGGCGGCAGAATCAAGGTCAACCTCCACGGCATGGGTTCGGTGGAGGGAGCCCAGGCTGTTCTCGACGGACCGAGCCCCGTTCCGATCCACGTCTGGTCGCCGGCCAGCAGCGCCTACCGCGACCTATTCGAGCAGGAATGGCGTGCCAGTCACCGCAACAACCCGATCGCGGCGTCCGAAAACCTGGCTCTGACGCCGATGGTCTTCGTGATGTGGCGGGACCGCCGCGATGCTTATATCAAGAAGTATGCCAGAGTTAGCTTCAAGACGATCGGCCAGGCCATGCAAGAACCGACAGGATGGCAATCCATAGCCGGCCAGCCTGGCTGGGGACGATTCAAGTTCGGCCATACGGAACCCACTCGTTCGAACAGCGGACTGCTCACTCTGGTCTTAATGGCCTACGAGTTTGTGAATAAGGAACGTGGCCTGACGCTGGAAGACGTCACTCAGGAACACTTCCTTGACTGGCTGCGGAGCTTCGAACAAGGCGTGGCCCGGCCCGGCGGCTCGCTGACTCACAGCACCGGAACCCTGATGCGCGAAATGGTGCTGCGCGGTCCCTCGCAGTACGACTGCCTGCTGGTCTATGAGAATCTCGCCATCGATTATCTGCTGTCGGCTCGCGATCGCTGGGGTGAACTGCACGTCGATTACCCCGAGCCGAACATGTGGAACGAACATCCTTACTACATTCTCGACGTCCCCTGGAGCAAAGCGGCCGAGCGCGCCGCCGCCGCCGACTTTCTTTCCTTCCTCATGAGCGGACCGATCCAGCGCCGGGCGCTCGCGCACGGGTTTCGACCCGGCAATCCAGATATTTCCGTCCGCTCCGCCGACAGCCCCCTGCTCCGCCACACTGGGCAGGGACTGCAAATCGATTTACCCAGAATGTGTGAGCCGCCGCGCGCCGAGACCATCAAGAAACTGCTCATTGCCAGTACCCATTCAGAATCAACAGGCCGGTAACAGGCCTGGCGACCCAATGACGCCCAATCCGATCGAACCCAGGAGCATACAATCACCGATTCTCAGTCTTTCCAAACGCATTGCGCAGGATCTTCGCGAGCCTTTAGCGAATCCTTCAAACCCCTCAATTTATCTAGGGAACCGAAGTTTGCAGGCCGCCGTGATTCGGCTAGACTATAGGTGTGGGGTAGCCGACCACGCCGACGTCACTCTCTTTGCGGGCTTATCCCGCTGTTTCCAAGGTTTTGCCATGGCGATCTTTGCGGCGAGGATATAGGCGGGAAATCGCGCACCGGTCGAGTTTTCGTTCGATCTCCGGTCACTCTCCGTGAGTTGCAGCAATGAGTATAAAAACTGTCTCTTCGCAGCAAAAGCTGCGTGGTACTGTCAAGGAGCGGTCGCAGCGTGAGGCACCGGGTCAGCCGCCGAGGGGCAGCGAGCCCAAAGACATCGAACGGCGCCTGCGCTGGGTTGAAGAGATGACGGGGCACGACTTGAAACGGGTACCCCTGCCCCGCCTGGATGAGCTTCAAGGCATTATCGAGAGCCACGTTGGGTTCATGCCCTTGCCGATGTCGGTGGTGTCGCCCCTGGTGATCCATGGGGATTTTGCTCGGGGTGAGCTCGTCGTGCCCCTGTGCACTCTTGAAGGGACGCTGACTCTGGCAATGAACCGCGGGCTGCTGGCGATAGCCAAGGCAGGTGGCTGCCGCACGATCCATCTGAAGCAGGAGCTCAGCCGCAGCCCGGCGTTTTGCTTGCCGACGATCACCGAGATCGGCAGCTTCCTCGACTGGATTAACGACCACGCCGATTCCATCCTGGTGGCGGCGGAAAGCACAACGCGGCACGGGCGGCTCTTGCGGGTCGATCCCACACCGATCCAGCAATGGGTCGTCCTGGACTTCGTTTATGACACGGGCAACGCCGCGGGTCAGAACATGGTCACCCGGGCGACAGAGGCCGCTTGCCGGTACATTCAGCAGGAAACAGGTTTTCACTATTATCTTGAGTCAACCTTCAGCAGCGACAAGCAGTCGTCCCGGCGGAATCTGATGAGCGGCCGCGGTCACTCGGTGATCGTCGAGTACTCATTGAGCGGGCAGATCCTGGAATCACTGGGTGTCAGGCAGGAGTCTGTGCTCGAGTTTCAGCAACTGGCCATGACGTCGTCGCAGGCGATCGGGATGCTGGGTAACAACCTGCACCTGGCGAACGCTCTTGCGGCGCTTTACCTTGCCACCGGGCAGGATTTGGCCTGTGTCGCGGAGAACGCCGTGGCGTTCAGCCAGGCGTTGCCGGATGGCGGCGACGGGCTCTTGATTCGCATGACCTTACCTTCTCTCACGGTCGGCACGGTCGGCGGCGGCACGCGGCTACCGGCACAGCGGCGCAACCTGGAGTTGCTGGGCTGCAGCGGGGGTAACCGCGACTCTCGCAGGCTCGCCGAGATCGTCGCGGCCTGTGCCGCGGCACTGGAGCTTTCGTCAATCGTCGCAGTTGTCTCCGGCAAGTTTGCCGAGGGCCAAGAGTCCCACGCACTCTCCAGGACAGAGTAATTCTTCAATCGCGGCGCATCATTGACTCGGCGGGCGTCGATCGGGCGGAAAAGATCAGGGCCACCCCTGTTCCTGCGCCCGAAAAAGCGGGAGCCCCGATCGACTCCGGGAGAAGTGGGCGAGCCGATCGACGCCACTTCAAAACTCCAAGAGTCCCGGTCAGGGTCGCTTGGACTACCAATAGCGCTCTACGGGGAATTCCAGGGGTCGGAGGAACTGCTCCCGGTAGCCCCGGTCATTCGCCAGGCGCTTGATTCGGTCCTTGATTTGTCGGACGTGCAAGCGCATCCCCTTTGAGTTCGAGCAAACCTGTAAATTCTTTTGCCGCGTTCCAAAAAAAGATCCTCTGGATTTCGATGCCGTCGGCGGAGTCAGAGCCGACGAGAAAGTGCCAGGCAGTCCCCCCAGCATTGAGAGAAAGCTCCACATGTGATTAATCGCCTCTCGATCACCCGTTGCGCTTGACTCGTCCCCACGCTCCCGCGTGGGGAACTCGTCTTCGACGCGGAGCGTCACAGACGGCATTCCCACGGGGACCGTTGGAACGAGTGCCAGCGGGGGTGTCTCGTAAGAGAGGACATTGGCTGACCTGACGGGAAGCACCGAACTTCCCACGGAATCAGACAGGCGTGAATTGCACTCTCTTGGATCGCATCGTCAGCCCTGTTATGCTCAAGCAATGTTGAAACCAAGTCGGCCGGCCGTCTGCGCTGTGCCGAGACCCTCGATTAACCCGGGGCGGAAAAGCGCCCCGGAGCCACTACCTCACCGGGCGATCCCTCGAATCCCTCCGATCCCGCCTCTTGCTCTTGGAGCGACCTCATGACCGACCCCAAGTCATCTTCCTCGCGTCGTGAATTCCTGAAGACCACCGGCCTGGTTGCGGCTGCCTCGGCCGTCTCGCAGGGTGCAGTGCCGCTCGTCCATGCGGGCGAGAGCCATTTGATCCAGGTGGCACTGGTCGGCTGCGGCGGTCGCGGCACCGGGGCCGCGGCCAATGCCCTGGCGACCAAGAGTGGCCCCATCAAGCTCGTCGCGATGGCCGACGTCTTCGATCACAAGCTGAAAACGAGCTACGATGAGTTACACAAGGATTATTGCTGCTGTGAGGAGTTGACCGTCGACGAGGACAAGAAGTTTCTCGGCTTCGATGCCTATCGCAAGGCCATGGACTGCCTCAAGCCGGGCGACGTGGTCATTCTGGCCACCCCGCCGGCCTTTCGCTGGGTCCACTTCGCCTATGCCATCGAGAAGGGGTTGAACGTCTTCATGGAGAAGCCGGTAACCGTCGACGGCCCTACCTCGCGGAAGATGCTGGCCCTGGCTGAAAAATCGATCCAGAAGAATCTCAAGGTCGGCGTCGGCCTCATGTGCCGGCACTGCAAAGCCCGGCAGGAGCTCTCTGATCGGATAAGGAGCGGCCAGATCGGCGACATCGTCGCGCTTCGTGCCTATCGCCAAACCGGTCCGGTGGGTTCAATGCCGGTTGATCCCAAGCCCAACAACATCAGCGAACTTATGTACCAGATCAAGAAGTTTCACGGTTTTCTCTGGGCCAGCGGAGGCTGCTACAGCGACTTCCTTATCCATAACATAGACGAATGCTGCTGGATGAAAGACGCCTGGCCCGTGCAGGCCAAGGCCACAGGCGCCCGCACCTACCGCGGCGAAGCGATCGATCAGAACTTCGATACTTATTCGGTTGAATATACTTTTGACGATGGAGCCAAACTGTTTCTCGAGGGCCGCAACATCGACGGTTGCGACACGGAATTCGCCAGCTACGCTCACGGGACGAAAGGTGCGGCGATCATCTCAACCTCGGCCCACCATCCGGCCAAGTGCCGCATTTACAAGGGCCAGAAGATGTCAAAGCCGAACCTGGTCTGGTCTTATCCCCAGCCCGAGCCAAACCCTTACCAGCTTGAGTGGGATCAACTCATCGAGGCGATTCGCAAGGATCACACTTATAACGAGGTCAAGCGCGGCGTCGAGGCCAGCCTGGTCACCTCGATGGGCCGTATGGCCGCGCACACCGGACAGATCGTCACATTTGAAGAGATGCTGAGCTGCCCTCACGAGTTCGGGCCCGATGTGGACAAGCTCACGATGTACAGCCCCGCTCCGCTGCAGTCAGGCCCCGACGGCAAATACCCCATGCCGGAACCAGGCATCAAGAAAGACCGCGAGTATTGATCCGACCGGAGACTCCAGGAACTCCGCAAAAGGCCCTGACGAGCTCTCATCCCCCGCTCGTCAGGGCCTGCTTCCTTGAAGTTCAGAAGCCGCCCCCCGCTGCTGTTGTAGCCTGCGGGCCTTGGCGCGGCGATCCGGCCCGGCCTGAGCTCGTCCAGATCGGTTCGACCCGTTCGCGAAACCCTGATTTCCGACGACCGGCGTACCCGACCCGAACAGGGCGCCCATGTACGACAAGCCGTTGGCAGTTGCCCCGCCGCCGAAGGCTGGCCCGCCGCTGTATCCGCCGTATCCGCTGGTACCGTAAGGCGGAAATCCAAAAGCACCCAGGCCGTAGTCAAAACCGCTCGCACCATAGAAGGCCGGCCCGACGCCATTTCCGCAGGATCCGTAGTTCGGAAATCCAAAAGCAGACAGGCCGTAGTCAAAACCGCCCGCACCATAGTTGAAGCCAGTCACCGGGTAATCATAGTCCCACCCGTATCCTGGCGTCTGGGCGTTGGCCTCCCCCGAAGCAAGGGCGAGGGTAGCCACGCTCAAAACCAAGCTCACAGCCGTGTGACGAATGAAACTAAGAGTCGAACTCATGATGCCTCTCCCATTGCGACTGCTTAGCGTCCTCGATAGTAGCCTTGCTGCTCGCGCGCCCTGGCACGTAGTGCGGCCCCGAGCTGACCGCGCCCCAGTAAATTTGACTCGGTTAGATAGCTCTGCAAGCCGAGAGGGGTCATCCCTACCCCGAATAGCGGGTTCAGGTACGGAGAATTCACAATCGGGCTGCCAGAGCCAACCACCCCGAACGCCGGAGAGCCGTAGTAGATTCCCAGTCCGGGAACGCCGTTGCCATACCCCACGCCGAGACCGTAACCTGGCATGCCATATCCGTACCCCATGCCGTAACCGAAACCCGGCATACCAAAGCCGTACCCGTACCCTATGCCGTAACCGAAACCCGGCATGCCAAAGCCATACCCCATGCCAGAACCGAAACCCGACATGCCAAAGCCATAGGGACCGGGATAGGCTGCGTAGCCATAGCCGGGAAAGCCATAGCCCCACCCGTACCCTGGGAACTGGGCGCGAGCCGCTTCCGGCCCGAAGACGAGCGCCACCACGATTAGCACGAATGCTGGTGTCACACCTCGCAGTGACCCGAGAGCCGAACTCATGTTGCCTCTCCCTGAGCGAAGGAAGGCAGTCCGCGGCAGATGCCTGCTGCTTTGATGATTCGTGGAACAACTTCACTCTATACTACGGGCTGTGTATACTGTCCATGGATTCAGATCTCCCTCGCACCATGGAGCCCCGCTCATGTCTGGGCCGCTTGCCGGACTGATTCCCGCATGTCACACACCCTTTTCGTCCGGCGGCAGGCTCAACCTCGGCGTGGTCGATGAGCAGGCTGAGCTGCTCAGCGAATGTGGGGTCCGCGAAGTCTTCGTGGGAGGAACGACAGGCGAGTTCGCGTCGCTGACCTTGGATGAGCGGATGAGCCTGGCGGAGCGCTGGTGCAGAGCCTTGGGTGGATCGATCCGCGTCGCCGTTCACGTCGGCCACAATTGCCTGTCCGAATCAATCTCCCTTGCCGCGCACGCGCGCGATTCTGGAGCCGCGGCGGTGGCTGTTATGTCACCGAGCTACTTCAAACCCGCGACGATTCAAGACCTGGTCGACTACTGCGCCCCGATCGCGGCCGAGGCGGAGCCGCTGCCGTTTTACTTCTATGACATTCCAGGCATGACGGGTGTCCGCCTCAAGATGTCCGAGTTCCTCTACCAGGCAAGATTCCATATTCCTACTCTTCGGGGCCTGAAATACTCCAACGACGACCTGCTCGAGCTTCAGGAGTGCGTGCGGCTGGACCATGGAGCCTTTGATGTCCTCTTCGGCTCGGATGAGTGTCTCCTGGCCGGCCTCTGTCTGGGCATCCGCGGCGCCGTCGGCAGCACCTACAATTTCGCGGCTCCCGTCTATCAGAGGCTGATGCGGGCCTTCGGCAGGCACGATCTTCAGACCGCTCGCGCCGAGCAGGGGAAATCCATAGACCTTATCAAGACGCTCAGCGAATTCGGCTTCCTGGCAGCGTCCAAGAGCGTCATGGCGATGCTCGGCGTCGACTGCGGGCCCGTTCGACCACCACTCCGGAACTTGACGATCGACCAGCGGCTTGCCCTCTGGGAACGGCTCGCCGCGCTCGACGTGTTCCCCCGTCCATTGAAAAGGCCGGATTGACTGGCGAAGAGACCGCTGCTTTTTTGCCAGTCAGATTAGTCATCTAGCGGTCATGGCGTTCATGCAGACCCGAAGTGCTTGTGCGGCTCCCTGGACACCAGCGCGACGGCCCTTGGGAAGCTCGCCGCCTGGCTCCAACAGTGCCTTGCAGAATGCCGTTGCGCTGAGCCATGTAGTGCCCAGGTGGCCGATCACCAGCCCCTTGTTTACCCGCCGTCCCTCTTCCAAGAACGCCAGGGCGGCCTCAGGATTGTTCCAGCTTGACGGCCAGACGCGAAACCCCTTTTGCTGAAAGTACGCTAGCGGAAGGGTAATGATCACGCAACTCGTAATGCCAGTCACAGAGGATAATGTCGGTGGGAATCTTGTCGATCGCCGGCGCTGTGCCGTTCTTGCTGGACTCCCACTGGCCGTAACCCATTGTCTTGTCGTCGAGCAGCCGGTCACCCCACATGAGCATTGTCAACTTCCTGTCCTTGACAATGTGCGCGTGCAGGTCGTTGACCGCCTTGGCGAAAAGCTCCGCCGGATTCTTACCCCGGCATCTCGGGCACTGATCACTGGCCACCAGGAACACCTCGTCCATGCCGACGTGAAAGGCGTCGGCATCGAACGCGTCGGCCATCTCATCAATCAAGGCAAACACGACGGTGTTGACCTCAGGGTTCAGGGGGCACCAGCTCCGGCAGTAAATCCCCTGGTTGTCGGCGGGGACCTTGGGCGTCTCGTCGAACTGGGGGTAGGTCTTGAGCAGGGACGCCGTGTTCTTGGCCCATGATTGGTGGCCCAGGCAGTTGAGCTGGGGGATCAGCCGGATTCCCCGATCGCGACAGAAGGCAGCCAGGTCACGAGCGTCTTCCCGGCTCAGGCCCGATTGATCACTCAGCTCGGGATGAGACTTAAACTTGAACCCGTAATTGACCTCCAGCACGATGACGTTGACCCCCAGCGGCTTGAGCCCTTTGTCGATTCCCTTTTTCAAGTCCGGAATTCCCGCTCGGCCGGGCGATATCATATGCACTCCCCGCCATACTGTGTCCTTGGAATCAGGGGCGGCCGGCTCACGCGCCAGTGCGCTAGAGCCCATAGCCGTCAGGATCATGAACAGGTAGAAACGGATGCACGACCGTCTCATAGACGCAGCCTCCGGTTGGACGTGGGGGTCTTGCCGCTACGGTAAGGGTGTTACGTTCTTGATGGAAGACCGGCGGTCCCCAGACACTCAGAATGGGTCAGGTCGGCACCTCTTGCAAGACCTTGCCGGGATCGCTCTGCGGCAGCAGGGCAAGCGGCCGGCGAATTGGATTGATTCAATGCGGCCCAACCTTCCACACCGAGCATCGCCCGGGGCGAATCTGCGCCGTGGGACGGTCGCGACGGTGACTGCTTGTCGTTTCGCTCTTTACAACGCTTGCCAGGTTCTCGCAAAATGCGCAATCCCAAACCGCGTGATGCGGCCCTCCCAGTGCACGACCGAGGCCACTCGTGTGATCGCGAGTTAGCCGCGGTCGTTTCCTTACCTTATGGACCTGCAATGTCACAGTCACAAGCGGCCGCGACCGCGAAACCCAAGTTCGACAACCAGGGACAGTACAGTCGCAGCTCGATTCTGAGGTACGAGAAAATCTTTGGTGAGCACTACATCAGCACGGGGGGGCACGAGACGACCGAGAATCTCTGCCGGCGGCTGGCCGGCTCGCTCCATCCCGGCGTTCGGGTGCTCGACGTCGGCAGCGGTATCGGCGGCGCGGCGTTTCATCTCGCCCGGGCGTTCGGCGCCAGGGTCACCGGGATAGACCTCGCCGAGGAGATGGTTGCCATCGCGCTGGAGCACGCCGGGAAACTTGGGCTCTCGGACGAGGTGAACTTCATCCTCGGTGACGTTCTCGAGACGCCCTTCCCAGCAAAGTTCGACATCATCTGGAGCCGTGACGCTCTGATGCACATCCCCGATAAGCCGCGTCTCTTCGCCAGGCTTCACGACCTGCTTGCAGAAGGGGGTCGAATCGCGATTACCGACTACGCGCGGGGCAAAACACCCGCCTGCCCGGCGTTCGAAGACTACATCGTCAAGACGGGCTACCACGTTGTAGAGCCCGAACAGTACGGCCAGTTGCTCCGAGCCGCCGGCTTCAAGGATGTATTGGTCGACGACTCCACCAGTACGTTCGTTGATATTCTGCGCCGTGAATCGAAGCGGCTGGTCGATCACCGAACTGATTTTCTCTCCACCTTCACGGCAGAGGACCTGAATTATCTGATCGATCGCTGGGCCATGAAGGAACGGTTCTGTGAGACCGGCGACATGAAATGGGGCATCTATCAAGGCATCAGGCGCGGCTGATCGGCCAGGCGCGGCGGGATTGATCGATGGGACGAGGGCAATTGAAGTTGTCGCGGACGAACCCAGACGACATCCGGGACCTGGCGGAATTTGGCTACCGGCAAGAGCTGGATCGGTCGCTGGGAAGCTTCTCGTCCTTCGCGGCCGGCTTCTCGTACATCTCGATACTCACGGGCGTCTTCCAGATGTTCTCCCTCGGCTTCGCCGCGGCGGGCCCCGCGTTTTTCTGGACTTGGCCGGTGGTTCTCGTCGGTCAGCTCACTGTGGGCCTGGGCTTCGCCGAGCTGGCTGCGCATTATCCGCTATCGGGAGGCGTCTACCAGTGGTCGCGCCGGATCGGTTCGCCTGCCCTGGGATGGATGGCCGGCTGGGTGTACCTGGCGTGCTCGCTGTTGTCACTGGCCGCGGTTGCCCTGGCGCTGCAGGCTACCCTGCCTCAAATCTCACCGCTTTTCCAGCTCATTGGCGACGCAGGGAACCCGGTCGACAGGGCAAGAAACGCCGTGTTCCTGGGCTGCGTCCTGATCGGTTTGACTACCGCGATCAACGCGGCCGGCGTACGCATACTGGCGATCATCAACAACGTCGGAGTGTTCGCGGAACTCATCGGGGTGATGCTCCTGATCATATTGCTGTTGACGCGGGCTCGTGCGGGCTGTCTATCTTATTTCAAATCCAACTTCCGGGTCGTGTTGGTTCCACTATTGGCGCGGCCGCCTGGCTGTCGGCACTGTTCGCCGCGGCTGTGATGCCCGGATACGTTCTCTACGGTTTTGACACCGCCGGCACTCTGGCCGAGGAAACCCTCGATCCGCGTCGGCGAGCACCCTGGGCGATTCTCCAAGCGATCTTAGCCGCGGGGCTTGCCGGTGGGTTGCTCATCATTGCCGGACTGCTGGCTGCCAGCGATCCGACTCTGCCTGAGCTCGGGGAGCTCACCGGCGGACTCCCCCTGATCGTCAAGCAGTCACTCGGTGCCAGTCTTGGCAATCTCTTCCTCGGCGTGGTGGTGTTCGCCGTGACTGTATGTGCGTTGGCGGTTCAGGCCAGCGCGGTGCGGTTGATCTTCGCGATGGCGCGCGACAACGCCCTCCCCTGCGCGGACCCTCTCCTGGGTTCAGGCACAGACCCGCACTCCGATCGTCCCGGCCCTGGTCACGGGTATCGCGGCGGCGATGATCCTGCTGATCAACGTAAACGCGCCGAGAATCATGGAAACCCTCTGTTCAGTGGCAATCGTCTGGGCGAACTTGGCGTATCTGATGGTGTTGTCGCCGCTACTGCTGACGAGGCTGCGGGGCTGGCCGCGCGAGCCGACAGGAGACGAAAAGATACTTGCTGGCGCCGGCCCTGACCGGCCTTTCGCCCTGGGCCGCCCCTGGGGATTCGGCTTGAATGTGGTTGCGGTTTTTTGGGGTCTCTTGGTCATCGCCAACATGAGCTGGCCCCGGGAAGAGATTTACGGGGCCGATTCATGGGGCCGGTTCGCCGCGGTGCTGACCACCAGTGGGCTGCTTGCGGTTGGAGCGGTCTTGTACCTCGCCGTGCGGCGGAGAGCGGCAGGCATTCTGATCGAGCACGCGGCGAGCAGCATACCGGCAACCGACTCCGGCCCGCCGATCGCACGACCGCGGCCGTTGCCCGCGGACTGAGCCATACGTGCACCAGGACGACGAACGCAGCCGCCGGCGGGATAGTCTGGAGTGTCATGCTGAACCTAAGATCCAAGGCAAAAGACCCGAAACGACAAAGACGGCCATCGCTGCCGCGAGGGGTCCAGACCTCCTCCACGGTCGAGCGGTTCCTGGCCTGGTGTGTGCATGGCTACACCGCGCTGGGGCTGGTGGCCGCGGCGCTGATTGCGACGCTGGTGGTCCGCGGCAGCCCCGAATCGTTTGGCTGGTCATTCCTACTCATGGCTCTAGCGACGATCGTGGACTCGACCGACGGCACCCTGGCGAGGCGGGTACGGGTCAAGGAAGTCGTGCCCGGCTTCGACGGCCGCCGGCTTGACGATATCATCGATTTCCTCAACTACACGTTTCTGCCGATTCTCCTTATCTGGCGAGCGCAGCTCTTGCCCCCGGGCCAGGAGTCCTGGCTGATTCTTCCCCTCCTGGCGAGCATTTACGGTTTTTGCCAGGTCAGGGCAAAAACGGATGACGGCTACTTCCTGGGCTTTCCGTCTCTCTGGAACGTGGTGGCCTTTTATCTGTACGTGCTACCCCTCTCACCGTGGGTCAGACTGGCTGTGATCGTGGTTCTGGCGGTGCTCACCTTCGTGCCCGGCAAGTACCTCTACCCGTCACAGCCGGGGCGGTTGAACAAGGCGGCGACAATTCTGGGCGTACTTTGGTCGCCCCCGCTCGGCTGCCTGATCTGGTGGGTCCTGGCTAGCCCAACTCCCAGGGAGGATGCGTCAGTTCAACGTCTGGCCATGGCCACCTTGTTCTACCCGGTCTTCTACCTGGTTGCTTCCTGGGTGGTATCAGTGAACCAGTGGCGGAGACCGCCCCTTGAGCAATGAACGACCTAACTGGACATCGCCGTGTCACTGGCCCTGGCCTGCCTTTGGCCCTCGTCCACGTCGACCATCCAAAGTAGTAGCCCGCCCACCGCGAAGAAGCCAATGACCCCGAGAATCGCACCTCGGCTTGATCCCGACAGGGTGTTGATGACGGCGAACAGCAAGGGCCCGAAGATGCCGGCAAACTTCTCGACGACGGCGAAAAAGCCGAAATACTCGCCCGACCTCGCGCGGGGTATCAGGCTGGCGAAAAGCGACCGGCTTAAAGCCTGAGTACCGCCCTGCACCATCCCGACCAGGATCGCCAAGATCAGAAAATCCTCTTCGCTGCGCATCGAGTAGCCGACGATGCAAATGGTAGTGTAAGCAACGAGGCCAAGCAGGATCGACCGTTTGGCTCCGATCTTGCCGGCCAGCATGCCAAAGAGAAAGGAGAAGGGAATGCCTACGAACTGCACAAGCAGGATGGCCTTGATCATCGCGCCTTGTTCGATGCCCATCTCCGTGCCATAGATGGTCGCCATGCGGATGATCGTGCCGATACCGTCGTTGTAGATCAGAAAGGCCAGCAACATCAAGAACCCTTGGCGATAGCGGCGTAGCTCGCGCGAGGTCTCGGCCAGCCGTGCCAGCACGGCCCGGATCGGGCTCTTTCCCTTGAGCTCGTCGGGGTCAAGGAGAGCCCGCGGCTCCGGGACGCGCCGAAACAAGGGGATCGAAAAGACCAACCACCAGATCGCGACCGAAAGAAACGCCAGCCGCATAGGCAGCGTGGCCTGCGGCTCGCTGGCGTTCGGTCCCGCGGGAAGGCCAAACCACGAGGGTTTCAAGTACCACGCAAGGTTGAGGGCCAGCAGGAGCCCGCCTCCCAGATACCCTAGGGCGTAGCCCGATGTCGAGACCCGATCGATCTCGTCGTCGCGGGCGATGTGCGGCAGCAGGGCATCGTAAAAGACGAAGCTGCCGTTGGCTCCGATGTTGGCCAGGATGAAGAGGAGGCAGGCGAGCACCCAATCGCCCGTGTGGATGAAATACATCCCGGCCACCGCTGCGACTCCTAGAGCCAGGAACAGCCCCAGGAGCCTCTTCTTGCGTGCCGTGTAGTCGGCAAAGGCGCCGAGGATCGGCGAGAGCACGGCGATGATGACCATACCAATCGTGGTCGAAACGGCAAGCAGCCGAGAGGCGACATTGGGCTCGAGCCCGGCACATGCGACCTTTGAGAAGTAGATCGGGAAGACGGCCGTGATGATCGTGCAGACCATCGCCGAGTTGGCCCAGTCGTACATCGCCCACGCGCGAAGCTCAGGCCGGCTCAGGCCGAGTGCGTCCAGGGCCCGGTGCAACCACGGTTTGCCGATCATTGGGTTGGGCTCGTCGGCGGCCTGGTTCCGCATCGCGTTACTCCTTCACGAGAGGCAGACAACAGCAAGATCCCCAAGGCGGCCGAAACGGTTTCACCGGTCGCCTCCTGCCGCCGCGCCGGATTCTTCAAGAGCCACGCTGGCGAGTGCTGGATTTGTACGCGAAAGTCTTCTAGCCTGACCAGATCGAATTGTCGCCGGCGATTAGCAGGTGATTGTGATACTGCTCGACTGATGACGAATTGAATTCCGCAGTGTACTCTCAGGCGTGGTCGCGGCTGCGCTGCTACGAGCGCATTGGAAACCTTGCCCGGAGGTTATTCAGCCCGCTAGACTGTGACACTGGAAGAACACCTGATCCGTCACACCAGTTCGACCACCCGATCAGCAGGATTGTCAATGAACGTCGTGCATCTTCAGGAAAACGAATTCCAGGAACTGCGGCAGGTATGCGGCGAGCTGCGCGAACGCCTGCGTGCGGGTGAGTCTGTGCGGGTTGAAGAGCTGCTGGAAATTCATCCGCTGCTGGCACTCAATGACGAGGCGGTTCTCGAGCTCATCCTTGCGGAAGTCAGCACCCGCAAGGACTTGGGCGAGAGACCGACGCTCGAGGAGTGGCAAGTGCGGTTTCCGCGGTTGCTACCCCGGGTGGAGCAGATTGTCCAGCTTCGTAATGCTTTCGATTCGGAAATGCCGACGCTGACGGACTCCTCGGCCGGCGCCGCGAATACGATGTCGTCGATGCAGACGACGGACGGCCGCGTGCGGATTGGCAACTATCAGATCCTGCAGGAGATCGGCCGAGGAGGCATGGGGGTTGTCTATCGAGCCCGACAGGCCAGCCTGAGCCGTATCGTCGCCCTCAAAATGATACTGGCCGGGGAACATGCTGGCCTGCTGGAACGGGCGCGGCTGCGCATCGAGGCCCAGGCGGCCGCGCAGTTAATGCATCCCAATGTCGTGCAGATATTCGAGATCGGCGAACACGAGGGCCTTCCCTTTCTGGCCATGGAGTATGTCGCGGGCGGGAACCTGACGCGCACTCTGCGTTCCATGCCACAGGCGTTTCGCTGGTCCGCCCGCATGACCGAAACCATGGCACGGGCGATCCACGTGGCTCATCAGCGTGGGATCGTCCACCGCGACCTGAACCCCAGCAATATTCTGATCGCGCCTGACGGCACGCCTAAGATCTCTGATTTTGGTCTGGCCAAGTTCTTGGTGAATGACAAGGGGATTTCGATCAACGGCGTGCTCCTGGGTACTCCCTCATACATGGCCCCCGAGCAAGTCTCGAGCAATGGCAAGACAATTGGGCCGGCCACCGATGTCTACGCCTTGGGAGCGCTCCTCTACGAGATGCTGACGGGCGCGGCGCCGTTTCGGGGGTTCACCCCAATGGAAACTCTTTGTCAGGTGATGGAGGCGGAGCTGGTTCCGCCCTCGCGATTACGTCACGGCGTGCCGGAAGATCTGGAAACGATCTGCCTGAAGTGCCTGGAACGCGACCCGGCCAGGCGCTATTCCAGCGCGGAAGATCTGGCCGAGGATCTGCGGCGGTACCTGGAAAACCAACCGATTCGGGGCCGCCGCACCTCCAGATTCCGGCAAGCGCTGCAATGGTCTCGCCGCCAACCTCAGGCCGCGCGGCTGCTTGGACTTTGCTTCCTGCTTTTCCTCATGCTCGTGGGCGTCGTGATCGCATATGCCCACTATGTCGCTGTGTGGGGCCGCGAAAGCGATCTCGCTTGGTCGGTGGCAATCAAGCTCAGGAACGAGAAAGCCATCCAAAGTGGCAAGTATAGTTCTGGCGACAGCACAGCCCGTCGGCGAGATTACGATTCCCAGCTTTTTCAGATCAAGCAATGCATCGAATCGGGCCAGATCGAGTTAGCAAAGGAGTTAATGGAATCGGTACTCATCAAATTCCCGACAACCCCAACTGATCCGCCGGGTTTCGAGATGCTGTACCTGAACCGGCTGATCGAACGGACCGCGTGTTTGCTCAAGGGACATGGGGCGAATGTGACCTGCCTGGCTGTCTCACGCGGAGAAGAGACGCTGGTTTCGGGAGACTCTTCCGGCCAGGTGATTCTTTGGGACCTCAACAAAAAGACTCACCCGAAGTACTGCCAGGGCAGGCACAACGCCCGTGTATGCAAGGTGGCCATCGTCCCTGGCCATGAAAACCATCTCGGGACGGTTGCCAGCCTGAGCGTGGCAGCGGATAAGTCCGTGGAACTGAAGATTTGGGATCCGGTCGAGGGCACACTGATCAGCACGCTTTCTCTCGAGACGATCCGCGACCCCGAGATTCGATTTTCCCCCGATGGTTCATCTCTGACTCTCTGCGGGATCTCGCTAGAAGATCACCGGGGGCGCTCTTACAACTGGAAGCTCAACTCGGCCGGCCTTTCGGCCGAGCGCTCCGCGAATATTCCGGGAGTCGTCAAGCAGGCAGTCTCACCGGACGGCAAGCTGCTGGCTGCGGGTGGTGGTGACGGGACGGTCCAGCTACACCTCACGGCAGACCCTGGGAATGACTCAAGAGCTTACGCACTCGAGCAACGGCAGGGAGGCCCGGTGTGTGCACTGGCCTTTTCCCGGGACGGCGGTCGACTAGCCGCCGGCCGCGAGGATCACAGTCTGACGGTCTGGGATGTCGCCGCCGGACGGATTCTCGCTCATTACACCGATCACGAAGGGCCGGTCGAGTTTGTCGATTTCTGCCTGGATGGCAAAGCCTTGGTCGGCAGCGAGGGCAAGAGTGTACTATGGACTCGTCCTCTCGATCAGCCTGGTCCAAGGCGGTTCCTACCCGGGGTGAAGCATCAGATTAACTCCCTCTGCCTGTCGTCGAACGGCCGGCTCTTGGCCGCGGCAGAGCACAAACAACCCGTGATCATCTGGGACCTCTCCTCGGCAACCAAGGAACGCTCTTACCAGGTGAATAACGCGTCCGTTCATCAGGTGGAATTCACGCCTGACAATAAGGCCTTGATTCTCGGCTGCAACGACCCACGGATTCGTGTCTGGCGTTTTCTGGACGCCCCGGACCTGGTACGCCCGCTTGCCGGACACCAGGCAGAGGCTTGGGCTCTGGCCTTTTCACACGATGGATCACTGCTGGCCTCCGGCTCCGACGATCACACGATCAAGCTCTGGGATGTCGATTCGGAGCGTGAATTGCTCACCCTGCGCGGCCACTCACAGACCGTCACCGCGGTGGCATTCTTGCCGGAGGATGATCGGCTGGCCAGCGTGGGCTTGGACGGAAAGATCATTCTCTGGACTCTGGTGCGTACGGGTCCTGATCGGCTCCCGAGCCATTTCAGTCCGTTCGAGCTGAACGCCTACGGCGATGACCGCCTCCGCGCGTGAAGTGTATCGAAGGATGGTAAACAGCTCGCCGTGGCAGGCTCGAAGGGTTGTATCTACCTCTGGGACGTCGCGGAGCGGAAGTGCCAGTTCACGCTCCAGGGCCACACGGGTACCGTCAATGCTCTGGCCTACAACCCACACGTCCTCGCGTCGGCATCGGCTGATGGCACCGTGCGGTGGTGGTACCCGGACCCGCGCTCGGCCACGCGATACGGCACGAGTGAGCTTGTGGGAAATATGAGATCGGTCGCATTCTCTGCCAACGGACTGGAAATGGCGGCGGGTGGTGATGCGCGAGACGTGACCCTTTGGACCATGGATTCATGGAAAATCAGCATGAGGATGACCGGTCACCCGCTGACGGTCCGCTCAGTGGCCTTTTCGCCGGATATCAGAATCCTAGCGACGGCGTGCGACGACGAGAAAGTACGGCTCTGGGACACTGTCACCGGTCAGCAATTCTACGCCCTTCTGGGACATACGGACCGAATCAATGCTGTTGCTTTCTCGCCTAATGGCAGGATACTCGCCTCGTGCGACCACAAAGGTAAGATCTTCTTATGGAAGAGCACCGACAACGCCATCCCCTCCTCCGGTGTTAACGGTTAGAGACCGCGGTCTGCGCGCAGCCTCAATCATGCCGGTTGCGACGACGCAGCCGAGCCGCATGGGACGGAAGCCCTAAGGCATCTCCAGACTCGAGTGGCCAGCACTCCCTGACCTGATAGCACGCCAGGGCCAGTAAGCGACCCATCTTCGAGATCTCAATCGATCGCGGGCGACCTCGCATACTTATCGCCGCAGCCGGTCAGCAGCCAATGCGGATTGGCCTTGGTGAGCTCAATGAAGCGAAGAATCGAGGTTGCGGGGATCGTACAGCCGTTCTCGTAGTTAAGCCAGGTTCGAAAGGGAACCTCGAGAGCTTCGGCAAGCAGCGGGCCGCCATGTTCGCCATAAAGTTCCAAGCGGACTTCTCGAACTCTCTGCGCGAGGTTGCTCTTGATGCCTAGCCAATCGGAATTTGGAATCGACCTATCCATCGCGAATCCAACTTGCTGGTGAGGTTTCCAAGGGGCGTTCACCAATCTCTACGCGGCGAAAGCGCCCTCTATTATGTTCACGAACTTTGCGCCGACTAGATGAAACATTTCTCGAAGCAGCAATTCGATCGCTTCATCGACCGGACGGCGGGTTGTTCGGGGCGACCAAAAGGCGGGGCACGAATGTCGAAGTCCAAGAAAAAATGTCCGCGGAGGACCCACCTTCCGGCCCGTGACGCAATGTGGCCCCGGCTGGTTATCCGTCACGACCAAGGATCGTCGATGCCGGGTAGGACCGCTTACGTCGCCTTTGCAGGGTGGCCCGGCGCAGCCGGAACTTGGTTGCAGCGGCCGGAGAGCCTGACTTACGGTTATTGGTCGCCATAAGCGCTTACTGCGTCGCGAGATTCGTGTAGTCACTCGACCTGCCCCGAGGTTTTTGTGAAAAAGTGCGAGAAAGCGGATCAAATTCGTGACGCAATGCGGTCGCGATTTCGGTTATTGAGGTCGAGGCCAGGACCGAAACGCCCAAAAGTGTCATCCGCGGCCTCCCAGAGGGTTGAATCAGGTCCGTACGCTGTCGAGGTCATACAAAGTGTTGCCTACTCAAGAAACCCTTGATCGCCTTGCAGATCGGATCGAAAAAGCTTTCAATCTGAGGCGCAGCCACTGGTATCGAGGTTGTTCCACTCCCCGGATCTGGTCGGCGGCCGCAACGATTCTCTGGGAGATGCATGCTGAGGACCCTGCGATTCCCCTTGATCCCGAGCTTTTTGTCGCCTCACAACCGCTCACCGCTGCGTTCGCAGATCCCTGGAGCAGTCTTGCTCAGCCTGAGGCCGGACAGCGGTACAGGCAAAACGTGCGTCGCATTATCCGTCGTTTGCGGAACGAGCTGAAACGAGAAATCCGGCTGACGGAGGAGTTACTCCGCCAGGGTCGGGCATTGATCATGATCATCGGCTCACGAGACGCTCGCGTATCGCCACTGGGACTTTACATCGTGGCGCATCGAACGGCCCGCCCCGACCTCGCCGGACGCCTGCGACGCGGCGCCATCGAGCAACATCAATGCTGCCCGCTTTACCGTGCAGCCTGCCTCGCATTCCTGCCGGCAGAGCTGTACCCGATGGAACACGCGAGCCGCAGTGTCGAAGTCAAGGGAAACCCTGTACTGTCGCGGGAAATCGCTTCCTGTAACTAGCAGACCCCCGCCTGTTCATCAGCTTGCGCTCCGCCATTCGATGCGCAACCTCACCACGGAAACTACGAAACATGCAGTTGGGATGAAGTAGCCACGTGTCGCCGCCGACAACAAAAAGGCTGGTTACACCCAGTAATCTTTCAGAGGGCATTCGCCAGTCTCTCCCCTGAGCGACTCAGAATCGTCCTGCCCGGAACCAATCGTATGGAAGGGATTCGTTCACTGGGTCCCCGCTAAGCTCTCCTCCACTTGAGCACAACTCTCCTATCTTCAAGATGATGCCTATTCCATTACACTTTCGCGCCGAACAGGCGGGAGTTAACTCATGCGTGCGCGCCGACGTTTTCAGCCCAGTCTCGATCTGATGCCGATGCGGCTTGCCCCCAGTTCTCTGGGCGTGGTAGCGAGCCCGATGAACCCGGCGGCGGGTGCCGGTAGCAGCTCTAACACCGTCGTTGTCAGCCCGACGAACCCGGCTGCAGGAAGCCAGGGTGGCTCCTCAGTCTCCAATCCCACAACGATCGGTCCAGGATCATGGACCTCTTCGTCAAGCTCTACATTGTCTTGTTAAGCACGACGCGAACGATACGGAGATGGTCCCGTGGGTGGCATTATGGCTCTCCACCACGGAGGTTGATCGGAATCTACCAGGTCACCGTGGACATCGTAATTGCCGCTCGGGGAGTACTTCTCGCCATAATTGTCACCGCATCTTCCTTTTCCCCCGAAAATTCATCCAAGCGCACCCTTTTTTTAAACGAAAGGATTTTCATGTCGTGACCGCGGAGTTAGAATCGGGGGGACGGTGGGAGCTTCGGGCAAATAGCATCCCCTCTGATTGTATGCACGCTCTTCGCCCGGGCGTCAATCCTCCCATCGCCCTAGGGGAGGAATTCTGCGATGACGATGCTGTCAGATCCCGCATTACGGGAGGGTCTCTCGCGGACCTTGCTCGATGCCCAGAACGGTGACCAGTCGGCCTGGGAGGCACTTTTTCGAGAGTGCTATCCCAAGGTGCGGAGAGTTGTTCGACGAAAACTCGATCGTTCGATGCGGTCGCTTTACGACTCGACCGATTTCGCCAGTGATGTAATGAAGAGCCTGGCGGCCAATCTGAACCAATTGAACTTCGTCTCGGTCGAATCGCTGTTCAAATTCCTGGCGCAAGTCGCCGAACAGAAGGTCATCGACGAGCATCGACGCCGCCATACGCTCAAGCGCGACGTCACACGTGAACGGCGGCTCTCGGTGGACGGACCAGAGGTCGGTCCGGTTCATCTTCCATCGCCTGAGCCGACCGCGAGCCAGCAAGCGCAAGCCAATGAGTTCCAGGCCCGGCTGCTTGACCGGCAAGATGAGATTGAGCGTACCATTATTGATTTGAAGCACCAAAACTACTCCACGGCCGAAATTGCCGATAGGACCGGCTGGAACATCCGCAAGGTGCAGCGGTTTCTCAAGGATCTTCACGATTCCCTCCACGACTCGGGAGGTTAATCATGAAGTCCTTCCTCGCCTCGGCTCGTGTTCGTAACGGGCTGGACCAGGTGGACCGCGACGTGAACCTGCTTGCTGAGGAATGGCAGAGACACGGCGAAGTGTCCCTGGAGCGATTCTGGCAGAACTGCAATGCTAGGGGCACGGGAGGTCTACTCGATCGCCTGGAGCACCTGGTGGCTCTGATCAAGTCCGACCTCCGATGCCGGTTTGAACGAGGCCAGACCGCCGATGTTGCTTATTACCTTGACCGCTTTCCCGATCTTCATCAGGCCGACAGCCGCATCATCAGCCTCATATACGAGGAGTTCTGCCTGCGCGAGGAGAAGGGGGAAGCTCCCGATGTCGAGGATTTTTGTGCGCGCTACCCGGCCTGGAAAGACTCTCTGCTGTCGCAGCTTCAGTACCACCACATCCTGAGCCAGGCAGCGGGGCTGTCGACTCCAAAAGCACGCTTTCCCGAAGCAGGCGACGATTTCGAGGAATTCCAGCTCGTCTCACTGATCGGCAAGGGAGGCTCGTCCCGGGTTTTTCTGGCCCGGGACCTCTCACTAGGCGGCAAGCGCGTCGTTCTGAAGGTCTCGCTGGACCGGGGCCAGGAACCCAAGACTCAGGGAGCGCTTGACCACCCCCACATCGTGCCTGTCAATGCCGTTGCGTATCAGCCCGCGTACGGCCTGCGCGGGCTGTCGATGCCTTACCGCCCTGGGTTGCCGCTCGATGAGATCGTCAAACGGGTACGGCCCGCCGAGCGGCCGAGGCTGGCCAGAATTCTTTGGGACGTGATCGTGGACGGCACCAGCACGGAAGCGGATGGCACCGGAGCTGACGAACCCGCTGGCCCGCAGGGCAAGCGCGCGTCGCGGCACCGGCGCGATCCCGCGGGGGATCGGTGGCACGGGTTCCCGAAGGATGGAACCTTCGCGCAAGGAGCGGCCTGGATCGCCATGATCTTGGCCCGCACGCTGCATTACGCACATGGGATGCAGACGTTCCACCGGGATGTCAAGCCGGGGAATATTCTGCTCACACTCGATCATGGCCCGCAGTTGCTCGACTTCAACCTTGCAGACTCCCCGCACGCGGCCCACCAGGCCGAATCGGCCATGCTTGGAGGTACCCTGCCGTACATGGCCCCGGAGCAGATCGAGGCTTTCTTCAATCCCGAACTTTGGGGCAATGTTGGCGCGCGAGCCGACATCTATTCTCTGGGGCTGGTGCTGCGTGAGTTATTGACCGGCCAGGCTCCCGATCTGCCCGACGAAAAGATTCCGCCAGTCCGAGCAATGCGAGATCTGCTGGACCGGCGAACACGCCTGGTGACCGATGTTCGACAGTTCAATCAGCAGATACCCCACGCTCTCCAGGCAATCGTCGAACGCTGCCTTCGCTTCAATCCCGACGCTCGGTATCCCGATGCCCAGTCGCTGGCCGTGGATCTCGAGCGCTTTCTTAGCCGCCAGTCGTTACGGCTGGCCGTCAATCCTTCCCGGCGCGAGCGAATCGGCAACTGGATCACACGAAACCGAGCCCGGCTGCTGAGCAATACGATCTATCTCGCTCTGCTCGGGGCCCTTGGCTACCACTGGGTCGCCCCCATGTTGAAACCAGATCCGGCAAAGCTGCCCGCGACCCAGCAAGCCGTCAAGGATATCGATGACGGCCACCCCGAAAAGGCGATCTCACCCCTGCGCTCCCTGGTGCTCGAGTATCCAGGCCATCCCTTGCCACTAACCTTGCTGGGTATCGCCCAAGGCATCTCGCAGGGCCTCCTGGAGGACGACGCTCAAAGGTCGATGAACGCGGGACTCAGTCTCCCCAGCGCCGAATCGAATCTCCTGGAATGGGCTCGCAAGAACCCCTCGCTGGCGCGGGAGCTTCAAGACTTCGTCCGCCTCCGGATCGACAGGTACGTCCAATATATAGAGAATGCCGGCAGTCGGAGGATCGCCGGTGAACAGGCCGACCCAGGTGCTGATGAGCTGGCAACGGAACGCAAGTATTACCAGACCATGCTCAAGGTGCTGGAGCTGGCTTTGAAGATTGATCCTGAATCGACGACGATTCGTATGCAGGCGGCGGTGGTCGACGAGTTCTTCGGCAACTTCGCGTCGGCCCATGAGCGTCTCACCAAGCTAATCGAAGCACTGCGGGCTCATGGCGATCGCGATGACCGCAATGAGCTGATCGACCTGATCGTGCGCAGAAGCCGCGTCGCGGTGCGCTGGGCCGCCCAGTTGCGCCGTCGCGGCGACGAAGTCAACACCGGGCGGGCCCTGGAACTGGACGAGCAGGCCGCCAAAGCCATGGCCGAGTGCGAGCGCGATGTCGCCGATCTCGCCTTTCGACCTGACAAGCTCCAACGAGCGATCAAGAGTGTCTATAATTTTTATTGGATTGCGAGTGAGACTTGGCTCTCACTGGGTGAGCTTGCGCGTGACCAGGGACGATTCGACCAGGCACGCTCGGCCTTCCGCAGCGCCAAGCAAGCGTTTGATCGGTTGAGCGCGTTCAGCGCGGATCAGTCGATTACGCATGAGCGCCCCGCGGAATTCGAGTCCCTCAGAAAACGCGTGCGTGATGGCCTAATAGCCCCGATGCGCCGTTCCACAGGGTAAGCATTCCTCTCAGAAGCCAGTGTCCTAGACTTGAAAAACGTGTTCAACCACAACGAGAAAAGTAGTCAATACCGGTGCAATGGGAGTTCTGCCGATGACCGATCTGATCACTCAAGTTTGGAGCACCTCCGCGATGCGGGTCTCCCCGAGGTGATGCTCTATCTGCCCGATGGCTCGGCCTGCCGTTGCCACTGGAACGACACTGCCTTGATCGATTCGATTCGAGTGGCTCTACTGGCAGATCAGGACCGCAAGATTGTGCGGATCATGCCAATCGAGGAATGCAAGGGCGTCGGTATTGCCAGTCCGAAGGGTACCGACCCCATGGGCTACCGCCCGGTGGTTCTGGAGAAGCTCAACGAGTGTTTCGGAGCCAAGGAAGCTGCGCCGGCGAGTGGTTGACGGTATTGCTTAAGCTAACCCCCATCCGGTTGTTCGGACCTGGGATGGAATCGCGCGTGGACTTCTTGGAGCCTGCTAAGCTCGACCCGGGTGTAGATCTGGGTCGTGGCGATGGAGGAGTGGCCCAGCATCTTCTGCACTGCACGCAGATCTGCGCCCCCGGCCAGCAAGTGCGTGGCGAAGCTGTGCCGCAAGGTATGGGGACTGACATCACCCTTCAATCCGGCAGCTCGGGCATGCTCTTTTACGATTCTCCAGAGGCCAACCCGGGACAACGGGCGTCCCGATTTCGAAACCAGTACAGTGGCCGTCTCGGGGTGCTGTGAAACCAGAAACGGTCGATCCGTGGTCATGTATGCCGAGACAGCCGCGACTGCTCGGGCTCCCAGCGGGACCCAGCGTTCCTTGTTACCTTTGCCAACGCACCGTGCCATCCCCCCCCCTCAGATCCAGATCCGACGGTCGTAAATTGACCACCTCGGAGGCCCGGCAGCCGGTCGCGTACAGCGTTTCGAGGGCGGCACGGTCGCGCCGACCCAGCCGTGTATCCGCCTTGGGAGTACCCAACAAACGGTCCACCGCCGCAGGCCCCAGAACAGTCGGCAACCGGTCCCAGACCGCTGGGGCGACCAACAGTTTGGCCACATTATCCGAGAGCTTTCCCTCGAATACGAGGAATCGGAAGAATGTCGACAGACTCGCAAGGTGCCGGGAAATACTCTTCGGCGCGAGGCCGGCACGCGAAAGCTCGCTCAAGTATCCCCTCAGGATGCCGATATCCAACCGACCCAGCGGCCCCGACGCGTGCTCCTTCCGCCAGCGCACGAAGCGCACCAGATCACATCGATATGCGGCCAGTGTGTGTGGAGACACGCCACACTCCGCCATCAGGTAATGTAGGAATGGCCCGATCGGATCACGATTGGGGTCGGGCCTGTAGATCTTTTTGGCCATGAAGTCCCAACCAGCGTCCGATGACATGAATGGGTGGGGAGGACTGAAGGGGAATGCCTCGCCAAGCAATCATCGGCCAGCTTTCCGTGCCGGCTTGATCATGATCGGTTCCGCCGCAAGCGCTCGAGATCGACCTCGGCAGGCCGCCTTTAAGGACCCATGGCAAGCCGATTCTGCAGGTTTTCCTGGTCGGCCAAGATGCGGAGTTTCTTGAGGGCACGGTCCTGGATCTGCCGCACCCGCTCCTTGGACACACCGAGCACCTTGCCCACCTGGCTCAACGACAATCGCTGCCGCCCTCCCAGGCCGAAGCGTAGCGACAGGACCTGCTGTTCCCTGGGGCGAAGCGTTCTGATGAGCTTTTGAACGGCCTCGTCCGAATCAACCTCGGCGGTATGATCGCCATCAGGATCACTCATCGTTTGCAACAGGGTGAAACTGGAGTCCCGGTCGAGGCTCGCATCAAGAGAGATCGTCGGGCGAGTGGCCGAGTGGATCCGGTGAATCATCTGACTCCTGGCCGGGTGGAGTTGCTCATCTCTTTGCCGATCGCCACGCAAGTGCTCCTGGCGCTCCTGTTCTTCTTGATTCTGAGCCAGTTGCCGCAGATGTCGGGGAGTCAGTCGGACCGGATAGGCCCCCGCGGCTACGGCCCGCTGCATCGATTGCCGAATCCACCAGGTTGCGTAAGTGGCAAGCTTCGTCTCGTGGCTCAAGTCGAACCGATCGATCGCCTCGATCAAGCCGCAGAAACCCTCCTGCAACAGATCGCTGTAGGGAACGCCCCGGTCACGGAATCGCTTGGCGACATGGGCGACAAGCCTCAAGTTGGCCAGGGCTAGCTTGCTCCGCAACTCAGAGTACTTACGGTGTATCGCACCCAGACGAGCACCGGTCGGACCATCATGGGCATAGGCAGCCGCGATGTAGCGAGCGAGAATCTGCGGATCCTCCGCGGCAGCGGGACTTGACACCCCCTCGATGTTCGCCAGTGACTGAGCCAGCTTAGACTTGCAAGCCGCGAGTTGGTGTAACAAGGAGCGCTCTTCATGAGAGCTGAGGACTTTGATATCAGAGCTTACCGGGCTGGCAAAACCATCTCTGTCGGACGACTCTTGCCTGCTACGCATACCAGTTCCTTTCGGCGGACTCTAGAACCATGGTGAAAGCGTCACTGTGGCGCATCCCTAGAAGACCCACGAATCGGCGGGACGACCTGATCGGGGGAGACAGCCAGATTTCCGGTAACGCTCGTGGTTGAACCCAACTGACGCGCAAACTCAACGAGATGAATCATCCGGTCCCCGAATGCGGCGTAACGCATCCTGGACCGAAGTTCCGCGTCGAGCGCCTGCCCCCCCACGATCACAGCGGCATTGTTACGCGCGGCAGTTTCGTAAAATGATAAATATTCGCGGATAAATTGATCCTGCTGCGGCAAGTAATTGATCGACAAGAATATCAGCTTAGGCCGGTAATGAAGGGTCGCGTTGGCCAGGGATCGCAAGGGGAGGTTCACGCCCAAATTGCGCACGTCCCAGCCCAGCTCCCGCAGCACCAGTTCGCCCAGCAGGCATGAGAGGACATACGGATCCCCCTCGGTCGTCGCACACAAAGCAAGGGAACCAATCGGCTTGCGTGCTCTGGATACGCGATCGATCAGGTCCAGGACGGCCGCCGCCACGGTGTGCGCGGCTTGATGTTCCAGGTAGACGTCGAGCGCCCCAACCATCCAGGCGTGACCAATTCGACCCATCACCGGTCGGATCAATTGATCGGCCAGTGCGACTGCGTTGCAGCCCGACAGGTAAACCGATTGAATGAATGATTTCGCCTGCTGCACCTCGCCCTCCCTGAGCAAGTGACAGAGCCGATCACACGCATGATCATTGATAGACTTCAATTTTCCGAATCGACCGACGGCCATCTGGCGGATTGCCGTACCCTCTAGTCCGAGGTCGTGTGCCATCCGGACTGCCTCGGCCCTGGGAATCAAGCGGTGCCCACCCGTCGTTCTGACGGCCTGAATAGTTCCTGAATCGACCCACCTCTTGATTGTGCTGACACTCAATCCAAGAGCCTGGGCGACAGTCTGAGTCTTCAAGTGATCGGCAAGTCGACCCATGAATGGTTTCCTGTAGGACTCGAACGCTTTGAACGCTTCCATTCTATCTCGTAGTTCTCCGAAAGAGAAGAGACTGTCTCATGTTTTTTCAAAAAAAATGAAATTTAGCTGCCCTTATTGCAGCTCCTGAGCTAGGCATGAGTCCTACGCTTTGAGCTCGTGGACGATCTAAACGTATTATCCTGGACGAAGGAACGATTCTATTGCTCGTCGTGGAGAAATGTCCCAGGACGGTATTTGCGAGTTCGCTTGGCGTCCTCCCTGTAGTGTGGTAGCTTGTTGCCGAATTCTCCAGAAGGTGTTTCTTCACCGAGTGTTTGAGCGCGAGGGCAGGCACCAAGCTAGTCACCGCTCCGAGAGAAAGTGGCATCTGGCGAGGAGAGAAAGCAGTGGGGACTGCGCGGATGTGGGAAACGGAGCAGCGGGCGCGCTTGATCGTCCTGCTCAAGCGCGACGCACTTCGGCTGGGTAATTTTACTCTGGCCAGCGGGCGAAGCTCGCATTACTACATTGATGGGCGTAAGGTCACACTGCTGGCGGAGGGCGCAGAATTGATCGCCGCGGGGATGCTCGATCTTTTGGCCGATTATCCCGAGGTCGCGGCCGTGGGCGGCTTGACGCTGGGTGCCGATCCGATAGTTGGGGCAACTCTCGCACTGGCGCCAGTCAATGGACGCCCCGGTTTGCGCGGCTTTCTGGTGCGCAAGCAAGCCAAGACTCACGGTACCGGGAACCTCGTCGAGGGGCCGCTCGAGCCAGGCTCGGTGGTGGCGATCGTCGATGATGTAACCACAACCGGCGGATCATCTACCCAGGCCATTGAGGCCGTCGAGGCACTCGGTTGTAAGGTTGCGCTGGTGGCCGTGGTTCTCGATCGGCTGGAAGGTGCCGCGCAAGCTTTCGGGTCGCGGGGACTGGTTTTTCGTTCGCTCCTGACCATTCGCGACCTGGATGTCGAACCTCTAAAGACGGTTTGACGGACCTCAAATGGACCCCACGGCATGGAGGCGTATTTTGTTTCAAGGAGGTTACGCAATGGAGATGAGCCTACATCGAGCACTAAAGGACCACTATGGTTCCGGGTCGGGTGGTCGTTCCGAGGTCACACTCAAGGGATTCAGGATCGATGCCGTGGATAGCGCGGGCCTGCTCGTCGAGATCCAATCGGGTCCGCTGGGCCCGTTCGCGCCAAGTTAAGTCGGCTTTTACCCGAGCATCGAGTGCGGGTGGTCAAGCCCGTGGTGCTAGAGCGGCGCGTCGTAAGGCGAGCGCGGGCTGACGGTCCAGACCTGTCGGTCCGCCGTAGCCCCAAGCGTGGAGCGCTCGTGGATCTCTTCGACGATCTGGTCGGTCTGGCGCTCGTCTTGCCGCACCCAAATCTGGACATCGAGGTCCTGCCCGTGGCGATCGACGAGATCCGCGTTTTGCGTCGACGCCGGCCGGGGTACCGCATCATCGATCGCCGCCTGGTCGAGACTCTGGGAAAGCTGAGTATCGAGCGGCCCGCCGACCTCTGGAAGCTGCTCCCGCAAGGCCATGATTGGTCCGAGCCATTCACCACGGCCGATATTGCCCGGCGCATCGATCGTCCGCTCTGGCTGGCTCAGCGCGTGGCGTACTGCTTGCGCCTCTCGCAGGCGGCTCGGGTCGTCGGCAAACGGGGGAATCACCACTTGTACACGAATCTCTCGGCAGCAACTCGCAAGACTGCCTGACACACGGTCCGTGCTGCCAGCGACCCTCAGTTCCTGAGATGACTAAACTTGGTCGACCATCGACCATGTGAGAGATCTGCACAAGCTTGAGTCTAGACGATGCGTCGGAGACCCAGAGTGCCGGTCGGGCCAGTATTAGATTTCGACCTGGCCGGTGACGAACGGGCAATTTGCGATACCGCTCGGGTTGCCCTGGGCGTCGCTGACACTTCTGTGGCCACCGTACAAGAGCATCAGGTTGAGCCTGCGCGATCCCAGAGCCGTGACTCAAGCAGGTCGCATTGGTCTCGAGCCGCAGTTCGCGAGGACCCTTCGGTTCGAGAAACCGCTGGGGGATTCATGACTTTGTTGTTCTCGAACGAGATTCGGACTAATGGCATTCAAGTTCAGGCAAGACGTCACAAGCACATGCAAATCTCAGACCACTTCGATGCGCTTCTCTGGGCGGGTGATAATCAACAGCTCGGCGCTAGGCCAGTCTGGTCGCGATTTGCAACGACCTTTAGGACGGGTGGAGAATTACGGCAGTCGTACCGGCTGAAAAGACGGGCAGCCAGCACTCGTGGAGAAACTGATCGCGCGAAATTGCAACGATTTGCTCCGCCTCACATTCTTCTCGGGGCTGGTCGAACGAGATTGAATGCAAGCTCTTCCGGATGTTGTTGCCCAGGCTGTCTTGCTCGTTCAGTCCACGGCTTGAAACCCACATGGCGAACGTCCTTGCATCAAGACACGCGGTGAATTTCGTCCTCAAACAGTGGTAAGCAAAGCAGCCGAGGAGGCCGGTGGCTGCGAACTAACCCCCGACCAAGCGAGTATCGCCTAAACACGACTCGCTAAGCTTTTGTTCCCCAGGCCCGTCGTGTGACGAGATGTTTCAAAAAATCATCGTACCCGGCGCCCTCGGCCCAGTCAAGGCAGGTTTCGCATCGCGATGCCATATTCTTGTGATTTTCTCGCGATTCGTTCGAGCCAGATTGTAAGATTTTCATGTCTCTTGAAAGCAAGATCGGATGAGGTGCCGCGCTGCGCAACGGTCGCTCATCTGGCTAGCTTCGGTATCAACTTTTAATGTACACCGGAGCCCTTGCTTATCCCGGCTGGAATTGGGTCTTGCAGGTTTCCTCCCGATCAGGCCATAGCAAGCAAGTGCCGTTGGATGGTTCACTCCTCTGCGCCACGAGGAGTTGCTCGAGTCCGTCTTGGTCAGCCGTGTTCTCCGAAGGATGCCGGGGACGCTAGCCGGCTCAGCTCCAGGCGGCGGTCCTCGCGTTGAACTAGCTGCTGGAGCTTTATCTGGCCGTTGTTGATGTCGCCCATCACAGCGAGCGGCTGGCCCGTCAACAGAAGGTCGACGGGCTGGCCGGTCTTACCCAGATCGCCATGGGCATCTCAACCCGGTTCCGGAACAACGTTTCTCATCTGCCTGTCGTCGCGTCGCCGCATGCCTGCCTGTCCCTCTGATTTGCTATAGTGAAATTTTTGTCGAAGCTGCAAATGGGGCCCCGGGCCATGGGCGTTGTTGACAGAGCGGTCGACCTGGAACAAACGCTCCGCGACCAGTTCGGGCTGGAGCGGTTCCGCGCGGGCCAGCGCGAGGTCATCGAACAAGTGCTTGGCGGTCGTGACGTGCTCTGTGTGATGCCGACGGGAGGTGGCAAGAGCTTGTGCTACCAGTTGCCGGCTTTGCTTTTGCCAGGCATCACCCTGGTGATCAGCCCTTTAATTGCCCTGATGAAAGACCAGGTCGACGCGCTCAATCAGCACGAACCGCGCGCGACCCTGATCAACAGCACTCTGGATCCGGCAGAGCAGTGGCGCGCATGCAAGAGGTCGAGGCCGGCCGCTTTCGCCTCGTCTACATTGCTCCCGAACGCTTCCGCAGCCCGCGCTTCCTCGCCACGATGGCCCGCATCAAACCCAGCTTGCTGGCAGTGGACGAGGCCCATTGCATCAGCGCCTGGGGGCATGATTTCCGCCCCGATTACGCCCGTCTCGGCCAGGCTCGCCGCCAGCTCGGCTCGCCACCCTGCATCGCGCTCACGGCCACGGCCACCGACGCCGTCCGTCGCGACATTGCCGCTCAGCTCTCGCTCAATGATCCTGAGCTTTTCATCACCGGGTTCGACCGGCCCAACCTACGGTATGCCGTGGTCGAGGCCGGCCGCGACGAGGCCAAGCTCCAGGAGCTGAGTCGGGCACTTGACCAGAACAGCGGGCCGGCGATCGTTTACACATCGAGCAGGGCGCGGTGCGAGACCGTCGCGGCTTTTCTGAATGACGAACTGCGGCGGACGGCGGTTGTATATCATGCAGGTCTGACCCGCGAGCAGCGCACCGCCGCGCAGGACGGATTCATGCGCGGCGAGGCCGAGATCGTGGTCGCGACCAATGCATTTGGCATGGGTGTGGACAAGGCGGAGATCCGCTCGGTCATCCACTTCAACATGCCGGGCACGCTAGAGGCGTATTACCAAGAAGCCGGCCGGGCGGGCCGTGACGGACTCCCGGCTCTTTGCCTGCTGCTCTACGCGACCCCGGACCGCTTCTTGCAGGAGCTGTTCATCGACAACGAGTACCCCTCGCGGGCAGTCATCCACCAGGTATACGAGTTCCTCAGGCGACTCGACGACGACCCGATTGAGATGACTCACGCCGAGATTCGCCAGGCGGCCAACCTTGACCTCAATGACTCGGCGGTCGGCACTGTCCTGAACATTCTCGACAAGTTCGAGGCGATCGAGAAGTTTCTGCCGCGGGAGAACATGGCGATCGTCCGCCTGAACATTCAGCCTGACGACAAGGGTGCAAGCCCTAGCCTGATTAGTCGGCTCAGCCCTCAGGCCAACGTGCAGAGGAGGGTCCTGGCCGGTCTGGAGGGCATGGTAAGAGATCGTCTCGGTGAGCCCGTGTACTTCCGGCCCGACGAGCTCGCCTCTGCGCTGGATCTGGACCGCGCTGCCTTGGCTCGCGCGCTCAAGTCTCTAACCGCGGAGCTGCCGATTGACTACATTCCTCCGTTTCGGGGAAATGCCATCCGCGTAATCGACCGGTCGCGCCCGCCGCGCGACCTCAAAATCGACTTTGCCACCCTCGAGAAGCGCAAGCAAAACGAGCTGGCCAAGCTCGAGCGAATGGTCCAGTACTGCCGTAGCCGCCAGTGCCGACGGGCGCATATTCTCCATTATTTCGGCGACCAGACCGCCGGTTCGATCCCCTGCGGGGGATGTGACAACTGCAAGCCGATATCGGGGTTCGCGCTGTCGGCCACCCAGTGCATGCCGATCAACACTCCAGCCGGCCGAGAGATCGTCCTGAAGATTCTTTCCGGTGTCGCACGAGCCAAGGGACGCTTCGGCAAGATCGCTGTCGCCCAGATGCTCACCGGGTCAGAATCCGAGCGGATGTCCAAATGGAAGCTCGACCAGTTGACGACCTTTGGAATCCTCCGGGACAGCGGATTCACCAGAAACGAGGTCGCAGAAGTCATCGACGCCCTGGCCCGAGCGGGTCTCGTGGAAGCCGAGGAAGTCGATCGATTCAAGCCGGTCGTGAGCGTCTCGGAAACAGGCTGGCGCTGGCTCCGCAGCCGGGAGCCGGGCGAACTGACGCTTGACTTGCCCGATTACCTGCTGAGCAAGCTGCGGCGCGGCGGGATTGCTCGACACAGCCAAGAAACCGCACAGGAGCATGTTCCAGCGACCGGCCCCTCGCTTTCTGCCGCCTCGGTCGAGGAAGTCATGGCCGACCCGCCTCCGGCATCGAATCTCGAGCCTGCGAGTGATCCGCTCTGGCAGCAACTCAAGGAGTTGCGGTCAAACCTGGCACGCGAGCTCAAGCAACCAGCCTACTGTATCTTTACCAATGAAACGCTCGAAGCGCTGGTCAGAGATCGGCCATCGACCCCGGCGGCCCTCGCCGGGATCAAGGGCCTGGGACCAGCCCGGATTGAGCGCCACGGAGGGGTTTTGCTTCGCACGATCGCCGCCTTCCCAGGGCCCGTTCCCAGTTCGTCTGGGCGGCAGGTCGAACCAGCCAGCAAGCCGACTGCGGTCGAAGCCCGGCAGGTGTTGCGCAATCCCGAATCTCTGGCGACCGCAGGGACCGTGGCGATGCCTTCCTCCGCGCAGGCCAACACTCATGCTGCACTGAATTACGTTCCTACCGAGGAGTGGACCTCGCGCCTGATCGACCGCGGCTTCACCCTCGCTGAAGCCGCCGCGATCCGAGGTCTCGATGCGTCGATGATCGTTCGCCACCTTATTTGGATGGTCCGACGCGGTCACCCGCTTCTCATTGAGACCGTTCTCCCACCCGAGACGATCGCTGCCTGGGACACCTGGCGGGTCGCCAATGGAGAGACTGCGCCGAAAGAGCCTGCCGACAGCATCCATGTCTGGCCTCTCTTCCTGGCGTGCCGGATCGGCCGGTCGTGAGGACTTCGTCTCGTCGGCGCCGGTCTATTCTTGGCCCCGCCAATTGGTGCACCACTTCCGCAATCAAGTGGCCTTGCCAGTCGGCGGAGGCAAGGTTCATTTCGGCGCTGCACGATGCCAACGCCCAGCATCGAGTTCACTGTCGCGCCGCGCGGCCTCCAGCGCCGCCAAGACCGACGCTGTGGCGACGAGCTGGCTCCAGCACGCCCTACCCGTCCGGCTGAAGATGCTACGGAATGCTACGTTTTCGAGGTTTTCGCGAGCGGTATTTTGAGCGCGGCCGCTTGATGGAAGTTATTACTCAGTATGAACTTGAGTCGGACTGTGTCACTCTGTTTCTGGTTCTCGTGAGATCGCGACTCTCGACTCAACTCTCAGCTTAACTGTATCGTGGAACGGGAGTTGCGCCGAAAATGCCCACGTAGCTAATCCTCGCAAGTCGACGTTTCGCCTTGGTTTTCACCTCATCGGGCTCGACGATCGCTACTCCTCGTTGCGCGGTGCACGCGCACTCCGGTCACTTTCATCTTACGAAATCGCTACCGATTTGATCGGGAGCATTGCCGTGCGCACTGCACCGAGTCTGTTGCACCACAGCCTGGCGAAAGCCGAAAAACGGATTTGACCTCGCGAAGCCTCCCTGACCCCGCAAAGCCTCCCCAACATCGGTTCCTCACACTTCATTTGCCTCTGGAGATTGGCCTCACCATCGAACACATCAACCGGATCGTCAGCTACGAAAGCCGGAAGATCACCACGCTCTACGACCGCACCAGCGACCAAATCACGCTCCCTGAAATCCAAAGAATCATCGCTTAATCTTAATTTTTTCCAATTTGGCCTGAACCCATGCTCCTTGTTCTCACAGAGTTAAGAAATCCGCTGTAATCGGTTGCTCGGTCATTTCCCTTCCAAGCAATTCTGTTGGATCTTTTCACGCAGTCGATGATTTTCTTACCCGGCAGCCATTGAACTTTGTCGCCGCTCTCAACGACAACCAAGCAATCTTTCCCAGCCTCGCAAGCCCAGGAGAAAGCGGTTTCAAGACCGCTGTTCGAAGTGTTCTCATTGCTGTGAAGGGTGAGATAATCAGGAGTTTGTTCGCCTCTGAAAAATCCAAACAATATAACGACATCCACCGTGCTAGTATCCAGAGCGATTCGACCATCCCTAGTGACTGCACATTTACTTCCCGTGAGTTCAATTGAGTCCTTAACAAAATTGAAATCGGTGTCATTAAGTCGTTTATGATCATACACAATAATTTTAGCTATATCCGCCTGATTGTCTTTTATTGATTGAAGTAGCTGACTCAATTTCTCTTTGTCTTCTTCCGAGATCTTGCCCCCGTTGACCATTGAGCAACCGAACCACAAAGCAACGCGGATAGTACCCGCTTTATTGAGTCCGGGTCTTGGTCGGATGAGTTCAGCTATCGGGTTCATGGAAGCTGGATCGGAAGGAGGAGAAGAGCCACCGAGTGGGATAGGTGGAAAGATCTGACGGCTTTGGCCCTCTGTGAATACCGTACTCTGAATTCTTGCTCTCGCGGTTCTTATCGCAGCATCTGCAAAGTTCTGCTTGAACGCAATACCGTTAACCCGCCGAGCACTTCCCTCAAACGATTGACCTGCCGCACTTAGGCTCTCGCTCAAAGTATCGAGGTAATTCTTCCGGCTCGTTGTGTCATCTCTGCCATTGTGGACATCGACGTCGGCGGACGCGCTTCCGAGGATGAAGAGGCTATCGAAGTTAGCATCTACTTTGACATTAGAATCGCTTTTGCGATGCTCGTATTCGTCTAACAGCTTCGTAATTTTATTTGTGCGCTCGTCTTTGGAATCGTGTGAGAATTTAACAATAGAGTCGACGGTTCCATTGACAGTGGCCAGGTTCCCCATAGCTACCGCTAAACGGTCGGTGGCTTTGATTTGGCTTAAGTTGACTTGAGTTATCAAGGATCTAATTATCTCTCCTGTTAAGGATTCAACCCCGCTCAAATCAGCGTCCGTATCATTCCTCTTTTCGATATTTAATACTATAAAGTCCTTAAGTATGTTAGTAACTTTCTGCCGCTGATTAACTTCGCCACCTGTCGCAGGAAGGTACACTAACGCAACAGGTGCCCTTTTATCGTCTCCTGAACCCAAAATGCTATCCAAGGCTTGCAGTTGGTCATCGATAATGTCCAGGCTCGCAAGATATTGCGTCTGTTGAAACCTTGCGAACATTAAGCAAGTAATAGATATGTACAAGTCTATAGGCTTTAGTTTTTTGAGAGACTCTTTCTGCTCAGGAAGTACCGGAAGCAAGATCTGCCCCTCTCCTTGCGCAATAGTAAACGGTGGTACTTGAACGGTGGCCGTGACTGATCTATCGTCACTTTGCACCCGTATCGTAGCCCGATAACTCATTGTTTCAATTTGGGGAGAGACAATCTCGGTTACCGGCTTTGTACGTCTCTTGTTGATCTCCTCTTTCAATTTGGCTTGCGTTGCGTCAGACCAGGAACCTTTCGCAAACAAATCCTCAACAAAAACCTTCAATTTTAATGGCGAGCTTTCGTTGGTACTCAGGATTGGCTTGTCCGCGATGCAATCTACTTCTTTATCTTGCTCAGGGTAGACCAATTTGATTCCTCTTGATCCCAACGTCCAGACTGGCAACAAAACGACAGTTGAATTCTCCATAGAGTAACGAAGGGTAACAGTTTTGGTATGTCCATCCATTGTAATAGCAACATTCGCGATTGGCTGAATATCGGATACGATCGGCGCGATATTCCTATTGGCTGTGTCATCCGCATAAACAGAGCTGCCGGCCACAAAGGTCCATAAAGCTGCGATCACGAACATGCGTTTCGCCATGTTTGTGCCCTTTCCCAGCTGGTGACACCAAAGAATAAACTTGCCCCGTAACCTAGTGAATGTACGGGTGAGAATCGGGGAAATAAAGGGCTTAGTTTCCACTACCAGCTAACTTCATATACGAACGCCTTGCTTACTTCGTATACGCACAGCTTGAAGGACTGCATGCCAGGATGAGCCAATTCGATCGAGCGCTCTTGACAGGTCTCGAACTACTGCCGTCTTCATTCAACCTCAGCCATGATAGCCACAACTTTGCCACCGAGATCCTGCCGGTAGTTATCTTACGGCGGCAGGACGACCGCAGCGAGGCGATCGCCGCCCGGGTCAATATTTGCGGGCGGATAAGATGACCTGAATCCGTGGAAGCTGTCGAGACACCCGTCCAGTCCCTTTTGCTTCGGAATAAGCGCCGTTCCATCGGCCGTGTTCTAGGATTCGACCGGAGAGCTCGGCCGCCCCGGATTCTTGGGGAGCGGGCGTATGTCCGTGGGGCGAGGGTGCCCCCTCAAGACACCGGAGGTTGAGAGAATTCACGGGCCCGAAGCCCCATGGGAGGCGAGAGCGATGCCAGTGCTGTGGACTGATCGTCGTTGCAGTCGCCGCGAGCGAACTCGCGGCCACCGTGGTTTTCATTCGTGCGTTGAGCGCCTGGAAGGGAGGTCGATGCTGACCGGCGGCGCCGGGGCGACCATCGTCCTGTCGAACGGGAAGATCGAGATACTCGGGACGAATCTTGGCGATACTGGGTCGGTCAGCGTCCAAAACGGATCTGTGCTCGTCAAGATTTCTAACTCCCAGGGCAGTCAAAACGTCGCATTTCCATTGTCCCAGGTCAGCTCGATCTACTACCAGGGCGGTACCGGTAACAACGTGTTCACCAACGCGACATCGCTGGCCGGGTATCTTTACGGGGGATCCGGGAATAACGTCCTGAACGGCGGGTCGGGATTGGATTATTTGGTTGCGACAGGCAACGGTACGGAGGTCCTCAACGCGGGTTCGGGCACCGAGATCCTGGAATCCTTCGGCGACGGAACTAACACGCTGAACGGCGGCAGCGGCTACGACACCTTGATCGTGTATGCGGGCCATAATCGCGTCATCGGTGGGACAGGGTCGACTTGCATCCTCGCTTATGGGGGCCAGAACTACATCGACGGAGGCCCCGGGGGCAGCGTCGTTTACAGCTTCTCGGCCACCGACGTCATCGTGCCGGAGGCACACGAAACGGTACACCATATCGGGTATTAACAGGGCGATTGGCCGCCTCGGATTCGAGGCCGCCGATCCCAACCAATGGACGACAATTAGATTCCGAGTCGCCACGGAGTGACGTCGTTCGGGAAGAACTCATCACGCAGCCATGGCGAATCATGACACGTCCGAGTGTCCCGTTGATTGCGACGATCGGTAACGGTTTTGGCTCAGCGTCGCCAAGCGAAATCCGACAGCGATCGCGACCCCAATCGCGCCGAGAACGAGCATGGGTGGTTCGGGTAGTAGCAACGTCACGAACAGTCCTCGGTAAGGTCCGACCGTCAGGGTTCCGGAAAAACTATCGGTGGGCCAGTTCTTAAAAAAATCCAAAAAACCGCCCCCACCAAAGCGCCCGAAGCCCGTGATGGGGGCACCCGCCAACGAGATGTCGGAGCTGTACTCGATCAGGATCTGGCCACCCCCGCCACCTCTTCCGCCTCCAAATTGCCCTCCTTCTCCAATCGCTCCCGGAGGGCTCGAATCCTCGCCCGCTCGGCTCGGTCGGCTTCGATCTGCATCCGCTCGAGCCGGTTGATCGCTCTGAAGTCCCGATCGAGCAGCGCGATGGCGTACGCTAGCTCGCCTGTGCCGACATAGTCGAAGGTGACTCTCGCCCTGCGCGAGATCGACCGGATGTAGTTTGCTCGCCCGTTCCGTCGGATGAATCCCATCGCATTCCCAGAGTCAAGTCAACCTATTGCAATACACCGTGATATGCGGCACATTCCCGTTGCTGGGAATGACCGAAGCTGCCCGGCGTGTACGTTGGACGAACCTACTGAAGCGCTGTAGGTAGTAAACGAGTGGAGACTCTGCGATGAGAAGCACAACGAAGGGCGTTATTCTGGCTATTGCGGCCTTCATGCTTGCTGCCTCGGGCTTGGGTCAGGCGAGGGGTGGCGATATTACCTACAACTTGGTCAACTACCATTCTTATCAAGGGGGGTGGACACTGTCCGGATCGATTACGACCGACGGCACCCTAGGCACGCTCACAGAGCTGGACATCATATCGTGGACATGGACCGTCACATTTCCATCGTTTAATACTTATACGTACGCTAGCGATGGCATATTTTCAACTGAAGTTATTAACAATTTACAGGCATCCGCATATGAGCTATATCTACCAGTGCAATTCGATTCTGGACAAAACGAGTTGGCACTTGAGGTAGCCAGTCTCACTCCCACGGGTGGTTTAAGCGTTTTGGGCTGGATCACGCCTTCTTCAACGGGCTTCTCTACAGGTTTATACCAAGCGCAAGATACATCATTACCGTTCTTGTTCTGGTACCAGGTAGCACCGATAGGCTCGGGACCAGGTGGCTCGCTGCTTATCGCAGGCTCACCCCCTGTCCCCGAACCCTATTCCATAGTTTTGGCGGGAATGGCTGGTGTCTCCTGCATCGCCTATAGACTGGCCCGCAAACAGAGGGCTCGACGCAAGGCAACGAGCAAATCGTAGGAACAAAGAACAAACGGCACCGTTTGTATGAGCCTTGTCCCACGTCCTGCCATCCACGATCACAAAGTCTTGGATCCGCAATGAATGTAAGCGGAGAGGGGTCAGACCGATTTAGAAGTTAACTTCTAAATCGGTCTGACCCCAGAGCGCTGGAGGAGAAAGGAAGACAGGCTGCAAAAAAAAGGCTTCGCGAACTGTTCAACGAGTAGGCGGTGGTGCGAGTTCTGGAGGCGTATCCATGGCGGAGACGACCTCCCGTTAAGCCCCTGGCCTGTTGAGCGCCCCCGGAACTGGACGACTGTGGTGCAGGGCGGTCTGGCACCCCAGAAACTGAGCGGTGTTCGCCAATGCGCGGGACGCGGACGCCAACTGGGGATCGAGCCTTGGATGCAGGCGACCGCCGCGCGTCCAGGGTTGGGCTTCACGCTACGCAACCCGGGCTGGACCGCAAGACGCTCAACAACCAGTGACGTCCCCTTTTCTTCCTCCTGCTGCGCTCGACTCATTCAAGCCGAGGGTCATCCGCCTGTAGCCGCTTCGGCGTGGCCTCCTCGGAATCGATCAGGTACGTTGGAATCCCCGCGTTGATGGCCTGGCGGGAACAATCCTTGGTGCCCTTGCTATTCATCAGGAAGCGATGGACGGCGATGCACAGGCCTGCTCCGGCCGCGACCATCTCTCCGTTCCGAATTGGCCCCGCTCGTTTTCCGAATCGGTCCCAATCGGCTGGGTGGGCCTCAACTGTGACCCCGAGCCCCTTGGCTGCGGTCGCGAATGACTCATCGACCCCCGTCGCATCCCCATGGACGATGATAATACCGGGACCGTAGCGGTCGACCAGCCGGCGAAGGATCGCCGCGGCGAGCTTATGGCATTCCCAGAATCGGTCTCCGGTCACTATGATACGCATGTCCACATTGTACCCACCTCGTCAGCGCGAGAAAACCACCAACCCCTTGGCGCACGCACGTTTACGCGAGAAAATCTGGCCGCATCGGTAATCCATGAAGTCGCGTTTTTGAAACCTCATTCCCCCGGTGAAGAGGGTTGTTACGATAGTCCGATTTGCCGATGCCGGTCGACGAGGTAGCCGTCCTGATTTTGCGCCGCTCCAGTCTACAGGTTGGCGAAAACCGCTATGTCCGTAACTGAACACACGATCAACGACGCCTTGGCGGAGGAATTGAAGAAGTCGCGCCATACGTGGCATCAGGATGGGATCGTAAGCTCCGAGAACACTGGCATGCTGAGGGGCAGCAACCGCCGCCCCGACATTCTGGTCAACGAGCCGAATGTCTCCCCCGTCGTGATCGAGACGGAGGTATTGCCCGCCGTCAGCGTCGAATCAGAGACTACGGAACGCCTTGGCGAGCGGCTTCGGACTACAGGACGGACGATTCTGTCGTCAATCGCTGTCCGGCTTCCGGTTCGGCTCCGGGCTGCTCGCTCTGGCGCAACATTGAAGCGAGAACTCGCGGCAGCCGACGATCTCGAAATGACCCTCTACACCGGGAGCCATCAGACTTCCGCTTCCCGCTTCCCAAGCTCAGGCTGGATCCTCGGCAACGTCGCTGATCTCTCTATCCTCGCGCAGTCGGCCTCGGTCCCCCCGGACGTAATCGAAGCTGCGGCGACGCAATTGGTTGAGGGAGTCAGCGAGGCGGCCGGCTTATTGGAAGCCATGGTTTCGACCCACCCGGCCGCAATTCATAAGATCAGCCAAGCGCTGCACCAGGAGGACGGTCAGCAGACTCGTGGTATGGCAATGACGATCTTGGCCAATGCGTTCGTATTCCACGAGACGCTCGCTGGCGGCAAAGATCGGCTGGCCAAGGTGCGATCGCTGGAAGAGCTGCGTAGCGATGACGGGAAATTGTCGAAGGCAGAGGTGCTTGGAGAGTGGAGAAAAATCCTTGAGATCAACTATTGGCCAATCTTCGATATCGCCCGACGAATCCTGACGGTTGTCCCCACCGAGGAGAGCATGTATCTGATCGATCGGTTGGCCGAAACGGCAGACAAGCTGCTGGCGAATCGCTTGATGCGATCCCATGATCTTACAGGTGCGGTGTTTCAGCGTCTCATTGCCGACCGGAAATTCCTCGCGGCGTTTTACACGACCCCTGCCTCTGCGGCATTGCTCGTGGGACTAGCACTCTCGCCCGACAAGACGCCCGCTAACACGTCTTGGGCGAGCGAGACGATGTAAAGAAGCTGAGGATTGCAGACTTTGCGTGCGGTACCGGAACGCTGCTTTCAACGGCATATCAAAGAATCGGTCAGCTTCACGAACTGGCTGGTGGAAACTCAGAGTCCCTGCATCCGGAGATGATGGCTTCAGCCCTAACAGGCTGTGATGTCCTTCCTGCCGGCCACCCATCTCACAGCGTCGATGCTGGCGGGGGCACATCCAACTGGTTATTTACGAAAACAGCTCTATCCTGACGGGCGCCTACGGTGTGGATCCGGATGGAACGGTGGCGCTCGGTTCGCTCGATCTGCTCGATCCGCAGGGCAAGTTGGGAATGTTCGCCATCACCGCCAAGTTCGCAGAAGGTATGGGCGAAACGGAAAAAGAGACCTGGACAAGCCTTGCGCATGCCTCGTATGACCTTGTGATTATGAACCCTCCCTACACTCGCTCGACGGGTCATGAAGGAGCCGCAATCGGCGTGCCTCGACCGATGTTTGGGGCATTCGGGTCTGATGAAAAAGAGCAGAAGCTGATGGCTAAAGCGATGGCAGTTCTAACAAAGGGGACCAGTGCTCATGGCAATGCTGGAGAGGCATCGGCATTTCTGGTGCTCGGTCATCGGAAACTGAAGCCCGGAGGCGTTTTGGGATTGGTAATGCCTCTGAGTCTGGTATCGGGCGTGGCGTGGGAGCGTTCTCGCGTGCTTCTGACGAAGTACTACAGGAAAATCATGGTCATCTCCATCGCGGGATCGAAGGATGCGGACGTGTCCTTCTCTGCGGATACCGGTTCTGGGGAATGCCTACTGATCGCATCGAAGGCGATCGGGAATGGTAATCGAGACGGCGGCCGAGCTACGTTCGTCATTCTGAAAGAACGGCCCAGCTATCCCATGATGGGGGCAGAAACGGCACGGCAGATTCGGCGGTTGATGTGCGGGGCTGATCTGCGCGCGCTGGAAGACGGCCCAATTGGAGGGACGCCCATCGTTCTCGGCAACGAAACTGTCGGGCAAGTCATCGAGTCTCCGCTGCCGCCATCAGGGGGATGGTATCTTTCTCGGATCGCGGATCTCTCCCTCGCTCAAACGGCTCACCAGCTTGAGAATAGTCGGCTGTGGTTGCCGACGATGAGTGAGGAAAATGCGATAAAGATCCCCATGGCGGCAGTACAAGCCATCGGAAAAGTCGGCCCGCACCACAGGGATATCGAAGCCGGGCCTCCGCCGACCATAAGAGGGCCGTTCACGCGCGCCGAACTGCGACGGGCAGCCGCACCGACTTATCCTCTACTCTGGTCGCATGACGCAGAGCGGGAAAGGACGATGGTCTTTGATCCCGATTGCGAAGGCATCCCGATCAAAGGAAAGGCGGCAGAAAGACAAAAGATTCATTGCGGACAAGATACATGAAATATGGGCCACGGCCTCGCATTGCCACTTCAACCGTGATTTTCGCTTCAACAGTCAATCAACCAGCATGCAATTTACGCCGCGGAAAGCGATGGGAGGTCGGGCGTGGCTGTCGATCAGCCTTGAAACCACTGCCAAGGAAAAGGCGCTGGTCCTTTGGGGGAATAGCACGTTTGGAATGTTGATGTATTGGTGGCGTGCGAATAAACAACAATCGGGACGGGGAAGCATCGCGGTGTGGGCGTTGAAAGCGCTGCCCGTGTTAAATGTTAACGAACTGTCGGCCAAGCAGTTGGCGAAAGCGGGCGAAATCTTCGACCAGATGCAGACGCGGCGGCTTCTTCCGTTGAACGAGATCGATCACGACGAGAACCGCCACGAGATCGACAGGCTTCTTGCGAGGGATGTCCTCGGGCTTGGTCCTCGGTTCATTGAACCCGATGGGCCTTTGGGTCTCTTGCGCAGAAAACTCGCGATTGAGCCGTCCGTACATGGGGACAAGAAATCGCAGACGGAGTTCTTAGACGACGACGAGGAGTAATAATCACGCTGTCGCCACGCCCGGCACAGTCCTTTTTAGACAAAGGAAATCACTCCATGAGACTCGTCAACGATGGCTGGTATCTCTCCAAGGGCGAGAACGGTGAAAACGTCGAGACCAAATCGTCGATGGTGATGCACGCAAATGTCGCAAGCGGAGATGCCGATTTCGTGGTCTCCATCCTCGTCGGGGAGAAACACCCCGTGTCGCCGGAGCACTCCCATTCTGAAGGGTCGATTCATCTCTCATTTGAGCAGGCGCGTGAGTTGAGCGAATGGCTGACGCGTACAGTGGCGATGAGAGAGGACTTTCTCACAAAGAAGGCGTCAGGATGAGTTCGAAACTACATTCCGCCGGATGCGTCGTGAGGAAAATCGATCACCCGGCGGCGGCGAGAGGATCTAATCGTCTACCTCGCCCTGACCCGGTTCCGCAATCGCCCTTCGCTTTCGCTGCTACCGATGCCGCTCCAGCGTGGGCTTCGCGGGGTCAGGCCCGGTTTCCGGTTTTCGCGACGTGACCCGTGGTAATGGAATGGAAAAGGGTCATCGCTGAATAGCACTTTCCTAAACCCTAAGCCGCTTGCATCAAGCGTTTACGCGCATGTCCTCGACTCTCCTTCGCCTTTCAAGAGGTTGAGCCGAGTAGGGAAAGGGTCGCCCGGCGGGCTCAATCGAGTTTCGGGTTTCCCCTTCCCCCCCTAAAATTCCGGATCTGCGTCTCATAATGCTACCTTTGTCACAAAGCCTCGATCCGATCGAGCCACACCGCGTGGCTCGATCGGATCAAGAAAAGATCAACGAATGTCCTTGTCCCGAACTGGTGCTCCTTTCACAGGCCGGCCGGGTGTCGAGGCTGCCCGGAGCTTCCGCAACCGTTGTCGTTCCCGCCCATCGGCCCAGATGATCCACAGGCCGCGTGGCGGAACCTGACTCGAACGAACCCAGCCACGTAGCGCCCAGTCCCGTAGCTTGTTCGCTGACATTTGAAGCGCGCGGGCCAAGTCCGGCAGCCACCACTCATGGCGATCGAGTTGCCTTGTCGGAATTCTTCCCCGCGTCAGTTCACCACGAGACAACAGCTTCCGTACCGAGGTGCTCGTGTAGCCCTTCCGGGATCTCGGCGTACGATGGCCCTCCGCGTTGATCTGCACGACGATCTGCTTGATCGTCTGACCCTCCTGACGCATCGTGATGATTCGATTAATCAACTGATCATAGTTGGCCAGCGATTCGTAGCGCAACACTGGGCGCACGACCTCGTGGCAGGTAGTGGCACCTCCCCGCCAGGTGATAACCACTTGGACATGCTCGCTGGTCGCACGGACGTGGACCACGACACGTTCCACCACCAAGCGGATGATCTCCTTGCGGTCGGCTGCGGTGGTCTCCGGCGCATTCCACAGCGCCGGGAGGTCGCTGGAGAGAGCCAGGATTCGAGCACGCTGATCTTCGCTGAGCTGGGGTGGCCGTTCCTTCAAAAAGCGATCATATTCTTCCTCAAGGTCGCGCACTTGCGCAGCGCTTCCTCCCACTGTCGCTCCAAACTGCGCACCACCAGACGATTCTCGGGCTCAACCGCCTGGAGGGGGCATTCGGTGTCAGTTCACTTTTCTGCTAAAAGTGAACTGACACCGAACACCATTTGCTTTCAAAGTCACGCCTTGTCGATCGACTGGGCCACCCGGTTGCCGGAGCGGGTGGCGGCATCCATCCCCCAGTTCATGTTGTCGGCATTGGAGCCGACAAAGTGTATCCGGCCGACCGGCTCCATCGTGTGCGGCCAAAACCGGTGCAACTGCCCCAGGGGGAACGGCAACCGTTCGCACCAGGCCGACCAGGGATCCGAGGCCCAATTGTGGAACAGGGTTTGCTCCACAGTCGGTCGGTTCTTGCCGGGATAATGCTTGTTCAATACCGCCAGGGCTTCGGCGGCGCTTGCCTTCGAGGAAACCGTACCCAGCAAGATCGAACGGTCCCCTGGCACCTCCTCGGCCGAGGCCCAGATGGCCTCAAGGCCCGCTTGGCCGAAGGACACGTTCGCGCTGGGCAGATCTCCCTTCCAGAACGGAGTGCGGCACTGGAAGACGACGCGCGCCTGGGTGCTGAACACCACGTTGCGAATGACGTAGTCCTTCGCCTCCGACCATGCCGGTTGGACCGGCAAGTCCTTGAGTTTGCCCATCGGCAGGGCGCAGATCAGGTACTCTGCCTCGAGGGATTTCCTGTCGCCGTACTCGGTGTAATGCACGGTGACGCCGGATTTGCCATGCTCAATCGCCGTGATCGGGCAACCCAGGCGGACGCGCAGGCCCAGCCGGGCGGTGAACGTGTCGGTGAGGGTCTGATTGCCGCCGCGCAGGCGAAAGATGTCCAGGGGATACTCGGCCAGGCCGCGGTGCTTGCGAATGGCCGATTGCCAGATGGAATAGAGAGCGGAAACACCCGAGGCACTGGCAGCCCGTACGCCGTCTCCGCGCCTGGCGCCGCAGAAGCGAAAGGCGGCGTCGCTTGCGCCGGCTCTCTCCAGAACGTGGCCTAGCGTTTCATGGTCCAGCTCGTCCAGGCCAACGCCGAACGGTTGGTATTCGTCCTTGATGGCATCGATGTACGGGTCAAGGTAAAGACGTGATAGCTCGTGCAGCCCGTGTTTGACGAGAAAATCAACTTCACGCGCATTGAATCCGAAGCCTTGCAGCACCTTGCGGTCGCGCAGTTGCTCGCCGGTGTACCACCGACCGTCGATCCGTTGATGCTCGTGCTGGCGGCGGGGATAGCGTAGCACCCCTAGATTAAACTTGTCCACGTACTTCCAGTATTGATCATAACCAGGCTTCGTGAAATGTTCGGCGCCGACGTCGGCGTAGAGGCCGTCGGCAAGCGGATCGTGGATGGTGCGGACGTGCCCGCCGGTATGGCCCGCGGCTTCCAGCAGGGTAACATCGTGGCCGCGCTCCATTAACTCAAAGGCGCAGCACAGGCCGCCGATGCCGCCCCCCGCCACCACGACCTTCTTGGGCCGGCTTGCTTTTTCGTCGGCCCTGGCGACCTCGGGCAAAGCCGATGCCAGGGCGGTTCCTGCACATGCCAGAAAATCACGCCGGTGAAGAGGGGATGCTGGGGTTAACGAAGGGGACTCATTCACGGCAGTACCTCAACAGTTTACCCGGTCTCTCAGCGAGACCGTTCGTCGGCGGGTTGTGCCCACCCTTCTTTGTGACCAACGCGCTTCGCGCGCGTTCGGGGGCGGCGAGGGTCTCCCGAGATTGTAAAACAAAAGTTTCCAAATCCAAGCCCCCGGCATGCATGAAGCCAGCCGGCGTCTTCCAAGGGCATCGCGTCCCGCTGCCGTCTCGCGGGTCGGCGGTCCGACCGCGCCCAGTGGTACCCCCGGCCTGTCCGCGCATGGCGTCGAACGACAGCCCGTCCACCAGCCGCATCGGCTCCCGGGTCATCGCCTCGAGCCGCTCCACCAGTGTCCCGGCTCCCTCCAGATGACCCCGGGCCGCGCGACCTTCCGGGTTCGGGGCCACGTCGCCGGCGACCGTCGGACACTCCGGTCGATCCGACCAACGCGCCAAGAGCAGGGCATAAGGGGACATCAATGATTGTTCGAATCCACCCGAACCGTACGCCGTTATCAGTGACGTCCCTTTTGCCTTGCCAGATTGACCCAAGAGACAGCCAGTCATGAATGATCCCTCACTGATCAACAAGCGTTTCATGGTCCCTCCAAAGGCATCATTCGCAGAACTGAGGGATGACCCCGATGTTCGCACTAGTACTCACCCGCGTCCTCCTGAGCGATCCCAGCAATCTCGAAGATGTTAGAGTTGAAGACGACGAAGCTCTCTCGATCCTCTGAGACGATACGACCACGTGTTCCGTCTTGGGCTTGCGCTTCCTCGAGCTGCTCACAGCTTGGATCACAAGGGCCAGCCGACATCTCACCTCCCCTAAGGAATGCACCAAGGCGTGCCCCGAGGTATCCTAGATGGAGTCAATGGGCACACCTGTGAACTCCTGGCAATTGCCCGAATGGCTACCAGGCGTTTCCAATTGTGTGAAGGGTGAGTATGCCCGTCGGATCAACGGAATTTGGTGCGTCGAATAATAACTTACGTCAAATGTCCGGTGTAAAGGGTGAACTAGAAACCACACCTTCCAGCATGAAGGCGACTCACGCGATGTGGTGGTTCCGTCCCTCAATCGCTTGGCTCATGTTTGCAGTGGCGGTTCTCGCCGTGGACTGTGCCCTCCTCCGTGCACCAGGCGGTCGACCTGACGTAGAATTGATCACAAACACTGGCCTTGTCATTATGTCTGACATCTTGGCGATCGGGCTCTTTCGTATCTTCATGCGTCGATGCGAATCATGCCGCTTCCTCATCAGATTCGAGATTTCTGGACGGCTGGTCGTAATCCTGTTCGCCCTCGTCCCATACCTGGAGTTTTGCGATCCGGTTGTTGGTGCGATCAATCGAGTTATCGGGGCCGTAAGCAATCGCCTTGTTGTCCTTTTCTGGCATCCCCTTTCTGACTTCAATTACGGAGATCCATTCGGCCGCTCCCTAACCTTCGTGATCCTCATCTTTGTGCCGGCCATGCTACTCACAATGCTGCTCTCTGCTCCTGCCTTGGTCGGGGCCTTTCTTTGGCGTCGTAAAGACTGAGGTATAGTCTGAAACTTTCCACTTGGTCCTTGGCCCTACAGAAAAGCGCAACGGGTGATCTAGAGTCCAGACTTCCCAGGTTATCGGGGCATCGATCCAGCGGGTCACTTGAAGAATCGCAACCTGGCTTGAGTGAGGAGATCGCATGAGGGCTAGACCCACGATACTGGGGCTCATGGCCGTGGTCGCATGCGTTGCTGTTGGGCTAGCCGCCCTCCGCACCAACGACGAGTACACGGCCGCCGCCGTCTTCGCCTTCACCTACGTTATCCTCTGCACGGGCACGCTGTTCGCCATCTACCGTCGCGGAGCGTGGGCCGGGTTCGCGGTCTTCGGATGGGCTCAATTCCTCATCTGCCAGCCGAACACCGCCCCGTCCGTCGGGACCACGTCGCTCACAAACCGAATCGCCTACCGGCTGCTCATCCGCTACCATAGCATGGGCCAGGACATCCCACCCCTGTCAATCCCGGAGTTCACGAGTGTCATCGACGTTGGGGACGGCAAGCCCTCCCTCGTGTCCCAGTCGAACCGGGCCCTCGGTCAGACCCTCGTCCTCCGCGGCCTCATACCGGTCCACGGCCTGCGTGCTTGCCTGTGCCTGTCGAGCCTACTCGCCGGCCTAGTCGGAGCCTCCGTAGGAGGTTTCGTTGCCCGCCGCTCGCGACAGAGTCCGCCCTCGTAGCCCGGAGATGTAATGGCTCAAGTATAGTTGAAACTTTACACTCGGGCCTCGGCCCGGCGGAAAAGCGCAACGGGTGAACTAGTAACCAGACTTTTCAGATTCTAGGGGGGCAGGTCCTATGAGCACTTTCCTTAGGCGTTACGGGTATTTGAATACTTCATCATCAGTTAAGAAGAGCGAGACTCGCCATGTGTTCCGAGTCTTGGCGGGGATCATTGCGGCGTTCTTCTTGCTCGTTGGGCTACCGATGGCATTTTCCGGAGCGTTTGTCGACGCATGGTGGGAGTCTTGGCTCTGTGCATTTTGCTATCTATACGGAGGTATCGGTCTGGCTATAGGCGCTTACACTGGTCGGTGGTATGGTTCCCCTGGCTAACCCGAGCGGATCGTAGCCCGCCGACCAAGCCGTAAACGGTGATCCATAGTTGGCGCGGACGGTCCGGCGCGGGACGGTGGGGCGATCTGGAACGGGTGGTCGAGAGATCGGAATTGCTAAGATCACGACACGAGATGGATGTGAGGAGCGGGGCCTCGTCGTCTGAAACGTTAGCTCCAGATGCTCGCCCGCAATCTGCATTGGAGTGGCGCGATGACTTCCAAACGAGACCAGCGCATCGCACTCGCCGTTGTGGGAATCATTCTGGGGGGGGTGGTGCACCCCAATTCAGCCAGCGGATCGGAACCGCCCAAGGCATTGAAGGAACGTACGCCCGGCGGAGCCGCCACGCTCTTTCCCGATCAAGACCCGAAGAACCAACCGGTCGGGGCCGCTGCCCAGGAGAAAGTTCGCGCGACGCCCGACTCATCCGCTGACCCAAATCGTCTGGCTCACACCAATGACGCGGGCCGGAGTCGGTTCGTTGTGCTCCCGTCCGGGAGGGGCGACGAGGCGCGGGCGGTCGTCGCTCTGGGGCGGCCGGCGAGCTCGAACAACCTCGACGACCTCAAGGGCACGGTGCAGCTCTTGCTCCACCGGGAGGTGATCCGGCAGGCGGTGTTGATCGCCGCCCGTGACGGGCTCGGCTTGGGGACGCGGGACGAGGTCCTGGGTGACCGGCCGCCCGACGCTCCCGGTGGTGGGGCCGCCGAGATCGTCTCGAACTTCCGCATGGACCCCGGTGCGAGCCGGGTGTTCATCCTCCGTGGCCACGGCGATCAGAAGGCCGAGACTCTGGTGAGACACGACCTCTTGCCGAGCTCGGCAGCCGAGCTCGACTATGTGCCCAGGCTCACGACCCTCGCCGAGAGCCTGTCGCGGACCGAGCTCCCCGCGGCGTTGAAGGCGAGTCGGACTCAAGGGGGAGCCGAATCAGTATCGCGCCGACGCGGCCCTGCCGGCGCAAGTCGAGGATCGCCTCGATCAACTGGGGTTCGTCGAGAACGTCACGGCCGTCCGTGACCTCCATCAAGCCATCCGGAACGACGGCGAGTCGCCGGCGCCTCGGGCGCTAGCCCGCGGATACGCGCTGCTTGGCGTCCTCTCCGAGTTCCACTGGCATCCGGCGCACAAGGCGTTCAAGGCCCGCGCCCTGCTCTACGCCGAGCGGTTGGTCGTGCGCCAGCCGAATTCACCGTGGAGCCTCCGGCACCGGGCGTTCGTCAAGGCGCTGGTCGGGCTCCCCAAGTTCGCCCGAGCCGACCTTGAGGAGGCGAGGAAGCGAGTCCCTGCTGACAAGACCGCCGTCCCACCTCCTGCCTGGGAGCCACTGATCGACGCCTATGTCGCCAGCGACCTGGAGCGCCTGAAGGTCAAGGACGGCCCGCACGCCAGGCTCGCGGCCCTGCTTCGGTTGATGTCCGTCGAGTTCCCGTCCTGGACCACCCTGGCCCTCGGCGCGGGCCGGGATGTCATCGCCATCGACGCCGATTGCTTCCGCGCCTATGACGCGATATGCCGAGTCGGTGGAGTGGCCAACCTTCACACCGCGACCACCGCCGGCCCGCAGGCCCTCGGCCAGCTCCTTCCCGCCAAATTGAGTGCCCTCGCCACGGCGCCGGCGGGCCTCCGCGAGGCAGTCGGCCGAGAGGGGAGCGTGCTCGCCCTGGTTGAGGCCCTGGAACGTGCCGGCGCGTCGGCCGATGACAGAGGTGAGCCGTCGTGGGGCGTTCTGGCTCACCTGGTCCGCGAAACCCTCTTCGTCCAGATCTACCGCCGCCTGCATTTCCTGAAAGGACCCCTGGCCGTACAGGTCGACGACTTCTGGGCCGCCGCCCGCCCGCTCGTCGCCGGCCACCGATACCGGCCGTACCTGGAGAGCCTGGCCCTTCCGCCCAACGAGGCCGCCCGCGTTCTCGCCGAGTTCGCCGGTCGACTCGACCGCACCGACCTCGAGTTCTCGGAGTTCCCCCTGATCCAGGAGTTGGCACGGCCGCAGCCCCCGAAAGGGGTCGAAGCCTGGCAGTTCGCCTGGATGCACAACGACGGGACCGTCCGTGACTACTCTTTGGGTATCGAGGCGTCCGACGCCAAGAATGAACCGGTCCTGGCCAGGGCCTTGCTGGAGCTCAGCCCACGCTCGGCCTTCGCCATGGCCACCTTGATCGACCACGATTGGGATGCGGTCAAGGACAAGGTCCCAGCGTGGGAAAAGGAGGTCGGCGAAGCGCCTGCCTTGCTCGTCGCGCTCGGAAAGCGTTACACCGGGTTGAAGCAGTACGACCTTGCGCAGAAGGCCCTCACTCGCTACATCCGGCAATCCCCCGACGCCTGGGCCTACGAGATGATCGCCGCGAATTACAAGGCCAAGGGCGATGCGACCCGCTGGAAAGAGACGCTCGACGAGTACCTAGCGAACTTAGAAGACCACGGCCTCGATCACGCCAGGATCCAGGTGCAGATCGCCAACCATTACATGGAGCAAAAACATTGGGCGGACGCGCGTTCCCTATGCCGAGGCCGCCGCGGAGACCTGGGCCGCCTGGGCCATGGAATGCGCCGCCCGCTGTGCCGAAGGACAGGGGGACTGGGAACGCGCCGAATTGTGGATCCGTCGGGCAACCGAGCGTTACGCCCCGTCGTCCTGGACCGCCTGGTACCGCTTCTGCAAGAAGTCCGGCCACGGGGACGTCAAGGCGGCCCAGGCGTGGACCGAAACGTACCTGGCCACGGCGAACGGCCGCCCCGACTTCGCCAATCCTGTCACGGCCGCCTACTTCTACTGGGCCAGCGGGTCGCTGAAAAAAGCCCGGGATGCGCTCGCCAAAGCGATCGAGGCGAACCCGTCCGAGACGATGGCCATCGCGCGACCTGGCGCTCGTCGCCGATGAGCTGGGGGAAGCGGCCAGGCGCGACGAACTCCTGACGCGGTTCTGCACCGAGCACAAGGCCCGGCGCCAAAATCCGTTGAACTCGCCGAGGTCTTCCGCGGCTGGCTCGCCGGTGGGAGCAAAGGGGCGGTCGACCTCGCGGCCGTCGACCGGGTCATCGCGACCCTAGAGCCCGGCGCCCGCGGGAACCTGGAGTTTTTTGCAGGCCGAATTCTCATGACGCACGGCCCGCCCGAAGCGGGACGAGCCTACATGAAGCGGAGCGCCGCCTCACCGCAAACGTACGAATGGCTCAGGATCATCGCTGCCGACCTTGTCCAGGAAGCGATGCCGTGATCGATCCGGGATCGCCAGCGAGATCAAGGGAACGGCCGGTCGGTCCGCCGCATGCTGCGAGACAGGAAAGTGTAAACGGTGATCCATTGTAGAGCCTTGACACGCGGGCCTCGGCGCGGAAGGAGAGTCGAAACTAGCATCCAGAGATCAGAGGAGATCCCGCGATGTAACGACGCCGAGTACGATTTACGCTGGGAACAATGATGATCACGGTCGCGGCGGCGGCAGTCGCGCTTGCACTCATCTCGGCCCAGTGGAACTCTCCTTTGATCATTGACCCATTCGACAACCTCGAAATGGTGGGTCCCAGTCAAATCCCATCACGGGGGTGGAATGGGAACGAGTGTGAAAAGGGGGCTGAAAGTCTCTTCCCTACGACTCCGGCGTGTGACTTCAGTTCTAAGTTCTCGTTTGCATGAGTTGATCGACGTGATCGACTGCAATCGGCGTTTAGCATCGTTCTTTCGCTGGAACGGTGGCCCTGGGGTGATCGTTGCCATGCGGATGGATGCGAATCAGTACCGTGTCGTAACCCTGCCGTACTAATCGACTGCTAGAGGCCGCCAGGCGATTCTTGCTGGCGATGATCTCGGACCTTTTTCGTTTCATCGGCGCCCTGGCCACCCGGGGGCCTCGGCGAGGTTATCTGGACCGATGCCTGCCGATCCGCCTGGAAGATCGTATTCTTACGGAGCTCTGCGTTCCGAGGCCACGCCGAGAATGAGCAAGAGCCTTTTACGTCTTCCCTGTTCTGGCGCGGAACCCTGCCGATCGTCGAGTAGCGGTTTCAAATCGCCGGATCCGTGCACCTTGCGGATGACCTCGAGCAGGCGGTCGTCCGCGTTTACAATCTCGATGTACGACTCGGCCTGCTCGTTGTTGGTCATCGCCACGCGGCCCAGGATTTTCTTCTGCCCCTGGAGATCAATCTCGATGCTGCGCGCTTGCATCACGTAACCATCGGGAAATGATTGAGTCGCCCGTGAACTTCCAGCGCACGTGATCGGGGTCTGCAATGGTTCCATTGCTGTCCACGACCTGGCCCGGCAGGTGAAGATCAAACACGAAGCTGGGATCCTGATTCGCGAACAATCCGAACGGGGCGTTGTAGAGGCCCGTCATCTGCCAGATGCGGGGTAAGAGCAGGGCTTTGAATTCCTGCTCATGAAGCTTCCAGTACGCCTCCCAGGCCTGTGAAAACGGTGAGTTTCCGCTCTGATCGAGAACGGATTGAATCTCTGGTTCGGTCAAGCGGCTACCGTCGCGATGCCTCAATCCCAGGGCGATTCTGTGCCGGAGAAAGCATGTGAGCCGCGTCTGGGACTCTACCCCGCTGACGAGCAAGCCCGCCGAGTCGAAAAGGTCGAGGCCGAATTGTCGGGCCAGCTCGGCGAACAGGACGGCTTGTTCTTCGTCCGGCTTGTGCTGTGCCATCATGTCATAGAAGAGCAGCGCTGCTTGCTCCAGAAACCTTCTGCCGTCCTTGCGCAGATACTTCGCCAGGCCTGTCACATCGAAGGCTTTTCCGTAAACCTCCTCGATGGTTAGAACGGCTTTAGGCAGGGCGAGATCCAGAAATTCATCGCGGGCCTTGAGGAAGCCATCCCGCGTCACGATGTTGGTGAGGGTCTCGCACCAGCGGTGCTCTCTTACGAATCCATAGTCCTTGCATTCATAGGTCCGCACGAGCTCGCTTGCCCGAGCCTTGGGGTCTGGCTTGAAGGCTCGACGAAAGTGGTGCGGAATCGTTGAGGGACTTTGGAAAGTGCCCTGGGCCGAAAAGTAGTGGTGTTCGTCGTTCGGCTGACCATTCTTGGCCTGTTTGGCCAATTCCGGAGGGATCGCAACCAGGTTGATCGACTTCCATCGGACATTCCACGCAGGTTGGAGTGCGTCGTCCGGTAGCATCTCATCCTTGGGTTGCCAGATCGTGCGGTCACATGAGCCGTCACCGTGGATGACCGTCTCAACCTGGATCCAGGCCGGCGACCCGCAGCCGCCAGCGGCAAGCAGCAGGATGACCGGAACGGTTTGCCACCACGGCGCGTTTCTCATATCACCTCCCGAGCGCGATCAAAGACTAGGTGATCAACTCCCTCGGATGGATCGTATTCATTCATTCTCGTGTTCCGCCGCTACCGTTGTCGATATACGAAGTGGCGCGATATTACCTAGAGCGCCGACTCACGCGCCATAGCGCCTGTGACTTTCTCTTGTTTTCCACCACTATCAACTTGTGTTCCGGACCCGAGAGGAGCATACTTCATATAAGCGGGATCCCACCTTAGCCCGCTTCGACGCGCCAGCGCCGAGTATTCTCTTGCCAGAGGATCCTACCATGGCAGAACGAACAGATCGGCGTCGTTTTCTGACTTCGGCAATGCTGGGCACCGCGGGCACAGGTGCCCTGCTTAGCCTCGAAGAAAAGAGCCTCCAGGCGGCCCTCAATCAGAAGGACCAGCCGGCCGAGCCCCATCGGCTTCCCTATCATGGAGAGACTCTCCCCTGCGGCAGGCTCGGCAAGCTTTCCGTCAGCCGGCTGCTCATGGGAGGCAATTTGATCGGCGGCTACGCCCACAGCCGAGACTTGCTCTACGTCTCGCGGCTGCTGCGGGAATATAACACCGAAAGCAGAATATTTGAAACTTTCGAACTTGCCGAACAGTCCGGCGTGAACATGATCCAGGTTTCACCCGGATCGGTCGAAGTTGTGGTTCGGTACCGCAAGGAGCGGGGTGGAAAGCTTCAGATGATGGTTTGCGTGGATGTGGATCAATCGGAGCCCGACAAGGTCAAGGCACAAGTGCGTGAGCTAATCGACAAAGGTGTCGAAACGCTTTATACACACGGCGAACGGACCGACCGCCAGGTGATGGCCGGCAAGATTGACGTGGTAGGCCGGACCCTGGATCTGATGAAGTCAGACGGGGTTCCCGCGGGCATCGGCAGCCACTCGCTGGAGACGCCTATCGCTAGCGAGAAGCATGGTCTGAACCCTGACTATTACGTCAAGACTTTCCATCCCGACAACTACTGGTCTGCCACCCCCTCCGACAAGCGAGAGGAGTGGTGCTGGTATAACGGGTCGAGCCCAGAGCACGACCGTTATCACGACAACATCTTCGATTTGCACCCGGACCGCACCATCGCTGTGATGAAGACCGTGGCCAGGCCTTGGTTCGCCTTCAAGGTGATGGCCGCCGGGGCAATTCCCGCGCAGGTCGGCATCAACCACGCTTTCCAGCACGGTGCAGACTTCGTGATTGCCGGCATGTTCGATTTTCAGCTTGCCGCCGACGTCGAGATCGTGGTCAAGGCACTGAAGCGTGCGAAGCTTCGCGAGCGACCATGGCAGGCGTGATAGGTGTCGCGATTTACCTCGCTACTCTCATCCTGGCCAAGGTTGGTGATCAATTCAAGCCTCCTCGCAGCGCCGCACCCTGGGGTCCTTCAAAGTCGGTTTAACTGGGAGTTGTCTCGGCCCTGTGGTGTAGACGAGACTGGTTTGGTCTCAAGGATTCCCACCCGGCGGTCAGCCAATTCGCCGCGGCCTTGAAACGCCTGCAGCGTGTTCCGCCGGCTCAGTCGACAGGTTGATTTCGACCTCACGGGTGCCCACAATGATGTTTTCCGGGCAGCGGCCGCCCATGAGTCGCTGATCATTCCATGCCAGGGGCTCTTGAGGGCCCGTCGCGTTTGGCCCCCCCGTCTTGCACCGCAGGAGAGCCTCGTCCATGGCGTCGTTCAATCCTCAGGATCACGGCTTCGGGTTCGATGAGCCGCCCCCGCGGCCCACGACGCCTCCGGTCCGGCGCGGATTCTTAATCATTTTGTTCATCCTTTGCCTCGCGGCTCTCATCGTCTACGGCGTTCCTTACGTCGCAGAACGCACAGGTTATTCATGGGAGGCGGGCCGGGCCAGGGCGGCGACAGAAGCGCTGGGCAAGCTGGACAAGGCCGGCGCTGTCAGCCAGGCCTCGGCGCTCTTCCGACTGGCTGTGACCGCCGTCTCGCCGGCCGTGGTTAACGTACAGGCCCAGCACGAACGGCGGCGAGCCGATGTCATGCCCGGGATGCCACTGGGAGGGAACCCGCTGGGTCCTGGGTTCCAAGGCGGCGAGCTCGGCTCGGGCGTCATCATCGACAAGGCCAAGGGATACGTCGTGACGAACTATCACGTCATCAAGGAAGCCGAGCGGATCGTGGTTCGCCTGGGGCCGGGCGACGACGTGCCGGCGCGGCTTGTCGGCGCAGATCCCAAGAGCGACCTTGCCGTGCTCCAGGTGCGCGCCGATCTCAAGGTGCAGGCCGAGTGGGGCGACTCTGACCAGCTCGATATCGGCGACTGGGTTCTGGCAATTGGCAGTCCGCTCGGGTTCGACCATTCGGTGACCGCGGGAATCGTATCGGCCGCTGAAAGAAACGGCTTGAACCTTGCTTCCTACGAGTCGTTCATTCAGACCGACGCTGCAATCAACCCCGGCAACTCGGGCGGTCCCCTGATCAATCTCGCCGGCAAGGTCGTGGGCATCAATACGGCGATCATCAGCCGGACCGGTGGCTATGAGGGCATCGGTCTGGCCATTCCTTCCTCTCTGGCCAAGAAGGTCGTGGATGGGCTGATCAAGGACGGCAAGGTAATCCGTGGCTATCTTGGTGTGGGCATCGACCCGGTCGATGCGAATGTGGCGCGAAAACTGCATCTTCCTGATAAACACGGCGTCCTGATCTCGCGGGTTCAGCCCGGCAGCCCGGCCGCGGCCAGCGGTCTTAAGCGAGGCGACGTGATTGTGAAGCTGGCTAACCACGATGTTGCCGATCCCGCGGAGCTGCGCATACTCACGGCGGGTCTGGACGTGGGGGCCGAGGTGCCCCTGGTCTTCTATCGCGAAGGGGCGGAACAGACGGTCAAAGTCAAGATCAGCGAGTTGCCGGACGCTCCCGAGGCTGCCTTCCTTGGCTTCCACGTTCGGGAAGTTCCCACCGGCGACGGCAAGCCCGCTATCGAAGTCGATCGGGTAAGTCCCGGCGGGCCCGCGTTTCATGCTGGATTGCAGCCGGGAACAAGAATCATCGGCGTCGGCCGGGTTCCTGTCTCGTCCATGGCGGAATTCGAACTGGCCGTTCGGCAATTCAATCCCGAGCGTCTTCCCCTGATTGTAATCTTACCTCAAGGAGGGCAGCCGGTCTTCCTGCCCATCGACGGTAAGCCTCAAGGCGCAGATGCGCGGGACGGCGTGAGGAGCGACAATGAAAACGGTAACGGCCGACTTTAAGGTAGCGACCGCCCCTGATCTCCGAAGCGACGCTCCCTGCAGCGCGGTCTCCAGCTCCGCTGTTCCGCGAGAGCCCTCCCGGAGCCGCCCAGGCCGAACTTACGTACGACGCGATTTTTCAAGCGAAAAGCAACAAAAAGATGAGGGGGCTTGACTTGGACACCTGGTTCGCGGGACATTCATGAACGGTACTTAAGGGCCTTGAGAAGACTGGGCAAACCGACTCTGCGTCAACTGGTCTGGTTCGAGAGGGGACCGAACCGGGTGGAACCGAGATTGGGGAGTATCGGCTCAGGCGCGATCGCCAGATCGCCGCTGCAATCATAAACGCTAAAATCATGCCGGTTTAGAAGCAAACTCGAGATGTCGTCAGAGCGCTCGAAAAACTTGACCGAAAATCACTTCGAGTTATAATTCTGATGTCATCGGCAATGATTTCCATAGGGCACGGTGAGCAGATGACCAGAGGTTTCCGATGGCTTCGTAACCTCCGGCGCCTGCGAACCATGGACCCGGGCTCGTGCCTGACTTTCAGGAGCTCCCGGTGCCCCGTCACTCCGACGCCACCAAGGTCGCCATAAAAAACGCGGTGGATATCGTTGCGCTGGTGGGCGACTATGTGCGGCTCCACCGGGCCGGTTCCAAATACAAGGCGCTGTGCCCTTTTCATGACGACCACAATCCCTCGCTAGAAGTCAACCCCGAGCGCCAGTCATACAAGTGCTGGAGCTGTAGTGCCGGGGGCGATGTCTTTGATTTCGTGAAGAATTTCGAACACGTTGATTTTCCAGAGGCGATGCGCATGCTGGCCGAGCGGGCAGGTATTGTGCTGGCAAGCCCGCCGGCATCGGCAGTGGACTCGGTCGCGGAGCCGGCCGGACCGTCGAAGTCTGAGCTGCTTGGGGTTCTGGCCTGGGCAGAGGAGCTGTTCGCGCGGTTGCTGACGAAGTCTGAGGCGGCGCGGTCGTACGCACTGGGCAGAGGCCTGACCGCCACGAGCATCGAGCGGTTTCGGCTGGGGTACGCGCCGATCGAGCGCGGCTGGCTGGTGAGCGAGGGTCGCGGCCACGGCTACTCGGCGCAGCTTCTGGAGCAAGCCGGATTAGTTTCCCGGCCGGAGGATTCACCCGGGACCGTCCGGGAGCGATTTCGGGGTCGGCTGATCTTTCCCATTCATGACGAGCGAGGACGCGCGATCGGATTTGGAGGACGAATTCTTCCTGAAGTCGAACGCGCCGCGGTCACACAGGGAAAAAATGTCGCAAAATATCTTAACAGCCCCGAGACGGCCTTGTTCCAAAAGCGCAAGGTCTTGTACGCGGCCGATCGCGCCCGTGCCGCCTGTCGCGAAGCCGGGTGGGTGGCCGTCGTCGAGGGCTATACCGATGTCATTGCGGCGCACCAGGTGGGATTGTGCAACGTCGTCGGCACTCTGGGCACGGCCCTCGGTGAAGACCATGTTCGGGGGCTGAGACGCCTGGCCGAGCTGGTCGTGCTGGTTTTCGATGGCGATGCCGCCGGCCAGAACGCCGCTGACCGCGCGCCTGGAATTCTTTCTGGGACATGAGCTGGACGTGCGCATCTTGAGTCTGCCTGAGAAACTTGGATCCATGCGACTTCCTCCTGAGAGAAGGGGCCGACGCATTTCGCAGCCTGGTCGCCGGGGCGGTTGACCCCTTGCCTTTGTGCTCGATCGAGCGGCAGTCGCGGTTCGATTTCGGCGCGATTGAAGGCTCGCGGCGAGCGGCCGAGTGGGTGCTCGGCATTCTCAGCCGCATTCCCTTGACGCAGCGAATCGGGCTGGATCTGAAGCTGGCCAAGTCGCTCGACAGCCTGGCTCATCGTTTGGGCCTGCCGGTCGATGACCTGAGGCGACGGCTGCGGGAACTGAGGCGGGCCGCGTCGCGGCGAGCCTGGCCGTGGCGACCGTGCGTCCACTGCCCCGGCGAATTTTCCCCAGGCGAATCGCAAGGCGAAGTCCAGCCGCCAGCCGGCAGTGCTCCGCCGCCGATCCGGCTTCGCGACCTTGACCCGCTCGACCGCGAACTGGTTCAGATCGTGCTGAACGAGCCGGCACTGGTCTCTGAACTGGTCTCGCGCGTCACGGCCTCTTCGCTGCGGGATGCTTCTCTGCGGGCGATCCTGCAGGCTTGCTACGACCTGCACGGCGAGGGGCAACCGCCGCGCACCGAGCAGATCATGCTCCGCCTCGACGACCCCCAGGTTCGCGCCCTGGCGGCAGGATTGCTGTTCCCCTTGGACCCGGCGCCCTTGCCCGAGAGCGTGCGTCCCGCTTCCTGGCAAGATCGCCTCAAGGGCGTGCTCGGCACCCTGGCCGAGCGCGAGCGGCAAAGCCGGCTGGGAGACCTGCGCAGGGCCCTGGCCGAAACCGATGAAGTGACCGAACCGGACGCCAGTCGTGCCTTACAGTTGGAATATCGACGTCTCATGAACCAGCGGCCGGACACGAAGTAAGAACGCGTCCTGACCCGTCGTTCCGTGCGTGAGGGAGGATTCTGGATGGATAAGTTGGACGAGGGCATCAAGACGTTGCTCGATCTGGGCAAACGGCGAGGGTTTCTCACCTTCGACCAGGTCAATGACCTGTTGCCTGACGAGGCGACGAGCCCCGAGCGCATCCACAGCTTGCTCGAGACCCTCGACGAGATGGGCATCGAGCTGATCAACGAGGACGAGGCGGAAACCCGCCTGCTGGCCTCCGGTGATCTGGATGACGAGCCCGACGACGATCTGGCCGAGGAGCCTCTCGAGGACGAAGAGACCGAGCTCACGACCGAAGACCTCGAAGACATCTCGCGGCGAATCGATGATCCGGTTCGCATGTACCTGACTCAGATGGGCGAGATCCCCCTGCTCACCCGGGAACAGGAGATCAACCTCGCCAAGAAGATCGAGGTCACCCGCAAGAAATTCCGCCGCAAGGTGCTCGAGTGCCACTTCGCCCTGGCCCTGGTCGTCGACGTGCTCAAGAAGGTCAACGAGGGTGATCTCCCCTTCGATCGTACCGTCAAGGTTTCGGTCACCGAGAACCTTGAAAAGGAGCAGATCCTGGGGCGGATGCCGCATAACCTGAAGACCCTCGAGCACCTGATGGAGTGCAACGTGCGGGACTTCAGGGTTTTCGTCCGCGACCGCGAGGCGACCGGGCGGCTGGCCCTGATGGCCAACCTCAAGCGGCGCCGCTTCAAGGCGGTCAACCTGGTCGAGGAACTGTCGATCCGGACCCAGAAGGTCCAGCCCCTCATGAAGCGGCTGGAGCAGATCGCCGTCCGTATGGAAGAACTGCTCGCCCAGCTCAGGGAGCTGCGGGCCGGCCACATCGGCAAGGAAGACCGGGCCAATCTCGTCAAGGAACTCAAGGATCTGATGCGGATCACGCTCGAGACTCCCAAGAGCCTCAAGCGACGCGCCCAACTGATGAACGAGCCGCTTCAAGGAGTATGAACAGGCCAAGCGGGAACTTTCTGGCGGCAACCTCCGGCTGGTGGTTTCGATCGCCAAGAAGTACCGCAACCGCGGCCTGTCGTTCCTTGATCTGATCCAGGAAGGCAACACCGGGCTGATGCGCGCCGTCGACAAGTATGAATACCGCCGCGGCTACAAATTCAGCACCTACGCCACCTGGTGGATTCGCCAGGCCATTACCCGCGCCATTGCCGACCAGGCCCGCACGATCCGCATTCCGGTGCACATGATCGAGACGATGTCCAAGCTGCGCAACGTCTCCAAGAAGCTGCTCCAGGAGAAGGGACGCGAGCCGACCATCGAGGAGACGGCTCGGGCCGCCAACATCTCGATCGAGGAAACCCGGCGGGTAATGAAGATCAGCCGCCACCCGATCTCGCTCGACCGGCCCGTCGGCGAGAGCGAAGATAGCTACTTCGGCGACTTCATCGAGGATGAAGCCGCCGAGAGCCCGATCAACGCGGCCACCCAGGAGATGCTCAAGGAGAAGATCGACCAGGTTCTCAAGACGCTGACCTACCGCGAGCGCGAGATCATCAAGCTCCGTTACGGGTTGGGAGACGGCTACACCTACACCCTGGAGGAGGTGGGCCGGATTTTCAAGGTGACCCGCGAGCGGGTCCGCCAGATCGAGGCCAAGGCCGTCAGAAAACTTCAGCATCCCGTTCGCAGCCGGCAACTCGAGGGGTTCCTCGAAAGTACCGGTTGAACCGATTAACCAACCGCCGGTCGCACAAGCGACCGGCGGTTTTTTTTTGCCACGACCCCATTTCTTTGGAATCTCGAAGTCCTGGCCGTCCCTCATGGATCACATCGGAGCCATCGCCTCATGACCGCAACCGCTGAAATTCTCCGCGACCTTCATCTTCTCCATCAGCGTGCCAAGGCCCTGCGCGACCGCCTCGCCTCGGCCCCCAGAACACTCGCCGCCCGCCAGACGGCGCTGGCTAGTCGCCAGGCCGACCTCGAGAAGGCCCGCAAGGCACTTCAAGACGCCAAGGTCCAACTCAAGAAGAACGAGCATGCACTGCAGGCTCAGCAGGCCAAGATCGACGACCTGAAGGTCAAGCTCAACCAGGTGAAGAAAAACGAGGAGTACAAGGCCCTTCAGAACCAGATCGCCCACGACAAGGCGGCCATGAGCAAGACCGAGGATGAAATCCTGCAAACCTACGAGCTCATCGAAAGCCAGAGCGCCACCTTTGCCAAGCTAGAAGCCGAGCTCAAGTCGTTCGCCCAGGACGTCGACGCCCTCCACACCGAGATCGAATCGCAGGCCTCCGCCAACAAGGCCCAGCTTCAGGAGCTGGAACGGCCATCATCGAAGCCGAAATCTCCATTCCCGAGCAGGAGCGAGAACGCTACAGCCGCACTGTCCGGCAGTTTGGAGCCGACGCCCTGGCCGCCTGCGAAAACGGCGCCTGCCTGGGCTGCTTTACCGCCGTCACCACGCAGATGCTCAACCACCTGATCAATGGTGACCAGCTCATGTTCTGCAAGAGCTGCGGCCGGCTGCTTTACCTGGACGAGCAGACGGAGACGGCGACGAAGCGGGTAAGTCGCTAGCATCAAGCGGACGGCCTGATCGTCCGTTGAACGTACCAGACGTGATCATAGCTCGCGCGACTTGGAAGGCCGCATTGTGGAGCAAGTGTTTCGGGCGAGCATGCTCCGAATGGAGACGACTCCCGCCGCTGAGGCGCCTCCATCGCGGCATGAGGCTCAGCCTGCCTCGGATTTCGCTCGGGTAGCAAGAAAAAGGCCAGCGCCAAGATCCCGTATACCGCCAGCAGCATCAGCCCCTCCAGCCAGTTTGATTCACCGTCCTCGGCGACCATCCGCGCAATCAACACTCCTACCACCACGGCTAGAACCTCAAGCGACGTGAATCGTAGATCCATCGGTTCGGGACGTAGATAGCTGGCGAAGACAAGAACCGGGGCGACAAAGAGGGCGATCTGCAGCGCGGAACCAATGCGCGATTCCCACGGCCAGGTCCATCTCATTCTTCAGTGCCACCAAGACGGCCGTCGAGTGCTCGGCTGCGTTGCCGACAATCGCCACCAGCACGACCCCGACGAAGATTGAATTCATTCCCAGGAAGTGGCTGGCATGCTCGACTGCGCCTACCAAGATCTCACTCATAAGGGCGACCAGCAGCGTCGCCACGACCAGGACCACCGTCGCTGCCGTGTTACTCCAGTGCTCGTCCTCGTCATGAGCATCGGTATCGTCCGGATTGAAGATGTTTCTGTGTGTAATCAGGCTGAAGACCAGGTGGGAGAGGTAGGTGAATATCAAGATCAACGAGACCCCGATGCTCAACTCATGCTCCAGGCCGATGTCCCGGGCAGTGACTTCCGGCAGCGCGTGGAAGATCGCGGGGATCAAAAGACCGAATGACGCCAGCACCAGCATGGTTGCGCCCACGCCTGCAGCCGTGCGGTTGAATGTCAGGGAGTTGTACTTCAGACCTCCCGCAAGGAGGCTGGCACCCAGCACGAGGAGGACATTGCCAAGGATGCTGCCGGCAAGCGAGGCCTTGACTACCTCGTCGTAGCCCTTGAAGAGAGCGAATAGGGCGATTATCAACTCGGCTGCGTTGCCGAAAGTGGCGTTGAGCAAGCCGCCGATGCCCGGGCCCAGCCGTTCGGCAAGCTGTTCAGTGGCTTCGCCCAGCAAACCCGCGAGCGGGATGATGGCCAGGGCTGATCCCGCGAAGAGCCAGATCGGTCGTGCGCCGGCAATTCGAAGCATGATGGTCGCCGGCACGGCCAGCAACAGCAGCCGCAGCCAGCCACCGCGGCGAGGATCAATGCATGAACGCATGGCCCGCCAGTCGGTCATGCATGCTACCTGAGCCAGTGGGTCGCGAGAGTTGACTCGCTTTTCGGGCACCTTATAATGCCTCCGTCTACCAGGGTTCCGGGATTGCCCGCTGCGTATTCTATGGTTGTTAAGTTTCCATGTTCCCGCGACTTTTGCAGATCGACGAGGCATGAATCATGGCCGGCAGCGTGAAGGAGTTTACCGACGCCAACTGGAAGTCGGAAGTCTTGGATTCGTCAATTCCGGTGGTCGTCGATTTCTGGGCCCCGTGGTGTGGTCCGTGCAGGAGTCTGGCTCCGACCATTGAAAAACTGGCCGGTGAATTCGACGGGCGGATCAAGGTGGGCAAGATGAACACCGATGAGAACCAGGAGACTCCCGGCGGCCTGCGAATCTCTGCCATTCCGACCGTCCTGGTGTTCCAGCAGGGAAAAGAAGTCGACCGGCTCGTCGGTGTCAATCCCGAGACCAAATTCAAGGCTGCCCTTGCCAAGCTCGGAGTCGCCTGAGTCAACCGTGGTCCCGGTGCGGATGGCCGCGCAGCCGCTTTGCGAAGAGCCTCACGAGCAACGCGTGCGGGTCAAGATCTGCGGCTTGACCCGGGTCGACGAGGCGGTCGCTTGCGTGCGTGCGGGCGCAGACTACATAGGGCTTAATTTTCATCCTGGTTCCCGACGGTTCGTCGACCTGTCGCAAGCGAAGCAGATCATTCAGGCCATTGATCGACCGGCGCAGGCGGTCGGTCTATTCGTGAATCGTCCTGCTTCCGAGGTTGCCAGCGTCGCCGACCAGCTCGGTCTAGAGTGCATCCAGCTCCACAGCGACGAACCGACCGACGACCTTGAGGTTCTGGGCCGGTTCTGGATCATTCAGGCGTTTCGTCTGGGCTGTGTTGCGGACATTCGGGCGATGACCGATTACTTGGAGAGATCCGAGCGAGCCGGCCGCTCTCCCGACGCGGTGCTGGTAGATGCTCACGTCCCGGGATTCATGGGCGGGACGGCAACTCTTGTTGCCGAGGACGTCCTGGACCACATCCCTCCCCTGCCCCGCCTGGTCTTTGCCGGCGGTCTGACGCCCGAGAATGTCGCCCAACGAGTCGCGCGCACCCGTCCCTGGATGGTCGACGTGGCAAGCGGCGTCGAGTCGTCTCCCGGCCGCAAAGACGCCGTCAAGGTCGCCGCGTTCATTCACGCGGCACGCACCGCGCCCGGGGTATGAGATCTCTTGGCTTTCGCGGCTGCACGTCGGCTGGGACCATGATCAGACCCCCCAGCCAGGCTACAACCAGATGGTTGACAACCCCGCCGCCCCGGGATAACTTGAAGTCCTCAACGCTAACCCTTGAGCGCAAAACGAGTTCGACAATGCCCCCGATAACCAAACGGGACCAATCTCGGCCGCTCGACGAGTGCCAGGAAGTCCTCGGTTATGCGTTTCGTGATCCGGCTTTGCTACGCGAGGCGCTCACCCATGCGTCGGGCGCCAATCACCGACTGTCATCCAACGAACGGCTCGAATTCCTGGGCGATGCGATTCTCGGGGCGGTTGTCTCTGATCGTCTCTTCCGCAAGTACCCGGATTATCAGGAAGGGGAGCTGACGCGGATCAAGTCGATCGTGGTCTCGCGGCTGACCTGTGCCAAGATTTCCGAGGTTCTGGGCATCGAAACATTTCTTTACATGGGTAAAGGGATGGGCTCGTGCGAACGGACGCCTGCCTCGGTTCTGGCCGATGTGTTCGAGAGCCTGATCGGAGCGATTTACCTCGACGGGGGCATGGACGCGGCTCGGCAGTTCATCGTCACTCACATCGAGCCGGAGATCGATGCGGCCGTTGATGGGCAGGGTGGGATCAACTACAAGAGCAACCTGCAGCAGGTGGCCCAGCGCGAGTTTGGCGAGACGCCCACTTATCTCTTGCTCGACGAAAAGGGCCCGGACCACTCGAAGTGTTTCAAGATCTCCGCGCTGATTGGACGGCAGCGCCACGCCCCAGCGTGGGGCCGCAACAAGAAGGAGGCGGAACAGCGCGCCGCTCTCAATGCGTTGTGCCAGCTCTCGGGCGAGCCCATTCCGTTTGAATCGGACTGACGAGGTTGCCGTGAGGGGTACGCTTGTATCCGACCTTGGCCTCGACCCGGACGTCTGGCTGTACCTCTCGCTGCTGGGCTGCGTGACGGTCTTCTTCAAGTTCAGCCGGCTCTGGAGCGTGCGGAATCTGGACTTGCTTCTGCTGTTCGTGTTGGTGCCCGGCATGATGCTGATCGTGGGCAACCAGTCGCGACCTCCGTGGTCGGCCTTCATCTGGCTCTTCTTGGGGTCGGGTGCATGGCTGGTCCGTTGCCTGCTTGACCTGGGACTGGTCCGTCGCCCGCTGCTCGAGCCGAACTTGAGCTCTTCCGGCTTGCTCTGCCTGTCAATCGGAATTCTGGCATTGCTGCTGGCCGAGACGATCAGCCTGCCCGTTCATGATGGCGCCGCGCCAATCCGGCCGAGCCCGCCGCGCGGGGGGACCAAACGGCGGCAATCCCCGGCGAAGGGAGCGAAAAAGCCGCCGAGGTGAAGCAGGCGATCGAGCCCTGGCTGCCCACGTCGCTCAAGCAAAAGCCGGCCCAGGTCATCGTTTCCAGGGTACTGGCGGTACTTGCTCATAGCGGGCTGGTTACCGGGCTGATGCTGATCGGCTGGAAACACTTCGACCGGCCAATTTCGGGTCTGGCGATGGCGGCGTGCTACCTGCTCTTGCCGTACACGCGAATGGCGGTCGTGGACAGTGGCCAGTTGATCTCCGCGGCGCTGATCATCCTCGCCGTTTTCTGGCACGCGCGACCCTCGGTCACCGGCACACTAATCGGTCTTGCAGCCGGCTGGATTCCGGCCTGCCTGGGCCTGATTTCGCTCTGGGCAGGGTACTATCGGGGGCGGGGAATGTACCGATTCATGATCGTGTCTTGCTCGGTTGCAGCCGTCTGTGCCTTGCTAGGCGTCTCCATTGCCGAGCTGGGGCGATGGGCGCGCGCCCTGGCGCCCGGAGCATCGCCGAGGCAGGTCTCTTGCCCTGGTTCGAGCCCAAGTCGACAGGTAGCTTCTGGGTTGGCATCGACACTGCGTTTCGACTTCCCGTACTGATCGCGTACCTTGCGCCTCATCATCGTCACCACCCTCTGGCCAGCTCGCAAGAGCCTGGCCGAGCTGATCTCACTTTCGGCAGCGCTCTTGGTGGCCAGCCAGTTCTGGTATCTGGACAAAGGGGGAACACTCGTCCTGCTTTATCTCCCCCTGGTCATCCTCATGATGTTTCGGCCCACAATTGGAACCCGTCGCCCGCTGGCGACCCCACTTCAGCCCACGGTGAGCCGGGCGTAGCGGCCGGGCCTCCATCACGACCCAGCGGTGAGAAGTCGAGCTGTTGCGGAGTGCCCTGAATCTCAATAACTCCACGGCGCCCGTCCGATGTCCAGGATGCTACACGCCTGGATCACGTTCAAACCCAACGCCTCGGCTCGAGCCACCAGTTCGGGTGACTCGGCCCCCGGGTTGAACCAGACCTCGCCTACGGGTCTTCGCGCCACGGCATCGATCAGCTTCAGGCCAATCAGGGGCGGAACGTAGAAGCTCACACGGTCGAGCGCCGGCACGGGAACGGCATCCAAGTCTGGAAAAGCAGTGATCCCCTCCACCTCGGTCAAGGTGGGGTGGACCGGGTAGACGTCCCAGCCTTGGTCGCGAAAGGCGCGGACTGCCTTGTTGCCATACTTGGAGCGATCATCGCTCGCGCCGAGGACGGCGACAGTGGGACGAGTGTCGGGCACAGTGAAACCTCCATCGATGGGCTGGGGGACTTTGGGATCGGTGGCACTTCCGAAATTATGTCGCGACTGTGCGACCAGCCAAGAGGAGTTATCGGTCTTGACCCCCTCTTGCCCGTTGCGACCGGAGCTGGCCAGAATCAAGCCGTAATCGATCGTCTCGCCGAGATTCTGTTCATCGGAGCGTCCATACTATGAGTTTGGTACTGACCTACGACCTGATTGCCAAGCGCATCGATCATTCACTGCTGGGGCCAACCCTGACCGACGACGAGCTCGAAGTAGGTTGCAAGCTCGCGGCGAAATACGGTGTGGCCAGCGTATGCATCAAGCCTTATGCCGTACAGCTCGCGGCGCGACTGTTGGCGGGCTCGGGAGTAGCGGTCGGCACGACGGTCGGCTTTCCCCACGGGGGCCACGCTACCGCGGTGAAGGTCTTCGAGGCCCAGAAGGCGATGGACGACGGCGCGACCGAGCTCGATATGGTCATCAACATTGGTCAAGCCATTGGCGGCAACTGGGATGCGGTGGCCGGTGACATCGCCGTGGTGACCCGGGCTGCCCATGAGCGCGGGCGCTCGTCAAGGTGATCTTCGAGAACTGCTATCTCAACGACGCGCAGAAGGTAAAGCTCTGCGAGCTTTGTGGCCGGGCGAAGGCCGACTACGTCAAGACGTCGACCGGCTACGGAACGGGCGGGGCCACGCACGAAGACCTCACCTTGATGCGCCAGACCGCGCCGCCGCATATCAAGCTCAAGGCGGCCGGCGGTGTGCGGACGCTCGACGGCGCCATCGCCGTGGTCAAGCTGGGCTGCGACCGGTTTGGGGCATCGAAGACCGCCGAGATACTCGACGAGCTAAAAGCGCAGGTTGGAACATATGTAAGGTGAGTGCGGCCCACCGCAGGCAAGGCTATGCCCCAGGTGGGACGCACTTCGCTCCACCTATTCTACATCTGCGAGTGTCAGCCTCCGCAACCGCTATTCCTGCATTGCGCCGATGCGACCTGCTCGACACCGTCAATGGTACCAATGACCAGCACGTCGCAAAGACCAAGGAACAGGCCAGTTTCGAAGACTCCGACCACCCCCTGAAGACGGGAGTCGAGCTCTTCAGGATCGCCGACGTCGTCGAAGCGGCAGTCGATGATCGCGTTTCCCCCGTCAGTCAAGTAGGGTGCGCCACTCGGGAGCGGGCGTATCCTGACCTTCGGGCACCTAGTCTTTGCAGCCGCTGCTCGGTGTGCTTCAAGCCGATGCGGCTTACCTCCACGGGAATGGGGGCGTTAAGCCCCAGACGATCCACCCGCTTTTCGGTGGTGATGATCGTAACGCGGCGCACGGCAACGCAGGCGACTATCTTCTCACGCAACAAGGCCCCGCCTCGCCCCTTGATCATCCGGAACTGGGGATCGACCTCGTCGGCACCGTCAAGGTTCATGTCCAGGCTGCTGATATCGTCCAGTTCGCGGACGGGAATACTCTGTTGACGCGCAAGCTCCGCCGTGGCCACGCTGGTCGGCACGCCCAGGATTTTCAGGCCTTCAAGTCGCGCACCGTTCACCTAGTCGCTGGAGCATCAGCGCTGCCGTCGAGCCGGTACCTAGTCCGACGACCATTCCAGACTCAACCAGCTCCGCCGCAGCCCACACCGCGCGAACCTTGGCGGGGTTTAGCTCTTTACCCACGTCCCGATGCCCTACCCCGAAGTTGTTCCACGCGTGCTGGATTGAGCTCTAACCCCTGCCCGTGGCGGCCAATGCTGCTCACGCGTCCGAAGCCGTGCAAGCGATTGGCACGAGTCGGGGTGCCTAGATTCACCCGACCATAAGTCACATTGTGGCAACGGTGAAGAGATACATCAAGACCGGCTTTCCCACGCCCTGCCCACATCCCAAAGTGAGGACCCAGACCTTACCCTGATCGTGGGAATCTGGGACCGGCTGGCTGATGAGATTAAGGCCCGGCTGATCGAGATCATCCAAGACGCCTTATAATTTACTGTGGGCGCCTTTCAGCACAAGAACTGGAAAGGCTTTCCAGCTAACCGGGAAAGAGTCGGGTCATCATGGCCAACCCAAACCCCTCACCTTCTACGCGTTTCCAGCGCGGGCAGCCGTCTGCTAACCCCAGCGGGCGCCCCAAGGTCGAGGTTGACTTGATGGCGATCCTCAACGACCTGCTAGCGGCCGTGGATCCTGTCTCGAAGGATACGAAGGCCCGGTCACTCATGACTGCGCTAATCGCTGAGGGCATCGACGGGAACGTGAAAGCCACGATGTGCGTGCTGGACAGAATGCTGGGCCGTGTGACGGACGGCGGACAACCCACGGTCGACATGCTCGATCTGGTGACCGCCGTGGCGGATCGAGCGGCAAAGAGGAAGGCCGAGCTGGCCCTGCTCGACCGTAAGGTGAAGCTGGCCGACCGCGCCCTCGAAGGCGGCGACACTGGCTTGGCCGATCTGCTGCTGGCCGCCCAAGAGTTCGACCGCACCCACGGCGGCGCCATCCCGCTTGACGGGGATCCGGTGCCCGAGCTGCCGGCGGCCGTCACCGCGACGACGATCGAGCCCGCGCCCGCGCCCGCACGGCCGCGGCCGAGACCCACCCCGACCAGGCCGGCGGTCAAGGCAGTGCCGCCGATCGTGCCCGCGCCAGCACTGCCGCCGCCGGCTCAGGGCTCTTGGTACATGCACGGCGACCTGAACCTATGGATTCCCTGAACTGAGGTGATGATGCCACTCGACTACCAGGAGATTCGCAGGCGCCGCATGGCCGATGAGCGGCCGATTCGCCTCACCGAGCCGGAAGCCGAATGGCTCGCCGAGCGCCGTGCCCAAGAGCAAGAGCGGCAAGAGCAGGAGCGTCATCAGGCCGACGTGAAAGCGTTTGCTCGTTTTGCGAGCGACAGGGCCGAGCAATGCAAGCTCCGCGGTGACCGCTCAGAGGCAACCTGGCGGGCTGCGGCGGAGAATATCGGCAAGGGGTTCTGGAGCATCGCGAAAGTCATCCGCAGCGATTGCGGCATCACACGATTCGCCGAGCTGCAGACGCGTCTCAATTACAACGGGGCCAACATTCAACTGACAGAGGAGTAATGCTTATGATTGCCTATCACGAGGCGTGGACCTTCGCGGCGAATGTGGCCGAGCTGGCGATGCACTACGCCGGCAAGGTCCGCGATCTGGAAACGCAGCGAGCCAGGATCGAGAGCGGGCCGAACGCGCCGGCGCTGAAAGCAAACGATCTCGCGGCGCTCGACGCTCACCTGGAGAAGGCCCGCCGGTGCGCCGCCGCGGCTGCGGCCGGGGCCGTTTTCCATGACCCCAGAGACCCCAGCGGCGCCGACCACGATACGCAGATGTGGCGATGCAAGGCACGCGAAGTGGGCATGCTTGTATCGCCCGACAACTTCGAGCCCTCGCTCCACGCGACGAAGGCATTCCCCTTGAAGGTCATTCGCGGAGGCGATGGGGCTTTCAATCTTGGCAGTCCGACAATGACGGCGCGGTGAGGTGACCGATGAGCCATGACCCCTTGTTCCCGATGGGCATGCCACCGCCGAACGTCCACGGCCTGGGCCCGGACCGCGCCGTGATCGATGCGACGAAGTATCCGGGCGGGCTGAAGCACCCGGGAGGTCTCCTGAACCAGGGCGATTTCCGGCAGCCCTACAACGCGACAGTCATGCGCCCGATCGTTCAAGCGCCACCGCCGCGGCGTGTCGAGACAGTCGAGCGATGTCCGCACTGTGACATTCAGCTCAAGGTCATCCCGTGCGTGGGTACCCAGTGCAACCGTTGCGGGTACGCGAGAGGTTTGGTTTCAGCGAGGTGAAGCATGGGACTGTCAGACGGCGAGACATTCGAGGAACGCCAAGCCTCGCGAGAGGCCCGGCGCAAAGAGCGGGCGATCGCCGATGCGTTGGCTACGCTCAAAGAGCACGACATCGACGTCGACGCCCTCCAGTCTGAGCTGGCCCTAGCCCGGCAAGCCCTCGACGCCGACCACCAGGCCGCCGAGCTGGCGCAGCTACGCGCTGACATTCGCGACCGCGACTGGCACGACGAGTGGCGATCCGTGGCCACAGAGGCCGGCATGCATAGCCAGGCGGTCGATCACGCTCTGGCGCAACACAAGCCGGCGGCCGAGTCTGACAAACCGGACCGCAAAGTACTCCGAGCCATCGTGGACGAGCTGCGCAAAGATCACCAGTATCTCTGGCCGTCCGATCCGACACCCGCGCCAGCGGCCAAGAGCGAGCCGACGAACGGCAGCGGGCCGCGATTTACCTTCGCCCACGGGGTGTGGAGCAACACCAAGAATTGAGGGGCACCATGGCTTTCAATAGTAAGACCGACCGAACCGCGGGCCACGCTTGGCTACCGGGCACGCCAGGTAGCGGGACCGCCAGGGTTAGGGACGCAGCCGAGCGGCGTTCCCGCGAGTGGCGGCTGCGCGAGGAAGCGAAGCGGCGGAAGGCCAATCAGGGTCCCACCGCCCGCGGCGTGATGGGTCTGTCGGTTATCTTGACTGTCTTCATGAGGCCAGAACCCGCGACTGCCTCTTGCCTTCCGGCGACCACATCACGTGATTGCCCACACGCTTCCCACATAAACATGCCAAAGCATTTCGGTCGGGTTTTTGTACACCGATCCCGCCTGGGTGAGCCCGAAACGCTGCCCAGGCGACATGCTGGGTCTGCATCGCTCAGCGCCTTGACGATCAGAAACCTTACGGGCCGATATTTCCCCCCATATTATCAGAAAAGATATTCTTGCTGTTGGTCAGCGTACCGAGGCTATAGATACCACCGCCGTCAGTGGCGGAGTTACCGTTCAAGGAGCTGCCCTTAACCGTCGCAGTACCGCTGATGTCGTTGAAGACGCCGCCGCCATCGACTGCGGTGTTGCTGGAGAAGGTGCTGTTGGTCACCGTCAGGGTGGCGTCGCTGTAGATGCCGCCGCCGTCGTTGCTGGCGGTGTTGCTCGCGAAGGTGGTGTCATCTACCTGCAACGTACTGAGGTCGTAGATCCCACCGCCGTCGACAGCGGAGTTGTCGGTAAAGGTGCTCTTCTTCACCGTCGCAGTACCACTGGTGTCGTTGAAAATGCCGCCACCCTCGAGGAACGCGGAGTTGCCCGTGAAGGTACAGTTGCTCACCGCCAGCGTACCGAGGTTGTGAATCCCGCCGCCGTCGACAGCGGAGTTGTTGATGAAGCTGCTACCCTTAACTGTCGCAGTATCGCCACTATTGTTGTAGATTCCGCCGCCATAGGCGGAGTTGCCAGAGAAAACGCTGTTGCTGACAGTCAACGTCCCGAAGTTGTCAATGCCGCCACCCTGGCGGGCAAAGTTGTTGGAGAAAACGCTGTTACTGACTGTGAGCGTTCCCGCAAAGTTATAAAGGCCGCCACCTTCGAGGGCGTTGTTGCCGGTGAAGGTGCAGTCGATCACCGTCCCACCGCCGGTGGCAATGCCTCCACCCCAGGCGGAGTTGAAGTAGCCCGAGGCGGAGTTGTCGGTGAAGGTACAGTCGCTCACTGTCGTCCCGCCATACATGCCGCCACCCTGGAGGAAAGCGAAGTTGCCGGTGAAGATACAGTTGCTCACCGTCGTCGCACCACCAATTCCACCGCCGTCGAAGGCGTTGTTGCCGATGAACGTGCAGTTTCTCACGGTCCCTGCAGAAGCGAGACCGCCGCCGGAGCCGGAGTCCTCAGCGTGGGAGGCGGAGTTGCCAATGAAGGTACAGTCGCTCACTGTCGTCCCGCCATACATGCCGCCACCGAAAAAGCCGTGGCCGTTGCCTGTGAAGGTGCAGTCGCTCACCGTCGTCGCGTTACTGATGCCGCCGCCATTAATACCGGCGGTATTATAGGTGAAGGAGCTGCGGCTCACCGTCAGCGTCCCGCCAGGTTCATTGGCGATGCCGCCGCCGCTGAAGGCGGAGTTGCCGGAGAAAACGCTGTTGCTCACTCTCAACGTCCCAGAGTTGTCTATGCCGCCGCCTTTGCCAGGAAAGCCGGAGTATACGGAGTTGCTGGTGAAGGTGCTGCCATTCACCGTCAACGTACCGGAGTTGTCGATGGCGCCGCCGTTGTCGAAGGCGGAGTTGCCGGAGAACACGCTGTTGCTGACCGTCAGCGTACCGGAGTTGTCAATGCCGCCGCCTTTTCCGGTCCCTGCATCACCTCCAGCGATCGTCATGCCCGACAGGCTAACGGTCGCACCACTGTCCACCGTAAAGACAGCAAAATCGGGGGCACCCGAATCCCGTTGAACTGTCAGCTCCGAGGCTCCCGGTCCTTTGATGGTGATGTTGTTGCTCAAGTCAGGCAGGGCACTCGTCAGGTCGATCGTGCCCGGCAGAGACACGGTGAATTTGATGACGTACTGATTGCCAGTTCCGGCATCGGCCTGGGTGATCGCATCTCGCAGGGTTGTCTGGCCGGAGACAGGACCACTCGGATCATCGGCCAGCGTGTTGACCGTCAAAGAGATGGTTGAAAGCAGGGAGCGTTCTTCGAGACGTTCCAGCGTGAATCGCCGCCGGGATTGGGGATGCCGGGCTAGGGCGAAGTGCGGCAGCCTACGCGAGAAAGTGGACCACATTGGAGGCTCCTCTCGGCATCGAGTTGGCCGGAAAGTAAAAAGCCCCATCGCCCGGGGTCCCGAACGCTAAGGCTGTCATGACTTGAGTGCACCGCCCGCCGGGAGCAGCGCATCTCATTCGTCATCGTGGACGTGGGTCAGCTTGGTTGCAAGGGTGCACCACTCGATTCGAGGAAAAAAATCAAAATATAGGAGAGTTCTTCTTTGACTGGCACGTTCAGGCCTTATAAAGTATCGATCCACCTTACATAGAGATGCTGCTGCTTGGCGGCGATCGCCGCGGCCGGGCATTGCCTGTGCGTTCCATCGTCCACGGTGTTGATCGTATCACAGCAAGCGGGCGTAAGCTCAAGAAGGACTGGGGTCAGTCATCGTGACTGGACTCGGGAAGGCGGAACCGGCGACTGCCTCTTGCCTTCCGGCGACATTGCCGCATTGCTTCCCTCGCATTGCCCATATCGCCATACGTTGCATCTCACGCATACGTGGAGTAGAATGTGGTTGACTCCCGGTCTAGCTAACCGGGTTGCCGGACCGGCAGTCAGTCTCCCTCTGGGCTGGCTGTCGGGTCCGGCCCACATCTCAGAGGGACCTCATGTCGGAATGCCTCAACTGTGGGCGAGATTGTGGAGTCCTGCGGTATCGCGGACTCTGTAAGCAATGCGTCAAGAACGTGATCTGGGTAGCGTACGCTTACGACGAAGGCCGCCGGCATGCTCTACAAGCCTCTCAGATCAATCCGTCGACTCCCCCAGAGAAGACCCCACCTGTGACGGCTGAGATCGACTATCAAGCCATAGTTACTGACTTAAGAAAAGCAAACAAGCCCACACAGAGTTGTCTCGTGGAATACATGGCCGACAAGCGGGAAGCGACAGCGGAAGAGGTTGCCGTGGTCGTACATGGCCATAGTGAGACTAGTAGGAACACCATCTGGGCAAACCTGCAACAGACCAATAAATCCTTGGCCAAGCTTGGTTCGCCTCTGTCGTTTCGCATGGCATCCGGTCGGGTCTTTCGAGAAATCTCGTCGAACTAGATGAGAACTTGACGAGAACTAGACGGCGTCTAGATAGCCCTTTCGCACAATGCTCTCCGAGTGGTCAGCACATCACCACTGGGGAGCATAAACATGCAACGAGTCAACGAGCTGCTTCCGCCTCTATCTGTCGTCCGGGAGCGGCTGGCCGTCAACCTGCGTGAAGCGACCATGCTGCGCCGGCTGATGAAGTTGAGTCAGGCGGTTTCAAGAGAGGAAGAGGAGCATCGAAGGATCTTCGAACCACCCCGCCCCGATCGGGGGGAGGTGGTTGCCCAATGACATCCCGCCGCAATCCCGAAGCCAAAAAAAATCCCCCCGGACCGGCCAGTCCGAGGGGCGAAAACCACAACCTCGAAGCATCACAAATCGTACCCTCGTGGGCTATGCGCGGGAAGCCGCCCCATGAACCCGCCCCAAGTCAAAGCACGCCCGCCCCTTCCACGGGAGTGAATCCGGTTGACGAGACCGATGAGGCCGCTGTGGCTGCGTTTCTTCACCAAACGGACCCTCTGCGAGTGGTTGCAGATTTCCACTCGATCCTGGGACCGTGCGGCCGCTGCCCTGCTGACTCCGCAACCCGATTTGACCATCGGGTCGAGTCCCAGGTGGAGCCCGGACACGATCGAGCGATGGCTGCGGACCCGCCCCCGTCTCCCAGGCCGGAAGGGGGCTGGCCATGCGTAATCGAATCGCGGAATTTGCTGCGGAGATGACGCCCGCTCTGGCCAGTGTGGCTGGCGAGATGATCAAGACGCTTGCTCGAGTCCCACCTGACCGCCGCCAGTCGGCATGCGAGGGCATGTTCAAGGTTTTCAAAGAGCAAGAGCGAGAGACCGCCTCTCGTCTCATAAAGAAGCTGTTCTCGCCATTGAATCCATGGTCCGAGGAAGCGGCTGTCGCTGCTGCGAAGTTGCTTCAGGCCGCCTTCTTCTTAGCGCTGGAATCAGACTCGATCTGGGATCACAGATTGTCGTCGAAGTCGATCGCTGAAGTGATCGGCTGCAACATGGGCTTGTACATCCGAGCGTACCAGAAAGACCTCCTGGCTCATGGATTCAATGATCCGATCGAGATCGGGGACATCACCATGGAGGAGGGATTGTATCAATGACAACCCCGCTTGCGCCTGGGTGATGCGCCGCCTCTTGTCCGATCAACCGCTCAATGGCGAAATAGAGCTGCTGTCCGGCGTCAACAAGGCCATGGCCACCTACCTGGCAGGCATTCCCCTCGAGGGACGGCAGGCCGCCTGGGACGCCATGCTGGCTCTCCGGAGCGATCGGGACGCGATCATCATAGCTCTGGCCGCCGTCGATCCTTCGGGACCTGCGCCAGCAGCGCCAAACGTCGATCGGCACACCTGGGAGACTTGGCAACGGCCGGGGGTGCTAGCCGTTTCGTCTGGCTGAACTGGATCGTCCGAGCCCACTTCACGCTGCTCTCATCGAATCCCAAGATCGGCAAGACTCGCTTCGCTTTAGAGCTGGCCAAACGGATCTGGGAGGGAAAAGAGTGGCCAGACGGTCAGAAGCCGACCTTCCCCGCGGGGACGCCTACGCTCTGGGTCTGTGGCGATCGCCATCAAGAGGAATTGCGAGATCTTGCGACCGAATACGGATTGCCCAATGAGGCTATTCGTCTCAACGCCCTGCCTCAAGAGCCGTGGGGAGGTTGGGACTTGGACAACCCGGACAACGTGGGGTTGCTCCGCGAGTTGATCGAGACCGAGCATCCCGGCTTGACCTTCATCGACACCGTCTGGCGAGCGACCCGCCGCCGCCTGAACCGGGAAGATGAGGTTAACACGATCATGACCCCGATCGTCAGCATCGCGCAGGAATGTGACGCGTCGATCCTGGGGCTGATGCATCTGTCCAAGGACATGGACACCCTGGGGCGACGGCTGGAGGGGCTGTCACGAGGCATCATGAAGATGTTCAAGCCAGACCCGAGGCAACCGAACCGCCGCCGACTCGAGGTCATCGGCAACTTCAAGGAACCGCCCTCTCTGGGAGTCACTCTCCGGGATGGTGGATGTGACTTCGATTCCAACCCGCCATCAGTGCCAGCCCCAAACCGCCCCGGCCCTGCGCCGCAACGGCTGGAGGAGTGCAAGGAGTGGTTGAGGGGCGACTGGAGTCCGAATCCCGCCCCTGTCCAGGAACTCAGAACCGAGTCTGATAAAGCCGGATTTGGAGCCAACACGCTCTATCGATCCAAGGAAGAATTGGGCGTGGAAGAGTACGTAATGGAGCGTCGAAAATGGTGGAAGCTGCCCGTTGTCCAAGTTGTCCAAGATCGTAATTCGGACATCTCGGACAACCCGGCCAAGCTGCTTTAGTGGTGGGTCCTGATGACAACTGTCATCCGTTGTCCGAGTTGTCCACCGTTACGGTGTCCATACCCTCCAGGAACTCGGACAAGAGATGACAACTGTAAAAGACAATATCCCATCATCCGAAACAACCCAGACTAACTTTACGGTGCACGCATGAGAATCAAAGTCTCTGACCACTGGGATTTGACCGCCCCTGGACCCGGGATCGAGTGGTCTGAGGTCAAGGATCGGGTGCGTCTGGAGATGGTCGCAACCAACCTCTTGGGACCGGCACACCAGCGCAGGGGGCAACGCCTACTTTGGCCGTGTCCGTTCCACGATGACCGGCATCCTAGCTTCGAGGTAAACCTGACTCGGAAGAGCTGGCGATGCTGGACCTGCGCCGTTGGAGGGGACGCGGCCGAGCTGGTCAAACGGATCAATCACTGTGAGTTCCCGACCGCCGTCAAGTTCCTGGCTGATCTGTCGGGAGTGACTCCCCCCTCGAAAGGAATGGCTGTTCGGTCGCCGCCCGCCCCCGTCGCCAGCAAGCCCGCCAGCTCGCCGCCAGAGGAACCGTCCGGCTTGCCATTGAACGGGGCATCAACCCTCGTGTGCGAGGCCGCTGCCTGCCTCTGGGGACCTGGAGGTCAGAACGCTCGCGCCTACCTGCGTGGTCGTGGTCTGACTGACGAGACGATCCGCACCGCGGGTCTGGGGTTCACATCGGGCATCGCAATCCCGACCCGGGCTGGGGACCGCTGCTATTGGTGCTGCGGGGTTGTCATTCCCTGGAGGGACCGCACCCGCCTAACCCGGATCAAGATCCGCCGCATCGACGATGGCAAGCCGAAGTACGCGGAAGCCTACTCCGATTGTCCACTGATCTATCCCGACCCGGCAGTCATTCGGCCCGGCAAGCCGCTGATCGTCAGCGAGGGGGAATTTGACTGCCTCTTGCTGGCCCAGCAACTTCCTGAAGTGAGCGTCATCACCTTGGGAAGCGCATCAGCCCGCACTGACCCGGCTGTGCTCTCGAGGATGCTATCTTCCCCTCGCTGGTTTATCGCTCTAGATGCTGACGAGGCTGGTGACAAGGCCGCCGCCAAGTTCCCCGCCAGCGCGATCCGAGTCCGGCCCCCGGACCACGACAAGGACTGGGGCGAAGTCCACACAGGGGGATTCAACCGAATCCGCTACCACTGGGGACGCTACCTGCGCCTGTCCAAGAGCTGGGAGGAGCTGGTACCCCAGCGATGGGGACCGGCCCTCGAGGGAGACGAGGCACCGAGCGCCGCCCCCTAGTTCGGTTGTCCTGACTGGATTCGCCTTGATTCAACCGACAACGAGATAGGAGGTTCCGTCCCTGTTTTGCTATCGGTTCCCACAACTTGCCCACGGTCCCTTGAGCTGGATCGTTCGATGACCAACGTAGCACATATTCCGATCACCGTTGAGATAGAGGCCGTTGCAGCGTCGATCATGCGACTTAAACAAGCCGCAGGACCCCAATCGAAGATCGAAAAAGTCTGCACCCGACCGACGGCCGGAACTTATGACTCGATGGGGATTGCGGCAAAGACGTTGGCCGCTTGGCTGACTATCTCGTTGGCAATTAGCCACCCATAAGTCAAGGCGTCTATTCCATCCGCATAAGTAAACAGTTTCTGTGATCGGGCCTCCGGATTGTCTGGAAGCATCAGCCGAACTGACCACGGACCTCCATCGATCCTACTGAATGATGCATGTCGCAAGTTGCGATGTGACTGGAACGTAGTGCTGTGTGCAGTCTCGATAGTCTGTCATCTTGGCTCCGTATGACGACCAAGATTCGTCTAAGGATCTTCTGAGATCCGCCGGCAGTCTGGGACAGTCAGCAACCGTTTTTTGAAGGTTGTTCGGAACGGACCCCTTGCCCGGTCCAAATACATTCCATAGAATATATCGAAGACTATCATATGTTCTTTTTGCAGATGTTATAAGCAGCTTCAACTTCATAATACGCATCAACAGCTGATCCTAATTGGAAGGTGAATGAATCGCCTTCAATCTCCTTGATTTGTCGGACGTGCCATCCCTTGTTGCATATAAGGGAATAAAGCAGAGCGAGTTGTTGGCAATGATAGGTCACTGCTCCGGATGTGTATTGCACGTTCACCAGCGGTCTTAGAAGCGAAATATACTTGGGCTCTGAAATGCCTTGGGGTAACGCCAGCGACGAAATCTCGAGATCCAGGAGCTTTCGTCGATTCTGGCTCAACACAAAATGGCGCTCCTCTGTTGGCGAAGCATGCGAACTCACGGTTTCTGTCAGGAGAATCGGTCGAACTCCATACCGCTTCCAGACTTCGGCGTAGAGTTCTTCTAGCGATAAATCAGCTCTCGTTAGCTTGACGCTGTTCTGAGAGGAACCGACCTCGATACCCCGCTCAAATATGATACGAGAGAGATCCATCAGTAATCTCCTATTGGAACTAGTGGCCGGCAGGCAACTCCTGGAGGCGGAGCCTGACCTTCACTGCTGTACTGATCGACCGAACCTGATACAATGAGGGGCGAAGGGCGAGACCGTTGGCGCGGCCCCGCCCCTCTTGATCGATCACCTGACCAAGACAGGAGAACGACCCGATGGCAAGTCTACGCAAGAAAGGCAAGGTTTGGTACGTCCGAGTTCGCGACGAAAGCGGACGCCAGCGAGAGGTCAAGGCCGGACCTGACAAGGGTGTCGCGACCCAGATCAAGCGCGATCTGGAGGGCAAGATCCAGCGAGTCAAAGCCGGCACGTTGGACCCGCGAGAGGCCGGTTGCCTTGACGCCGAACGAATCCCGATCACCCAACACGTCCAAGATTACGTGGCCGGCCTCGTTGCCAAGGACCGGGTTGCCGATCACGTGAGCTGCGTCAAAAAGCGGCTCGAATGGTTCCTGGAAGAGACCAAGGTGACACGGCTATCTCAACTGCAACCCTGTGTCGCCGATATCGCCCTGAAGGCCCTGCGCGACGCTGGAAAGGCCGATCGCACGATCAGCCATCACGTCACCACCCTGAAGGCGTTTTCTCGCTGGCTGCGGAAGAACAAGCGAACCCGAGAAGATCTCTTGGCGGATCTAGACCGGCCCAAGGTCGTCACGGAGCGGAAGAGGCTGCCCTTGACGCCAGAGCAAGCCGCCCGGCTGGTCACCACAACCAAGGGAAGCAAGGTCCGACGCGGGATGACCGGCGAAGATCGAAGCTGGCTCTACACGTTGGCGATTTACACCGGCTTGCGCCGATCCGAGTTGCAATCACTCACTCCCGAGTCGTTCAACCTGGACGCCAGCCCGCCGATCGTCTCCCTGCCCGGCCGCGACACGAAGAACAGCGACGATGCAACCCAGCCCCTGCCCTGCCACGTCATCCCGGCCCTGCGGTGCTGGCTGGCAGCCAAGCCCAGCCTGACCCCCCTCTTCCCGCGCGACCGAAACTCTGCCTTGATGATCCGAGCGGACCTGGAAGCGGCTGGCATCCCGGCGGATGACTATGACTTCCATGGACTGAGGCATTGCTACGTCAGCCAGATCGTCCAGAGCGGAGCGAGCGTCAAGGATTGCATGGAGCTGGCGCGTCATCACGACGCGGACCTGACGTTCGGCCGCTATGCCCACACGAGGCTTGAAGACCTGTCCAGAGTCGTGAACCAACTGCCGGACCTATGGGGGCGACCTTCCCACACCCTGCCCACATCGGCAGTCTCAAAGGGACCAAACGGGTCCGCCATGAATCTTCAGAAACCCTGTCCAGAACGGTCCCAAGTGGACCCATTAGGACATACACATCTGTCGGGGTGACCAGATTCGAACTGGTGACCTCCTGCTCCCAAGGCAGGCGCGCTAACCAGGCTGCGCTACACCCCGCGAGCTCATTCAATCATTCGCATGGTAAGCGCTTTCAGGCGTGCCGGTCAAGGGCGGGTCGGCGCCGGCGTGATCGCGGAGGACGGCTTCAATGGCCAGCTCAGCACAGCGTGAAAATCCGGTTGCCCGCTCCAATTGAGGGTGCCGCGGTGAGCCGTCATGATCCGCACCAAGAGCGGCAAGGCCAAGGGCAGGTGGGCCATGCAGGGCGACGGTGAATCTGGGCTGGTTTGCGCCGACGGCGAGGTTGACGCCGGTGCCGTCCCTCCTCGCTCGTGCCAGGCCACCTCAAAGTCCACTCCCGATGCACGCCATGATAACCTTGCAGATTGTCCGGGGAGAAGCACTGAGGCCCGCCAACGGGCCAGGGCATCAAACCCCATTGCCAGGTACATCGGGTCGAATTCACAGGCGGATTCCTGCTCTGGCGGGACAATCTCGAGGCTGCCGGAACCACGCGCAAACCACTCGCTCCAGGTCTGCTGCCGGTCCTGGATGAGGCACCGGAATTTGCCGCGGATCAGGGTCAGGGAAATGGGACGGTAGATCGCCTGCACCTGGTCGAGGAGTTGTTCGATTCCCCGGTAATTCCGCTCCAGCCCTTCCCACCATTGAGGCAGCGGCTGCTCGGCTCCACGACGCATGAAGTAGAGGCTCATCTTCATCGCGTTCAGCAAGTTCCGGCAGCGGTGGCTGAAGCTGCTTAACTCCTCTCTGAGTTGCTTAACCTGCTGGTCCGATTGCACGAGCCGAAGCAAAGAGCAACAGAGTCCCCCCTCCGGAGTTCCCTCGTGCGGTAGTGGACGCATGGGCAGAATCTTTCTTCTCTGGTTGTGAGTCATTCTTGGGTCTCGGCTTCCCTTTTTCGCGAGCAGCCGACATGGCCCAGCCCGTTCAATCAAGCACGCAATTGTAGCAACTCTTGTTGGTCTTGGGTTGGAGACGATTCACGTGCGAGATGAGGTCCTCACAATGAGCTGGCCATAGCAAGCCAGGTACCATTTCCCACGGATCATCCAGTGCGTGGGTGCTTAGTTACAGTGAACAATCAATTTACGGAGAAACGCTGGATCGTTGAAGAGTATTCTTCAGGTGTGTTTGCGGTTACTCGGGTTCTCCGAGTTGCAGTCGGTGGGTCGGAAACGGGAAGTGTGCTTGCCGATCTAGCCGATCAGGGAAGTCACGCGGTCGAACTCTTCCCGCGAGTTGTAGTCAATGATGATCTGGCCGCGTTCGGGCGTCTTGGATCGGATCAGCACGGGCGTGCCGAAGCGCTGGTGCAGATGCCGCTCAAGCTCGATCAAGTGGGGCGGCTTGGGTTCGGCGCCGTGCGCCTGATCACGGCGGATTCGCGTCCGGGCCGGGGTGGGAATGCCGGTGGCCACAAGGGCCTCGGTTTGGCGGACGGAGAGGCTCTCGGCGATGATCCGGCGGCAGGCGGCGCGCTGGCTCTCCGGCTCAGACAGAGCCAGCAAGGCGCGGGCGTGGCCCGGGCTGATCTCGGTGTCGCGGACGGCACCCAGGACCTCGTCGGGCAATTCCAAAAGCCGGATCAGGTTGGAGACCGTCGACCGGTCCAGTCCCAGCCGCCCGGCGAGCTCTTCCTGAGTGCCGCCGTAACGGCCAAGGTACTCGCGAAAGGCAGTAGCCTTGTCGACGGCATTGAGGTCTTCTCGCTGCAGGTTTTCGACCATCGCCAGCTCGAAGACACGCTGGTCGTCCAGCGCCATCACCCGCGTAGGAACCTCATGGAGCTGGGCTTCGATGCTGGCCCGCAGCCGCCGCTCGCCGGCGATGAGCTGGTAACGATCGCCGATGGCTCGCACCAAGATGGGCTGGAGCATTCCGTGCTGGCGCAATCGAATCAGCGAGCGAGGCAATTTCCGCCGCCGGGAAGTGACGGCGGGGCTGATACGGATTGGGATCGATCTGATCGACGGCGACGTGAACGAGCTCGGAGCCCTCGAGCGAGCCGGGCTCGAACCCTCCTTCCTCACGTCCCAGCAATGCTTCCAAACCGCGTCCCAAACGTCGCTTATTCACGGTCGATGACCTCCATGACGAGTTCCGTATAGGCCCGGGCGCCGCGGGCCCGGGGGGCGTAGTCGAGCACGCTCAGCCCGTGGCTGGGTGCCTCGCTGATGCGAACATCACGCGGAATCAGGGTTTCGAAGACCGTCTCATCGAAATACTGTCGGACCTCGCTCGCAACTTCGTTAGCCAACTCCAGGCTCGGATCGTACATCGTCAGGACGATGCCCCCAATCTCCAAACGATGGTTTTCTCTTGCCTTGGTCTGCCTGGCAAGTTCTATGATCTGGGAAAGCCCTTCCATCGCGAAGTACTCGCACTGGATCGGAATGTAGATCTCGCCCGCCGCCCCAAGCGCCGCGCGAGTGAGTTGCCCGATCGACGGGGGACAATCGAGAAAGACATAGTCAAAATGGCTCAGCTCGCCGGCGAACTGCTGCCGAAACGTCGCCGCGCGCTGGTGGTTCAAGGCGGAGAGCGCATCGGCGTCGGCCAGGCTCTGCGATCCGGGCAACACGAACAATTGCGGCTGCGAAGTCTCGATTACGCCCTCGGCTAGAGGCTTGCCGGCAAGTAAGGGATGCCGCTGAGCTGGCTCGACCCCCAGTCCGCTGGTTGCGTTACACTGGGGATCAATATCGACGACCAGTGCGGAACGTCCAGACTTCGCAAGCCCGGCCGCAATGTTGATCGCCGATGTGGTCTTGCCCACTCCCCCCTTTTGATTGGCCACGCTGATGATCCTGGCCATCCCGATTCGCCTCCTGCGGTAGTTATGTCAATCGGTGCGACTTGGCCGGTCGGATCGATGATTCCCCGAATGTCAGGTTTCGCCAGCCTACGACGGAACCGCTGCGCATGGCGGATCGTAGGAATTCCACGAGGGGGTGTAAAGTACAAGTTCGTCCTGGCCTGCGGCCCGCGGCTTCTTTGGAAGGGTGCCGCGGCCGCGCCGGCACTCAATTGGCGACCATCGTGAGGCGGGAAGCGGGCAGCGCTTCGCGCCGATCAGCTCCCCTGTTGCATGAGTTTTCTGGCCTCGGCCTCCAAGAGAGCACTGTAGCTGATCGGGTAGTCCGCCGCGGCATCAAGATGCTTGAGTTTGTCAGGGAGAGCGGCGAGCTGATCGGAGCACCGGTCGCGGATTGTCTCCAGGGAGGGCAAGTCGTCGACCAGGCGGCCTGCGCGGATGACGGGAACCAGGAGGGCTTCGCCTTCAGCCGTCTCGTCGCTGCGCATGACCACGTCGCCCTGGAAAAATCCCTGGGCGTCGCGACGGCGGTCCACTTGCTTAACCATAGGGTAAGTCTTCTTGCCCGGACTGAGCTTGAATTTCCCCTCTCCATCGATCTCGACAAGCTTGTAAACCATCGACAGCGCGGGGGCGTCACGTGATGTGATCAGCTCGGTGCCAACCCCGAACCCATCGATGGGAACGGACGCGGCGACCAAGCGGGCGATATGGTTCTCGTCCAGGTCGCCGGAGGCCATGATCTTGACATTTCGGTGATCGCACTCGTCGAGGATCTGACGGACCTTGCGGGCCAGGCTCTCCAGGTCGCCGCTGTCAATCCGTACGGCTTGTACCGGAGGATCGATTGCGGCAGCCCTGCGAGCGCCCTCGAGCGTGTCGTAGGTGTCGATGAGCAGCGTCGAATTCCCCGGGAAGGCACGAGCGTAGGCGGTGAAAGCCTCTGCTTCCGAAGCGAACGACTGCACCCACGAGTGGGCCATGGTTCCGGATGCGGGAATCTTCAACAGCCGGGCCGCCTCAACGTGGCTGGTGCCATGAAACCCGGCGATGTAGACGGCACGTGCCGCGAGCAGTCCGCTGTGGGGGCCGTGGCCGCGACGCGCACCGAAATCGACCAAGGTGCGTCCCCGGGCCGCCGTGACGGCACGCGCTGCCTTTGATGCCACCAGCGTTGGGTAGGAGAGCGAGGCAAGCAAGTAAGTCTCAACCCATTGGGCTTGGGGCAGCGGAGCAGTCACGCGCAGCAATGTCTCGCCCGGGAAAATGATCGTGCCCTCGGGAATGGCCCAGACATCGCCCTCGAACCGCAACGAGCCCAGCATAGTGAAAAACGTGGGGTCCACATGTGCAAAGGCGGGAAAGCGGCGAATTCCATCGATCTGTTCGGCCGAAAAAGCCAGCATGATGAGATCACCTATCGCCTGTTCGAGCCCGGCGAACACAAGATACGCGCGATGGGGGGGCATCCTGCGGACGAAGAGCTCAAAGGTGGCCCGCTTTTCGGCCATGCCAGCCGCGAAATAACCGGCCATCATGGTTAGCTGGTACAGGTCGGTGAGGGGACCAAGGGCCTGCCGATCGGGCCAGAGCGAGATGGGGACTTGCCGGCTCGGGTTCATCACGTGGGTCCCGTGGTTCTGAGGCGTAGCAGCCAGAGCGGCGCGTCAGATTCGACTCCGACTTGCCAGCGCGGGCGGCGCCGGGTCTACATCCAGCAGCGCCGGAAGGCTCAGGTAAGCCGGATATTCGCGGACCAATTCCCAGCGATCCAGCAGCTCGGCGGTCGCTACCTTCAAATCCCTTTCTTGACGCAACTGCGCCAGGTCCACAAAGGCCCAGAGCCGCGGGTCGGCAGGCGTAAGCAGCCGTGTCAGGTCGGGTTCCACCCGCACCGGCACCCTGCCCCCCAGGTAGAAGGCGACCGGTGGACGAGCCAGGAGCCGCAATCCCGCAATGTCGGCCGGCAGATCGGCAACTGCCTGCTTGACCGCGTTCCTCAGCGAATCCGAGCTAGCCAGTGGCCCGGGTAAGTCACCCGGCCCCAAGGTCGGCCGGCGAAACGTGGTGGGGCTTACCAGCTCGATCGCCACCAACACAACAGCCAATGTGATGCATTTACGTATATTAATTCCAAAGTAGATTCTCGTCTTCAGAGCGGAGGCAGCTTCCTGAGCGTCCTGCCGCAGGGCCGGAGATTCTTGATTGATGAGGCTCGCCGCCATGATCCAACCCAGAAAATGAAGGGGCAGCCAGAGCCGAGCATAAGGATGATAGAACGGGGTCAGGATGGAGAGGCCAAGCCAGGCCACCGCCAGGAGGCGCTTGCTGGCACTGCTCCACTGGCGGGGGTCGAGAACCCACGCGGCCCCCAGCAACCAATAGAAGAAAGGAAAGACAAGGAACACCAAAGTGAAGATCGTAAGCATGAAGACACGATTGCGGTTCGGCTTTCCCTGGGTACGAAGCACCAGCCGGCAGCAGAGTACCGCGGCCACGTATTCCGTCAGGTTCCAGGCGGGTCCGCCCGAGAGTGCCGCCATTTGATCGAGCTGGAGCCGAAGATGGGGTAGCCACGAGCCGAACCCTCGCATGTAACCACGGTGATGAGCCAGCAAGCCGGCGTAGCCACCGTGCGACTCGACGAATGCAAACCAGGGCCAATAAAACGCGCATGCAAGCAGCGCCGCGAGCAGCCCGAACCCCCACACCGCACGAATCTTCGAGGCACGGCGTTCCAACGGGTCCACGAGCATACCCAAGCACGCCGCCAGGATGATGACAGCCCCGACCAACCAGCCGTTGTACTTGATCCACTGCGCCACGCTCACACTCAGCCCCAGGCCGACCGCCGTGGCGAACTTCGGCCGTTCCAGGAAGCGTTGACCAGAGACGAGGCCCACGGCCCAGCAAAGCAAGAACGAGGCGTCTGTAAGCGCCAGGCGGGAAAATGCGACGTGTATGCCAGAGAACGCCAGGAGTGCCGCGGCGGCCGCTCCGGCCCCTGCCCCGGCGGTTCGCCGCGCCAGCCAGGCCGCCGCCGGGACAGTGAGTGTCCCGGCCAGTATCGAAACCAGAATCGCCGCGAGGTCGCTGACGCCCAGCCCCAGATAGGCAATGCCCACCAGGGCCGGAAAGCCAGGTGGAGCGTAAGGAATGAGCGTCGGATCAAAGCTCTCCTGCCCCCGGGGGGACACGGAATAAAAACCTGCTATCGCATAGACGCCCTCGTCGAAATGTGACAGGCCGAGCCGCGGCAACCTCCAGACCCTCGAGACTGCCGCCACCAGGCTTAGCAATCCCACGACAAGAACCTCGCGTGCCAGTGTCTGCGATCGCGCGAGGTGTTGCGTGCTGGGGCCATGCCCGCTGATTTTACAGAAGGCACCTGCCGCGGGCAAACCGGCGGCCACCGAGCAGGCACTCGCGGCGCGGCCGTTTCACGGGAAACGCCAGGGGCTAGCGGAAGCGGTGGCAGCGGAAAGCAGAACGGTCTGCAGAAGCGAAGGCTAGTCCGGATCCGCTTCGAGTTTGTTATGATTCCTGTATTGCACCCAAGGCCTCCATCATTTCGAGATAGCAAGGCGATCAGGAGCAATCATGGCCGTCACCCTGTACACGGATCGGCGGATGATCGAGCATCGCGTTCCGGGACGGCATCCCGAGCGGCCCGAACGACTGACGGCCATCCTGCGGCATCTGGAGCGAACCGGTTATCTCAACTCGTGTCCCTCGGGATGCGTGCGTGAAGCGGTCAACGAGGAGTTGTTGCGGGTCCATGAATCCGGCTATCTTCACGAGCTCGAACAGCTCGAGGCTCGGGGGGCGGAGCTGTTGATCTGGACACATGGGTTTATCCCAAATCGATCCTGGCGGCTCGGCTGGCGGCCGGCGCGGCCATCGAGGCGGTCTCGAACGTGGTCAGCGGCCGCGATCAGCGGGCACTATGCCTGATCCGTCCTCCCGGCCATCATGCCCTCCGTGGCAGCGGCATGGGGTTTTGCATCTTCGCCAACGTAGCTCTGGCGGCTCTCGCAGGCACTCGAACGGTGCGGGCTGAACCGCATTCTGATCGTTGATTTCGATGTGCATCACGGCAATGGTACCCAGGAGATCTTCTACGACAGCGAGCGGGTCGGTTTCCTTTCGATCCATAGGTTTCCCTTCTATCCCGGCACCGGGGCGAAGGATGAAACGGGGACCGGCGCAGGTCTTGGACACACCCTGAACATTCCCTTGCCTCACGGCACACGGCGATCGGTGTACCACGAGTCGTTCCGAACCGGGCTGCATTCGCTCGCAGACCGAATCCGACCCGAACTCGTCCTGGTCAGCGCGGGGTTTGATGCCCACGTCGAGGACCCGGTTGGGGACCTGGGACTTGAGGTGGAAGATTTCGAGAAGATCACCAAGGAAATCGTCGAGGTGGCCAAGGCTCACGCGGCGGGCCGCATTGTCAGCGTGCTTGAGGGGGGATACAACGTGCCTATCCTTGCAGGGTGCGTGGCAGCCCATCTCCATGCCTTGGGGGCCGAGCCGGGATCGAATTGAACCGGATGACAGGGCTCAAAGCAGTCAGTGAATTAATGACCCCGACGGGATTCGAACCCGTGTTGCATGCGTGAAAGGCATGTGTCCTGAACCAGGCTAGACGACGGGGCCGTTGGGTCCAAGTGCAAGTCAATGTAATCGCATCGGGCTGGTAGGGTCAAGTGACCGACCGAGCCAGGCTGCAAGCGTGGCTGCGGCCTGCGCGAAAACGCCAGACTGTTGAAACTCGGCTGGGAACCCGTTAAGTTATCGCGAAAACGCATTTCCAGGGCGAACCTAGTTTGGGCGAGGGTCCTCGGCGGAGTGGTTTGGCATGCTCAAAATCCTCATGATCACTGGTGATGCCGGGGAGGCCCAGGAAATCTATTACGCCAAGTACCGCCTGGAAGAGGAAGGCTGGGAAGTCCGGATCGCCGCTCTCACGAAGCGGGCTTTTCTCTCGGTGGTACACGACTTCGAGCCGGGCTTCGATTCGTACACCGAGAAACCAGGCTATCGCGTGGAAGCCGATCTCGCTCTGGACGAGGTCAAGCCCGCGCAGTATCACGGCCTCGTCTTGCCCGGAGGAAGAGCACCAGAATACTTGAGAAACCGCCCGGCTGCGGTTTCCCTGGTCCGCCACTTCCTGGAAAGCCGCAAGCCGATCGCCGCCAATTGCCACGGACCGTTACTCGTTCTGGCCGCGGGATTGGCAAAAGGAATCACCCTGACCTGCTACCCCGAACTGGAACCAGACATTCGAGCAGCGGGTTGCGAGTTCGTGAATCGTGACGTGGTCGTGGACGGGACACTCGTCACCGTACGCGGCTGGCCAGACAACGGGCCATGGATGCGCGAGTTCGTCCGGTTGCTCAAGAAGACATACCCAAAGGATATCGGGCAAACCCTACCCTGACCAATTGCCAGGAGCATCTGCCTGGTCGATTGAAAATCGAATAGCAGTGGCGTCGTGGCATCTTGTTTCGACAAGCGAAGGTCCCAGTGACTTCAAAGATCCGATGCTGGAACCTTGGTTCCCGAATCAACAGAGCGAGCTTGGTTCTGAATGGCTTCGTAGACCTCGCGGCGATGCACTGTGACATCCTTGGGGGCCTCTATGCCTAGACGAACCTTGTCACCCCGGATCTCGATCACGGTCACCGTGATGTTGTCGTTGATGATGATGCTTTCGTTCTTCTTGCGGGAGAGAACCAGCATCGCCGCTCCTCTCTGATGCTGATCGCGCGTTGCGCGTGCCATCCGAGAAATCAATCTAAAGTCTTATCATGACATGGCTGAATGCACTCGGCCACTTGATAGCTCTGCGCACACTATCTACGTTAAAATGTACAAGATGAAAGAGGGCGGTCAAGAGGACCGCTGTTTTTTCATCATTCGCCCATACCGTTGTCGTTGCGAGGCGGGGCGGAGAAACACTTGAAGCGCTGCCGCACCAAGAATCCTAAAGCGCCTGGCACTGCAAAGGTTTCATCGATCGGCCAGCGTCGTGTAGCGACGATATAGGTATCCTAGCCCAAGGTCATGGATCTCGGCTTCGACCACCTCGTTGCTCGTCGGGTGGATGGTTTCCCTCAGCTCAAGGACAAGCAGGTCGATGAACTTGGCCCGTGCACGCTGCAGGTTTTTCGAAAGGCCTCAGGCGTCATTGCGGCTCCTGAGGACTGAGTAAGCCGCTCGGCGATCTCTTCGATACTGGCCTGGGGGTAGTCACGCGCAGTTGCAGAACGCTGGCATAGCGATTCTTGGGAGTTGTGGCCTGGTAGGTCTCGAGGCGCGACCAAACCCGGTTGAGCACGGCATCTCGCCAGACCCTATCGAAGTCCTCATCGGGCGTGGAGGAATCAAGGAGATCACCGGGAGGAAGCGGCAGCAGCTTGCGGCTGCGAAAATGATCGATGATCAGCCGGTGCAGGACCGTGCGCAGGTAATCACGAAAACGGCCTTTGTCCCTGTCGGCGCCGGCCAATTTGCCAGTCAACAACTTGGTCCAGAATTCTTGCAACACCTCGTCAGCCAGATGTCGGTCTCTCACCTTCAAGTGGATGTACCGGGTGACTGCGTCATGATACCGCCCCACGAGCTCGTTCATGGCCTTCTGGCTATCGGGGCCGGGAGTGTGGGCGCTGCTGATCGTCGTCCAGTTCGTAGGTATCTGAGTGAGTCGCTCTTCTGCCATTTCACAGATCCATTGATCGCCGTCGCGGCCGGCTCGGGACTCGAGTCGCAAGATGATGGGCCGAAAGTTCCTCAGACCTGGCCTAAGCGGGCAGGCAGGAACAGTTCCACGTGAAACTTTGAGCAATGCGAAACAATGCCCTTTACCCCGTTTCCTTGCTCTGGCGTCGCATTCCGGTTGCAAGATCCCTTCCAATATAACTTACGCCGCCAAGGTGGAACTTGACAGGAGAAAAAAGGCTTCAGCGGAACCCCAAGGTCAGGGAGCATGGCGGCCAACCGTTAGGTACCCGGAAAACTACGCCCGGCAGGACTCGAACCTGCGACCGACGGTTTAGAAAACCGTTGCTCTATCCGCCTGAGCTACGGGCGCATCGCCCGACGTGAAAGGCCAAGTTGATGGGCCCGACATCGGCCCGATGCGGCTCCGACTGCGCCCGGCAGGACTTGAACCTGCGACCTGCGGTTTAGGAAACCGCCGCTCTATCCGCCTGAGCTACGAGCGCGAAGCGAAGGTTAGGTAATTTTCGTTGATGAGGCGGTATGCTGTCAACAGGCAGGCTCGCACGCACGGCCGTTGGGACGCCCAACGGCCAAGCAGAGAGTGGAGAATGTGCCGAAAGGTCGCCGACGTCTTGCCAACGACTCGACCCGCCCGCTCGGGGCGGTCTCTAGCATCTGGAGGATCTACCTTGTCCGCGAATGACATTGCGCCACATGCCGGCAGGGACCGCGTTGCGGTGGTCACGGGAGGCGGACGCGGAATCGGCCGGGGGATCGTCCGGGAGCTGGCTGCCCTGGGATTCTCAGTGGTTGTAAATTATCGATCGGACGGCGCGTCGGCCCGAGAGTGTTGCAGCCAGGCCTTGGCCCTGGGGGCCGCTCGCGCCCTGGAATTCCAGGCCGACGTGGCGAACCTTGACGAGGGACGCCGGCTGCTCGATCATGTGCTGGAGAGTCTCGGCCCGGTGGATCTCTGGGTGAACAACGCCGGGGTGGCTCCCGAGGCCCGTCTAGACCTGCTGGAAACGACGCCCGAGAGCTGGGACCGCGTGTTATCGATCAACCTGAAAGGACCGTTTTTCTTGACCCAGGCCGTCGCGTCGGCAATGATCGAACGCGCGCACCTGACCGTCGAGCAGCCGCAAATCGTTTTCATCACTTCGGTCTCCAGCCGCTTCGCCAGCGTCACACGGAGCGAGTATTGCGTCGCCAAGTCGGGCCTGAGCATGGTCGCACAACTCTTTGCTGTGCGGCTGGCGGGGCTGGGCATTCGCGTGTACGAGGTGCGTCCCGGTTTGATTGACACCGACATGACGCGGACTGTGCATGCAAATTATGACGAGAAGATCGCCGCCGGAATCTCCCCAATCCGCCGCTGGGGGCTGCCGGCGGATGTGGGCAGGGCCGTCGCGGCCATTGCCTCGGGTGCTTTCCCGTTCTCGACCGGCGAGGTAATTCATGTCGATGGCGGCCTTAATCTGCGCGTGCTCTGACTCAGCTCGCCCTGACAAGAGGCTGCCCAGGAGTCGAGGAACGCGAACGGAATCGCGATCTATCCCAGGCACCGCGCCATTTCGTACTATGAAGCAATGGACGTGATCTCTAATCCGTCGCAGGAGTTGGCTGGTTGCAAACCCCAACGCGATCCACGCTACTCCGCTTGCAGTCGGGGCCGTTCCACCGGGGGCGTCCAACAGGCGAGTCATTAGCGGTCCTGCTGAACTGCTTTCTGACGGAACACCCGCGAAGTGATGACCTATCTGGCACTCCACCTCGTAGGGAAGTAAGCCACGCGTCTTGCCTGCTCTGACATCTCGGCCGGCGCGAATCAGCCATGGCCTCGTCCATAGATGGAATTCTGCATGCAAGAAGTCGAGTCGGTCCATTCCGAGTTCAGCGAGCCGCAGTACGGAAGTTACCGTGTCTTGCAACCCCTTGGTGTGGGCGGCATGAGCTCGGTCTATCGGGCCGTTCATGTGGAGTCGGGCCATGAAGTGGCGCTCAAGGTACTGCCGGAGCGAATGGCCAAAAACCCGATTGTGCTCCAGAGGTTTTTCCGCGAAGCCCGAAGTGCCGCCTCGCTGGAACATCCCAACATTGTGTCCATTTTCGACCAAGGGATCGATCAGGGCCGGTACTACCTGGTACTCGAGTACGTGCAAGGCAGCGACTTGCATGAGTACGTGCAGATGCACGGTCCGGTCAGTGTGGCCGAAGGTCTCAGGGTGATCCGAGAAGTTGCCGAGGGGCTCCGGTTTGCCTCCGCCAGAGGCCTGATTCATCGGGACATCAAGCCCTCGAACATTCTGCGCAGCGAGAAGGGCGAGCTAAAGATCACGGACTTGGGGTTGGCCCTCAACGCCGAGATCGAAGACCAGCGGGTCACTCGCGAGGGGACCACAGTAGGGACGGTCGACTACATGGCACCAGAGCAGGCGCGAGACAGCCGCGCCGCCAGTCTGCAAAGCGATCTTTACTCGCTGGGCTGCACCTTCTACTACCTGCTGACTGGCATTCCGCCTTATCCCGGGGGAGACATCACCGACAAGCTCACACGCCACGCCAAGTCGCCGCCGCCGGATGTGCGTGACCTCCGCCCGGACGTTCCCATTGCTCTGGCCGAGGTCATGGCGCGGATGATGGCCAAGTTGCCGGAGGACCGCTATGCCTCATGCGAAGCGTTAATCGCGGCTCTGGACATGATTCCGGTGCCGCAGGAGGATGGGGCTGAGGGGGTCGCCCTGGTGCCGCTTGACCCGCCCGATTCTCACGTCTCGGAAGCCCCAGGGGTGCGGCCTGGAGTCCGCATCATCCTCGATGGTCCGGCCTCCCGCCCGGAATCGTCAATCCCCGAGATCTCGCTGGCTAGCTTACCCCCAGACCTGTTTCAGGATCATTCGCCCGTTGCCGCCCCGCGTCCCACGATTACGGAGTTCCCGGCGGGCGCTTGCCCCGGTTGGCACGCCTGGACTCGTCGTCAGCCCAGGCGGCCCTTCCGGAGGCAAGCCAGCCGCTCGGCTCACGCCAGTTGCCGCTGTCCGCCTCAGCCTGGATTACGCTCTGCATCGCCATCGGCTCGTCCTTCGTCTTTATGGTCATCATGATCGACCGCTTCGTGCGGTCGTCCCCGCCGACCTCGACCGATCAACCTGTGGCTTTCAACTTATCGATCGCTCGGAAGGAGCCGGCGGCGCCGGGAGCAAACCGTCCAACGAGGTGGCCGATCAGCCTTCTCGGCCTGCACCAGCTTCTGTCCCCTTGCCGAAGGAGCCGAAAATCACTGCCGCTCCAGCGGCAGTAAAGTCCATGCAGCAGCCGGTTGCCGACTTCATCGAGCCCGTGGACCCTGACCCGCCGGCGCCCCTGTCATCTGCCTACACCGAGGAGACACTGAGGAAATACCTTCCCGAATGGGCGATGGCTCCTGTTCCCACACGGGTTGAGGGTCCGCTGATACAGGTCCGTCGTGTCGCGAGGTCTCGCCAACCAACGCGCTTTCCCTCGCTCCGGCTGGCTCTCAACGAGACCAGGGGGACGATCGAGATTGTCGACGAGGGGCCCTTCGCGATCAATGATTTCCGTGTTCCCGGCGAGTCCCGGGTGATTCGAGCTCGGTCCGGCTTTCATCCGATCATCCGGATTGATCGGCCGAATCTAGCCGCGGTATGGTCCCTGCCGGGCGTGATCGTCCTGGAGGGTAAGAGCTTGGTCCTCGATTCCCTGGACCTCATCGTGAACGTCAGGGATCTAAACGCGGCTCAGACCTCACTGTTTTGCTGCGCCGGTGCGAACCTGACCGTGCGGAACTGCACAATCACCCTGATCAACCCGGCAAACCAGCCGTTCACACTGGTTCGGGCCGAGGGCACAACCACCCGCGGCTCGCGAATTCGAATCGAGAAGTCGCTGATCCGAGGCGCTGTGTCCTCGGGCTTCGATCTCGGCAAGGGATCGGTCGACGTGGCCATCAGGGAGACGGTCTTCCTGGGCAGCCAGGGACCGCTCGTCCGCGGACTTGAACCGGAGAGTCGAGGCGACCAGCGATTCTCGGTCGTCGGTGCAGTTCTGGCCTGCCGAGGCCCCGGCATCGAATTGAAGGAGGCCGAGGGCAACGATGCGCAGCGAAAGCAAACTCCGCTGATTGTGCGCGCGTTCGACACGGTTTTCGGCCGACTCCAGGGGGCTGGCATTGCCAGCATTATCTTCGCGGAAAAAACCACTGCCAGCCCGCGCGACCGGGTTGACTGGCTGGGCCAGCAGAATTTGTTCTGCGGCTGGAAAGGGTATTTCGCCAGCGGTGCGGAGCAAACGCTGCGCGTACCGAGCCTTGCCGCGTTTCGTTCCACGTGGAACGGAACTGATGAGAACAGCAGGGAAATCCTGGCGGCCTGGCCGCAGCCGCATAACCTGGGTCAGGCCGTTCCAGATGACCTTCGCCCCTTTGTTCCCGGCCGCGAAGCGGCGCTGGTTCAGGCAGCAATACCTCGGCCATTCCTTGGAGCCAAGACATTGTGGACCTTCCCCCCGCCTGTGGTGCCGGCGCCTGTCGGACTGACCGCGGCGGCGGCCCCACGGCTTAGGAACCCGCTTGGTATCCCCCAATCAATCGTCCGGAACCAAGGCAAAAACTCGCTCCTCGTTCCCCACAAATCCGCGGCTCCACAAGGACCCGAGAGCGGCGCATCGCTTGACCTCGTATTCGACACCGACTGGGACCCGTGGCACGGTGACCTGGGAGCATTCCTGCACGACAAGCTGACCGAAGAGGTCAAGCACTGCCGAGTGACGGTGCGTGGATCAGGCGCCCACCGCTCATCGCCCGTACGGCTGCGCGACGGGCTAGTCCTGGAAATCAGGGTCGAAGCCCCAGTGAATCGCGATGCGGAATGGCCTTGCTGGCATCCCCAGGCAGAGAGCCGCGTCAAAGCCCTGTTCGAGCTGCACGGCGGGACGCTCCTGCTCTCGCAGCTCCGGCTGCGAGCCGACCAGAGCGCCGCGGTCGACTCGCTGATTTATGTCGAGGACGGCAATCTGGTCCTGCACCGCTGCCAGCTCGTCGCTGCCGAGGGGGCAGAGACCAGGACTCCCCGGCTGGTCGCCTTTTCTGCCGCAAGCACCCGACCGCGACTACCGGGCCCGTACCAAAGTCCGTTCGCACCAGAGCCCGATCGACCGGTCTGTCTGATCGTGGAGAGCACGCTGATCACGGGGAACAGCGCGGTTCAGGCAACGCTGGGAAAGGGTCTGATCGCACTCAGCCAGTCGGCGCTGGCTGCGGGAACCGACGCAATTGAGCTGAGACCCGCTCCGGTTGCGCGGCCGCTTCGAGGCCGACCTGGTTCTTGATCATTGCACGCTGGCCTCCGAGTCGAACATCATCCGGCTAGGAACATGGCTGGGCCGGGACCCAGGTCCCGATCGCCCCTGGTTAGTCACATCGACCAACTGCGCTTTCCTCGGCAGCTATGAGCGTCGAGTTTCCGAGACCGTGTTGCTGCGAGTCGACGAGGAGGCCATGGCACACGGCACGGTTTTCTGGCAGGGCAGCGGCGACGCCGTCGATGTCGACGCGTTCACCGCGGCAGTCGACGAGCAGCTTCCCGGCCGTTCCCGGGACGTCGGCTTGCAGTGGACCAATTTCTGGGGAAGCAGCCACCAGTCCGAGGTCACTGGACCTCGATTGGGATCAAACTTGCCCAGCGTCCGGTTTCTGGAACGACTCAAACCCGGCCGGGTTGAGCCCGCCGACTTGATTCTCGACCCGAGTTATCATCTGTACCGCCCGCAATTGGACGTGGGTGCCGACCTCTCGCTGCAGGCAATCAGCCGGCGCTCGACCGGCCACCGGTCGCAGAGCCACAGCCAAGTTAGATCGGATCGAGTTCCCGCGACAGCCTTAACTTCACGGTTTCCGACGCGCCCTCAGTCAATCCTCAAATCTCAAACGGGTCATATTTACCCGCTGATCACGCCGCATCATAATGACTAAGGAGGGGGGGCTTCGCAATACCGTGACAGTCGAGAAGGAGCTTGGCGGCGTGAACGTGATGCATCGACTGCTTGCCACGGGCGTGGTGGCCACGCTGATGATGTTCCCGGCAGCGCTTGCCCAGCAGTCAAGTCATCATGGGGCAGGGTCGCTCGCACACCACGTCTCTGGGCGAAGCCTCGGGGGCGGGATTAGCAGTGGGGGAATCGGTAGTCGAGGCATTGGTATTGGAGGGGGCGTCGGAGGCTGGGGGTTCGGGGGCTGGGGGCTTGCAGGGTGGGGGTACGGGGCCTGGCTGCCCTACTATGCCGTGGGTTTTCCGGGCGGCGTCTTTACCTTCGTTCCCCCAATGCTACCAATCGGGCCTGGAGGATTTGCACCGATGATGGGGCCTCAGCCTCTGGCTGTAGGCAGAGGCCCTATTGCACCACCGCCTCCGCCCGGCCTGATGGATCCGGCAAACCAAGGACTGCCGGTGAACAAGGCCGGGGAAAAAACCAGAACCAGGGGACGTTACGAGGGCGGTCCAGCTCGTGCTCATGGGCGACCGTTTATTCCGGGGCAACAATGTCAAGAAAGCCGAAGAGCGTTACTCTCAGGCGACGCGGCTGGACCCAAGCTCGGCCGCACCCTTGGTCGGCCTGGCACAGACTGCCCTGGTCCGCGAGCAGTATAGTGAGGCTGCTCGGCGGCTTGAGAGAGGCCGAGACCGCGCAGCCAGGCTGGATCGCCACGGCTCCGGACATCCAGTCGACCTATGGTGAACCAGGGGACTTCGCTCGCCGCCTCGCTCGCCTCGAATCGCACCTCCAGGTACATCCCGACGACCGCGATGCTTGGCTGGTCTTGGGTGCCGAGTGGTATCTGTCGGGCCGCACCGCGGCGCAGCCGACGTTTTCCTCCGACTCAACGACCCCAGCGCAAGCCAGATATCGCGCTTACGGCCTTCCTTCAGGCCACGAATCAGGAGTAAGCGCAACCCCGCAAAAACTCCTCGTGCTGGGACTTATCGAACCAGTCAAGCGACTCATCGGCGGCCATTCGTCCCCAGTGCTGGAGGTTAGCCGCCCCGGGACTGCCATGACCGAGCTGCCACGTTACTACGCCGCCGCTTGCCAGACGGATCTGCCGTGCCCGCGCCACCGCGACGAGCTAAACGGTCGGGTCACGAATTTGTTGGGAATGGTGGACCGAGCGGTGCTGGGCTACAAGCCGTTCTTCGACGTCAAGCTCGTGGTCTTCCCCGAATTCGCCCACGCCGCTCCAATTTACGAGACTGTCGCCGAGCTCTCGGACAGCCTGGCTGTGCCCATTCCCAATGAACACACCGACCGCTACGTTCGCAAAGCGCGAGAGCGAGGTATCTATATCCAGACCGGCACGTTTCTCGAAGTCGATAGCCACTGGCCCGGGGTCGTCTTCAACACCACTTGCCTGATCGGGCCGGATGGGCTGCTTTCTCGCTATCGCAAGGTCAATCCCTGGATTCCCTGGGAACTACACGCCAGCCCTCACGACCTGGCAGGTTACGACGAGCCGCTTTTTCCCGTGGTCGAGACCGAGATTGGCCGCCTCGGCGCTGCGATCTGCTACGACTGGTTGTTCCCGGAAGCGATCCGCGCACTGGCCCTGGCCGGGGCGGAAGTCTTGATTCGCGTTTCGGCGTACATGGACCCCTGGGGAGCAACGCCTCCGCTGGACTGGTGGACATTGTTCAACCGGGCCAGAGCCGTCGAGAACATGGCGTTCGTCGTGGCAGCCAACCAGGGAGCGAGTGCCGCGAATTATCCTCCGTTTTCGTGGCCTGGCGGCAGCATGGTGGTCGATTATGACGGCCGGATACTCTCCCAGGCCGACCCTGGACCCGGCGAGAAGATCGTGGTGGGGCCGATCGATCTGGCCGGCCTCCGCGCCGAGCGCCAGCGCCGCCGCGGCCATCAGCTCCTTTCACACCTGCGAGCAGACGCCTATACTGATCTTTACGCCCGGCCTATCTACCGCCCCGGCTCGTGTTCCACGTGAAATCCTTCGTACGTGTTAGTGGCGCCTGCCAACACATTCTACGCACATGCGCTTTCGCGCGGCCGCGCGATTCGTTCCTATCTGCAATCATCACTTATTAACGAGGCCTATGACAATGTATACACAACCTTGCAAGCAGCGTTCGCTGGCACTGCTTGTCGGCATGGCTTTGCTGGCGACAGTTGCCTGTCATCAGCAGGATGAGCCCGCGGTTTCGCCCAAGGTCGCCAGTCCCAAGGCTGCGGCCGACAGGAACGAGATCCCTGCTGCCGAGCTGAGCGCGGTCATGGAGGCCCACTTCCAGGGAGTCGGCCTGATGGAGCAATATGAGTACGGCAAAGCGGCCAAGGCCTTTCGTGAGGTCCGCGGCCGTGCGCCAGGCTGGGTTCCTGGTGCGATTAACCTGGCCATTGCACTGCTGAACATGACCGGCGCAGAAGTAGAGTCCGCGAAGCAAACCGGCGGCGGCTTCCCTGGGAAACTTCGACGAGGCCCTGCAGCTCCTCTCCTGGGTGCTGGAACAGGAACCGGATAACCTGCATGCACATTTTTGTACGGGAATTATCCTCGAGCAGCAGGGCGACCTGTCGGGTGCCCACAGGCGCTTCAAGCGCGTGACGGAGCTCGACCCCCACGACGCGGTTTCTTGGTACTGGAGAGCGAGCACACTGACCGACCCCCAGAACCCCTTGCTCTCGACCAGTCCGAAACTGGCCAAAGAGCAGGCTGCGCTTTACTCCAAGGCGCTTGAACTGGACCCCTACCTGACACAGGCCGTTTACAAGCTCTCATTTGTCTCTCGTCTAGCCGGCGAGCCGCAAAAGCAGAAGGCGCTGCTGGACCGATGGGTGGAACTCAACCCGGACCGGCCGCAGCCAGTCCCGGGGCCGGGAAACTCGGCCGCGAAAGTGTACGGAGAGATGGGTAAATATGCTACCCTGATCACCCCGTTCCCGCGGCCCGTCACTGCTGCGGAGTCCGAGGCGACGCCCCCGAGATTCGAGCCGGCCCGCCCGCTGAACGCGCAGCTCGCCGCCAGCGACCACTGGGCCACTCTTGCCGACGTGCAGCGAAGTAACCCCGTGATCGGCCGGGCGCGTGCCCGCTTCGGCTCGGCGGTCGCCACCTTCGACGCCAACGGCGACGGCAAGCCCGACATTTATCTGGCGGCCGCGGTCCTCGGCCCCAGGGGCCTGCGCGACGCCCTGCTTCTGAACCAGGGCGACGGCGTTTTCCTGGAGGCGACGGCGGCATTTGGCTTGCCGCTGGACCAGGCCAGCCTCGGGGTTGCCGCGGCCGACTTCGACGCCGACCGGCGAATCGATCTCTTCCTCACCGGCGTGGGCAAGAACCGGCTGCTGCATAACAAGGACGGGAAGAGCTTCGAGGACCAGACACAGACACTGAAGCTGGTAGGTCCGCCGGCGATCTCGCTCATGGCGCGCTGGCTCGACCTCGACCAGGATGGCGATCTCGATCTTTACGTGGTGAACTACTGCGCGGCCGAGCACGCCGATTTGGCATTCCTCGCCGGCAAACCGCCACCACCGGGTATGGCCAACACCGTTTACCGTAATGACGGCCAGCCGCAGCCTATTGCCGGCAGCCCCCCGCCGGCATGGGCTCCCCTGGCCGTCGCCTGGGAGAACGTCAAGTCGAAGAGCGGTCTTTCTCTGGCCCTCGTCCCCTGGACCGGAATGGAACCGCTGCTGGGAGAAAAGCTAGCGCACACCGGCATTGCTGCGCTGGACCTGGACGGCGATCGCGATCTTGATCTGGTGTTGCCGGCCGATGGATCCGCCTGGCTCGCTGTCCTTAACGACCGTCTGGGCAACTTCCACGAGGTGGTGCTCAAGGACCTTGTCGTCCCGCATCCTGTCTCGGGAATTCTCGTCACGGACCTTGACCAGGACGGTCGCGGTGATCTGGTGGCGCCCTCGGCTAACGGGAAATTACTCCTCCTGCGCAACAGCACCGAAGGGACGGCACCAGGGCAGACCCAAATCACATTCGAGCCGCTTGCGACCAGCGCAGGGGCCTGGAGATCGGCGATCGCGGCCGACCTCGACCTGGACGGCCTGCCCGACCTGATTGGGTTGTCCGCGGCGGTCAAGACCCCGGCGGGTCATACGCCCGAGCTCGTCTGGGCTCGAAACGAGGGCAAGCGGCTCACCGAGCAAGAACTACTCGTGACTCTGGAAACACTCGGCGTGACGGGCCTGGCTATTGCGGACTTGATTGGCGACCCGCTTCCCGATCTGCTAGTCTCTCGCGCCGGCGCGGCGCCCGCCGTGGCCCGCAACTTGGGCAACGGCCACCACTGGCTGGCCCTGCAGCTTGGGGGGCATTGGCGAGTCAAGCCCGAGCTAATGCGTACCAATTCGCACGCCATCGGCACCCGGGTGATCGTCGAGGGGCAGGGGATTCATGTCTCCTACGACCACACGACACCCGATTCCGGCCTCGCCCAGTCGATAGGCCCGGTGGTGGTCGGCCTGGGCAAGCGGGAGACTGCGGACTTGGTGCACCTGCGCTGGCCCGATGGCGTCCTCCAATGCGAGCTCAACGTCCCCATCGACGACAGGCGGGTGCTCGCCGAGAATAACCGCAAGACGGGGAGCTGCCCGGTGCTTTTCACGTGGAACGGTTCGCGATTCATTTGCCTGGGAGACTTCCTGGGCGGCGGCGGCCTGGGCTACCTGGTCGCACCTGGAGTCTATGGCCAGCCTGACCGTGACGAGGCCGTCGCCATCGCGCCCGAGCAACTCCAGGCCGATCAGGGAGTTTTTCGCCTCTCGATCACCGAGCCGATGGACGAAGTCGCCTATCTGGACCACCTGAGACTCGACGTGGTCGACCGTCCGCCTGGGGTTTCAACCACTCCCGACGAGCGCTTTGCCCCCTCGGGAGCTCGACCCACGGGCGAGTTGCTCGCCTGGCGCAAAGTCATCGACCCAGAGGACGCGACCGACCTTGAGGGCCGGGAGATGACTTCAACCCTGAAATATTGGGACCGCCGCACGGTGGACACCTTTGCAAGGCTCCAGGGCTGGACCGGGTACGCGGCGGAACACGGCATAATTCTTGATTTCGGCGCACGCCTGGGCAATCTGGCCCGGCGGACTCGCTGATTCTTTGCCTGGCCGGCTGGGTCGAGTATCCCTACTCGCAGACCAACTACGCTGCATCAACGGCCGGTGTTGCGTTGCGCCCTCCCACGGTCGAGCGCCGGCGCGATGATGGGACATGGCAGATGATTGAGCCCCATGCGGGTTATCCCGCGGGCTTACCCCGGCTGACTACTCTGGACCTCACTGGCAAGGTCACCGGCGGCCGCTGTGTCCTGCGGATCAAGACGAACATGGAATGCTATTACGACCAGGCTTTTCTGGCGGTGCGTGACCGCCAGGCCGAGCAAGCGGTGTGCGTCACCACGCTTCCCGTGTGCCGGTCCGTTCTGACCCATCGCGGTTACACCAGGGAAGTCTCACCCGACGGCCGCCAGCCACTGGTTTACGATTATGATTATGTCGACCCGGCGCCGCTGGCCCGGATGTCGGGCAAGCTCACGCGATATGGAGACGTTGCATGCTTGCTCCGGGCCGATGACGACCTTTTCTGCGTCGTCGGCCCCGGCGACGAGGTTCGTCTCGAGTTCGAATCCTCGGGCCTGCCAGCGCCTGGCGGCCGGCTGGACGCGGGCCTATGTCTTGCGGGCTTTCGGATATTGCAAGGACGCCGACCCGTTCACCGCGACCAGCGACACCATCGAGCCCTTGCCGTGGCGGGGCATGCCCGCCTTCCCGTTCGCCGCTGGTGTCACCCGCCCTGCCACGACGGGCTACGGTGAGTATCTCCACGAGTTCCAGACGCGCGCCGCGGGCGGAGTCGAGCAGCGCTCGGTTCGACCATGAGAGTCGTCAAGACAAATATGGCTTGGCGTTCACAGGTCAGGTGGTAAGTACAGGAACCAATCGGCCCTTTTCGAACCGGTAAAACGTGCCGGATGGGGCGGTGACCACGCGATGACCCTTACCCCGCGGCTTGATCACTCCCGCGTAGATAAAGTTGGTGGTCGTGGTGGGCCTGAACCGGACGACGCCCTTGCGGCCGACCATCGCATCGCTTCCCGTCCCCCCGATCAGCAAGGTGTGCCCGAACCAGCCGTGTTCCCTGGTCGGGCCGGCACCTGCCTGAATCACGTTATTGCCGCCGCGGCCGCCATCCAGAGTGATCGGTATGGTCGACGATACGGACGGATCGACCTGGACGTCCGTGCTGGCCTTGCCGCCAAAGACGACGATCTGGAGAAGCGAGTTTGCGGCGGGTTCCGTCAGGTCTGGAACACCATTGACCGTGACCACGATCTTCTGGCCGCCGCTGACGGTCGGGTCGGCCACCTGGGTAATATGGATATTGTCGGTACCATGATCGGTTCTTGGGAGCGGCGTCACCACGAGGACGTTGTTGTTGATCAAATGCACCGCGCCGGTTGCCGCGGCGGTGACGTTCAACTGCACGGTTCCCAGGCTTATGGCCGTCTGGGGGCCCGTGGGGTCCACCTGAGCGAGAACCTGGTACTGAAACGTATCCGAGCCCGTGTAATCGCTGTTCGGCGTGTAAACCAGGGTGCCGGCCACAGGATTAAACTGACTGATGGTTCCATGAGTGGGCTGAGACAAGAGCCTGTAGGAGATGGTGAAATTGGCGATCGTGGCGGGTGGCGTGCTCTGCAGATGGACGGTCTGCGGGCTGTTTAACGCTCCCGTGGATGTGACCGAATTGGTCGGCCCAGTGTAGGCTCCGACCGTGACTGTGAAACTCTGGGTGGACGTCGTGTGATCGGTGGGGTCGGTCGCCGTCACAGTGATCGTGGCTGTTTCACCCGCGGTCGCACCAGAGGCGTCGATGTGCAGAACACCGTTGGGATTGGTCGAGGAGAGCGTGGCCGCGTTGATGGTCACCGGATTGAGCGGCTGCGACTTCTCGTTCGAGGAGTTGGTCGTGACGGCGACATTCGACAGGTCGGTCACCGTTTGCTGACCCGAGACCAACTGGCCGAAGATCGTGTAATTGTAGTCAAAGCTCTGCTGGACCGCCTGTGATAACGTGCCGTTGGTGATGAAGAACTGCGCGTCGCTGCTCGACGGTGAACCGGTATTCGCCATAGCGATCTGACTCTGGCCCGTAAAGGCCAGTTGCTGGGCGATTTCAGTGGCAATCGTCGGTAGTCCGCTGGAAGAGGAGGTACTGGTCGCACTGCCCGATCCTCCCTGGAGAACGCTGAACCCCGAGGCGGCCACCGACGTGATTCGCGGGAAGAACTTGCCGGGGCCAGCCGGATTCGAATTGGGCAGAGTGGCGGTAGTATAGTAATTTTCATTTGTTAGTGTGGTGATGCGCGAGTCGTCTGCGGGGTCAGGTCGCCGAAGAGCTGAAATGTCATTGATTCGTTGTTGATGGTGACGTCGGTACTGTTGGCGGCTGTGTGCGATACCGTGAGAGTCCAGAACTGCCCCTGCGCCACCGAGACCTTGATGTCAGGATTGCTCGACGTCGCCGTGAACGACTGGTTGGAGCTGGTGCTGCCGCTACCGTTCAGGGATAACTGGTATCCCTGGAAAGCGGGCACGGTAAGGTTGGCGATTGGCGCCAGCGAGGCGGTCAACAATCGCCGAGCTCTCCAAGACTTCCAGAAGGGGACGGCGACTGGAGTCTCTCAAGCCGGCTCGCGATCCTGTCCCATGCCGGTCTGAACGTGAGTATGCCTTCCAGATTCGGTCCAACATCCCTGTCTCCTCGCTCGAGGCGCCTGCCAAGGCCACTGCGTACCAGGAACGCTCGCGCCTGCATCCTGTATGGCTTTGTATCGGACATTCCGGTCAGTGAGCTTGAAGCAGTTTTGACGGGGGTACCATCATGCTGACACACCGAGCATGGAAGCATGGCACCGGGGTGTTTATTTCAACTCGAGGTTGAGCTGTGCCGACTTCTCCGTCCACTCGGGCAGCTTTGCTTTGATAAGCTCGCGCTGGGCCTCGACGAGCTTCTTGTCCGCGTGGGGGGTGATCGCGTCGAGTCGGAGAGCCTCCTGGCCCTCTCTTGCGGCATCTCGGAACATCGAAATTTCGGCACTGGCCTCCGCCAGGCGTGCGTGCAAGGTTGCGTTCGTGGGGTAAAGACGCGAGGCGGTTCGCGTGGCCTCGACGATGCTGGCTTGCAGGGGGATAACCTCGTTCGGAGCGAGCGCATGGCCAAGCCGCTTGAGTAGGTCGCGTGTGACCAAAGCACGTTCGCTATGCAGCGTCCAGGCGTTCGGATTGCGCGGTTTTGACGCGGCCTTCAGCAAGAGGGTCGGAATCTTCTTCCAGCGCAGGTCCTCGGGCTTTGAACCTCGCGATTCCCACATCAAGAGTTGAAGGTAAGCATCGCCGAGCCAGGGACGAGGATTATACAAATCGGCCGTCTTGGCGAACTCGTAGGCAGCCTGCGCGCGCTCGAAGTCGGGGGGACGATGGGCAAGAGCCTCATCGGCGCCGGCAACGGCGGCTTCGGATCGCCAGAACGGGGTGATGGCTCCGAAGAACGAGCCCACGAGTGCCGACCAGACGATTGCCAATGCGACGGCGGGCAAACGGCCGGCGTACTCTCGCAGTCTTCCGCAAGGACGATCGTCGAGCAGGTTCAGGCCCAGCGCTATCAGCATCCAGAGTGCCAATGCCACGGCCGGCATGCCAATGCCGCCGGCCGCCAGCAGGTTAACCACGCAGGAGAGGGCCGCGGCTCCAAGGGCCGATGCCGGCAGCGGCACCCGCTTCCAGAAGGCCAGGCCGAGCAAGACGGCAAGCAGCCAGCTCGACGCGAGAACTAGCCAGCGAACCAGCAGGTCGCCCTGAAACAGATTCATCTGGCCCACGAGCAGCACCATCACCAGGCCCAGCCCGGCCGAAAGCGTCAGCCAGCCGAGGCGTTCCGGGTTGCCTGCGGGCACGCCGGCAGCCGCTTTCGGCGGTGTTTCGCGTGAAACCTCGCTGGGAGGCCGGCGCGGACGGTCGCGCTCTCATGTCATCGCCGCCCGGACCAGCGGTGCCACGACCCAGCAGGTTCCAGAACGCCAGCGCCAGCGCGGCGATGAGCGCACAGACCGCCGGCAATCCCGCGGTGGCCCAGACCTCGAGCAAGAGATTGTGCGGGTCCTGAATCTCCTCGCTCGACTGCGGCAGTTTGTGGAGCAGGTAGTGGCTGGCGAAATTACCTGGGCCAACGCCCGACCAGAACGTCGAGGCCCAGGGATCATTCCCCGGCGCGTCCTCGGTAATCACACCCCAGGCTCCTTGCCAGTATTCCCAACGATAACGCATCGACAGCAACGATTGGGTGAGCACTTCGCGATCAAGCCGGCCGGCGGCCAGTCCCACGGCCACCAGCGCGACGACCAGCGCGAGTCCGGCAAGCGCTGATCCGAGCAGAAGCCGCGCGGGGATCTGCCGCCGCTCTTTCCATGCCAGAACGACCAAGCCGAGAAAGAGCCCAATCCAAGCACTGCGGCTCTTGGTGAGAATCAGGCACGTGAGCATGCAGAGCAGGGGAGCAGCGGCCAGGCCAACCACGCCCCAGCGCGAGCCTAGGGCTTTCCTGGTGGCGAGGTTGCGAATCACCATCGCCACCACCAGGACCAAGGGACCGACCAGAAACCCGGCAAGGGAATTGGCCAGGCCGAAGGTCGAGAACACCTCCGTCGAGCCGAGCAGCCGATCGGCGAAGGCGGCACGTGATGAGGGTCCGCGGGAATCTTCGCCTCCCGCATCACCGCGGCGGGATTCTTTTGAAACCTTGCTCTGAGTTGCGGAATCTCAACCCGATCCTGGAACAACCCATAGGCCGAGACGGCCACCGCGGTCGCTACCAGTGCGCCCGCCAGCACTGTGGATTCACCGCGGGTTCGAGGCAGGTTCCGCGCCAGGACGTAAGCGAACCCCAGGCCTGCCCACTCCCAGGCCAGGTTGATGGCAAGCCGGCGATCAAGCCCTCGGGTCGAGCTCAAGCCGGCCAGAAACACCAGGTACACGACGGCGGCGTCGGTCCACGACCAGCGAAAACGGAACCGGCCGCAGCAGAGTGTCGAAGCAATCCAAAGCCCCGCCACCAAGATCAGCGCCAGTACCCACGCCAGGCCGGACCCCGAAACCCGGTTTGGATCTATCTCGCTGGGCCAGTAAGCCCGGGCGGTCATCAGTGCGGCGAACAGTCCCAAGGCCACGCGGCGAACTTGCTCGCCGACCACCGCGGCCGACCCCTCGACGGCCCGTTGATTCGCGCCGCCGCGGCCCTGATCACCGGCCGAGACCATCGCCGTGGCCGGCTGCCGGCTCTCCGATGCTTTTTCAGCGCGGAGGGAAGCCAGGGATCTCGCGCCGCGCCGGGTCATGCTCTTGCCTTCATCTCTCCTGGCTCTTGGCCTGGGCCTGGCCCCCCCGCGGCTTGCTCTTCGCTAGCTCGAGGATCGCCACCACCCCGAGCAGGCAGACTGTCTGGGCCATGACCAGTCCTGCTCCCCAGGCGTCGAGCTGGTGCAGCAGGAGAGCACCCAGACCGCCAGCCAGAGTCACTAGATCAATGGTCCAGACCGCCTGTGACGGCGTCAAGCCTCGCTCTACCAGCCGATGGGAAAAGTGTCGTCGGTCGCCCTGGAACGGGCTACGGCCCTCGACCAAACGGATCAAGACCACCGAAATCGTGTCATAGAGCGGAACGGCCATCACCAAGAGCGGGGCAAGCACGCTGAACGGCGAGTCGGCTCCCGATTTGTAATAGGTACCAACCACCGTCATCGCCCCCAGCAGAAAGCCGAGAAAATTGCTGCCGGCATCTCCCATATACAGCCGCGCGGGGGCGTGGTTGTGTACCAGGAAACCGCCCAGGGCACCCATCACGATCAGCAGTACGGCCGGGGCGAACAGACTGCCCGCCATGACCTGGCCCACCGTGAACAGGCCCGCGGCAATCAGACCCACGCTGGCGGCCAGGCCGTCCATGTTATCGAGCATGTTGAACGAATTGGTCAGGCCGACGATCCACAGCACGGTCACCGCGCCGCCCAAAAGCGGGTTCGTGAAGGGCCAGAAGAGAGTCACGTGGATGCCAGAGGCGGCCAGAATCGCTGCGCAGAGAACCTGAATCAAGAGCCGAAGCTGCCATTTCAGGCTCTTGCGGTCGTCGATCAGACCCATGACCATGATGATCGACGCCAGCAAGAGGATTTCCAGCAGCTTGCCGGCCTGGCTAAGCAGCCCCCCGGCGGTGACATGCTCGGCCATCGGACGGGTAAGCTCGGGGCCCCTGATCAGAACGGCCAGTCCGCACGCTCCCAGCACAATCATGGTTGTCAGCCACATTGCGACGCCCCCGCCCAGAGGCACGGGCGATTGGTGGCCCTTATGACCGCCGGGCCGGTCCAGAAAGCCAAACCGTGGCGCAAACCCCGCGCAGCGCCAGCGCACAACAGCCAGGACAGCACGAACGCCGCCGCCGCCAAGCCCAACCCAGCCTCGACCAGGACCCAGTCACCGCCGCTCGACATCATCGTCCCTCTTGGGGAAACTTCGCAACCGGCTCATCTTGGTTTTGGCCGGAACCAGAAGCGGATGCTGAGGCAGGCCAGGAAAAGGCACAGAAACAGCCCCAGCACCAGGCTGATGGTCAGCCATTCCAACGGCCGGTCAGGGGGCCAGGCCGCACTAGCTCCGCCGCGGACGACGGCGACGATGACGAACGGGCCGCCGAACGAGACGACCGTCAGCGCGGCGAGCAAGAAATAAGGCAGCCGGGGCAGGGGGTCTGCGGACTTCATGAGTTTGCGGCCGCGGATCGGGCGGCGATTCGCTCGCGGCAGTAGGCATCGTGCCTGGCCTTGGCCCCGGCCAGCTCGGCGAGGACCGCCTCCACGGCCCCGGCCGCCGGCAGGTTGCGGGACGTCGTCTCGTGCCGCCACTTCGCCTCGATCGAGCCATCCTTCAGTCCGCGCTCGCCGATGACCACCCGCAGCGGCACCCCGATCAGGTCCACATCCTTGAATTTCACGCCCGGGCGCTCGTCTCGATCGTCGGTTAATACGTCTACACCAGCCTCTTCCAGCCCCTGCTCGAGCTTGCACGTGAGGCTCATGACTTCCGCCTTGTTGACCTGCAACGGAATTAACGAAACCTGGTAAGGCGCCAGGGAAAGCGGCCAGATGATCCCATTGTCATCGTGGCCGGCTTCGATGGCCGCGGCCATGATCCGGTTGATGCCGATGCCATAACAGCCCATGATAATCGGGATCTCGGCCCCCTTCTCGTCCAGATACGTCGCGCCCATCGCCTTTGAGTACTTGGTTCCGAGCTTGAAGACGTGGCCGATCTCCAGCCCCGCTCGGCTCACCATCGTGGCACCGCAGCGGGGACAGGGATCGCCGGCCTCCGCGGTGCGCAGGTCGAAAACCCGATGGAGCGGAAAGTCGCGTCCGGGGACAACACCCTTTAAATGCACGTCCACCGCGTTTCCGCCCACCACGACCGTGGTCATCGCCGTGATCGCACGGTCTATCAGCATGGCAATTTTGATGCTCACCGGACCGAGGAAGCCCATGGGCGCCCCGGTCGCCTGCTGAATGGTCTCCGCGTCGGCGGGAACCAAAGTCGTCGCGCCGATCGCCCGGCGAATCTTTGCCTCGTTGGCCTCGTGATCGCCGCGCAAGAGCACGGCAATGGGCTTGCCGTCGCCCAGGTAGACCAGCAACTTTCCTGAAGTGGATTCGTCTACCTTGAGGTAGGAACAAACGTCGCGGATCGTGCGCTTCCCCGGCGTGCTCACGGCCTCAAACGGCGGCGCGGCGAGGTCGGGTATTGGCGTCTGCCCGTCGTGGCCGCCGATCTCCGCCCGTTCCTGGTTGGCCGCGTAGCCGCAGGCGGTACACTGGATGACCCGGTCTTCGCCGGTGGCGCAGGGGACCATGAATTCGTGCGAGGCGTCGCCGCCGATCGGTCCGCTTTCGGCCTCGACGATCACATAAGTAAGGCCGCACCGGTCATAGATGCGGCAATAGGCCTCGTACATGGCCTCGTAGCTCTTGTTGAGCTGGGCGACGTCGGCGTCAAAGCTGTACGCGTCCTTCATCACGAACTCGCGGGTCCGGACGATGCCAAACCGCGGCCGGGGCTCGTCGCGGAACTTGGTCTGGATCTGGTACATGGTGATCGGCAATTGCTTGTAAGACTTGATCAGATCGCGAACCAGGTCGGTCATCACCTCCTCGTGGGTCGGACCAAGGCACATCTGGTGGCCGCCGCTCAAGGTCAATTTCATGAGCAGGTCGCCGTAGGTCTCGTACCGGCCCGATTCCTTCCAGATCTCGATCGGCTGCAAGGCCGGCATCAGCAGCTCGATGGCCCCGGCGGCGTCCATCTCTTGCGCGCACGATCTGGCTGGCCTTCTGGAGCACCCGCAAACCCAAAGGCAGATACGTGTAAGCCCCCGCCCCCAACTGGCGGATCATGCCCGCCCGTAGCAAGAGAATATGACTGGGAGCCACGGCTCCGGCCGGGTTTTCCTTGAGCGTCGGAATCAGAGCATTCGACCAGCGCACGAGATCGGTCCTCTTGGCAAACCGCGGAAAAACTGCTCACCCCCCTGTCCGCACCAGACACGCGACATCGCACCGGGGCGAATAACGCAGTTTACCAGATTGACCAGTTCGGGCAGAGAGCGGTTCGGGGGGGCGAAGAACCGCTCAGCGGCGAAGTCAGGAATCGTTTCCCTCGACCGGCTCCCGGGGCAGGATGTCCGTCACCTTGATCTGGCCTACCTCCGTTCCTTCGACCATTAGCGGAACGGACTGCTCCGCCGAGAAATCCTGGACCGTTCGATACCAGTCGGGTCCGGAATCGGTGTGGACCTCTACCTCACGATCAAGCAAGTTGACGATCCAGTAAGCGGCGACGCCGCCTCTCGAATAGAGCTGATGCTCAGGCGATATAGCTTCGCAAGCGACGGAACCCAGGGAGGTTGGGTTGCCGATGTTGGTTGCAACGAGGTGATCGTGGACATGGCGGCAGCTCCTCGGATTCCGAGCCGTGAGGGGAACCGCACCTGGGGCCGAGTCAGGTGATGGGCCGTCTGACTCATTGCCCTTGCATCATACCAGGCCGTACCGGTCCTGCTGCAATCCGCACAGCCGTTTCAGGCCAGTTCTTTGTTCCGGCAGTAAAGTCGTTTACATCAAGACCTCTCGGCCATCAGAATGGCGATTTGATTCCAACCTGCAAAGGGGAGGAAGACGAAACCTAGATCAGAGTTCGCCGATCCCGCGCAGGGGTGAGACAGGGTGAAGATCCGCGGGGACGGCGAGTGAGCATGGTCGTGTCAAGGGCTCGCGACGTTTCAACAGAGTCATTGGTCGGGGAATCACGGCGGCTTTCCCACGCGTGAGGAGAGCCCCCAGGCCTTCGGCCGCAGGGAGGTGTTCGGTGTTGCCTTGGGAAACCCTTCGCGCTCGTGAGAATCGTCGCGCCCGACGCCGGACGGACCTGGCCGCCCTGGAGCAGCTTGAGGGGCGGCAACTGCTGGCGTATTCCTCACTGGGATACTCGCTTCCCGACCTCCAGATCTCAGGCCTGGGTGGTCCGGTCGCGTCGTGGGGAGGCAGCTATCAGGTCACCGTGCTTCTGCGGAACACGGGGGCCAGCACGATCACCGAGCCGCTCTCGCTAGTACCCCCGTTACAGGTTGGCGTCGCCGCCGATGGTTCACCCGTCCCGTCGTACTATGTGCCGAGCTCGGCCGACGCAGCGGCCAGCCCAATCGGCATCTATCTGTCAACCCGGCCCGGCACGCTCGCCGGCGCCATCCAAATCGGCACAGCCACGGCACCGATAACACAGAACAATCTCGAGCGTTTTAATGTCTCGCTCACTCTCCCCCAGCAACCCTCCGGTTTCCGCGCCACGGGCGTTTATTACATTCGGCTGGTGGCGAACGCAAACCACTCGGTGCTGGAGTCAAACTTCTCCAACAACACCAGCGCGCCCATTCCGGTCCGGTTCATCACTCCGGCATTGCCGCAGCTTCAGGCCACCGCGCTGGACTTGCCCGATTCACTTCAGCCAGGCGACACAGTCGCGCCAACCTTCCAGATCACCAACCTGGGCACAGCGAACACAAATCTCCAGGGTCCCGTCCAGGTGGCCCTCGTAGCGTCAGTGACACCCGACTTTAACCTGGGCAGCTCGATCGTGGCGCTGTACACGCTCCCCTCGGGCATCCCGGGCCAGTCCGATGCGCCAGTGAGGAATAGCGCCCGTCATCACGCTCGGCTCTTCGGGTCCAAGATCTACAACAACAATGTCACGCCCGCGCAGAACGTGGAAACCTACACAGGGGCGGCCGCCACCTTGCCCATCAGCCCTTCCACGTACTACCTGGGGCTCGTGATTGACCCTTACAACACCCTTAACCAGCTTTCGTTGCCGGCCAATCGTCTCGAGCTGATTCGCACGGTTGGCCCGGCGACTTCCGGATTGCCGCCGGCCGGCGTGGTCACCACGCCGTCGAGCCCGGTACCGCAGTTCCCGAACCCGCCCGACGGGGTCCCGGTCGGCATTGTCAACACAACTGCTTATCCATTCCCATGAGGCGCTGTCAGAAAAACGGCCGCTGTCTTTCGCATGAGGCTCTTCAATTGTGGCAGAGCGGGTCAGGTCACCCTCTCGAAAGGCGCGATGCAATGATTAGGCTATTAGGAATCGCGTCGATCGTTCGACGCGATTCCGCTCCGGCCGGCCGTCGATCCTCATCTTGCTCACCCTCGAGAGCGTGCCCAAGTTCGCCGACTTCCGCCTGGCTAAGCTCTTGAACGTCGAGTCGGGGCTGACGCGCACCGATTCGATCCTCGGCTCTCCCAGCTACATGGCCCCCGAGCAAGCCGAGGGCAAGTCCAGAGACGTCGGCCCGTCGGCCGACCTCTACGCGCTCGGCGCGATCCTCTACGAGCTCTTGAGCGGCCGTCCGCCTTCAGACCTTCCGTGGGCATGACGGACTCATCCTGGGCGTCGTCCTCAGCCCCGACGGATGGCGCTTCGCCTCAGTTGGCGAAGATAGCTTTGGGAGGCGGCGAGCGGGCGGGAGGTACTAAGCCTCCGCGGACACACCCACGTGTGCAGCAGTGTGGCGTGCAGCCCCGACGGCCGGCTCCTGGTCTCGGGGAGCCGCGATGGGACCGTGAAGGTCTGGGACCTGAGCCATCTGGACAAGAAGTCCGAGGAGTGACTGCATCTTACGTGCCTACTGATCGATTCATCTGGCTTGCCTTGACCCCGGCCTTGGCATCTCCCTACAATCAACCCCCTGCAGGGCGTTGCGCCCGACTGTTCTCCCGTTTCCCTCGCATCGGGTCGATTCGCCGCATGAGCCGTCGCTACGTGAACCAACTCTCGCACGGGGATTCGATTGACGAGTCCTACCTGGTCGCCGATAAACAGCTACGGGCTAACCGCCAGGGCAATCTCTATCTTCAGCTCGAGCTTCGAGACAAGACTGGCAGTGTCGGCGCACGGCTCTGGAACGCCTCGGAAGAGCTAGCCAGGTCGTTCGATCCCGGCGACTATCTGCGCGTTCGCGGCAAGACGCAGATCTTCCAGGGGTCGCTGCAAGTGATCCTCACCCACATCGACGTGCTGGACCCGAACCGGGTGGAGGCCGAGGATTTTCTGCCTCAGAGCTCGCAGAACGCCGCCAAGCTGATGGCCAGGCTCCGCGAAGTCGTGCTGACAATGCACAACCCGCACCTCCGCGCCTTGATCGAGTGTTTTCTCATCGACGACGACTTTGTTCGCAAGTTCACCTCGGCGCCCGGGGGAATCAAGAACCACCATGCCTACCAGGGAGGGCTGCTCGAGCACGTCGTCGCCCTGCTCAACATCGCCGACCGGATTCTCGACCTCTACCCCGAGATCGATCGGGACCTGCTTTTGACCGGCATCATGCTCCATGACATCGGCAAGGTTGACGAGCTCTCTTATGACCGGGCGTTTGCCTACACCGACGAGGGGCAACTGGTGGGGCACCTGGTCATGGGGGTCGAGATGCTCCGCGACAAGGTCGACCGGACCGAGAAGCTGACTGGAGACACGTTTCCGCCCGAGCTTTTGTTGCGGCTCAAGCACATGATCGTTAGCCATCACGGCTCGTACGAGTTCGGCAGTCCCAAGCTGCCTATGACCCTGGAGGCGGTTGCCCTCCATTACCTGGACAACCTCGACGCCAAAATCCATGCCTTCAGCCGCGAGATCCGCGACGACCCCAGCCGCGACTCGAACTGGACGCCGTTTCAGCAAAGCCTTGGCCGGCGACTCTACAAGGGATTGCCCGCGACTGACGCATCAAACGGCGACGGCCTCGAGACCTGAGCCTTTAAGCGTAAGACGAGGGACTATCAGCCCGCGGAAACTGCGCAAGCCTACCTTTAGGCAGCGCGCAGCCGGAGGAGACCCAATCCCATGGGCGGGCCTCGACTGACACTCGCAAGCTTGATGGGCCTGGTGGCCGTGCTCGCGCTGGGAATGACCGGCCTCTTCTCGGCTTCGACCTTCTGGACCACGGCGGCCGCCACCGTCACCCTGGCGCTCTTGCTCGCTGCGGTTCTGGGGGCGATCCTGCTGCGCGGGGCTGAGTGCGCCTTCTGCCTGGGTTTCGCCCTGTTCGGCTTGGTCTACCTCGTGCTGGTGGAATGGGACTGGGTCGGCGGCCAGCTTGGCCACGACCTGACGGCGGGACTGGCCGATCTGGCCGATTCGATAGTCCCCAGTCCGGCCTTCGCCACTCGCGCAAGCGCTCTGGGCCAACCAATTCCGGTAACTTCGGAGATGGTCGCCGCGTGGCAGATCCGGGTCGGCAACTGCGTCCAGATCGGCCGCATGGCCCTGGCACTCGGTTTCGCCCTGCTGGGAGCATACCTCGGCCGGCTGTTTAGCGACCGCCAGCGCAACCAGCCAGGGCAGGGGCCCTCAGTCACGTCCTGAGGCGCGATCGCCCCAACAAAGGTCGTGGATCAGTGAAACACCGCACGAGGCAGGTTCTTGCACTGCTCGATCCAGCCAGAGACCTGGCCGACCGACGGTAGCCGCCTGACCAGCTTCTTCTTCTCGTTGATCTCGGCCATCTTGGCGTGCAGGTTTTCGGCAACCCGGTGCGCAGCTCGGGAATCGAATCGACGCCCGAGGCTTCCAGCAGTTCGCCAAACTGTTCTGCCACGCCCACGATCCGGATCAAATCGGCATGGTTGACCCAGCGGAGGATGAGGGCTCCTGAGATACCCGTCTTCTCGGCGATCTGATCGCGTCCCTTGGGCGTCGCGCCATGTTCCAGGAGATCCTCCACGGTCTTGATGCCCGCGTCCTGAAGCTTCTGCGCGTAGACCTCGCCCACGCCCTCGATGTCGATGATCTTCTTCATGGCAGACTCCGCAACCTGATTGTGCCTCGTCCCTGAGACAAGATGGACTTGCTGAACACGTCAAGCTGGGCCGTTCATGGTTGAGGTGGTCATTTCTTCACTCTTGTGAACGTGAGCCGATCGCTCACGGCAGTCCCTGCCGAAGATCCGTTCCGCCGGCGCCACGGGCCGGCGGGGCATCATCTTCGATGGCGGATTGTAAATTAATCGCCCGGCGTACTTTATTCAACCCGGTTGACGCATAGGGTCGTTTCCTCGTCGGAGCGGGATTGGCGCTGTTCCTTGAAACCGCCTTGGTTGAAGCTGAGTCCATCGGGTCGACGCCGCCTGGCGGCAAGATCCTGGGCTCACGTCGCCGCTTCTCCGCGCAACACGGCCTCGGGGTCGCCTGGGCAGGCGTCGAGAACAAGGCTCCAGAGCCGTTGGGCTTCCGGGCGGTCGCCGCGCTCTTCGGCGAGAACGGCGAGGTTGCGCAGGGTGAAGTGGCCGTAGATGCCTTGATCCATGCTACAGAACTGGTCGGGGCGCTTAAGCGTCAAGATCCGCCTCCAGCATGCTGCGGCCTCGGCGGGCTGGCCCGCTTTGCGGTGGAGCACAGCCTTACGGAAATGGATCTCGGCGTCGTCGGGGTCGAGCCGTAGGCCCTCGGCACAGGCACCGAGGGCCGATGGGATGTCACCGAGCGTCTGGTGGCATCGTGCAATCAGGGCGAGGAGCTTCCGAACGATCGAATCGGTCGGGGCCGATCCACGCAGGCTGTGCTGGAGATGACCCAAGGCGGTCGGCCAATCTTGCCGCTCGACGGCGATCGAGCCCAGGTTGAAGAGCACGAACGGAGAACAATCTGTGTCAGAGAACAATCGTGCCGGGTCGCCCCAGCGATTGGTCCCCAGGGTCGCCCCGGCACGATTATTTTACTGAAAAAAGAACTGACACCGATTATCGCTTCGGTGCCAATCATCCTGACACCGATTATCGCTTCGGTGCCAATCATCCTGATAGCCAGGGACAAGCCACTCACGCTGGACCGTTCAGTCTCATCCTCTTGCTCATGCACGGGCTTCAAGTTAGGCTAATCGATAGAAGCCACGCAATCAAACAATAGGTTTGCCATTTAGGGCTTCGATGACCTTGGCCCTGGCATAGTTTTCGCCATCCCCCGAGCAGCAGGGAGCGATCGACAATCGAGACCGTCACCTGCAGATCGTTGCGTGCGCAGGTACCGGGAAGACCTAAGCAACCTCACGCCGAGTTCCGCCCCGATCGCAGTGGGGGTCGAACCGTTCCCTTCGATTTCCCTCTTTAGAATTGGCCTCTCAAACCCAGCCCGAATGGCGTTACCTTTACGAAACCCGCTTGGGAATCCCAAGTGAACCACGAAGCCCTAACCAGTCTCCCCCGTCCGCGTCCAAGATTAGGGGTGATCGCCTCTTCCTCCAAAAGGACGTTGAAAGTGTCGCCCTTCCTGAAGCGAGTTGCTTTGACGCCCCGGAGGACCTCGATGCGCGTCTGGATGCTGTTCACAGAAGACTGGCACTTTAACGCCCGAGTGAGAGCAGCGATACACAATGGACACCATTCAGGCAGAGACAGTTTACGCAGCCAAAGTACTTGACGCACTTTCATTGCATCCATCCAAGCTCCCATCTCTTTGGATCGACGAAGACAAAACTCATAATGCCGCGGGCTGCATGACGGCCTTACTCTGCGGTCGCCTTGCCAGTGTGGGTTCGCGCCCCGAACTCGTCGAACGGACGACGTTCAAATGGGTAAACGGGATCGTCAATATCCGAAATGCCGTAAGGGATCACTTGTGGACTAACCTGCGCACCCACGTTCATCGAGCGATTTCAACAACACTCCGGGGCCAAGCCTTCGACTTATCTCATGGTTGCTTGGCCCCCCAATGGTACTGAGTGCCACGTCTCGGCCGTCCCGGGCAAAATCGTTCACGATGCGATGCCGCACTTTGCCGTTGGAAAGATCCAGGATAAACGGTCCGTCGAAATCCTTCCCAGCAAGAACATATTCGAGAGGTGCCGAGACTCACCTAATCTTGCGCCGTTCTACCGTTCCATTCGCTGGTCCGACGAGGAAAGGACCAAGCTAATTGAGGCTTTCAAGATTGACAAGGCGGCTCGTCGCAGGAATCGCGGTGAAGCCGACGACCTGCTGACTGATATTGAGAAAGATGAAAGCGAAGAGAAGGATACCCCCGGCTTTACCACCGCTACGGTTGAGTTTCTTACGGAGCTTCCGGCACATGTGGCCGACGGCGAGTGGCATGAGCAGAACAAGGAACGTTACCGAACAGTCTTGCAAGGACCATCCAATTTACTGGTCGAGATGCTTCGTGACGGCTTCATCGAGCGGTTGAGTCCAGAGGTCGCCGGGGGGACTCGCCACTTGTCGATTTTGAAAAAGAACGATTACGGCAAGGGGGGTTACCACGATCACTACTGGTTCGCGTTCTACGACCCAGCGGCGGGCAGCAAGACGAAATCGGTGCAGCTCTTTTTCCGAATGCTCGGTTCGGAGCAGAAATGGCGATACGGTCTGTCAATGGGCAATTATTGTGATGAGTATATCGAGCGATTGCATACTGCTATCTCGCAAGATCGAGATAGCGTTGCCGAGTATGTAGAAAAGGCACCGATTGATACCCAGATCAAAGTCGCGGCTGGAACAGACGAGAAGACGCTTACACCCAAGGAATTCGCCAAACGACTTCATGATGAAGACGTCCCAAACATATATGGCCTTGACAAGGCCATCACTCACATTTCAATCGTTCGAGAGTATGGACTGGCGACATTGCCCGACCACGACGAAGACATCGTCGAAGAAGTTGGCAGCTACTTCACTTGGGCTTGGCCGTTCTTTCAAGCCAGCGTATCCGGTGCTTGGCCTAAAGCGCCCCCGACGCCAAAGGCTGCGGATGGCGATGTCGAGGTTGATGAGGACGTTGACGAAGATGCTCCTGCAAGCTTAACTGCACTTAGCGATGCGACGGCCTTGCCAGTGTCCTTTCTCGAACAACTGGAAGAGGCTCTTCTGGCAAAGCAGCAGGCTGTCCTGGTTGGTCCTCCCGGCACGTCGAAGACTTACATCGCCAAACAGTTTGCACGCTACTTCGTTCGCCAGCACCCGGTCGTCCCCAAGGCCGCTTTCATGAGTTGCACATGCACGCAAGCTGGTCGTATGAGGATTTCTTCGAGGGATTAAAGCCGACAACCGGCAAGGAAGGCCATTTGACTTTTGAGCCTAAGAAGGGCTTTTTCTTGGAGTGGGTTGAACAGCTGAAAGAGGTAGACCCATCGGCTCGTCACGTTCTCGTTCTGGATGAAATCAACCGATGCGATACGGCAGCCGTACTTGGCGAATTGCTCCAACTTTTGGAATACCGAGGGACGACGGTACGGCTAATGTCCGGGAGACGATTTGTATTGCCAAAGAATCTGTTCATCTTGGGAACTATGAACGGCGTTGACCGTTCCATTGGGCGAATGGACTTAGCGTTGCGACGACGATTCCTTTGGTTGGACTTGTACCCAGATGCAGCAGCACTGAGAACATGGTTGGATCGACCAGGCAACAACCCAGCAGGTTTTTCAGCCGATGCCCTCACCCTATGCAATAACATACTATCGAACCGTGGGATTCCGAAGGAACAGCACATTGGCCATGCCTTGTTCATGATGCAGGAGTCGGAATCAAGCGATGGCACGTCGAGTGGACAAGATGTTCCACTCACAGAACGACATCTCCGGCGAATCGTAAGGTTCGGCGTTCTCCCATACGTTAAAGAGTTGTTCGTCACGCAGTTCGGCCAAGTTGACGATGCCGTAATACAAACCATCGAAGGCCAACTATTGAGCTGCGTAGCTGGAGAAGATATGAGGACGCAAGACCTGCAAGGTACGATCACATGATTCCATCCGAGGCGATAGTCTGTTTCGAGGCTGGAAGCAGTGAGCAACGTCCTTGGTGCGCGACTCTGAGAAACATAGGCGGCGACCTAGAATCGCTCGAAAGGCTGGCTCAAGAGCGGGTGATCGACCTGAATGTGAAGGGTGACAGTGTAGCGGTCAGTGGCAAGGATCGAGTTGGACTGGTCGTCCTGCCAAGTGGTCGCCGTCTCATCATTCGCACGAAGGTTCCAAATGCTGCGATTCTGGAGTGGCTTGTGTACTTGGGAGAGATTCCGTGTCTTGACACGTGGCTACCAGAAGCCGGTGTTGGCAGTGGCGACGACTTTCACATCTGTGTCGGAAAGCTCTTTCTGCGCGAACTAGACACTGTTACTCGCCTTCATCTCCGAAAGGACTACATGGCCGAAACGGCCGAAGGGTCGTTGGTGCGTGGTCGTGTTCTTATGACTCGACTTGCGTATCGTATCCATCGATTGCCGCGGCTTCAATTGGCATACCGCTTCCGAACGCTTGATACTCATTACAACTCAGTGCTTGCCTTGGCACTCGACAGGAGTCGGCTTTTCTTCTCGGGGTTTTCTCAGGAGGACCGTTCGCGGTTGGCAAAGCTACGTGACCAATGGGCGTCCATTCGAAGGGAGATCACAGCACCTGTTCTGGCGGCAACAGAAGCACAGTGGGCCTGTCCTCCCGGCTACCGCAACGCCATTCAACTTGCTCGTTTGGTTCTGTTGGGGTTGTCACTGGACCCAGCTTCACCGATGGGAGGGCAGTCGTTCACATTGCCGCTTGCCCTGATTTGGGAGCGTAGCTTGAGGAGGATGTTCTTTCATTTGGAAAAACAAACCGGGTGGACTCCAGTTCCAGATACCCAGCGAACGAGAAAATGGGACGATTCCTACGGAACGGAAGACCCGTCTCGCTGGTTAACGGCTGATGTGGTCCTTGAGCAGCACGCTCTGCGATGGGTATTGGATGCGAAATACAAGCATGCGTTTTGCTCTGAAAGCCGAGAAGACCGATTCCAGATGTGCGCCTATGCAGTCGCCTTTCACGCCGACCGTGTAACTCTCGTTTACCCAACAGCATCCAACGGCGACCCGGCAGTAAGAACTTTGATGTGCAGATCCGTTGGGACCAAGAGGGTCTTGATCGACTCGATGAATCTTCCGATGAGCAGTGGCCCCAAAGCCTGCATGAATGCCTTGATCCAGGTGTGCGCACTCCCAGAGGAACTGACGGTAGCCAGAGGCTCGCCGACCAATAGGGACAAGGCTGTTAGCTGCAACACCGACATAGGCAATCCGTCAGCGGGAAACATGAAACAGTTGAACGTGGGGAGGTGTGCGTGACGAAGCTAATCGACGGAGAAAATTGGTGTCAGATCGGTTTTCGTTATATTAAATGAACTGACTCCGATTTCTTCCGGCAGCCAGTTGCCAGACCCGGAACGGTGGGCGCAAGCCCATGATGGTCCGATTGAGTGGTTCAAGGACACGTTCACTGAAAAGACGATGAGCCGCCCCGGCATGGATCGGCTCCTCACGGAACTACGAGCCGGTCGGCTCAGCCGCATCATGGTCTGACGGCTAGACCGCCTGGGCAGAACCACCCGAGGGCTTTGTCAGTTGTTCGAGGAACTCCAAGAAAAGAAGGTCGATCTCGTCTCGCTCAAAGACGGGTTCAGCCTGGCATAACCAGCCGGACGGCTTCACGCCCGAATCAACTGATGAGTGGCGGGACAGGGATTTCTTCAAGCAACCCATCCCTGTCAGTGTTAGCAAGCACGAAGAAATGCCGGCTGTTTACGATGTTGAGCCTTTCTTGATTCCTATCATAATGTAGAAATGGTGTATTCGTGTCCATCTGATAATTTGGCAATCGATTGAGCAGGTTTGCTAGATCGCTCATTCTAACTGTGTCTTTCGCTTCTCGATGATGAGTCTCCCTCAGTTTATCGAGCAATTGCTTTCTAGGTATCCCACTAATCAGTTCGGAGACAGGAGTCGTAAGGATGACTTTTACCAGGTAGTAGGGAAGGATCAATGACTGGTCCGAATCGACACGGCTCTTGCTTGCGATTCCTTGAAGTGTTTGTAGTAATTCACCTCGTTGGTCCTCGAGTTTCCTAGCGATGGTCTCGCTCAGTTTATCGGTATCCGTTAATTTGACGAGAGACGATTGCGTTTCGCGGATACCGCACAACCTACAAAACGTCTTCAGGAATTCTTGAAGCATACCAATGTTTCCGTAGGCATTCTTTTTAAATTCTTCGCACATCGATGGGTCGATACTAACGTTCAGTTCTTTGCATCCCTTCGCGATAACACTATCAAAATCCCGACTCTCCCACGGCTCCACTGGGACTTCTGAAATCCGGTCTTGAAGATCGGAATTGTAACAAGTGAAGTAGATTGGCTTCTCTCCATACACCCAGAATAATGAATCGAACAGATAGTTCGTGAAAAGTTTTAAGGTCATGAGCAAGTAGCCTCTGAGTCGGGTCCACCGGAAGGTAATGAAAGTTCTCGACTATGATATACTTATTTGACCTGGCTTCTTTAAGAAGCTCAGCAGTCGTTTGTGCGTTCGAGAGATCATAGGTTATAAACGTGCGTTGAATGGTCTTATCAACTCCTGCCTCAGCCGAAGCCTCCGCTTCTGTATTCGTGCCTCCCATCCAGGGCAGAGAGATCTTAAAGCCCCACTTACCCTTGAGTCCCCCCTTTACATGCTCGGTAGTGTTTTCAAATGCCTCAAGAGTTATCCCTGTCTTACGCAGCAACATTGGGTACTGAGAGTGATCAAAATAATTGACAGCGCACCGATCGCGATAATCGATAAGATGTCGGCGATTCGACTGGTTCTCCGAGTAGCGGCGGCCTTTTCTGTACGGTCCTTCGCGGAGTCGTTAGGCTTGCAAGGCTCAGCTCCGGCTCGGCAAGAGGGATCGCCCCTCCCCCCTTCACCCTCGCACCGCCCGGTCGGGTGAGGGCGATGCGAGGGTGAAGGCGGGAGGGGCTACGGACAACCACTTTTTGGGGATCGATCAGATCGGGGCGGGCTTCGCGGTGCACGAGTCGCGATCTAAGCGCGAACCTACCGAAGTCCACGCCTCGGACGGCTGTACCTCACTCGTTGACGGTACTGCTCGTTGGCGGAGGACCGTTCCGTTCCCTTTCTCTCTATGGGGAACGGGAACGACCCCCTGGGATGATCAGCCCAGGCGTTGCCAACCGGCAGGCGTGCGGCAGAGCCGGCCGGCCCGCTCGAGCGACTCCAGCGCCTCGCCTAATCGCTCGTTCTTGACCGCCAGTGGATCGCGGAGCCTCGTTCGCGTGAGCACCTGGCCTTGGGCCAGAAGGTCGAGCACTTGCTCTTTGAGGCCGCACCCTTTTCCGTCGTGGAGCCCCGCGATGACTTCCAGGTGAGTCGTCTCCGCATTGGTTGCGACCAGCTCCAGATAGACCGGCGCCGATGCCGGCGCTGCGCGGTGCTCGCTGGAGAGCATCAGGTTTTCCCTGGTTCGCCGGAGATAGAGGTTCGAGTCGCCGAAGGCGTGGATGTCACTGGAGCCACGCAGTCCCTGGCCGGCGGCAACTCCCCCGGCGGCGTTCTTGCGCGTGTGATGCACCAGCAGGACCGAGAGATCGAACTGCCGCTGCAACGAGCGAAAGTACGCCAACAACTCGGCCACTTCGCCAGCATGGTTTTCGTCGATGCCGTGAAGTCTCACCAAGGGATCCAGAAGGAGTAGCCGGGGCCGGAGCCGCTTCGTTGTCTCCAGGAGCCGCGTGCGGTCCCGGTCGTGATCCAGCCGGAGAACAGGTGCTGTGATCACGTCGATTTCCACTTGGCCGAGATCGAGACCGCGATGCCGGGCCATTCCCTCGATGCGCTCGCGCACCACCAAAAGCGCGTCTTCGGCCAGGTAGACCAGAACCGGCCCTGGCTGCGGCACGGCGTACTTGCCCAAGCACGCCGTACCAGTGGCTACGGAGAGGGCCATGTCCAGCCCCAGCCACGTCTTCGCGCACTTGGGGGCACCACCGATCACGCCAACCGAACTGGCGCCCCAGAGCTCTTCCACAAGCCAGCGCTCGGCGCTCTCCTGGCTCTTGATCTCTCCCACGCGCACCACCGGAAGCACGTGATCCGCATTCACGGGCATCTTCACACCTTCACTTTCTTCTTGAGCGCGGGGCGTGAGTTCCTCGGCTGAAAGACCTCCAGGTAACATTTCTCGTCAAGCTGCGCGACGTCGTTCGCCATGCCGTAGGCCAAGAGCTCCGCGCTGATGATCATGAGCAGCCGGTAGTTGCCGGCGCTGTGATCGACCAGCGCATCCATGAGTTCGGCCGTCATGAGCGTCGCATTGCCGGCTTTCGAGAGGGCGTGGCGGAGCAGCTCCAAGAGCTCCTCGCGCGAGGCGGCCTCGGTCACAAGTCGCGTGCGGATCCGGGTCCCCAAGGGTACGAGGTCTTCCTGCCGCAGGAGTTCCAAGAGTCTCCCGTCTCCCGAGAGGACCACCGTCAAGAGCGAGGTGGCATCGAAGTCGGCACTGGAGAGAATCCGCAGCTCGCCGAGGACGTCGGGGCTCATCTCCTGTGCTTCGTCGACTAAGAGTACCGGACGGATCCGTGACGAGGCCACGTGGGTTTTCCAGCGCTCGCGCAGGCGCTTTGAAGCCGCCCCAACGGTTGGACGGCTTGAGCTTCACCGCGAAGATATCGCCCAGCTCGCGATAGAAGTCGGAGCTTTTCGACTGGGGTCTTTCGATCACACCGACGATGACGTCCCGCAGCGCCGACAGCCGCTGCGCGACAATGCGCAGCGCCACCGACTTGCCGGTACCCGACTCACCCGTGATCAGCGCGAAGCCACCCTCCTGGACCAACTGTTCGACGCGCCAGGCGAAATGCTCGATCTTGGCGGTCGCCAGCAGTCCGTCGCTGGGTAGCTCGGGTGAAAACGGGTTCCATTTCAGCCCCCACTGCGCGAGTAATTTCTTGCTGTTCATGATTCTTCTCCGTTCTCGGAAGGAGGTGTCTTGGGCAAGTACGCCGGTGGCATGCCAGTGGCCGAGTACTCTTGCAGGATGCTTTTCAGAAGGGGCGGCAGCTCGCCAGCGGTGCGCGCGCCGATTCTCAGGTGGTCCGGCGGTACCGCCGGGCTCGATAACGGCACGGCGGCCATCGGCGTTGGCGCTCCTATCGAGAGGATAAATGGGAGCCAGAATGATTCCGCTGCGCTCGTCAACCAGATCGACTCGGCCGAGGTCCCAGCGGGCGTAGCGCACGGTGACCTCGCGGAAGTGACGGTACCTTGCCGGAATCTCGAAGCGCACCCCCTCGAGTGAGATCGTTCCATCGCTCTGACGCTGACTCCGCTTGGTTTCCAGGCGAAACGCGTCGCGAAGCGATTCGCTTGAAGGGCTCAGGCGGAGCACGTCAGGCGCCCGGTCGAATCGCTCGACCGGCGAGCTGGAAGTCTCGCGGTGCACCGCACGGTTGTACTCGATTTCCATCCACGCCTGGGTCGCTTCGTTGAGCAATTCGAGCGTCAACTCCGCCACGCCGTCGAGCATCTTCAGCAGCCGCCCCTCGAGCGTTCCCCAGAACGCCTCTTGTTTGCCGTTCTGATAAGGGCTGTACGGAAGCGTCCGCTCGTGGACAATTCCCAGGCGCAGTAGACCCTCTGCGACTTCCTCGGCCACCATCGCGGAACCGTTATCAGTCAAAAGCGCGCGCGGCAGCCCCCGTTTCTGGATCGCCTGGGAGAGTCCGTGCACCAGATCCTCGGCGGTCTCCGAGACATACCACTGGACGTGACAGCACAGTCGCGAGTGGTCATCGAGGATGCCCAGCGCGATCGGGCGCAGCCACTGGCCTGAGGCAGTGAGCACCTTGAGCGATCCATGGTGGAAATCGAGATGCCAAAGAGCCCCGACGTGCGTAGCCTCGTAGCTGCGGATCTCTCGATTCTCGCGTCTCTGTCTGCGCACGAGCTTCCCCGAGGCGGTCTTTGGGATGAAGCCTTGGCTTCCGCATTAAGCCTTGAGCCTGCATATACCGTTTGACCGTGGAATAAGAGCGGAGCGGGCCAAGCGAAGGGTTAGTCCTCACCAGGGCGGCGAGATTGTCGTAGTGCAGTTGGTAACTCCAGTGCGGGTACTCGCGGTACTGGAGAACGAGTCGCTCGGCGAATTCCGCAGCCAGGGACACCTTGCCGCGGTCCTTGCGCACGGCGCGGCGTAATGCGCTTGACCGGATCGTCACACTGGCGGCGCGCCGTGTGGTACCAGCGCGCGATGGTGACGGCCGAGAAATGGACGTCGCGTCCGGTTACCGGATGAGTCCAGGTTTTGGACGCAAGAAAGCCGACTGCTGTCTGGAGCGCTCCGCGCGAGGGGGAGAGCTCAAAAGCGAGCCCACCACGGAAAAGCGAAACCGCGCCCACAAGGCGGCGGTTGAACTGGGGCGTGTTTGAGTCATCACATCTCCTCACAAGTCGGGTGAAGGAACTGTGACACCCTCTATAAACCGGCCGATCAAAGTCGGCGACGAGCATCTTCTGCGGACGCAGAGCGATCATCCTGAGAGCTTGATCGACGGGCTCCCAGGGACCGTGATCGGTGCGAGAAAGCGCAGCAGGAGCGTCCACCCCCTGCAAGGCGGATGGCGGAGGAGGAAGGCATCCACAAGGGAATAGGGAAGGGCGACGATCTTGACGAGCGGCACCAAGCGGGCTCGTGCGATTTTCCAGAATCGTGTCTGCGGAAAATGTTCGCGCCAGAAGACCTGCCAGCGGGCGATGGTCCGTCGGTCGGCGCCGAAGCGTGTGGAAAGCTCACGGACGCGGCGTGGCGTGGGCCCCTGCCGCATGGCGCTGATCAAGATCACGATGGCGCCCAAGTAGACCTTTGGTCCGAGGAAGCGTACCGACGGCGGCGTCGCTCTCTTCCTGCAGCCATCGCGATCGCAGCAGAAGCTCAGTCTGAGGCACTGTGCCTCGGGTAGCTGGACGAGAGTGCCGCGCGGCTTGCGGAAGTAGTTGGCGCAGTGGAGCCGGCCGCCACACGGGCACGCTTTCTTGCGGGCCTCCTCCGCAAAATCTTGGTCGATCGCCAGCAGGAAAGACCAGAACCTGGCAGTGCGAGGTAAATCGTGATACATGATCGAGTACTCCGCAGTTGTGACAAACCACGGAGTACACCCCTCGGGAACCTCGATCCAGTGATCAGGCTCTTCGAGGGGAATTTTGTTGGCCGCATCAGCGAACTTGCTCAGGAGTCGCGGATTTCACGTCGATTATCTTGGCGACGCACAGTACATGTCTTCGGTCGTTGTTTTCACGCCACTATGTATGAATAGGCATTCACTGTCAGGGATGTGCTTTTGCCGCAAAGCCGTCTTACCTTGCTTGGAAGAACCGTAGATCACGATGTGGTTATCCGTTTTAAGGGCGTCTTGGAATTGTCCATCTACCTGACTACGTTCCGTGTAGCTCAGGACGGGCTTTGTTCTTATTCCAAACACGTCTTCTAGCTGTGACACGGTTTACCTCTTCAGTATTGTCTGAATAGCTGTGACGCCACATAGACTCTTGGTGGGCGAGTTCTACACCCAAGTGCGCTTCAGAGGCTATGTTCTGAGAGACGAAGATTCACGAAGGTAGTATGTAGCAGGGATCAGTGCATTAAAGCAGCCCGTTCTTCCAGGAAGCGGAGTAATTTGGAATTTAGTCTCTGCGAGAAAATCTCACATCCACTGTTGAAGAGTTCGGCGAGCCCCGGGTCCATTTTCGTAAACATCGGCAGTATCAATATGTCCATATTCCTGCGATCTTCCTTGGCTTGTCGTTCAAATGGATCCGTGGTATCGTAGTTAAACCAAATGAACATCTGCCCGCATTGTGCCACGTGCTCCTGGGGAACTTGCTCAGTCCAGGAGCCCGTCTTAACGGGGTCCTCCTCCGATACTGCCAATTCGTGCGCGAGTTTAGTTCCCCACAAAAAATCCTTGTTGTGATCGAAGAACGCTACACCGATCGTTCCCCTGAAGTCTGATTTTTCTTTGACCTGTGCGAACTGAGATTGTTCGATAACGGCTTTTGACGAGAAGATTAGCATACCATCTTTTGACAGTTGAGCACTACCTTCCATCCACCACTTAGGTCCTGGGATTGGATCCCGTAGGACAGCGAGTTCGGACTGACTCAATAGCAGATCCAACTTAATGGAGCGTTTGGAGAAACTGAAATGTTCTTTATCGATCAGAGGAGTCGGCCAAGGGCTCGGAGGAAAGTTAGTGGCGTTATTGAACTGTTGAATCGAATCCTGGAGTATGCGTGACGGGATCGCCCAGCTTTTGTCTGGATCCGAAGGATCACCGCCCTGGATCATCCCGACTAGCCGGAGCTCGCCGTTATCTGTCACTACGGGTCCACCACTAAAGCCCTGTACCACCCGTCTGGACTCCAGCAGTATCAACCGAGTGTCTTGCACTCTCGCACCCGCTGCTTTGTCACCTAAGATGACCTTCAATTGATCAATAGCGTTGACAGTTCCGTTCGCCACGAAATTCAGATAGTCCGTATCGCTTTCATAGGTAGCACCCTTGAAATTTGTAAAGGTGGGGTTTCCAATTGCAAGGACTCTCCCCCCAAGTGGAGGCTCGTGCGGATCGACGATGACGGCTCTTCGACCGCGTTTCTTATCAAATGAGTCTCGACCCTGAGCGGTCATGTGGAAGACAACCAAGTCAGCCTCTGGAACACAAACCCAACGGTGTTCAACATAGTCCAAAATGGACTCCCTCTCCGAATTCTCCTTGTCGAACACGAGATCGAGGTGCGTGCAGCCATAAATCGTGTGATATGCGGTTAATAGATAACGCTCGTCTGATTCAGCAAGCCTACAATATATCGCTGTGGCTATCCTCGGTTTCAGGTCGTCGGGAAGGGCGCGGAGTCGAACGGCAGATTCATCTGGGGTTATGTGAGACGCCAAGACAGAGACCGCCAAGTGCAGGAAAGCTGTGCTGGTCATGGCCCCCTCCTAATGATCGATTGTTGTCTGTTTTGCTTTCGCCTTCTCCGAAACCGATTGTTGTCCCTTCGCCTCATTGTCAAGAAACTCACCTATGCTTTCCTGAAAGTTGTGTATAGAAACTAGCAGCCCTTCTTTGTCCGCGATTTTTGTGAAATCTTTATGTCTAAAATCCCTAAGCACCTTCCCCAAGCTCTTGTCGGCAACTCGATCGTAGCTAAACGTTAGAGACTGCACCTTGGACAGTGATGCTACATCTACGGGAGTAAGTGAAAACTCAAGACGGCTAAACAATGCATAAAGGAAGACTGCTATCCCGAGAAGCCCGAGAACCAAACCAGGACCTGCATTTACAAGTCGGAACTTCGTTTCCCCACGGTCTAACTTCAACTGACAAACACCGGAAGTGCCCCACTTATAAAGGAGCATCCCGCAGCAGATCGAAAGCATGCCGCCCAGGACAATGAAGAGTCTCTCTACACCCCGAATCAGTAGCAAGTAATCAAAAATATTAGACATGGAGTATCTCCTGATCAGCAGTGCATGAGATAATAGGAAATTAAGAGGAACATTCTATGGGGACACATCCTGACATTTATTGTAACAGCGAGTTTGTCAGGCGACAGGGGCTTCCGTCGCCGAAGCCGGAATCGCAGGGGCTTCGCGGGGTCAAGGGGCTTCGCGGGGTCAGATCCGTTTGTGCGCCGTGGTAAGGTGTTGATCTTCAGTGGGTGCAATTCCCACCCGGCAACTGGGTCGCTCCAGCCGGTAGCTATCGGAGCGGCGGTGGAGGTAACAAAACCGTCGGAGCCTTCGAGACAGACGGGTCGCATGGCGACTCGGCGAGCCGACAGGCCGTAACATGCGTGAACGTCGAGCAGGCCTCGAAACGACCAATGTGGACGCCGACCCTGCAAACGGAAGGGGAAGGCCGCTGCCGCTGGGGATGAATGGAGACGGTTGGAATAGACCGTCCCGCGAGCGATCAGAACCCAGCGGGCCACCGGGGTAATGACGACGGCATGTCGGTACATGGAGATCCAACGCAACACGGGAAACCCAGGCGGTGAAGGGCGCCTCCGGCGACCTCAACCAGACGCCCGCGAGGGACAGGCTGGGCCGCCTCGGGTTACGGAGAGGCCCATAGTACCGACGAAGCCGGGTAACTCCGGTGGAGGGAAGGGGCCTCGGTTCAAGGCCAACGCACGAAGTAGCAGACAGCCGGGAGATTGGCATGAGCCTAACACCTCCACTGAAGGTTGGGAAGTTGCAGACGGCGTTGCACACCAAAGCGAAGAACTCGCCCGACTACCGGTTCTACGCCCTGTACGACAAGGTGTATCGACGAGACGTCCTGGCGTTCGCCTATGTCCGCTGCCTGAATAATGGTGGCGTGCCCGGGGTCGACGGCCAGAGTTTCGACGACATCGAGAAGTCGGGACGCGACCAGTGGCTGGACGAACTGGCGGAAGAACTCCGAAGTGGAACGTACCAACCCAAGCCGGTCCGGCGCGTGTACATCCCTAAAGCGGATGGCAAGCAAAGGCCGCTGGGCATTCCTTGCATCAAAGACCGTGTGGTGCAGACGGCGACGATGTTGGTCTTGGAGCCGATCTTCGAGGCTGACTTGGAGCCGGAGCAACACGCCTATCGCCCGGAGCGCACGCGCCCTGGACGCCGTTCGGCTTGTCGAGCGGTTGGTCAGGTCGGGGCACACCGAGGTGGTCGACGCGGACTTATCTGGATATTTCGATAGCATTCCCCATGCCGAGTTAATGAAGTCGGTGTCCCGGCGGATCAGCGACAGCCGCGTTCTGCGACTGATCAAGATGTGGCTGGAAGCACCGGTGGAAGAGACTGACGGCAAAGGGAACCGCCATCGGACGACCCGGAACAAGGACCAGGGGATTGGCAGCCCGCAAGGGTCTCCGATCTCCCCGTTGCTCGCGAATATCTACATGCGGCGCTTTATCAAGGGATGGAAGACGGGAGGGCACGAGAAGCGTCTTGAAGGCGCGAATCGTCAACTATGCGGACGACTTCGTCATCTGCTGCCGCGGCACGGCCGAAGAGGCCATGAACGTGATGCGGACGATGATGTCCAAGCTGAAGTTGACGGTCAACGAGCAGAAGACGCGGCTTATGCCGCCTGCCGGAAGAGACGTTTGACTTTCTGGGTTACACCCTCGGTCGGAACTACGACTGTCGAACGGGCGAGTCCTACCTGGGACCACGTCCCTCGCAGAAGAAGATCGACCGGTTATGCGGAGCGATCAGGGAGCTGACGGAGAGACGGAAAGCCTGGCGAGACGTCGAGGAGCTGATTGGTCGAATCAACCGCAAACTTCGCGGCTGGTCCAACTACTTCCGCATCGGGACGGTGAGCAAGGCCTACCGGAACATCGACAGCCACACTCGCTATCGGGTGCGTCAGTGGTTGTGCGCGAAGTTCAAGGAGCGGGGCCAGGGAAGGAATCGATTCCCTGACAAGTACCTGCACCAGAAGCTGGGACTGTACCAGCTTCAACGAACGAAGCGGCAACGGTTCGTGGGCGAACGTGTGTGAATCGCCATTTAACAAGCCTTGTCCGAAAGCCGGGTGCCGGAAATCGGCCCGCCCGGTTTGATGAGCGGGGAGTGGAAACGGAGCATGGTCGCGATGATGTGACACCCGCAAACGAAAGGGCGGGCCAACAGGGAACATAAACATCAACCTAAACCACCGCGCCACACCTCGACTCTACTCCGGTTTTCGCGACGTGCTCTGTGATCATGTTGGCCAACAGCAAGACCGTTGCAGATCCAGGCGTGAAGAACCAAGGGAATTGCGAGGTTCATACATCGCGGAAGACGGCTTTCACCGCTTGATCGCCATCGCCCGTTCAAAATTCGTTCCGGGCCCTTGCAACTGTAGGCGTGAGGCGTGGGGCGTCATCACCATTATTTCGGCTTCACTGGCCATCGGTCACAACCGAGTATTCCCGCGACTCGCCCTCGTAGTCCCCGGCGGTGGGTGCGTCGCCTCGAGACTCACTGTCAGCCGATCGGCGGGGTCTGGAGACCACGCCGGGCGAAACAAATTCGCTACGAAAGCAGTCAGGATCGGAGGGCGGTCGAGACCAATTTTGCAGGACGCCAGGTCGGCGCAAACGTCTCAGTCAACGGTTCCTGCCGGAGCGAGGTTGAGAAGGTTCCCGTTCGCGTTTGGGAACTGGTGCCGGCCGCGTCTGGGCAACGGGATCTGGGCTGACGCTCGCGGCCGGCGAGACATGGTCTCGGCCCCTGGATCCGTTCAATCCATTGTCTATTGGGGAGGGAGACAGAGCCGGCTGACTCTCGGTAGATTGAATCGCCTTGATCGCCTCTTGAGCCTCGAAGTACGCCTTTTGCACTTGTTCGGCATTCCATTGTACCATCCGCGCCGGGAAATCCTGTCGTTTGGCCCAGTCGCTGACCGTCTTCAGCAGGCCGAACCCATGTTGCTCGTCCTGTTTCTTGACCCAGGCGAAGAGGGCTTTGCCGGAGTGCGGTGCGCCGGAGGCAGCGCCACCGATCCAGGTGCTTGACGAGGGCGGCTCGGGATGTGGCAACGTGGCCGGTGCACGCGACATCTCTGACGCCGGCTCAGCGACCAGTGCAGGATGCCGCAGGCGTTGGTGAACGAACGCAGGCACGCCGTCGCGGTAAAGATAGCGGCCAATGCCGAACTTGACGGCCGCGCGTTTGAAGGCATCGGAAAAGCCGCTCTTATCGTCATCGCCCGAATCGGGCATACCCGCGTAGCCCCCGGCATCCGACTTGGTCAGCGTGGTGCCGTCGGGAAGGCGAATCGTCAAGCGGCAGATCACGGAGTTTTCCAGGGGCATGTATTCGTCCCACCAACTGGCCGGACCGAGCACATCGTCAAGCCGATTCATCACGGTGCGGGCCGTGATGTAATGAACCTGGCGGCGCTCCCTGCGGGCGAGTCCGAACTTCCTCTGGTAGGAAGGGAGCGGCGAGGGCCGCGAAGAGTTCCAATTGTTGATCCATGGTGTTCGCCTCATGCAGGAGATTCAGCGACGTCCGAGGCATCCGGCCGAGCGGCTCCATCCTTCCAAAAAAAGTAGTCGTCCGTTCGTTCCTGGGAAATAGGTCCCGGACGAACGGACGGAGGGTGGCCGCGATGAGGTCAGGAACTGATCGGCGGGGCTGCGATGATGACCGAGGCGCGCCGCGATGGACAGAGTTTGAACTCCAGGGTCCCGTGCGGCCATCTTTGCGTTGACCTTGAAGTCGAACCGCCAAAGGATCAGCAGCATCAGCAAGCACGATAGCAAAATGGCTCCCAGGGCGACGCTCAACATGACAACGAAGATATCGCTCTTGGGGGCCTGAACAAAGACACCTGGCCGGCGGCTTGGTGCCGCCGCGGGACGGGCGGTCTTGGTGGCCGGGCTAGATCCGCGGCTTGATCGTAGACGAGACAAGGTCGCCCTCCTTTATCTTCCTGCCGTGGTACGTCGTCCCAATGACCCGGCCGACGGCCTGGTCTGAGTCGACGGAGATGATGGTGACTTTGCCAAGGTATTCGGGCTGGGGAGTCTGCCGGAACAGGAACAACTCATGCCCCACGACCAACCCATCGTCCGACCCGATCGACAACTCAACGCGTCGGTTCGAGGGATCAACCCGCTTGACCTCTCCAACCACAGGCGGCGGGCTCTCAAGCCCCTTGATCTGGGTGATGTCGTCGGAAAGGCCGTTTTGCCGCAGCAGGGTAGAGAACTTGGCCACGCGCTCGCGGAGGTCCGCGTTGTGCTTGGTGGCCGATTCGAGGACACGTTCGAGCTCCCGGATGCGATCGTTGAGCTGGGCCTGCGTGAGCTTGAACTCGTTGGCCTGTTTCTCGACGGCATCTTTCTGAGCAAGAATCTGGTTGGAAATCTTGCGCCGAGCCTCGGCTTCCTCGAGAGCCGTCTTGGCGTTCATCTCGGCCGTCGCCACCTCGCCGCTGACCTGCGTGATCTCCTTCTGGGCGTTGGCGATCTGGGCCTCTTGCGCCTTGATCTGATTGTTTAGGTTGTTGCTCAGGGCATCGTACTTGCCCTTTTCAGCGTCCAGGTCTTTCTTCGATGCGTCGACGGCGGCCTGGGCGTCATTCAGTTTTTTTGAAAGATCGCTGACCTTTTTCTTCTGCTCTTCCGTGGCGGTTCTCCAGTTCTTCGCGGTCGTGAAGACAACCGTGGAGATCCCCAAGAAGATCAAGGAGAAGGCCATGATGACAATGACGAGGATTTTACCTACGAAGGTCATGGTCCCATCCTACCATTCATAGTAAGACGGCCAGCCGACCATCCTCACGGCGTCGCCGCCGCGAGTCAAAAAAGGGATGGGGCTTGGACCGTATCTGTCCAGGAGATGAGGCGGGTATGCCTTGGTCGTGCTCCCCGCAAAGTTGCTAACTTCTTACATAACTGTAACGCTCAGCCCCCGTGATCGGCAAGCCGATTCCACACCGGAGCATGAGTCGGTCCGGCGCGGACGATTCCTCGTCATGTCAATCGGGGCTCAAGCTTGCCCAAATTTACCCCACGCCCGGGGCAATGGCAAGCTGCCGAGTGTGTAGATTCTTCGGTCGACTTTACTTTTCCAGTCCAGGGACATGTTTTCATCACAAGTTTACTGCGACATAGCCTAATACTGTCAACCTGTGCCGTTCAAGTCCTGCGGGGCGGGCTTCTCATGCGGAGCTGGAATCGAGGCTTGGTAGTGTCGTCGGATGGAATAGAAGAAAATGGGCGTGAGGAAGATGCCGAAGAAAGTGACTCCCAGCATGCCGCAGAACACGGCCTGTCCCAGCGCATGCCGCATTTCCGCACCGGCTCCGAAGGCAAACACCAGTGGCAGCACCCCGAAGATGAATGCGAACGAAGTCATGAGGATGGGTCGCAGCCGGAGCTGACATGCCTGTAGCGTTGCCTCGCGCACGTCCATTCCTTCATCCTGGCGCTGCTTGGCGAACTCGACGATGAGGATCGCATTCTTGCTGGCCAGACCAACGAGTACGACGAATCCAATCTGGGTGAAGATGTTCACCTCCATTCCCGCCAGATTGAGTCCGGCAAGCGAACAGAAGAGGCACATCGGCACGACCAGGATGACCGCCAGCGGCAGCGACCAGCTCTCGTACTGCGCGGCCAAGACCAGGAACACGAACGCGACTGCCAGTGCGAAGATGAAGATCGCCGCTTGACCCGCCTGATTTTGCATGTACGCAAGTTCCGTCCAGTCCGTGGCCATCGGCGAGTGGCAGTTCCTGCCTGGCGAGCTCTTGCATGACGCGATGGCCTGGCCGGAACTCGCTCCAGGCGCGGAGTTTCCGGTGATGGCGGTCGCCGAATACATATTGTAACGCATCACCATTACTGGTCCGCTGACGCTTTGCAATTGCAGCAAGGTGCCAAGCCGGATCATCTCACCCCGGTTGTTGCGCACCTTGAGCTGCCTGATGTCGCGACCGTGCTCCCGGAAGAACTGGTCGGCCTGGATGTTCACCTGCCAGGTTCTCCCGAATTCATTGAAGTTGTTCACATAGTACGACCCGAGGTAAACCTGGAGCGTGTTGAAGACCTCGCTGACCGGCACTCCCATGGCCATGCATTTGGTGCGGTCGATATCCAGGTAAAGCCAAGGTGTGTTGGCTCGTGAGCTATTGAAGAGTCCCTGGAGCCCCGATGTCCTGTTTCCCCGCGCCACGATCGCATCGCTGACGCGCTGCAGGTCGGCCTGGCCAAAATTGCCACGATCCTCGACGATCAGCTTGAATCCTCCGGTCGCGCCCAGGCCATCGATCGGCGGTGCACCGAAGGCCGAGACGATCGCATCGCGGACTTCACGCCGGCAGCGTTCTTCTAGCGACTCGGCGATCGCATCGGCTGATAAGTTCGGACCATGCCGCTGGTCGAATTCTTTGAGCAAAATGTACATCGACCCCAGATTCGGAGCGTTGGCCCCCAGGATCAGCGACTGGCCGGAAACACCGACCGTGTGCTCGACTCCTGGCGTTTCGCGAGCCAGCTTCTCGATCTGGGCCATCACGCTCTCGGTTCGCTCAACCGACGCAGAGTCGGGCAGTTGCACGTTCAACAGCAGGTAGCCCTTATCTTGCTGTGGAATGAGGCCCGTGGGTGTACGGATGAATTGCCAGTAGGTCAGCACCAGCAGGCCGCCGTAAACGAGCAAGACCAGAAGGCTAACGCGCAGGAGGCCGCCGACCACTCGGCCGTATGAGACGGTCATCCGGTCGAAGAGGCGGTTGAAGCCCCGGAAAAGCCAACCCAGCACGGCATTCACGGGCCCTATGAGGAGCCAGCCGGCCAGGCCTCCGGCCAGGGCACCGGGGATGAAGGCGGCCGCCCACGCGGCCCTGGACGTCCATTCTGAGCTGCGCCCGCATCCACCGCGGCTGATGTTTGAACCAGACCGAGGTGACTGGTCAGAAGCTCTGCCGCGAGCTCTTGCCATATTGAGGCAGTAAAGATTCCACCGAGCACGCCGATGAACCACCAGGGCAAGGCTTCGCGCTTCAGCTCGTGTCCGTGCTCTTTCTCTTCGGTCTTGAAGATCAGGACGGCTCGAGAGGGTGTCATCGTCAGGGCATTGACAGCAGAAATAATCGTTGAGACCGCGATGGTCACTGCGAACTGGCGAAAGAACTGACCACTGATGCCGCCCAGAAAGCAGCAGGGAATGAAGACCGAGCTGAGCACGAGAGTGATAGCTAGAATGGGGCCGGTGATTTCCCCCATGGCCTTGATCGTGGCGGTGCGAGCGTCCAGTCCTGTAGCGATCAACCGCTCGATGTTTTCCAGTACCACGATGGCGTCGTCGACCACGATGCCGATCGCCAGCACCAGGCCGAAGAGCGTCAGGTTGTTTAGGCTGAAGCCCATTGCCGCCATGATCGCGAAGGTACCGATCAAGGAGACCGGCACATCGATCATGGGCAGGATCATGGCTTTCCAGTCCTGGAGGAACACCAGGACGACAATTCCGACAAGGATCGTTGCATCGCGGAGAGTATGGAAAACCTCGTTGACCGACTCGCGGATGAAGGGGGTCGTATCATAGACAATCTGGTAATCGAGCCCATCGGGAAAACGCGCTTCAGCTCCCGCATCTTGGCGTAGACGCCGGCGGCGGTATTCAGTGCATTCGAGCCCGGCAACTGGTAAACTGACACCGCGACCGACGGCTTTCCGTCCAGTGTGCAAGACTGGTCATACTGGCGCGACCCCAGCTCAACTCGCGCGACGTCGCGGAGGCGGCACTATGCCCACGGCCTGCGGCTGGGGACCCGTCTGGGTGGTTGTGGAGAGCTGGGGGCCCGGGCTTGCCTGACTGGTCATCGGGTCGCCCGTCAGATTCTGGCTGGGTGAGTAATTCGTGCCGGCCTTAAGGATGATGTCGGCGAACTGATCCGGCTCGGTGAGGCGGCCCAGCGTGTTGATGGTTAATTGCAGTTGCTGGCCCTTGGGTACGGGCTGCTGGCCGATCTGCCCGGCTGCGACCTGCACATTTTGCTGGCTGATGCGCTCACGACGTCCATGGCCCTCAGGTTGAGCGCGGCCAACTTCTCGGGATCGAGCCAGGCACGCAGACTGTAATCGCGCTGGCCCAGGTAAGTGATGCCGGCGACACCGGGGAGCCGCCCGAGCTCGTCCTTGATGTAGATCGTCGCGTAATTGCTCAAGAAATTGTTGTCGTACCGTCCATCCGGCGAGACCAGGTTGACGATCATCATCGTGTTGGGCGACATTTTCTTGACAGTGATTCCTTCGTTCTGGACCAGGGCCGGAATGACCGGCAGCGCCAGTGACACCCGGTTTTGCACCAGCACCTGGGCCATGTCGGTGTCCATGCCCAGCCTGAAAGTCACCGTCAAGTTGTATGTGCCGTCGTTGGTGGAGGTTGACGACATATACAACATGTTCTCTACGCCGCTGACCTGCTCTTCGATCGGTGCCGCGACGGTGTTCCCGCACGGTGATGGCGTTGGTGCCGGGATAAACCGCTGTCACCAGTACCGTCGGCGGCGTGACCTCGGGGTACTTGCGCGGCACCGGCAGGGTGAACACGGCCACTCCGCCGGCCAGCACGAAGACCAGCGAGAGCACAATGGCGAAGACAGGACGATCGATGAAGAAACGCGGAATCATGGATCCTCAGCTTCGCTTGGGTGCTGGTGCTTCCCGGGGAGTTCATTTCGAGCTGGCCGTTCGTCTCTTTCGGCTGTGATCTGGCCGTGGACTCCCAGGACGGCAAACCCGCCCAGGGCCCCCGCCATGCCCTGCCGATCGCCAGCGCCCAGGACTCGGCGAGCGACACCCAGCCGCGACCAGCAGATAGCCGGTCGCCAGCCCGACGAGTGAAGCCCAAGACCGCCGAACCTATCGATGGTGACCAGCGCGGCCGAGAACAGCCGGGTTTCGCTGAGCCCCTGAATCACATAGAAGAAGACCGGGGTCAGAAAAATGCCAAATAGCGTCACACCGAGCATCCCGCTGAATACGGCTGTGCCCAGCGAACGCCGCATCTCGGCCCCCTGCGCCCGAGGCAAAGACCAGCGGCAGAACACCGAAGACGAAAGCAAACGACGTCATCAGAATGGGCCGCAGCCGCAGCCGCGACGCCTCCTGCGTGACCTCGAAGATCGGGCGGCCCTGCTCGTGGAGCTGGCGGGCATACTCAACAACCAGGATAGCGTTTTTGCAGGCCAGCCCCACCAGTACTACCAGTCCGATCTGCACGAAGATATTCACGTCACGAGCTGTGTACAGCACTCCGGCTACCGAGCAGAGCAAGCACAAGGGCACGACCAGAATGACCGCCAAAGGTAGAGTCCAGCTCTCGTACAAGGCTGCCAGGGCCATGAAAACGCAGAGAATCGAGAGCATAAAGACGTAGATTGCGGTGTTGCCCTGGCGAAGCTGCATGAACATCAGCTCGGTCCACTCAGTCCTCATGGAGAGCGGCAGGCTCTAATTGGCCACTTTCTCGATTTCGGCGATGGCAACTCCGGTGCTGACGTCGTGCACGTTGCCGTTGATGGTCGCGGACCGGTACAGGTCGTTTAGCGCGTCACCGAAATCGGGCCGCCGATTTGTGCGGCTGGACCAGCGTGCCGAGGGGAACCATCTGCTGCCACTTGTTCCTTACCTGGAACAGGTTGATGTCCTCGATCCGGTTGCGGTACTGATCCTCGGCCTGAACGGTCACCTGCCAGTGCCGGCCGAAGAAATTGAAGCTGTTGACAGAGCAGCGAGCCCAGATACATCGACAGCGTCTGGTTCAAGTCATCGAACGACACTCCCAGGCTCGCGACCTTGTTCCTGTCGATATCCAGCCATAACTGCGGGGTCTTGGAACGGAACTGGGTGGCCACGCTGGTAAGGCCCGGCAGGGCCTGGAGCTCGCGGACAAGCGTGTCGGTCTGCTCCTGCAAGGCCTCCATTCCCAAGCTGCCCCGGTGTTCGACAACGATTTTGAACCCTCCTGCGATCCCGAGCCCGGGGATCGGTGACTTGCCTCAGACGGTCACCTTGGCATCCTTGACCCGTCGCGCCCATTCCCTCGCAATCGCGCGATGATGGCCGTGTTGCGCAGTCGGGGCTTTGCCGCTTGTCGAAAGTGTCCAAAACGATGAACATGGAAGCGAAGTTGGGGCTGTTGGCCTGCAAGATGAACGAAAGGCCGCAGATGGCGACCGTATGGGCCACGCCCGGCGTT
>CAVXCB010000005.1:0-200697 GCA_963760085.1 uncultured Planctomycetaceae bacterium
CCCGATCTCAGGCGAGAGATCACCGACCCGACGGTATCTGTTTCGCTTTACGGGCCGCTCTCCCCAGCGCGATCGCCGTGGATGCAAGGAGGCCATCACCTCCTGCAGAGTCAACTCCGACCTCGCCGTGATCTCGAAGCGTCTCGACGCTCGTGCGGGAGCAAGATCCCCGGCGCTAATCCGCCGGAGGGTCGTTGCGGAACTTCGCGCAGGGGTCGCGATCCCCGAATCGCAATCGTGTTCCACGGCGTGGACATGGGGTTGGCGGCCCAGTTCGCCTGCTTCAGGCCGTCTCGGCAGCTCGGCGGAAGGCTATCATGCATGACGATATAAAAGGGGATAGTCGGCCGGAACCGGAGCAGGTCGTCGATGTCCTCCTCACCCCATCGGTCGAGTGGTCATCGTCGACCAAGGCGAAGCTCAACTCGGCCCTTTCACGTTGAGCCGGTCGATCAGGGCAGGGAGCGTCCGATCCGACGGCCCGATCAGGTACTCGACGTTCGGATATTTCCCTTCGAGACGCCGGGGAACCTCGGGGTCGATGTCGAGCGAATAGACTCTTTCTCAGAACTGCGCGCGGCCCCCGAGGCTGCCGCCAAATCGCGTCCCGATCTCGATCGCCTACCTTGGGGCGCGATGTTCGAGAAGGAATATCATTGCGACCTGCTCGGCCGGCGACATCATCCAGTAGCAGGCTTTCTGTCCCACGCAGGTAGATAGCGGGAATGATCCCAGCCCTTGGCCGGCGTGCTACGATCGGGATCGTCGTTGTAGACGATCTTCAGTTCCTCATCCGCATCTTGACCAACACACAGTCAGTTAACATATCATTACCTTGTATAGTTAGTTATGCGTTTCGTGGTTTAATTTCCTCCGGTGAAGGACTCATTCTGGCAGCATAAATGTACGACGCAAAGTAGGCTGTCCGATAGTAGGGGAGGAAGACACAACGAACTCGGACCGAGGCATGAACGTCACGGAGCACTACGGCGATTCCGCGACCTGGGATTTCTCGCCAGTGCAAGGACTCGATTTCGTGTTCATCCACGGCTCCCACACCCATCAGTACATACGGAACGACACAATCCGCTGTGCTGAAGCGGCCGCCGGGCGGGCCACCTTTGTCTGGCACGACTTCGACTATGGCCACTACGACGTCGTCAGCTATCTCACCGAAATGGCGAGCGGTGGTCTGCCGTGCGTCACGTCGCATCGACCAACATGGCCATGATGGACTATGATCGGTCGCTGCATCTCGGGAAGATCAGAGCGGTCGGCGAAGGCTCGCACACACCGTCTGCATTCGCGAGTCAGAAGGCCGAGGTGCTTCACCCAAGCGCGAAATGAACGCGGTGCTTGGGTAGCAGGAAATTACGTCACACACAGACACGGAAGTCGTAATCCAGGCGGCAAAGCCAGTTTCTTCAAACAGCAGACCCGGCTCGATCCGCCGCGCATGACTTGAGTCGGTTGCTCGCGAGGCGGTGAAATTTATAAGCTCGTTGAATGTGGATCGACGACAGGCCCGTTCCTGCGAATCATGAAAGTGCGGATTCGGATCATGAGCTTCAAGAGTTCGTTTACAGAGTTGCGCCCCGGCTCAAGCCCTATCCGGGCCATTTTCGTCTGTTGGTTACAAGTCTGCTCCGCAATCTCGCCTGTCTTCTTGCCTTGAGACTCCGCGCGTGGCTGACCAGCCGGAAACTGATCGTAATCGGACTGCCGGAACACATGGGCGACATCGTGGCCTGTACGCCATTTGCCACTTGGGTCCGACAACAGCATCCCCGATCCTTGATCGTCTGGGTCGCCCGATTGCCCTATCACGAAGTTCTCCGGGGAAACTCGAACATCGACGCCGTGCTGTCGCCTTATTGCATCACCGGATGGATCTGGCTGAAGAAGTTTCGACGCATCTACGACCAACTCTACGACCTGCTGATTCCGCTGAAGGTGCTGCGAGAAGTGTCAACACGCACTCATCAAGGAAGGCGCGACTGCCGGTATCAGTGTTCAAAATTACTTCAATTTCGGTTCCCTTCTCAGCGCCCACTCACGGTCCGCCGGGTGTTCGCTTGACGAAGGAGACCCCGTAGTACCGATCAGCCGGGAGATCGCCAGCAGGGTCGACCGTCTCGAGCTCCCGACCGCTACGTTTGCGTCCACACCACCTCCGAAAAATATGTGAAGGACTGGCAGCCCACGCACTGGAATCGCCTCATCGATCACATCAACGCCGTGCACGGACTGCGCGTCGTTGAACTTGGACTTCGCTCGCCCCTTGGCCGTAACGATGATGAGAACTACCGCAACCTGTGCGGCCAAACCGGCATCGCTGAATCGGCCGAGATCATCCGCCGAGCTGCGTTCTTCATCGGCATCGACAGCGGGCCGGCCCACCTGGCTAATGCGGTCAAGACTCCTGGAGTCATCCTACTGGGGCGTTACTTGACGTGGGATTATTACATGCCCTACACCGGATTCTATGCCGATGCGCGGAATTGCCGCATCCTTCGACACGCAGGTCCAGTGACCGATTTACCCCTGGATCTGTGCCTGAATACCGTCGACGAGGTTCTGCCCGCGCTGCTTGACACTAGCGACGATCCGCAACATACCAAACGAGGCTCCGCCTCAGAGCGACGAGCCTTGCTACAATAGACGACGACCATAGCGGGAAACTGGGTGTTGAAGATTGCATCCCGTCAAGGGCGACGGCAAGAACTTACGCGTTCCACGCAATTTGTGCTGCCGAGCTTTCGGGACACCGCCCTTGTCAGGGCAACCGCCGTCACATGCACGATTCATCATCCGAGGCTTCTCGAGTTCAACTCCGCCCAAGACGGTTAGCGACTTGGGGTGGGAGAATCTGTTGGCAATCTCGGGCTGAAACCCAAAACTTGACTCAAACGCTATGACTTTTGCCCTTCAAGTGCCCTAGCTCCAGCAGACGTGAAGGCAGTGGTCGGTGGCGTGTGTCGGCTGAGGCCCGCTCATATGGCAACTGCTGCAGTGCATTAACCCTGATTTTACCCAGTGGGCCGCGCGGATGAATCGCCCGCCGCAACTTCTGCTGGTACGGACCTTCAGGGCCGTGTTATGCTGATTTCTACGGTGAGCAGCGAGCCGTCCGGGCCGTTCTGGCATAACTATCCCATCTCCGGAGACTCGCACCCGATGTCGACGGGATACGTCTCGAACCTGAGGTCCAAGCTTACGGTTGCCTCTCACCCGGTCCGCCTGATCGCGTTCTACTCTGCCGCAATTCCACCCGATCCCCGAGAATGACCAGGTGGTGGGGCAAAGGGTTTACCGAGTGGACCAACGTGACCCGGGCCCGTCCACAGTTCCGGGGACATCATCAGCCCCATTTGCCGGCCGACCTGGGCTTCTACGACCTGCGGCTGCCCGAGACCAGGCGGGCTCAGGCCGAGCTCGCTCGTGAATACGGTATCTCCGGGTTCTGCTACTACCATTACTGGTTCTTGGGCCGACGCCTCCTGGAGCGGCCCTTCCAGGAGGTTCTGGTCTCGGGCGAGCCCGACTTCCCATTCTGCCTCTGCTGGGCCAACGAGAAAATGGACGCGAGCATGGGACGGGCTCGAACGGAACGTGCTGATGGACCAGAGCTACTCGGCCGAGGATGACCTGGCGCACATCCGCTGGCTGTGCGAAACGTTCCGCGACCCCCGGTACATCCGGATTGAAGGACGACCGCTGTTCCTGGTCTATCGCGCCTCGGACCTGCCGGATACTGTGCGAACGACGTCGCTCTGGCGCGAGGAGGCCATTCGCCAGGGAGTGGGCGAACCGTTCCTCTGCCGAGTCGAATCGTTCCCCGGTGAAAAAGGCGTTGACCCCCATTCGACGGGGTTTGACGCATCGGTTGAGTTCGTCCCCGAGTTCGGGACGGTAGGGTTCACGGTCGGCCCCACCGGCCTGCGCCAGCTCGACCGGGTCTTGCGCAAGGCCAGGATCGCGGCGCCGGGGCTATCGGGTCAACAACGTTTTCTCCTACCAGACGCTTGCCCGCCAGGCCTTGGCCAAGGCCCTCCCGAGCTTCGAGCTCTTCCGTTGTGTGACCCCCTCGTGGGACAACAGTGCCCGCCGCGCCGCCGGTGCCATGATCATGGCCGGCTCGACCCCTGAGCTTTATCGTCAATGGCTCGACGGGGTCGCCCGCCAAGCCTTGGCCAAGCCGCAAGATCGCCGAGTCGTGTTCATTAACGCCTGGAACAAATGGGCCGAAGGGAACCACCTCGAGCCCTGCCACGCTGGGGTCACGCCTACCTGGAGGCGACTCGGCGCGCCCTCCTAGCCAGTAGTTTCCCTTAATAACTGCACAATCTCCGCCAAGCTTCGCAGCGCCTCCGCGGCCCCGGCACTGAAAAGTCGCCGCCGAGGTCTCACACCACCGCCTGGAACGTTTATGACGGTCGGATTTCTACTCCAGCCCTTCGCTCACGCCTCTCTCATGGCAGATCCTCCTGGTCTTTCTCTTCATCTCCCAGCCACTCCGAGAGGAACCGCTGAACTTCCTCCGCATATCGTCGGAACATCCGTTCAATGTCCAGTACGCTGGGACGATCCTTGACCTTGATCCACGGCGGCCGGTACCGTCAGTCCACCTAACCCTGTGAACATGCAGACTTAACTGACATAACCGCTTTTTCCGATAACCTCTTTGGTCGAACAGGATTGGTGCATTTGGAGGGACTGTCTCACGCAGCTGTCGTTGTAGTTGACAGTTCTTGCGTCAAGTCGTCCGGGTCGGATTGAAGGAGTGTCCAGAAGTCGTACGTGGGTAATCCCAAACCCAAGGCTTGGTACGGACACTGCTTTTTCCGGGGACCGGATCGGAATGGGTGACAGTTCCAATACAGGCGCTTCAGATCGAGCATCGGTTGGGTCATCCGGCGGTGACGGGATTGCTGCATCCGCAGTACGCTGTTCATGCATTCTACCGCGCTGCTGGCTCGGACCGTGTCTTGGAGGATGGCCGTGATCCGGTCATAAGCCGCTTGCTCGGCATCCTCCAGTGGTAGGTGCATGGCCACGGCATAAGCCATCATGGCCAAAGGACTCGGCCCTGGATTGGAGGAGCCGCCATGCCGTCTCCACCACCGCCAAGCCAGTACCTCGCGCCATTCCTCTCGCGGTTCAGCCGCTGCAAGACGCTGGTGCATTCGATCCAAGAAGGCCAGGCTGCGTGGGTCGGTGAGGAAGTTTCTGACCTTGCGCCATTCGGGTCCGGTCAGTTCGCTCAAGCCAGCCTTGATCTGGGCCTCCGCCCAGAGACGATCATTGAGTTGCCCATCGGGCCGGAACAACTCGAAGGCGGTGCGGCAACGGTCCCAGGCCGATTCGACGCGTTCCACCGGTTCAAACGCCTCAATCACTTTGGACCAGGCAGTACGGGCGACCCAAGCCGAACCCCGCGCGTCGATTCCTTGCTTTTTGTCTCGCTGAACCTGGGCGTCGCAGGTCTGGGCCTGGTCCCAAAGCGGCTCCACTGCACGCCACGCTTGTGTCAACACTCGTTGAGCCTCTTGAGTCGTATGGAAGAGATCCAGCCCGTGGCCCAGAGCGGACGCCAAGGGGTCGCTCGTGCGCTGCAATTGGGCAGTTTGCTGGAGGGCCGTTGCAATCCCTTTGGCAGCGTCGGAGATCACGAACTCGAGATTCTAAAAGGAGTCAACTGCTGCTGCCACGTCGCGGCCTTGCGGTCGTTGGCGTTGTGACAAAAGACCGCGGTCATGCTCGTCGGCTCGATGCCGACCAAGGTCGGCCGCCCCCAAAAAAGATCTCATCGAGAGCTAAGGTCTGGACCTCGGTTTCGCACTTTTGGTCGAGCACCTGGAGGACCTTTGCGGCCCGTTTCGCCTCGGTTTTGACCCAACGGCCGATGGTTGAATGGTCCGGTGCCTGACCCGCGGGCAAGAGGATTTGGAACAGATCCTCGGTCTGACGCAGGCTCAACCCCAGCGCAGAGGCAACCGTGGCGAACTTCCGTTGCTTGACTGGGTCCAGGGCGACTGGTTGCTGGGCACGAGCCTCCAGTTCGGTGACTCTCCGCTGGAGTTGCTGGATCTCGGCCTCCTGTTCGGCGAGCCGAGACTTGTCACTGGACGCCTCGGCCAGCCGCTCTTCGACCTTGCGGGCATGCTCATAGACTGTCTCGCGGCTGCACTGCGAATCTTGGGCTTGCCCAGTCACAGAGCCGTACTGACCCGAGAACACAGCGGCGGCGTTGCGGACCCAAGTGCGGACCGGTAGCTTGAACATGCGTGAGCCCTCCATGGCAACGGTGGTGAAATCCAGTAACGCCGCATTTCACCGGGGGAGAGCTTTCCAGGCCAGCCCAACTGTCAACTTGCCGATCCGCCCACGGGGCTGAAATGAGACAGTCCCGCATTTGGACAAGGAGGTCCCATGGTTCTCCCAGCAATTCTCGATCCATTCGCCAAAGGGGCGGCTCCGGCCGTCATGACCCGGCTTGCCCTGGACTGGATGATCGAGCGCACTTCCATCGACGCAATCCTCGAAGAGGTTGCTGAGGGACAATACAACCGAGAATTCCTGCTCGGCCATTTCGTCCAGGTCATGTGCTGACGTCGCCTGCGGATTTCGCAAGTCGCCCCGGGCGGCATTCTTGAAACGCCAACTCGAGCGGATTGCCTCGCTCTCGGCCTTCTACCGCAAGCTCGCTCGGATGGAACCGGCCGTCCCCGCCGCCATCGTCCGCGAGACCGCCTCGCGGGCCCGCGAACTGATCGAGGCCGGCGGTGGATTCTGCCCGAGCCCATCCCGGGATACGCCGCCCGGATCCTCGACGGCAACGTCTTGCCGGGAACCGACCATCGAATCAACGAGTTGCGCTCGACTGTTTCGGCGAGCCCTGCCGGGCAAGTCGCTGGCGATCTACGAGCCGGCCAGCGGCCTGGTCCGCGACATCATCCTCGAGGAGAACGCCCATACCCAGGAGCGGGCGTTGCTGGATCAGGTGGTCATCGAGCCGGGCCAACTCTGGATCATGGATCGCAACTTCTGCGTCCGGACGTTCTTGTTCGGAATCCTACGCTCGGGGGCTTTCTTCCTGGTCCGCAGGCACGCGTCGACCTTGCCGTTCGAGCCCGATCGAGCCGCTCCGGTCGGTCGGCCGGTGTGACACCGGCGATATCTTCGAGCAGCCCATCTGGGTTGACGATCCGGAATGCGAAGGCCGCCGTTATCGCCTGCGGCGGATCGTCTTGCGGCTGGATCGACCGACCCGCAAGGGCGAGACCGAGATCGTCCTGATCACGAATCTCCCCGACGGAGTCACGGCGGCGCTGTGTTGCGCGGTCTACCGTGGACGATGGGAAATCGAGACGCATTTTCAAAAGTTGACCGACCTGCTGCATTGCGAGATCCCCACCTTGGGATACCCGCGAGCGGCCCTGTTTGCCTTCTGCATGTCGGTGCTTGCCGGGAATGCACTGGCGATCCTAACGGGGAGCCTGCGGGCGGTCCACGGCGACGAGATGGTCGCCGAGTTGTCGACCTACGCCCTGGTCAATGACGTGGCCGAGGTCTACCCCGGGATGATGATCGCGGTGCCGCCGCCGCAGTGGATGTTCCTGTGAGAGCTGTTCGGCGCAGCCCAAGTGGCGGAATTGTTGAACGACTTGGCGGCGAAGGTGCCCGATGGAACGGATGCTCCGATGCTCGGCGTGGCCCGAAGAAGCCGAGGAAGACCAGGAAGAGTTCCGGGAGCAGGATTCATCATGTGGCCACCAAGAAACTTCTCGACAAAGCCAGCGGGGCGCCCCGCCGGGCAAAACAAGGGCAAAGCCACGAACGACAAAGAGTTAGTACACGCCTACATATAAATGTTCACATATGTATATTAGTCAACATCACCGGCCGAGTTCAGCCGAAGCTGTGCCAGCCGCATCGGGCTCAGCGTCACCCACTGCGCCTGGCCGGTCCGCTCGATTGGCGCCTTGGTCCACGCCAGGCACTCCTCCCAGCCCAGCCGCTGCTTGAGGTCGCGGAAGCCGTCCTCCTGACGGAATCGCGCTGCGAAGAGTGCAACCAGCTCCAGCCCGGTCAGCTCCAGAGCCCGAGCATGGCCTGAGCGCCCCACCCGCTCGGGCATCCATCCCCGATCATCCCGAGCCCCGAGACCGAATCATCAAGCAACTGCACTGGAAACTTCATCGCGTGCTCACCAGAAGGCTGGTTTGGCCGAAGGGTCTCTTTTGCTCTTTGAGCGCGTAATGCGGTGGCGGCCAGCGGCGAATAGCTGTGCATCCAGCGATCCGCACAGGAGAGAGTCGATCCGCTTCAAGCCAGAAACACTCTGTACCTGTTCGGCCCGGCTGACCCAGGGAAGCAGTTTGAGGAGTACCGCGGCTCCAACACGCTTTGACCGATCGGTCGCAAGCCGGCAAGGAGCGCCTGCCGGTCTCCTCGATGTAGGCGCGACCCAAGCTCTAGCAAGGCTCGAAGTGGTTCCCGTCGGCCCCTTCGTTCCAGGCGTTGATGAACACGATCCGGCGATCCGGGGGCTTGGAGAGCGTCTGGCGGACAATCCCTTCGAGCCATTCTCGGTAGAGTTTGGGGGACGAGCCGACCATGATCGTGGCACCCGAGGCGCGGCGGGCACTGTTGTCCCACGACGGAGTCACGCAGCGGAACTGCTCGTAGCCGCAAAGGGGCTTGGCAAGCGCCGGCGGACAAGCGTCTCGTATGAGTAGACGTAATTTATTTACCTCGTAGCACCGCGCGACTCTGCCCTTGTGCAGGACCCGGTCGAGCTGGCGGTATCCTGTCGGCCCTGACTCTATGCCCCATGAACGCCGGGTCGGGCACGAACTCGACCGCTGCGTCAAACCCCGTCGCAGGCGGGTCGACGCCCTTGTCCATCGGGACCGACTCGACCCGACAGAGGAACAGCTCACCCACGCTCTGGCGGATGGCCTCTTCACGCCAGATCGATGTCGTCCGCACGCTGTTTGGAAGGTTCCCAGCACGATAGATCAGAAACAGCGGCCGGCCTTCGACCCGGATGTACCGAGGGTCGCGGAACGCACTGCAGAGTCAGCGGATGTGCATCGGGTCGTCCTCGACCTAGTAGCTCTGATCCATCAGCACGTTGCGTTCGAGCCCGTCCTAGGTGCGCGTCCAGTGCTCGTTGGCCCAACACAGGCAGAATGGGAAGTCGGGCTCGCCCTAGGCCAGGACCTCGTGGAAGGGCCGCTCCAGGAAGCGACGGCCCGAGAACCACTAATGATAGTAGCAAAACCCGGAGATACCGTATTCACGAGCGAGGTCGGCCTGGGCCCGCCTGGTATCGGGGAGTCGGAGGTCGTAAAACCTCAAGTCGGCCGGCAAGTGGGGCTGCGAACCGGTTGCGATGCAGTTGGTAATTCCGAGATGCATCCATCATTGATTTGTGCCTGAACTGACGTTTTTCGGTTTGGGCCCGATCAGATTGGTCATTCGTACCGCTCAGTTCCGACTTTGTGGCTTCTTCTCGCGCACCGCGATCGAGACCCGGGCTGCCGCGATGCCGACCCTCGCACTCACCCGGCGACTGCCCGCGCCTCGGCCTTGGCCTTAGCTCGCAGGGCCTCGGCGATCGGGCTCAGCCGCAGTTTGCCCAGCGTCCCCTCGCGGCGCGGGGCCGAGGCCAACAGCGTTGCGAATGCTGCGTGCACGGCCATCACAGCACCCACCTGGGCCACGAACCGCCGCGACCCCGTCAGGTTGCCATCGTCCACACCCCAGAACACCTTCAACCGCGCGTTGACACGCTCCACTGATGTCCGTCCCTTGTACATCCGCTCGAATTTCTTGGTGGCGCGGGGCAGGGACGGAAACCGCCGCGGGTCAAGTTCGCGATTCACCCGCACCGTCTTGCCGTATGACTTGCCCGCGTTGCAGATCTTGGACATCGGGCAATCCCAGCCCTCGTGCTTGGCCGGACAGCGGTACTTCACCGTCTCGCGTTCGGGCTCGTAGCCGATGTAGGCCATCCGGTGTCGCACCGGAGGTTCGCTCACTTTATCATAACAATAGATTGTCCCATCTTCCTTGTACACGATGTTCGAGGAGCCGTCGTGGCCCGGCAGCATCCGCTCCGGGTCGCTCTGCCACAGGCTCCGCATCTGAATCACCGGCGTGATTCCCTCGTCGGAGAGCAGCCTGTGAACGTCCTCGCTGTCGGCCGCCTTGTCGTAGGCCAGAGTTTTGATCCGATCCTCGGGCAGGTTCGCCTGGGCTTGCTCCAGCACCGACGGCAGCGTCTCGCCGTCGCCGGCCTTGGTGTCGGTGATCTCGTAGGCCAGCACCACTTCGTGCTTCACGTCCACCAGCAGGTGGAGCTTGTAGCCAAACCACTCGACGACCTTGGTCACATGGCCCTGGTCGTCCTTGTATTCCTTGCGGCCGCCACTGGCTTGCGGCAGTCCCTCGTCGATCTCCTCCTGTGCGCCCTTTTCCGACTTCCGCCGTGCCGAGAGGTTCGTGGCATCCCCGGCCGTGTCGCGGCCCAGGTCGGTGACCGCTAAACCCAGCCGTTGGATCAACACATTGAAAATCTCTTTGAGGAGCGTGCGATGTGGCTCCTGGCCCAGCACGTCCTCGAATCGCGACATGTTCCATTTCTTGGGCACGCCGCATTCTGACTCGATGCCGATAACGCGGCGCAGGCCCTCATTGCGGTGCAGCTCGGCGAGCACGGCCTCGGTGGTGATGTGCCGCAGGGCGACCCGCAACACGACGACCCCCCAGAGCACGTGCACCGGGTAATCGTCGCGCCCCTTGCCCCGGGCAGCGCGGAGCGATTTGAGCAGCTTGCCGTCGGGGAGTGCGGCGAGCAGATCCTTGATGGTTCGTAGCGAAGGACTGTCTTCCAGGCAGTCCCAAGCGAAGAGCGGCTTGGCGGCGTGAATGATCATCGTAGGAGGAGGACCTCGGGGTGGAAAGAGCAGAAAGGAGACCACACCCACTACTACGCAACAAATCCCCGAACGCGCTGGAGCTGTGGGGGAAAAATCGTGAAAAAAAGGCTCTTGGGATGCGAAGTGCAGGAAAAACCGGCTACTTCTGGGGGAACGTGTCTAGACGCAAGGCCGAGACTCGCGAACTGTGAAGAACTTGCGTGCACCGCAACCGTCTCTGGGGCTGCTGGTGACTCTTGAACTGCGGGCGAGCCCGGGTTACATTGGTTCACCCGGTGAACCCGGGCCCCACCACTGCTCATTCTCGGGTATAGGATGGAACTGCGGCAGATATAACGCGATCAGGCGGACTGGGTCCGCGTCAAGCATAGGATGGGGTCTCGGGTACATGGCGGATCCATTGGACATCGATTACGGATCTCCGGAGTTCAATCATCCGGGGGGACTGCCCGGACGGCTCACTGCACACCGTCGGAGCGAGGATAAAACAGTGCCGCGGGTCTGTACCACCAGAAGTTGCGGCGTGTGACTCATCCACTGACGCCGCAAATTGGTAGAATCAGGGTTCAAGTTCGGCAACACTTTCCGCAGGGTGGGCCCTCACGCGTCGCCGGAGCAAGCTTATAATGTCGAGGATTAGATCCGCTTGGCGATGGTCACGCTAGGTCCTGCCTCATGTAATCCGTCGCCAAGTTGTCTTCGGTTTCTGTCCGATCTGTGAGCATTGTTCGGTCTTCTGCATGGAGGGTGAATGGCTCCGCGATCAGCTCAAATGTGCCCGCTGCCGCAGTATTCCGCGATGGCGCACCATCGTTAGAGTTCTAGAAACGTTCTTCCCCGGCTGGCGCCAAATGGCGATTCACGAGTGTTCTCCGGGAGGCTCTTCATCTGCAAAGCTGGCGTGGGAATGCAGGGGGTGCGTCCAGACCCATTGGTATCCGGATGCCCCCGCGGGAAGCGTCAAGGACAGATACCGAAGTGAGAACCTGGAACAGACCTTCCCGGACGCCTCCTTCGATATGGTGATCACCCTGGATGTGTTTGAGCATGTTCTGGACCCGCGCGAGGGTTCGCCGAGGTGGCGCGGACGCTCAAGCCCGGGGGCGCCCACGTTTTCACCGTCCCCTGGTTCTATTTGGAAGCCGACGCTCGTCCGGGCGGTTTGCCAGCCTGACGGAACGGTCCGCCATCTCGCAGAACCCGACTACCATGGAAATCCAATCGATGCGGAAGGATCCGTGGTCGCCACGGAGTCGGGTGTGGATCTCGCTGATTTCGTATATCGCTGTTCGGGCTTGACGACGACCGCAGTTCACGTGCATGACAGGCGGCAGGGTATCGAGGGGAAATTCATCGAGGTATTCATCAGCCGCAAGCCTGAGATGGGTCCGGCTTAACCCGGCAAGATCGCATCGGGGCGACTGTCATGGTAGACCCGTTAGCACGGTGGACGACATGATCAAGACTTCTCCTTACCTAGATCATAAATTTTGTCTGAGAATCTCGGAGACGAAAACACATGGGCATGATCCACGCGACCACATCGAGAATCAGACGGAAGCTTGCAGGGCTCGGCGGGTTTTGGAAAGTGAAAAGGCAGATCGGGTCTACTGTTGGCCCCGTTTCTTCGCTGAAGCCCGTCCTGCGTTCCTTCAGTGAAGAGGAATGGTTCTGGGCCAATACGCAGGGACGCCGTCAGTTCCCGCAACTGCGGGCTCTCCTCCCTGGCCTCCCCGATGAGCAGATCCAGAGAAATATCACCGGCGCGACGGGTGACCTTACACTCAGGGAGGGATTCAACGCCTACCAGCTCTTCAAAAGGCTTTTTAGGGGAACGTAGGCACGTTCGAGGGGCGTCGGACGATTCTGGATTTCGGCTGCGGTTGGGGAAGGATCATCCGATTCTTCCTCAAAGACGTCGAGGGTGAAAACCTCTGGGGGGTAGACTGCTTTCCCGAGATGATCCAACTCTGCGAGGAAACGAACAAATTCTCTCGATTCAAGCTGATCGACCCGAGGCCGATGACGCCTTTCGACGGCGATACCTTTGATATGATCTATTGCTACTCAGTTTTCTCCCACCTCTCGGAAGATATCCATCGGGAGTGGCTGGACGAATTCGCTCGCATCCTCAAGCCTGGGGGACTGCTTGTAGCCACGACGCAGCCTCGGGAATTCATCGAGATGTGCGCGGATTTACGGGCCCACCCGAAGAGGCAGTGGACGTCGCACCAACGAACGATGGCTACGGCCTTCCCGGATTTCGACCAATCGCTGAAAGACTACGACGACGGCAAATTCTGCCACCAGGGGACGGGGGGGGGCGGAGTCCTGGACGGTTCGTTCTATGGCGAGACCTGCATTCCGAAGGGCTACGTCTTGGACCACTGGATGAAGAACTTCACCTTCGTGGACTTCATCATTGACCGAGCGTTGTTACCGCAGAACGTGATCGTCGTCGCCAAGCCGCTGAAGACAAGATAGAATTCGGGGGACGCCATGCCTAACCGCTTGGGCGAATTCCGGGAAATCAGGGAGAGCAGGCGGAGAACAGGCATTGCGCCGTATTGCCATCCGGCAGGCACGCTTGGAGCGACTGGCGTTGAGCGCCTCCGGCCGCCAGAGAATGCTCTACGGTCCAACGGCGGCGAGCGGGGACAAACAGATTGGTTTTTCGACACTCCTCGCTGATCTCCACCAGATTGTTAGGCGACACGTCGTGATCTCTGTCTGGCTTGGGTTTGCGTTCCGCAACGTCTGGCCGAACTCGGTTGCTTGGTCGCGTTGGCCTTTGGGGTTTCCCACCCGCTCCAGACCTCGTCCAGCTTCAACACCACAAACCGCACCAGCGTCCGACGGCGCCGCCACTTGTACCGCACCTTCTCCAGGAACCGGAACATCCGGTTGGTTCGCTCCACATGGTTGTTGGTCCGGACTCGCTGGCTGAGCGGATTGTTGAGGAAAGCCATGAGTTTGGGAAACTTGTCGTCGTCCAGTTGCTCCATCGCCGCGACCAGCTCGGGCACCGTCTGAAACACTGGGTCGCGAAAAATCGCCGCCCGGCGGCAGCTTGCCTGGTGGAAATCCTTGGGCGTGTCGAAAAGCCAGTAGATCCGATCAGCAAACCGCCGCAAGATCGCCAACTCGGGGAGGTACTCCAGCATCTGCTTCAGGTCGTTGCATTCCGACTCGGTAAGGTTCTCCCGTCGCTTCACGATCAAATACCGATGCTTGTACACAAAGTACGCCTTCTCCTTGACCGTCGGTCCACGGCGGGCGGCAGCGGCTTTAGCCTTGCGGCTCTTGCGGCCCCGCTTCTTCTTCCGCCCGGCCTTGGCTCGCCGGCTCATCGCGGTTCGCCACCGGCGCACGGCGTCCAGGATCAACTTGTTGATGTCCATGATGACGTGGAAGACACACAACTGATGATCTGCCTCGGACCATAACTCGGTAATCACAGCGGGGTACAAATTCGAGCCGTCGGTGACCACCACACGCGGGCTCGAGCCCCCAGTTCTTGAGGTTCTTGAGAAATCGCAGCATGTGGTCTTGGTCATTGGCGGCCACCAGGGCGAAAGCCACCGGCAAGTCGCTCAGTGGATCGGTAGCCAGAAGCAAGGTAAAGCAGCCCAGGTGCAGTTCGTCCACGCAAAGAGTTCCGCTGAAATGCTCCAGGACCTTACGACGATGCTCGGCCATGTCGAGTTGCTCGACGCGACTGCGGAGCACGTCGTAGACAAATCCCGTGGAGAGTTCGAGCAGGAACTCGCGCCGAAGTGACTCCAAGACCCGATCGATGTTCATTCCGTCTTTGACGATGCGATCCAGAACCAGGTCTCGGACCTTGTTGTCGTAGTGGGCCTTGGGAAGTACGCCCTCGGGGGTGTTTCGGAAAGTCGTGCAGCATCTGCACTGGGCTGCGTACTCACCGTAGGTAATCCTCAGGTAGGCCACGGCCTTGAAAGCGACCGTGCGTACCTCGCGGGTACAGGTCCGTTTCCGTTTGCCCAACTTGCCACACGTGGGACAAGGGGCCTTCTTGGGAGCGCCAGTGAACCGGTATAAAGACAGTCGTGGGTGCATCCGTGCCCATGCTTGCGTCCTTCCGTGTTGAGGTCTTCAGCACCCTCATTCACGGGGACGCAAGCCCTATCTATCAACCCCAAAGCATCTTACTCGTGCCTCCTTCTTCAGTGGAGATCCGCGAGGAGTGTCGGTTTTTCCGTAGAGATCGCCCGGTTTGGTGCCATACTAAAAGAAAGGGACCGCTCGTCGAGATCGGGCCCCGTTCGGTCTTTGCCAAATCGGCTGTCGATGTCAGACAGTAGCCAGCGGGGAAGGGTTTGCGCACGACCTGACCCCGTTGGTCCCGGCGTGGGGTGGGAGAATCGTGGTCAGTGGCACGAGAACAGTGGCAGGAGAACACTAGCCAGTAGCCAGTAAATACGAAGACAGGGAACTGGGGGTGACAGAAAAGCGCCAAAACGAAGCCAAACTGCTCATGGTGTTAATCATTAGCACACTGTTACTCAAAACGAATAAAGGCGGAATCGAGCAGGAAAAACGAACCCAATTTCCGGCCGGCGGCAAGAGGCGTGGGGCGTGTGTGAGAGGAGAGTAGCCAGCGGTCAGTGAAGCCGAAGAGAGCGAGCTAGCGGTGATAGAAAATCGCCAAATGAGCCATGGTTCAATTACGGGTCACAGCAATCCCTGAGGTCGCGATTCGTTGAAGCTCCGGCTTCAGCCGGCTGACGGACCGCCCTAAAGGCGGAAATCAAACGCCAGACCATTAGCAGCCGAAGCGAGCAGGTGGTGGGAGCTCGCACTTGGTTGTCACCCGGAAACGCCCGTCATTGAACCGTGCTACGAACAGCCACCACCGGTCGTCAGTACTGTTGAAGCTGGTTGATCTTGTTGTAGAGAGTTTTCAGGCTGATTCCCAGCTCCTTGGACGCGGAGGGCTTGTTGCCGTTGTGTTTCTCGAGAACGGCCTGGATATAGCTCATCTCGATGTCGCGCAAGGTTGGCGAGCCCTCGGGAATGGTGAAGTGGGGTGAGCCGATCGGCGTGTGGGCGGCCGTGGAATGCTGGGTCCGGCCGCGGGCAGGAAACTGGGTCGGCAGGTGTTCGGCCCGGATCGACCCCTTGCCGGCGAGAATCGAAGCCCGTTCGATCGCGTTGGCCAGCTCGCGAATATTCCCCGGCCAATCGTGAGCCGCGAGGATCTCGAGCGACTCGGCGCTGAACGAGGACTCGATCATTCCCCGCCGCGCCGCGTAGCGGGTGAGCAGGTGGCCGGCCAGTTCGGGGATGTCTGCCTTGCGATCGCGCAAGGCCGGCAAGAAAATCTCGAAAGTGTTCAGGCGGAAGAACAAATCCTCGCGAAAAAGTTCGTTCTTCACCATCTCGCGAAGATCGCGATTGGTGGCGCAGAGAACGCGCACGTCAACCCGGAACGGCTCGTTCTCTCCCACGCGGCGTATCTCGCCAGACTCTAGGAACCGCAGCAGCTTGACCTGCACGCTCCTGTCGAGCTCGCCGACTTCGTCCAGGAAAAGCGTACCGCCATTGGCGACCTCGAAGAGCCCCTTGCGGTTCGCATCGGCACCGGTGAAGGCCCCCTTACGATGGCCAAAGAGCTCGCTCTCGACCAGGTTATCCGGCAGCGCACCACAGTTGACGGGGATGAAGGCACGGCTGGCGCGATCGCTCTTCTCGTGGAGGCTGCGCGCGACCAGCTCCTTGCCTGTACCGGTCTCGCCCAGGATCATCACGGTGGCCTCGGAGGCCGCGATCGTATCGATCAGGCGCCGGACCTGCTGCATGGCCGGCGTCTCACCGATTAAGAGCGGGGATCCCTCGGCGTTCTTGAGGCGCGTCTCCAGGGCCGCTGCCTTGTTGGATAGGTCCCGTCGCTCGCCGATGCGTTGCAACAAGACTTCGAGCTCGGCCCACTTGCAAGGCTTGGTCAGGTAATCAAATGCCCCCAGCCGGAGAGCCTGGACGGCCGTATCGACGGTGGCCTGGCCGGTCAGGATGATCACCTGCGTGTCGGGACTGAGCTGCTTGATCTGGCCCAGAACCTCGATACCGCTGATTCCGGGCATGCGGATGTCAAGCAGGGCCGCGTCATACGACCCGCGCTCGAGGCGCGCGCAGGGCGGCGGCGCCGTCGCCGCAAACGGTCACCTCGTGGCCCAGTCGGGGCAATTCCATCTGCATCAGGTCTCTGAGGTGCGCCTCGTCATCGGCGAACAAGACCCGCAATCCCCCCTGGCGCATCTTCTCCATCATCAACTCCTCCCTGAATATGCAGATCGGAGCAGACCCCGTCGGGGTGCTCACGATACGGCATGCACCTCGCCGGCGGCGGTCACAGCCGAGCTCACCAAGCCCGCGAGCGATCCCGGGTCGACGTGCTCATGGAGATCTCCGAGGGATCTATGGGCAGCCGCACCCTGAACGTCGAGCCCTTCCCCTCTCCCGGGCTGCTCGCCATGATTTCGCCTTGATGCTGGCTGACGATCCGGTGACAGATCGACAGTCCCAGACCGGTTCCCTTGCCAGCGCCGGCGTGTGAAGAAAGGCTCGAAAATGTTCTCCAGCACTTCGGCGGACATGCCGCAGCCGTTGTCGCTGAAAGTCATCTCGGCCATGCCGTGGTGATACCGCGTCTCGATCCGCAACGTTCCCCCCGCATCCATGGAATCGATCGCGTTGACTACCAGATTGAGGACCACCTGCTTGATCTCCTGGCTGTCCACGTGGGCCACGACCGCTTCCTTGGGCTGGAACAGTATTGTCTTGCCCCGATACTTGCCGATGTGCCGGATCATGTCAGTGACACCCTGGATCAGGCTGGCCAGGTCGGTTCGTTCGCGCTTGATGTCGTTGCACCGCGAGAAGTCCAGCAGCTTCTCGGTGATGCTCTTGCAGCGGAACGCCTCTTCTTGGATCATTTTTAGATAATTCGAAACGACGCCATGATCAGGATGGCTCGCCGGGCTCAACAGGGCGCTCAACCGGCTTTCCAGAGCTTCGGAGCAGAAGGCAATGGACGCCAGCGGGTTATTGATCTCGTGGGCGACTCCGGCCGCGAGAAACCCCACGCCCGCCAGTCGCTCGGAGCGCACGAGTTGACGGCTGCGCTCCTGCACCTGCTGCTCCAGATCGGCGTAGGTCACGCTGATCTTGGCCGTCATGTCGTTGAACGCCTCGGCCAGGTCCTGCATCTCGTCTCCCGAGTTGAGCTCGATCTTGTAGTCAAACGATCCCCGAGCCACGCGCCTTACTCCTCGTTGGAGCAGCCGGACGGGATAGAGCACCCAACGGTGAAAGAGCAGCATCAACCCGCAGAGCATGGCCAGCACCATTAGTGCCGAGGTCCAGACGATCGCCCTGCTTGTCGAGTACTGTCCCCGGGAAAGGATCAGGACGTCGTTGAAGTCGCCGAAGAGCTCCTTGGGAAGAAGCATGACGGTGTGATTCAACCGCTCGATCCGCTGTTTCAAGTCCGTGGCCGGCTCGATCCGAGGCAGCATCTCGGGATGCTCGTTAACGTAGTAAGAAGTCCCGGGCAAGATCGGCTTCGCCGAGTCCAAGTCCGGTTCCAGCTCTTTGAGGATCGCTGCCAGGTCGTCATCGATCAGAAACGCGAGCCCCAGCTCGTCCGAGCCGCTGTTGGCTCGATTGCCGCGAATCGTATTCTGCTTGAGAGCCAGGAAGTAGGTGCGCAAAGCAGTACGGGCTTCGTGCACCCCCTTGGCCAGCTGCTGCTTCTCCTCGACCATATTAGTCCGCGGCGCATGTAGGCGAAGCACCCGGTCGATCAGGTCGACTGAGGCCCCCATCTCCACAAGTTGGTCCGACTGAGTCAGGTAACTGATATGGAATGAGTGCAACCCGAAGATTGACCCGCCCATGAGTATCAGCATCATTCCCACAACCACGCTCAGTCCAACGATGAGCTTGATGCGAATGGGCCATCGGACCATGACGACCTCCCTGTCGTTCGGGCGGGCTCGAACTCGCGCGGGGACCCTGATGACGGGTCAATCCGGACGGCGGCTCCGCTTATACCAGAAGTCGCCGCCAGGCTCAAACCGACTCTGCGGGGGTTTTCTTGATCTTGGTCGGCAAGGGCGTTGTAGCGAACCGCTCGACCTGGAGGGTGCACGCCGCCCCCAACTCGCTCGCGTTCAACTCGGCAATTCCCATGAGCGCGTCAGCACGGCGAGGATCAGCGTGATTAGCAGTACGAGCGAGACCATCAAGCGGAGGGAACGAACGCTTCGTTGCAAGATTCGTTCACGCCCAGGATCATCCTGCAATTGCCTGAGGAAGCCGAGCCGATTGGCGATGCTGCCGTGCCTCCAGGAGCGTGCAGAAGCGTCAATTCCGTTCTGACAGGCAACTTTGGCCAACGCCGCAGAGAAAATCTCGATACCGACAGGGCAAAGCCCGGAGGATAGAGAATTTGCGGGTTCAAGACCGTGGCTGCCCTCGTCGAGATCGAAATGGGGAGGACAGTCCGTGATGCCGCAAGAAACGACTCTGCACCCAAATACGTCGGCCTGCCGCTCAAATCGGCGCGACAGGTGGCCGAATGCCAGCCAGAAAAACACACCCACAAAGCCCAGGATGATCGCCGCTTCGGCAAACTCGCCGAACTGGGGTATCTGGTCGGCGGTGATCCAGGGAAGGCCCTCGAACCAGTCCAATGGCAGCGAGAAGAGCCGTGTCATCAAAGATAGGACCCCCAGGCTCCCCAAGAAGAAGAACCCGAAGAACGGCAAATGCCGATGCGCCACGTGCCCCAGTTCATGACCAAGAACGGCGGCCACTTCGGCGGGAGACAGCGAATCGATGAGGGCGTCGCTCAGCAGAACGTACCGGAAGGAGGGTAGGACTCCGGTCACGCAGGCGTTCACCATGAGATTCCCCGTGTCCCAGACCAAGAGGTCATTGAACTGGAAGCCGACCCGGTGGCGCGACTCGCTGCAGTCGATCTCGCAGGGGGCCCTCAGGCAAACTGCGGGTGGGCCATGCCATGCGGATGAACAGCGGTGAGAGTGCTAGCACTAGAAGGCCGAGTACCGCCAGTTCGATCGGCTCGGCCGCCGGGGTTTGATGCCACCGGGGCCAGAGGCGTGAACAAAGGTCTTGCCTGATAAGGAATATCAGAACCACGGGCAGAACCAACCCAGCCGACTGCCGCGCCTTGAGTGCGAGATACAACGGCAATCTCGGAAAGACGCGATTGTCGTAGAGAGCACGCTCGGCAAGGTAAAGGCCGCTCCAGGTGATGAGCTGGATGGCAAAATAGGGCAGAAGAATCAGCAGATCATCGACCACCGCAAGGCCGTGAGGCCGCCAAGTTGACGGGACCAGGCGGGGCCAGCCGACAAGATAAATGATCCAGGCGTAAATCAAGAGCCCCAGAGCGGTCAGTACTCGCGATCCCAGCATGAAGCGCCGGAACACCCGGCTCGACGGATAACCGAGGTGGGAAACCTCCGCCGCCACCCAGCCACCCAGGCCAAACGAAAACGCCGCGATCAGCAGGAGGCCAGCCAGGGTCTCGATCAACCGGAAAGAAACAGAAGGCCCGGGAATATCATCCCCGGACAGGTCCATTCCGAAAGCAATCGAGAGGGCGATCAGCAGGGGAATCGGCATGGGTTACTCAAGCTGATCCGGCCCGAGCCGGGTCGAAAACGCCCCAGTTTCATGCAGCGTCAGAGGTACCGACCACGACGATCGAAACGGGGTATACCAACGGCCGCGGCTCTCCCTGGATAGTCAGGTTGAGTGGGACGACCATGCCGCCACGAGTTCTTCTCCGCGTCGTTAATCATCGACGGCGCTGAGCCGGCATCGGCCGCGGGAACGGCAAGCATGAACAGCACGGCAGGATGACTAGACCCCGCGGTTTCAGCTCTCTGGGTCTCCAGTTGCTTGCGCGGCAAGACCGCAAGGCTCTTGTCCTTGGCAGCGGGCAAGAGCAAAACATAATCGCCGAAGGGACTCACCCCCAGATGGTCGCCATTAACCGGCTGATGACCGTATCGCAGGGTATAAAGCCCTTTTGAAAGCTCCTGATCGCGATAGTCATGGGCCGCACCATGAAGCTGTAGCAGGCCAATCAACTCGCTTTCCGAGAGAAAGGGGAACTGAATTACCCCCTTGGTTCCCGAGGGCTTGGACTTGGCGGGAATTGACTTGCGCAACCATAGATCCGCGAATGGCTTTCCCTGGCCGTCGAGGATTCTGTAACCCTGAGCATTCAAGGCCGAGGTGATGTCAGGCCCAAGCTTTGGCGGAGCATTTTTCAGGTCCTCGACCTTGTAGGCTTCCTGAGCAGCCAAGCCGCCTGGAAGCAGCAACAGCACGGCCAACCATCTGGAAAAAGACCGCATCAATCTCTCACCTCTACCAGCGCCGGCGTCTGCCCAGCTCCGAACAGGCCGGAGAGACTGCCCCGACCCGTTGTAAAATCGGCAGATGACCATTCAAGTGCCAGGAGGGCGGCAGTCGTCGAGAATCCCTATCGGGTTGATAAAGACGCCGTCAGCTTCGCGGAAATATTTGGTACTACTGAAACTCGTCCAGGTCGGCGCCGTGACCGGACCCCCCCGCCTGAATCGCCTTGGGCGCGCAGGATCGTTACCTTTCGGCTCGGCCAGTTTTCTCAGAGCGAGAAGCGGCCGACAAAGCTGCTGCGGCAGTTCGGGTCGTTCCATCGTGTATTCAGGCCCGCACCTTTGAACTCGTGCCCCAAGGTGAAGGCCGGCAAGGCTGTCACTCCTTGTGACAGGGGAGTGTAGGCGGTCACTTCATTGCCGCAGAAATGATCGTTCGCATCAAGCGGACGGGTCACGATGTTTGCCAGCCCGGCCGCCCAGAACGAGGCCCGGGGGCGTGGGGCATGCCGTGAGCGTCACTGGGGCTATCTGTCGGCGATTCTTCATGCTCTTCGATTTTGAGACTCATCCGTGCCGACTGCACCGCGGCCACGTTTCTGAGTCGGGCGCCACCAAGCTCTTGGGCCATCTGAACCAGGGCTTCGCGCTGTCGCGGAGTGGCCTTCTGATCGACGATCATGACCGCCACGGCCTTGTCGGGTTGATCCTCGGAGAAGGTGGTCGTGCCGCGGACCGCCGCGGCGACGCATAACCCACTCAAATCCGTTCCCTTCCAGGTCCCCTGATTGACCTTCCACGCCATCACCGCCTGACTGCCGTAGATGAAGACCTCGGAGTTGGATATGCAAGGACCGGTGAACACATCGGCGGTTCGCGCTTCCACGTAGTCGCCCTGCAAACCCGCCGCATTGGCAACGCTCGTGCTCAAGACCACAATAGTTCCACACAGGGCTGCCAGCGAAATCCGCATGGATGAACGCTCCTGTCAAATGGCGTGTGCGAAGATTACAAAGATCCACTCTGAACCTTGAATTATGCGAGTCGAAGAGAGATCAAGTCAAGGGTCGGCATCGGTTCAGAAAGAGCGGCATTTTTCTAAGCATGAAGCCGAAACGACCGGCTCCAACTTCTCGGGGTGCCGCCCCTAGGCAGTTGGCGAAATTCCAGCGCCGCTGGATGCCTGAGCCGATCGCAGCTTGATTTTTGCCCTGACACTGCCTACAATAGTCCCCGTCAGTCGGAAGTTAATTGTAGGCTTCAACTTAGATCGCGAAGTTCAAGTGACTTGGGCCTGGTAACATCGCCCTGCTAACCTGTTGAGGTCGGCTTACTGGTCTGGCTGATGATCCAGTCGACCCGCCCTGGTTGTTGCGACCCACCAGTAACCGAGCGCCTTTTCTTACATGGAAATTGCGGATGGCCACGAATTCATCACTACAAGCCTTGAACGGCCTTGGCAAGAGCGGGTTGGGTGCGACATCGATCAACCCGGCAGACGAGCTGGAACCCGCGGCTCTGGCCACATCCTTAGCGATCGACCTGGACCGAATCCGCCGAGCTGTAAGGGAGATCTTGCTCGCAGTTGGAGAGGATCCTGATCGGGATGGGCTGCGTGAGACGCCGGACCGCGTGGCCCGGATGTATGCTGAGGTGTTCGGGGGATTGAACCAGGACCCTCGGGTTCACCTCAAGAAGTTGTTTCCGCAGAAGTACGACGAGATGGTTCTGATCAAGGATATCCGGTTTGTGAGCTTTTGCGAGCATCACTTGCTTCCCGTAATCGGCAAGGCCCATGTCGCTTATATTCCCAATGGCAGCGTGATCGGTTTGTCGAAGATCCCCCGGGCGCTGGAGGTCCTATCCAAACGTCCTCAGATGCAGGAACGGCTGACCGAAGAGCTTGCCGATCTGTTGATGAATGAACTGGAAGCCAAAGGAGTGGCCGTGGTGATCGAGGCCAGCCATAGTTGTATGACGATCCGGGGGGTGAACAAGCCGGATAGCTCGTTCGTCACCAGCGCCATGAGAGGCGCGTTCAAGGAGAAGGCCGTGACCCGTTCGGAGGTGCTGTCGCTGATTTTCGGCTCCAAGATCTGAGCCGGCGAATGAACCACGGGGTCTTTCATAAATCCCTTAGAAAGGGCGCGGCAATCTAGGGGATTGCCGGTTTGGTGTTTTTCTTTGCAAGGCGACGCACCATCAGGTGGACCATCGCCACATGGATCATCGCCTCCCCGGTCTCGTTCCAGAACTCGTAATGCTTACTCAGGCGGCGATAGTTCGACAGCCACGAAAACGTCCGTTCCACGACCCAGCGTTTCGGCAAGAGTTTGAATCCTTTTACGTCATCGTTTCGTTTGACGATCTCCAGGACCCACTGACAAAAGGCAGAGACCCATGCGATCAGTTTCCCCGCATAGCCTCCGTCGGCCCATACCCGTTGCATTCGCGTCCAGTCGGCGTTGATCTTGGCCTTCGTGAATACCAGTTTGGCCCCATCACGGTCCTGGATACTGGCCGAATGGACCACCACCACCCAGATCAAGCCGATCGTGTCAACCAACAAGTGCCGTTTGATCCCGTTGATTTTTTTTCCCCGCGTCGTACCCCCTTGCTCCGCTGGTACGGGTTGCCTTGACCGTCTGACTATCGATGCTGCCGGCACTGGGCTGCGGTTCCTTTCCCGCTTGTTGCCGAACCAAGCTGCGGAGCGTGCCGTGAATGTGCTCCCACAATCCGCTGCGACGCCACCTATGGAAGTAGTAGCGGACAGTGCCCTCGGGAGGGAAGTCATGAGGCAAGGCGGACCATGCACACCCCGTCGTCAGGAGATAGAAGATCGCGTCGAGGACGTCCCGGAAATCAGTCTTGCGCGGGGCCCCCGCCGGGATCGGAGGAGGCAACATCGGTTCCAAGAGAGCCCACTGGGCATCCGTCAGATCGCTGGGATAGGGCTTGCGTGGCGTGGCGTCCATGCCGAGGCTCCGAATTGAAGACGAGATCCATAGCTCTAGCTAGCCTAATCGCCGGCAATCTCTCCAGATAGACCACTTTGCCGCGCCCTTTCTTAGGCCCGCGCACGCTGTCCATCCCGTCAGGCCGGTTCCCACTGAAGACCCGACGATGGCAGGCTCGCACCATCATGCATGTCACGCCGATGCTTGCCGATTTCGCAGTTCGGTTGTCCTTCGGCCTGGCGGTACTCTTGTTGACGGCGAGCTGGCACCGTGTTCCCCTACCGTACTTCCGAACTCAGTGCCAGGTCATCCTGGGTCTCCTGGTCCTGGCGGTGCTCGACGAAAGGAGATCGGAGAGAGAGGGCTCAACCGTCTGGGTCTCGATCGCCGGCGCCGCACTAGCTTACCTGGCGGCGATCGGCTGGGGCCTGGGCCTTCCGAGGGTGGCCGCTGTCTTGACCTGGGCGATCACGGTTGGGACTGCCATCTGGTTGACATTGGCTTCACGTAGCGTTTCGCCCGTGCTTTGGACCTTCAATGCAGCAAGCCGCGCTGCCTCTGGCTTCTTGCTGGGAGCGACGCTCGCGTCGATGCTCTTGGGCCACCAGTATCTGACCGCGCCCGCCATGTCGATCGAACCGCTGAAACGATTCGTTCTTTGCATCGGCTGGGGCCTGGTACTCCGGCGCTCGTTGCAGTGTTCGGCATCTACCTTGCTTACTCAGGCCTGCCTGGAATGCAATCACATGGCATCGGCGATAATTCCACATTGTTCTTTTTGATGCGTTGGTGCATAGGATTCGCCGGCCCCATAGCGGCGACCATTCTGGCATGGAAGACTGTACAGCTTCGTTCGATCCAATCGGCCACGGGAATTCTGTATGCGGCCATGGCCTTGGTTCTTATCGGTGAGCTGAGTTCGCTGATCGCGGCACGGGCCGGGGGATTGATGGGCTGAGTTTTTTCATCTCAATACATCGCGCTCATACTGAAGTTGAAATAGCGAAGGCGGTCGCCCTCGGCGTAAGCGATCGGGAAAGCGAGGTCGAAGCCGAGGGGAACGGGTCCTAACTGGGGTATTTTCATGCGCAGTCCGGTACCAATCGAGGCACGAATCTTGTGGAACGAGTAATCTCCTTCGACGGTACCGAAATCAGAGAAGACGACCTGCTGGAAAGCATCGCTGGCGCTCAAGGGAAACTGGTACTCGACCGAGCCCAGGGCCATCATGACGCCGCCGACCGGTACGCCCAAGGCGTGCGGGCTGACGGTGCGGTACTGGAAGCCGCGCAGGCTTCCGAAGTTGCCGGCGAAGTAGCTTTCGTAGACCGGAATGCCCTGAGTCGCTATGCCGAAGTGGCTTCGCAGGGTAAAGAAGCGCTTGCCGGTTCCGTCCGGGCGGCTTCCGGTTGTGAAGTACGTGCGTCCCTCGGCATCGAACTTGGACCAGGTGAATGTGCCCCAGCCCTGCTCGAATGAAAACTCGGCGTACTGACCCTTGGTGGCCTGAAACGGGTTGTTCCGGTTGTCGAACCGGATACTGGGACGAAGCGAAGCCAGGAACGACTCTCCAGCAGCCGCCAGATAAGCTGCCGGAGCCGGCGTCCTGAAGCCGTAAAAGTTAATGTCCTCGACGCGGAAGGCCGTATCGGCGTAGATGCTTGTGCCAAACTGGCGTCCCAGCGAGAACCGGCCGCCGCCGCGCCGCTCGTCCCAGTCGGGATAGAAGCGGTTGAACCAGTAGGCCGCCACGCCCGCGCCGATGGGCAGGTCGAAGAGGTAAGGCTCGCGCAGGCTGACCTGAAACCGGTTGATGTTGGTGCCCGGTTGAATGTCGATGCGAAACTCCTGGCCGCCGCCCCGCCAGGCGGTGCCGTTAAAGATGTCATTGAACGAGCGAGGAAAGTTCCAGATATCAAAATTCTTCTCGTAGACGGTGAAGTTGCCGAACAGGCCCTGGAAGCTGCTGGCGGCCACGCCCACCATGAAACGGCCGGTGGGCACTTCGTCGACGGCGGTCACGATATCGGCGAATGAGCGATTGGGAAAGGGATCGTTGCGGTCGGGTCCGACGTCGGTCATGTTCAGCCCGGGCATGCTGGGGAACGTACCGGGCGGCTCTCCGGCGCCCACGGGAGGCGCGCCGGCCGGCCTTTCCCGCGGCGGAGAGACAGGCACACGCGCGGGAGGTCCGGGGGGAGGCACGACCAGCGGAGGCGTCGAGTCCGGCGGTGGACTGAACAGGTTGCCCGAGCCGAACGGGGTAGTGGCCGACGCGCCGCCTCCGGGTTCCAGCCGCGGCACATCGTTCGGCGCGGGGAGCGGTTCGGGAGCAGGTACCAACTCCGCACTTGAGCCGGGGTCTTGCATGCGCGCCTGCGTCACTCCTTCGCCCAAGAGCGGCATCATCAGGTCGCCGTAGGGTTTGTCCTTGGGCCGCTTGTTCACGATTTTGATCTCGATCGGCTTGCCTCCGGATTCGGGAGTCGTGTGGAAATAGCCAAGCCCCTGCAGCCGCTTCTGGAAAATTTCGAGCCGGTTCTTGTCCAGAATCTCGCCGGGCAAGAGGCCGGCCATGACAGCCTCGCGGCGGATGACCTTGTCCTTGGTCCGCGTGTTGCCGGTGATCTTGAGCTCGCCGATCAGGTAGGGCTCACCTTCGGTAATCTTGTAAACCAGGTCCACGACCCCGAGCTCGTTGGTGAAACGGGGCTCGAAATTAATCTCTGTGTCAATGCAACCCAGCGCGTTGTACCGCGACGCCATCAGTTTGAGATCGCCCTCGCGCACACTGTCGAGGAACGGCTTGCCGGAGTGCAACTGCAACCCCTCGCGAAGCTCGGCAGTCTTGATTTTCTGGTTGCCCTCGAAGATCAGGTTGCGCACCCTGTACTGCGTTCCCTCGGAAATCACGAACGTCAAGTTGACATCGCCCAGACTCGCCCCGGGCGAGTCACCGGAGTGACCTTCACCTCGAAGAAGCCGTGCGACTGGTAGTAATCGGTTAGTTTCCGCTTGTCTTCCTCGAGCATGTCTCGGTGATACTTTCCGCCCACCAGTCCCAGAATCGGCTTGCGGCTGGTGATCTTGGTCCAGAGCACGGCGTCGGAGGCGAATACGTTGCCCTTGAAATCGACGCCGGCGATCTTGAATTTGGGTCCTTCGAAGATTTGAAACACAACCTTGAGGTCTCCGACGTTGCCTCCCTCCACAAGTTTCACCTCGGCAAGCTCGTAGCCTTTCTCCTGGTAAAGCCGCTGAATTTGCCCCAGTGCGAGCCGGGTCTTGGTGGGATCAGCGCGGTTGCCGACCTTGAGGTCGGTGTTCTCCTCGATCTCCTTCAGCGGCACACCCTTCCGCCCCCGAAACTCGACCACCTTGAGCACCGGCATCTCGCGAACCCGGAAGACCAGAATATACTTGCCGCTCTTGGGCGCGGTTTCCTGGTACCGCGACTGCACGTCGGAGAACCACTTGGTGCCGATCAGGCTTTTGATGTCAGCCTCAACCTTCTGCTGGTCGAGCGGCTGCCCCGCCCGGCTGAGGAGCTTCGCTCGGACCTTCTCGGTGGGGATCGTGGCGTTGCCTTCAATGCGCAATTCCGTGACGGTTCCCTCGGGAAGCCTGTCCCCTTGCTGAGCATGGCCCACCGGTACGATGATCCCGCACGGTTCACCGGAAAGAAGCACGAGCGTGAGCAGCGCGATCATCGCCCGCACCCACGGTGAGCAACCCGCCGCAGCATCACGGGATGGGACGACCCTCGGACCCACGCTCGCGGCGGCATCGGCGCAAGAACCTGGTGCCCATTGCCCAACGGTCCTGCGCTCCTCGGGAACCGTTCCTGGCACCGAGGAGTGTTGTTTTCCGGATCTTCCCATGAGCGATCGTTCCTGAAGCGAACCGATCAAGAGCCGCCTGATCATCGAGCTGCGTCGCGCCGTATGGTCCGCCGGCCGTCAGGGCGGGCGAGCCAACGTCACGCGTCCGCCAGCCCGCGCTTCGCGGGCGTGTCGAGGCGGCGTTCAGGATTGGCCGATCATCCCAGTCGGAATCGAGGGAGCGACGATCGCACCCCCTGAGGTAGCCACAGCGACGGAATCTGAGCCTTGGGACCGATTGTCGACTCGACACGCACCGCATCCATCCCTGGTCACGGTCCGGCCTCGGCCCTGGCGTCACTGATCGAAGACATGACAGGTTGAGGATAATTACCGTAGAACCTGGAATGACGCAAGAGCGCACGCGGCAAATCACCATCCTAGACGAGGCCGACTTACCGCCGAGCCTGGCTCCTGGTCGCGGGAACCCGGATGAAGTGGTCGGTGAACAGTGTATGGAGCTGCTGATAGGCCACCTTGGGCATGTGGCATTGCAGACAGTTCCGGGTGGGATTGACAGGACAGGGCGATCGGAACGCCTGCGGCTCCTGATCAGTGCGGGCCAGCGAGCTGGGGGTCGAGCGCGCAAGGTGGCATGATAGACATTTTGCCTCGTAATGAGCCGACGATGTCTCGGCGTCACGATGCGGATCGTGACAGGTCACGCAGTGCAGCGCACCGCCGCTCTCGGTGTAGCACCGACTCCAGGGCATGTTCGAGCTCGGAAACCGAGCCCACGCCGGATCGCTCCGTGCTGCCGGCATGGCCAGAAAATGCTGTGCGTGACACTTGCCGCAAAGATTATTGATTGCCCCTGGCGCGGCATGCGCTGGGCTGGCGATGAATGGGTCGGCAAGCCTGGTTCGGATTGCGGTGAGATGAAGCTCTCCCGGTCCGTGACAACGCTCGCAGCCGATCCCCTTGTCGTGGGACTCGGGGCCGGATCCCTCTCGGACCGAGCGCACGGTAGTGGTGTGGCAGCTCAAGCACTCGCTGACTCCTTCGGCCGTGTTGAAGGGCTCGCCGAGCAAGTCTTCGTCCCGCACCGGGTGAGGCGGCTGGTTCTTGGTGCGGTCCCATCCGGATTCTCTGGCATTGTGGTACCTGGAGAGACGAAAGGTTCTGGCTTCTCCTTGGACGTCGCGGCCGATCAGAGAGGTGTACCGGTCGGCGGCTCCCAAGGCATAGTCAACGACCGCCTGGAAAACCCGCGACTGCACTCGGGTCTCAACCTGGATCCGACCTTCAGCCCACTTGTAGGCGTGGCTGGCGTTCGGTTCGTCCGGATCCGCAAGCGGATGATCCGGCAGCGGCAGGCTGGAGAGCTCCTCGCCCTTTAGAAGGGTCCGGGCGTGCCTGCTAGCGAGCAGGCTTTGGAGAATCGACCGGTGGCACTCGGCGCATCTGGACTCGCCGACGTAGCGGCACGGTTCCGGCTCCATCGGGAAATCGGAGCGGTATGTCCCGGCTTGCGCCATTGCCGGCAAGGACTGCGCGGGCGCCCCCGCTTGCAAGTGAGCCCGACTGAGCAACCACGATGCCTCGCGGTCCGGGCCCGCGGCCAAAACAACCTGAGCAAGCTCGCACGCCTCAGCCGAACGCCCCGTCTGAAGCAGTGTGCGAACAAGCAGTTTCTGAGTGCTGTATGGGACCGAGGGAACCAGCCGGGCCTGTGGGTCCCGCCGTAAAGCTCTGCGCAGGGCCTCCGTGGCGGCCTGGGGATCGTGATCTGCGGGCATGATCATCCCCAGCAGCAGGTCCCCGCTCACCTCCCCGCCCGGCTGATGGGCCAGCCGCCCGGCGGCCCGCTCTGCCTCGACCATCTGCCCTCTGTCGAATGCGAGACGAGCCATTTGAAGCAGCGTTTCCTGATGCCCCGGTTCCACGCTCAAAGCGTACCGCCAAGCCATCTGAGCCGCGTCGAACTGTCCGGTTCGGGCGAGCGCCAGGCCGAACAGGTAGTGGTCCTCGACCTCCAGATCACGGGTTTGCATTCGGGCAAAGAAACCCCCGGCCTCGGCAAATCGGCCCAGTCGGGCCGAAGCGCGGGCCATGAGCTGCAATGCCTTCGGATCGTCCTTGGCAATTTGCAAGCGTTCCCGCGATAGCTTGGCTGCCATGTCCCAGTCGCCGTGGCTATAAGCGGCGCGGCCTCGTGCGACTGACCCGGGGAGAACAAAGTTCCAGATACTCCATGTGCACAACACACCGGCGGTCAGGACGAAGATGCTTGCCAGAGGCCACTTCCGCTTGCGGGTAGGCACCGCCTTGGTCGCCATGCTCGAACCTTCCAGATCTAAACCTCGTGGCGGATTACTCGCTGGACGGTTCAACTTCGCCTGGTGACTACCCTGGGCGTTGCGAGGAAACACTTCCGCCGGGAAGAGATCCAGCCTCTGACGTAATTCTACTGCAAAACGCCCGGCCCGGCGAAGGAATCTCGCCGGCGGCTCGTTCTAACGCCTCGTCTAGCGAAGAGTGATGACTTGGTCTTGCATGGCAACTTACTTTGTTGATATGTATAATACAACTTTCACGCGAGTTTTGAGAAGGTGCTACTGGCGGAAAAACCCTCGGAGCACGCAGCCCCCAAGTGGGACGGATGTCAGAGGAACCCATCAATATCGCGTTGACGAGGCGCTAGCTGAATCGTTGGGGTCTGCCGTCGATGCCGCGCCCGAGCTCGTTACAACACACCCCCACCCGCCAGGATGGGACCTCGGGGAGCGAAGGAGGCGCAGTCTCATGAACCGTCGGAGGGAAACATGACAGGTACGCCCGCTGTACCGATGTTTTTCGCACGCAAGTTAACCCTGGCGAGATCGCTCTGAAGGTCGTCTCGGTCTGACTCCGACGCGGTCGCAATGGTCAGGAAGGCTTTGGCCTCGAACCAGCGGCCGAGCTGCGCCGCCAGGCGGCCCATCTCAGCCGCGTCACGGGTCGGCTGACTCCGTTGATAGAGTTTCTGGTATCGGGCCCGGAGCCGCTCGAGTTCCATCTTCTGGCGTCGGAGTTCGGTCGCGCGGGCCGGCTGGCTGTTCTGGACCAACAGATCGGCCAGCCGGTCTAATGCGGTGAAGTCGGCGGGATCGGACGCGATCAGGTCTTCCAGCGCACGCCGTTCTGACTCGGAATCGCCGCGGCGCAGCGGCAAGCCAAGCCGCCAGACCGTGGATCTGGGCCGGTGTCCGATCCTCGGCCGGCAAATGCGCCAGAGCCTCAAGAGCCTCGGTGACGCGTCCGGTCGCCCTGGCCCAGTTCAAGCGAGCTCTCCAGACCGGGACATCGTCAGGACGCTGCCGCAGACAGGCCTCAAGCCACCGCCCCGCCTCGTCGAACGAGCCGACGCGAAGCGCTAGGTTGGCCTTCCCCAGCCAGATTCGATCGTCGTTGGGCACCAACCGCGCAGGCTTTGTCGAGGATGGAGCGGATCATCTCGACCGGCGTGATTTGGCAATCGAGCGCGATGTGGGCGCGAACCAAGCCCATGGCCGCCGTCGTAGCTCCGCCACCAGCCTGGCTCAGGCGATCCCAGCACTCCTCAATCAAACATCGCGCTTCCTCGAGGCGGCCTTCCAGGCAATATATGGGGCCGAGCAGCTTCCGCAATCCGAAAACGTCCGCCCGAGGATCTTGCAGCGCCCTGTTTGATCAGCTGCTCGGCGACCGCGAGCCGCCCGCGATCAATCTCCAGCCCCATGCGGCCCTGGATTGCCCGACTCTCGAATGGAGAACCAGACGGAACCTGGCCCCAAGCCCGCGAGGCCGCCTGGGTCCGCCCTCGTGCCTTCTCACAGGTTCCCAACAGATAGGCTGCCTCATCCGAGTCGGTCTTCCCCGCTAAAATCGCGTTCAATCTCAGTGCGGCGGTCCCGGTTCGACCGCTTTCAATCTCCGCCTTGATCTCCGCCATGGCCCTTCGATAGCGCCGGAGCTCCCACCATTTCCAGCCGCCCCAAAGCAGTCCGCCGGCGACGATGGCGAGCAACAGTAACAGCCTCCATCGTTGCCTATTCCGGGCCATCACTGTCTCTATCTCGACTGCGATTTCAGGCATCTCCTTTTCCCCCCTTCAATTCGACACCTCGGGGAGGACCCACGGTCGGGTATCTCGTCGTCGCGAAGGAAGAATCGTTGGTCCAAGTCGGCTTTCTCGTAATGTTCAGCGAACATGGAGTCCCGCCAGACTGGATCAGACCGGCTTCTTCCCGAGGTTGATGAGCGTCTTGATCCACCTCCCCTCATCTCTGAACGATGAACCGAGATGTCGCCTTGCGGTCGGCGATTCCCGCCATCTGTCGTATTCCCCATGTCGACTACTTTGCGCAACGCTCCCTCAATATATGAATCAATATAATACTCCCTTCTTCCCAGAGTAAACCTCCAATTTGGCCCGATCTCCGGGTGTCCGAGGACCCAGTCCTTCTTAGGTGTCTTGCCGGGGTCCCTCGGCGCTGACTAAAATAGCATTCAATTTGGGCCATAACTTGAGAGCCGCTTTCTCGTGCCCTGACAGACCCCTCACCGTTCTTCGTTTCCCCTCTAACCAACTGACGAGGGGAAAGTCATTTCGCCCTCTCTCTTCGCCGGGAGATCGGGGAGGAGGTTTTAGTTTTCGATGTCTCCCGAGGTTCGGATACCCCACTCACTCGTGATGTATCATTGAGGATCAGCCGGACTGCTGGCTTCTGCAAGGTCGGCCCGACGGGCTGATCGTTCCAGGGTCTCGTCGTGCACCGATCGAGTGCTTTTCCGCTTCTGGTCATGTCAGCCTGGTGTGGACTCGTTTCGGGGTTGCTCGAGGTCGGGACGATCGTCCTGCGCAAGCAAACGATCGATTTCGAATCGACTTTACTCCATGAGTCGTCATTTCGTCTGGATGATCCCGCTGACCAATCTTGTCATCTTCGTCGCCTTGGGCGTGGTTTTTTCGCTCTTGGTTCGAGGTGGGTACTGCCGCGGTCGTTGGCTCGCCGTACGGCTGTTGGCCGCGTTGACCTTGCTTCCCTCTTTCTGGGTTGCCTTTCCCCAGATCTACGGTCCCGCCGGGTTTCTCCTGGTGCTGGGAGTAGCGGCGCATGTAGTCCCGGCGCTGGAGCGCGCATGCCATTGGCTTTCGGCGGCTGGTCGGGTTCAGCTTCCCGTCGATCGCCGGACTGGTGCCGATCCTGGTGGCAGGCCTCTGGGGGTCAGACCGCATCAAGGAATGGCGCGAGGAGGTACGGCCGCTCCCGCCGCCGGGTTCCCCCAACGTCCTCTTGATCGTACTGGACACGGTGGGAGCGGACCATTTGAGCCTCCACGGCTACAACCGGCCCACCAGCCCGACGATCGATGAGTTGGCAGAACAAGGAATTCGCTTCGACCGTGCCCTGGCGACCTCGTCATGGACGCTGCCGTCCCATGCAAGCATGTTTACAGGCCGATGGCCTCACGAGCTTTCCGCCGGCTGGCTCACCCCGCTGGATCGGGGCCTATCCCACTCTGGCCGAATTTCTGGGGTCGCGCGGCTATGCGACGGCCGGTTTCGTGGCCAACTACTCGTATTGTGCGTCCGATTCCGGGCTGGCTCGTGGATTTGCCAGCGTATCAAGACTACATCTTCCCCCGGCTCACCCCCTTCAAGACGGCCGTCCTGGTTGATCGGCCCGTGAATGGGCTCCACGCGGTTGATCGGTTCCTCAAGGACTGGTTGGATGTCGATCTCTTGAGACCGGCGGTGGACATCGCTCTGGTGGCTCTTCAAAGCCGATCGAAAAGAAGCGGCAGTAGTCAATCGTGAGTTTCTCGACTGGCTGTCCCGGCGACGGCGGCCTGAGCGGCCATTCTTCGCCTTCCTCAATTTCTTCGACGCCCACCATCCTTACAAGCTTCCGCGGACGTGCTTCCGCCGGTTCGGAGTTGGGCCCGACGATGACTGTGAAGGCGATCCGATCGAGCAAGGGTTGCTGCTGAGACCCGCGCGGGCCTTCGGAGCAGCAGATCGCTCCGGTCCGCAAATCCTACGATGAATGCATCGCCAATCTCGACGAGCAGTTGGGCCGTTTGATCGACGAACTCGATCGCCGTGCTGTATTCGAGCGGACCTGGGTGATCATCACGGCGGACCACGGCGAAAGCTTCGGCGAACATCCCGGCGTATTCCGGCACGGAATGAGTCTCTACGAGACGGAGCTCCATGTTCCCCTCGTGATCATTCCGCCGTCGGGAGCCGGCTGCAACGGGTCGTCACCGAGACGGTGAGCCTGCGGGACCTGCCGGCGACGATCGTCGACATACTGGGTCTCAAGGCTGGTTCCAACTTTCCCGGGGATTCGCTGGCCCGGTTCTGGAACGGCTCATCCCCGACGACGGCCAACGATCGCGTTGCCCCTGAGCAGGCACTTTCCGAACTGGTGCCCCTTGACCCATTCAGCCCGGATCCCTCGCAAAAGGTCAATCCGCGCTGGCCGTTGGCCGCGCTCACCGAAGGCGATTGGACTTATATCCGCCGCGAAGGAGATGTTCGCGAAGAGCTATTCCACTTGCGCGACGACGCCAGGGAGCGCGCAATCTCGCCGCTGACCCGGCCGTGCGGGCGACGCTCGAATACGATGCGCGGGGCGTTGAGTCGACTCACGGCCGGGCCGCTGACGCCGCAACGGTTCAATCCATGATCGAGCATCAGGAAAGGGTGCCAGGTGTCAGGAAAAGGTGGCAGGGTCGAATGGCACATCGTTAGCCGCAACGCCTTCTGGCCATTCGAGATAGGCAAAGACGGCCTCGCTTGCGAAAACCTTGACTCTCACCCGATTCCGGGTGCCTTCGGCAAAGAGACCATCGATGTTCCAGGGTACGTCCCGACGGATTCGTGACCAGATCAGTTTCCTGCGCGACCGACACCAACCCCCCTTCGGTGACCTCCTGGACGCGGGCATGGTCATGGAAGTCCTTGAGGAGGAAGGAGTCCGTTACCGGGAGCGGAGCTTCAGCCCGCTGGTGACCCTCTGGACCTTCCTGACCCAGGTGCTCAGCCTCGATGGCTGTTGCCGCAAGTCTCGGCGCGACCCGAGTCATCATGTATCATCATCTAAACAACCGGTGGGCCGAGGCCTGCGGGGCAATCACCGCGCCAACCGCGCGATCGGGAAAATCCAGCAGGCAAGCAGTGTATGGAGGCTCACGTAGGCCGATGAGCTCCGGAAGGGCCACAACCCAGAGCGATCAAACCCCGCGGGCGTACGTGCCGACACCCCGCAGGTCGGTCACCATCGGCATCATGGCTCTCCTGGCCGCGCTCCTGGGAGGGACAGGATGGATCTGGTGGTCCGCGCCTCGGGTTCGCAATTGGCGTCAGGCCGCCCAGCTCGGCCGCTCCTACCTCCGTCAAGGACGTCCCGACCTGGCGTTCCAGGCGGTCAGCGAGGCTCGTGACGACGAGCAAGCCGCGGACGAGGCTGTCACTCTGGCGGCCCAGGCGCTCATTCGAATGGGCCAACTCCGCGTGGCCCGACTCGCCCTGGAACGTTCACTCAAGCTGAATCCGAAACAATTCGAAGCGACCGTGACGCTTGCGGAATTGAACGTCGACCTCGGCAACGGCCAGCGCGGAGCCGATCTGTTTGTGGCTGCAACACGGCTCCGGCCGCAAGAGGTCCGGGTTTGGCTCGCATTGGCCAAAGTTCTCGAGGATCTGCGCGACCCTGAGAGGGCAGTCACCGCGTACGAGAAGGTGCTCGAGTCTGAATCCTGACCAACGAGAGGCCCTTATCGGCGTGATTCATGGTTGGCTAGCGACTAATGCCGCTGACCAGGCCGAGGCTTGGGTGAAAAAGGCGATGGAGCGATTTCCTGACGACCCGATCATATTCGGCTTGGCCGCGCGCCAAGCGTTCGTTGTGGGGCACATCGACGAGACAATCGCACGTGCCGACCGAGCACTCGCGCGCGATCCCCTGAATGCCAACGCCCTGGTAGCGCGTGCGCGTGCCTTCGGGGCTCGCTCGCTCTGGCAGCAAGCCTTGCTCGACGCTGAACAGGCCGTCCTCGCCGTTCCTAGTGACCTTGATGCACTTCAGTTACTCTTAATGATCGAGACTCAACTGGGCATGACCGAGCGCGCCGCCGAGACACTCCGGCGGCGGAACAACGTTCTGGAACAGCTTCAGAAGATGGACAGGCTGACGAGAGAGATCGAACAAAACCCCGACGATTCCAAACTTCGGACGTTGCTGGGGCAGGCAGCGATTGAGAGTGGGGCGCCTGTGCTGGCGAGCCGTTGCTTCCAGGCGGCGCTTGCCCTTGACCCAGGGTATCAGCCTGCCCGCGACGGTCTCAATGCACTCCTCAAGAACCCGCCGCGTCTTGTTCCGGCTCTGGGTTCCCGTCAGGCCGAGGATGCTGCATCGGCTCGAGCGGCCGAGCTTTCCCCCAAATGACCCGTCTCGATCAAGCCCCGGTCGCTTGTACGGTCGCTCTCACCGGGAGATCTCCGGCAGCCGGGATCGTGATGAGGGTGGTAGGCGGCTGGGAGGAAAACCCATATCAAGTAAAGCCTTTTGAGCCGGCTCGAAATCCGGCGCCTGTGCGAGTGCGGCTTGGTAGGATTGGATGGCCAGCGGCTTCATGTTCGCTTCGGCGGCAAGCTGCCCCAGGCGCCAGCGAGGTTCAGGGTCCTGAGGGTTCTTCATGATCTCTCTTGAAAGCTGCTCCATCATCTCGCCTCGCTGCAAGACCTCGCGCTTGCGGGCCAGAATCTCTCCTGCTTGCTGCCCTAGGCCGAGCGATGATTGGATCGACGACAACAGGGTCAGTGTGGAGACGTCGTTGGGCTCCAGGGCATAGGCGTGCTCAGCCACGGGAAGCGCCTCGCGCCGACGGCCCTGGCGGAAAAGCAGACGGGAGTGAAGGATCAGGGCTTGGTGGAAATCAGGATCGAGGGCCAGCGCGGGCCAGGTAACCGGCGGCTCCCGTCTCATCGCCGGACTCAATTGCGAGCTCCGTGGCCAGGGCAAGTACCCTGGGGCTGTCCGGTCGCTCCTTGAGGACCTGCTCCAGCAAGGGAGTAGCCTCTTCGACGCGATGAGATCTAAGCAGCGCATCGACCAGTCCGATGCGAGATTCGGTATGGCCAGGCAGGCGGTTCAGTGACTCTCGAAACGCCTGGACCGCCAGATCATGGCGGCGGAGCCGCAAATAGACCGACTCGCCCATCGCATACCAGGGGCGAAAGTCAGACGGGTCGAGACGAGAGGCTTCGACTAGCATTTGGAGGCCGCGCTCGTTCTCTCTGGAACTCAGGTAGATCGCGGCGAGAACCCTGGCCGCATCGCCACTGGGGCGAATTCGCCAGGCCCGCTCGAGGGTTTGCCGCGCTGGGCCGAGTTCTTCGAGCGCGGCCGAGCGCCGTACCCTGAATCGTGAGCGCCTCGCTCTCGTGCGAACTGCCGGTCGTGATCATCGAGACCGCGCGAATGGCTCGCGGAAACTGGCCCCTGTCGAGAAAAGATCGACCCGCTGCCAAGGCTGTTAACTCTTTATGCTCTCGACCGGAAGCAAAGAGCCAGAGAGCCGCGGCGCCCGACCTGCGCTCGGCCAGCACCACCCCCGCGACCGCGGCTCCCAAGACCACCAACAGCAACAGCCACTTCCCGGCCGGCCGGTAGATCCAGTTCGACATCGGGACCTCAGTCGAGCTTCCGGGCGCCAGGCATTAAACTGGCTTGGAAGCACTGTAATTGGCCAGAGGGCCATGCCGAAACACGAACGCCTTTAACCACAGAGCGACCCCATCCTTCGGATGGGAGTTACCCCCGAGAGATCACAGAGAGAATTCGAGGTAGGTCCGTCAAATGCATCCATTCTGATCCAAGACCGTTTCATCCCCTGAGTCAACTTTGCGGACGTTGATCTCCTTCTCCTCGATCCTGTTTCACTTCACCGCATTCTCCTCTCTCCGTGATCTCTGGTGCGTCAGGCAAAGCTCGGTTGATCTTGTCAGTTGAAAGGTACTGACCATGGCACTTGCTCGTTCTCCATGAAGCCAACTCAGCGGTGGCCGGGGCGACCCGGACGCCGGAGCCTGGGAAGGCGAAGACGTCAGCCGTCGCGCAAGCGAACCCTTCGGCCTCGTTACACAAATGGGGATGGCCAGCTTTCCGGAGTTGGTGAAGCCTGACATCGACCGTGAAGCAACGAGCACGTGCAGCGGTCGAGTCCCCCGGGGTGATACGGGACAGCGGGCGTCGAAAGATCAACTCGGGAACCTGAGAGACCCGGCTTGGCGACCTGGGGTCTGGGTGTGACCTCGGATCAACGGTGGATGGGAATCTATAACCATCCTCCGGCCAAGTCGGGAGTCGGAGGGGGATGTAGTAGCGAGGAAGCAGGGTAACTCCTGTGGAGCGAAGATCCCCTGCCGAATTTGTGTTTTCATCTGACGTAAGGAGATCCGCTTGGACGGCAGTCCCACTACGGAAGACAGCGGCCAGCATCCGAAGAAGGACAAACCACCGATCCCATCGGAGGTGAAATCTGGAATCGAGCTGCCGCCGAAAGTCTCTGAACTGAGATGGAAGCTTGGTCAAAAGGCCAAGCAGGAACCGAAGTTCCGGTTTTACGCGCTGTACGACCGGATCTCTCGGGACGACGTGCTGATGACCGCGTGGTGGCTGGTGCTGGCTCATAACGGAGCTCCTGGGGTAGACGGCATGTCGTGTCAGGACATCATCGATGGCCCTGGCGCGACCGTCTTCCTTCAGGAACTGCGTGAAGAACTTTGCACCAAACGCTACCGGCCACGGCCGGTCAAGCGCGTGCACATCCCCAAGCCGGACGGCCGGATGCGACCGCTGGGAATTCCCACGGTCAAAGACCGGATCGTTCAAACGGCGGTCTTGCTGGTGCTCGAGCCGATCTTTGAGGCGGACTTCCTGGATAGTTCCTACGGGTTCCGTCCGGGCCGGAACGCCCATCAGGCAATCGACGCGATTCGCCAGCACATCACCACCGGGTTTCAGGAGGTCTACGACGCGGACTTGAAATCGTACTTCGACACAATCCCACATGATGCATTGATCAAATGCCTGGAGAGACGGATCACCGACCGCTCGGTACTGAAGCTGATCCGCATGTTCCTGGAATGTCCCATCATCGAGACCGATGATCAGGGCCGAACTCAAGCGACCCGACCCAAGCAGGGGGTTCCACAAGGGGGAAGTCTTTCGCCCTTGTTGGCCAACCTGTACCTGCACTGGTTCGAGAAGCAGTTCTACCGCTCTGATGGTCCTGGCCGATGGGCCAATGCCAAGCTGGTGCGATACGCGGATGACTTTGTGGTTCTGGCGCGCTATCAATCCCGGCAACTGGTCAACTGGATCGAGGGACTGCTGGAGGGCCGATTTCGGCTGACCGTTAATCGCGAGAAGACGCGGATCGTCAAGCTGAACCAGCCGGGGGAAAGCCTGAACTTCCTGGGGTTTGCGTTGAGATACGACCGCGACCGCTTCGGCGGCGAACATCGCTATCTCAACGTGTTTCCTTCGGCGAAGACGATGGCTCGAGCTCGTGAGCAGGTTCGGGAGCTGACCGGTCCCCATCGGTGTTTCGTCCCCATCCCCGTGATGATCGGTGAAATCAACCGCTGGATGGAGGGCTGGGGCGGATACTTCCGTCACGGTTATCCCCGGGAATGTTTCCGCGAGCTGAACCGATTCGTGCTGCTTCGTTTGACGCGTCACTTGCAACGTCGGAGTCAACGCCCCTTCCGGCCCCCGGAAGGGGAGACGTTTTACGCCCATCTGCAACGCCTTGGCCTGCAGCTCTTGTAGACGTCTCAATGTTGGCTCACTGTGCATGCCTGGGACTGAAAGAATTCGGGTAAGCCGGATGCGGGAAATCTGCACGTCCGGTTTGAAGAGGGCGGAGGCGGCTGGGAAACCGGCCCCTCCGCTACTCGACTGTTGCGTCCGTGGTTCCAAGATTTTCTTATTGTCCTGAGTCATCTCAAGGGTTGAATGCGCCGGCCCTGCGGTCGCGGAAAAATGGCGCATTTTAGCTCGGCGCACAAAAGGGACAGGCCCCCGAAAGATCGGAGGCCTGTCCCAAGTAGCGACAAATTCTTATCCTTAGCGATTCTCAGGACGGGCAATGCTTGACGGCCTGAGGCTGAACAGGCAGGAGCCCATCAAGCGAGCCGGCCGGCCATGGGCTGCTTTCTCGGTCAGTAGGAGTCGGAAGAGACGACTTCTCCCCCGTCTTTCGACCCCAGTGCCCAGATTGTTTGCCAGGACATGCTCGACTTGACGAATCGGACCGAGCCGTCAGCAAACGCGATGTTAGCGCCGCCGGGATGGTAGCTGCTAAGGTTGTACATGCCCGGGGCATCGAAATCGCCACCCCACGACTCCATGTTGCAGTTGTAATAGCTCGAGTTCGGCGGCAGCAGCGTCGTGCCGAGCGTATGGCCGAACATCCCGTGCTGCCAATCCCGGCCCAGCAGGCTCTTGTTGGTCTTCCAGTTGCTGCTTCCTGCGGTCGACGCCGGAGCCTTTCCCTGACAGGTCTGGAGGAACGCTGTGAACTGAGTCATGCCCGCCGAAGGCATTCGGCTGTTGACGGTATCGTTCCAGGACCCAAAATTCCCGACCTGGTTTTGGAGAATATCAATCGCATCCTGGAGCGAGAGCTTGCTTGAATTAAAGTCGCCCATCTTCCATTCGCCGAAGCTGATCGTATTGCTCGTGCCGTCCGTGACATCCCGGATGCCGATGGAGCTGGAGATGCTCGCACCATTGAGGCCGCTGCCCATGATCGAGAAGATCCCCGGAGGCTTGGCGGAAAACCAGGGACAGACAGTCGCACCCACGGAAGCAAAGTAGTTGTTTCCGGGGAATCGGATAGCGTTGAAGGGAGCGACGCCAAGGCATCCGTACATGGTGCCGATCGGCAGGGGCGATGAAGGGCAAAGGAACGAGGCCACCCGCGTGCCGATGGCCGATGCCTGAGTGCCGTTATCCTCGTTATCGGAAGCCGAAATGCTGAAATTCAGGCTGTTGTAAACCGGGCCTCCATCCATGAACGGAAGAGCGAAGGCATGTATGCTCCAATTGCCCCACCCCGAATCTTCAATCGTGCCGCAACTGTTGGTGGGGTCCCAGATGGCCCGCTGGGGGTAGCACTGGGGATAGGCGCCGGTCGCCGATTCATAGTTGGCAACGGCGAGACCGACCTGTTTAAGGTTATTAATGCACTGAGCGCGGCGAGCTGCTTCACGAGCCGACTGCACCGCCGGCAACAACAGCGAGATCAGCACGGCAATGATGGCGATCACGACCAGTAGCTCGATGAGCGTGAACCCGCACGGCCGGCTGCCAGAGAAACGCTTCTGGAATCTCATTGCGGACCTCCTAGCCTATGAAGAACGTCTGAAGAATGAGGAAACCAACCTCGCCAGGACTTTCAGGTTACCGGAATGGAATGAATCCGTTCCAGGCATCAGAAACAACATCGTGATTCAGAGCCAGCTCGTCGCACCAAGAGTCGCATCAGGAATGGATGAAAGCTCCTCTATAGTCCGGCTGGCCGCTCTCGGGTCACGGTTTTCTCCGAGCTGCCCTCGTTTTGGAGAGGACGGAAGGCACGCTCGGCAAAACGAAATGCGATGGCTCCAAAAACCGGGCATTCCCCGGTGGTTCCGACTGGGTCAGAACACCGAGGATATGTCGCCGGTTGGTCATTCAGGGGGGGGGCTACCGCTTTGCTTCGCCATGTTCTCCTGCATCTTCTTGTACCGCGGATTCGCCGAGAAATCCTTTTCCTTGCCGCCGACCTTGCGGAAGCGCCACCTCCTTGGGCGTGGGAGGCGGAGGAGCGGGAGCCGCCGTGGGCGTCGGATTGTCGGGCTGGGCGCACCCAGCGACCAGGCCGATAAGTGAAACCAAGACGATCGACACGCTCGAGAGCAATATCCCTGACTTTAACTTCATTGGCAGTGCCTCAGGTCGGTTGTTTCAGAAGAAAGTCAAGCCCCTGCAACCTCGCTGAGTCGACGGCACCGGTTGCCAAGTAACGCGAAGCTCGGCTATGGCGCCAGCGACTCTGGATTGTCGGGCTCCTGAGAAAATACGCATCACGCGCAAACACCAAAAACTACCACAGGCGAGTCGAACAATAAAGAATTTTCTTCCAAGTTTTATTCAACTTTCCTGCTTAGCACAGTTGAACCGAGGGGAAGTTCCCCTTCCGGTTCGGTACGGCTCCCTTCCGAAGCACCATGCGGGGTTGCTAAAATCTTGTCGCTTACTCTGTTGATATTTCTGGCTCATGCAGCGCGTGGAGATGTCATCTTCACTCCGTGACCACGACACCTTCACGGGAGGTCCTACCGTGCATGCTGATGGACCGCAATCAAGCTCCGGCTCCGTACCCGACCCAGCTTCTCCTCGTGATGAAACCGGGGCGATTCGTTCGAGATTAACCGAGGGGACAGCGTCCTTTCGACTTCCCCGTCTGGCTCCTGACTCTCGGGGCGGGACTGGTCAGCGGTCTCCTGGCCGGGCTGGTTGGTGAGTCGATCGGCAACGCAATACCGCTTTTGGTGGAGTATCCTCCTGGGTACGGCAAGATGGGCGGCTACCAGAAAGATGCCGTGCGCTCCATGGCGGTTGGCAAGGCCGAACAGGTCCTCGAGCGCAAGAAAACTGCAGCCGACTACGGGCTCTTGGGCCTCGTCTTGAGTCTCTCGCTGGGCGTCATCGGCGGCCTGGCCGTCGGCTCGCCGCGCACGGTATTCATGGGTGCCGTGATGGGCGGTGCGATCGGAGCGGCGGCCGGGGCGGGGCTGTCCTGGATCCTCGTTCCGGTTTTCTTTCAGTATCAAGATCCCGAGTCGGATGGGCTGCTCGCTCTTTTTATGACTCATGCCGGAATCTTCTGTGGGGTTGGGGCCGCGGCCGGGCTGGCCCTCGGCTTCGGCCTCAATGACCGCCGGGCACTGGGCCGTGCTCTCTTCGGCGGACTGCTGGGGGCGCTGGTCGCGACCTTCCTCTTCGAGACCGCCAGCTCGCTGGCTTTCCCGCTCTTGCCCGCCCACCAGCCCGTGCCTGGCGAACCACTGCCACGTCTTCTGGTGCAACTCTGCGTCGCGATCTTCGCGTCCCTAGCCGCCGGAGTGGCAGCCGGAACGCCATCCTCAAGAAACGAGATACCACAAGCGGAATGATGCGAGGCTTGGCGACGCATCGTGGTGGGATTCTCCGGGAGCATGCGTTCGCTCAAGGAGTGAAGCGCGGTAGTCGACAGAGTGAGGCCTCGCCCTCGCGCAGCTAGTAGACTTGGTCGATCGGCAGATTGGTGAACCGCTGTACGATGCCCGGAGGACCGACCCCCTCCCATCGATGTGCTAGCGCCACAGTGTTGGAACAGGCGGTCGCCACTAAGCGCGCCGCGACGAGTCGGGGGGAACGATCCCGCCCGGAACGCAGCAGAGGTCAAGCCAGCCATCCCCGTCGTAGTCGAGCAGACCCAAGCCCCAGTTCATCATCTCGGATAGCTGATGAATCGCAGCCTCACCGTTATGAAACACGAAGTGGAATTCCGCAGCCCCGGCATCGTCGCGGAACTCGAGCCGAGTTTGCGGGTGCAATGGCTGAGGTTCTTGTTTTAGGCCAAGTAACCCTGCATACAGAATCAGGAACGGGATCCCGAAACGCGCCTTGACCTCCTAATTCTCGTACCGAGCAGTCAAGGTCTCGATGCCCCGAAGGAAAGTAGCCTGGGCGGGCGTTAAGGTGTGCCGCAGACCTTGCCGGGCGGCAGCCAGGGCCTCCGCGGCGTCGCCACGCTGGGTGTGCAAGAGTGCCAGCCCGAACCAGGCTTCACCCCGAGCTGGGTCGAACTTCAGTGCGGCTCGGTACATGCTGTCGGCGGTCTCGAAGTCCAACGCGGCCAATGCGGCGGTGGCGAGCCTGGTGAGCTTGGTCGCGGGCGACGGAGGATCCGACGCGCGTTCCCAGATCCGGCTCGCCTCGGCTGGCCGGCCCAGGTGGAGCATCGCCACGGCTACAAGATCGCAGGTCGCCCAGAGGGGAGAGACCCCGCGATCCTCGGCGTCAGCGAACAACCGCGCAGGCCTTCTCGGCGCGGCCGCGTCCGAGCAGCCCGGCGACGGCGCGGGCCAAGCCGTCGCGCCCTTCGCGGTCCTGCGCAGGCCCAGGTTCGTCGTCGCGCTCGGGCAGGTCTATGATCCGTTCGGCCTGAGCATTGCTGTCCATGGCGCCGGGAATCCTGAAGTCCGCGACGCGGGCGTCTGCATGGGCGCGGCGCAGCAGCGCGGCTATGGACCGCTGGGCATCGCTCATTCGCCGGGCCTCGAAAGAGCGAAGGAGCGTGGTCAATGCCTGGGTATCCCCGGGGTACTGCTCCAAGGCGCGGCGATAGCAGAATGTTGCTTGCGCCGGTAAGAGACTAATCGCGGGGTCCCAGGGCTCTTCTGGGCCGGACGGCGGGACTGTCAGGTCGGGTACCATGCTCCAGCAGGCACTGCCGAGGAGCAGCCACTCGCCCCCGACGGTCGCCTTGACGGCAATTGCCTCCCGGAGGAGGTCGCTGGCAAGCAACATGTAAGAGCACCGTAGCGGCCAGGTGGATCCGAGCTGATGGGGGAGTGCCCACCCCGCGCCGTACAGTCCCTTAGCTTCGCCGAGCCCCAACGGCCAAGGCCCGGCATGCGATATCCGATGGCGGGATTCGAAGTGTCGAGCAGCAAAGTCGACGCTGGGAAACGACGACTCGAGATCACGCCGGCGCCGAGAGACGAAGACCGAGCCAACCGCGTCGTAGTAAATGCAGCGCCACTCGGGATGGACCAAAAGCGTGGCCTCGGCGCCGTAGTGCTCTTGGTGGTCGAGGAGGATGAGGGGATCGCCCATCAGGCGCACAGTTTCGGTCCAACCCGGGCGGCCGTAGATGAGCAGTTGATCCAGCCGGACGTAAGTGTCGAACGTTGACCTGCCGGGCACTTCCAGTCGGCCGTCCATGAAGAGCTTTCGAGTGGGGCCATTGTGGAACAGGTACACTCCGGCCTGGCGAAGGTCGAAGACGAGGGCCCGATCAGGGAGTCCCTGCAGTCCAGCGAATTGAGCCGCATCGTGGGCATAGGCTAACGGCTGCTCCCGCAAGCCGAAATGGCGCAACTCGGCTGTGGCGCGGAAGAACCCGCCGTTCACCACTGTCATGATTACGAGCACGATCAGGGCGGCCAGAACGATCCGAGCCGCCAGGCCAAAAGCAGCCCGGCTCCGGGTCGAGGGAATCTCGGTCGCGAGCTCGAAGGCCCATTCCCCGAGGTTCCAGGCGAGCACGAAGCCGGACACTAGCCCGAACAGGCCGATGTTACGTATGGCCTGCAGCGCAAGGTAGCCGAATGCCACTGCCAGCAACATCCGGAACGTTGCCCCGCGCCCGGCGACGCGGAGGATCAGAACTGCCGCAGCCCCACCGAGTAGCGCGACCGCCCAACCGAGCGCGCGAAAGTCCGCGCCCCAGAGCCAGGCCATCGAGCCCGGTTCGGATCCCATCAGGTGCGTCCTTAGCCAGGCTGCCCAGGCCGCCTCGGCCAGGCCGCCAATCGCCAACAGCAGAGACGCGATTCGCGAGGATCGCACCAGCAGAGCCGCCCCCGCGAGCCCCATGGCCGCCAGCCCAATCGGGGCCAGCCTGCCCAAAGGTAACATCCCGCTCGGACTTCCGGCTCCGGGCAGTCCTAGCACGACGGCGAGGATCAGGATTGCGGCCATGCCGAAGGCACAAAACCAGGCAACGGCCCGCACCGCGCTCGAACCAAAGGGCCGCCCCGCCCTGGCTGCCCGCCAGGCGGCCAGCACCAAGAAGCTGAGTGGCATCGCCAACAGCAACCAGCACGTAATCCGCGTGTAAAGGCCGCTTAAGGCCGGCAAGCCTTGCCTCTGGATGTACTCACGGAGATCCACGAATTCAATGATCAAGGCTTTGTAAGGTCCTCCCCAGCGGGTGATCTTGGGGAAAAGCACAAACGGGAAGAATGCCCCGCGGAAGCCGTAGGGGTTCGCCAGGCAGGCGAGTACGACCGACACCGCTGATCCACTAACGTGGCACCACCACCGCCAGCCGCGCTTGCAGGGCGTCCCTCCGCGTGCCCAGACGGGCCAAGCAAGCTCGTCGACCAGTTGGCCGATCAGATATGCAGACAGGATGATAGTCCCCAGCACAAACAAAGCATGGCAATTGACCCAGAGTATCTGCACTGCCGGAAGGAGCCAGGCCAGGGCCGGATGATCGTCAGTCCGGAGCAGTACGGACAAATAGACCGCCATCGCCAGGAACGAAAGTATCTCCGGACGAGGAACGAGTCTCGCGCTCATCGCCACAAGTGCCGGTAGCCAGCACGCTCCAACAACCCAGCTCGGCCAGCACCGGGCTCGGGCGGTCACGCCGACCAGCAGCGCCGTCGTGCCGGCGCCTGCAGCCATCAGGATCATGCCGCGCACCCCGCCGGCCGCGTACGCCACTGCCAGGATGACCTCGAAGAGCCATTGCAAGTCGATCCAAGGTTGATCGGCTGATGTGAACGTAAACGGGTCGAGGGTGGGCACCTGGCGGTTATCCAATATCCACTGCCCGGCCCGTAGATGCCACCAGACGTCCCCGTCGAAGAGTTCTTGGCAGCCAAGGGCGAACGCGACGGCTCCCATGAGTAGCAGCAAGAAGCCGTCGGCCAGCCGATGCGCAAGGCCAGGCGGAATATGTGCCGGCGGCTCCATGAGCGAACCGAAAACAGGAGATTCTGAAGTCGTCGAGGACGTGGTCGTCGTCCGGGTTCCTGTAAAGCGCTGTTCACCTTCTCCCGAAGCCCGGATGCTTGGGGGCGGCGCGGAGCCTATGCTCACTACTGACTGGCTCGCAGGCGACCGATGTCCCGTGATTGCGGCGTACTTTCAGTCCCGATATAATGTCGCCTAGATGCTTATACTTAGTCCAGACGGCTGTTGCTCGTAGCGATGCTTTCGGAGTGGTCGATCCGCGACACGGTCACCAACCCCTCTTTCAAATGGACCCAGCCGCCAGGACCCGACGGAGATTCGCCAGGCGGAACAGAATGCCAGTCAGAAGAGGTCCAGAGTCCTCTGACGTCATGCCCGAGCGCGGGAAGCGAATCCGTCAAGCGTGGTGGCTGGTCGCAATCTTGGCGGCCGCGGTGGGAGGTGGTGGTGTCTTCTGGTGGCGGCAGAGCCGTCAAGTGCCGGCGCTTCTGGCCCAGGGGGGCGCGGCTTACTCTCAAGGCGATTGGGAACATGCGGCCAAGCTGGCCCGAGAACAATTGAAAAAGGCGGCCGATGACCCCGAGGCCCTGCGGCTGTCGGCACGTTCGGCGGCCCGCCAGAATCACCATCAGCAAGCGATCGCAATCTATTCACGGCTCGAGCTGGGGCTGATGACTACCGAGGATTACTTCCTCTTGGGCCGCTGCTTGAGCCGGACCGGACAGGATGACTTGGCACTCAAGGCTCTCGAGACGGCTCGCGAAGCCGATCCCAATGAACCGGAGATGCTCGACGAGCTGGCACAGGTCTATCTCCGCAAGCAACGGCCCGCGGCCGCCGCGGCTCTGTCGAGACGGCTCATCCCGCGGCAACGATGGGAGGCCCGCGCCAATCTGACGCTGGGAACCGCCCTGGCTGAGCTTCGCGACCCGGCCGCGGCGGCGAGTGCCCTGAGTCGGGCCTTCGAGCTCGACCCCCTTGGCAAGGCCGCTGCCGATCTGACGGCGGGGCCGTTTCAAATGCTCCTGACCCGCTGCTTACTGCAGACGGGCCGGCCCGCCGAGGCGCGGCGAATTCTAGAGAACATGGCCGCGGCCCGACCGGACGAGGAATCCGCTTGGCTCTTGAGCCGCTGCTTCATTCAGCAAAAGGCATGGGACAAAGCCGCCCGGGCCCTTCAGTCGGCCGGTTCCTATCGTGCCGACCATCCCCTTGATCCCGAGCCGGCTTCCTACGTCGGATCGGCTCGTTGCGCCTCGTGTCACAACGCGGAGTCAGACGCCTATCTCTCCAGCCGGCACAACGCGACATTCGCTCGGGCGCAAGAGTGCCCGGCAACTCCCCTGGCCCGATCAGCCGCTCGCTGATCCGGGCGATCCCAGGGTGTCGCATGTCTTCCACCGGATCGATGATGGTGTGCGGGTTGAGACCCGGGTCGACAACCGCATCTTCGCGCGGTGGTCAAGTACGCGTTCGGATCCTTCAACCACTTTGTAACATTCGTGGCAACTGACGACCTGGGGCAAGATCGAATGCTGCGGCTTTCTTACTATGATTCGCCCAGGGGCTCGGGGTGGGACATTTCGACCGGCTTGGAGCGACGTCCGGTTAGCCAGGACGAGTTTCTGGGTCCGGTCATGGCACCCGTTGACGGGCTGCGGGGATGCCTGCAATGCCATACGACCAATCCTCGGGCCGCTGTCAGCGGGATCGGTCCCGAAGCGGCCGACCACGCCATTGGCTGCGAGCTCTGCCACGGACCCGGCGGCAACCATCTGCTCGCCGTGGCGGCCGAGTTTCCTGACTCAGCCATCGTTCGCGCAAGCCGCTCGAGCGCCGCCGCGATCAACCAGCTCTGCGGCAGATGCCATTCGCAGACTGAACCCCAGCGCTACGTCGGCGAACCCGACGATCCGGGCTGGTTCCGGTTTCAGACGGCGCGACTAGAGCAGAGCCGATGTTTCACCGCCAGCGGAGGAACACTTCACTGTGTGACGTGCCACGACCCGCACCGCATCGCGGAGACGCGGGCACAGCCCTACGAGGCCGCGTGTCTCTCCTGCCACGGTGCCGCCACCGGCAAGACCGCTTGCCCCGTCAACCCCTCACAAGGGTGCGTCGAATGCCACATGCCACGGGCCTGGAGAGAGCAGACCCATTCCCTGAAAATCGATCATCGAATACGCATAATTTCGCATAAGAGCACTCGCTCATGATGAATCTTGCCCGGCTTGCCCTGCCGTGATCACGACATGGAATGCCGCGGCTTGGGTTCTTTGAAGTGTTGCCGGAGTGACGGGTTGAGCCCATAGCCCAGACTCAAGAATTTGATGGGGTGCAAAGTTCGCTTGGTCAAACCTTGCTCCATCTGAATGCGGCAGGCGCCGCACTCGGTGGCTCCGACTTCGATGTCGCCGTCCTTGAGCCGACGGAGGAGGTCGCGCCCGGCGCGGAGCGAGGTACGGAACTGGTCGCGTCCAAGACCGTAGGTCCCGCCCATGCCGGAACAACCTCGATTGATGAATTCGACGTCCAGCTCGGGGATCCCGCGGATCAGATCCAGGCCGGGCGTGCCCACGTCCAGTGCCCTGAGATGGCAGGGCTGATGGTAGCCGACCCGCGCGTGCAGCGGTTCGTGCGGCCGGGGCAGTTGACCTCGCTTGTCGAGCCCGGCAAGATACTGGCCCAAGTCCATCGTGTTCTGGGCAACCAGCTCGGCATCGAGGTCGTCGCTCAGTTTGACGTATTCCTGACGAAGCATTAGTGCCGCAGTCGGCTCGGAGCAGACCACGGTGTAACCATCACGAACGGCGTTACCCAGAATGCGCAGGTTGCTCACGGCGATGTCACGGGCGTAATCGACGTCGCCAACGCAGAGCGCGGCCATGCCAGAGCTGCGCTGGCGCGGAGGAACGAAGACGTTGACCTCGGCCTGATGCAAAACGGCCACGACCGACTCGGCAAGCTCGTGATCGTAGTAATTCGCGTAAACGTCGATGAAATAGACCACGCGTGGGCCAGGCTGATGAGGACGCGGCCGGGCCAGCCCCAGCCGCTGCGCCCTTCGGGTGAACGGAGTGCGCCGGACCCTGGGCAGCACCCGATGCCGGGAGACTCCCAGCACCCGCTCGATCAACCAGCGGGCACTGCGCCGTGACAGGAGGAAGTTGGAGATGATGGGAAACCGGCTGGCCAGGCGTGCCCACATCTCGAGACGGGAAAAAACCCAGTCGTAAGGAGGCAGGCCATGGTTCTCGACGAATGCGGCCTTGGCCTCGAGCATCAGGCTTGAGACATCCACGCCCGCCGGACATTCGGTCTGGCACAGCTTGCAGTGAATGCAAAGGTCGGCATTCGCCTTGAATTCTTCGCCCCCCCAGAGCTTGGGATCGACCTGCCCGGTGGCGATCTGCCGGATCAAATTGGCCTGGGAACGGGGCGTCGCCGCCTCGCGACGGTGAGCGCGATAGCTTGGGCACATGCGTAGGGTTGGGTCCAGGTTGCGGCACTCGCCGCAGCCGTGGCAGGCCGAGGCCATCGCCAGTGCGCCGGGCTCCGGCCAGCGCAGAACCGGCAAGATCACCGAGCGATCGGCGACCAGCAACTCGTGCTCTAGCGCCGTCGATTTCAATTCTCCGTTCGGTTCCGCCCGCTGCTCGGCTGCCATGACGCGAAACGTACTTGAGCCCGTAGCCGCGCCGGGGATGAGGACCGAACTCGAATCGTGATCCAGCACCAGCGGCAAAAGCGGGAACTGCTTCAGGTCTCGCACCATCAGGTGAGGATCATCACCTACGACCTTTCCGGGGTTGAACAGATTCGATGGGTCGAAAGCGTCTTTGATCTCGCGGAAGACCTGGACGAGTTCGCCATATTGCCTGGCAAGAAACTGAGTTCGCGCCAGGCCGCAGCCCTGCGAGGACGAGATCGTGCCGCCGGCTTCGAACACAAGATCATAGATCTCCCTGGCCAGCGGCTCGAGCCGGGCTCGGTCGCCGGGATCGGACAGGTCGAGGAAGGGGCGAAGCCGAATTCGACCGTCCCCCGCGTAGGCACTCATTGTCCACATCACCCCATGACGCTTGAGGCGATCCTGAAGTTGGTGGAGCACCGCCGCCAGGCGGTCCGGAGGGACCGCCAGATCGTCAATGACGGCTAGCGGTCGCGACTTGCTGCGCGACTTCATGAGCAGCGGCTCCGTCAACCGCCGCAGTGCCACCAACCGCTCACACTCGGCCCGGCGGAAAACCGTCACCGGGTCGGCCTTGAGAAGTCCCTGGCGAGTCATCCGTTCGGTAAGCAGGCGCACCTTACCCTCGACTTCCTCATGGCGGTCGCTCTCGAACTCGACGATAAGTACTGACTCAACCGCCTCATCAATCCAGGCATGAAAGCGGGGATCGGCATCACGCGCCAGGCTGAGCAACCGCCAATCGTAAAGGTCGCAAACCGAGGGCTCAAGCTGCGATCCCACGCAATACTGGGCGCTGACGGCGGCATCCACCAGTCGGCTAAACGGCAGCACGGCAACCCCCTGGGCCGCCGGCAGGGCGACGGTCTTCAGAACCGCTTGCAGGACCAGTGCCAGAGTACCCTCAGAACCGCTTACCAGCCGCGCCAGGTTGATCCCCTCTGCACTCGCGGCCCGGCCGAGCGCATATCCGGCACGGTTGCGGAGCGTGCTGGGCATGAGCTGTGCCAGCCGCCTCTGGCTCCGCCGATAAACATTTTGAAGTTTGCGAACAATGAGGTCGGTGAACCCGGTGGGCTCCTCGTCGTAGGCGGGCCACGGCATGAATCCTAGATCGGCGATCTCTCCCTGCGCCAGGACCACGCGCAACTGTTCGACTTGGTCCCCCATCGAACCGAACCGTAGCGACCTGGAGCCGGCCGCATCGACACTGATCATACCCCCCACGGTGCCGGTCGCGGCATTGACCGGAACCGGCTCCAGACGGCGGCCCAGGGGAGCCAGCTCGGCGTTCAGCGTCTCGAGTACAACCCCCGGCTCAACAACAACGCGATCCGCCGCGATCTTGACGATCTTGCGGAGGTGGCGGCTGAAGTCGATGACTATGCCGGTGCCGAGGTTGCCGCCTCCCGTGTCGGTGCCCGCCCCGCGAGCATGGAGCGGGATCTGATGCTCGTCGGCATAACGCACAACCGTCGCGACGTCGTCCTCAGTCCGGGGAACAACGACCCCCAGCGGGTCGATCTCGTACAGGCTTGCATCATGCGCGTACGGCGCACGATCCAGCGGCTCAAAGTAGAGCTCACCGGCAACGAGTCCCCGCAGATCGTCATGAATTCGGGCGCGACGCTCATCCACGGCAGGGGATGGACCTCAAAGGAAAGGCGGTGGGCTAGTGTTTCTTGGATTGATTGCCGGCGGTCGGTTGCAGGGATCCGACGAACCTCAGGGGGTGCCGGACCGGGGCGACGCAGTCGGCTCGATGTTTCTGCCCCGCTCTCGCAACTCTTCGATCCGGATTCGTTCCTGGCGATATCGCTCACCTAGGGCCAGGTCAAAAGGATCAAAACGATGCTCAGGATTGGAGCCCGCACCCCGTATCTGGCTCAGGCAGCGATAGCAGATCGTGACGTCGGGAACCCGGTAATAGAGAACCAGATCCAGACATGCCGAAGCCAGCAGTACCAGGTACGTGAAAACCGGCCTCTCGAGATACCAGAAGACGGTGCTGATCGCGAAGCCGACGATCACGATGAACAATCCCAGCGCCTGGGGGAAGTCTTTCTGAATGTATAGGTCTTCGGTCGCACACCAGGGGCAGCCTCGCAATTGCCCATTCTCGACTAATTCGCGATGAAGCCCACGTTCGGCCTGGCACTGGCGGCAGGTTCCACCCTCCGCGGCTTCCAACCACGGAACTTGGTTCACGACACCACAATTGGGACAAAGAAAAGTGAGCTCCATGAAGGGCGCACGCCTAAGGAGATCGAGGGGAATTGTGTACCAAGCTTGCCCTGCCGGCGACGAACTCTTGATTGTAACTGAGCATCCTGGCAGGGGCTAGAAGATCGCGGAACTTCCCAAGGATGTACCATTCTCGGCTTGGGTGTGACTCGAATTGACTCGTTCCCGGTGCATGGCTAGAGATGGCGATCGGCTACCTGCTTGAAGTCATTACTGTCGGAAGACGACACTGTAGGAAGACGACGACCTAGAGTATTGCCAGGTGGTCTGGTTCTCAACTCGGCCGCCGGAAGCTCTGACTTTCTGCCCGATTACTGTTCGCTGCCGGACCTTTTGATGATTCGATATTTTCTGACACTGGCTGTCACGGGGGGCTCACTGCTGCTGGCTGACTTCGTGCTGGGACTGTTTGCCACCGGAGAGGCTCGCGGACCGCATGCAATCTGGCATGGTGTTCACCTCTTGTTTTCGCTGCTGACGGTAGTGGTGCTCCTGGGAATCCACTCGATCGTTTACACGTACTTCATGGCTACAAGCAAGTGGGCCAGGGAAGTCGTCAAGGTTTATCAATTGCCGGAGTGGTTCGTCGCACAGGCGACTCGCAACAAGCGCCGTGCGTTCCGGTTCATCATGGGGTGCATGACCGCGATCGCTATCACGGCCTGGCTGGGAGCGGCCGCCGATACGAGAGGAGAAGGCTATGCGCCCTGGCATCTGGGGGCCGCAGCACTGACGATCGCCTTCAATTTGGGGGCGTTCTTAGTGGAATATGGGGGCATCGTGTCACATGCCCGATTGCTCCTGGAGTTGAAATCTCAGGCTGACGAGCTTCGAGAAGCCCGTTATTGCACCGCGGACGCAGCGGGGACTGCCGCGCAGGCCTGATGCGGGGAGATGACCCCTGTCCCGATCCGCCGTGCTCGAGGAGATCTGCGTCCCCGATGTCGCCGCTTGTTGTTGTGGTCCTGATCGTCTTGATTGATCTGCTGGGCTTCACGGTGGTCATGCCGCTCCTGGCCCCGTTCGCCGAGCAGTACGGCTTGCGTGAGTGGCAAATCGGGTTGCTTTTCTCGGCCTACCCACTCTGTCAGCTCGTCGCCGGTCCGATTCTGGGCAGGCTCAGTGACCGATATGGCCGCCGGCCGATCCTGATCTTCAGCCAGGCGGGCACTGCTCTTTCATTCTTGATTCTCGGGCTCTCGCGCAACTACACGGTTATGTTGTTGGCACGGATGCTAGACGGTGCCTCGGGTGGAAACATCCTGGTGGCCCAGGCGTATGTGGCCGATGTCACGGCGCCTGAGCACCGCTCGCGTGGCCTGGGGCTGATTGGAATGGCCTTCGGGCTGGGCTTTGTACTGGGGCCGCTGCTGGGTGGCGTGCTGGTCGGCCTGCCGGTTGCGGAGGATTGGCGGCTGCGGCTGCCATTTCTGGTGGCCGCGGGTTTTTCCACCCTGGCCTGGATTCTGGTGCTGACCCGGCTTCCTGAGTCGCGACCCGCAGGAGTCAGGAATCGCGAAGCCGCGCGGGTCCTGAGCTGGCGAGGCCTGGTCGACACGATGACTCTTCCGGGGATCGGCCAGCTCGTCCTGCTTGGCTTTCTCTCCGTCCTCGCGTTTGCCGCACTCGAGGGAACGCTGTCGCTCTTCCTGCGACGTCAGATGGGTTGGAATGCGCGGTCCGCCGCGTTCGTCTTCGCCGGCCTTGGTTTACTCACCGCGGTAGTTCAGGGCGGCTTGATTCGGCGGCTGGTTCCAAGGCTCGGCGAGCCTCGCCTGATTGCCGCGGGGATCGCCATCGTCGCTCTCGGTTTCGCGGGGCTAGCCCTTGCTTCGGGTGCGCTCGTATTGGCCGGGAGCATCGTTCTGGTGGGTGTCGGACAAGGTTTGATCGCGCCCTCGCTAAGCGGCCTGCTCTCGCGGATCACTCCGGCAAGCGAGCAGGGTGCAGTTTTCGGCACGCTCTCCTCGGCCCAGACTCTCGCGCGGATGATCAGCTACTCGACGGCCAACGTGCTTCTGGGCCGGGTATCAAACGCCGCCCCGTACTGGTTCGGCTGCGGAGTCTACCTGGCAGCCGGCCTGGCGGTAACGCGGTTTCTGCCGCGCCTGAGCACCTATCTGAAACCGCAACATCCGCCAGCGTCCGTCGAGTCGGTGCCGCTGGGACGTCGAAGGGAGTGAATCGTAAGCACTGTGTTGCTCTTGGTCCTTCCCGAGATCCAGGTCTTTGCTCCCCTGCTTAGTCCAGAGTGGCCAGGTCTCGATCCACGTAGCCGCCGATGGTCCGGGGATCGGTATAGCCGTAGCGCGTCAATACGTGGACGATGGCGGCCTGGTCCTTGATCAGCATCCGCGCAGCCTCGACAAGTGCTTTCGGCCGCGCCACGAGCAGGCGGTCGAGCAGAAACCTGCGCGTCTCGACGGCCCTGGGATTCGGTTGCAAAGTGACCAGGTCCACGAGCCGTCGAGCGCCCGCGTCCTGTCCGGCTCCATGATGAGCGGCGACAAATTCGGCTGCCGCGAGAAACCCTTGGCGATCGGTACGAGCCCAATCAAGGATCGTCTGGTTGAGCGTCAGGCGATTGACCTTGGGTGTTTCCTTCGGTTTCGGATCTGGTGCATCGAGCAGGAGCTCGAGTGCCCACGCCCGGGAGACCGCCACAGGGTCGGCCACGGTCGCCACGCGCAGGCCGTCGAGCTGCCGGGGCTCGCGTGCGTACCAGGGGCGCATCGCGAAAAGCAGCCGAGAAAACGCCGTGGCCTTGGAGTCTTGGGTTTGCATCCAGACGTAACCAAGCCGGTCATACTTCCGGCTATGGAACTGGACATCACCGCCAAGCTCGATGTCGCTGCGCAATGCTCCTAACGTCTGCAGTTCCTGCAGGGTCATCGGATTGGTCAATTCATTGGGAAAATCCAGCTCGGCTGCGGCGGGGAGGCTCTGATTCAGGTCGTCGAGCGTACGGCCGTTGAAGGCATCGCACCAGTAGGTCAGCTCGAAGCCGCGCTGCCAAGCTCCCCGCGGCCCACCAATCAGCAGGTTGTAATAAGAGAGCTCGAACGGGTGAATGTGTGCCAGCTCGACGGCCGCGGGAGCCAGAACAAGCGCGGCGAGCAGGGAAATGGCGACCTGCGCCGGCAGGCGAGCCCGCCTGGAAAGCGCCCTTGCCAGGGCCACGGTTCCCCATCCCGCGAAGGCCGCAAGGAAGTAGAAGGTGGGCAGAAATAGCCGAACACCGTCATGCGCGGGGGTCTTCGGCAGCATTCGGAGCACCGGCAGCGTCAGGAATTGAAGCAGGAAGTAGAGCGGCAAGCGATCGCTGCGAACCTGGCCCAGCCCCCAGATGATGCCGATCGCAGAGGCCAGCAGGATCGTCATCGGAACCGTGATACCAAGCAAAACCCAGGCGTTGTGCCAGGGAAGCGTGTATTCATAAGTCTGCCCAAAGTAGATGATCTGGATATCGGGTAAGGAGCCCTGGCGATCATTGCTCAGCGTGTAGTAATGGGCAAGCCGGGGCAGTGTTTCTCGCCACCAGGCGGGGTTTCCAAGCCAGCCCACCACCGGCGCGAATGCCAGGATGGCCGTCCAGGTCTCTAACGCTGGCCGTTCCACACCCCACACTTTGCTTCCGCGGAAGACCCGGCCGAGCAACCGTCTGAGCAACCAGATGACAAGCGGCACGGCCAGAATGGCACCCGACAGGTCGCTTGAGGGTTTATGGACGAACAGGTTCGTCTGCTTCGGAGGGGGTAACTGACGCTGCAAACCCTGGATCTCTTGAAAGGACAGCAAGAGTGGTAGCAGCATGAGGCCCGAGGTGCACAGCCCGTCGATCCAGTTGGCCCGGCGCCAGGACCTGCCAGGCTGCGAGGCAGGTGAGCGACCACAAGCCAAAGCAAAAGCGGCAGAAGAACCCCGACGGCGGCCATCTTCTCGACGAACGCCAGACCGAGCAAGACGCCGACCAGAACCCGCCAGCGCCATCCGTTCTCTGCGTGCAATCCATTCCAGAACGCCAGGGCGGCGGCCGTCCACAGGAAGAGCCCGGGGATGTCGGTATCGATCAGATGGGCCTGGCCGTAAAGCCGCGGCATGAACAACAGCGAGCCAGACATGACCAGTCCAGGCGCGATTCCATACCGGCGAGCCAGGAAGCCGAAGCCGATCGCGATGGTCAACGCAAACTCGATGACCGATGCCATCCGCCGTGAGGGAATATCCTTCATCCACGAGTCGAAGAGCGCATGAGTGGCCAGGTTCAACTGGCCGGCCAGAGGAGGGTGGAAGTTGATTCCGAATCGCGCGTAAGGCCAGTAGTAGAGAAGCGATTCCGCATCGAACAGGCCGCGGATCTCGGCCCACGACCGGGCATGGGCGAGCTGGTCCCACCACTGGGCCGACATGACTTGGCTGTATCGGTAGGCGGGCTCGTCCCAGGTGAGGCCGATGTCGCCCGTGGTCGGTACCAGTAAAACGAGTGCTGCCCCAAACACCAAGAGAATTACTAACCAATACCTCCTGGCCGCAGTTCGATCATGCACTGGGACTGAAGCGGCATCAGACTGCTCCGGAGTCTCCTCGCGCCGCTGTCGGGTCGCTGGCCTCGTGGCATCGGGCAACTCGAGCGTGTCCATAATCCGTGGTCCCGCCAATCTGATCTGAGGCGCCGAACCACTGCAAGTTATCATAGATCTTGTCTTCGCGGCGAGAAACCCGTCATCGGGCTAAGCCCTCCGGGCCGCCGTCACCGGAAGGCTACCCGAGCCCTTATCCGGTTTCCCGGATCAACTCATGTAGAATCGAACATGCAGAGTTGCCTGGACATTCCAATTAATCTAAGGGATCGCAAACGACTAGATTGCAAGATGCGTGGTTGACATCAAGTGAGACTTTGCGGACCGCGAAGTCCGGTTGTTGCAATCGGCAGACGGATTATTTACCCTACCTTGCGGGCACACCCGTGATTTACCAACTGTGATTGCGGAACGGTGAGACTGAGTATGCTCGCCATTAGCAATCGAGTTCCTGGAGATGAATCGATGAAAAGACACCTGTTGAGTTTCGTCCTGAGTGGACTCGTGGGGACATTGGCTTTCGCTGGCAATGCTCAGGCTTGTCACAAGAGGTCGTGTGCTTGTCAACCGGCCCCAACGTGCGTGGCTGCCGCACCTGCGCCCTGCACCTATGAGGCCCCTGTCTGTGAGCCGACATGCGCTCCCAGGAAGCATTGCGGTTTGTTCGCCGGCTTGAGGGGATTGAGGCTTGGCTTCCACAAGAGGGCTGCTTGCACGAGCCTGTTGCTGCGCCTTGTGGAACAGTCGCCTATTCGGCTCCAGTCGCCTATTCGGCTCCGTTCACCTATACCTATTCGGCACCCTCCGTTTACTCCTCCCCCCAAGCATCGGTTCAGCACTGAACCGACCCTTCCAGACCCGCCTTTGTTGATCTAGCATGCCTTGGCCCTGCGCGGTCGTGACAGCATGCATTGAAAAATGCCGGTCGGACGTGGGTGACACGACTCTCGCGTCCGACCGCATACCCTCGCTATGCAGGCGCTTTCCTGTACAGTTTCTGCATATCTGCGTAGGCCGCGTAAGGGAAAACCCAGATCAGCGGAACTCCGAACTTACGCACCACAAACGCGGGTGTCGATCGCTCTGCAAGTAGTCGATCGATTGGCCACCAGGCGCCGGGCGATTCTGCAGCACATACCAGGCAGGCGTGCCTGGATCGATTGAGTCCAGACGCCGGGGCAGTTCGCCGGTCTGGCGAAGATACAGCCACGATAAAGGGAAAGTTGCAAACCGCACGGTCTGAGCGGGTAAGGTGTTCTCTCGGAGCCATTGCCTGGCCTCTGGGCCCAGGGCATCCCAGTAGTAAGTTGGTTCCATGCCCAACCAGGTTGCTCCGGGAAGACCACCCACAAGCGGACTGTAATAAGAAAGCGGCACGGGCAAGAGCAGCAAGACGCTGCCGACAGCTTCCACGACGGCAGTGGCAACCGCAATCCTGGCCCAGCGACCAAACCGGTCAACGACCTGTCTTGCTCCCATTCCTACAAGCAAAGCCATCACCCCGAAGGCTGGCAGGAACAAACGCACGCCGTCGTGTCCAGGAGTGTGCGGTAAAGCCCGCAGGGCAACCAGGAAAGCCCAGTTTCCCAGGATCAACAGACCGACGGGCTCGACGTTGCGGTGGCGTATCGCTCGGATCATGCCGGCCACAAGAAGAAGCAGGAAGCCCACGGGTGTGACCAGAACGGTCCAGACAAGGGTGTTGTACCAGGGGAGCGATTGGTTGGGTGTCTGGTACACGACTCCCAGGAACTGCACCGGGATGGGGTTGGTCCGACCTCGTGTGAGGTTGGACCGAAGAAATCTCAGAACTCCGGTGACCGGCTCGGTCCACCAAGGGGGCATGAGCAAGAAGAGAACGAAACAAGCGAGCGGCAAGCCGATCATCAGGACTTGCAAAGCGCGGCGATTCCGGGCCCACCCGGCCCAGACAATGAACGGTAGCGGCAGAAACCACCCGGTCAGCTTGGTCGCAAGAGCGCAACCGGCAACAACGCCGAACGCCACTGTTGCAAGCTTGGCGACGGCTTCTTGACGCCCAGACTCCGAGCCTTCCACGGCCCGTGTGAATGCGAGGATGGCGAGCACCCAGAGCGAGGTAAGTACGGCGTCGTAAGTCGCGTAATGGCCATGGCCAAACAGGTTGGGCTGCAACGTCCATGCCGCGACTGTCACCACGGCCGGCCCAATTCCCCAGCGTGGGGCTACAAACGAAAACAGGAAGCCCGCGGTGCAACTGAAAAGCAGGATTGGTCCCAAACGGGCACGTGGCAAAACCTGCCACGTGGGCACGAGGACGTCACCGATCAGGCCGAGTAGTGCATAGAAAGGAGGATGTCCATGCGGCTCCTCCCGGGCGAACGGCCAAAAATATGCCAGGACCTCAGGGTCGAGGAGCAGCTTCGCATGGCTATCGAGCTGATCGCGACGAGGTGCTGCCGCACCGACCTGCTGCACTAGTTCGAGACCGGGGCTCGACCACTGGCTGGAAAACCGTGACGGATCTCGAAGCGCACGGAACCATTCCCGGAGACGTGTCTCGCGGCCAAGCGTATAACCCTCGTCCCAGACAATCGCCAAACGAGGCTCAGTGACTAGCATCAGAGCCAGCGTCGCCGCCCCCGCGATCATGCCTGAAATGACCAGTCGACCAGGTTGACGAATCATGGATGGGGCGGCGGCGAATCTCCGTTCGGGCGACTAACCCTGAGCTACCGCGACGCCGCGCCTGCCTCAAGCCTTGACGTGGAGGCCGCGATGGATCGTCCAGGCTCATGCGATCGGATCATCGCAACTTCCTGGCAGTCGGGAAAGAGCGGGCAGCGCACGCATTCGTTCCAGATCTTGTGGGGTAACTCCGCTTTGTCGATTTGGTGATAGCCGACGCGCTCGAAAAACTCGGCAGCATAGGTCAAAGCAAAGATCGATTCCAGTTCGAGCTCACGGGCCGCTGCCCAGCAGGCGTCGACGAGCTGCCGGCCGATTTTCCTGCCCTGGGCTTCCTCGGCCACCGCAAGACACTTCACCTCGGCGAGGTTCTCCCAGAACACGTGTAGAGCTACGCACCCGATGACCCGATTCTTGTCGTCGAGGGCCACGATAAACTCGCGGATCGACTCGTATAACTCCCCCATGGACCTCCGGATCATTAGCTTCCGGTCGGCGAAGGTTCGAATCAGTTCGTAGATTGCAGGTACGTCACCAACACGAGCGGGGCGGATGTTCAATCGAGGAACCTCCCAGGCCGGCATCAGGGCCGATCTAACACATCAAATATGTGCCTCAGAATTTCGTGGCCACAAGGCAAGCCGTAGTTTTGACCGTAGAGTATTTTAGGAAGAATGGCCCTGGAATCAAGAAAGGAATGGCAATCAATGAATTGGGCGGGACCAACGTCTCCTCGGCCTGAACTTTTCAAGGCAGCCTGGAAGCGAATGGAGTTTGTACGGGGTTATCGCACGATCGACGACGCAGAGATGGTAGGAGCAGCAACCGCTGCCGGGGCCACGCAGCCGCTCTGCGGGTTTGCGTCGTTGTCACGGCAGGGGAGCACGCGGCTATTGTAGTAATCGACCATGCGGCGATAGTCGGGACCGTGCGTTACTTTGACTAGCCCAACGGTTTTTGCGACCTCGTCGGTAGCCTGATCGAGAGTCCAGCCGCAATGCTTGGTGCGATAGGCGATCTGGACCATCGAGGCCCGATTCAGGCCGTGATGGCAGTGGAAAAAGATGGGGTAATTCTTGGGATCCGCAAGCACGTCTGCGGCGTCATCCAGCAGGTCGCTCAAGGTTTTGGGGTTTGCTTCGCTGCGCTGGTCAATGATGGGGATGTGAATCCAGCGAATGCCCAGTTCCTCGGCCAGCGCGCTCGCTGTTGGAAAGCGGATGGTCATCGGGATGCGCTAGCGCCAGAATCGTCCGGATCTTACATTCGCTGACAATCCGCCGCATCGGCCAGTCTTTTTGCCAGGCTCCGCGATAGATCCTGCCGGGCTCCACCACGGCGAACTCCCGGGCCAAAACAAAGTCGTGTCCGTGTCTCCAGGCCTGCTCGGCTCCCAGTAATAACAAGCAGAGTGCCAAGCCGCGGCGAATCCACGTATATCGGGTGGTCATCCAGCCGATCTCCCCACAGACCAGAGCCAAGGCCGTCGGCTTCGTCCATATTCTGGATGGCGTGAATCGAGGCAAGATTGGCGAAGGCGGCGAATCCTATCAAGTCTGGACAGCGGCAACAAGCCGGACCTTACCGTCCGTCGTTGCCTCTCCAGACAGCATGTCTCAGATCGACCTGGAGCTGCTGGTTTCTCCACCAAAACCGGAAATCCTGGAATGATCGTCATTCGCGATCGCCAAATTCATGGGACCTGGTATCCTCCGGCCCGCCCAGCCAACCTTGATTGCGATCGCTCGACACGGTGGTCAGAGGCAAGACGAGACAGGAAAGGGTCCATCAATTATGATAAAAACGCAGTCCAGGTCTTTGCGCTTCGATCATGCCGCGGAGACATCGGAGCAATCTTTGCAGGCCCGTACAGAGCGACAGATCGGCCCGACTTCACGAATCGTCGGCCTATACCAGACGATGCTCAGGAAGACGCTTGAGCATTTCTTCCCGAACGCCATTCTGGAAGTTCAAGGCGATCGCAGCGTCATCGACTGGGACGGCTCGCCCGATGAGACTCACTATCGATTCGATGGCGACCTGGACGGCGTGGGCCTGGACATCCACTGGCTGGGAACGCACCTGAGCTTTCGGCCCGAAAGCCCGATCCCGCTTCTGCCACTTGAGCGGCGGTTGGTCGAGGTTGTCGTTCAGGCCCTTGACCGGCGATTTCGCGGGCTCTTCGATCACGATTTCGCCGATCGCCTGGAACGTTTTCAGTACCTGACCGAAGACTTGATCATAACTGACTTTCTCCAGCCGGTTAGCCCTTATCGCGTTCCCGCCGCGCTAGAGGCCTTGCGTGTGGCCGCGCTATCGACTTACGAGAACCGGCGGCTGTCGACGGGGGCGCTCTTGCTGGGAAGCGATCGCGACCCAGCGGTCCCCGATCGAACCAATACCCAGGGGGCTCCCCGATTCAACGCCCGGCTGACTGCCATCAAGGGCTTCCACCGGCTTTGCGACGGCGTGCAAACCCTGTTCATTGTCGATGCCCAGGGCAACCTTTTCCGGCTGGCCGATATCCAGCATTGGGCCGACACTGTACAAGGGGCCGCGGTGCCCGAGAACCCCTGCCCGCGCCAGTATCACAGCCATGCCAATGCGACCCGCCAGGGTGGCCATGTTTGCCTGATTCTGACCCCGAGCCAGGATATCAAGGTCTTCGCCGGGGGGACCATGATGTTCAGCCTGAGTGACGCGCGGTGGCGCTTGCTCGACATCCCCAGCAAGTTTGCCGCCTGGCGCGAGGCGGTGGGGCGTACCACGCCGCCGGATCTGGCTCTCTGGCTGTTCCAGACGGCGCTGAATCTGAGCGAGGCGCGCACGGCGCCCTCTTCGTAGTGGTTCGCGATCGTGCTCGCTCCATCAGCGAGCTGATCAGCCCGGCTGACCGCATTACCGAGGAAATCGCCGCCGACGACCCGCAAGACCCCGAGAACCTCTCCCCCAGGCACTCCAAGCGGGCCCTCCATCACGGTGTCCGCGGCGCCACCTTGTGCGACTTCGAGCCGGCCGTTCTGGAGTCGATCGCCGGCCTCGACGGAGCCGTGGTCTTCGACACCGACGGTCGCCTGCTCACCTTCGGCGCGATCTTGCGGATTGCGCCCGACACGCTTGAACTGGTTCGCTCTGTCCAGGGCGCGCGGACTCTGGCCGCCCTCGCGGCGTCGCAATATGGTCCGGTTCTCAAGGTCAGCGAGGACGGTTACCTCACCATGTTCCTGAAGGGCCGCCGGGTCTGGGAATTGTAAGCGACTCGCACGGAACCCAATCTTTGGGTCGATTGCAAACGCATGTTTGTACTTTCACATGCTCAGATCGTCTCCATGATCTTTGCAAGCACCTCCGGCCCCGGCCGCAGTGCTTCTTGCTTGAGAAGTGCCAGCGGGGTGTCGGTCACGTTGAGATTGGTAATGAAATCGGGGTGTGCAGCGTCAAGGTAAATGAGCCCGGTGAGCAGCTCGTCCTTGTGACGGCTGTTCTCGAGGAGCTGAAGGGCCGAGCCGCGGTCAGTGACCTTGTGCTCGTCATGATGTAGGGCCCGGAGTGTGATCCAAGAGCCGTCGTGCAGTTGCACTCGGGTGGACTGGCCGGCCTTCTGCTCGATCTCGATCTCTGGCAGCCGAGGTACGAAACCCACTTCCTGGAGTGGTTCTTCGTGTTCCTTTGCCCAGTCCCAGCTTTTGGTCGAGCCGTCAAAGTCGTTGAAGGTGACGCAGGGACTTACGATGTCCAGTAGCGCCGTGCCCTTGTGTTTCAGCGCGGCTTTGAGCAAGGGAACAAGCTGTTTCTTGTCGCCGGCGAAGGACCGCGCCACGAACGAGGCCCGTGCGACCAGTGCTTCCATGCAGAGATCGAACGGCGGAACCGTGTTCGGCTCACCGGTGGCCCGGCGGAGGTGGCTGTTCAGGTCAGCCGTGGCGGAGAATTGTCCCTTGGTCAGCCCGTAGCAACCGTTGTCCTCGACGATATAAACCATCGGCACGTTTCGCCGGCAGGCGTGCTTGAACTGTCCCATCCCGATATTCGCCGTGTCGCCGTCGCCGCTGATGCCGATGCAGACGAGCTTATGGTTGGCCAAGAAGCGCGCCGGTGGCCACCGATGGCATGCGACCGTGCAGCGCGTTGAAACCGTGGCTTGCCTGGAGGAAATAAGCCGGGGTCTTGCTCGAGCAGCCGATGCCGCTAAGTTTGACCGTGTAATATGGGTTGACCCCGATCGACTTGCATGCCTCGATCAGGTAGCTGGTGATGCTGTTGTGGCCGCAGCCCTTGCACAGGGTAGACGGCAGGCCCTGAAAAGCTACCGTCGGCAGGGCGAAGGAATGACCGTTGGACTGGACCGTTATCGTCGCTTCGCTGGCCATGGATCGAACGCCTCAAGAATCGACTCAAATGGGTAGGTCATTACGCATATAAGAACGAATAATCGGTTTGGGCCGGCTTACTCGGGAGAGACGTCCTCGTCGTGGTTGACTCGAGGATTATCATGCTCGACGTTGCCGGTGGGCCAGCCCGGGCCCGAGGGGTTTTTCTCCCAACTCAAGATGGGCCGGACGATGTTTTCGGCGGCGATCGGCATGCCGTTGTAATGGTTGACGGGAACCAGGCGGTCAGCCAGCGCACTGCGCAGCCAGGAGCGAAGCAGAGAGGTGATCTGCGCATCACGGTTCTGTTCGATCACGTAGACTCGCTGATGCCGCTCGATGAAGCCGGCCACCTCGTCGGCCAGCGGCAGCGCGCGGATCCGGCAGTATTCGGTGGGGATTCCCTCGGCGCGCAGGAGGTCGCGTGCCTCTGTCATGGCGCAATGCGTGCCGCCGTAAGCAACCAGCCCGACTTGGGCGGCGAATTCGCCTTCGATCGCCGGGCGGGGGACCGTCTTGCGAGCCGTTTCCAGCTTGAGGGCCAGCCGATCGAGATTCTTCTTCCAATCCTGGGGCCGCTCGCTGTAGCCGGACTTCTCATTGTGACCGGTGCCGCGCGTGAAGTAAGCGGCCAGGGGGTTCTCGGTGCCGGGTATGGTGCGGTAACAGATCCCATCCCCGTCCAGGTCCTTGTACCGTTCAAACTGGCCTAGCCGCTCAAGATCGGCAGCGGTGAGCAGCTTGCCGCGTTGAATCGGATTTTCCGGGTACGAGAACGGGTGACTCAGCCAGAGATTCATCCCCAGGTCAAGGTCGGTCGCCAGGAAGACTGGTGTCTGGAACTGCTGTGCAAGATCCAGGGCCTCGATTGTCATCGAGTAACATTCCTCGACCGAGCCCGGGATGAGCACGATATGCCGGCAGTCGCCATGACCGAGCAAGTACAATTTCAGGATGTCGCCCTGGCTAGTCCGGGTGGGCAGGCCGGTACTTGGCCCCATGCGTTGAACGTCGATGATAACGACCGGAATCTCGGCAAAATAGGCTAGGCCAACGAACTCCGCCATGAGTGAGATTCCCGGTCCAGAGGTCGCCGTGAGCGCCCTGGCCCCGCCCCAGCCGGCCCCAATGGCCATGCCGACTGCGGCGAGTTCGTCCTCGGCCTGGACAATCGCGAACGACTTCTTGCCGTCCGGTTGGACGCGGTGCTTTTTGAGGAATTCCTCGGCATATTCGGCCAGGCTGCTGGACGGAGTAATTGGATACCAGCTCAGCACGCTGGCACCGCCGAAGAGCACACCCAAAGCCGACGCCTTGTTCCCCTCGATCAAGATCTTCTCCTGGGTCGATTCCATCGGCTGGACGCGAAACGGGAGGTCGGTCGGCAAGTGCTCCTGGGCCCATTCGTAACCGGTGCGCGCTGCGCTGATGTTGATCTCGGCGGCCTTCGCCTTGCGGCCGGGGAACTCGCGGCGTACGCCCTGTTCGACCGCGTCAATCCTGATGTCGCAGATCGAGGCCAGAACGCCGACGTAGACGATGTTGACGACCTTGCGAAGTTTGTCCCGATAGCCCTTGTCGGTCTTGTCCGGGGGATAGGCCCGCTCCGCCAGCTTCTGGAATGGCACCGGAAGAAACAGGACATCGTCGCGCAACCCTCTCAGGTCGACGTCGAAATCGTCCCGATAGACACAGACCGTACCCGGTTTGAGCTGGGTTGCGTCATCCTTGGCGGTCACCTCGTTCATGCAGACCAAGATCTGCGGATCGACGCGATGCCCGACATAACCCTTGGCGTGGCGCGGATATGGAACCAGGTCGGCAAGCCCTCGATGTTCGAGGGGAAGATGTTCTTGCCGCTACACGGAATTCCCATGGCGTAGAGGGCACGAAGCAAGACCAGGTTGGCCGAATTACTGCCCGAACCGTTGACGGTCCCCACTCGGATCGATAAGTCGTTGATCTGCGGAGCGGATTGTATTTTCGAGGAGACGGCAGGGGAGGTCTCGGCCGGGGAGAGGGTGGCAGACATAGATACCTCAATAACAGGCAACCGCGGTCACGCGCTGACGGTCATTGGCTGGCGGACTCACGCGGAGCTATGGAGGGAATGGAAGCCAAGTCTTGGCAGTCTTATTCAGTATCAAGTCCAACACATCGGCCATGCAATGGCAAGAGTGTCTTGCGGGAGCAAAGCTTCTCAATAAAGTGTCTACGCCGTCACGAGGGTGCGGTGGAAAAAAACTTGAGAACAGCCTCTCGAGACCCAAGTTTTTCGCCCTTGAGAGCTTTTGCGGTATTGTTGCCAGACCTACTCGACTGGGCCTGAGGGACTGGCCTCCTGTGAATTCAAAGAGCGGGTCGGGGTGTCCCCCGGACCCGCTCTCGCGACGTATTCGCGTTTTCAAGGCTCGCTGGGTTGGGCCCCGGTGGGTATCGCCGAGGTCACGGATTCGGCGCAGGCACAGTGGGAGGAACGGTCGGGGTGGAGGGTGCACTCGGAGTAATTGGATTGACCACCCTTCCAGCACCCTGAAGCAAGTTGTTCATCTCCTGGCTCGTGTTGCCTGGCTGAACGCTGCTCGAAGGTCCTTGGACGTTGGTTGCTGGGGCTAGCTGGCCAGGCGTGACAGTACCGGGCGTGCCTGCCGCCGGTCTGCCGTAAGCGGACGAGTAAGTCGTTGTTCCTGGCGTCCCGGATGTCACTGTGCCGGGAGTTCCGTAACTCATGGGCATTGGAGTTCCGTAGCTCATCGGCATTGTCGATGCGCCGTACGACTGGGTAGCTCGTCATGGGCATGGCGTATCCTGGAGAAGTCGGGTAATAGCTTACCATCTGTCCGGCAGATACGCGGTAGCGTCTGCCGAAGGGCATGAGACGATACGCCATGTTGGACCCACCCTGCGGGTAACCGCCGCCGAAAAGGCCCATGCGGAAAAGGCCCCCGCGGAAAAGGCCCCCGCGGCTGGCCACATAACTACCGCCAGTGCCCCCTCCATAATAGCCGCCGCTATAGTAAGAACTGTAACCTGGTTGGGGCTGCCAGACTCCCTGCCCGGCCCCGTAACAATCGGGGAAACCCATCGAGCTCAGGGAGAAAGCCATTGCCAAAACTGCACTCTGCATTGGTGGAAACCTCCGTGATGGTACTGAAGCGACCACCCCATCCCATGATGGGAGCAAAACAGGGTCGCCCAGATCATACCCCCCGTCGACGGGGTTCTTGCAAGAGTGTGGTGCCGGCGTACCGGTAAATGCATGGATCTCGAGTGACCCCTTTCGGCGATGTCGTACTCCGCGCCGTCAACGTTCGTGAGGCGAAAAGCGGTGATCCTGAATCGAGAATGAATAGAAAGCGGACGGACGAAATAGATCCTGTATTCTCGTACAGTAGAACGATGTTCGATGACCGCGAATTCGCTTTGTCGCGACTTTCATTCCAGGGGTGGCGCCGGAAGTGGTCGAGCCGTTACATCGTGCCATTTATCTGACGGGGCCAACCGCCTCCGGGAAAACGGCGGTCGGCGTGGAATTGGCACGCCGGCTGGACGCGGAGATTGTCGCGGTTGATTCGATGACGCTGTACCGCGGCATGGACATAGGCACGGCCAAGCCGACGGCAGCCGAGCAGGGGGGGATTCCGCATCACTTGATCGACGTGCTCGACCCGTGGCGCACGGCCAGTGTCGCCGAGTTTCGACAGTGGGCCCTGGCCGCTGTCGAGGACATCGAAAGGCGAGGCAAGCGGGTGCTATGCGTCGGCGGTACGCCGTTATATCTCAAGGTCTTGCTGCGTGGAATGTTTCAGGGCCCGGGGGCGGACCCGGGACTAAGGCATCGCCTGGAACGCGAGGCCGGGGAGGCCGGCACGCAGGCGTTACACAAGCGGCTTGCCGACCTCGATCCCGCGACCGCCGCGCGGCTTCATCCCAACGACCGGCGGAGAGTGATCCGGGCGCTCGAGTTGATCGAGCTGACCGGTCAATTGCTCGGGCAGCTTCAGGTCGAGCATCAGCGGTCCGCTCCCGCGGAAACCCTGGTCTTCGCACTCGACCGGCCCCGAGCGGAACTTCACGGCCGGATCGATCGCCGCGTCACGGCGATGTTCCAGGCGGGTCTGGTCGCGGAAGTGCGCGCCTTGTGGTCTGCGCCTCGGCCGCTCAGCGCGGTGGCAGCGCAGGCCGTGGGATATCGCGAGGTTATCGCCATGCTGGAAGGCAGAGTCGGCTTGGCGGAGACGATGGAGCGGGTCGGCATCGGTCGCGGCAGTTTGCCAAAAGGCAGTGCACATGGTTTCGGGGGCTGGTCGAGGTGCGTCCCTGGCCGGTCTTGCCTGGCGAGAAGGCGGAAACGGTCGCCGAAAGGCTCTTCGAGGAGATCAAGGCCGATCGGGTGGGGAGGGGAATCTGCTAAGTTGCTCTTCCCCGGATGGTTGCCATCTGCTATCAAGCGGGCCGTCTGAAAAGGCGACGTCGGACCTGCACCGCATGTGCGCACGCCAGGCCGCGCTTCGTTTCCTTCTCCCTGTCTTGACGCGGATCTCGCAAGCACATAGCACTAAGAGCGCGTGGCGTCGACCGGGGACGTTCCCAAGGAGAGGGTCGTTTCCATGGGCCGGCGACTTCTCATCGTGATGAGTTTCCTGCTGTTGCAGGCCGGGTCAGGCGAGTCTTGGCCAGGATCAGAATGCACCGGGGACAGGGGCACCGGACTCCGCGGCAGCCCAGTTCCCTCAGGTTGGATCCTCCGAGCGCATCGACAACGGCTCTGATCCCACGCGCAGGCCGAACGGGGCCCCGGTCTCATCGGGCACCATTCCGCCAGTCAGCGAGCCTTCGATCGGCGAAAGTCAACCGCCCTCTGGCATTGGCAAGAAAACCAAGAGATTGGTCCCTGGAGTGCTCGACACCGAGGTTAAGCAGGTCCAGGGTGAAGGCAATGCCACTACGCCTCAAACCGCTCCGCCGCCGGCGACACCCGCCGCCCCATCCTCTTTCCCGGGTTCCGGGGCGCCCGCTGCGTCAGCAACCGAGGGGCCAGGTTATGTGCTTCCCTCGGACCGGCTCCCACTGGGCAAGCAAGAGGTCGTGCTCAGCGTCGACGTGCAGGCGCCGGCGAATCTCATTTTCAACCGTGAGTCGACGGTCAAGATCATTGTCAAGAACAGCGGCTCGACCGAGGCCTACGGAGTCATGGTCCGTGACGAACTGCCTGCCGGATTGGACTTCGTCAGTAGCCAGCCGGACGCTCATCGCGCTGGTGATTCGCACTTGAGCTGGTGGATCAGCACCCTGCCGGCGGGATCCGACCGGGTAATCTTGCTGAAGGTCAAGCCCAGCAAGGTGGACGGGGCCCTGGACCACGTGGCGACAGTGACGTTCCAGGCCGGTAGCAAGGCCACCAGCCGGGTGCTGCGTCCCAGGCTCAAGCTCGAAGTCGTACAGACCCCTACCGAGAGCAAGGTGCTCAAGAACAAGACGGCCGAGTTCCGGATAGCCGTCACCAACTCCGGGAACGGCCCGGCTCGAAACGTGATCGTCAAGGCCAAGCTTAGTTCTGGCCTGCGGCACGATACTGGCGAGCGCAATGAAGACAACAGCTTCGAGCTGCCGATCCAGGAACTGGCTCCCGGCCAGCGCGAGGACCTTGATCCCCTGACCGTCGAGGCCATCCAGGGCGGAGAACAGTCGTGCACGGTCACGGCCACGAGTGACGATGTCGATCTCGACAAGGAGCTGGCCGAGGTCAGCCGGAGAATCGACGTGGTCGAGCCCAAGCTGAAGATGACATTGACCGGTCCCGACAAGCGGTACACCGACACCATTGCGTCCTACGCCATCGCCGTGGAAAACCCGGGCAGTGCCCCGGCCCGGAATGTCAGGGTGTTGGCGACGCTGGGGGTCAGCGGCCGGCTCGTCGCCATTCCTCCCGGGGCCAAGTACGATACGGCCTCGCGGCGCCTGCAATGGACGATTCCCCAGATCGATCCCAATGAGAAGCCGCGGTCGCTTTCGTTCGAGGTACGCATGGGCGGAATCAGTGCCTACGAGGTCCACGTCGAAGCGCGTGGCGATAACGCGATTTCCCTGAAAGATCGCAAGATCACCGACGTTCAGGGCATGCCCGATGTTGACCTGGTGGTTCGTGAGCGGCGTCGCGTGGTGGATGTGGACGGCACAACCACGTTCCAGATCCGACTGCGCAATTACGGCACCAAGGAAGCCACCGGCTTGAAGGTCTCGGCGAAGCTTTCGGATAATCTCGAAGTGACCGACACGGCGGGCGGGCCCGAGGCCTTTCGCAAGGATGACATGTTGACGTTCCGGCTCATTCCCCGCCTTGGGCCCGGCAAGGAGATGACCTTCGCAATCAAGGTCAAGGTTACCAAGCCCCAGCCCAAGATCGGTACCTGCCGAGTATTCCTCTTGCATGACGACCTGACCGAGTCGATGGAAGATATGGCCGGGGTGAAGGTCATCGAATCGGCTCGCGCCGCCACCACCGGGCCGTGACCAGCTTGGTTCTGATCTATCCCCGAAAATGTTATATATAGATACGCATCATTGAACATGGACGCCCGAGGTTGGTTGCCTGGGCCGATTCCGCGTACAATCGGGTTGTCGATCACGGACCCGGGGGCCGGACGGAATCTTGCTCGGTGCTGAACCCGGACTTACGCCCTGAAGGTGAATCTTCTTGCGCAGGAACCTCGGATGCAGCATACGACACCGGTGCGGTTTTCCAACGGTTGGAATGCAAGGGCCGCCAGTCTGTTAGTGATCTTTCTGGCCGGCCTGCATGCCAGTGACGTTTCGGCGAGTGCTCAGGAGCTGGCAGGGGGGAATCACGGGCCGACCAACCGGCTGGCGAAGGAAACCAGTCCCTACCTGCTGCTGCACGCTCGCAACCCGGTGGACTGGTATCCCTGGGGGCCCGAGGCGTTTGCCAGGGCAAAGGCCGAGAACAAGCCCGTCTTTCTGTCGATCGGCTATAGCTCGTGCTACTGGTGCCACGTGATGGAGCGTGAGAGCTTCGAGGACCCAGAGATCGCAAAGTTCCTCAACGAGCACTTCGTGAGTATCAAGGTCGATCGCGAGGAGCGTCCGGACGTTGATCAGGTTTACATGGCCGCCCTCCTCGCGTTCAGCACGGGGGGATGGCCCATGTCGATGTTCCTGTTGCCAGACGGCCGCCCGTTTTACGGGGAAACTTACCTTCCTCCTCGCGACCGCCAGGGGATCTCGGGTTTTCTCACCGTGTTGCGTGGGATCGTCAAGGCCTGGAACGAGGAACGCGGCGAGATTGAGCGGTCGGCCGCCGGCCTGACCGAGATTGTGCGCCGCAAGCTGGGAAGCTCGGGCAGCCGCCGCAAGCCCGCGCTCTCTGCTTCTTTCGCCGCCCTTGGGCGCGCTGCGTTGGCCGAACAGTTCGACCCGGAATTTGGCGGCTTCGGCTTCAATGCGCAGAACCCGCGCCGGCCCAAGTTCCCGGAACCCGTCAACTTGGTATTCCTACTAGATCAAGAGCGCCGAGATCGTCGCAAGAAAGCGGCCGTCCGGCAGAGCCCAAGCTCGCCAGCCGCCGCGCCAGCGAGCTCGCCCAGGTTGGGGCTTTCCGACCCGCTGTTCATGGTGCTGTTCACGCTTGACAGGATCGCGCACGGCGGCATTCGCGATCAGATCGGCGGGGGTTATCACCGCTATGCGACAAGTCGCTACTGGATCGTTCCCCATTTCGAGAAGATGCTCTATGACAACGCTCAACTTGCCTCGGCGCACCTGATGGCGTTCGAGCTGACGGGCGACGTTCGCTGGCGCGACGAGGCCGAGGCCACGTTTGAATTCGTCGCCAGAACGATGACCGCACCGGAGGGGGGCTTCTACTCGTCGCTCGACGCCGAGACGGCAAGCCGGGGAAGGGGCCTACTATGTCTGGTCGCGCGGTGAGGTCAAGGAGGTGCTGGGCGAGGGTCCCGACGTCGAGGCGTTTTGCCAGGTTTATGGACTGAAGCGAGACTCCAATTTCGAGGGCGGCCGCTACGTCTTGGTTCAGCCCCGGCCGCTTGGCGAACAAGCGGCAAACCTTCGAATGACTACTGAAAAGCTGGAGTCGCTGCTTGGCCCGCTGCGCAAGCGGATGCTGGCTGCGCGCAGAATCGGCCCGGTCCGTTGCGCGACGACAAGATCATCACCGCCTGGAACGGTCTGATGATCGCCGCCTACGCCGACGCCTACCGGTTGCTCAAGAACGACGACTATCGCCGTGCCGCCGAGGAGTGTGCCGAATTTCTGCTGAAAACGCTGCGCGAGCCTGGCGGACGTTTGCTCAGAACGTATCGCGCGGGCCGGGCCAAGCTGCCCGCTTATCTCGAAGATTATGCGTTCCTGGTTCATGGATTATTGCGGCTCCATGCCGCGACGGCTGAACCCCGGTGGCTGGACCAGGCTCGAGGTCTGACGGATCGAATGATCGCCGATTTCTTCGACCCGCAAGAAGGCGGTTTCTTCTTCACGGCCAGGGACCATGAAAGCTTGCTCACTCGTCCCAAGGACCCGTACGACGGCGCTCTGCCGGCTGCCAACAGCCTTGCGGTTCTCGACCTCCTGGCCATCTCCCGCGCCAGCGGTGAGAACCGCTACCTGGTCCCGGTGCGAAAAACCCTCGAGTCTCTCGGCACGGCTCTCGCGCAGAATCCCGCCGCGATGCCGCTGCTACTCGTCGGCCTCCAGGAGTATCTCGACGATCGCCCCGACCGGCTGCTTCCGGGCTCCTCGGATGAGACGGCACCTGCTGCGGAGCCGAACCACCCAGTTACCGCCAGCGCGAAGCTCGCGGACACTCAACAACCCGCTGCCGGTCAAGTTCTGCGGGCAACCCTTTCCATTGCCATCAAAAAGGGCTGGCACATTTATGCCAATCCAACCGGCGTTGACGTACTGAATCCAACGACCCTGGTTCTCGAGCCCGGCCAGGCTGCCACCAACCTCCATGTCGATTATCCCACCGGCCAGACCAAGGTCCTTGGCTCGTCCGGCACGGAGAAAGTCGCTCTCTACGAGGGCATAATCAACATTCCCTTTCGCGTTACCCTGCCTCGGGACGCCCGGGCCGGGAAAACCACTCTGATACTCAGGTTGAAATACCAACCTTGCGATGACAAGGTCTGCCTGCCGCCGGCGAGCCTGGCGATTCCCCTGGAAGTTTCCATCGGCCCACATTCAGAGTCCGTGGAGAGCAATCCATGAGCAGCAAGACCATCACTAGAGTCCGAGCTGCCGATCACGGGCGACGAATGAGCCTCGAGGAATTCGAGCACGCCGAGGCCGAGGATGGCCGGCTCTTCGAGCTGAGCAGGGGGGTCGTAACCATGGTCGACGTACCCAAGCCTCGCCATCTGAAGCTATTTGACGCGCTGCGCCGGCAATTCTCTGCTTTCGAGAGTAAGCATCCCAAGCTCATCTACGCCATTGCCGGGGGAGGCGAGTGCAAGTTGCTGATCCCCGACTTGGAATCGGAGCGGCATCCTGATCTGGCCGTCTACAAGACTCCACCGCCGAAGGGGAGAAACGATGACGAGGTCTGGTCCCAGTGGGTGCCGGAGATCGTCGTCGAGGTTGTTTCTGCCAGCTCCCGGCATCGCGACTATCAAGAGAAACCCGAGGAATACCTGCGACTGGGTGTGAGCGAATACTGGATCGTCGATGCGGACGAAGGCTTGATGAAGGTGGCGCGGCGGTCGCGCGGCCGCTTCGTCGAGCGCTCGGTTCGCCCTCCCGCCGGCTACCGGACCCGGCTGCTACCGGGATTCGAGTTCTCGATCGAGGCAGTCTTCCAGGCCGTGAGCGGTGCATGAAGGGGTCGAGATCGCGGGGAGTCGAGGCTTGAACGTGCGCGGGGCGGCAAGAAGGACCGAGAACCCTGGACCGGCAGGAGGAGCGGCGAAGGCTAGCGGATGGCTGCGGATCGCGGCAGTCGCGGGGACACTCGTTCTGCTGATCGTGGCACTCATGGTGCTGCCTGGCTGGATTCCCTTGCTGCCCCGGGCGGTCGTTCGGCGGATGACGGAGTCTTTTCTGCGGAGCGTCCTGCTTGTGTACAGTTCGCTGCTGATGGCCGGACTGATCGGAGCTCCCGTCACGGCATGGCTCCTGATCCGGTCGTCGCGGTGGAGCAGGCGATCCGACGTGCTTGTTCGGACGTTCCTGGTTTGTCTCTCGTCCCTGGTCTCGCTTGCCATGCTGGAGATCGGCTCGGCAACCTGGCGAACCTGGATGCATCGCCTGCCGATTCTGCCAACCTCGTTTCCCGAGCAGGATCCCGGTGAGTATCGGATCGTCGTACTGGGGGGCTCCAGTGCCTTGGGAGAGCCCTTCCGGCCCTGGCTCTCGGTGGGCCAGATCGTGACCTGGCAGCTCCAGCGGGCCGTTCCCAGCCGCCGCGTCGAGCTCGACATTCTGGCGTTCCTGGGTGACTCGCTCGAGCAGCAGCACAAGAAGCTCAGCAGCGATCACGAAGCGGCCCGACGCCGTGGTCATTTACTCGGGTCATAATGAATTCACGGCGCGTTTCGAGGAGAACCGCGACTACGACTTGGCGGAGGAGCCACGGCTCGGGCTGCTCCAGTCGGCCTATCGCGTGAGTCTTTATTCACCGTTCTGCCGCCTGGTGTATGAGCTGGTGAGCAAGAATCGGCTCGACAGCCCCCCGCTCATGATCGGTCGCCATCACACTCATCGATCCGCCGCTCTGCAGCCCCTCGGAGACAGCCGAAGTGCTGGCGGACTTCACGGCGCGGCTGGAGACCCTGGTCGGCTACTGCGAACGCATTGGCGCTTTGCCGATTCTCATCGTGCCTCCGGCCAACGAGGCGGACTACGAGCCCAGCCGTTCCACACTTCCGCCGACAGTGTCTGGGCTGGAGCGGGACCGCCTGGTACGCGAATTCCTCGCAGCGCAGCGCAGCGGAAACGGCGAATCCAGCGCTCGGCCAGTCGCTCTATCGCGAGCTCCTCGACCGGCACCCCGGCTTTGCTGAGGCGCATTTCCGCCTTGGCCGCCTGCTAGAGCTCGCTGGCCTGACCGACCTTGCGCGCCGGCATTTCAGCGAGGCGCTCGAAAACGACGGTCTGCCGAACCGCTGCAAGCAAGAGTTCCGGGACGTTTACCTGAAGGTCGCGACGCGACACCCGAGCTGCATCCTGATCGACGGCAGGAAGGAGCTGATGGCCGCCAGCCCGACCGGCCTGCTCGACGACCATGTTATGGAGGACACGCATCATCCCAATTTGAAAGGTCAGCTCGTTCTGGCCGGGGCTGTGCTGCGAGAATTGCGAGACCGGCAGGCTCTCGCGGAGAGACCCCGATTTTCATTGCCCATCGACCCCCTCGAATGCTGTGAGCATTTTCAGATGGATGAAGGGCGTCTGGCCGCCGCATGCGAACGGACGAGCGTCCATTTTCTGCGGGTTTCCGCTTACCGTTACGATCCGGCCGCACGCCTCGAAAAGTCGCGTAGATTCGCCGAGGCAGCCCGGAGACTCCGTGCCGGCGCCACTCGTGAGGAACTTGGGCTGCCTGGACTGGATTTTGGGCGCGTCGCCCGCGTCTCCGGCTCGCCGGATCACTTGTGAGCCCGTAAATTCTCTGCCTGCCGGCACGGAGTGAACAACAGCCGAGTGGTCACGCCGGTGGACTTGAATCGGCAATCTGCTCGACTTGCCAGTCCTGAAGATCCACGGTCGCTCCCCGGCCCAGGAAGCGAACGACTGCCACGAACTGATCGTGTTTCCCGCGCCGGGTCACGGTCCCCTCGATCCCTGTAAGGGGCCCGGTCGTGATTCTTACCCTGGAACCCACCGGCACTGCCGGCTCCGGCTGCACCGGCAGACCCGAGCTGAGCATCGTGTGGATTTGCCGCAGGTCACGCTCCAGTGACTTTTGATCGCTGACCTCCAGCACGCTGACCAGGCGGTTGCCGCGAAGGGCAATCAGCCGGTCGTTGGAATCACCCAGGAGAAAGAGATAGCTTGGAAAGAGCGGGATCACGGAGCGGATCTTCCGACCCTGAGGTGTGCGGTCTTCTTTGAGAACCTGGGGCAGGAAGAACGTGACCGCGCCTTTCCGAAGCTCGCGCGCGGTTGCCTTTTCCTGGCGCGGCCTGGTATGCAAGCACCACCAGACGGACTCGGTTCTGGTCCGTCGAACGCCCGTCGGGTCGTCCCAAAGATCGGGTGGAAAGTAGTCGGGTTCGGCGGGCAGAATCGGCATGAGTCGCTCTGTCAGATCGGACAAGAATTCAAGGCGGGACCAACATCAGGCATTGGAACCGATCGAGCAGCATTCTAGACCATGCCCCCGGTTTTTCCAATTCAGTCGGGCAGAGCTCGAAACAGGATAGCTTGCAAAACTTAAGGATGGATTACGAAATGGATGCGACTGTGAAGGGAATCCTCAATCTGAACAAATCCTCCGGGATGACGTCGAGATCCCTCGTCGATCGTGTGGCGCGACTGCTGCCCCGCATCAAGGTCGGTCACGCGGGAACACTGGATCCGCTCGCCTCCGGGGTTCTGATTCTGTGCGTGGGCTCAGCTACCAGGTTGATCGAGTCAGTGCAGTGCATGACCAAGGTTTACCGCGACGACCATTCGCCTCGGTGCCCGGAGCGACACGCTCGACGCCGACGGCCTCGTAGAGACAGTGGAAAACCCCCGCATCCCCAGTGAGCGGGATGTCCGGCAAGCTCTCGTCAGCCAGGTTGGCGAAGTATTTCAACTTCCTCCGGAATACTCGGCACTCAAGATCAAAGGCCAGCGCAGCTTATGATCTGGCCCGGGCCGGCAGAGTTGTTCATCTCAAGCCCCGGCTCGTGCGCATCGACCGTGTCGACCTCATGAGCTACTACTGGCCTCTTCTGGAGCTTGAGATCGCCTGTGGCGCGGGAACGTACATTCGATCGATCGCACGCGATGTGGGCGATGATCTGGCGTGCGGGGGCCTGGTTGCAAGTCTTGTCAGGACTCGAATCGGTCCATTCGATCTCGGCAGTGCGGTCGATCCCACCACCTTGACTAGCAGTTCGCTTGCCGCCGGTCTTCGCCCCATCCTTGATGCGGTCCCCGATCTACCTCGGATCACCGTGGACGAGTTCCAGGTTCGGGCCATTGCCCAGGGTTGTGCACTCGATGCGGCGGCCCTTGCCCTCAATTGCGTACCGGATGGAATGGTCGCCCTGCTCGATGCGCTGGGGCGGTTGATCGCTATCGGGCAGGGTGACGGTATTCGCTCGATACATCCTCGTAAAGTCCTGATGTAATCAGATCAAAGAACGCGGATCGTCTAGGAGCCGCTAGCCAGGTCGATTCTTCCCCTTCGATTCCGCGTGGGTAAGTCCGAACCTGCCTGGCCGCTTGAGTGTCGACTGTACGAATTGCCGGCTCGAGCCGATCGTCGAGGCAAGCCCAGGTTCGTCGTTGACCTTGGTCCGGAATCGTCATAGAATCTCAATGAGCCGGATGATTCATGGATGCTAGACTCTCCTCAAACTGAAACGAGGTTTGAACCCCCCTTGATCGATCTAAAACGCACCGAGCGTTCGGGACGTCCTGAGCGTACCATCCTTGTCGGGGTTATACTTCCCGATCACGACGCGACCCAGGACGACCCGCTTGACGAGATTCGCGGGCTGGCCAAGACGGCCGGACTTCATGTCATCGCCTCTATCCTGCAAAAGCGGCAGCAAGTCGACATCGCCACCTATATTGGCTCGGGCAAGGTCCAGGAGCTCAAGGAACTCGTCCTGGCTCACGAAGCCGACGTCGTCGTCTTCGATAACGACCTGGGACCAGCCCAGACGCGCAACCTCGAGAAAGCCCTGGAGGTCAAGGTCGTCGATCGGACCGAGGTCATTCTCGACATCTTCGCCACTCATGCTCGGACACATGAGGCTCATCTCCAGGTCGAGCTTGCCCAGCTCGAGTACGCGATGCCCCGGCTGAAACGGATGTGGACTCACCTGTCGCGTTACAAGGGCGGCATCGGCGTGCGCGGCCCGGGTGAGAAGCAGCTCGAGGAAGACCGCCGCCTGGTTGCGTACCGGATCCAGGAGCTGAAAGCCAAGCTCGCCAAGATCCAGGCGCGCAAGGAACGCGAAGTGGCCGGCCGTGCCGATATCCCAACCGTCTCCCTGGTTGGCTACACCAATGCCGGTAAGAGCACCTTGATGAACGCGCTTACCGATGCGGGGGTCCTGGTCGAAGACAAGCTGTTCGCCACGCTCGACACGCGCACGCGCAAGTGGCGATTTCAGGGTGGCGGCCAGGCCCTGCTTTCGGACACGGTCGGCTTCATCCGCAACCTGCCCCACACCCTGGTGGCATCGTTCAAGGCGACTCTCGAGGAAGCGCGGCAAGCCGATCTCCTGCTCCATGTCGTTGACGCTTCGAGCCCTGAGGCCGAAAGCCAGGTGAAGGCCGTTATCGAAGTTCTCGCCGAGCTCGGGCTGGAAAACCAGCCGACTCTGCTGGTGCTGAACAAGGCCGACCGGGTACCCGATCGCTCGTTCCTCGATGTCCTCAGGGCCCACCATCGCGATTCAGTGACTATCAGCGCGGCCCGGGGCGAGGGCCTTGACCACCTGGAACAGGCTGTCCGCGAGTCCCTGCTCGAGCGGGCCCTAGACGCCGAGGTTGAAACGGTCGTGTCCAATGGACGTGTCCTGGCCTACCTGGCCCAGCACGCGCAGATTCAAAACCGGGTCTATGACCACGACCGCGTCCTGCTGCACTGTCGCATTCCCCGCCGCTGCCTCGATTTTCTCTCCGAACACGGCGTGCAAGTGCGTGCCAATGGGCAGCGGATGTACGCTTGAGTGGCGAGTGACGGGAGAGCAGTGGTCAGTCCTCATGAGCCTCAACTCCAAGATCGAGTGGACCGACGCGACCTGGAACCCCATCCGAGGCTGCACCAAGATCAGTCCAGGGTGTGTGCACTGCTACGCCGAGACCTTCGCCGAGCGGTTTCGTGGTGTTCCCGGCCATCCCTATGAGCAGGGGTTCGACCTCAGGTTAATGCCCGAAAAACTAGGCGAGCCGTTGCGCTGGGCGAAATCGAAGATGGTCTTCGTCAACTCGATGAGCGACCTGTTCCATGAAGCCGTCGCCGACGATTACATCGAGCAGGTTTGCCGCGTGATGCAGCAGGCAAGCTGGCATCGGTTCCAGGTGCTGACCAAGCGCTCCGAGCGAATGCGCGTCGATGCTTCAGTCGCGCTGAGCTTCGCCGCGCGTGAGCCCCACATCTGGTTCGGGGTCAGCGTAGAAAACCGCAAGCACGGCTTGCCGCGGATCGATCACCTGCGTGGAGCGCCAGCCGGTCTGCGGATGCTCTCGGTCGAACCATTGCTCGAGGACCTGGGCCAGGTCGATCTCTCGGGCATCGGCTGGGTCATTCTGGGAGGAGAGAGCGGGCCGGGCGCCCGGCCGATGGAGGCGGGCTGGGTCCGGTCGATCCGCGACCAGTGCCGTACCGCATCGGTACCGTTTTTCTTCAAGCAGTGGGGCGGCACGCGCAAGAGGAAGGCCGGCCGCATGCTGGACGGCCGGACTCATGATGAAGTTCCCGGGGGAGCCATGCCTCGGGCGGACAACGCGATAAACTCCCGGTGAATCATGCTGGCTCGCGAAGGCGTTGGCTCCAGGTTATTCTCCGCGTCACCTCGCCTTGGGCTCGATCGCGGCCAGCTCGGGCGCCTGGTCGAACGGTACGAGAACCGGCTGAACAATGCTGAAATCGTAGACCAGGCAATTGTTCTTACCGACGAAGAAGTCGCGGTTAACGGCGACGTCGAGGTTGTAGACAGGCTGGACCTTGTCGGGTTCGACGGATTCAACTCGTACGGTCCCTCCAAGAGTGCGGAGGGTGTCGCCGGGCTTGAGGTCGCGGGCCATCGTCCAACCCTTGCCGGCTTTCCAAAACCGGTGAATACCGGTGGCGACGATCGTTTCGCCGCCGAGGTGGAGCTTCACTGTCGCGGTGGGCTGATTGTGATGGATCGCCACGACCGGCTGGAAGGTGAGTGCGCCTGTGGTCGTGTTCTGAGACAGCACTTGATCGCCGACCTGGAGGGTTTCGATCGCCTGAAGGCCACCGATGGTGTGGACCGTGGTGCCTGCCGAAAAGCAGGCGGAATGCGGAGGCGGTTGATACTGGAAGTTTATCACATCGGTATACGTAGGTTTCGTTGTCGGCTGGGGTGATTGGTAGACGTAGCCGAGCTCGTTGGTCCACCATTTCATCCAGGACTCGCTCTCACCGCCGAAGTCTTGGCCCGTCGCCGCCACGGCAAGGGGAAGAACGCGGTCATTCAATTCGCGAATCTGCCGCATTCATGACCTCGATGTTCTGGATGTCTTGCTGCAGGGTTTGCCTTGCGGCTTGCTCATACTGGGCTTGGTCCAGGATTCTTGCGGCGATCTGCTGATCACGCTGAATCGCGGCGATCTGGGTAGTTAAGGCCAGGTTGGGTATGGTCTGGCTCGCGGCTCGTTGGAGCGCGGCGGAGTGTTGCCGGATCAGTGTTGCCATCTGGGCCGGGTTTGCGGCGATCGACTGGCCAAGGCGCTGGGCGGTCGCGGAGAGGTTGGCGGGCATGGCTCCCGCCCACCCCGATGCCATCAGCAGGTTCGGCACGCTGAACGGATCGAAGGGTACGTCCGGGCTGAAGATTCGCGGCGGCAGAGTGCTCGGATCGAACGATTGGATGCGATACAGTCGCTGGATGTTGTACCGCTCTCCTTCGACGAACAATGCTCCCTCCGATCCGGGGCCGGCGGTGGGCCGGACCTGATACTTGAAGGGCCTGCGGATCAGCGCCAGGGTCGAGGTGAGGAAATCGCGGGGGTCATGCCGCACCGCCGTATCAATCGCTCGGCCGCGAACGGAGGGAGAACGAGCGAAGATCGCGAGTGCCGCCAGGGCCCTCGACGCCGTGGGCGCGTCGATTTGGCCCAGGACCTGAACGGCCATGAGCTGAGCATGTTCATCTCCCTTGACCAGCACCTCCCAGACCGCGGGAACTGCCCAGGGATCGCTGATTGCGGCTAGAGCCGCCTCCGCCTGGGATCGCCTGGCCGCATTTTTGCTATTCAAGCCATCACGATGTTTCTCCAGAATTGGCTTCCAATGCTTGTTCGCAAGTTTCTGATGCTCGGCCGCGGACTTCTCTGAGGCGAGCTGATCGGGCTTGACCCACCGGTCATTAATCTTTTTGTACCCCAGCTTCTTCCAGGCCACCTCCCGCCTGGGATCGAGCCGAACCACGGCGTGATAGTGGGCGACCGCCTGTTCCCTTAGCCCTGCCCGTTCGCACCACTGGGCAAGTTTCCACTGGGCATTCGGGTTTATCGGGTGTCGCAGCCCGGCGCCGAAGGTAGTCTTGCAGTGTCTCCTGTGCCTTCGGATCGTTGCCAAGCTGGGACTTGACCTCTTCTGGCTTCTGCCACTTTTCGCCGTTCGACACCAGTCCCAGCAATCCGCGGGCCGTGGCATTGCTGGGATTGATCAGGGTGGCGAGCATCAGGTGCTTGATCCGTTCGGCCGACAGCCCGTGGGCCTCGCACCAGAGGGCGAGCTTTACTTGAGCGTCGGCGTCGTGTGCCACCTTGGCTTTGGCTGCCTGGTAGGTGGACAGGTCAGCCCTGGTTACGGATTGATCCGGACCTGCAAGCGAGATCAGGCCGCAGGTGGCAAGCAAGATCGAGAGCATTGGAGGCTCCTTTGGCGCCATTTACCAAACCAGGTAGTTTGCAAGCCGAATCTTGTGCCTATGACGGTATTCTATCTATTAAGTGCAGGAGAGTCGGTGGCGCATACGAAAAAACCAGAGAAATTCGTTCCTCGTCAGCCCTTGGGCGAGTGCCCACGATATTCCTTCAACGCCACTTTTCCGCGACAGTCGCGACCGCAACATCGCTTAACTATAAGGGAAGTGAAGGTGATATGGGTCTGGCGGTCCCGTGACGCCGAGTCTGAGTGTTCAAAGACGTGGGGTGCAATCCATGGCGGTCGCTCGAGGACCCATCGTGATCTGTTGCCTTGTCGTTTCGATCTGCCTATTTGCTCGGGCCGTCCATGCCCAGAGCCCAGGCGAGGCGGGCCGTCCGAACGCCAAGGTGGTCCCTGCTGGTGAAATGCCGGTCTCACGAGGTCAAGCCCGGCAAGCTCAAAGGTTCTGTTGAAGCCCGGGGTTTCCTGGAAGCGGCGCAGACCGCCGATCTCTACTGCCGTGTCGAGGGGCAATCGACAATTCTCTCTCTGGTTCCCGAGGGCCGGGCCGTCAAGAAGGGAGACCTGGTCTGCGAGCTCGACAGCTCGGTGCTGCGCGACCAGCTCGTGAACCAGGAAATCGCCGAGCAACGGCTCAGCGCAGCGTATCAGAACGCCAAGCTCTCACGCGAGGTCGCGGAAATCGCCGTCGCCGAATACGTCGAGGGAATATTCAAGCAGGAACTTTATCACCTTGAAGAGCGAGATTGCCGGTGCCGAGGCGGCCATCCAGAAAGCGGACGACCGCCTGGAACGGACCCAGCGCGCCCGTCAGCGGATGAGCGAGGTCGCCAAGGACGCGGCCAAAGACGCCAGCCGATATCGCGGCCGAGCTCGACATCGTTGACCGCCTCGAGAGCGCCGAGCAGAGCGTGCAAAAAGAACGGAAGACGCTCGAGCTGGCCAGGGCCAAGCTCGACGTGCTCGAGAAGTACACTCGGGAGAAGACGACCAAGGCATTGAAAGTCGAGGCCGAGCGGAAGCGAACCGAGGAGCTGGGCAAGCAGGAAGCCTGGGTGCTCGAGAAGAACAAGGCGGAGAAGCTCAAGAAGCAGATCGAGGCTTGTCGGATCTTCGCACCGCGCGACGGAGTGGTCGTCTACGCCAACGATCCCGTCCGCCGGGGAAGCTACGGCCGTCCCCAGGTCGAGGAAGGGTGCGAGGTTCGCGAGCGGCAAAAGATCGCCAGTGTGCTCGACCTTGCCGGACCGATGCAGGTCAACCTGAAAGTGCCCGAGTCAAAGGTGGATCTCGTGACGCCGGGGTTGCGAGCCACGGTCACGGTCGGACGCGTTTCCGCTCTCGACCCTGCCCGGCAACAGTCGCCTCGGTGGCTCCGTTGCCCGACCCCCACGCAATGGCAATCTGGGACCCCATAGTCTACACCACCAAGGTTCGAATCGAGGAGGGACTGCCGGCCCTCCGACCAGGGAATGACAGCTCGGGTCGAGATCAAGATCAGCGAGCTCGACAACGTGCTCACGCTGCCGAACCAATCGGTGATCCGGTTCGAGGGCAAAGACCAGGTCGCCGTGCAGTCAGCCCGATGGCGGCTTCGAGTGGCGCGCCGTGGTTCTGGGGGTATCCGACGACGCGATGACCGAAGTCAAGTCAGGACTCAAGAGCGGCGACATCGTGGCGCTCAAGCCCGATGCGCTGCTCAGCGATGCGCAGAAGCGACAAATCGCCGCATCACCGACGGCACCGGCCGGCCGGCGCGGAGAGAACCCCAACCCCGGACGGCGGCCGGGTGGCCCTTGACCGTGGGCTGCGGCGACTGGTGCCAGGGTCCAGAGCGGCCAGGATGTCAAGCTCCGTCGCCTGTTCCGTTCGCTGAGGTTTGCGCGGGGATTGACTTGGGTGCGAAGCCAAGAATGACCCGACACGGTGCGTTCTCCAGCACGTAGCGCGTGTTGGAGGCGAACGCCGTTGTATCCCCGCGGCGGTAAACTCCGCGCAGGCTCATGAAGATGGCGTCGAACTTGCCTTCAACGGCTTCGCGAACGATCTCCGGGCCTGCTTGGCCGCGGACAACCTTATAGTCCACAGTCCGGCCGAGTTCTTGAGCCCGCTCGACTCCCCTCTGGATGACCTGGTTGGCCTCGGCGAGCGGATCGGCCGGGCTCTCGCCGTCAGGATCCTTCTCGGCCACGTCGATCAGGGTCACGTAGATCGCCGGATCGAGAAAGCTCATGACGGTATCGAGAAAGTCGGCCGATAGCGGGCTGCCGTCGTACGCCAGAAGCAGCCGTTCAACGCCGTGCCAGCTCTTGCGCAGGTCGGCCAGCAGCCCCGCCGACTCGCCCGCCGCCGCCCCCGGCTTGGGAATCTGGCTGCCGCCGGCGATGTCCAGCCGCACGTCGCGGTCCTTGCCCAGCACGCGGATCGAAAGCGGTTCAGGCTTGGCACCGCAGACGTTCAGCCAGTAGAGAGCAACCGCGTCAAGCTGGTCTTCGGGCCGGTACTTGTTCGAGGGCCCCATGATCAGCTCCTGCGCCCCAATCGTTCTTGGCTGTCTGCGCCAGCGCGTAAAAGGGTTCGTTGGTCGGCACGATCACCGGCCGGACGGGCTTGCCCGCGTGCTCAGCCAGGCTTACGACGGCGGTCAGCAAGCTGCCTCTCCTGATCGGTGATCGTAGGCTCGATAGTCGGCGCTGCCTGGCGGCAACACCGTGGCCGTCATGACCACGACCTCGGTTGTCTCCGGGTCGGTCTCGCTCAGGCACTTCTCGAGCATCCCCAGGTTGTACGGGGAGCGGATCCCCACGAGCTTGCGAAACGGCTTGGACAGGCCCAGCCCCTGGGGAGTGATCTGCTCGGAGAATGCCTGGTTGAACTGCTCGAGGTGTTCGTGGTGTTCGCTTAAACCCATCCGCCTATGATGGGCCCGCTCGCTCAGGTTAAAGATTGTGAACAGAAAGGTTGTGAACAGTGAGCCGGCAATGGTGGCCACTTCCTTGGTCAGCAGGTTAGCCAGCGCGGCGCCCGCAAGTACAAGGAAGAGCAGGCTGATGCCCAGCGGAATATCGTACTTGCCGAGCCGGAAGTTGAGGGGCACTTCGTAATCGCGGTGGCCGGGCTGCTTGAACCGCAGGACCAGCATCGAGAGGGCCTTGAACACGAAGCTCCACACAACGCCAAACGCGTACGCTTCGCCCAGAGTCAAGACATTGCCCCGGCTGACGACGATTGTGAAGATCTGGAGTCCGGCAACCGTGTTGATAAGCCGATAGGTCGTGCCGTACCTGGGGTGAGGTTTGAGGAACCAGTCCGGCAGAACTCCATCCTCGGAGACGCGGTTGAGCACGCCATTGGAGCCGACGATCGCCGTGTTGACGGCTCCCGAGAGAATCAGGAAGCCCACGAAGACCACCACCGCGTTGAGCAAGAGCAACGCCCACCGCGGTCCGATCATGTTCATTGCCAGACCGCCGATGAGGTTGCCGGAGTACTTCGTGATTCGGGATTCCTCGGGAATCAGCATCACGGCGAAGAAGCTGATCAGTGAGGTGAACAGCAGGCTGTAGACAAAGACCACAAACGCCGCGCGTTTGAAATTCTTGAGCTTGGGGCTCTCCACTTCGCGATAGACCTGAGCCAGCGTCTCTTCGCCGCTCATGGCCAGCACCGAGTGGCCAAACGCGATCAGCAGCCCGAATACGCCGAGCAAGCTGAACCAGTTGCCGGCCATCGGGGCCGACCTCAGCGATTCGCCAATCTTCGCATGGCCAAGGAAGCCAAGCGGATCGACCTGTTTCCCCAGGGGATCGAGCATCGGCTCGTGGGTGATGGGATCGACCTTGCGGTCGAAGTTCGGTGCGAAGGGCGGCGCCTTGATCTTGTCGGGATGAACCGACAAGGTGGCGCAGCACCAAAGGATCATGATGATTCCCATCACCGTGGTGGCCCCCATGATCCGCATAGCCTGGTCGCTCGATTCGTGAATCCCCTTGAGGTTAACCCGCCAAAAGTAGGCGGTGATCGCGACCGCGATCCCCGCGGCGATCAGGTTCTGGTTCGTGGCGAGCAAGCTGTCAGGGCCGAGATGGAAGAAATCGACTAGCCAACCGACGATATACTGCCCGGCCGAAACACCGCTGGTCGGCCCGGTCAAAATGTAGTCGAAAAGGAGAGCGGAAACGGAGAGCTTGGCCAGCGTACCTCCCATGGCTTCCTTGACCACTCGGTAGACTCCGCCCCGGACGAACATGGCACAGCTCTCGATGTAGATGCTGCGCACCGCCATAGCTGAAGATCATCACGGCAAGGATGAACCACGGCGCGGCCGCTCCGATCTGCGATTCGACAATGCCGCCAATGTAATACGCCGTGCTCGCCAGGTCGCAGAGCACGATGGCCGCCGTGCGCCAGAACGAGATGAAGGTGAACATCACGCTCGTGACGATCAGCACCTGGCTCGTCGACGGACCACGGCGACGGGGTTGCTCGAGAGCAGTCTCTGCGGAGGGCATGGCAAGGCGGGTCCCGGTAACAGTCATGAATCGTGGCAAGCCATCCGCCGCGAGAGCAACCCGCTGGCTGAACTTATGGCGGCCACGGGCAGGGAACGACGCTGCTCGATCTCCTGATAGCAGAAGTGAATGATTACACGGCTTCTCCGGAAAACGGTCAAGAGGATCGTCTGATCGACCCCACGCTCTGCCACCGGCGAGAGCGCTCGTGACGAGCACTCGGGTCGCTTACCGGAGTTCGACGACGCTTTCCCTGCTCAACCGAGTGTCAGATGCAAAGTTGAGGCGGCGCGAGACCTCGGCGGCCACGGCGTCAGTGAAGCTCTCCGTCGTCTCTTTACCGCCCAGATCAGGCGTGCGCACTCCCTCACGCAGCAGGTCAAGAGTCGACGTCTTGACCGCGCGGCCCAGCGTGATCTCGCCGACCTGGTACAAGAGCAGCGAAAGGGCCAGGAAGATGGCCGTGGGGTTGGCCAGGTTCTTGCCGGCTATGTCGGGAGCCGTGCCGTGAGCGGCGTCGAAAAGCGCGACCCGCACGACGGCCGCCGGATCGAACCCCAGGTTGGCGCTGGCGCCGATTCCCAGCGAGCCGGCCAGCCCGCAGGCCATGTCCGACAGGAAATCGCCATACTCGTTGAGCACCAGCACGATCTGGAACCGATCGGGAGCCATGATCACCTTGCCGAGCAGCGCATCGAAGAGCTCGATCGTGTGTGCGACTTCCGGAAACGACCCCGCCACTTCGTTGGTCACGCGCTCGAACAGGCCGTCTGTGGCCTTCTGGATCGTGTACTTCGACGAGCTGGTCACCTTCTTGCCAGTTTTGCGGGCCAGGTTGAAAGCATAACGCGCTGCTTCGGTCACCGGCCGGCGCTCGACGATGCCGCAGGCTGACAGCCCCATCGTCGCCGATCATCCGGCCGGGGTCGTCATAGGTCCCACCGGTCGCCACGCGCACGATGTCCAGATCAAGCTCGCAACGAAAATTGGTGGGCACTCCCGGAATGGTGTACACGGGACGGTGAATCACCGACAGGTCCAGCCGCCGGCGGAGAATTGCATTGGGACTCTCCTCCGCAGTCGTGGTTGGGTACTTGAGCGCCACCCTGCTGCCCCTGATTGCTTCAACCGCCTCGTCGTAAATGGTCTTTTGATTGGCTCTGCGATTTTCGAGACGAAGATCGACCGGGCGAAAATCGAGCGTGATCGGCAGCGCCTCCGCCAGACGATGGATCGCCCGCGACAGCTCCTCACCAATGCCGTCACCCAGCAGCTCCGTGACCTGATACTTAGGACGCGTCATCCCGGTTCTCTCCGGCGGCGGGGCTGTCTCAGCAAGCCAAACATCTTAAGGCGCAGCGGACGCTCGCGCTTCGAGCATCCGCTTGATGGCGGGAGCGTGTTCCGCCCAGGACATGAGCCGTCAGACGAACACTGGCCTGATTGTAAGGCGTTTCCGTCTGGGTCGTCAAACCGAGGTAGCTACCTTCCCGATGCAGGAAGGAGACTGAAGAGAAGACACAGGCCGAGCTGAGCACCCTGGCGGACCAGGTGATCGGCACTATTGCCCAGCGATCCGGTCAGAATACCCGCCGCTCCTACCACCACGACCACCAAAATGAACCGCCGGGCTGCCCCGGTCAGTCGTCTGGACTCGATCCACACCTTGCTCCAGGGCACTGCTTTGGATAGCTGAAAGCTGAAGACCACCCCGATTAGCACCCACGACAGGTACCCCCAAGGGCCTTGGAGAGACCCCCAGAGGCTCCGCGAGAGATCTAGAAACAGATAGTGGAGCGGGACGATGGCGAGGCTGCGTACACCACTGAGCGAGAGACTCGCGGCAATCGTCGGCCCGAAACTGACCTGTCCCAGGAGCAGGGAGACCGCCAGGGAAATGAAGACGGTCGATAACGAGAGGAGGAAGAACCCGTTGGCCATCGTGCCGTAACGAAACAGGGTTCCACCGCGTAGGAAGACGATAAGGCCAAGAGCTAATGGGATCGCTGACATCAGCAAGAAGCCAAGGCTTACCGACACCCGCCGCGCCTGGACTTGCCGGGAGTTCAATGCCGCCACTCTTCCCAAGGCATATCCCATGAGCGGATAGACCAACCAAGGGCAGGGTGGATACGAAAACCCTTGAACCCCCCTTATCCCCAGCACGACACCCAGCACATTCCAGATTGCATCGCTCTCGGAGGTCGTTCGAACCAAGGGCCCCAGGACGAACCTCGCCACGACGATCAGCGACCCCAAACCAACCGACAAGATCAAACTGCGGCCCGACTGTCGGATTAACTCCAGGATCAACGAGCTGAGCGCAATGAATCCGATGAAGTCGTTGCCCACAAGCTGACCGGGACGAAGCCAGAGGAACGCATCGGCCATGAGCAAGATCGCTAGCTTTGGCAGGTGTCGATCGCTCATCCTGGGCCGCCCGGACGCGGACTGAACCCCGTAGCCCAGCCCACTGACCAGGAAAAAGAGGACCGGAGCCATCCCTCCCAGAAAGGTCATGGCCGCCACCAGCTTCGAAGTGTCATACGCAGCCGAGGCGAAGCCGAGATGATTGGCGATCATCAAGCACGCGGCCAGGCCGCGCAGGAAGTCCAGCTCCATCCATCGCACTGACTTTTGTACGTGTGGCTGGTTAACGACTGAACCGGAAATGCTCATTCAGAGATCACCTGTCGCTTGACCAACAATTTAATTTTATATTTACATATTGATAAATATGGCGCATCAGTAACGGAGGATTGCCGCGATCTGCTGGTGGATGTCGAGTTCGCCCGGCTCGTAGAAGAACACTTCACCTCCGTCGGCAAGAACTTTTTCAATGACTTCGTCAACAGCGTCATCTAGCGCCGCCGCTCCGCGACCACTGTAGGGGAGCAGACGATCGCCGTTCGGCGCGAGGTCGGCGGGATGCTCGAAGCCGGTCTCGACCAGTAGCGTTTGGCACCGCTTGTCGAAGGCGGCCCGCCAGACTTGATCGATTCCCGATGCGTGTCGGTTGACGCTCACCGCCTCATTGAGCCGGACCAAGGCGCGCGTGCGTCTCAGTGTCGAACCCGCCTTGAAGACCGGCCAAACAACCTTTCCGAGGGCGCTGGGACTCGGTTTATCCTTGCTGCCGGCCACGACCCCGACGATTGCGTCGGGATCCTCGGTAACCTCTTGGTAGAATGCCAGGAAACGATCGACGCCCACCACCACCACAGGGAGGCGGTCCTCCTTCTGAAGTGACACGAGGGCTTTGTCGACCGCGCGGAAGAACTGTCGATGCGACTCGTCCCTGACGGCGGATCGATTGATTCCCTGGCCTGCAGGAAGTCGGGAAGCTCTGCCAGGGCCTTTGTGGATCATCGGGAACGGCTTCGCCGTGTGTTCGGTCAAGATATTGGTCGTCGCTTCGAACAGTCGAGTCGGCTTCTCGGTCAGAACGAGCACGCGGTAGCGCGGGGACCGATTGAGGGAGAAGACCAGATCACGAGTGGCGAATGTGGCGTCGATCGCGACCCGCGCCTTCACTCGGAATGGCAGAGGTATTGCGGTGGCGACATCCCGGCTCGCAAACAACCCCAGGCTCTCGAGCGAATGCTCCCAGTCCACTTGATCGACGAGCTTGTTCAGGTTCTTGACCAGGTCGGCGACGTCCCGCTTCTTGAACTCGTCATGAAGGCGTTTCAATCCCTTGGCCACGAGGTTCTTGACGACGATGCGATCGCGCTTGTTCGCCGGCGCAGCTCGGTGTGTGGGAGCCAGTACCGAAATCGAGGGGTAATCTTGATGTTCCTGAAGGCGCTTCAGTTCGCTACGGCAGATCATGGGCGACTCAATTCTATTGCAAATAAGAAGCTTTATGGAAGTTTGCCAGAATAGTCGGCCGTGCGAACATTGGCAAGGACTGGGGACCTCGAGACCTGGCGCAGGGCACGGACCATGTCGGCTGCCTAGCGGTACGCCGCAGCCTGGATTCCGTAGAGCTCCGCGTACTGGCCGCCCCTTGCGATCAGCTCCTCATGAGCGCCCACCTCGACCACTCGGGATCCGTCGAGCACGACGATGAGATCGGCCATGCGCACGGTGCTGAAGCGATGTGATACCAGGATAGTGATCCGTCCCTTGTCCCTGCCAACCGACCCATTCGACTTACCGTCCCGAGCGGCGGCGGCAAAACGCTCGAAGAGCGCGTGCTCGGTCTCGGCGTCCAGCGCCGCGGTCGGCTCATCCAGCACCAGGAGCAGGGGCTCCTCGCGCATGAAGCCACGCGCCAGGGCGAGCTTTTGCCACTGGCCGAAGCTCACCTCCACGCCATCGGGCCACGTCGGACCGAGCTGGGTGTCCAGCCCGGCCGCTAGCCCAGCCACCACGTCGTCTGCTCCGGCGCGCTGGACTGCCGTTATCACAGCGGGCTCGTCGTCGAGTCGGTGGATGTCACCAACCCCGATGCTCTGACGCGCCCGAAACTCGAATCGGAAGAAATCCTGAAACGCGCCTCCGAGCCGCGATCGCCACTCATCGACGTTCATGTGCGCAAGCTCCAGCCCGTCGACCAGGATGCGACCGCTGGTCGGCTGGTAAAGCCGGCACAAAAGCTTCACCAGCGTGGTCTTGCCCGCGCCGTTTTCGCCCACGAGGGCCACCACGGAGCCGGCCGGAAGATCCAGGCAAACGTCTTCGAGCACGCGTCGCTCGGTGTCGGGATAGACAAAGCAAACGTTCTCGAAGCGAATCCCGCTCCCGAGCCGCCGCGGCACCGGCTCAGTCGAATGTTCCGTCAGGGCTGCCGCGTAGTCTTCGAGCCAGGCCAGGCGCTTCGACCCGTCGAGCCAGATCCCCCGCAAGAACCCGATTTCTCCCACGGTGGCGCCGATGTACGCCGACAGCCGAGAGCCTGCCGCCAGCACCAGCAAGACATTACCAGGCGTCGCATGGAGGCTCAGAGTCGTAAACAAGAGCGCGGCGACGAAGCCAATGCCGAAGACCGTCCAAGCCAGGGTATGCCAAAGGGCACTTCCCCAGCGCGCCGCGGCCACGGGCTTGTACCAGCCTTCCCAGGCCGCGCGACGCCCGGCCACGAGACGCTCGCCGATGCCGGTCACCCGCACCTCCTTGCCGGGTGGAGCGGTCGTCGCCGTGACGAACAGGTGGCGCGCCAGCCGGTTGGAAGGCGCGGCCTGCTCTTCGGCTGCACGCTCCACGCCCGGCCGCCATGTCGAAGTGAGCACTGTCGGCAATGCGAACGCGGCCAGCAGCGCCAGCGCCGGGTGAATCGACATCAAGAGCGCCACTGTCACGGCCAGTCGCAAGATCCAGCCGCAGGTGGAAAAAAGCGACATATACATGTGATCGAGCACGAACACCTGGTCGCGCAGCACCGCCAGCCGGTTCAGGTAAAGAGGACGCTCGTGGTGCTCGATGGTGGCCAGCGAAGCCTGGAGCTGCGCCACGTGCGATTCCAGCGCGATGGTCACCTGGTCGCGGAAACGGCGCTGAACGCGAATGCTGACCACCCGCAGGAACCAGGTCGCGGTGGCCGCCACGCCCAGGCCAGTCGCCGCGGCCAGCACGAGCCAGCGCTCGTGAGCCATCATCCCGTCGGCGAGCAGCTTCAGCAGCAGCGCAAAAAGCGCGTCGGGTACGGCCGCCAGCAGCGACAGGCCGAACGCCACGACCAGGAGAATTGGCTCGGCCTGATACCCACGCTTCAGCACACGCCACATGGCGGGGATCGCGGCCGGCAAGTCGTCAGGTGAGGACATCGTAGTTCACCTCTTCCTCAACTTCGCCGCCGGCGGAACTGAAACGCGAGGCTTGCAGGTCGAACATGGTGCGGTAGCGGCCGCCGGCCGACATCAGCTCATCGTGCGTGCCAAGCTCGATCACCCGGCCGCCTTCGAGCACGCAGATGCGATCAGCGTGGCGCACGGTCGAGAAGCGATGTGAGATCAGAATGGTCGTCGTGTGGCGCGTCGCGGCGAGAATACGGTCGAAGATCTCGGCCTCGCCGCGCACGTCGAGCTGCGCAGTCGGCTCATCGAGCACCACCAGTCCGGCCCCGAGCCTCACGGCGACAAGGGCGCGTGCCAGGGCCACGCGTTGCCACTGTCCTCCGGAAAGCTCGATGCCACCCGGGTAGCCGCGGGCCAACACGGTGCCGAGATCCGCGAGGTTCGCCGCGCCCGCATCCGCGAGCGCTAGCCGGATCACGTCGTCGGGCGCACCGGCGGGCGCCACATTGTCGCGTAGTGGCAGCTCGAACCGAATGAAGTCTTGAAACACCGCGGTGATTCGCGACCGCCATGCCTGAAGGTCCAGCTTGCGGAGATCGATGCCGTCGATTTCGATGGCCCCGTCCTGGGGGTCGTAGAGCCGGCACAGCAGTTTGGCCAGCGTGGTCTTGCCCGCGCCGTTCTGACCGACAATGGCAAGCGACGATCCGGCTGGGATCGTCAGATCGAAACCCTCCAGCACGGGCTCGACCGTGCTTGGGTAGGCGAAGGTCACGTTGCGGCAGCGGATCTCTCGCGCCGGCATGCCGGCAGCCGCCCGGGTGCCGCCGACCAGCGACCCGGCCGTCTCCATCCCCGGTTGAAGCCGCAGCACAGCCGCGGCGGGAGCAGCGGCTCCATCAAGCGCCCACGACAACCCGCCGAAGGCGATCATGCTGGTCAACACGGCGGCAGTTGCGAATGTCACCAAGCGATCGAGTGCCAGCGACCCGTTTGCGGCGGCGCTCGCCAGCGACCAGAACACCACGATGTTCGCGGCAAGCACCACAACAAGGCTCCAGAAGACCGGGCGCTCGCGTAGTCGGGTGGCCTGCCAGCGCAGCTCGAAGAGACGGCGGCGCCTGGCGCGGAACCGCTCCACGGTCCATCCCGCGAGACCGAAGAGCCGCAGCTCCTTGGCCGCCGGTGGTTCGACGGCAAGGCGGTAGGCATAGTCTGCATGGCGCTGCGCCTCGCGGACTTCCTCGGTATTGCGGTCGCGCCAGACGCCGCTTTCGCGCAGCAGCCAATGCGTGGCCAGCCAGCCGCCGCCGAGCAAGAGTGGCGCCCACCACGCGAAGCCCGCGAGCACGACGGCGGAGGCAAGACCCGTCACCATCTCCACCAGTCCCGAAGCAATGAAGTCCATCGAGATGAACATCGGCGGGCCGCTGATGCCCAGGTCGAAGTCGCGCGCCATGGTCAGATCGCTCGTGAGTTTCGGGTTCTCCAGGTGGCCCATCCCAGGGGGCCGCACGCATGCGAGCGCTAGCTTGTCGTTGAGCCACGCGGCAGTCCGACTGCCAAGAACCGCGCCGAGGCACTGGTGAATCGGTGACAGAACCTGCATCGGCACGAACACGGCACCCACCAGTACTAACCGTGCTATCAAGTCATCACCGCGCTGTACCGCGCCTACGAGTGAGCCCATGGCGATGGCAAAGATCACCGGCAAGATCCCGCGGAGCAACAGCACGGCCCACCAGGCCAGCGCCAGGGCGCGGTCCGCCTTCATAACGACTCCGAAAAACTTCCATTCAGGGCGGGCGCGGAGGCGTTCGATCATCGGTGCAGCTCTCCGTCAGCCTCGACACGATTCCTCGGATTGGGCGATCTAGCGGTCGCCAGACAGAAGGCCTGCAATCTCCACCTCTCCATTCGTGGCTGGGTTAGGCATCGTGTCCCGGTACTCAGTGTCGCCGTAACTCAGACTACCAGATCGAGCTGTTCGAGTGCGCGCGCGATCTGAACAAATTCAATGAGACGACAAGGGGTGACAAAACCGCTGAAACGGGTCGTGACGGGGCACCGAATCGCATCAGAATACAAACACTTCTAACCACAGAGAACGCAGAGATCACGGAGAGAATTTCACACACGCCGGAGACAGACGTCCATTTAGATCCGGAATGATGGTGACGTAGTGCAGTTTCTCTGAGTCCTGCATGGCAATCGTGACTTGCAGAGTATCATGTAGGCTAAATTCGAAGAGTGATTCTAGCACCCCTCCTTCCGCGTGGTCTCAATTCAAATAAATAGACACGGATATCTTCATATTTGGATGTTGTGTCCCTGGAACTGCGGAACTTTGTGCCCGGAGCTCTTGCCCACTCAGGCTCTGGCCGAACGCAGGGAAATAACGCTCAACGCCCCACCCTCCACTCCCATTACCACAGGGTCCATCGCGAAAACCGGACCCCACCCTGCGAAGGCTCCCTTCTCGCGTGCCGGTTTCCGTTCCCTCATTGGACAGCGTAAAGCAATACTCCAACAGCCTTTGCGGCTGTCTTCAGCTTGTCATCAAGCGTGGCCAGCGGCAAACCGAGACGCATGGCCAATTCGAGATAGGATGCGTCGTAGGAAGAAAGCCTGTGGGCACGGGCTAGGTGCATAGTTTCGACCCATGCCCTAGCGACCGTCTCATCATCAACGGCGATCGGAAAGGTGCCGAGAATGGCAAGGAAATGGGCGGAATCTGCTGGTGTTGTCCGGCCACGACGTTCACCGACAAGCAGGGCATTGGCCACTTCGAGCGGCCAGAGATTCGGCACGTAGGCTTGCAGGTCAGGCATTTTGTCGAGGATCGCGGCGGCGTAGTCGTCGTTTTCGTCGGTGAAACCCCAAACCAGCGTTACTGATCCGTCCAGAACGAAAGCATTGGTAGCATCCATGCCAGTCATCTCCTAGAACCTGCGTCCTTCCTCGATCATCTCGCGGACACTCAAACCGCCGAGCGTTTGACCCTTGCGAAACTGCTTCATCGCTTCCACGGCGGCCCGGACATCAGGTTTGGGTTTCATCGTGGAAGCAGGGACCAGCCGGGCGATGGGCTTGCCGTGCTTGGTGATAGTGAACTCTTCCCCCTGTGCAACCCGCTCTAGAAGCTGGGGCAGGTGGGTCTTGGCCTCGAAGGAACCGACGGTTTCCATGAAATTTCTCCGTGCAACTTAGACTAGCTGCTACCAGTCTATTCTAAATGCGTGGTTCTGCCAAGCGAACTGTTGATTGCTTGCATGCCGTCAATCGATTCGGGCGTGAGATCGAATTGCCATTCGATCATTCTCTCTTGCTAGAGCGACCTCGGTGCGAGGCTGGAAGTCGATGGGGATGTGAATACGACTTGCGTCCCGGTTTCCGTTCCCCGCGTCCCGGTTTCCGTTCCGTGCAAACGCAAAGAGCTACATCATGGCTTCGGAGGCGGTCGGCAAGTCCACGTGGAATGAATTCTTCAACCACGGAACATTCGGAACAGCACGGAAACAATTAAAACTTAGAGAATCCTCGGTCGGACCGCCGGGTTGGAATAGCTGCCGACGTTGACCAGCAGTCCAAGCTTCATCCCCTGCTGCCTTCGGACAGTTCGAGAGCTGGGCTTAGAGTCGCTCATCCGGTTCCGTGTCCTTCCGCGCTTTCTGTGGTTAAAGGATTTGGCCCAAATTGGTTACGCCCCGTGCAGTCGCGCTCCCGACGTGCCGGTTTCTGGGGCATCTCCAGTCTATGATGGCCCCACTGACCAGGATGTTCATCGAGATCTTTTGTGGTGTGGATATGGTGTCGCTGGAACTCCGGAACTCTTGCCCAATCGAGTCTTGGGGGAATGGAGGGAAATAACGCTCAACGGCCATTGCCAGAGAGTAGGTAGCGAAACCGGAAACTGGACGCGACCCCGCGCGGCGTCCCCATCGCTCCCGGTTCCATCCAGGCTGGTAGAATCCAGGGTCTTTCCGTCTGGGGACCAGGCGAGGCGATTCGGCGAGCGGGCTCGCGGTATGAGCCCGGTCGCCAAGGTCGGCGTTTTATCCTATCCGTCGCGGGCAACGCGTGATCGTCACCCGCGGTGGCCTTCGGTCACGACGACGCCAGTAATACTTGTGTCCAAGAAATGCACTCCATCGGAAAGCTCGTGCCCCTTGAAGACCAGCTTGCCAGTCGATCCGTCGAATCGGCGCGTGCCGCCGGTCACCGTGGCGTGATCGAGGAAGGTGCCGTCGGAATTGAGGACGCCGGTGTCCGACAAATGGACCGACCCGTGTTTGGTGACGATCGTCGTCGAACCGACGTAGTCGCCCTGAGCATTCACAATCTGCCGCACTGAATACCGTGGTCCCGCGCAACAGTCCATCCGATCATACGACGACATTTTTCCGCGCAATGCACACTCATCGAGCGGCTTGGGGACAACCCAGGCGCTTGCGCCCTCCCGACAGCTCGGCTGGGGCCGGCACACCGCTGCACGTCCTTGGCGGGGTCCGCCGCGAAAGTCAGTAATTGCGAGTTCTTGAAAAAGACTCCCGCCCCCTTATCCCCCCGGTAATCAACACCTCTGGGACAATTTGCTTCGTGACTACAACTGGGGCGGAAGTAGAATTCATTTGGCATGGGCAGGTGTTATCGGCTACTTTTGAGGGCGGCAAAGAACGGCGGCGAGAGATGAGAACCGAGAGTCTTCACGAGGTCATTCACGCGGAGCCGTTTCGTCCCTTCCGCCTAATTCTGGCGAACGGCCGCGACGTCCCGGTTCCGCATCCCGATTGGGTTTGGCTGCGCAACGGGACGCGGACCCTGGTCTGGATGGACGAGCTTGAGCGAGTCAAGATCCTAGACATCGCCCTGATCCTGGGCGTCGAGATGGATGAGCCAACTCCGGCGGGAAGGGTGCAGTCGGAGCCGAACGGGGGAGTAGCTGGATAAGGGGACGGGAGTTGAAAAGTGGTATTCAGTGATGACCCCTTCCCACCCTCGCATAATAGCTGAAGACGTGAAGGATGAGTTTATCTGCTGTGCGAGCCAGGTCAGTCAAGCTGTCGAGGCTTATCATCCTCTTATCCGTAAGGTGCTCGACTGAGAGGCAAACCATGGACAATATGTGGTTTCGTTGATGACTTAAACTCAGCAGCTTACAGTGGGCAGCGAAAGGGGCCACCCCTGTCTCTTTACCCAGGAAACGTCGGTAGCCCTTGGCGTCACCATCGGCAACCTGAAAACGGCCCCGCCTAGTTGCCTGCCACCCTCCGCCTTGCGGCCCACTTGATGTCGGTCGAGAGGGACGTTCCTTGGCGTGTGCGGAAGACAGAGTGGGTGGTCCCTTCTCTCCTGACACATCCTCAGCCGTGTGTGACCCTTACTCCTTTTCGAAGCCTTGGTTGGTGAACTTCAGCGTCCGGCAGTTTTCGGTCACGATCCGCACGATGTGGTCTGACGCGCCGGAAGGGATCTGGGCTTCGATCTCGAGCGTGACTGCCACGCTTGCACCGACGAGGCCGGTGAGGTGCGCGACGACCTCTTCGGCGACGCGGCTAGCATCACGGCCGACGCGGGTCGCATCGAGTGTGACGGTGCCGTGGAACCGTTTGGGGGGGGGGTGTCCAAGCGTTTTGATTGACCTTCTTCGGTCGTTTGCTGAGTGGTTGTCGTTGCCACACTCTCTCCATGCGCCATGCGTGCCGTTACCTTCGCGTGCCGTCACTTTTCCTCGATCGGCGTCGAGCTGCGCCCGGGCGACGTCACCCTTCACGAGCAAGGCGGTCGAGTCGGCATCAGCCAATGGGAGATGCTGTCCGCCGCGCAATCCACGGTAACGGCCCGTGGTCTCGTCAGAGCTGTCGGCGAATGCGAAGCTCTCCTCCTGCCAGGTTAAGAGAGCCACGCCATCGCGGATGGCGCCGACCAGCACCGTGGAATCCTTGAGCCGAGGGAGATACGGGTAGCGGGCGAAGTCCTCGGCAAGCTGCTTGACTGCAACATGGTTGCCCCGCCAGAGGGGAACTCTGTCGAGCTCCATCTTGAGCAGCGTGCCAGCGAAGCTGGTGACCATCGACTCGTCGCTCCGCAGCTTCTTGCTCACGCGCACAGCCAGTGCGTCGTGTCCCGAGCTCAAACGGATGGGGTGTAACTCGATGGAACCCGACTGCGGCGACTTCTGCGTGGGAACTAGCAGCCACTGGTAGACCTCGGGAATGCGCGCCGTGACGGTACCGTCCGCGGCGGCGAGCTGTGTCTCGGCCTGCTTCACTTGCTGGGGCGTGAGGTTCAAGTGCCGATCGTCCTTCTCGGCAAGGATTGATTCCCAGGCAAGGTACTTCCGCGCCGCCTCATCTAGATCCTGAAGTCGGGTCTTATCGGCCGCGAGGAAGACGAGCGTGTTGCGATAAAGCCGTGGCGTGTTACCGCGCGACTCGAGCATCGCCTTGGCGGCGAGCTCGGCTGCACAGGCCGACTCCTTGCTGTAGGGAAGATCGATTCGCAGCACCACCAGCCGAGCGTCCAGATCGTCCGGCACATCCTGGCCCGACTGCGGCATGGGGTGGATGCGGCCAAAGTCGCCGGTATTTCGAAGGTCGGCTCGCAGGCGTTGGTCGAGCTCGAGCACGACTTTATCGGGGTCGCGCTTCAATTGCTCGGCGCGATCCTCGGCCAGCTTCGTCACCGTAGGCTGCGTCGAGTACCAGTAGCGCGGGCCGTCCTGGTAGAGGTACGTCGCCGCCGAGGCCAGCCGGCGCAGAGCGTCGCCGAAGATCGCTGGCGATTCGCCAGGCAACACGCAGCCGAGCTTGACTCGACGGTCCTCAAGGCCCCGGTGCGCCGCTGTCGTCGTGGGGGCCGAGCCGAGGTAGATCGTCCGTGCCACACGGCGGCACGCCGAGAACTTGCCCAGGTTGGGGATTTCGCCGTCGAGCCGCAGGGGGAGTGAGTTGGGGCCATCCACGTCCTTCTCAATCACCGGCGGCCAGTTGTCCGACAGGTAGCGCGTCAGCTCGAACTGCACGCGGGGGGCGTCAATGGATACGTTCGCCGGCAGGATGAGCGGGGTCTTGTCCCCCTTCTCCCAGAGGCTGTGGATCACGGCGGCCATCAGCCGTAGCACGCCACGAGTGCGCTGAAACTTCACCAGTGTGGACCAGTCCGAATAGAGACGGTCGAAGACTTCCGGATGGATCGGATAGGCCGACTTGATACGTTTCTCGTAGTCGGCGTCGCGGCACTCGGGGGGGAACTCTTGGTGTTGGGTCCGATAGAGGTCGGCGAAGGCGCGGGCCACCACATCGCGGTCGCGGAACTGGGCGTCGTTGGTGAGCGGCTCGAACAGCCGCCGGCGGACGATCTCGAACCCCTCTTCGGCGCTGGCCGGGCGCCATGACGACTCAACCCGGCCCACCACGTTGCGCAGCCGATCCAGCGCCTCGCGGCCGCGCTGGCCGCCCACTTCAACGTCGTCGACCTGGGTATGGGGTGATCCGTAGGTGTCGGAGGCCGGAAGGCTAATCACCAGCAGGCAGTTTTTGACCAGCTTGGCACTCTCGGTGAGCACCTGGGCGAAGGTGAATTGCGTCTCGAAGCCGCCGGCCGGCAGATCGCCCTGGTCATGGAGCTGGCGGGCGTAGGCCACCCACTCGTCGATCAGGATCAGGCACGGCCCGTACTCTTTGAACAGCTCGCGCAGCACGTCCCCGGGACTGGTCGCCTTCTCATCGTCGGCCCGGATGCGGGCGAAGGCCTTCTTGCCGCCAAGCTGCCAGGCGAGCTCGCCCCAAAGTGTTCGAATCACGGTACCGTCAGGTTTGGTGGAGGGGTTGCCAGGCGAGATCTTGTTGCCCACCAGCACCACGCGCCGGGCGGTCGGCAACGACTTGGCCTCGGCCTCCGCTAGCAATGCGTCGATGCCCACCAGCTCGGTGGGCGCGATGCCCGAGAACAGGTGGTAGAGTGCCAGCATCGAGTGGGTCTTGCCGCCGCCGAAGTTGGTCTGGAGCTGCACTACCGGGTCGCCGCCCCGGCCGGCAACGCGTCGTATTGCGCCCACCAGCATCCTTTTCAGGCTCTCGGTCAGATAAGTACGTCGGAAGAACTCGACGGGGTTCCTGTACTCGTCGGTCCCCTCGCCGAGATGCACCTGCCAGAGGTCGGCGGCGAACTCAGCCTGTTGATAGTGGCCGCTGGCCACGTCCTGGTGAGGGGTCACCACCTCGCGCCAAGGCTTGAGTCCGCCCACCGCGGCGCCCTCGATTGCGGTGCCGGCGCTCTTTCGTTTTTCGCTCCGCGCCTGCTCATCAAAGCGGAGGCGCAGGAGCTCCGTCTTCATCTTCTCGATCTCGTCTGCCTGCGGGGCCGAAACGGCGGTCAGCAGGCGGCCGGACGAGTCGAGGGCGCGGTAGGCGTCGTCGCTGGAGAAAGCCTCCTGGTGCGCCCACTTGTTGCGGTGGTCCCGAAGCTCACTCACCAGGCTGCGCTCGGCGGGTCCCAGTGTCAGGCGGAACACATCATTCCAGGAGTCCCACATGATCTTGAGAAGGGCCGCCACGTCCATGGTAGTGACCGCCTTCTTCGCGTTCAGACGGTCCTCGCCCAGGAACCGCTGAAGCTCGGCCGGGGCTCGGTCTTTATAAGCATTCTTGAACTCACGGTCGACGAAGGGGCCAAGCCCCCCCTTGAGGAGCTCCATCGCCTTGCCGACGCGGTCGTGGTTGGTGATGGCCATGGGTTAGTCCTCATCTTCCTCAAACATCTTGGCTTGTTCGGGCGCGGCTTGCCACCCGCCCCGGCCAGGTGAGTGATCTCGGGCCAGCTCTGAACCAGGCCGTTGTAGGACAGGGCTTCGGCGGCGCGTTTCTTGCGATCGCAGATGACACTCCTCGCTGATCTCCACCAGATTGTTAGGCGACACGTCGTGATCTCTGTCTGGCTTGGGTTTGCGTTCCGCAACGTCTGGCCGAACTCGGTTGCTTGGTCGCGTTGGCCTTTGGGGTTTCCCACCCGCTCCAGATCTCGTCCAGCTTCAACACCACAAACCGCACCAGCGTCCGCCGGCGCCGCCACTTGTACCGCACCTTCTCCAGGAACCGGAACATCCGGTTGGTCCGCTCCACATGGTTGTTGGTCCGCACCCGCCGGCTGACCGGGTTGTTCAGGTACGCCATCAGTTTGGGGAACTTCTCCGTCGTCCAGTTGCTCCATCGCCTTGACCAACTCCGGCACCGCCTGGAACGCCGGGTCGCGCAAGATCGCCGCCCGGCGGCAACTCGCCTGGTGGAAGTCCTTGGGCGTGTCGAACAGCCAGTAGATCCGGTCGGCGAACCGCCGCAAGGTCGCCAACTCGGGCAGGTACTCCAGCATCCGCGTCAGGTCGTCGCGTTCCGACTCGGTGAGGTTCTCCCGCCGCTTCACGATCAGGTGACGATGCTTGAACACGAAGTTCGCCTTCTCCTTGACCGTCATGCCCCGGCGGGCGGCGCGGCCTTGGACTTGCGGCTCTTGCGGCCCCGCTTCTTCTTCCGCCCGGCCTTGCCCCGCCGGCCATCGCCGTCCGCATCCGTCGCACGGCGTCCAGGATCAACTTGTTGATGTCCTTGATCACGTGAAAGACGCACAACTGATGATCCGCGTCGGGCCACAACTCGGCCAGCACAGCGGGGTACAGGTTCGAGCCGTCGGTGACCACGACCTGGGGTTCAAGCCCCAGTTCTTGAGGTTCTTGAGAAACCGCCGCATGTGGTCCTGGTCGTTGGCGCCGACCAGAGCGAAGGCCACCGGCAGGTCGCTCAGCGGGTCGGTGGCCAGCAGCAAGGTGAAGCGGCCCAGGTGCAGTTCGTCGACGCAGAGCGTGCCGCTGAAGTGCTCCAGGACCTTGCGGCGATGCTCGGCCATGTCGAGTTGCCCGGCGTGGTCGTGGAGCACGTCGTAGACGAAGCCCGTGGAGAGTTCGAGGAGGAACTCGCGGCGGAGCGACTCCAAGGTCCGCTCGATGCTCATGCCGTCCTTGAGGATGCGATCGAGGACCAGGTCGCGGACCTTGTTGTCGTAGAGGGCCTTGGGGAGCACGCCCTCGGGGGTGTTGCGGAAGGTCTTGCAGCAGTCGCACCGGGCTGCGTACTCGCCGCAGGTGATCTTCAGATAGGCGATGGTCTTGTAGGCGACGGTGCGGACCTGCGCGGGTCAGTTTCCGTTTGCGACTGCCCTGCTTGCCGCACGTCGGGACAAGGGGCCTTCTTGGGGGCGCAGTGAACCGGTATAACGACGGGTGTGGGTGCATCCGTGCCCATGCTTGCGTCCTTGGTGTGGAGGTCTGTAAGCAACCTCATTCACCGGGACGCAAGCCCTATCTTTCAAGTCCAAAACACCTTACTCGTGCCTCCTTACTTCAGTGGAGATCCGCGAGGAGTGTCTCGCAGATCGTGTAAAGGCGGTAGCAGAGCTCGCGGGCAGCATCGGCCTTGCTGCCGAGCTTCGCGACCAGTGCGGCCGCGGCACCTTCGCCATCTTTCTCCAGGGCGCAGGATGAGCTGGTGCACCGTCTCCCAGGCCGTGAGCCGAGGGACGGTGGTCGGGTCCCAGGCGGCGGGAAGTTCGTCGGGTCTCAAGAGCCGCACCTTGCCGCGGCTGGACTTCACGATGCCCGCCTCGGCCAGCCCCGCAACACTCGTGTTCTTGGCCGTCGAGAGCGTCTCGGCCCCGCCGTACTCGCCCTCGGTGAAGCCCGTATGCTCGAACCAGGCCAGAGCCCAGCGGCTGTCGGCGTCGAAGTCGCCCTCTTGCTCGGCGAGCGCCTCATCGAGTGTTTGGTTGATGAGCGCCAGAGCCTCGCGCACGGGATCGGCTTACCCTGGGCGTCGAGCACCTTGGCGTATCGGGTATAAACTGCCATGCCTGGGCCGATGATGGCCTGTGACAGGTCTACCGGGGCGATGTTGCCGCGCTGTGGGTGGGCCAGGGCGGCGGGTACTCGCCTAGCGCGGTGACGAACTCGCGGCGCGTGACGGTGGGTGCTCGTCCGCCCGTGGGCGGCAGACGAGGACGATGCTGGAGGCGAGGCGATTGCGCCGTGATCTAGATTGCCTGTCGTAGTCTCCGTCCGCATCGGCCAGGTGCCGCTGACGCCAAACCCGCCGATCACCGCACCGAGGAAGGTCTCCCAGCCGGTGCTGGCGGTGCCTCTGTCATCGTCGGTCTCGGACTTGCTTGAACGCGTAATAGATTGTGACAGGGAACGCCGGGTGTGTCTGCTCGCGAGACGGTGCATCGCCTGCGTCATACCGTCGAGGAAGAACGGCTTCGGCCTTCGCCTTGCACCGTGGCGATACGGGAAGGCAACTAGCTCCTCGGCCTTGGGCACCGCGAGCGTGGCAAAGAGTTCGGGAAAGACCGACTAGTGAGCGCCGAAGCCAAACGTAGAAAAAATCCGAAAGGTCGGCGTAGCCGATGTTGTCGTAATAGGGAGGATCAGTTGAGACGACCTTCGTGACAGCGATTACTTGGTCTGCGCATCAGCTTGTCTGCGAACCCCATTACCCCAGTCTCCGTAGAAGCCGACAAGCATCTTGAGCGAGCTTCGCTCGATGCCCAAATCTCCAATTCCCAGAAGAGTCGCTGAAAGGGTTGGCCTCCGCGTAGTCCCAGACCATCGGTATTGCCTGCCTGCTAAAAGTGTTGCGATCATCTTCTCGGTACTCGTGCTCCATGCGCACAATGGACGGACCAGTAAGTTCGCTCCTTTGTCTACCGCAGAACGCCACATACACCGCTACTGCTTCGCCGTACGCCTTGGCGCCTGTGCCATGTTGGCAAGACCCTTGCCGTCGTCGGTCAGGCCGGCGGCGATGGCGTCGCGTCTCACCCGCTCACGCGCTTCGTCGCACCAGAGTCGGTGAAGGTCGTCAGGGCCACGAGCTGACGAGTGGTGAAGAGGTCGCCGAATTCATCTAGCCCATAGAGGACACAAAAGTGGGCCGGAATGGGGATCGTCAGGCAATCTTCTGTCGGGTGCCCAAGTTGGCTGGGCCACGCGGCAATGCTCTCATGCTCTACCGTTGGGCGAAAGATAGACCCGCCCACGCGTCCCCTTCCGCGACGATCGCCATCAGCCGTGCGCCCATGCGCCCGGCCTTGCCTTCGGCCTTGATGTAGTCGCCCGCTATCGGCGTCTCCCGACATCACGCATCGGAAGTTCGCTCCGCGCGCCAGCTTGGTCCCGTTCTTCGCCGCCTCAGCGTCCTTCGGCTTTCCCACCTTCACCGTGAAGCGGTAGCCGCCATCCTCGATCACCGGCTCGACATACGCTTCCTTGCCCGCCTTGGTGGAGAGCATGAAAGTCGAGGCGAGCGGCACGTCCACGTCCGCGAAGGCCGGGTTCGGGCTCTTGACCGTGCGCGCCCAGAGCCAGGCGATCACGGTGAGCTTCTGGCCCACGTAGCGGCTTCAGGTCGGGCCGCTCCTTCGCCATCTCGGCCGTGATCTCGACCTTGGGGTAGAGGTGGCCGATGCGCTTCTCGGCCTCGTCGCGCATCCACTGGCCGTAATAGCGCACGTCCTCGGCCAGCCCCTGCGCGCCCTTCCATGTCTTACTGAAGAGCTGCCGATCTCGCTTGCGCGCCTCGGGATTCACCGGCGGCTTGCCGGCGAACTTCGGCGGGATCTCGATCATCGCCTTGTTGATCAGCACGGCCACCGGGTTGAGGTCGCTGGCGTAGCTCTCCAGCCCGAGCCGCTGCGCCTCCAGCGGCATTGAGCCGCCGCCGGCGAACGGGTCGTGGAAGGCCGGGCAGCTTGTGCCGGTCGAACAGCTCCTTCGCCCGCGGGTGGTCGGCGTTCTCGGCGCAGGCGCGCCGCCAGCTCTGCCAGATCTCGTCCCGCGCCTGCTGCAAGCACCGCCTCGTTGGTCGTGTTCTCCCACAGCACCAGATCCTCGATGATGCGGAACAGCCGCTGCGCGCTCCTTCTCCTGCGCCTTCTCGGTCGGGAAGAGGTCTGGGATGCGCCGACGGGTCGTCCACCATCTGCGCGAAGATCACCGCCCGCGCCGCCGCCAGCGGCCGCCGCGCCCACCACAGATGCAGCGTGCTCGGATGCCCGTGCCGGATCGACTTCTCGCGCGCCGACGCGTTGTTGATCGCGTCCAGCGGCAGGGCGACCTCGATGAGCTTCTTGCGAGGGTTCATCACAGCGTCACCTGGCCAGTGCCCGTGAACCAAAAGTATGCGTAGAAGATGGATTGAAGAAGCCAGAGCCGGAATTCGTCGGCATGGGCGGTCATGCCCGGGTCCTGAGGTTTGAACGAGTGAGACGTCTCGTTCCGAAGGCGATAGGAAAGAAGCATTCGCTTCCCAACAGCCTCTTGGTCTGCCCTCCGAACATCGAGCAACATCGTAGTGCTAAGGTATTGCCAGACGTCGGCAATCGAGTGGGCATTGCAATCCTTGACGTAATCAAAACCACCTTTGATCGCCTCAAGCTCGTCCGTCTGCTTCCTTACAGAGTTCCACAAGAGGCCCTCTTTGTAACTCGTGGCCGAATGGCCGGATTCCCGGTGTAATGCATGTGGTGAATAATCCTGCCCACCACTGGCGGTGTTTCGAACTCAGCCCGCACTCGCCCGTCTACGTGCCGTTCGCCGATGCGCTTCAACAAGACCTCAAAGAGCGTCGACAGATCGCGCAAGCATACGAAGCGGCACTGAGTGGCCCACGTAATCCGTACGACCTCTGACTGCCTCATACTGAAGTATTCCTCTGAGTAAGTTCAAATCGCCGTTTCCAGCCAGAGCACGCAGCATCTCCATAAGCTGAGTAATTCCAATGCTTACACCAAGACGCGTTGCCACGAAACTAAACACGGCAGGGTTGATTTTTGTGATGACTGCGGATGCAACCCATTGACCATAAATGCCATCGATTGACCAGGCATAACTTTGAGTATTGTGCAGGACACGCTTAAGGCGAACATCCTCATTCGCTGCGGCCAACAGGAATGACAACCCGAGCTCAAAATCGCCCCGCTCCAGAATGGCAATCCCAAGATTGGCATACATCGCTCCTCTGTGCAGGTCCTTAGGCGTCTCCTTGCAGTGGCTGTCCGTAATCCGGACCACAAGCAATAAGAGCCGGTGCGCCAGATGGGAAAAACCGGTTCGTCGAATCATTTCTGCAAGGGTGAGAATAGGCTTGGAATAAGCGTCGAAATCCTGTGAAGTGACGTTGGGTACATGTTCCTTGGCGGGGATGAGGAACTCGTCCCTCCATTTGCTAAGGACACGGTCGATGCCCTCGCCCATGCTGTTCAGGTCAGATATCACCAGACGGACATCTTGACGATAGGGATGCGGCTGGTTCTCGATTCGCTCATACAATTCCATCTGTTTGGCGATTTCATCGACAGGGTTTGGCACGGGCTCGGCTCATTTCTAAGTGGTGTGACTCGTTGCTCACTCGCGGCTGCCCCTTTTCGATGACCTCTTCATTCATGTGAATACCTCGCAGGGGCGGGGGAGCCGACCTTGTTGGTCATCCACTGTGGGAAGCCATTGATGGACTTGCCCGCTCACAATAGGCCACTCATTTCGTTTCTCTGGAGAAAAGACTCCCAGGGGCGGGCAAAGCCGGACTTAAATTATGAAGTCAGGCTTCACTCATCCCGATTGGTTGGTTTATTGGAAGAAGCTCATCCCGGTTCTCTTGCCCGTGCCAGCAGTTCCGCAAAGCCGTAATTGACGCTGGTTACGCCGAAGTCAGGTTCACGCTGGAAGGGCTGGCGCAGGTAATGGACCATGTGGGTCGCCGTCGCGAACTCGACAATCGCAAGGATGAAGTCGTCGGGCTTGTTGAGCGAATAGAGGATCTCGTTCCGCGTCACGGTGATGGTGGCCGCGCCGGTGACGCGGCCCTTCACTTCGATGAAACGTAGTTTGCCGGTGCCTGGAACGCGGCTTTCGATGTCGTAGCCGAGCTTCTCGAACTCGCGGTCGATCGGCTCGAATCCGAGGCTGCGCTCGATCTCCATGACGATGGCACGAGCCCGGGCGGCGCTGGCCTGGGTGTCCACCGGGGCCGTCGGCGCTGCCGTGCGTCCTGCCCGTCATGGCCGTGATCAGGCCGATCGGCACGACGAGCAAGCCGCCGAGGACCACGGGCGGCAGCGGCGAGAGCTGGGCTTCGAGCTTCAGCTCTTCCAGCCGCTTCTCCAGACGGCCCTGCAGGAGGTCCGCGCGCTTGCGGGCCTCGTCGGAGTTGAGCTTGGCGTTGGGTTTACCGGCCTGTTCCTGGAGCTTGAGCTGCTTCGGCGCGGTGATCCCAGTAGGTGATTTCCTTGGTCAGCCGATCCTTCACCGCTGCTTCGGTCTTGGCGACAAGTTCCAGCTTGCGCGTCGCGGACTTCGGCCAGGTGTTCGGGCACGACGTTCGCGATGGCGTAGCCCTGCGCCTTCTGTTCCAGCTCGCGGTTGATCCACGCGCATTCGGGCTCGGTCGAGGATCGCATCGACGCCGGGCTCGCCGGCGGCCAGCGGGCGGTAGTCGAGATAAGGCGCGTATTGGACGTGTGCGCGTCGCCGGTCGCGTCCATCTCGACGTAGAGCATGCGCTTGGAGACGACGCGGCGCTCGCCCGCGCGGGTGAGTGCCGGCGTCCTGGATCGCGTGTTCCAGGTAGAACAGCATGCGCGGCGGTGTCCCGGGTCGCGTTCGTCCACCAGAACGGCCCGCGCTTCAGGAGGTCGCGATGTCGCTCCAGCGTGAGGTCGATGACAGCATCAAGCAGCGGATGGCCAGGGCAGACGAACGCGGCCAGCGGCTGGCCTTGCGGGGCAATCAGATCCTTCTCAAAGGCGATGCGCTCGTAGCGTGGGAGGACGGGTTCGCCGATGCCGATGAGCCGGTCGCGGTTTCGCACTGGCGCCGGGACATGGGTGATCTCGTAGCGGCGCGCCTCCCGTTGCTTGGCGCTGCCGCCGAGCGCCTTGAAGGCTTCGTGAAAGAAGGACTCGATGTAATGCGGCTGCAGGCGGCGCGCCTCGGCGCGTTCCATGTCCTCGCGGATGCGGTGTACCCGGCTGGCGTCCATCGCGTCGTGGGCCAGCGCGCGCTCCTCAAGCAGGTCCTGCAGCTGGCTGCGGTCGAGCGCGTTATCGAGCACCGTGGTGAGGCGCGCTCGGACCTCGGGCTGTTCGCCGTAGCGGATGGCCTCGATCAGCAGTTCGCGCAGCGGCTTGCCCTCGAACTGGAGCTTGCCGAGCACGTCGAACACCTGGCCGCCGAGTGCCTGGCGCGCCTGCTTCGAGCTTTTCCAGCAGCTTGCGATAGACATCGCCTTCGCGGGTCTCCTCGGCCACCAGGTTCCAGAGGTGGCAGACCTCGGTCTGACCGATGCGGTGGATGCGGCCGAAGCGCTGTTCGATCCGGTTGGGGTTCCACGGCAGGTCGTAGTTCACCATCAGGTGCGCGCGCTGCAGGTTGATGCCTTCGCCGGCAGCGTCGGTCGCGAGCAGCACCTGAACTTCCGGGTCGTGTCTGAAGCGATTCCTGCGCCTTCAGCCGCTCTTCGCGCCCCATGCCGCCATGGATGATGACCACGGCTTCCTTGCGGCCGAGCAGCGTGGTGATACGCGTTCCAGATAATTGAGGGTGTCGCGATGCTCGGTGAAGATGACGAGCTTCTGGTGCGGCGAGGGCTTCGGCGGCGGGATCGTCGCCAGCGCCTGTCGCGAGTCGGCCGAGCGGCCGGCGCTGCGACCGATCGCTGCCGGCGTGAAGATTTCGCCAGAAGGCTCGCCAGCTCCGCCACTTCGTGTCCGTGCCGCTGCGGCGGACTGCCTGCGCCTGCGCTTCCAGGCGCTTCGAGCGTCTCGATCTCGATCCGCAGTTCGGCGATGGACCGCGCCGCAGTGGCCTGGTCGAGGATCTCTTCCTCGGCGGCTTCGACTTCGTTGTCGGGCGCTTCCTCCAGGTCCTCGACGTCCTCGTCGTCCAGTGCGGGAACGCGGCCGCGAGGATCGGCGCAACCTGGCCCCCGCGCTGGAGAGCTTCCAGTTCGCGCAGCCGGCTTTCGAGCCGTTCGCGGCGGCGACGCAGCGACTGGTAGATGGCTTCGGGCGAGGAGGCGAGCCGCCGTTGCAGGATGGTCAGTGCGAAGCCAACCGTGCCGGCCCGCTTATCGTTTTCCAGTGCCTCGGCGCGGTTGAATTCCTCGCGCACATAGTCGGTGACCACCTTGTAGAGATGCGCCTCGGCGTCGGAAAGTTTGTAGGGCACCGTGTAGGCGATGCGCTCCGGGAAAAGCGGCGTGCCGTCGAACTTGAGCAGGTTCTCCTTCACCATCCGACGCATCAGGTCGGAGACGTCGGCCGTGTGGACGCCGTCGCGGAAGCGGCCCTCGAAACGGTCGCCATCGAGCAGCGCCATGAAGAGCTGGAAGTCCTCCTCCTTGCCGTTGTGCGGCGTCGCCGTCATCAGCAGGAAATGCCGCGTGAGCGTCGAGAGCAGCTGCCCGAGCCGGTAGCGCTTGGTGTACTTGATCTCGCCGCCGAAAAACGGTGGCCGACATCTTGTGGGCTTCGTCGCAGACCACGAGGTCCCAGCGGCAGTCGGGCGCCTGGAGCTTCTGCTGCACGTCCTCGTTGCGGGAGAGCTTGTCGAGCCGGGCGATGACGAGATTGGTTTCGAGAAACCAGTTGCCGGTGCGCGCCGCTTCGAGCTTGTCGTTGGTCAGGATCTCGAACGGCAGATGGAAGCGCCGGTAGAGTTCGTCCTGCCACTGCTCGGCGAGGCTGCCGGGGCAGACGATCAGGCAGCGCTGCAGGTCGCCCGCGGGCGATCAGTTCCTTGATGAGCAGGCCGGCCATGATGGTCTTGCCGGCGCCGGGATCGTCGGCCAGCAGGAAGCGCAGCGGCTGGCGCGGCAGCATCGACTCGTAAACCGCCGTGATCTGGTGCGGCAGCGGATCGACGACCGAGGTATGCACCGCCAGCACCGGGTCGAACAGATGGGCGAGGCGGATGCGGTGCGCCTCGGAAACCAGGCGGAACAGCGCGCCGTCGCCGTCGAAGCTCCACGGCCGGCCCTGCTCGACGATTTCAAGACGGGGCTCGTCGTGGCGGTAGAGCAGCTCGTTGGCGACCTTGCCGGTCGGGCGTCTTGTAGGTCAGTTCAAGCGCCTCGGAGCCGAACCACTGGACGCTGACGACGACAACCATCGCGTCAGGAATGATCCCCCGAATCGCCGCACCTGGCTGAAGTTGTTCGAGCTTAATCATGTGGCAAGATACGGTGTTATAAGCGGCTCATGAAGGGGCGGCCGGTGAGAGCCCCAGAGCTTCTCCTGGAACCCGAAATTCGCCCCATTGCCCGAGCGGGACCGCTCCGTCCCGGACTGCTCTTTTCGCCCCATGGTTGCCCCTTCGCGAGCTAGCGATGGACCAATCTTCACTCTACATGGCTCCATCGATCGATTCAATGTAGTTCGGGCTGAGGCGTCAAGTTCCACCCGACTAGCTGAAGACGACGTTCCTCGGGCGACCCGTGGCCCGCGCTGCCATGTGATTCACGACATATGAAAGCTCGACATTTGTGAGGAGATAGGGCACTGGGTGGCCTTCCGCGCTCGGTCACGAATCGGGCGTCCGCGACAGCAGGGGCAGGCCGGCGGTTTTGGTTCCATTGCATATAAGATTATGGCGAGGTATTGTTCTGAAAAAAATCCCTGGCGTCCGCCAGTTGGTGCGTAGCATCGCAAGGCCGTTTGAGCGCCGAACCGGCGCACCAATTGGTGGGCGCCTGGCATTTTTCCGGGGATCGGATACATGGACGGCTCCGTGCAACTCCTGTTTGGGCAAAGTACTTAAGTCGATGGTCGCGACCTCACGAAGCCAGAATCCGAGTGTCACAATCCGACCTAAGCTCACATCTCGTAATAACTTCCATCAAGAAATTGGGCACGAAATACCGCTTACAAAAACTTCGAAAACGTAGCATTTCGTAGCATGTTCACCCCAGGCAAGCGGGTCGTGCCGTGAACGGCTCCCTACGGTACACCCGGCGGACCTTCGACGAATTACCGCGGTCGTACTCTCCCAACGGTGCCGGGGTTGGAGACCTTCCATGGGCGGGTGGCAATGTCAGGAGACCTTGCCATAACCAGTTTCGGACACTCTCAGGCCAGAATTCATCCGCGGGTTGGCGGGATTTCCGAAAGGAGGGTATATTTGGGTTAAGTTCAATTAGTAAGCCGGGATCGCGAACCATCATCCGTTTTCACCGTTGTAGAGCAAATGCGCCCGTCGATATGACTCGAGATGCTTTGCACCCGGTGAATGTCCATTGTGCGGCCGTTTCTCCCACTGAGTTCCTGGCAGGAGAGGACCGATGTCCACCGCGGGGAAGGTTCTTGTCGTAGTAATCTTGCTGGCATCCTTGGTGTGGATGATCCTCACGGCAGGAGTCGACCAGCTCAACCGAAATGGCAACCAGGCGCTGCTTGCGCTGACGGAGAAAGTTGAAAATCTCCAGGCCGATCTCAAGAATACTCAGGATGAAATCGTCCGCGTCAAGGACGAAACCTACGTGCTGCAAGATCACATGGATCGAGAACTGGCGGTGATCAATGCCCGCCAGAATGACGTTCAGCGACTCGCTTCGAACGTCACCGATAACCTCGCTCATGTCCGCTATGAGCTCGCCACGGTGCAGGAAACCCTGCAAAATGCCATTCAAGACAGGACAGAGCGGGCGGCGGAGGCGGTTGCAGATCAGAAAGCACTCGACGCAGCCAAGGCGGAGTACCAGTCATTGAAAATCATGGATGGGCAGTTGAGAGAACGGCTCGCCAGCCTGCGCGCCCAGTTCAAGCAGACGCTCAATTCAAGTGCCGAGATCCTGCAACGGACCGTGACGAAGTGAGGCCTCGACCAGGACGAGGACCCTTCCTTTCAGCCCCGAACCCCTGATTCAGGCCCATTCGGTCCAGATTTCAGCGGACGCGTTGCAAGGCGAGCCGGAATACCCCACCATAGGGGCACTCCGGCTCGCGTCGGTTTTGAATCTCCCCGGCCATCAAGACCGATTCTCGGGAAACAGGTCCAATGGCGCAGATTGACCTGGGTGCCACCATGAGCTAGCATGCATTATTCTTGAAGAGTTTTCTGGAGTTACTTGGTTTCTTCATAAAAGTGCGGCATCGAGTTATTCCGGGCATCAGGAACAGGGGTAAGAAAGTCGAATGAAGCCAACGCGACCAGGCGAAAATCACGGCAGCATACTTGGCTGGAGAGCCACCTCGTGGTCTGAACGGGCATGTCAACGGACGATCGGTCGATCTGCCCATCGGGGCTAAACCCTGGGTGGCAGTGGTCGCCAACCGGAGTTCCGGGACCGGGGGCAACACAATTCTGGTGCGACGCCTGGTTGGCAAGTTGTCGAGACTCGGCATCGGTACTGAGGTCGCCTGGACTCCCGCCGAAAGGAAGTTGCTGGTGGCCGAGTCCGAATCCCGACCGGGGTGCCGCTGCGCGGTGGCGGTGGGGGGAGATGGAACCGTTTCGGCCCTGATCAACGAGCAACCCAAGATACCCGTAACCGTGTTGCCTGCTGGAACCGAAAACTTAGCGGCTCAGCACTTTGGGTTGCGTCGCAGTACCGCAGCGCTGGCCCGAAACATCGCCGCTGGGCGAGTCCAGCGGGCCGACCTGGGAGTCGCCGCCGGCCGGCGCTTCCTGCTGATGACGGGGTTCGGCTTCGACGGCGACATCGTGACCCGGCATCATCGCGGCCGTACCACTCGTTCGGGGAGCGTGAAACCCACGCACCGGGCAGCTTACGTCGAGCCCATCCTACGTTCCAGCCTGTTTTATCGCTTTCCGCACATCAACGTGACGATCGAGGACCCTGGGCGCGAGGAAACCCTGCGTGGAACCACTGTCTTCGTCTTCAACTTGCCGCGTTATGCTCTGGGCTTGCCGTTTGCCCCCCAGGCCAGTCAGGAGGACGGGCTGCTCGACTTGGTCGTCTTCCGCGACCCCGGTCCGTTTCAGGCGCTCTACTATCTTTGGCGCGTATTCCTCGGCACCCATCTCGATCATCCGGGCGTGTACCATCGTCGGTTTCGGCGGCTGACCCTGACTTCCAAAGACACAATTCCCGTCCAGCTCGACGGCGATCCCGCCGGTTTTCTGTTGCCGTCCGGGGAGACTGTCACCGGCGCGAGCCGAAGCGGAGCGGCACGGCAGCAGGAGCAGGAACGCGGCTGGACGGTCGAGGTCATTCCCGGCGCCATCGACATTCTGGTACCTGGCCAGCGGCCAGCGGCCGCCGCGGTTCCGCTCGTCAAGAGCTTCGTCCCGAGTTAGAATTCCGGTCCCGTCGGAAAACTCTTCGAGATTCCTCCTTGCACGCAGCGATCCGGGTGCCTGCGGGACGCGGCATCCCAACGCAGGAAAGGAGCCCTGGCGTGGTCGATTCCGTTCCCAACCCTGTCGCTGTGGGGCGAGTCAAGATTGGCAAGGGCCAACCCCTGGCCCTGATCGCCGGACCTTGCGTGATGGAGCCCGGCGACTTGACCTTGAGGGTCGCCTCGCGTCTGGTCGAGATCTGCGGTGTGCTGCGCGTGCCGGTGGTGTTCAAGGCGTCTTACGACAAGGCAAACCGGACCTCGCTTTCCAGCTATCGTGGGCCGGGTCTGGACGCCGGGATGAAGGTTTTTGAGAGGGTCAAAGCAGCGACAGGCTTACCCGTGACCACCGATATCCACGAGACTCATCAGGCCGCTGCGCTCGGCGAGGTGGTCGACTTGCTCCAGGTTCCCGCGTTTCTGGCTCGCCAGACCGATCTGCTCGAGGCCGCGGCCCAGACCGGCCGGCCGGTGAACGTCAAGAAGGGCCAGTTCATGGCCCCGTGGGACATGAGTAACGTCGTTGCCAAGCTGCTCGCGTTCGGCGCCTCGGGGGCGATCTTGACCGAGCGGGGAACGACCTTCGGATATGGTAGGCTGGTTAACGACTTCCGGGCGATTCCCCAGATGCAGGAGACCGGGGCGCCGGTGGTCTTCGACGCCACCCACTCGGTTCAACTTCCCGGCGCCGGGACCGGTGGCAGCAGCACCTCGGGAGAGCGCGACATGATTCCCACCCTCGCCCGCGCGGCAGTCGCCGCCGGCTGCGACGCCCTCTTCGTGGAAGTGCACCCCGACCCGGACAAGGCTCTCTCAGACGGCCCGAACTCCTTGCGCCTCGATGACTTGGAGAGACTCCTGCGGACTTGCTTGCAAATCCGCCAAGCCGTTGAGCCCGGCCCTACGGGACAAGCTGAAAGAGCACTCTGAAGCAAGGCGAAGATTATCCGGAAGGCCACCGAACTCTCTGAGGCATTTTCGCGTATTAGCAAGAACTGGTTGCAACCCGGAAGGTTCTCGATGCGCCGGGGAAAGATCGCACAATGGAGCTTTCGCCTTTGAGTCGTCGCAACTTACGCTGCACTCCTCTGACCTGCATAGGCGCCGCACTGAGTATGGCCATGGGCTGTGACTACTCGAGCGGTCGGGTCGGGGATTTGCCCACCGGCACCTATCGGCCAGGTATGCTGACGCCCCCCGTTTCGACTCGCGTGCACTCCCAGCCGGTGGTGGCTCGCGATTCGAGCGAAAGAGCTGCCATCCTTGCCAGCTCGATCGAGCTGATTCAGCGGGCCGCCCTCCAGCCTGGAGGCGACAACTTCGGCCTGGCCATTCAAAAACTCAATCAGTTCTTCGAGGGAACACCGCGGGGCGACTACCAGCTTGATTCGGCGGCCCGCGCTTTCCTGCAGCCTCAGTTGCAACCGGATAAATTGAGCGAGCTTGAGACCAACGTCTGGAGCCCGCGCGATGCCCGCCATGTGGAAGATTGCATGATGTATTACGGGATCGCCAGTCGCGTGGGTGGTACCGGCGACGACCTGGATCGCGTTCGCCGGGTGTTCGATTGGATCGTGCGACAGATTCAGCTCGTACCCGCCGGCAGTCTTGGTTCCCGACAACTGCCGCAAGTTCCCGCCCGGCCCTATGACGTTTTGTTGCGGGGCATGGCTACGGAGGCCGAAGGTTTCTGGGCGGAGCGATCGTGGCTGTTCATGGTGCTTTGTCGACAGCTCGGGGTGGACGTTGGGCTTGTCACATACTCGCGCGGCAACGTGGTCGAGTCACTCCTTGCCAAAGCCGGACAGAGCCAGGGAGGGGTAGACAGTCTCGCCGCACGAGCAGGACAGTCCAAGCCGGCCATCCTCTGGCTGTGCGCGGCCTTGGTCGGCGGCCAGGCTTACCTTTTCGATGCCCGGGTTGGCATGGCCGTCCCTGGTCCTGACGGAGTGGGAGTGGCTACGCTGAACCAAGCGCTGGCAGACCCGGCGATTCTCGAACGGATGAATCTACCCGGCCAGTCGCCCTACGGAACCAGCCGAGCCTCGCTGCTGGCCAGCCCGTCCAGGATCAGCATCCTGACGGAGTCCAGTCAGGGGACGATTTCACCCCGGATGAGACTACTGCAGCGCGAACTTGCCGGCAAGAACCGCACGATCCTCTATCGCGACCCGTCCGACCAACGCGACCATTTTGCTCAGGTCCTGGGTGAGCGATGCGGCCAGATCAAGCTTTGGAATTTCCCCCTCTTTGTCGAAACTGAGCTCTTCAGGAATGGTCAGTTTGTGCAGTCGACGCTGCAAACTCTGCTGCTTTTCCGTCCCGAGTTCCCGCTCATTGCGGCTCGAGTCAAGCAACTGCGCGGCGATCTGGCCCCTGCCATCCAGGAATACGTCTCGTTCCGGCTGGCAGAGAATCTGGCGCAGGTCAAGGACAAGAACAAGCCAATCCCCAAGGAAATTCGGGACGGCTTGAACATCTATGCTACGAATTACCTGGCCCTGGCTCATCTGGAGCGAAACAATTCCGACCTGGCGGAAAGCATGTTTCTGCAATTGCTCGATCTCTTGCCGAAACCGGGCCCGAACCAGCCTTATTACAGTATGTTGCGCTCGGGCGCTCACGCCAACCTGGGACGCATTCATGAAGCCAGAGGGAGCTTGCGCCAGGCCATTGCCTATTATGCTCAGAGCGACCCCACCATGCAGTATCATGGCAACCTGCTGCGCGCCCGTGAGCTTCTGTGGCGAGACCCAATAGCCGCTGCCGAGCCGATTCCCCCGCGCACCAGGCGGCATCGGCTCGTTGAATCACCTCCGACGCTCTTGGCTGAATGCATCGCCGGACCCTTCGATGCTGCCAAGATTCGACCCAAGGCATGCGAAACCACGGCCCGAATACCCGCATGCCCAAGGGTTTGAGCTATGGATTGGACACCGTTTCTGGTACTTTACTAGAAATCAACGAGTCCTTTCGTCGCAATCCGAGCTGGCTACTAGATCTCCGGCCACGGTGTGCCGGTTGGCCGCCGCCTGTTTGGTCGACAACGCGCCGTTGCAAGGGGCTTTCCATTAAACCTCCAGGTTTCACAGCTTCAGAGACATCAACATGCCGGATGATCAAGCAGGGCCGGGCGCAGCGCCTACCGAGCCGATGCGGCGGAACAGTCCTCCGCACCCGCGCGATCGAGGCCCGGTCGTGCCCGAGCCTACTGTTCAGAGCGGCGTGCAGACCTCGGCCGGCATTGAGGACGATCCGGCGGCGGCGACCGATTTGGGCTGGGTGATCGAAACAGTGGTCAGCCCGTTTCATTGCCTGTACCAGGACGCACTTTACTTTCATACCCAGAGTCGACTGGCCCAGTCTGAGGGTGAGGCGGCCCGGCTGGCACGGGCGGCTTTATTACTCTATGTTTCCAGCGCCGAGGCGCTGGTGCGGCAAGCCGCGGTGGAGCTGGGCCGACCCGAGTTGAGAGGATTGCTTGCCGATCCGAGCCGACCGCTCCCATTGGCCGAAGCCTGGCGACTCCTGCCCGCGATCGTCGCCGAGCCCGGTGTTCCCACCCGCACGTTCGTGCCAGAGTATGCTCCGTGGCCCCAGTTCGCCGAGCTGCTGATGCTCGAGACCTCGTGGGTCTATCCTGGTCCTCCCTCCTCGCGCCGCGCTATTATCGCTCAACGCACCGCGATAGTGACTACGAACCGCTCGAGCCCCATCACGTGCCTTCCTCCCTACAACACACCATTCGAACCGAAACCCTCACTTTTCCGCGCACGGGCCTGCCACGAGACCCCTACTCTCTGCGACCTCGGCACCTCGACACCGCGCGGGGTATTCTTGATGCCGCCATCGAAGCCCTTGACCGCCGGATGGGCGGTGCTCTTTGCCATTCCCAGCGCCATCGCCTTGAGCCAGTCCGAGTAATCTATCCGACGCCCGATGGGAACGGCGTCTGAAGCGAGGGACCTGCTTCGTCCTCTGGGATCCAGGAGCGAAGTTCTGCAGTGAGATGTAGTGTCATTCCAGCGAGCCTGAGGGATGACATGGACCTTCTCTCCTTGAGGCAAAAGAGAGCAAAACGGGGTTCGCGCCTGGGCGGGTGGGCCACTATGCTTGGGCCGATCCGACGCCACCGCGACGGCAGGAGCCAAGTACGATGCGGGTCTTGATGGTCACGTCGTTTCCGATCCCTGGCGAGTACGACGGCACGGCGATGCTGCCGATCAAGATCTTGCGGGCTCTCAGGCCGCGGGGAGTGGACGTGGTAATAGCCTACCTCCGGCTGAGGCCTCCCAGGGGGCTGCGGTCCCGGGAGGAGCATTTTGAGGGAACCCCCGTGTTCAACATTCCGCCGGCCGGCTGGATTAGCGGGTCTGGTTTGCGGCGGATTGCCAGAGCGTTCCCGTTTGACATCGTCCATGCTCAGCATTATGGAGGGGCGACCCGGGCGTACGCTGCTTGCCGTCGCCATCACTGGCCATTGGTTTACGAGATCCACTCGCTCCTGGGAGATGAAGTGGACCGCAAACTGCTGGGCAAGGGAATAGTCTTCCGATCGTACCTGGCACTGGAGCGCCGGGTCTTCCGGCATGCTGCGCAAATCATTGCGCTGGGCGAGCCAGTCAAGGAGGTTGTGGTCAGTGAGAAAGGCGTCCCGGCCGACCGGGTAAGCGTCATCTACCCGGGGATCGACCTGGCCGAATACGATCGTCCTGGCCCGCCCGCGTCGATCCCCGGCGTACTTCCCGAAAACAAAGTCATCATGTATATCGGCAGCATCGTCCACCCCAACCAGGGAGTGCCGATCCTGGTCGAGGCACTGCCACGGATCTTCGCGTCCCGGCCCGATGCCCGCTGCGTGCTGGTAGGCGGTCCCGCCGAGGCCGGCGAGCGTTACCGTGCCCAGCTCGGCCGGTACGGCGAGCGATTGATCGTGCTGACCGGCCAGACCCCCGATCAGGTGGTGGCCCTCTCGCCGCGCCGATGTCTTGGTCCATCCCCGTCTCGCCTGTCGTGAGAACTATTCGGTCCAGAGCAAGATCGCCGTCTATCTTGCCGCGGGCCGCCCCATCGTGGCGACCGACTTCGGCGATTATCAACACCTTCTGGGCCGTTCCGGCGCGGGCCTGTTGACCGCTGTCGCGGCCGGACCGCTGGCCGAGGGAATCCTGAGAGTCCTGGCTGACCCCGACCTGGCCGCTTCTCTCTCGGCCGCATGCGGCCCCGTGGCACGCGAGCATTTTGCCATGGATCGCAATACCGACCGTTACCTGAACGTCTACCAGCGCGCAATCGCCCTGGGTCCCAGATAAGGTCTTGGGATCTCCCGTGATGCCCAGACGTGGAGGCTTTCAACTCGGGTTGGTCAACCTTGACACCCTTCGCGCCCCGCCGATATGTTGGGAGTTTGCTGTGATGTCGCCGGCGTAACTTAGCCGGCAGCGTTTCGTTTTCTCCAGGCAGCCGCCCGCTTCTTGAAGACGGTTCCCGGCGGGCAAGGAGCCGCATCGACACTAGCCACCTTAGCTCAGCTGGTAGAGCGCAGCTTTCGTAAAGCTGAAGTCCAGGGTTCGAGTCCCTGAGGTGGCTCTGCGGCCTCTCTTCGGAGCGCTTCCTGTCATAAATGGCCGCAGATCCTCCTTTGTCTGCAAGTGAGGGTGAAAGGCAACATGACAACCAGGCGCCTGGCTCCCCGGGAAGAGCTCGGAGGTCGTGCACTGGCTCACCTGGGAGGACACCACCGACGAGTCGGGCTGGGCCCGACGCTTGCGGACCTGGGTGCGAGCCGAACTGGCCAATCGAAGAACCTCCTGCTGATCTTGTGTCGAGCCACAGGGGAAGTCCAGTGAAGCGGCGGACCATGTTGAGGAGGCTGGTCGGAGCGGCTGCGCCAGGCAGCGCAGGGACGACGATCAAACGCAAGTCCGCCGCGAGGACAGGTGCGGCAGGCCCGTCAGTCACGGTGCTGCTCGACGAGCCGATCGGCACCATCAGGCCGGCGATCTACGGTCAGTTCACCGAGCATATCGGCGGCGTGATCTACGATGGGATCTGGGTGGGTCCAGATTCGAAGGTACCCAACATCGGCGGGTTGCGCAGGGCGCTGGTCGAGCACGTCAAGAGGCTGGGGAGAGTGGTCGTGCGATGGCCGGGCGGGTGCTTCGCGGACCGCTACCACTGGCGTGACGGGATTGGACCGGTGCGGGCTCGTCCGCGGCGGTTCGGGCGGTGGCGCGAGGTGACCGAGCCAAATACCTTCGGTACTCATGAGTTCATTCGGTTCTGCCGGCTTTGCGAGGTCGAACCGTACCTCGCGGCGAATGTCGGGACGGGGTCGCCGGAGGAATTCCAGCAGTGGGTCGAATACTGCAACGCACCGGCTGGGTCGACCACGCTGGCCGATGAGCGCGTGGCAGGCGGCGAGCGCGAACCGCTGGGCGTCCGCTACTGGGGCGTGGGCAACGAGAGCTGGGGCTGTGGCGGCAAGTTCACGCCCGAAGATTACTGTCGCGAATACCGCAGGTTCACCGAGTGGCTTCCCGGATACGGAGTGAAGCTCTACCTCATCGCCGCGGGACCGAACAGCAACGACCTCGACTGGACCAGGCGGTTTTTCACCAAGTGGGCCGATGGCGCCGGGCGCCGATCCAGGGCTGGGCGCCCCACTACTATTGTGGTACGACCGGCCACGCGCTCAAGTTCACGACCGAGCAGTGGTATGAGCAGCTCTACAAGGCCAACCAGATCGACAAGCTCATTGGTGATCAATGGGCGGTCCTCGGCTTGTTTGATCCCGAACACAAGATCAAGCTGGTGGTTGACGAATGGGGAAGCTGGCATCCCGCCGGTACCGAGATCAATCCGGCTCACTTGTTTGAGCAGATGGGTACCCTACGAGACGCGCTGGTCGCGGCCTTGACGCTCGACACCTTCAACCGCCACGCCGACAAGGTGGACATGGCGAATATCGCGCAACTTGTCAACAACCTGCACTCGTTGTTTCTCGCCGACGGCGAGAAGTTCGTGGCTACGCCCAGTTTCCATGTCTTCGAGATGTACCGGCCACATCACGGCGCCAGGTCGGTTCGGATTGATGTCCACGCGCCTGAGGTGGCATTCGGACCGGGCAAGTGGCCGAAACGGATCTTCCGGATTAACGGTTCGGCCTCGCGGAGCGGCGAGCGGCAGTTGACTCTGACGCTCGTGCACACGCACGCCACCGATCCGGTCGAGTTTTCCGTCTCCCTCCGCGGCGCATCGGCACGCGATGTCCGGCAGACCGTGCTCACGCACCAAGAGCTGAACGCTCACAACACGTTCGAGCGGCCGGAAACCGTCGTGCCCAGATCCGCGCCCACGAATCTTCGCGGTCCAGAGCTGAACTGCGTCCTGGAGCCAGCCTCGGTCACACGGTTTGACGTCACGCTGGGATAGCTTCCAGCGTTCCTCGGCCGGGAATCACTGGGCCGAACCACCTTACTGCTCGTTCCTGGTGGTTCCGGTCTCGCTAGCGGCTGCCGGCTGATCGGGCACAGAGGTGCGAGCAGCCGGTCGATACGCCGAGACGATGGCCAGTAAGCCCAAGAGCACAACCCAGACCATGAACAGGCACAGGGCCCCGACAAACCGTTTTCGTTCCAGGCTCGAGGCCATTTTGAGAATCTCCGGCTCCGTGGAACTTCGAGTGGCATGTGTTACTTGCACTGGCAGGTAGCCGCCGGCACCCGGCCGTGGTCGCTCGCAACCAATTGACAAAATTCGCCTTACCGAGTCTTTTCTTCTTCAAGTAATGACTTCGGCTGGAATGCCTTCGTGAAATCGAACACGTCGTCGAAGTCCGAACGTTTATCGCTGGAGGTCTTGTCCAGGTCGCCCGAGGCGATCAAATTGTAGACGATCTCGCCGATGTCGGATGTGGAGCGGATGCCCCACTCATTAAGAACGGTGATGGCCATCAGCCCGTAGTACCTCAGGGCAAGGCGCCGGGCGGCCTGACAGAGCTCGCCGCCGGTAACGTGGCCCGGTCGTTCGGGGTCGGCATCCCCGGCGGGTGTGGGCGAAGTTCGCTTACGTGATCGTGAACCGCGATCCTTGTCACGCCTTTTCCGCTGCTCTTGCAACTTGTGGTTGCGTGCGCGCTTGAGCGACTCCAGCACGAAGGCGTACGACTCGATTGAATAGCGAGAATCACGGGCGATCACCCGCGCTAGCTGGTCACGTAGGTTCATGGGCCCATCAGCCTCCCCGGGGATCCTTCCGGTCGGGCCCCAGACCGCTGCCATTTCGTACCGGCACGCCGGGCTCGGCCTCGTCGCGCGAATCATTATCCGACCATGCAACATGACCGGACACGATCTCCGGGAGCGCCTGATCCTCGAGTCCTTGAAGGTCAGAGCGGCCACTCTTCGGGCCGGTTCGCTCTTCAGCCTGTTGTTGACGCCTTCCGGCGGATTCGATGCTCAACACGTCGTCGGGGCTGATGATGATGCGGCGGTTGTCCTCGTATTCGACCACCAGTTTCTGAGCCAAGATCTCTTGCCCCACCACCCGTCCTCGCCCATTCCTGGTCACCACCTGCGACCCCACGGCGGGAAGCTGGCGCTCGAGCTCTCGATAGGAGTCGAACTCGTACCGTAGGCAGCACTTGAGCCGGCCGCACCGACCCGAAATCTTGGCCGGGTCGAGCGTGGTCTTCTGCAGCTTGGCCATCTTCATGGAGACAGGAGGCATGGCGGTCAGATGGGTGTTGCAGCAGACTGGCTTGCCGCAGTCTCCATAGTCGGCCAGCAGCTTCGCCTCGTCGCGCACGCCAATCTGGCGCATCTCGATCCGAGTGCGTAAGCCGCGGGCCAGGTCCTTCACGAGCTCGCGGAAGTCGACGCGCTTTTCGGCCAGGTAGTAGAAGACGATTCGCTCACGGCCCAAAATGATTTCGACGTCCACGAGGTCCATCTGCAGGCGGCGCTTGGAGATCAGCTCCTGGCAGAGGTCGAAGGCCTGTTTTTGTGCCTGAACCAGATTCGCCTCATGCTCCAGGTCATCATGAGTCGCCGGACGCAGAATATCTCCAGGAATGGATTGTTCAAGATAAGTCGCCGTCCGTTCGGTCGCCGGGCAGAGGACTTCTCCCAGCTCGGTACCGCGATCGGTGTGGATCACCACGCGCTGGCCCCGGATATGATCCACGTCCCGCGGACCAGCAAATTCCCCGAGAAACCGCATCCGGCCGTAACGAACAACGTATGCCATGGGAATCCTTTGCCGTGCCGCCTGGATCTCAGGGTTGAGCCGGCCCGCGCGGCTGACCTACGGTCGAAACCATCGCCTTTGAAACGATTATGACCGGGAACGCCGCCGCGGAACAGAGCAGAGAACCGCCCTGGGTCGGGCTCAAGCTGCTGAACGCTCGGTGAACTGATTCGGCTTCAAGGAGCGAGACGATCGCGACATAATGGCGACCATACGCCCCGCGCGAGCTTGCTGTCGATGCAAACAAGCCAAAAGATCGTGACGCGACGATTAGTGGGGGCTAAGACTTCTGCCTGAGGATGTGTGCCGATGCTCAACGACGAGTTCCTCGCTCTTCTGGTGTGTCCGATGGGAAAGGTCCCCTTGCGTCAGGAGGGAGACGTGCTGATCTGCACCCGGTGCGGAACCAGATTCGCCATCAAGGACGACATTCCCGACATGCTCATCCAGGATGCCGAGCTACCCCCCGGCTGTGTCTCGCTGGCTGACCTCGAGTGTGTCAGAAGCGGTGATGCCACACCTGAGTGATCACGCAGCAGGTTGAGATTGAACGTCAATCGGGACGTAATGGAGCCGGTCATGGTGTCGCAACGCCGCGGTGAACAGCCGTTGGGGCGACAATTTCAATTCAATTTGGAAAAGTGAACTGAGATCGAGTGCCCTGAGACCGTATGCCCTGCGAGTTGGCTCACGGCGCAAGGGAAGCTAATCGGGCAAAGTACAGTTAAACTATTCACCGGCGTTGTTCATCTCGCAAGGAACTCCTGTCGAGGTCTAGCGCATGCGTTGGGAAACAGCCTTCTCAATGGACGCCTCCAGCATCAGGTTTGGGCCCGGTGTGACACGCGACGTCGGGCACGACATGAGGCAGTGGGGCGCTCGCCGAGTCATGGTTCTGACCGATCCTTACCTGGCGAAGAAAGAGCCTGTACTTCTAGTGCTTGAGGCGCTTCAGGCCTCCGGAGTCGACGCAGTGCTGTTCGATCAGGTTCGGGTCGAGCCAACGGACGAGTCGTTCCAGACGGCCATCGCGTTTGCCGTTGAGGGACGATTCGACGGCTATGTTGCCGTCGGCGGGGGCTCAAGCATCGACACGGCCAAGGCAGCCAATCTGTACGCCACGTATCCTTCTGATTTTCTATCCTATGTCAATGCGCCGATAGGTCAAGGGCTTCCGGTCCCCGGGAGGTTGGCGCCACTCATCGCGGTGCCGACCACGGCCGGGACGGGTAGCGAGACAACAGGTGTGGCGATCTTCGATTTCACTCCGCTGCATGCCAAGACGGGCATCGCGCACCGCGCACTCCGTCCCGTACTGGGCTTGATCGACCCGCACAATACCCGGGAGTTGCCCCCGCAGATAGCCGCATGCACCGGCTTGGATGTCCTGAGCCACGCCGTGGAATCGCTTACCGCCTTGCCGTTCCACCGGCGTCCCGCACCAGAGCACGTGGGCCTGCGCCCCGCCTACCAGGGATCCAACCCGATCAGTGATGTCTGGTCCGCACGGGCGATCGAGATGGTCGCGCGCTACCTGGTCAGGGCGATGAAGGACCCAGCCGACGATGAGGCACGGGGGCAGATGCTCCTGGCGGCCGCCTTCGCCGGTATCGGCTTCGGCAATGCCGGGGTCCACTTGCCCCATGGGATGTCCTATCCTGTCTCGGGAATGGTCCGGAACTTCATCCCAGCCGGCTACCCGGTCGGCCGGCCGCTGATCCCTCACGGGATGTCGGTGATCCTCAATGCCCCCGCCGTCTTCCGCTTCACCGCGGGGGCCGATCCCGGGCGCCACATGGAGGCTGCCCGCCTCATGGGGACGGATGTTTGCGGGGCCAGGCCGGAGGACGCGGGAGAGCTACTGGCCCAGGCAATCGTCAAGCTGATGCAGCAAACCGGGATGCCCAACGGGCTCAAGGCAGTAGGCTACTCACCCGAAGACGTCGATGCGCTGGTGGCCGGGACGATTGTGCAGCATCGCGTGACCAAACTCTCGCCCCGCCCAGCGAGTGAGGCGGACTTGAGGCAGATGTTCCTCGATTCCATGACGCTCTGGTAAGGTGCGCACTGGTGGCGAGCGAAAGAATCTTCAGGATGGACACGTGGTAGGAGGTGCTGCATGTCGACCGCGCAGACGGCAGAGGTGGTCCCGATGCTCGTCGGCGGGCATTGGGAAGTGAGCGCGTCGGACCGCCTCGGCGCGGTGTTCAACCCCTCGACCGGCCGGGAAATTGGACGGGTGCCTCTGGGAACTGCGGCGGATGTCGATCGGGCCGTCGTGGCCGCCGCGAACGCCTTACCGGCCTGGGCTGAGACGCCGAGCGTGGAGCGGGCGCGGGTGCTGTTTCGATTCCGCGAACTGTTGGTCAAAGAGGCGGATAAGTTGGCCCGCCTCATCACACGCGAGCACGGCAAGACGCTGGTCGAGTCGCGGGGCTCGGTCCAGCGCGGGATCGAGATGGTCGAGTTCGCATGCGGCATCCCCAGCCTCCTAATGGGCCAGTCGCTGCCGAACATCGCGCGGGGAGTTGACTGCGAGACGGTTCGACACCCGGTCGGCGTCTGCGCCGGAATCACTCCCTTCAACTTCCCGGTGATGATCCCGCTTTGGATGATTCCCGTGGCACTGGCCTGCGGCAACACTTTCGTCTTGAAGCCTTCGGAGAAAGTGCCGCTTTCAGCCGTCCGACTCGGCGAGCTACTCATCGAGTCGGGTCTGCCGGCGGGGGTCCTCAACATAGTCCACGGTGACAGGGAATGCGTCGATGCCCTGCTTGCGCATCCCCTGGTCGCGGCGATCTCGTTCGTGGGCTCGACGGCCGTAGCGCGGTACGTCTATGAGATCGGAACGCGGAATGGCAAGCGAGTGCAGGCGGCGGGCGGAGCCAAGAATCACCTGATCATCATGCCCGATGCGGATCTCGACCAGGCGGCGCTGGCCGTCCAAGCGTCGGCCTTCGGCTGTGCGGGGGAGCGCTGCATGGCCGGGAGCCTGGCGCTCCCGGTCGGAAGCATCGCCGACCGCCTCGTCGACCGGCTCTGTGATCTCGCCCGAGCGATGCGGGTCGGCCCGACCGACGGTGGTGCGGAGGTAGACATGGGGCCGGTTATCAGCCGCGACCATTGGAATCGGCTGGATGGCTACCTCGAGATCGGCCGGACCGAGGGAGCCGAGATTCTCGTGGACGGCCGCGACGCGACTACGGGCGATGGTTTTCTGATCGGTCCGAGCGTGTTGGATCGGGTTGATCCGGGGATGCGGGTCGCCCGCGAGGAGATTTTCGGCCCCATTTTGTCGGTTGTTCGCGTAGGAGACCTGGATGAGGCCTTGGCCGTCGGCCGTAACTGCCCGTACGGCAACGGCGCATCGATCTTCACTCGCAGCGGCTGGGCGGCCCGCGAATTCAAACACCGGTTCAACGCCGGCATGATCGGGATCAACGTAGGCGTTCCAGCACCAATGGCCTGGTTCCCATTCACCGGCTGGAACCAATCGTTCTTCGGCGACTTGCACATCCAGGGAGTCGAGGGGATGCAGTTCTACACGCGGCAGAAAATGACAATGACCAGTTGGTTCGCGCCGGCGAGCGACTCGCCAGACGACCCGGACTAAGACCGCCACATGCACGCACTGATCCAGCTTGGCAAGAACAGACGGCTATGGTAAGCTAAATTCTAAGAAGAGTTTAGATTATGACCATTAATTTACCAGAAAACTTGGAAAGTCCCATCCTCGCGGCGGTAGACAGCGGTCGCTATGCTTCGCTCGACGCCGCCATGGCTGAGGCCGCTTCCCTGCTCGTTCAACGCCTGAGGCAGGAGCAGGCCCTGGCGCCACAGCCAACGGCAAGCCATCCCGAGGCCGCCCAGGTACACAAGCCGATCTGGGAGGAGATTCTGGAGCTGACCGCCGATATTCCCGATGAGGAATTCGACAAGCTGCCCACCGACCTTGCCGAACAGCACGATCATTACATCTACGGGACGCCGAAGCGACCGACTACATGAGGCGGGTTTTTGCTGACACGCTCTACTGGGTAGCGTTGACCCATCGAAAGGATCTCTGGCATCAGGCCGCTGTGAAAATCAGCCGCACTCTTGCAGGGTGCCACCTAGTTACGACCGATGAAATCCTGACCGAAGTCCTGTCGGCCTTCTGCGAGGCCGGGCCGCTGCTCAGGCAACGTGCCGCCACTCTCGTACGTAGCCTTCACAAGAAGCCGACCGTCACAGTCCATCCGCAAACCCGCGACACCTTCCTCACGGGTTTGTCGCTTTACGAAGCCCGCCCCGACAAAGAGTACAGCCTGACCGACTGCGTTTCGATGCAAACGATGCAACATGAACGCATCACCGAAATTCTCACGCACGATCATCATTTCACGCAAGAATAGTTTACTATCCTGCTTTGACGCCCGCCCCTGGCTTGGGAAGGGGACACAGCGTTAACCCGTATGAGTCTGGGAAGTCAGACCGACTTCTTGGAGAATCTGCTGGCCCGAATAAGTGGGAGCTCGGGGGGCAACCTTAGAGCGACCGTGCCCGATTCTTACCCCGATCGCTTGGAGGCCATCTTGCGTGAGCAGCACGGCAGTGCTCTGCCCGAGAGCCATTACGGCCAAGCGATCAACTAACTGACCCTCAGCGGAGATCGGTGGCCGGGGTGATTAGGAACACCCGGCCGGGGTGAGAGAGGCTTATCATCGCGAGCCTCTGGAGTTGGATCTGGCTACTGGGACGGCACGGATAAGGCGGCAGGCCAAGTGCTCACTGCCCGTGGGGATGCGAAGATGGATTCCACTCGGAAGCTCGGCCTCGATTGGCAGTGCCGGCGCGCCAGCATCGGAAGCGCACTCGAGGAACCTTGCAGTCACGGGAAGGAAAGCGGAAATCACCCGCTAGCAACCCAATCGACCTCGATGCCAGCCGACCTGCGCAGGCGACTTGAAAGTATGGCCGCATGATGTTGGATGTGTCGAATGTTGACGATCTGGTGTTCGAGCTTGGGCATCTTGTACGAGGGGAAGCCAGATTCCGGAGCCGAGAGATCTAGCGCATCAACGCCCCCATCGATCATAGAATCGCAATCGCGACAATACTCGAGAAGGTCGTCGCGGGTGTACGGCTCACAAGGTTTCGGCGGAGTGGGGTTCTCCGACGAATCAACGCTCAGGTCTTGCGCGTCGTCGCGATGTCGGGCCCAAGGGGTAGAACTCCTCCTGTCTCTGCTGTAGGTAAAAATGCGTATAGTAGAGCGTATGGTATGCGACTCGCCAAAACGGAGCTAAGCCATCTGCAGTGTCGTTCCACATCGCGTCCGGTGATCTTCTCGATCGCCTCGCGCAAGGTATTGAGGGTCGCGTGGTACTGGGACTTGAGGGCTGATCGGACATCCATGGCTCTCTCCGATGACCGTGGAATTCATGCCGTAACTCACCCGGCCATCCTCGGTGGTTAGCGCGAAGGAGTAAACGCGGACGACCAGGCTAACACACTTCGGCCTCCATTGCGGGAGTCGACCCAGCGGTTGGCCGGGTCGTCCCGCGATCGGTCGACGTCCTAGATCAACCATCCCTTGCGGGGTTCGCGATGAAGGTACTGGTTGGCCTGGGAGACGTTGGTGATCTTCCCGGCTTCCCCGTCGTAATCGATTCGCCTGCCCTGGCCCGTGCGGAGTGCGACCACTCCCAGTAACATGGTCTCGGTGAGCGGCCCGGCATAGTCGAACGGACACGTGGTCTTCGAGCGTCCCCGAATCGCATCGATCCAGTTCATCCGGTGCGGCGCCGACCTCTTGGGTCCGTCTGAGGTCTGGATCGGCGGATGGGTCTTCGGCACGCGCTTCGCTGCTTCCATCAGCGACGCGGGGTATAGCCTGACGTTCGCGCCGTACGTGTCGTGCAGGAGGATGCCCTTATCGCCGATCAAAATGACGCCGCCGCCGCGGTCGAGCGTCACGCTCTCGGGCAGCATGTCCGGGCGGCCGGGCATCAACCCTCCATCGCACCAGGTCATCTTCACCGGTGGCTGCGAGCCGCGCGCCGGGAAGTGGTACACGACCTGCACCGCCAGCGGGTAACTTGCCGGCTGATTATTGCTGTCCATTCCCCAGGGCGTCGAGGTCGCCTCGATGCTCGTCGGGTACTTCAGCCCCAGCGCCGAATAGGGGTGGTCGATGAGGTGCGCTCCCATGTCGCCCAGCGCACCGGTCCCCCAGTCCAACCAGCCTCGCCAGTTGAACGGATGATAGATCGGGTGGAATGGGACCGCGGGGGCCGGACCGAGAAAGAGATCCCAGTGGAGGCTCGGCGGTGGGGTCTCACCGCCGTTGATGGCCATCGCGATCGTCTGGTTCAGCCGTCGCGAAGTCCACGCGTTGCCGTTGCCGCCACCTCTGCCTCCGCGCGTCCCGGGGCGGTCCGCGGCGGGCTTCCCGGGCGCGGTATCCCTTGCGGCCAGATCGGCCGATTCGTCCAGACATGGACCTCCCGTACCGGGCCGATCACACCGGCTTGAATCCATTCGTTGATCAGCGCGGCACCCTCGCTGGAATGTCCCTGGTTGCCCATCTGAGTGGCGACCTTGGTACGCCGGGCCGTCTCGCGCAACACGCGAGCCTCGTGGACCGACCAGGTGAGTGGCTTCTCCACATAGACATGCTTGCCCAGCTCCATAGCCGCTTTGGCGACCACGGCGTGGGTGTGGTCGGGTGTGGCGACGACAACGCCGTCGATATCCTTTTGCTCCTCGAGCATCTTGCGGTAATCGTCGTAACGTTTCGCCTTGCGATAAGCCTCTTGAAGCCTGATAGCCTTTTGGTCCGGCTTGCCATCGCGGCCGTGGGTCCGGCCGGCTATGGTCGTATCCACAAACCCGAAGTCGACATCAGCCAGCGCGACGATGTTCTGCTTCCCTTCCATGATCTCGGTGGCGTCGGCCGAACCCTGGCCGCCGCAGCCAACAATGGCGACATTGACCGTCTCGCTCGGCGGCAGGTAGCCGGCCCCGCCCAGAACATGACGCGGAACGACCATAATGCCGAAAGCTGCACCGGCCGTTCCCGCGACGAAATTCCGTCTGGTAACGTCGTCCTGTCTCATGTGGTTCTCCCCCCAAGACCTGGCCTCTCAAGGACGCGGCTTGTCGGAGCGGACTGCTGCAAGCCGCACCGAGCGGGCCGGCAAACCCCGGCCGACATACACGACAGCGCTTCCTTGCAATAACGGAAGCACTTCCCGACTTCGACCACAGGGTCAGCTCCCCGGTATTCGAACTCAATGTCCGCAGGGATATCGTACTTCTTGGCCTTCAGGAGATGAAGGACCTCCTTGATCGGAGTGTCGCCCTCCCCCCAGGGCGTGTTCGGGCCGTGGTCCTTCTTGCGGTCCTTGATATGCAGGTTGCTGATCCGGTCGTGGTGCTCCTGGATGTAGGCGACCGGGTCATAACCGGCGGCGAAGAAGTGGCCGATGTCGAGGTTGACCCAAAAGTTGTTCGACAGTGCCATGGCCTGCGCGAAGCTCTCCGGCTTCGCGAACTGGTTGGGGTCGCTGACGTTGTCGTGGCCGTGCATGGCGACGATCATTTTGTGCTTATCGGCGAACGGAGCCACGCGCTTCGCCGCGCTGAGGGTCGACGATGCGGTGATGATCTCGACTCCCAGGGCCTTGGCCATCTCAAAGCCGCGATCGATCTCCTCGTCGCTGAAACCATCGTTGAAGCTGAGGTTGTACGCGTGCAGGCGGATGCCGGCATTATCGAACTTGCGACGAATGGCCTTGAAGTGGTCCATGGAGACCGTCAGGCGCCAATTCCGCAGCCCCTCTTGCCCCTTCCGGGCCGGTCCCGCGCCAGCCTTGGCGGACTCTGACTTCGTGGCCGGTGTTCCGGCGGCCTTGGGCCGAGGCCCACCCGGACCGAACGAGGCCGGGGCTCGACGTGGCCGGAGTACAACTCACATTCGCCGATGCCGATATCGGACATTGCCTTGATGGCAGCGTCCAGTGGCAGTGTGCGGAAGCTGTAGGACTGGACGCCGATCCGCACGCCCCCGACCCGGGGATCGATCCGCCCGAGTGCCATCGAAAGCGGCAGCCCGGCCAGCGTTACCTTCGCGAACTCTCGTCTCGTGTACACGATCGTTCTCCTTTCAGATGGCCGTTTCTCCGCCCGGGATTCCCCGGGTCACCGACGACCCCGCTGTCGGCCACACCATGTTGGCGAGGACGGCAATGCGCCCATTATGGACCGCGAATTCTTGCGGTGTATAGCAGACGGTTGCGGGCTCTGCAGAGTCGGCTCTGCGAGGTCCGGCTCCTCAAGCAAAGATCAAGTTGCTATGGTGTCGCTGCCGTCCCGCAACCGCCAGCACTGGAGACGGAACCAGCCGCGCTCGTCGGTCCACGCCGCAGCTTCCACGAACCCTGCACGGCACTGAAGATCAGACAAAACTTCGGCAGTGTACTTGTACGAATTCTCGGTGTGGATCATTTCCCCGTCGCCAAAATGGACTTCTGGATTCGCGGCTTTGATGTGCACGGTCTGCTCGCGTGTGCTGCGCAGGTGGATTTCGACTCGGCCGCGATCCGGATAATAAACGGCGGAGTGCTGCGAAGGCCTCGAGTGCGAAATCCGCTCCCAGCTCCCTATTGATCCGCCGCAGCAAGTTGAGATTGAAGGCCGCGGTCACCCCGCGGGAATCATCGTAAGCAGATTCCAGCAGCGAGCGGTCCTTGGCCATGTCAGTTCCCAGCAGCAATCGATCATCCGGCCGCATCGTCTGGCGGACCATGTTAAGCAATTCGACGGCTGCCTCGATCTCGTAATTGCCCAGGCTCGAGCCCAGAAATACGATGAGACGAGGGCCGCTGGCCCGGGCCATGATCCGTTCCAACCCGCGCCGGTAATCGGCCACGTAGCCGGTAACCTTCAGCTCGGGGAAACGCCGCGTGAGACGCTCGGCCGAATCTTCGAGCGCGGAGGGCGAAACATCAATCGGGACGTAATGGAGCTGGTCATGCTGTCGCAAGGCCGCGGCGAGCAGCCTCTGCGTCTTGACCGCACTGCCGCTGCCCAGCTCGATGATCGTCGGCTCCACGCCGATCTCGTCACCGGCACCCAGACCAGCGACCATCTCATCAGCATGCCGGCGGCAGAATGCCATCCTCGGTTCGTGTCAAGTAATACTCCGGAAGCTGGCAAATCGCCTCGAAGAGCCTCGATCCCTCCTGATCGTAAAAAAAAGCCCAGGGCAGGCTCTTGGGCCGGCTGCTCAACCCTGACTGGACGGCCCTTGCAAAGGCCGCCAGGTCCGCCTTGTTCTCCTCCGGCTTGAGAAGCCTGACAATCTTTGGCCATCGAGATCGTGACAGGGAAGGGAAAGAGGCCGCGGGGCGGGGATTGGCGGACAAGAAACACCTCCTCGGAGTGTGGTCAGGGATGCATGTCATCAATGGTATGCCTAGGAGGCGATCCGTGCCGCTTGACGATTGTAGGCAACCTGGGAAGGGGCAGCGGGTCAAATTGAGGCAAAGACGAGAGCTTGACCCGTCGCGATGCTTGGACCGGGGAAAAGAGTTAGTGCAAATCGTGCCGAAAGGAGGGAAAAATGGTCAAACCAATTTGATTGTCGCGCCGCCTTCGATTTGCACAGCATCACCGCTGGACATCTGTCGCCGCTTGCGGAGTTCGATCTCACCGTTAACGCGAATACGTCCCTCGGCGATGAGGGCCTTGGCCTCACCGCCACTCAGGACGCTGCCCGACAGTTTGAGGACCTGAGTCAGGTTGATTGGACGCCCGCCGAGATTGAGGCTCAGCCTCTTTTCATCGCTCATTTCGGACCCGTCGAGGTGGCCGGTTTGAGGCCTCCAATCCGGTGCATGTGGCGGTCGATCGCTTCCGAGACCGCTTGCTCGACCTCCTGCCGCCCCTCCTCGATCACGCCGTCTAGCCCGGCGTTGCCTTGGGGCCAGTCAGGAGCAGAGGACGACTCAGAGTGGAGTGAACCACTGGCACGCTTGACCGCTCGATCCTCATCCGCGGGGGACACCAGCGCAGGCAGGGCGGACGAGCCATCTTCCGACTCGGCCTCGTGAAGAGGTGGTAGTTGAAGTTCGTCGAGCCCGCGGGCCGCGCCGGCCGTAGATGCGGTTCCGGCGGCCTCGGTGTCGGCATGATCAGCGGCCAGCGCTTTCGAGAACGACCCATCCCAGTGCGCGGCAAGCACCTTGCGGAACTCACCGGGAAGCACCGGGCCCAGGTTGTTCATCACCGTGCCGACCACCCGGCCCGTTGTGCTCGAGAAGATCGGCTGGCGAGTGGCTGGCGCCAGGCTCACCACGAATAGCGTCGCCAGCATCCCCACCCCTGCGCCCTCCAGGCCGCCCAGCAACATTCCGAGGTGCCGATCATATGCTTCAAACCTGAGCTTGCGCAGCGTCCCACGGATCATCCAGGCGATCCCGAAGATGCCGCCGGAAACGAGGATGTAAACGATGCTCATCGCCAGAATGCGCTGGACTTCCGGCTCTCCGGGAAGGTAGAAGGCGATCCTGGCCGACCAAGTATGTGCCGCCGTGTATCCAAGAACAAGCGATGTGATGCTTGCCATCTGCCAGGTGAAGCCCCTCCAGGCACCCCGGGCCAACCCCAGCACGACCACGATCACCATCGCCGCGTCGTAAGTCGTCATCCATGAGCCTCCTGTCTAGTGCGTGCATGCCGATCCCGTCGACACGCCGATTCCTTCCCCGAGATCCGTCCCCGGCGACGGAATGGTAGCGAACTAAATATGAAAGCGGGAAGGGTGGTTTCGCGCGGCAAAACCACGCCAGGTGGACCAAGGAGGATGCTTGAGTGCCCTGTCAGAAGGGACCGACATGCCGCCGCCACAATCGTCTAGCGCACCGGGTAAAGCTCCTGCTCGAGTGCCGTCCGGGTTGCACTCCTGTCGAGCTCGATTGGCAAGGGACGACCGAGCACGCCTGCCTGTACCCAGGCGGCGAACCGGTCCTGGGTCACGAAGTCGGTAAAACCATAGCCTGCTGGAGCACGATGCCGGTTGATCTCTTTCCAGTCGACATAGATATGAGTGATACCGCGATCCTTGAGAATCCGAGAAAACTCCTGTGGAGTCTTGCCCGCGGCCAAGAGTTCGATCGTCTCGGGGTTGAAGACGGTGTTGTAGAGGATCTCATGACGGACGTGGAACACCGCCGCCTGTCCGACAAGCAGGATTTTCGCGTCGGGACGAAGAGTCTTGTCGATGGCGGCAAGCGGAGGGTTGAGCCGACGCGGCAAGTCGCTGCGGAGGAAAGCCAGGTTCCCGGTCCACTCGTTCAGTCCGGTCAGCGCGGTTGTGCAGTCGATGAAGTTGCAGCAGAGGGCGATGGCGAGAATCACCCCGCGCAGCATCCTCCACGACCAACTCGTGGACCAGTCGGCACCCAACCCGGCCAGCATGGCCAGACAGGGGAGCATGGGAAGCCAGAACCGGTCCAATCGATGGGTCAGGAGCCACCAGGTCAGAAAGAGATACGCGGCGTACCCCGCCAGCGCCAGAACCAGCCTGCGCGAACCGCGCCGGAGCAAGGCCAGGGGAGCGAAGGCAACGTAGAGCGGAGATTGCCAGTCCGACCGTCCCGCGATGTCCACGAGCGAATCTTCCAGAGCGCCGAGGCTGGCGGCCTTCGGCCCGTGGCGCGCGCTGCCACTGGGCCTCACGGGCCTCGTCCCAGAGCCGCCCTCCAAACACGCGGTAACCCAGGGGGTAAACGGGGTTTCCTGTGTCCACGACATTCCTGGCCAGCCAGGCCGACATCACGACCGACCAGCCCAGGAGGCACGCCAGCACCCGCCCGGCGGATCGCGTCTTCCAGCCGTCGGCGACTGCCAGGACGCCCAGCGGGATGACGGCAGTGATCAGGGCCGGGTACTTGCAGGCCATCGCCCCGCCGGCGAGCAGACCGAGAACTAGCCAGTACGACCGCGGGCTCGCCAGCGACTTCTCGGTCCAGCCCCGAACTACGCCCCAGATCAAGGCGGCGTGATAGAAGCAGAGCGGCCCCTCGACATAGGCGATCACCCCCATCCGATAGATCCAGGGCGTGGTGAGATAGACGACGGCCGCCAGCCAGGCCGCGCGCCGGCTGCCCGCGCAGCCGGTCGCCGCGGCGATCAACACGGCGGCAGCCGGAGCGTAAAGCGCCACGAGAACCTGCCCGACCAGCGCGCCCCACCACCAGTCGCCCATGACTTCCATCCCTATCAGGTGGAGCATCTCCACGCCAAATGGCATGCTCGTATAAACATTATGTCGCAAGAACGAGATCCGCCCCGCCTGGAAATACTCCTTCGGCCCCTGGAGGTGATACTCCAGCACGTCGAAGTCGATCGCCGGCAGCATGGCCCCCAGCAGCATGATGACCAGGAACGGGGCGATGATCAGAAGAGGCAAAAGCGCATCGATGCCGGGCCCGGCCCCGGACCACTCTCAGCCGCCAGAACCTCGAGACGCCCAGACCCGCTAGGGCGATTGCGCTTAAGCCGATTCGGAAGATCCAGGGATCAAGCAGCCCGCCGCGGCCGGCCAAGAGCGCCAGCACGCCCAGCCCCGTGGTGCCGATTCCGTAGCCGACGGCCAGTCGCTCGGCCGGTCGCAGGCCCGCGCGGAACCGGCATCCCGCCAGAACGAGCTCTCCCAAACCGAGTGCCGCCAGCACGATCAGGGCCGCCGCGCCCGCGATAGGCAACCGCTCGGGGAGGTTCTCGACGTGGCTCAGCTCCCGCGCCGCCTGGCCGACGAGCGACTCGCCCCAGCTCGTCCCTGGAACCACCTCGGGAAACGCCTTCAAGAGCAGCAAGCCCCTGCGCAGAGTGCCCGACTCCCGGGGAAAGTTGGGCAGGGGCACGACCAGGAACCAGCACAGCCAGCAGAGCTCCAGTACCGCCAGCAGCAAGATGAACCAGGCGGATCCATGCAACCAGCCGCGGCGACCCGGGCGATCAAGGACGGATTCCCGGCGTTTCGATGTCGCGCGAGAGGTCACAGGGTTGGCCCAATGGTCCAGGGGGCGAACTCCTCCTCGCCGACTCCCTGCCGCTCGCTCTTGGTCGCGGCTCCGCCGGCGACTTCCAAGATCAGCTCGAACAAGCGGCGGCCGACTGCTTCCACCGGTTCACCTTCAAGTATGGTTCCGGCATTCATGTCCATATCATCGCTCATCCGCTCATACATCGGAGTGTTGGTGGCCAGCTTGATGCAGGGTGTCGGCTTCAGCCCAAGCACGCTGCCCCGGCCGGTCGTGAAGACCAGGACATTGGCGCCGCTGGCCACCAGACCGGTGGTGCAGGGGGGGTCATAACCGGGGGTGTCCATGAAGACGAGGCCGGGGCTCGCCACTGCGGAAGCGTAGGCGACGACGTCGACCAGCGGCGTCGAGCCGGCCTTGGCCAGCGCACCCAGCGACTTTTCGTAGATCGTCGTCAGGCCGCCGGCCTTGTTGCCGGGCGAGGGGTTATTGTCGATGCGGGCGCCGAAGACGCCGGTGTACCACTCCCACCACTTGATTCGGTCCACCAGTTTCTGACCGACCTCGCGAGTGACAGCCCGCCTGGTCAGCAGGTGCTCGGCGCCGTAGATCTCAGTGGTTTCGCCCAGGACTGCGGTGCCTCCGTGGGCGATGACCAGGTCGGCCGCCACTCCGAGCGCCGGGTTGGCCGTCACGCCCGAGCTGCCGTCGGAGCCGCCGCATTCCATCGCCAGGCAGATCCTCGAGGCCGGCTGTTCGGACCGCCGCCACGCATTGGCCTCGGGCATTAGCTCTTCGACGGCCCGCGCCGCGGCCTCGACGGTGCGCGTGATCCCGCCTTCTTCCTGGATGTTCAGCACCCGGGGCCGGTACGGTGCGGCTGGCTCGATCCTGCCGGCTGGCGAGCCATTTCCCGGAGCACGCAGGAGCGTCAGTTGGCTGGTTTCGACCAGATGTTGAGCCTGGGCGCCCTCGCACCCCAGGCCGACGATGACGTAAGCGGCCACGTTAGGATGGTGGGCGAAGCCGGCCAGCACGCGCTCGAGCATCTGGTGGTCGAGGCCCTCAAACGGCAGCCCGCAGCCTCCCTTGTGGGTGATGGCGAAGACGCCGTCAATACTGGGAAACCGCGACCGCCAGCGGCCGTCGCGGAATCGCTCGGCAATCAAGCGCGAAGTGCTGGCCGAGCAATTGACCGTGCTGATGACCGCGATGTAGTTGCGCGTGCCGACGCGGCCGTCGGGTCGAAGAAAACCCTGGAAGGTCCGGGGCCGCTGCGGCGCTGGTACCGGCGGCCGCTCGCTGGCAAACGCGTAATCGCGCTGGAACGAGTCGGCCCGCAGATTGTGCACGTGCACGTGGCTGCCGGCGGCGATATCCCTGGAGGCGAAGCCGATCACCTGGCCGTACTTACGGACCGGTTCGCCCTGAGTGATCGCGCCAGCGACACCTTGTGGCCCAGGTCAATGGGCTCGCGCACCGTGACAGTGCCGGCGGTCAGATCCAGCGCGTAGCCCTTGGGAATCGGACGGGCGGCCACCGCCACGTCATCGTCGCCTCGGAGCAGAACGGCCCTGGGCGTTCGGCAACAGTTGCCATTCGATGGCTCCTCGGAACAATACCTGGGCTGGTATCGAATGATTAGATTCAGTCTAGTGGTTCCAACTTGGCTTGGGAAGTCAGCCTACCAGAGCCGGTCTCCGGCGTTAGAATGGATAAGGACCAAACCGCGGGCCGTAATTCTCTTCTCGACAGGATTAGCGATCATGCCTTCGCCATTTCCGGGTATGGATCCTTATCTGGAAGAGCCAGGTCTCTGGCCCGACGTGCACACCAGGATCATGACTTGCATGAGCGATGTTCTCACCGAAGTCCTGCGTCCGAAATACTATGTGAGAATTGAGGAACGCGTTTATATCTCCGAGGAAGGGGATCCGGGACGGAAAGTCTTGATTCCCGACATCGAGATCTCGGTCCGCCCAGAGCATAAGTTGAGGGGCCTTACGCCAGCGGGCGGGGCAGTCAATGTCGCCGAGCCGATCGTGGCACGGACCCTCCTCGAGGAGGAAGTCCGCGATCGTTTTCTGGAGATCATCGATCGACAGCACCGCAAGGTCGTGACCGTGATCGAGGTTATGAGTCCTGGCAACAAGATTGCGGGCTCACGAGGTTTAAGAAGCTTTCGGCTGAAGCGAAAAAGGACCATGAACTCGAGAGCCCATTGGGTAGAGATCGATTTGTTGCGCGGTGGGGCTTCCCTCGCGGTGCGGAAACGACTTCAGCCCCACGAGTACTTCGTGCACATCTCTCCTCTGAATCGACGTCCCGACGGACTGCTCTGGGCGATCCGGCTGGACGAGCGTCTGCCGACCCTCTCGATACCGCTGAGGCCCGAGGATGGGGACATCGCGCTTGATCTCCAGGGCGTGCTTGACACAGTCTATGACAGAGCCGGTTATGATTTGGACATTAACTACAACTCAGACCCCGTCCCCCCCCTCGAAGGCGAATGGAACGCCTGGGCGCATCGCTTGCTGCTGGGAGAAAGTCTGCGCCACGGGCTCGATTGGCCATCTTCTCCCTAGGAATTCCTTGCTCAAAGATTAATTATTTGGTAAGGTTAGGTGCTATCATAGATATCTTCATCCCCGTCAGCCCGCAGTCCGGAATGACCGAGTCGGTCAGTCGATGTCACATTGCCAATCGTGCAGCCGTACCTGACGCTATGCCAGAGTCCCGCGCCCTATTAGCCTACGGGCATGGCCGTCATCGTTAAACCGGTCGAGACAAACCTCTATCTGGACGGTCAGGGCGGGTCGCCGTCCCGGTCCGTGCTTGACATTCATCTCTGGAGTCGTGCGGCCATGGGAAAAACTCGGGATTGGACGGAAATCCTTATCCGGCGCGGGGTCATCGGCCCCGATCAGCTCAAGGAAGCCCAGCGCGCCGGGGGGGCCGTTGAGGACTCGCTAGTCAAGCTGGGCTACGCGGAGGCCGAGGACATCATCAAGGCCAAGGCCGAACAGCACGGCCTGCCCTTCATCGAGCTGCGCGAGATCGAGATCCCCCCTTCGGTCATCGAGCTGGTTCCCGAGTCGCTGGCCCGCGAGAACATCGTCATGCCGCTGGCTCAAGGCAGCGGCACCATCAAGGTGATCATGCACGACCCGCTGGGTTTCGAGACCATCGAAAAGCTGCGGTTCGTGCTCAACCGCGAGATCGAAGTCGCGCTTGCGCCCAAGGAAGCAATCGTCGAAGCCATCAACAAGTATTACGGGGCAGCCAGCGGCGAGACCGAGTCGGTCGACTCGATGCTCCAGGAGTTCACCGACACGGCGATCGACTTCGCCGAGGATGCCGGCGCGGGGGGCAAGTCGGGCACCACCAACACCCTGGAAGCCGGCGACGTGCCGGTCATCAAGCTGGTGCACCTGATTATCCAGGAGGCCGTCACGATGCGGGCCTCCGATATCCATATCGAGCCGTTCGCCGACCGGGTTCGAATACGCTACCGGATCGACGGCGTGCTCATGGAGCGCGACTCAGCGCCCCGCCGCTTGCTGGGCGCGATCGTTAGCCGCCTCAAGATCATGGGCTCAATCGATATCGCCGAGAAACGCAGGCCCCAGGACGGTCGGATCAAAATCCTCGTTGCCGGCAAGGATATCGACCTGCGTGTGAGCATTTTACCAACCACGCACGGACAGTCCGTGGTGATGCGCATTCTCGACCGCGACAATATCAAGGTCGGCCTCCAGGACCTAGGCTTCGCCGACGACGACTTCGGCCGGTTCAAGACCATGGTCAAGCGGCCCAACGGGATCTTGCTGGTCACCGGGCCAACCGGTTCGGGCAAGACCACCACGCTCTACGCCGCGCTCAACGAGCTGAACCGCCCCGACGTCAAGATCATCACGGCCGAGGACCCGGTCGAGTATTACTTGCCGGGCGTGAACCAATGTGAAGTGAAAGCCAAGATCGGCATGACCTTCGCGCGAATCATCCGGGCCATGCTGCGCCAGAACCCGAACATCCTCCTGGTGGGTGAAATCCGCGACTTGGAGACTGCGGAGACCGCAATTCAGGCTTCACTGACAGGACACCTGGTTTTCAGTACGCTGCATACGAACGATGCGCCCAGTGCCATTACACGTCTGGTCGATATCGGCATTCAACCCTTCCTGGTGGCTAGCTCTGTGCTTGCAATCATGGCACAGCGCCTCGTGCGGAAAGTTTGTCCCAAGTGCAAGGTGCGTTACGAACCCCCTGCGCATGTTTTGGCGGGTCTGGGCTTGCGGCCGGAGCTGGCCAAGAAAGCCAACTTCATGCGGGGAAAGGGGTGCAACAACTGCAATAAGAAAGGTTATCGCGGCCGCATGGGAATCTTTGAGCTGATGACCCTGACCACCCAGGTCCGCGAGATGACGTTCAAGGGAGAATCGACGCAGAATATACGTAGGCTGGCTCGCAAACAGGGGATGCGTACCTTGTTCGAGGACGGGATCGTCAAGGCGATCAAGGGCCAGACAACCCTCGACGAGGTTCTGCGGATCACCCAGCACGATATGGTTTCCGAGGGGCTGCTCAGCGGCGTCGGCAAGAAGGAAGGTACATAGCCAAAAATGGCGGCATCTGCGGTCGGTACGGACCTGGCTGCCGCCTGCTCGATCCACGCAAGCTGGACGCGGCGCCCCTGCGGCGCGGCGGGCGGTTTCGATTCTCGAGGAAGTTGGGAAATGCCAGGACCCTTGATCTGATCCTGCCGGGGCGACATAATGGGGTTGCACGAGCGCCATTGCTCATCGCCTAACTCCAAGACGAGGAACTGGAATTCGGTGGACACCTGGCTTCCAGGACAAAGTCAAGCCCCTGAGGTTCGGCCCGGGCCGGCGGGTGTACGATCGATCCCTGTCTTCGCGGGAGGCATGTGACGGCAATGGGCACATTGCTCATCGACAAGCTGCTGCAGACGGTTTGCACTCAGAAGGCCAGTGACTTGCATTTGACTGTGGGCAGCCAGCCGGTAATCCGGCTGCACGGTCACATGCGTCCCTTGGCCACCAAGATCCTGGAACCGCCGGACACCGTGGCACTCATGAAGAGCATCACGCCGGAGCGGTGCCAGCAAGAGTTGCAGGAGGTCGGCGGCACCGACTTTGGCTTCGCCTTCGGCGAGATGGCCCGGTTCCGGGTGGCCGTGTACAAGCAGCGCGGCAATGTCGGCCTGGTATTGCGGCGGATACCCAACGAGTTTCTCACGTTCGAACAGCTTGGCTTGCCGGCGGTGATCGGCGAATTGATCCAGCGGCCGCGCGGTCTGATTTTGGTCACCGGCCCCACCGGGTCGGGCAAGACGACCAGCCTGGCCTCGATGGTTAACTGGATCAACAACAACATGGACCGCCACATCATCACGATCGAGGACCCGATCGAGTATTTCCACAAGCACGTCAAGTCGCTAGTGAACCAGCGCGAGATCGGCATTGACGTACCCGACTTCCCCGAGGCGATTCGCCGGGCCCTGCGGATGGATCCCGACATCATCCTGGTCGGCGAGATGCGCGACCTGGCGACGATCCAGGCGGCGATCACGGCCGCCGAGACCGGCCACATCGTCTTTGCCACGCTCCACACCAACTCGGCGGAAGGAACCGTCAACCGGATCATCGACGTCTTTCCCAAGGAACAGCAGGATCAGGTCCGCACCCAGCTCTCGGTGGCGATCATCGGCATCCTGGCCCAGGCGCTCTTGCCGCGCAAGCCCAAGGGGCTGGTCGCCGCCTACGAGATGCTGGTGGTCACCCCGGCGATCTCCAATCTGATCCGCGAGAACAAGACCTATCGCATCGACTCGTCGATCCAGACCGGCCGCAAGCACGGCATGATCCTCTTGGACGACAGCCTGTTCAACCTCTGGCGGCAGGGCCTGGTCGAGGAAGGCGAGGTCATGTTCAAGTCGCGCAAGCCCAACGATCTGCGCGAGCGGATCGAGAACGCCAAGAAGGGGATCTTCGACGACGAACAGGGAGCAGGAGGAAGAGGAGAAATGACCGCCGGCGAAACCGGCATGCGGCAGCCGGCCCGCTGTCACAGCGCGGTACGCGTCGCGTTAGATTAGGAGGGTCTGGCGCGGTTTTCAGAGCAGAAGTTCCAGCACACCGCTTACTCCTGATCCAGCACACCGGCTTACTCCTAATTCGTAAGTCCTACTGCTATTCTTAATCGTTTTCATATTCCGACACGATACATTCCGGTACGCATGCAATTTCTAGCTGGGACAGGGCTTGGTCCCGGCGGCCTCGATCCAGACTGGACTGCTGAGGTATGGCGCGACGCATCGGCACGATCATGGTGGACATGGGGTATCTCGACGAGGACGGCCTCTGGAAGATCCTCGAAGAGCAGAAGCGCTCCGGCACCGAGCTCCTGGGCAAGGTGGCGGTGCGGATGGGCCTGGCGAAGGAAGACCAGGTGCTCAGGGCGCTGGGCGAGCAGCTGGGAATGAAGGTGGTGAAGCTCAATGACATCACCATCCCGGCCGAGATGACCGAGATGGTGGGCGAGAGCATGGCCACGGCCTACAAGGTTGTGCCGCTGTCCCAGAACAAGAAGGACAAGAGCGTCACGGTGGCGATGGCCGAGCCGCAAAACCCCTCGACGATCGACAGCCTGCGGCTCTTCCTGGGGGTGGAGGTGAAGGGTGCGGTCGCCACCGAGGCCGACGTGATGGCCGCCATCGAGCGGCTTTACGCCGGTCATCACGAGTCGATCCAGGACGTGGTCAAGCAGATCGAGCAAGACAAGGGCCTGGCGCAGCTTGCCAACCGCAACCAGAACACGATCGACCTCGAAGCGATCGAGGAGATGGCCGAGGCGGCGCCAGTGCGCAAGCTCTTGAACATGGTGCTTGCTTTTGGCCATCAAGGACAAGGCCTCGGACATCCACTTCGAGCCGTTCGAGGAAGAGTACAAGATGCGGTACCGGGTCGACGGCATCTTGTACGAGCTGGTGCCGCCCCCCGGCACCTGGCTGCCGGCCATCGCCAGCCGCATCAAGGTCATGTCGAATCTCGATATCGCCGAGCGCCGGCTGCCCCAGGACGGCAAGATCCAGCTTGCCTTGGGCGGCAATAGCGTGGACATCCGGGTCTCGACCCTGCCCACCATGTTCGGTGAGAGCGTGGTGCTGCGCATCCTCGACCGGTCGGTCGTGCAGCTTGACCTGCGCAAGCTCGGCATGCCCGAGGACACGCTGGCCAAGTGGATGGAGGTGATCGCCAAGCCCAACGGCATTATCCTGGTGACCGGGCCGACCTCCTCGGGCAAGACCACCACGCTCTACGCGACGCTCAACGAGCTGAACAAGATCGAGGACAAGATCATCACCACCGAGGAGCCCGTCGAGTATGAGATCGAGGGCCTGATCCAGGTGCCGGTCAACCCCGATATCGGCGTGACCTTCGCCGACTGCCTGCGGTCGATCCTCCGCCAGGACCCGGACAAGATCTTGGTCGGCGAGACCCGCGACCTGGAGACGGCCGAGATCTCGATCCAGGCGTCACTCACCGGCCACATCGTCTTCACCACCCTGCACACCAACGACGCGCCCTCGGCGGTCACCCGGCTGCGCGACATGGGTCTGCCCACCTTCCTGATCACCGCCACGGTTGAGGCCATGCTGGCCCAGCGGCTGGTACGGAAGATATGCAACTTTTGCCGCACCGAGTTCACCCCCAGCCCGGAAGTCATCATGGAGCTGGGGCTCACCGCCGAGCAAGCCGCGGCACAGAAATGGTTCTACGGCAAGGGCTGCGATAAGTGCAACAACACCGGCTACAAGGGCCGCATGGGCATTTATGAGCTGGCCATCATGAACGACAACCTCCGCGACATGGTCGTCGCCGAGGTCTCGCTCGACGAGTTCCGCAACGCCTGCCGCAAGTACGGCATGCGCACCCTGCGGGAAGCCGGCCTCCTGTGCATCCACCATGGGCAGACCAGCATCGAGGAAGTCGTTCGGGAAACGATGACGGAGATTTGATTGTGCGTGGGGCGGGGAGCAGGGAGCGTGGGGCGAGCGAGGATCGGGGAGCCATTTGCGATTTGCCATCGATTAGCCGCCGGCCGCTGAACGCCGCCGGCAAGACGGAGACCAACGATGCCTACCTTTCAATATGAAGCGATGGACGTCACGGGCCGCGAGGTGAAGGACTCGATCGACGCCGCGACCCAGGAAGAAGCGCAGCAGCTCATCCGGCAGAAAGGGTTCTTCGTCACCAAGATCTCCGAGAAGGCGAAGAAGACCCGCAAGTCGGCGGCCAAAAAGGGGGGCCGGCGGAAGAAGAAGTCGTTCACGATCGGCAAGATCTCGACTAAGCAGCTTTGCACCTTCACCCGCCAGCTCTCGACCTTGCAGGACGCCGGCCTGCCGATTTTGCGCAGCCTGAAGATCCTCGAGGGCCAGTGCAAGCCGGGGGTGCTCAAGAACTCCCTGGGCGATGTGGTCGAGGACATCGAGAGCGGCCAGACGCTCTCCGAGGCGTTCGCCAAGCATCCCAAGGCGTTTGACCGGCTCTACTGCAACATGATCAAGGCGGGCGAGGCCGGCGGCGCCCTGGAAGCGATTCTCCAGCGCCTGGCCGACTTCAAGGAAAAGGCCCAGTCCTTGAAGCGGAAGATCAAGGGAGCCATGGTCTACCCGATCGTGGTCATCCTGGTCGCGTGCACGATCGTGGGCTTCATCCTCTACTACATCATCCCCAAGTTCGAGTCGATCTTCAAAGATTTCGGCGTTCCCTTGCCGCGGATGACCGTCTTCCTGATCGAGGCCAGCCACTTCCTGATCAAGTATTTTTATGTCGTCTTCTTGACTCCGTTATTGATCTGGATATTCATCAAGTTACTGTATCGCAATCGAACTGGGGCGTACGTCTGCGACCGGATCTTGCTGATGATTCCGGTCATGGGCACGATCGCCGAAAAGTCCACGGTGGCGCGCACCATGCGCACGCTGGGAACCCTGGTGCAGTCGGGCGTGCCGATTCTCGAATCGCTGAACATCGTCAAGGAGACGGCGGGCAACGCGGTCTTCGAGCGGGCGTTCGTGCGGATCTATGAAAGCATCCGCGAGGGCGAAACGATCGCCCAGCCCCTGCGCGAGGCCCGCATCGTCGACGACATCGTGGTCAACATGATCGACGTGGGCGAGGAGACCGGCGAGCTCGATACCATGCTCAACAAGATTGCCGACAACTACGACGAAGAGGTGGAGGTGGCCGTGGAGTCCCTGGTCAGCCTGCTCGAGCCGATCATGATCGTCGTCTTGGGCGGCATCGTCGGCTTCATCGTCATCGCCCTCTTCCTGCCTTTGATCACCCTGATCACCAAGCTGTCGGGATGATTGAGGTAGGGTCCGCCGTGCGGACCATCCGAACCGAAAATTGGTCCGCACAGCGGACCCTACGAATCTGATCACCAAGCTGTCGGGATGATTGAGGTAGGGTCCGCCGTGCGGACCATCCGAACCGAAGAGCCGTGCGACAATCAGAACCGTAGAGCGTAGGGTCCGCTGTGCGGACCATCCGAACCGAAGGATCATCCAAACCGAAGATTGGTCCGCGCAGCGGACCGTACCATTGCTAGGAGGACCCGGACCGATGATCTGCCGACGCTCGAACCCGTCGCCCCGCCGCCCGTCTGGCGCGGGCCGCAGACCGCGCGGCTTCACGCTGGTGGAGCTGATGGTCGTCATGCTGGTCCTGGCGGTCCTGATCGCGCTGCTCTTGCCGGCCCTCAACGGCGCCCTGCGGACGTCCCGGAACGCCGCGGTCGGCAGCGAGATCAACCAGCTCGCGCAGGCGCTCAATGCGTTCAAGGCCAAGTACGGCGATTACCCGCCCAGCCGTGTCTATCTGCCGGAAAACGGCTTTTTCCCCGTCACGAGCACCCAGTCTGCTCACCATCTCGGGCGCGTCGGCCGACATCACCGTGGGGCAGCTTGCCCAGCGGTCCGTTGCGGCGATGTGCAAGTTTTTCCCGAGCGTGAACTTCAGTACTTCGGGAGCGGTGTTCGGCACGAATTCAGCACGGTGGTACGACTTTAACGGCAACGGCCAGTTCGACGGCGCCTACATCCTGCAGGGGCACCAATGCCTGGTCTTCTTCCTGGGCGGCATTCCCCAGCTCACAGGAACAGCGATTGGCACGAGCGGGTTTGCCAAGGACCCGACCAATCCATTCGTCAACTCCTCTGTCACCTCGAATCGCCAGGCGCCGTTCTTCGAGTTTGACTCTGGCCGTCTGATTCCAGACCTGACGAGTCCGTTCTCCGCACTCACCGGAATTACGCTGGTCACGTCGGGTATTCCCGGTTACGTGGACTCGCTGGGAAACACTCTGGGGAGCGGGCAGATCAACTATTACGCCTACTTCAGCGCCTACGGCAACGGGGGCTACGATCCCAACGACGTGAATTTCGTACGATCCCAACAACCCGACTTTGGCTGAGCAGGACAGCTCGATGCAAGGCCCCATCGGCTTGATCTTCAGCATCTCGTTCCCGGTGAGCGGAAACAGTGGTTTTACCCTTCCCTGGAACGCTGCCATTTCCCCGGCGCCAAACCCTTACACCAGTGCCTTGACCGCGGCAACCAACAGCGCAGGCTCGCTGCTGCCCACGACCTACCTCAATCCACAATCGTTTCAGATCATCTCGTCGGGCGCCGACGGGCTCTATGGTGTGGGTGGTCAGTACCTATCCAACGTCACCGGCGAGTCGCTGCCGTACGACAGCCGGGCCACTATGCATATATCAACTCGGAGACCTGGGCCTCCGGAATCGCGAGCGGGACAACATCACCAACTTCCATAACGGCAAGCTGGAATAAGAATTCACGCATTTTAGGTGGGTGGACCAGGTGGCGTTGCGAGCGGGTGGGTTGCACCCACCCTACCAGGACCAAGAACCAGGCGGGATTGCAGGTCATGGCAGAAGAGCGAACAGGGACGATGAGCAGGCGGTTCGAGCACGGTGCGGCAGGCCCGCGACCCGCGGCCGCGACCGGCGTTCACCTTGGTCGAGCTGCTGGTGGTGATAGTGATCATCGGCATTATCCTCGCGTTCCTGCTCGCCGCGGCCAACGACGCCCGCCGCCGAGCCGAGGAAGACGCCACCCTGGCGCTGATCACCAAGCTGGAGACGGCCGTCAACGACCGCCTCGACGCACTCATGCAAACGCGGCCCGACCCCACTCCGGGGCATTTTTACATGGCCGGTATTTATCAGACGACAAATGGGCAGCCTCTTGGCTGGCCCCAGTATCCGTATGGGTCAGCCGCCGCGCGGGCCCAGGTCTTCGCCTGGTACGACTACATCAAGCGCGAGCTGCCGGACGTCTTCTTCGTGATTAACTTGAATCCCGCCTCGACCGACTACCCCGTGAATTTCGCGGGCAATCCCTACTCATGGGACGCTAATTTGACCGGGACCGGGCAATGGGTCTTGCCCTTCGACGCCGGCACGGTGCTTTCTGCCATCAACTCAACGTTGGGTCTTCTCTCCCGGCGAGGGCATCTTCGGCGCGTCTTACTTATGCCGCCGGGGGAATTTACAAGAATCTTGGCTACTTGCCCACGGGCTATGACGGCGTTGACAACAACGGCAACACGCTGGTCGACGAGTGGTCCGAGGGAGTGAATTCGGGGAACTCGGCCCAGGTCTTGAGCAACCTTACTGCCCACAAGCACAACACGGCGCGGTCGGAGATGCTCTACGCCATTCTGGTCGAGGGTGTGGGTCCGTTGGGCTCGGCCTTCACCCGCGACGACTTCACCGACCGGGAGGTCCAGGATACCGACGGCGACGGGCTCCCCGAGTTCGTCGACGCCTGGGGCCAGCCGCTCCAGTTCTTCCGCTGGCCGCTCCTCTACCACACAGACACCCAGCGCGGGCAGGTGATCGACTACTGGGACTACACGAAGGCGCCTCCTGCTTCGTCGGCCGTCGAACTGTTTAATCCGCCTTATCGAAGTGTGTTCGAGACCCGCGAGCAAGACCCGCTGGATTCCAACCAGCAGCTCCTGGCGCCGGCCTGGTGGTCGTCGACCTCGAACCCCAACTCGCCATTCGCGTCCCTCAACGGGACGGCAGGATCGGTCGGCGGCAGCGGCGGGGTGATGGCCTTCGAGCACTTCTTCCACCGGCTTACCGAGCCCTTCCAGCACACTGGCAACACGTCATTGTTCTGGGATCGTGGGTCGGTCTACCCCTACCGCAGGGCCTTCTTCTCCAAACCGCTGATCTTGTCAGCGGGCCCCGACGGACAACTGGGAATCTTCCTCTTATACCCAAGCTCAGTGTTCCCGAACCCGCCCCCATTGAATTCGGCCAACCTGATCTCTTTCGAGAACAACGCCATACCGTTTGATCCGAGCCTGTTCAGCGGCGAGACCGTCCCGGCCGGGACAACGGTTGCGCCGGGCTCGACGACCTACCAGCTTCGCGAGAACGGCCGTGACGATATCAGCAACCAGAGCCGCCCGACGTCCGGCGGCGGAGGGTCGTAAGCGATGCGCGGGCAAGCGCCAATCTGTAAGCGACGAGCGGCAGGGCGGCGCGGCTTCACGCTCGTCGAGCTCTTGGTCGTGATCACGATCATTCTCTTGGTCAGCGCGGTGGTCTTGCCGACCGTGATTCCGGCGATCAGCCATCGCCAGGTGAGCGAGGCGGCGCGCATTCTCCAGGGGGCCTTGGCCGGCGCCCGGGACACTGCCATCAACACCAACGCCCCCGCCGGTATCCGCCTCCTGCCCGACCCGGTCTTAAACGGCATCAACCCGTCAACGAACGCCCTGGACCCGACACGAATTCTGGCCTCCAACCGGTACATCCCGATCCAGCTCGCGCCCGATTATGCGGAGGGGCTGGTCAATGTCGACGTCGGCCCGCTCCTGGCCACGCTACCGACGGCTTTCGCCAACGGGGGGGTGGCCAACCCAGATCAGTACTTCGTCTATCCGGCCGCCAAGAGCCCGCCCGGAGTGACGACCTACTATCCCGCGGGAACCTTCCTGGGAATCAACAGGATGCTGTTCCTAGAGCAGTCGATGTACAACCCAACCACCAACCTGTTCAACCCGCCGACCTCCTGGTACTGGAACATCCGCATCGGCGACAAGATTCAGCTTAACAACACGGGAATCTGGTACACCATCATCGGCCCCATGAACATCTACAATCCCGAGCTGTTCGTGAACGTGGGCGATCCCGGGACGCAGCCGCCTCTCCAGAGGACCCTGAACGGTACGAATTACTACCCGGAGTTCCTCTTCCTGGTCAACGGCATTGACGACAACCTGGACGGCTACGTGGATAACGGCTGGGACGGCGTGGACAACGACGGCGATGGCATCGTCGATCAAGTGATCAATGGCAACATCAGCGAATGGATCGAGACCGAGGCCTGGCAGGACCAGCTCCGGCACGGGACCAACCTGAACATCCCTTACATCATCGCCCGCCGGCCGGTGGTGTCGCCGGGGTCCCGGGAGACGCTCTTGCCGTCGAATGTGGTGGTCGACCTGACCAGTTGGAACGCCCGATATTTCAGCGTCAATTTCTCGGCCGCGACGGGTGTCAGCTACGTCCCGGAGTGCTCGCGGCTGCCGGTCGACCCGTCCTCGGGGTACGTGGATATCCTGCTTTACCCCAATGGCACGGTCGTGCCGACCACGGAGTACTCGAGCCCGTCGTCGTTCGGCATGGACTCGGCCTTTTACCATTTCTGGCTGGCGGAGCGGGGCGACCTGTTCGACCCGGTGGCCAGCGCGCACGTTCCCTACCTGCTGCCGATGGTGCCGGGGAGCACCTTCGCGGGCGGCACTCCCTACCCAAACGCCAACGATCCGAATGGCACGCGCGTGCTCAAGGGCGAGCGCCGGTTGATGACGCTTTTCACCCGCACCGGGCAGCTCGTCACCAACCAGGTCGAGTCGTTCGATGCAACGCCGATTCCACCGGGCCCTGGCCCGAACTATCCGTTCCTGCTTCCCCAGCAGGGGATCCGAGGGGACACGCGATGAACATCCGATCCGCCGCCGGCACGCCGCGTTCCGCGGGCATCACGCTCACCGAGATCCTGATCTCGATTTTGATCCTGGGCGTGGGCCTGGTCTCGCTGGCCACGCTCTTTCCGATCGGACTCTTGCGGCTGCGCGAGGCCCAGCGCCAGACGCGATCGGCCTACCTCGTCCAGTCCGCCAATGCCGACGTCGAGGCCCGGGGGCTTTTCAGCAAGAACTCCTTTCTTTACCCCGATCTACTGAACCTCGCGGCCGGGCTGAACCTCTGGTACGGCGCCGGCAACCCCCTGGGCGGTAACCCAGTCGGCAGCGTCTTCTACAACCCTCTGACCCAGGACACGCCGTTCTACGGCGGCGACGCGTACGACACCGCCAATGGCCACGCCAACCCCGGCGTCAGCGCCCTGAGCTCGGGAGGTTACGGCCTGCCCTTCGCGTACGATCCACTCTGGCGGTATCAGACCGGCATCTACGTCGACCCCATTGGCCAGAGCACGCATGAGGCCCGGTTCGGGGCGGGAACATTCGTAACCTCCAACACGGCGAACACATTACTGCGGCCGGACCCGCAGGGCGGCCTGGCCAGCGCCCATGGCTTGCAGCGGCTCACGAACTTCAACCGGCCCTCCTACACCAACCACAACGGGACATTCCCGCTGATGCCGTCGGCGGCCGGCATTCCCGGTATCTTTGTCTCTCCCGAGGACGTGGTCTGGCAAGAGGCCACCAACCCCGGTTACAACGTGGCGTTCGTCGGCGGCGCCGTGAACACGCCTAGCCCGGTGGTCCCGGACCTGAGCACAACTTATAACAACGCCACGACCCCTCCCACCCCGACGTACCAGCCCGTCAATGACTGGCGGTTCACCTGGATGATCACCGCGCAGCAGAACAACTCGTCAAACGGGGCGGCGTTCGAGGGGAATATCGTTGTCTTCGAGAACCGGCCGTTCTCGCTGGATCCGGTTACAGTGGGGGGCAACACGATTTACCAGCCAGCCGGCGAGACCGTGGTCGAAGGTGTGTTCGGGGCCAGTAGCAACGTTGTCTTCACCCCGGGCTACGGCGCCGGTTACGGCGCCGGCGCTGACCGGACCGTGCTCTTGCGCTGGTTCGCGAGCCAGCCCGACCCCGTGGTCAAGGTGGGCGATTTCATTGCCGATGTCACCTACGAGCGCAGCCAGAGCGTGGTCAACACGCGGTTCTACTTCAACACGAACCCCCCGACTCCACCTTTGGCAGGCGTTCCAAACTCGCTGAACAAGCTCGAGTGGGACAACCTGCCGGCGCAGCGCTGCTTCTGGTACCAGGTGCAGAAGGTGACCCCGGCCCAGCCCGACCCGGCACTTGGCGTCACCTTCCGGTCCATGACGGTGTATGTGAACCGGCAGCTCGACGCCAAGACGCTGCTGGACAAGACGGGTAACCCCTATGTCCTCAACGCCGCGCTCATTTGTCCGTATGTCGTGAACGTGATCCCGCAGACATTTTTCGTGAGGTGATGGGAATCGTGAGGCGTGGAGCGTGAGGCGTGGCAAGCAAAGAGCAAGAGGCGGTGCGGATTGAATTGCGGGAGGCAGAGATTCATGTGGTACGTCGAGCTTGGTAACGTGCGTCGAGTACTCGACAGGACACCGTCTGACGGTCCAGCAGCCGGTGGTAGAGGGCTTAACCCTCCTCACGCCTCACGCTCCACGCTCCACGCTCCACGACACGATCCCACGCCCCACGCCTCACGACACGATTCAACGCCCCACGCCCCACGCCGCAGAGGTGTGACGCTCGTCGAGATGCTGGTCACGCTGGCGATCCTGCTCCTCATGATGACGGCCATCGTGAAAATCTTCCAGGCGGCGACCGGCGCGCTGAACGCGGCCCAGGTCTACCAGGAGCTGGACAACCAGCTTCGGCTGCTCGACTCGACGATCCGCTCGGACTTAAGCGGGGTCACCTGCAAGATGACGCCGCCGAACGACCCCAAGAACAACCCAGGCTACTTTGAATACGGTGAAAACGAGTTCGCGGATGTTCAGGGTGAGGACTCCGACGATTACATCAGGTTCACCGCCAAGGCGCCCGCCAGCCAGCCGTTCACGGGAAGAATGTGGGTTGCTCCGCCAATCCCGATCTCCGCGATGACCGCGCAGCAGCTACAGAACTATCTGTCCACGCAGCCGATCACGATTACCAGCGAGTACGCCGAAATCATCTACTTCCTCCGCAACGGCAACCTATACCGCCGAATCCTTCTCGTTGCACCCGAGCGGCAGCCGAACGTGGCGGCCGCCGTGAGCAACCTCTGGAACTATAGGGACCCGTCAACCTTAAACTTGACACAGTACAATTTCACACCCACTGCACTTGGTGGCAACAACGTGAGCTGGCAGGCGGTCAACGACCTCTCGGCTCATCCGGCGCCCAGCGGCGCCCCGTACCGTGGCAACTCGGTCGTTCTCAACACCCTAGGCGACCTAACCAACCGAGAGAACCGGTTCGCGTATCAGCGATTCTCCAACGACTTTCAGAACCTGGCCGGACAGCTCGTTGTGGGCGGCGACGGCCTGTCTGACGACGTCAACGCCGACAACGTGCCCGACTACTACCCCACGCTCTATCCCACGGTCCTGACACCGGTCAACAACCCGCGGCTCATCTACGAGCCGATCACCGCGAATCGCCACGCGCTGGCGCTCATGGCCTTTCCGTTCGTCTTCGGCTACGCATACACCGATCCCCAGTGGCTTAGCTCGGGTGTTGCTCCCTTCGGCTGGATCCACTCACCGAACCCGCAGGTTTACCTCAGGTCCACGAACTCGAGCGTCGCATTCGATGCAAATCCTCTGCTCTACTTGAATACGCTCAACCACAACCCGCTCGATGTGGGCGACAACCTACCTGTACCGCCGGGCAGCCCTACGCGTCTGAACAATGTTCCGATGAACCAAACGTGGTGGGGCTTTCCGACCTGGCGAGAGACGCTCTCTCCCGTCTGGGTTGATCCCACCGCTCAGACAAACATGATCGAGGGTCAGCCTCCCGGCATAGGTAGTGGTGGGCCAATGCCAGGCATGGCGGCTCCGTATCACAGCGTCAACCCCCAACCGTTCAACGACGGCTTTGCAACGACCGGAATTGGCAGCATCTTCTTTCCGCTCGACCACAATGGCAACCCACCGGCCCTGTGGTCGCAGTATAGCTGGGAAGACGACCTGATCATGACCGGCGTGCGCAGCTTCGACATCAAGGCGTACGACAACAGCCTCGCCGGCTACGCCGACCTGGGCTGGGGAGACAACGTGCGTGATTATCCATTAAATCTGCTTCAGAATCCCCACAACCAGACGAACTTGCCCTTCCTGAATGGCACACCCAATCCTAGTCTGCTCGGGAATCCGGGGTTTAATGCTCCGATTCCGTTCCTTTTTCCGTCCCTGTACTGGAACAACCTAGGGTGGGACCTGATCAACCAGACGTTCGCCCACGAGGGACGGATCCCCCCGCTGGTGGCGGACAACCGCTACGACGCGCAGTTTGGCGCGGTGCCGGCGGGCTACTACACGTCGTATCCGAACTACACCGGCAACATCGGCGATGACAATCCCAATCTCACGCGGTTGCGGCGCGTCTGGGATTCCTGGAGCACCGAGTACACCAAGGCCCCGGGCACGGGTGTCAACCCCCCAGGCACGCCCGCCGCGTCGTTCCCGGCCGGTCCGCCGTTCGCGCCGCCGATCTATCCGTCGTATCCGCCGCCCTACCCGGCGCCTTTGCGGGGCATCCAGATCCAGATCCGCGTCACCGACCCGACCAACCAACGCATCAAAACATTGACGATCCGACAGGACTTCACAGATAAATTGTAGGGTGGGTGCCACCCACCATTCCGAATGATGCCGTAGGTGGGTGAAACCCACCATTGACATTGATACATCAAGAACGGTGGGTTGCACCCACCCTACCAGGTACGCGATCACGCCCAGGGAGATTCGACCATGTGGACCGGCACACGACCTGATCAAGGCAAGCACGAGCGACGGGGGATCGTCCTGGTGCTGATCCTGGGCGTGCTGGCGCTGATGGCGGTGATCGGGGTCACCTTTGCCACCTTCTCGGGGCAGTCGCGGATCAGCGCCCGCAACTTCGCCCAGTCGGTGAACCAGCCTCAGCGCGACGAGCTGATGGATTACGCGCTTGAGCAACTAATCGGCGACACCGCCGATATCCGGTCGTCGATTCGCGGCCACAGCATGGCCCGCGACATGTACGGCAACGACGGCAATTTCAACGGCTATCTGGCCCAGCGTCCTGACGGTGCCTTCCTGCCACCGGGCACGAATCCCTACTTTTACGTCACGCACGTGACCGCTGGCACAGGCACGCTGTACAACCTGACGACCAACATCCCCGCGGGCGATCCCAACTTCTACGGTTACAACTTCACCCGCTGGACGTTGCGGGTCACGTACAACGGCGCGCTGCCGGCAGGCACCCCCACCCCGACGGGAACGGTCAGTCAGACCCTCGAGGTGCTGGCCGACACCACCCTGAACGGATACCGGGCTTTCACCGTCAACATCGCTTTTTTTGACCACGCAGCGTTCCTGCACAACCCGACTGTCACGACCACGCACCCCGCGGGATACTACACCCAGTTGCCGGGGACGTATCTGGCGCAGGCCGCCGCGAACAACAGCACGAACCTGGGCACGTCCTTCTCGTTCATCCTCGACGGCCGCTGGCTGCACGCCTTCAACGGCCCGGGCATGACCACAAACGCCGTCCATGCCAACTTCCGTTACAACGGACTGAGCCCCAACGCGGTAGGCATGGATGAAGATTACGACGCGGTCGACCTGGAGAACTGGTTCCTGGCCATGCAAAGCGCCGATGGGTCGGTGATCATCCCATCGTTCCACCGCCCCGCGGCGATCCGGATCGATCTCAAGGCGTCCACGCCTGTCTATGACTGGGGCGGGCCCAACAACGCGACGTTTGAGAACGCCGCGCTGGGCAACTGGTCCGACTCGGCCTCGCGGATCCTCCGCCCGCGTGCCGCCGACGGCCACGATGCGCCGACGTTCCCCGACCTGGTCCCCGGCCCCAACGGCCGGATCACCTACGACGTGGACAATGACGGTGACGGCCTGACCGACTCGGTCTGGGTCGACCTGGGCTATCCGGCCCGGCGCAACGCCCAGGGTCAGCTCTACAAGCCGCTCTTCGCCTTCATGGTGATCGGCCTGAATGGCCGGATTCCACTCAACACGGCCGGCAACCTGGCGGGCGGCGGCCCCGGCAGCGGCGGCACCCACGCGGCCCACCTGGGCAACTCGGTCAGCGAGATCGATCCGACTTACGCGCTGCAGAATGCGTTTCAGTTCGGCGACGTCGTGGCCCCGTTCACGCCGCCGACCTTCGGGGTTATTCCGTACCCCGCGGTCGACAGCCAAGTGGATAGCGCAGGCATCGACGTCCGGCTGACGCAATTCCGCAACTTGCTGACCGGCACGCGGCCTCAGACCAGCCCGGGGGTGCCCGGTCTCATCCCGGGAACACCCGACCTGACCGGCCAGACCAACGGCGACAACAACTTCGTGGTGAGCAACAGCGTCCTTTACTTCATGCCCAACAGCATCTCCGACAGTTCCGATGTGGACATGAACGGCACCAACCCGCCGGCGGCCGGGGTCGGCGTCCTCCGCCTGACTCAACCCGTGCCGGGCCGGTGGGGCGAGGCGCAGTCGGTGCACGGCTACCCGATTGCCAACCCCAACGGGCCGCCGTTCAACCTGGTCATGCCGAATTTCAACAACCGCATCCGCGCCGGCTACTCCGCGGATGTCACCGACCTGATCAACGGCATTCCGCGCGACGCGGCGGACGACAATTACAACTCGTTCGACCCCTACCCGCCGGTAACGGTCGGCAGCCGACTGGGCGAGGTCGACGACCTCGACTTCCTCGACCCGGCTGGGGCTTTCCTCTTGCCCGTGGAGCGGATGCGGCGGTTCGTGACTCCGGCCGACATCAACGGCACCGGCCGCATAGTGCAGTGGGACGGAACCAACAAACAAGCAGGCCCGAGCGCCGGGGCCGACCAATGGGGACGGGTCGAGTACTCCAGCTACTTCCGGCCGCCGGGCCTGCCGGGATTGGTCACCCCCTCGGGCGGCTCCACGCCCGGCGCGGTCGTCTTCCCCTGGACGAGTACCGAAACCTATCCGACCACCATGGTCACCAACGTGGCCTCGACGCCCGCGGCAACACCCCCGAGCAATAGCAACCCGCTGCATGGCCTGGAGGCCCAGCGGTTCCCGAACCTCAATTACACGACTTCGGGCACCAGACTGACCCCGCAGCTCGCCGGCGGCGTGCCGATCGACCTCAATCCGAATTCGACATTCAGCTACCTGCCGGGCACCTTCCCCACCTATGACGCGGGCGTGAACGGTCACGTGAACTCCGACGGCCTAAACGAGGCCGACGAGATGAATCTGTACGTGCCCAACGCACAGCTCGACGCGCCCTTCGGCTATGGCGATCTTGAGTGGCTCTACCGCCAGCAGGACGTCGACGGCGGCTCGCTGGTCTCGCGCCTCGCCCAGCTTGCCCCGATCAGCTTCACCAACAAGGTCGACGGCCAGCGCCGGCGGCGGCTCTTCGCGCTGGATAGCTGGGAGCTGAACAACTTCGCTTGGACTAACGACAACCCGGGCGGCTCGGCCTTCGCCTATAACGCACGGTTCAATGCGAAAGCCGATGCCGGTTTCACTACGCTGAACACCGTGGCGGCCGCCAACGCCAACATCGCGGGCCTGTACAACCCGACCAACGCCGCGCCGTCGCCGACGGCGTCGCTGGCCCAGCGGGACAAGAAGATCAACCTCAACTACCCGCTGCCGGTCTCTAACGATCCCAACGAGCCGATCCGCCAGAAGTGGATCACCGACACCTACCAGACTCTCAAGTCGATCTTGCCGCCGCGGGCCGTCGACACGGCCGAGGAGCTGGCGCAGCTCAGCCAGTACGTGATCAACATCATCGACTTCCGCGATCCCGACGCCACCATGACGCACTGGCGGAACCCGGACGTCGTCCTGCGTCCTGGTACCGCGAGCGCCAGCCCGTTCCCGGTGCTGGCGCCGGGGAAGGCCACGGACATTCCGGCCGACCAGTACGGCATGGAGTACAACCCGATCGCCATCAACGAGGTGATGGCCTACTCGTTCGCCAGCGCGAAGGTGACGAACCGGTTCTATATCGAGCTCGTGAACATGCTGACCTCGCCGGAGCTGGGAACGCCGGCGGCCGCGGGGCTAGGCCTGGCGCCGAATACGGGAACGAACAACGCCAGCGTCCTGGACCTGGCCGGGTTCCAGTCCAGCGGCGCCGCCACGCCCTGGGACGGCGGCTGCTGGGACATCGTTTTCACGGATGACATGCCCCAGAGCCGCCCCGACCCGGTCCTGGGCCAGTTGCAGCCGGGGGGGAACTATTACGGTCTGCTTCCCCTGTCGTCGGCCGCCAACGGTTCGATCAACCCAACCTATGCTAATGCGCAGACGCCCCCGGGCGACCCGGTGCTCTTTCCGCTCCCGCAGGCAATGCCCCCGGGAGGGATTGCCACGCTGGCGAATCTTTTCATGGGCTACTTCCCCCCACCATCCGGGACGAACAACCCACTGGCACCTTACTACTTCACCACCATTGGCAACACGTCGTCGACCACCACGGAGACGAAGCCGTTCGTTCCAACCTACACGCTGATCCCGCAGTGGGACCCCGTCAATAGTGGCACCCCGTCGGGAACCCTGCCTGCCGGCGTGCTACCGCCGCCGACCGTCGGCGGCACGCCCCCCACGACCTATCCTCCGAAGATACTCAACGGGAAGGGACCCGGCACCGGAGTAGGCACTGGCCCGTTCTTCTGGGTCTGCCTCCGCCGGCCGGCTAATCCGTTTGCCGGCGTTTCGGCCACCAACCCCATGATCGTGGTCGATGCGATGCGGTTTCCATTCATTGAGTCCGGGGGCAAACCAGGCTCTCCTGGTAAGAACTACATGTACTCGTACCAGCGGCTGCAGCCGTTCCGAGGAGGACACGCAGTGCCCATGCCCGGCGTGGCAGGTGCCCTCGATCCGCGCTACGGGTACAGCGAGCAGATCGCCGTGCCGTATACCCAGTACACAAACTTCGGCCAGTCCGGGGGGCAGGCGGTCACCGGGGCGGCGAATTTTTACCACACCCTTGGTGGGCCCAACGACGCCGGCGTTGCAGGCGGCGCGTTCCTCGGCAAGGCCGGAGCTGCCGGCCCTCCCGTGGTCCCCGCGGTCCCGCCTTATCTGAACGAACCCTGGGACTATTTCCCGTTCAACGACCGCGACTTCACGAGCGTGGCCGAGCTCTTGATGGTACCGGGCTGCCCGCCCGGGCTGTTCACCAAGCAGTTCGCCGAGCTCGCGCCGTCGTCGACCAACGTGAGCAGTTTCTTCAGCCAGGTAACGCCGCTGCCCAGTCTGACCTCGGCCCAGCTTCAGAAGAAGCCGGCAAACCCCGTCGGCATCTTCTCGGCCCGTTCAACCCGGTGCCTCCCACAAGCCCGCTCACGCCCCACACGTTCCCCTACCTGGTGGACAAGTTCTTCTACACCGGGGCCTCGCCGACCTCGGCCACGACGTCGCTGTTTGGCGACGCCACCGGCGACGGCTGGTACAAGATGTTCGAGTTCTTCGAGGTGCCCAGCCAGATGATCGGCGCCGTGGGCCCGGTGGCCCAGGGAACCAACTTCGACTGGCTGCGCCAGGACATCAAGCCGGGGCTGATCAACCCCAACCTGATCATCGACGAAGAGGTCTTCTTCAGCGTCTTCGGCCGCCAGAACACGAGTTTCCAACAGCAGCTCCTGAGCTTCGACCAGTTGCCGAACCCACCGCCTTTCACGGGCGGGGCCTGGGTCGGTCCGCAAGTTGCGGCGGGCGCCTCGCCGGTCCCGCAGGTGGTGACCGCAACCCTCGCCAGCGGGGCGCCGGCCTTCGCTTATCCGATGACGGGCAATGTGGGGGTGCTGGCCTACGACCGGCTCACGAACACCTTCGGCAGTCGCATGAAGGCCTCGTTCGCCCAGTTCCTGTCGCTGCGGCACGGCGGCTCGGGATTCGTCTTCGGCTACGGCAGCGGGGCGGTGGGGCAAAACTTCGCGGTGGCCACCTCGCCGGCCAACCCCAACGCCCCGACGGTGCCCGGCGCGATCCCCGCCGACCGGCCTTTCCACTCGCTGTCGTACCCGGACATCAACTACACGATCATGCGTCCCGCGGCGCTGCCGCCGTCGGCATTCACCGACCCACTAATGCCGACCACGCCGCCCACGCCCGCATGGCCTCCGACCGGGTACACGGGTGGATACCTCGGCGACCCCGGCGTACGGAACCCCTCTCTCTATCAGGGTTTTGCCACCAACCTGAGCGCGACGCCTATGGGGAGCACCCCGGTCAGCAACCCGACAACTCAGCTCCTCGTACCGCCGGCTATTCCGATCCGCCGCCTGTTCCAGCCGCCCGACGCGATTCCGGCCTCGGGCGGTGCGGTCAGTAATGCCGGCGAGACGGGAGACACTTACATCAATAACACCACGCCCGCGACCGCGCCGGTGACCACCGGCGGCGCTGCCGCCGTTCCTGGTTCCGCCTCCACCGACCGCCGGGGGAACCACCTACAATGTGAATGACAGTGTTGTGAATCTGTTCTGGGTTCCCAGCGGAACAGCACCGCTGCCCCCAGCGCCGGTGTCGCCCGCACCGGCGACGCCAAAACCGTACCTTGGAGCGCCAGATGAACCTGCTAGGGACGGGGTCCTCGTCTTCCACATTCACGCCGGGGGCCGTGTCGGTCATCGACCAGACGCAGCACCCCTACTTCCGCACCGAGATGTTGCAGAAGGCGATGAACCTGACCACGGTGCGCACGCACCAGTACGCGGTCTGGATCACAATCGGCTTTTTCGAGGTCAAGCGTCAGGGCGACTTGCAGATGGCGGGCGCGGCCGCGGTAACCGCGCAACCACAGAACGCCCCCCTTGCATTCGACATCCTCGGCCCCGAGATCGGCGGCTCGACCGGCCAGACCACGCGGTACCGGGGCTTCTTCCTGGTCGACCGGCTCCAGCTCACCGCCTACGATCCCAACGTCGTCGGCAGCTTCCGGCCGGCCGTCGTCTATCGCCAGACCATCGAGTAGTGTCGCAGAGTTGGACTAGGATCACACGCTAGGAGACGTACTATTAGGGAGGTAGACAACCAAAGACGGAAGCCCAGAGCGTTTGGTGGGTTGCACCCACCCGACGAAGATAGACATGATGCCCTTGCAATTGACGGATGGCCAGTGAACGGACGAACTGGCCGGCGGCCGGGAAAACCGGTCAAATTTCAAGAAAAAAGGCGGAATGTGATCCGGCGCACCGCCGGGAAAGTCACAAAGGGTCAATGTGTAAACGTATTGTCGGTGTCGATGATACGCTGATAGAATTGTGAATGAACCGGTCGTTCAAATCAGGAAAGGACTGCTCATGAAATCCCGTCGTCGTCGCGGTTTCACCCTCATCGAGCTACTGGTGGTGATCAGCATCATCGGCGTGCTCGTCGGGCTTCTGCTGCCCGCCATCAACTCGGCCCGCGAGGCCGGCCGCCGCGCCCAGTGCCAGAACAACCAGAAAAACGTCGGCCTGGCCCTGGTCCAGTTCTCCACTGCCAAGAATTCGTTCCCGAACTCTGGCATCTTCTTCGAAGACGTGAAGCTAGTTAACCCCCAGAATCCTACGACCTCCTCGATTTACCTGGCAACCAATCTCCAGAGTGCCCCATCGGGCCTCTCGGCCTCTGCGCTGGTTTACACCTGGGCACGGAGCTGGGTGGTGGCGGTCCTGCCCTACCTCGACCAGCAAGACCTGGCCAACGCCTGGGACTTGAACGGCAATTACCTCGAAGCTCAAGTAGCCGGGGCAGCGAGTCAAGCCAGCAACTACACGATCGGCAGCACCGCCTTGCAGATCTTGCGCTGCCCCGACGATCTCAACGCTCAGGACGGCCACGGCAACCTGAGCTACGTCGTCAATGGAGGCTTCTCGCGGTTCCCAGCCGTACCCATCGCCTGGCAAGGTCAAGTGGTTAACGGCGCGAATGCCAGCTTCGTGCTCAATTGGCTCGAGCGCCAATGATCTTCCCGCGACGGCGCAGAGCATGGGAGTCAGGATGGGCGTGATGTTCCCCGGCGCGATTGTGCACCAGGGCCAGACGATAGGCACCGGTCTGGGCACGACATCATTCTCTTGGAACACCAATACGACCCTGAGCAGCATCCAGGATGGCCTGAGCAACACGATCCTCCTCGGCGAGAGCACGACGGCCGGCTATGCGCCGGCTGGCGGTGGGATCTTCTCCGACATCGAGACCAACTGGTCCTGCCCGCACCCGTCGTTAACCTCGTTCATGGCGTCCGACAACGTTTGCGACCCGAGCACCCCTCTCATGGGCGCGGCCGGCACCTGCTACATCGCCAACCTCGGCCCGACGAACGTGGGCGGCAGCCAGGTCGACGGCGCCAACTGGGTCTATGCCAACTCGCAGGGGACCTATGAGAACATCGGTTACGGCCTGGCTGGAGCCTTGAAAGGCGGCTTCCCTTACATCAACAGCGGCCATCCAGGCGGCTTCAACGTGACCATGTGCGACGGCTCGGTCCATTACATCACCAACCAGATTAATGGCACCGTGTTCGCCAAACTCGTCACGTCCGCGGGCAGCAAGCTGCCCCCGTACGCCTCATCGAGCTTCACGGGCCTGCTGCAGCTTCCCGTCAACCAGGATCAGTTCAGCCAATAAGCCAGGTGTAGGCTCGCGCGAGCCAATGCAGACAGTCCAGACGACCGGGTTTCATGAGATCCGCCCGGGGCAGGCCCCAAGGCCCACCCCGGCGGGTTTTTTGCGCCGAGTTAGGAATAAGCCGCGGATTGACGCAGATCGGCGCGGATCACAGAACAAAGGATGAGCATTTCATTTCAGGGAGCCAGACTGAGTTACAGACGCACGGCTACGCACTGGACAAGCCCCGCGATTCCCTTTCTTTTTCGATTTGCATGATCAGCGTTGAACCGCGGCTGCTTGCCTATCGGCAGCCACAGGGGCCGCGAATCCGTGGCCGCTTGTGGCCATCACCGTCCTGGCCACTGGAGTGTCGGGTCGGTCAGTGGATTGCGGATGAAGCCCGAGTCGGCCGGGGGAGCGTAGTCGATGGAGGCAAGCTCGGGCGTGGCGATGGGCTGGTGTTGCATGCGGCTGTCGAGGGCGGCATCGAGGATGCCGCCGGTAAGGAGGGTTCGTTCGACGGGGTAGGGGGGCCCGTGAGTCTTGAAGAAGTCTTCGATCCGCAGCACCAGGGGGTCGAAGAAGCGGGCGCCCGGGGGGGCGGGCAGGTACATCAGGGTGGCGACGATTGTGTCGCGGCCCGGATTGGCGCCGGCGGGGTCGTGCAGGCGGACGGCGACGGTCGTGTCGTCAACATGGCCGTTCAAGATCAGCGCGGTGGCGCGCAGCCCATCGGCGTAGTCGACGACAAAGGCGACGGGCCGGTTGAAGATCGTGGCCGCGTCACGGACGGCGGGCGCGGCGAAGTCACGGGTGTTCTGCTTGACATCACCGGGATTGACGGTGTGGCTGCGGGCCAGGGCCCGGTGCAAGAGCTCCCACGACCAGAGCCCTTGGTCGCCGGCCCGCCAGACGGCATCGCCTTCCAGGTACGTGACCGACCTGACACCTTGTGTATGGCCTTTGAGGTCGCGCCGTTCGGCCATGCATTGGAGGGTTTCCAGGGCGTGAAAACCAAAGATTTCAAGGTTGCCGCGGGAGGCGACCAGAACGTCCTTGACGGTGCGGCCCAGGGGAAGCTCCAGGGGGGGAAGGCGCCAGGTGACCGGCAGACTCGATCCCGCCATGAGCGGCACGTTCAGCGCCCGGGCCTGGTCGACCATCTGCTGGCCCTCGGCCCGGCTGTATGACAGGTGCTTGTCGATGAAGACCGGTACGGCGCGGCCCGAGGCGCGAACGACGTCCAGAACTTCGCGAAGGTAACGCCCCCGGGGGTAGAGCTTCTGGAGCTTGGCGTTGAGCGGATAATCGCCGTGCTCGGCGATCAAGAGCACGGCGTCCACCGCGAGCTTGCCGGTGCCCAGGGTGAGCGCATCGGCAATCGTGGGGCTCAGCCGCACGCCGTGCTTCATTGCCTTGGCCCGGCCCAGGTCAGTGGCCGCGGGCGTCTGCTCGATATACAGACTGGCGATCTCGAATGGTGGCTTGTGCGGTACGCCAGGGAAGGATGTCGAAGCGGGGTCATCCTGATAAACAAGGAAGCCGTCCAGGAACCGGCCGACGATGTGATAGCCGTGCGAGAGGTAGAAATAGACGCTTGTCAAGGCGGCCACCCGGGGGCGATCCACCGGCCGTGCCGCGGCCCGCTGGGCAGATCCCACTCCCAAGGCCACCCCGGCCGCGGCTGCCTCCAGAAACTCGCGACGAGTGCCAGTCTGCCTCATGGTCGGATCTCCAGCAACGGAAGCCACGTTACAAGCCTCAAGCGCAAGCGAAGGGCCCTCCTTTCGCTTGGGCTTGAGGCTTGTAACGCAAGAAGGGCCCTCCTTTCGCTTGGGCTTGAGGCTTGTAACGCAAGAAGGGCCCTCCTTTCGCTTGCGCTTGAGGCTTGTAACGCAAGAAGGGCCCTCCTTTCGCTTGGCTTCAGGCTTGTAACGCAAGGGAAGGGCTCTTCCCTCGTTCGTTCGAAGGTCTTTTCCCTCTCTCGCGTGCGGCCCGGTTATGGCCACGATAACGCGAGCGGTTGCCGGGGCCAAGCGGTCGGTCGGGATCTTTTTTCGGTCCTGGATCGCTTCGCGCGGGGGGTAAATCGGTTAGTCTGGGTGATTCTCACCGTAACCCGCCCGAACCCGAGCCGCCGCATTCCGTTTTCCGGCCTCCTTGCACGGCACCGCGTTGTGCCTGGCGGCGCGCCGGGGTCCCGACCAGAGAGACGAGATGATCATCGTACTGAAGCCGCATCCAACGCCCGAGGTGGTCCAGCATGTCCTGGAGCGCATCGAGGCCCTGGGGTTGACGCCGCACCTGAGCCAGGGTGTGGCGCGGACGATCATCGGGGTGATCGGCGACGAAGAGAAGCTGCAGGTGCAGCCGCTGCAGGCGATCCCGGGCGTCGAGCAGGTCGTGCCGATCTTGAAGCCATTCAAGCTGGCGAGCCGGGAGTTTCATCGGGACGATCTGGTGATCGAGGTCAAGGGAGTGAAGATTGGCGGCGGTCACCTGGCGATGATCGCCGGCCCGTGCGCCATCGAGAGCGAGCCGTTGCTCCTGGAGGTGGCCGGTCGCGTCAAGAAGGCGGGGGCCAACATCCTGCGCGGCGGGGCGTTCAAGCCGCGCACCAGCCCCTACAGCTTCCAGGGCCTGGGCGAGGACGGGCTGAGAATCCTCCAGGCCGCCGGCGAGCAGTTCGGCATGCCGGTGGTGACCGAGGTCATGGACCCGCGGCAGGTCGAGCAGGTTGAGCGGTACGCCGACATCTTCCAGGTCGGCGCCGCAACATGCAGAACTTCGACCTGCTCAAGGAGGTGGGCAGGACCCGGCTGCCGGTGCTCTTGAAGCGGGGGATGAGCGCGACGGTCAAGGACCTGCTGATGTCGGCCGAGTACATCCTGGCCCAGGGCAACCGCCAGGTGATCCTCTGCGAGCGGGGCATCCGGACGTTCGAAGACTCGACTCGCAACACGCTCGACCTGTCGATCGTGCCCAACGTGAAAGGGCTGTCGCACCTGCCGATCATCGTCGATCCCAGCCACGCGACCGGCCGGCCCGACTTGATTCCGGCCATGGCCAGGGCGGCGATCGCGGCCGGCTGCGACGGGGTGCACGTCGAGGTGCACTCCTGTCCCGGAGAAGGCCCTCTCCGACGGTCCCCAGGCGCTCTTGCCCGAGCAGTACGCCCGGCTGATGGAGAGTCTGCGGCAGCTTGCCGAGCTCCTGGGCAAGACCATCGACGTTCCTCGAAGGAGAACCGGTTTCATGCGGCACCCTGCTGATCGCGGGCAACTGGAAGATGAACCCGACATCGACCGAGACGGCGGTCGCCCTGGCCGAAGGGGTGAAGACGGGCCTGGGCACCGCCACCGACGTGCACGTCGCGGTTTGCCCGCCGTTCGTCTTCTTGAGCCGGATTGATCAGGTTCTGGAGGGCTCGCCGATTGGCCTGGGGGCGCAGGACCTGTTCTGGGAGGCTGCCGGAGCATTCACGGGGGAGGTCTCCGGCACCATGCTGGTGGACGTCGGCTGCACCCACGTGATCGTGGGCCACAGCGAGCGGCGGCACGGTCTGGGCGAGACCAATGCCGAGGTGAACAAGAAGCTCAAGGCCGCGCTCGAGGCGAAGCTGATTCCGATCGTCTGCGTCGGCGAGACCAAGGAAGAGCGGCTCGCCGAGCAGACCGAAGCCGTTGTGCGCGAGCAGCTTGCCGGCTCGCTCGCGGGGCTCTCGGCCGAGCAGATGGCCGGCACCGTGCTGGCCTACGAGCCGGTCTGGGCGATCGGCACGGGGCTGACGGCCACGCCGCGAGCAGGCCCAGGCGGTCCATGCGTTCATCCGCGGCTGGCTTGCCCAGACGTTCGGCGAGGCGACAGCCGCCCGGGTTGTCGTCCAGTATGGGGGTAGCGTCAAGCCGGACAACGCCCAGGAGCTGCTGGCCAGCCCCGACATCGACGGGGCGCTCGTGGGCGGAGCCAGTCTGAAGGCCAGCGATTTCCTGGACATCATCAAGGCCGGGCAGGAAGTCACCGCCCGCGGCAAACCCTGAGTCCCGGGGCCGCCATGACCCGATCGGCAAGTCCTGCGGCAGCCGGCGAATGCATTTTCATCCCGATCAACTCGAAGGACCAAACCCGTGGGCATATTGACAGCCATTTTCAACACATTGATCATTCTGGTCTCGATCTTCCTGATCTGTCTGATCCTGATTCAGCGGGGCAAGGGGGGCGGGCTTGCCGGGGCCTTTGGCGGCGTAGGCGGCTCGAGCGCCTTCGGAACCAAGGCCGGCGATACCTTCACCCGGATCACCGTGGTCACGGCGGCGGTCTGGATGCTCATGGCCATGCTGCTGGTCGTCATGACCAGCCGTCACAACGCGTCGTCCTGGGGGTCCGACTCTTCGAGCTCGGTCGCCAAGGAGCTGGGCTCGTCGTGCGGCAAGAGCAAGTCCGGCGGGGCGTCGAGCCCGGCAGCGGGCTCAGCGCAGCCCGCCGAGGCGCCCACCAGCGGCGATAACGTGCCGGCGATTCCCAAGGATACAAACTTCCCGCGACCCCCGGCACGCCCTCCAAGACTCCGCTAAAGCGGCCGCCGCCGGAGAGCTCGCCGTCGCGCGCGAACGGGGTCGGCGTCTCCTTGCCCTGATGAGGTTGCCTTGTTGCTCAGCATGACCGGATTTGGGGCTGCCCGCGTCCAGGACCAGGAATGGTCAATCGAGGTGGAAGTACGCACGGTGAACAACCGGCATCTCAAGCTCTCGGCCAAGATCAGCGAGCCCTACGGGGCTCTCGAGCCGGATCTGGAGCACTGGTCCGTGAGAGGTGCGGCGGGGAGCCGTGCAGATCACCGTCCGGGTGGAACGGCCGCGGCAGGCTCGAGGATTACCGGCTGAACACAGTCGCTCTTACGCAGCTATCGCGACCAGCTCAAAGAATTGCTGGGAATCGGCTTCGGGAGCCGGCGAGACCGCGGTGGGCCTGAGCGACTTGCTGGTCCTGCCCGGCGTTGTCGAGGAGGTGCGGTCGTCGGCCCGCGATCCCGACGAAGACTGGCCGGCAGATTGCCCGCGTGGTCGACCAGGCGCTCGACGAGCTGGAGATCGCCAGGGCCCAGGAAGGCCAGGCGATGGCCGAGGAGCTCAAGGCCCTGGGGCGATCTGGCCGAGGCGGGCTGGAGCGGATCGCCGACCGCGGTCCCCTGGTGGTGCAGTCGTACCAGAAGCGCTTGATCGAACGGATCGCGGCCCTGGTGCAGGACCAGGGAGTGACCGTCGAGCCCAAAGACCTGATCCGCGAGGTCGCCATCCTGGCCGATCGTAGCGATATCTCCGAGGAGATCGTCCGGCTGCGGGCCCACCTCCTGCAGTATCAGGAGCTTCTCGACGAACCCGGAAAGTGCCGGGCGGAAGCTCGAGTTCGTGGCCCAGGAGATCGGCCGCGAAATCAACACGGTCGGGTCCAAGGCCAGCGACGTCGAGATCAGCCGTCAGGTAGTCGAGATCAAGAGTCTGCTGGAGAAGAATCCGGGAACTCGTTCAGAATGTGGAGTGACTGCGAGGACTCGCGTGCAGGAGGTTGACTGGACAAAGCTACCCGGCCGGCTGATCGTGCTGTCCGGTCCGTCGGGATCGGGCAAGAGCACGCTGGTGAAGCGGCTGCTGGAGCGCCGGGACCTGCGGCTGGAAGTTTCGATCTCCGCGACCACCCGGCCGCCCCGACCCGGCGAGCACTCCGGAGTGCGATTATGTCTTTCTGTCGATTCCAGAGTTCGAGAAGATCCGCGGTCAACTGCTCGAGTCGGCCGAGGTGCATGGCCATAGCTACGGAACACCGGCCGAGCCGGTGCGCGAGGCGCTGCGCGGGGAACCTGCGTGATCCTGGTGATCGACGTGCAAGGCGGCATCCAGGTGCGGCAGAAAGTGCCCAATGCGCTGCTGATCTTCGTGCGGGCGCCGGGCGTGGACGTGCTCGAAGAGCGGCTGCGGGCTCGGGGCACCGATGACGAGGCGACAATCCAGCGGCGTCTGGAGAACGCCCGGCGCGAGCTCGAGCTGTCCAAGTGTTACGATGTTCATCTGGTCAACGACGATCTGGAGCGGTCGGTTGACGAGCTGGCGGCAATCCTGGTTCAAAACCATTGTGGAGGTCGTATCGATTATGATTGATGAATTGAAGGAAGAAGAGATCGTCAACAAAGTCGGTGGGCGGTTCAAGCTCTCGACCCTGATCCAGAAGCGAATGATCGCGCTGAACCAGGGGGCTCGCGCCCTCGTTGACGGGCGGGGCGTTGACAAGATGACGATGGTGATCCAGGAGATCATGCAGGACAAGATCTATCTCGACATGTCCGGGAAGCTGCAGACGAACGAGGCAACCGAGGAGCTGGAAGGCGACGGCGGCACTGTCGATCTTACCCAGTCCACAGAATGAGCAGGCCCGGCCGCCCCGCGGTGAGAACTCGCCGGCCGGACCGCAAGGCCGCTGATCCCTCGGCCGAAGAGTAAGTGGCCAGCGCGGGCTTCGCGCGCGCCAGCCGGTCATGCTGCCCGGCGCCGCCTCGCGCCTGCCCTCCGGGGGGTTCCATGCCGGTTCGACAGCGTTTGCAGAGCCTCGCGCCGGGCCTGGTCTTCTTGCTCGTGAACCTGTTCCTGGCGCTGAGCCTGGGGGGCTATGATCCGGCCGATGCCCCGGGCTCGGGGGCCGAGCCGCCCAACCACTCGCCCTGGCTTTCCAACCCGTGCGGACCGGTGGGTGCGACGCTGGCCCACTTGTCGTTCAACGTCCTGGGCTGGTCGTCATGGCTCTTGCTCATGGGGCTGGCCGCAGTCAATGTCCTGGTCGTGGCCCGGCGCAAGGTCGCCGACCGCGCGGTCCCCGCGCTGGGTTTTGCTCTGTTGCTTGTGGTCTGTGCCGGCTTGATTCACAAGTTCGCGCCCGGGCTCAGGCCCAGCCCGCCCGTGGGCAGCGGCGGCTACGCGGGTGCCCTTGTGGCGACCTTCCTGTTCAGACCATTTCGGTCCCTACGGCATGCTGCTGATCATGGTTTCGGCCGGGGCTCTTGGCCTGGTGCTTTGCCACGACGTGCTGTTCACCTGGCCGGTCAGGGAGATCGCGGCCTGGGTGCGGTGCCGGCTGGACAGTCGCCGCGGCCGCCCGATACAGGGGCTGCGGCCAGGCGACGGCTTCATGGTTCCCGCGGTGCCAAGCTCGGCCGGTCCCGGCGCTGGCGGCTTTGCCCGGCCTGCCGGCTCGCGCCGGCCTTCACCGGCTCGACCGATCGGCTGATCGGCGGTTCCGCCGCCGGGTCCGTTTCCGATCCAGCCCGAACACGGCTCAAGGCTACCGGAGCGTCTGGAACCTTTCCACCCGTCGAGCCCGGTGCGCGCCTTACCAGCTGCCCCCGCGTGATCTCCTGGAGCCCCCGCCGCCGTTCCCGATCCAGGACCACGAAACCCAGATCCACGCCCGGGCCATGCTGCTGGAGCGGACCCTGCTCGATTTCGGCTACAAGGTGCGCGTCGTCCAGATCGACACCGGCCCGGTGATCACCCAGTTCGAGATCGAGCTGGAGGCCGGCCTGCGGGTCTCCGGGTCATGAGCCTGGCCGACGACCTGGCAATCGCCCTGGCGGTGCCCAGCGTGCGGATCGTGGCGCCGATTCCCGGCAAGACTACCGTCGGCATCGAGGTTCCCAACGATCGCCGCGTCGTCGTCCGGCTGAGCGAGGTGATCGCCAGCGTCGAGTCGAGCGGCAAGCCGAGCAAGATCCCTTTGTACCTGGGCAAGGACGTGAAGGGAACGCCCATGGTCTTCGACCTCGCCGACATGCCCCACCTGCTGATGGCTGGAAGCACCGGAACGGGCAAATCGGTCTGCTTGAACGCGATGATCCTGTCGATCCTGATGACCAAGCGGCCCGACGAGGTAAAGATGATCCTCGTCGACCCCAAGAAGGTCGAGCTCTCGCAGTACAAGAAGATCCCGCACCTGATGCATCCGGTCGTCACCGACATGAAGAAGGCCGAGTCGATCCTGGCGCTGGGCCTGCGAGAAGATGGACGAGCGGTACGAGCTTCTTGACGACGGGCCGAGGTCCGGAACATCCAGGCTTATAACCAGCTTGGCGCGGCCGAGCTGCTCGAGCGGACTGCGGCCCGAGGACGAGGAGGAGCAGAAGCGCATTCCCACCCACATGCCCTACATCGTCATCGTCGCCGACGAGATGGCCGACCTGATGATGACGGCTGCCAAGGAGGTGGAGCAGCACATCGTCCGCCTGGCTCAGCTTTCGCGCGCAGTGGGAATGCACCTGATCCTGGCGACCCAGAAGCCGGTCGTCGACGTCGTGACTGGCCTGATCAAGGGAAACATGCCGGCCCGGATCTCGTTCAAGGTCGCCAGCCGCGGCGATTCGCGGGTGATCCTGGACGAGATCGGCGCCGATCGGCTGCTGGGCAACGGCGACATGCTGTTCTTGATTCCCGGCACGTCGCAGATCATCCGCGCCGCAGGGGACTTATGTTTCCGACACCGAGCTGAAGCGGGTTTGCCAGTACCTCGAGCGTTATCCCGTCGAGTTCAGCCGCGAGGTGATGCAGCACCAGGTCAGCGGCGGCCCGCGGCAAGGAGCGGAGTGCCGGGCTGAAGGAGCGCGACGAGCTCTACGAGCCGGCCATCGAGATCGTGATTCGCGAGGGCCGCGGCTCGTGCTCGATGCTCCAGCGCGCCCTGGGCATCGGCTACGGCCGCGCCGCGCGGCTGATCGACTTCATGGCCGAGGACGGCATCGTCGGCGAGTTCAAGAAGCGGCTGAGCCCCGCGAGGTTCTGTACTCGTGGGAAGAATGGGAGGCGCTCAAGAGCGGAGCCGTGTTGCCACCCGAGGCGGCGGCCTGATGGCCGGTGGTTCTCTCGTCTTGCCTCAGGGAAGTACGTCGATCATGGAGAACGGAGCTTCGACGACGTTCGGCGGTTCGGCTACTCTCAGTCGCACGAAATCGCGTTCCGCGAACACTTCTCGAGATTCATAGCTCTGGCCTCGAGGTTTCGAGAAGACTTCGATTGCACGGTCGTCAAGGTTGACGATCCAGAAGAGCGGGATACCAGCCTTGGCGTACCTCGGGAGCTTGACTCGACGATCGTAGCGATAGGTCGACTGGGAGACCTCGACGAGAAGGACAATCTCCTCTGGCCTCGGGGCTCGATGGTGTAGGTTGGCCTGCGGGGACCGCGGCAGACGGCGACGTCGGGAAGGGGCGTCCAGTCAGCGAACTCCACGGAGGACTCTCGGGCGACGTACCATTCGGCCTTGTCGAAGACAGCGGCGAGCAGCTCCACAAGGTTTTCGACCGTATTGCGATGTTCGGGACTCTCCGTGATCTCGACCAGCCTTCCTGTCACCAGCTCCACCTTGATATCGTGGAAGCAACCGGCCTGGAAAGCCAACTTGAACCGCTGGGTGGTCCAGCGAGGAGATTTGAGTTTCACGGTATCGGCTCCTCTGGCGGCGAAATCCTGTCGGACGTCTCGTCCAGTACCAATTGCTGCTCTATCATCATAATCCGGGCGATATATCCGGGCGATCGGGACGTGTCTCCGGAATTCGCCATCCTGGACACATGCCAGACGCATCAGCCACTCTTTGTTTCATCAGGCCACCGGCTTTGCCGGCGAGGGGGCGATCACCTGGTTCAGCGCGTGGGCCCTCCACTTCGTGCCATCCCAGATCAGGTCGTTGATCGAGGCGAAGTCGATGGCTATGCGATCGAAGTCGGCGGGCTCAAGACCCTCGATCAGGCTCGAGGACAGTTACCCGGATCACGACGCCGTGTGCGACCACGATAATCGTCGTTCCCGGATGGCGAGTCCGAAGCTCTTCGAACACGGGGAGGAGCGCCGGCGGATGTCGGCGAAGGATTCTCCGCCGGGATGGGTAAACTCCAGGTCCCCGGACATCCAGCGCCGTTTCGACTCGACGTAGATTTCCCAGCCAGTTTCTCGGCTCAAGCCGGAGAGGGGGCCGATCGCTCGCTCGTGGAGCCGCGGCACGATGATCGGCGACAAGCCGCAGGCCAAGCCGATCGGCGCGGCAGTGGCGACGGCACGCCGCATGGCCGAAGAGTAAAGTGCATGCGCAGCCCGGCTTTTCAGCGCCTCGGCAAGCCGCCCGGCCTGATGCTCGCCCCACGCGCTGAGGCCAATATCCGATTCGGCCCCGTGGAATACATCGGGTGCCGAGGTCTCGGCATGACGGATCAACAAGAGACGAGTTTCCTGCAAGGGCTTGCTCCCGGCGAGAAGAAATGAGAAAGATTAAAGCAACGCAACAATTCCAGACCAGAGTTCGACCGCCGTCTCGCGGCAGGGAAGGCCGGCGAGACTCTGTTTGTGACACGGGCCAAGACGTGCCTCGTATCACCTGGTGAACGCGATTGTCGTTGTCAGTGTTTTCACCAATAGGTGATGTCATGAGTGCCAGCACGGGGAAACTGGAAACCATGGACGATTATTCCACGAAGTACCGCACGCACCTGCTGTTCGGCATGCCCGGCAGCGGCAAGGGAACGCAGGGGGCCGTGCTGGGACAACTCCCGGGCCTGATCCACATCTCCATGGGAGACATTTTCCGCAAGATCCCCAAGTATGGGCGCATCGGCCGAGAGATCGAGGAGTATACCTCCCAGGGCCGCATGGTTCCCGATGAGCTGACGGTCAGGATCTTCAAGCGGCACCTCCACATTATGGAGATGCAGGAAATCGTGCTGCCGGAGCAGCACACGCTGATTCTGGACGGGCTTCCCCGCAGCTATGCCCAGGCCGAGATGCTCGACAGCGTAGTCGACGTCATACAGATCTTCCATCTGCGGATCAAGGACACGAAGCTGGCGATGGAGCGGCTCAAGGTCCGGGCCCTGCGGGAGAACCGGCTGGACGACATGAATGAAGAGGTCATCCGCAGACGATTGAACACCTATTATGAGGAGACATACAAAACCCTGAGTTTCTATCCCGCCGAAATTGTTTACGATATCGACGCCGGCCAGTGCATGATTGATGTGCTCCGCGACATCGTCAACCGGCTCTCCGAGGTCAAGGGAGTCACGTCGTCGCGATCAATGCTTTCGGGGGCGACCATGGGCGCCGGCAACTGAGACGAGGAAGCCCAGCCAAAAATGCTCGGTCAATTCGCGCGACGGACGTCGACGCAACTCATTCCGAACCGCAGGCTTGACACTAAGATGGCGGGGAGTATTCTCGACGCATTCCGATACTTGAAACACAGGTCAGGCGAAGAGACGCAGCGGATGGCAAGTGCAGATGTAATCGCGTTCTTGAGCCTGATCATGGCGTTTTCGGTGTACATCACCATGATCCATCTTCGGTTTGACAAGCCTGAAGCGCCAGCGAAAGGTTGTTTAAATCACGGAATGACGTTCGCTTGCGCTTCAGGCTTGTGAACACCCTCTCCCCGCTCCGCATCTCGATGGAGAGCCCGAGGAAATGGCAGTCTCGTCCTCCTCTGACGGCAATAATGCCGACTTCAAACCCTACATCCCCGCGGTTGCCGAGCTGACGGAACTGTCGGTCTCGGCCGTTTTCTGGGCTCTGTGCTGGGGGTCGTCTTCGGCGCGTCGTCGCTCTACTTGTTTCTCAAGGTCGGCATGACCGTATCGGCGTCGATTCCCGTCGCGGTGCTGGCGATCACGATTTTCCGCGGTCTTTCCCGGGCTTTCGGCACACGGTCGGCCACGATCCTCGAGAACAACATCGTCCAGACGGCCGGCTCGGCGGGCGAATCGATCGCCTTCGGCGTCGGCGCGGCCATGCCGGCGCTCATGCTCCTGGGGTACGAGCTGGAGTGGACCCGGGTTATGTTGGTCGCGGTGCTCGGCGGGTTGCTCGGCATCTTGATGATGATCCCCCTGCGCAAGGCCTTCATCGTCAAGCAGCATGGGGTCTTGCCGTATCCGGAGGGAACCGCCTGCGCCAAGGTGCTGATCGTCGGCGAGCACGGTGGGTCGAACGCCAAGACCGTCTTCCTCGGCTTTGGCCTGGGCTTCATCTATCAGATCCTGATGCAGGGGTTGAAGCTCTGGGAGGGCGAATGGGATCAGCCGATCACGGGTATCAAGGGCTACAACAAGGCGATCGTCTCACTCGAGCCGGCCCCCGCGCTTTTGGGCGTGGGCTATATCATCGGGCCGCGGATCGCCTCGGTCATGGTGGGCGGCGGCATCCTCACGGCCCTGTTGCTCACCCCCATGATCGCCTACTTCGGCGAAGGGTTGACCGGAGTCCTGCCGCCAGGCCAGCAGAAGATCAGCGCGATGAGCGCAGCGCAGATTTCCGGACAGTACGTACGGTACATCGGGGCAGGCGCGGTCGCGGCGGGGGGTATCCTCAGCATGCTCAACGCCTTGCCGCTGATTTTCGGGTCGATTCGCGATAGCTTCAGAGCATTCGGGGGAAGCAAGAACACACCGCTTGGGAGTAGCGACGGTCAGGAAGACGAAGACCAGCCCCGAACTGACCGCGACATACCGATGCCAATGGTGTTTCTCGGCTGTCTTGGCCTGGTGGCCGCCATCGCGGCGTCGAACCTGATCCCTACGGATATCACCGGCAGAATCATCGGCGGCGTGATGGTCGTGCTCTTTGGCTTCCTGTTCGTGACTGTGAGCTCACGGATCACCGGAGTCATCGGCTCGTCTTCCAATCCCATCTCGGGGATGACCATTGCCACTCTGCTTCTGACTTGCCTGATCTTCGTCGTGCTTGGCTGGGTCGGACCTCAATACCGACTTGTCGCCCTGTCGATCGCCGGGGTGGTCTGCATTGCCTCGTCCAATGCCGGAACGACCTCCCAAGACCTCAAGACCGGCTACCTGGTGGGCGCGACTCCATGGAAACAGCAGGTTGCCATCCTGTTCGGCGCCTTGTCTCGGCGCTGGTCATGGGCGGAACTTTGCTCGCGCTCAACGATGCCTACACGACGGTCACCGATAAGCCCGAGGATCTGCCGGCCGTAAAGGCGGACGCTTCCAAGCTCAGTGAGACCGATGTGGGGAAGGACGGCAAGACGTACAAGGTCTGGTGGGTGGTTAACCCTGAAAATGGCGTCTTGCCCGGTAAGTACCTGGTCGACGAAACCGGAGCGGCCAGGTACCTCAAAGATCCAGGCATCGGCGGCCGCCTGGCTTATTCGACCTCCGGAGCACCCCTCAAGAAGTTCAATCCGCCCCAGCCCAGGCTCTTCGCCACGATCATCGACGGAATCATGAAGGGTGACTTGCCCTGGGTCCTGGTGATCCTCGGCGTGGTGCTGGCTGTGGTCGTGCAGCTTGCAGGCGTTTCGGCCCTCGCCTTCGCGGTGGGCGTTTACCTGCCCCTTTCAACCACACTACCGATTTTTGTCGGGGGACTCATCCGCGCCGTAGTCGATCGCCTCCGCAAGTTCACTCCTGAGGAGTCCGACATGAGCGCGGGTACCATGATGTCGACCGGACTAATTGCCGGCGGCTCGCTGGCCGGCATCATCATCGCCCTGCTAGTCGTTTTTGAAAAGCTGGGCCAGGCCCTCGATTTCTCCTTTCAGACACCGGGTGGCAAGCCCACGTTCCTCTTGCCAGTCATCTGGCTTTTTGTCGGTCTTTCGGCAGCGCTTCTCCTGGTCGCCTTGACCGGCAAGCGGCCCGTCGCCGAGGCATCCAAAGGGGAGACGGGCGGCGACGAGATCTGATTTCGATCATCCGCCTCACTTTTCGCGAGCCGAGAGCGTCCAGCCCTGGTTGGAACGCCGGCCAGGAAAGGGGCCGGGCGCGGACAAGTCGGGACACCTTGTCGCTGAAGGACTGTGCATGTCTGTGTGGATAGACTGGCGGCTCACAGCCTGGGCCGTTTTGCTTTTGATCTCGGGCTTGTTGGTCCTATTCGTTCCCGCACTGGCTCACTGGGCTGTGATGACCGCACTTTGTGGAGCGATCCGACCCTGGCTGAGCGCCTGGAAGGGTGCTCAAGGGACGGCGCTGCGGGGCGCTCTGGCCTGGGCGGGGCTAGCAATCGCACTCGGCCTGCTGGCCCAAGCCCAGGCATCACTCGAGCTTCCGGAGACAGGCCGGCCGTGGACGGGGCGGATCACCTATCTGATGGTGCTGACGATTCTTGCCTCGTTGACCTCGGTTCTGGGAGCGAGGAATCCGGGTGGAATCGCGTGGGCTATCTTGATGGTGCTGCTGGTCGTGGTGTTCTTGATCCCCTGGCTGGAAGAGGCAGGCCGGCTGCGGCAGGCGCATGGGTTAGGCCAAATACAGCTTGATTCGCCCTGGACGCTGTTCTACGGACTACTGGTTCTGGCTGGTGTGACGAATTATCTGCCCACCCGATACGGCTGGGCGGCATTGGCGCTGGGTGCAAGCTTGGTCCTGGAGGTGCTCGGGCTCACTGCGCACTGGCTGGACCGCGGAGGCTCGGGCCGCGGTCTGGTCGGCCGTGGCGTGGTTGCTGGCCCTTTCCTGGTGGCTTGCGGACTGGTCGAATCGGCGCCCGTCGCTGGGGCGAAACTCTGTGGAGCGGCTCTGGCTTTGGTTCCGGGACCACTGGGGCGTCGTCTGGGCGGTGCGGATCCAGGAACGGTTCAATCGCTCCGCCGAGCTCTCTCGTTGGCCGTCTCGGCTGACCTGGTTCGGCCTTGCGCCGTCGTTACCAGCGACAGCAACTTCGCCGCTGGACTCACCAGAGCAGGCCGAGGCAATACTGCGGGGCTTGATCCGACGGTTCGTGGCGCCTGAACGAGTTAATGCTCTTCTGAACACTGGCAGGGCGCCTTGCGATTCGGCAGCGCCAGCACAATGATAGGGGTATCAATTCATCCCCAGCCCTGTAGGGGTCTTGAGGTCAGCTCGGCGGGAGGATCGCCTTGGATCGACAGGGAAACTACTCAGCCTCATCGCAGGCGATCATTGCGGTACTTGCAGTGATTGCCGCCCTTTACTTGCTGCGGATGATCTTGGTGCCGATAGCAGTGGCCCTGGTGCTTGCCTGCATGCTTTCGCCAGTGGCCGGCTTCTTCCGCCGCTGGTTTCCGATCGGACCGGCGGGTGCCCTCGCCTTGTTCTTACTACTGCTCATGGGCGGACTGTACGTTGCCAGCCTGACGGCCGAGGGGTTGCTGAGAGCAACCCACACGTTACCGGCCGACATCGAACGGCTCGCCGGCCAAGTCAGCACGCGAATCAGCGACCTAGCACGCGACCATCCGTACCTGCGTCCGGTACTGCCGGAGCCGGGCACGATCGACCGCCTGGGCGACACCAACAGTGCCCTCTTGATCGAAAAGCTTAGCGCCGGGCTCTCCGATTTCAGCATCTGGGTCGTCCAGGGCTTCATCATCTTGGTGCTGGTGATCTTCCTGCTGGTCGAGAGTCCGATGCTCACCAACAAGGTGATCCGATTCTTCGCCCAGACGACCGGCGAAGTCGAGAAAGCCAGCGCGATGCTCGCCGCTGTCACCCGGAAAATCCGGGAGTATCTCGTCGCGCGCACCCTGATTAACCTGGGCCTCGGACTGGTGGTAGCACTGGGCCTTTGGTTTTTGAACGTTCATTTTGCCTTGATCCTGGGCCTGGTTGCCGCCTTGACCAACTTCGTTCCCTACATCGGTCAGATTGTCGGCGGAGCGCTCCCCACGGCCATCGCCCTGGGACAGACAGGGTCGATCGGCGATGCGCTTTTGGTGGCTGCCTTGTACCTGGGGGTTGTGGGCATCGAGGGATACATCGTGACCCCGCTGGTGATGGGCCGCTCTCTCGATCTTAACGGCACGACGGTCCTGATCGCGTGCCTGTTCTGGGGCCATCTATGGGGGCTGATCGGCTTGATCCTCGCCATGCCGATCACAGTCAGCCTGAAGCTGGTTTTTCAAACAGTGCCCGAGCTCAACCGCTGGGCCGAGCTGATGAGCCTGGACTGGCAATCTCCCGAACCGGAGCGGGCCGAGACATCAAATTCACCAGGTGCCAGCCCCGTCCACCGGCCGCTCTCAACTGGAATTGGCCTGGGTACCGGCGCTGGTCATAGCTCGGTGGCGGAGGCGGTACCCGCGGGCTCGCTCAACCCTCCCGCTTGACCTTCCGGCTACGATTGGGTGCGCACTTTAGCTCAAATGATGGAGAAACTTAACGACCTGGGAGGATCGTCCGATGGAAATCGTTCTTGAATACTGTGCTCTCTGAAATTACGAGCCCCAAGCCGTCAGTTTGACGGCCAAGCTCCTGCCCCGGTACAAGCAGTCAATCAGCCGCTATGTCATGGTTCCGTCGAAGGGAGGCTGCTTCGAGCTCTCGGTAGGGGGCAAACGGCTGTATTCAAAGCTCGAAACCGGCTCATTCCCCGACGAAGAAGCACTGATCAAGGCAGTCGGCAAGGCCCTGGGGGCCTAATCGAGCCGTCACTCTAATTTAAAGCGTGAACATGTCAGGACGAGAGAAGCGACTAACGGATTACGCCAACTGCGCCGGGTGAGCGGGCAAGATCTCCCCGATGGAGATAGCGCAGGTTCTGCGCGGTGGACTGCTCTTGCACGACGACCCGAACGTCCTGGTCGCGACGGAGACCATGGACGACGCGGGAGTGTATCGGCTGTCGAACGATCTTGCCCTTGTCCAGACGCTCGATTTCTTTCCGCCCCTGGTGGACGATCCATACACGTTCGGGCAGATCTCGGCTGCCAACGCCTTGTCGGATGTTTACGCAATGAACGGCCGTCCGATAACGGTCCTGAACATCGCGGCGTTTCCCGACGACGAGCTGCCCATGGAGATCCTGGCGGCGATCCTCCGCGGCGCGGCCGAACGGGTCGCCCTGGCCGGGGCGGCGACGCTTGGCGGGCACACGGTGCGCGACAAGGAAATCAAGTTCGGATTGAGCGTGACCGGTCTCTTGGACCCCGCCGAGCTCTTGACCAACGCCGGCGCCCGGATCGGCGACTTACTCGTTCTAACGAAGCCGCTGGGCACTGGCTTCGTGACAACAGCGGCCAAGCGTCAGGAATGTCCCCAGGCCACACTTGACCGCGCAATCGCCCAGATGATCGAGCTGAACTCGGTTGGCCGTGATGCGCTGCGTGCTTCCGGGGGCGTGCACGCGCTGACCGACGTGACGGGTTACGGCCTGGCCGGTCATGCTTGCGAGATGGCCGAGGCAGCGAGCCTCACGTTCGCGATCGAGGTGGCCAAGCTGCCGGTGATCGAGGGGGCCGAGCCGCTGGCCATCCCGCGCTATCACACCCGCGCCAGCAAGACCAACCGTGAATTCCTCGAGGGCCGCGTTGAGATCGACGCCGGCATCGATCCCGTACGTCTCGAGTTCGCCTTCGACGCCCAGACGTCCGGCGGTCTCCTGATCGCCATCGCGGCAGATCGCGTTGCTCATCTCATCGACCAGCTCCAGGACCGCGGCACCTCCGCGGCGGCAATCGTGGGACGCGTCGAGGAACGAGACGGGAACATCGCGATCCACCTCCGCTGAAAGGGTCGCTAACGCCTGCCTGCCGTGCTTCGAATTCTTATGAAGTGATCCGTGAAGACTGTCCGCGGCACCGCCTCGGGAACACGGGGCATGTGGCAACCAAGACAGTCGCGCTCGGCGCGTGTGGGGCAGGAGGCCCAAGTATTCGGTCGGTTGACTGCCGTCTCTCCTTGTTTGTGCTGCAGATTAAGCGAGGGGTGGCACTGGAGACAGATGGATTCATAATCGGATGGGACTCGGCTGGCGTTCCTGTGTGGATTGTGGCAGGTGACGCAACTCAGTGTACCACTCTCGGAGTAGCATCGGCTCTGTACCAGGGTGGGGGCCTGGAAGCGGATGAAGTTGGGGCTCGTGGACGACGCGGAATCCGGGGCCTTGTGGCACTGCCCGCAAAGCGCCACAACCCGCTCGGCCGTGGCGAGCCTGGGCCGCGCGATGGCGAGGTCGGGAAACCGCTCCTCGACCGCGCAGGTGATGCCCGCCAGGGCCGTGACACCGCTCGCAACCGATTCCATGATCGCTGGCTTCCGGCCGTCCAGTGGGCTGCTGGACGGCTCGAAAGTTCGTCGCATGGCAGTGGACGCATCGACGGAGGGACTCGTCGGCGATCGGACGACCCAGATAGCCATCTGAATCTGGAGGTTCGGCCGGATGTTCCGAAGTTCGGCTCCAGGCGGGAGCCGAAGGATACTCGGAGATTCTCAACTCTCGGGCCTGTCCCTGTCGATCATGGCCCACAAACGACCGACCCTGATGATTTGAGCCCATCGCGTATTCGACCATGGCCGAAAAGGTCTTATTATCGACCCGAGCCTCGACCTCGACGTTGTCGCTGGCTTTCCGGAATGCATGGGTCACTTGGGCATTGTTCAGATCGACCAGCGGCTGACCGGGCCACGGCAGGGTTGCCAACTCTGTTCTGGACTTGATCGTCTGGGCATGACGGCTCTGTTGCTGAGAGTTGAACTCTTTGGGGTGGCAGGTTGCGCAGCGAGCGGCCCCGACGAAGGGAGCCGGTTCGGCACGTAATGGGTCACTGATGTCGGACCGCCGTGATGCTTCGAGCGCTGCTCTTGCCTCGGCGAGCTTCCCCGCCGTGAGAAACGAGCGACTTAGGAGCCACGAGGCATACGGATCGGAGCCGCATGCCAGGATTTTTTCGAGCTGCGCGCGGGCCTCGTCTGGCTGGGAGGTCTCGAGCAGGCAGGTGGCCAGCAGCCGGCGAACCTCACGCGGCTCGGTTCCGGAGTGAGCCATTTCGGGCTCGTGCTTCAGGGCTTCAGTCAGGAGTTTCGCGGCTGCCGCCGGCTCAAGCAGTTCGTGGCGGACTCGGGCTAGCAGGACCATGCCTCGAAGTTCCCAACCGGATTGTTTCATCAAGCGTTCGGCGTTCTGAGCCGCCTGGGTCAGCGTCTGGTTGGCGATCATGAACGTAATGATGGCCTCGAGGGTCTCCGGATGATTGGGGTCGGCGTCGTGCGCCGCGTTCAGGGCGGCGAGCGCTGGACCTGTCTGGTTGCGGTTTAAGAGGGCTCGTCCAATCAGAAAAAGGTCTTCCGGACCCATTGAGCTGGTGCCCAGGCGTCGGTAGATCGCCTCCGCGGTCTCTTCCTTCCCCTCTCGCGCCGAGGCACGGGCCAGGAGGAGAAGGGCTCTTGAGTCAGCCGGCCGGGTTTTGAGAACACCGCGAGCCTCCCGTGCTGCGCTGGGCCAGTCGCCTCGTTCGTAGGAGGCTGCTGCCTTGGCCAGTAGGTTCGGGGACGACGTGTATCGGGCCAGGTATAGAGCAACCATGGCGCCGCTCAAAGTGCCAATCACTGCGAGGACGTACCCGAGCCATCGCCTTTGCATTGTCCCTCTCCACGCGCCATCGCGAGTCATCTCTGCTCTTCGCGAAGCGAACTGATACCGATTCTCAGGTCCGCCGCCAAGAAGCGTCAAGCAGCCGATCGCGGGTCAGGCCCTGAGTGGCCAAGCCGTCCACGTCGCAGGGAATTCGCGAGAGCGTGATCAGTGTTTAAATATGCGGATTTGCATGATATGATGTATGGGCGGGCTACGATTTCCTTAATATGATCTACGTTGGAATTTTGTTTGACACGTGGGCGCGGGGAGAACATTATAATGCGTCAATTGTGGATCGTTCGCGGTCAAGGGAGTGCCCTCGACAGACGATCGCCCGGGATTTGGTTGTCATCGTCCTTGGAGCGTCGGCCACAATTCGTCAGTCAGGGGTCAACAGGATGTCCGATAGTCTGGAGGACGATCGGCTGGGGCGACTGGAAAAAGAGGTGCAACGGCTGTCCAAAGTGGCAGGGGATGCAAGAAGCTCAGCCCGGACGCTGCTGATACTGCTGGTTGGCTTGGCGGTGCTGGGTGGTGGAGCTCTCGCCGTACTGCACGATCAAGGATCGCTCAGGCTGGAATGGCTAACTGGCGGTGTCCTCAAGACGGTGGAATCGAAAGAATTTGGTTTCTACAACCGCGATGGCACCCGGGTCTTCCTGATGGACAAGGACAAATTCGGTTACCCGAACCTCATTTTGATGGATCTGAAGAAGAACTACAGGATGGGCGTCAAGGTATGGCCGGAAGGCGAAGGAACGCCAGGATTAGTGTTTTACGATTCGTCCGGTTTACGCGGCCACTTGCGGATGACTGGGGATCAAGCTTCGGTCTTAAAGCTCACCGGAGCCAAGGAAAAGGGGAGTATCTCCTTGTCGGTCTCGGCCGAGGGGGATCCTCGTTTGATCATGACCGATAAATCGGGGAAAGTCATGTTCGCGGTTCCGGAAGGGGCGAGCGAACCCAAGCCGCCCGCACCGCAGCGGCATGGCTTCGGTTCAGGCTCGAACGACCTGCAACGCGGCCTTGGGGGCTGAGAATGAATGGGGCAAAATCGAAGATAATAGAGAATTATCCTTTCATGGCAAAGTCGATCACGCGAAGCGCACTTCTGGGTCTGGCCGCATGTGGACTATGCATCACGCTTTCCCTTCCTGGATGCGGCGGCAACGAAAACGAGCGAGAGAACGCGCTTACCGCCGCCCCTGGTATTCCAGCGGAGAATCCTAACGAATCGTTCGCCGAGCACAGATCTCGGACCAAGGGTTCCTCAAAACAGCAGGAGAAGATCGAGGCCCGCAGCAAGGCGGCAGCCGAGAAGAAAGCCGCCGGCGTCAAGTGACGGGAAGGCAGTCTTGCCGGGTCTGGCCGGTGCGACCCCGCCAAGTTCAATTCACATTCCGTGACCCGCCGGGAATGGTTCGTGAGTGCTTAAAGTCCTATCGCGCGAGCCGCAGGAACAGCGGCCGCTGAAGTCGTCCACTTTTCAGCGATCGATCGCATCTTCTGCTTGTTTTAAATGGGAGCCTTACGAAATGAGACAAGAATCTCAGACCAAGGCCTTTACTCTCATCGAACTGCTGGTGGTCATTGCCATCATTGCGGTCCTGATCTCGCTCCTCCTGCCGGCCGTCCAGTCTGCGCGCGAGGCGGCCCGCCGTGCGCAGTGCGTCAATAATATGAAGCAGATCGGCCTGGCCGTACACAACTATGTCAGCACGAACGAGGCCATTCCACCCTCGGCCATTGCTTCAACAACCCAGAATTATCAAGACCAGGGCGTCCTCTGCCGGATCCTCCCCTTCCTCGAGCAGAGCGGTGATTACAACTCGATCAACTTCAACTACGGCGTCCGCGGCATCTGGATCAACGGAGGTTCCTGGAACGCTCCGCCAATGGACGAGAGTGTCTGGGCAGGCGACTGGGGAAGGAGCAACGCCACGGCAAATATCACTTATGTCCAAGCCTTTCTTTGCCCTTCCGATGCGGAGAATGGCGGCAACAATCAGTTCTTTATCAACGGCCAGAACCGGCTGATCTGCACCACCAACTACTACTGGAACGTGGGGACAGCACGATTCTTCAACGGCGGCATGGTCAACGGCCCCTCGTACAGCCCCGGCGTGCTTGACAACGAGATTCTCAACGGCGGCCAGTGTGCCAGCAAGACTATCAAGATAGCCAGCTTCACCGACGGCACCAGCAACACGGCGATCATGAGCGAGTCGCTCCAGAGCGCCGAGGGACAGGAAATGCAGAGCCGGGGGCTGAGGATGGTCTACTCGCAGCCCGGCCCGCTCTGGAAAAGTTTTGCCACCGCAGGGACTCCAGGCAATCCTCCCGACTGGCTCGCCGCCCAGTACTGCCAGAATACCGCGCTGGCCGACCAATATTGGTGGAAAGGCGAATTTGCCTTGTCTGGCGGACACAACATTTATTCCCACACCCAGACCCCAAACCGGAAATCGTGCTACTGGGCCAACGTCAACCAGTTCCCGGGGACATCGAGCGACCAGGACTTTGCCGGTGCAACCCAGACGATGGTGGCCGCCAGCTCCACGCATCCCGGCGGAGTGAACGTTTTGTTCATGGACGGCTCGGTCCGATTTGTCAAGAACTCGGTCAACTTCGCGGCCTGGTATGCGATCGCCACGGTCGCCGGCGGAGAAATCGTCAGCGCCGACGCGTTTTGAGCCGGCGGCCACCGCGCTGCTGTCCACAGGAATCGCGTCGATGCGGCGGCGTATGACTCCCATGTTGGCGAGTCGAGCGTCGCCGCATTGTTTTTGACGCGGGAGGTGGATAAGTTGCAGTGATGAACACGCCCGCGTCTATCCCCCTCGCCGCCCGACCAGCGAATCCGACGGCCGTCGACCTTGTTTGCGGCCGCACCTCGGGTTTGCGCGCACGGCTCACTTGGTGCACGGCCATTGCTTCGCTGGCGATAGTCGGCCTGGCGCTTGGCGCCTGGTTCGCGATTCGCTTCGATCCGCTTGGCCGGGCCCGAACTGCCTACGGTGCGCGCGACTATCGCGCGGCGTTCCGCGCGGCCCGGGATTACTTGCAGCGCTGCCCCGGCGATCGCCGCGCTATGGTAATGGCGGCGCGATGCCTGACTCGCCTGGGGCAGGGGCGGCAGGCCGAGGAATTCTATCGGCGCTCTGGCCCACTGGAACTTGATGACTTGCGGGACCGAGCCTACGGCTTGGTGCTCATGGGGCAGCCGCAGCAGGCCGCCGAGAACTACTACGAGATTCTCGAGCGCAGGCCCGAGGACGTCCTGGCACTCAAGCGACTGGCTGCGGTTCTCATGGAACTGAATGAGTGGAAGGAGGCGCGCTCGATCTCCGAACGATTGATCCGGATCCCCGGCGGAGAGGTGACCGGGCATACTCTCGCGGGCATCGGGTTCCACGTCTCCAAGCACGCCGACCAGGCTGCCGCCTCGTTCCAGCGAGTTCTCCAGCTCGATCCCGACTTGAAGGAGATGCCGCTGCCGCAGCCGTTATTCTGGAACCACCTGGCTCTCGAGCTGATCGCGCTGGGCCGGACGGCCGAGGCTCGTACCAACCTTCAGCGTGCGCTGGTCAAGCAGGACGACGCCGGTCTCAGGGAGCTGCTGGGAGTGGCCTACGAGAAGGAAGGTTTGCTGGAGGACGCCGAGCACTGCTGGCGCCAGGCCTTGACGCTGGATCCGAACAACGCCGACACCCTGCTTGACCTTGGCCGACTCGCCCTGGGCCGGAAGCGGTTCGACGAAGCCGTGGCAATGTTCGAGCGATCCGCCGAACTTTCTCCCGACTCCGTCGATCCAGTGTACAACCTGAGCAGGGCGTACCGCCTCAAAGGTGACATCGCCAAGTCCCAGCACTACGAGACCCTGGTCGCCCAGCTCCGCCGCTTCCAGCCGCCGCGCGGCGGGATGGGAGCACCGCAAAGCGACGATGAGCCGGGAAAGGGTACAACCAAGGCCAAGCCAGGGCCGGTCAGATGAAGTTTGCTCAGGTCAGGTTCCCGGTCATCGTGATTGCGTGCCTTCTCACAGGCCTTTTCGCCGCCGCAATCTTGCTGGCCGCCGCTCGCATCGCCCACTCGCCAGCCAACCTCCCGGATATTCTCCCGCTGCTTGCCGCGGGACGTTTCGACGAGGTTGAGGCGCGGCTTCGCGCGTTCCTCGAACTCCACCCCGGGCATTCTCAGGCCAACATGCTCATGGCCCAGGCTGCGCTGGCCAGGCCCGATCAGAAGCCGAGCATGGCGCTTGAGCACCTGCGAAGGGTCCGGGCTTCGAGTCGAGAAGCACTGGCAATCGTTCGCCTCAACGAGGGGAAGGCGCAATCCGCTCTCGGGTCAAACAATCTGGCGGAGGATTGCTGGATCGAGGCACTTCGCCTAGACCCCCTGGTTCCGGAGGCCGGCTGGAATCTGCTCGGGTTGTATCAGGTCCAGGGACGCCGTGAAGACGCTCACGGGCTCGCCATGAAGCTGTTCGCAAGGGAACCAGACCCGCACGATCGCGCCCAGCTCCTCCTGGAGTTACTCCGGCAAGATGCCCAACCGATTCGCGCCGATTCTCTCATCCGCACCTTCGAACCTTTGGACAACGACCACCCCGACGATATGCACGCGAGGATCGCCCTCGGCCGGGCATATGTCAGAAACAGCCGGCCCGACGACGGTTTGCCGATCATCCGCGGTGTGGTCGAACGCTTCGCGGACAACCCGTACGCCTGGGACGCGCTCTTGACGACTCTCGACGAATCCTCCTCCTCGGAGGAACTCGATCAGTGCCTGAAACGGCTTCCTTCGGCAATTGCCGGAAATCCTCGTTTCACCAGGCACCGAGGCGCTCTGGCGCTACGGTATCACGACTGGCGGCAGGCCGCCGTGTGGTACCTCCATGCCTACAATCACGACCCGTCGGACGGGCAGGTCCTCTATCGGCTCTGCCGGGCGCTCGAGTGCTGCCGGACGAACCGGCGATACGAGTGAGCTCGATGCCAGGTTCCGTGCGCTCCGAGCCGCCGGTGAGCAGGCTTTGCCGCTCTACAAGGAAGCCAACGCCGTCCCGACGCTGGGAACCGCCCCACACACCGATCTTTACCACCGACTCGCCGATCTTCGGGAGCGCATGGGGCGTGCCGACGAGGCCGCTGCGTGGCATCAGCTCGTGCTCAAGGATCAGCCCGACGACCCTATCAGCCTGTCTGCACTTAAGCGCCTGGCGATGCGGATGAACGACAACCGATTGGAGGAGGAAGAATTGCGGCTTCAACCGTAAGAAGGGCGGTTGAAAGCCGACCAGTGGACTGAGTCTCTCACACAAGTCTGAGAAAGCCGGGGACCTCATGAACGACGATTTCGCAACGCTTTACGCTTATAACCGCTGGGCGGATCGGCTGATTCTCGATGCTTGCCGGCAGCTCACGGCACAGCAATATGGCGCGGAGCCCGTGCCTGGCTGGTCATCGGTACGCTCGTCGATCGTACACATTGCGGTGGTGACCGAAGGGTGGCTCCGCGGCGTTGCCGGCCAAACAGTCGAAAGTGTACCGACTGAGGACGAGCTGGCGACCGTGGATGATGCACAGCGGTGGCTCGATGGCGCTTACCGGATGTTCGAGGAGCTCCAACCTTCGCTGACCCCGGAGACCCTGTCCACTCCCCGGACCTTCAGCGGCCGCGGGCGTACCGCGGTGCTCCCACCGTGGGCCGTCCTGCGGCAGATCGTCAACCATTCCACCTATCACCGAGGCCAGGTCGCGGCCAAGCTCAAGCGCCTGGGAGTCGAGCCGCCGATGACCGACTTGATCTGGTGGGTTATGCAAGAGATGCAGGCGAAGAGCTAGCGCGTCGTGAAACCTGGATTGACGCGTCGAACATTCACAAGCCTGAAGCACAAGCGAAAGCTATTCTTATGATTTGAAAAAACCTTCCCTTCCGCTTCAGGCTTGTGTGGCCTTCGAGGCCTGGACGATCGCTCACGCTTCGATGACTTTGCAGCGGGGATAGGATCCCAGGATATCAAGCCGTTCGCACCTCTTACGGACGGCCTCGATCGCTTTCTGTACATTCGGGTCGGCCTCGTGGCCATCGATGTCCATGAAGAACAGGTACGAGGGGTCGTTCTCGCCCTGTGAGCCGGGGATGGGGAATGATTCGATCCAGGTCAGGTTGACACCGAATTTTTCGAAAGGCGAGATCGTTTTGACCAGCGATCCGACCTGGTTTGGCAATCTGAGCATGAGAGTCGTCTTGTCGCGGCCGGTTCGCTGCTCGGCCACCTCGGCGATGACGGCGAAGCGTGTGACATTATGGACTTGGTCTTCAATATTCTCGGCCAGGATGTTGAGACGGTACGCCTGGGCCGCGGCGCGGCTGGCCACTGCGGCGGCAAATTCCTCGCGTTGCGCGAGCTCGGCGGCGGCGGCCGTGGAGACCACCTCCACCTTGGCCGCTTGCGGCAGGTTCTTTCCCAGCCAGTTGCGACATTGCGACAGCGCTTGCGACTTCGAGTAGACCCTCCGCACCTGGCCCCACTCGCAACGTCCGAGCAAGCAATGGTGGATCCGCAGCCTCACCTCGGCGCGGATCTTCACGTTGGGAAGCTTGATGAACATGTCGAGCGTGTCGGCGATTCGTCCGTCCGTGGAGTTCTCCAGAGGGACGAGGCCGAACTGGACGTGCCGCCGATTGAGCTCTTCGAAAACGGCGCCAATTGAACCAACCGGCACGTGCTCCACGGCCTCGCCAAATTTTGCGACGGCCGCGAGGTAGCTGTAGCTGTGCTTGGGACCCAGACAGGCTACGCGCAAGGTGCGCTGCAGTGATCGCGAGCCGCTCATCAGCTCACGAAAGATCAGTCGTAAGGTCTCGATGGGAAGCGGGCCCTGGCTGGCAGCCAAGGCCCGCGCAATTACCTCGTCCTCGCGGGCCGCGGACCAGATTTCCAGTCCTTGATGATGCTTGATCTGTCCGATCTGAGAAGCGATCTCGGCCCGGCGGTTGAGCAGGTTGACGAGGTCCTGATCGAGCTGATCGATCTCACCGCGCAGGGTCGTGAGCGTCGGTGCTCGCTTCGAGTCGGGAGACTCCGAGGTCGATGCCTTCGCAGAGGCTGAGGTGCGTTTCACTGGGGCGGGCTTACGGGCCATCGGTCCACTCGACGAGGGATCAATCGGACGAAGCTTCTCCTGGATCTCAGACGCAAGCTTCTGAGCGATAAGTAATTACAAGAAAAAAGCGCGACTGTCAAGCGTTTTCCCGCCGCCGCCCGCACCAGACTGTTTCCCGGGCCATCGAGGGCCGTGTATGATAACCACTAGCGTGGCGTGCTTCCTCGGCCCACGAGCAGTCTCATGTTTTCTGCCTGCCATTTTTGCAGTCCATCCTGAGCCGCCAATTTGTGGCTGTCATTCTGGCAGAAAGCGGTGGACAGGCGTGTCCCAGGAGGTTTAACTGAGTTGCTGCAAAAGCTATGCTAGTAATGAGTTAATCTCAAGACTTAGATGATACCAGGCACTGGCATGGCGCTTGCGTAGGTTAACTAAACTTGTTTGAGATTCGGTGGCGCCAGGCGTTCCCGGCAAGGGGCCGCGGGTTTACGTTACGAGCTCTCTTGCCGACCAGGGTACATGTTCAAGCAGCCCAGGCGTCGGGTCTGAGCCTGCTTTCACATCACCGCTCAAAGATAGGAAAGGAGACTGGTCGTGGCGGAAGGTGAAAAAATCATCGGGATCGACCTGGGTACGACCAACAGCGTGGTCGCGGTGATGGAAGGTTCTGATGTGACGGTGATTCCCAACCAGGAGGGAAGCCGGCTCACGCCGTCGGTAGTGGCGTTCACGTCCAAGGGAGAGATTCTGGTTGGTGAGCCGGCCAAGCGGCAGGCGATTACCAACCCCAAGGGAACGGTCTATTCGATCAAGCGGTTCATGGGCCGCCGCCACGAGGAAGTTCGGACCGAGGAAAAGATGGTCCCGTACGAGGTGGTCGGCGGGGCGAGCGACTTTGTCAAGGTGCGGGTCAACAACAAAGAATACACGCCGCCGGAGATCTCGGCTCTGATTTTGCGAAAGCTTAAAGAGGCGGCGGAAAGTTATCTCGGCCACAAGGTGCGCAAGGCCGTCATCACCGTTCCGGCCTATTTTAACGACAGCCAGCGACAGGCCACCAAGGACGCCGGCCAGATTGCCGGCCTGGAGGTTGCGCGGATCATCAACGAGCCCACAGCCGCGGCGCTGGCGTACGGGCTCGAGAAGAAGAAGAACGAGAAGATTGCTGTCTTTGACCTGGGCGGCGGCACGTTTGACGTCTCGATTTTGGATGTCGCCGAGGGCGTTTTCGAGGTGCTCTCGACCCACGGTGACACCCACTTAGGCGGCGACGACTGGGACGAGGCGCTGATCAACTTCATCGCCGAAGAGTTCCGCAAGGAGCAGGGGATTGATCTGCGCAAGGATCAGATGGCCTTGCAGCGGCTCAAGGAGGCCGCCGAGAAGGCCAAGAAGGACCTCTCGTTCCAGGCCCAGGCCGACATCAATCTGCCGTTCATCACGGCGGACGCCTCTGGGCCCAAGCACTTGACCATGTCGATCAGCCGCTCCCAGTTCGAGAAGCTGACCGACAGCCTCTTCGAGCGGTGCCGCGGCCCGGTCATGAAGGCTCTTGAAGACGCCAAGCTCAAACCCTCTCAGATTGACGAGGTGGTTCTGGTCGGCGGCTCAACCCGGATGCCCCGCGTCCAGCAAATTGTCAAGGAGATCTTCGGCAAGGAACCGCACAAGGGGGTCAACCCTGACGAGGTGGTCGCCGTGGGCGCGGCCATCCAGGGTGCGGTCTTGACCGGAGATGTGAAGCAGGTCCTTCTGCTGGATGTCACTCCACTCTCCCTGGGACTGGAAACCAAGGGAGGAGTGATGACCGTGCTGGTGCCGCGGAACACGACAATCCCGACCGAAAAGAAGGAAGTCTTCACAACGGCCGAGGACAATCAAACCGCTGTCACCATCAAGGTCTACCAGGGCGAACGGCCGATGGCGGGCGACAACCGCTCGCTAGGCGACTTCAACCTGGAGGGAATTCCCCCGGCACGAATGGGAGTGCCCAAGATCGAGGTGGCCTTTAATATCGATGCCAACGGCATACTCAACGTCACGGCTCGCGACCAAGGCACCGGCAAGGAGCAGACGATCCGTATCGAATCGTCGGGTGGTCTGAGCAAGGAAGAGATCGACCGGATGCAGAGGGATGCCGAGTCGCATGCCAGCGAGGACAAGAAAAAGCGCGAGCTTGTGGAGGCCCGAAACACGGCTGAGCAACGCGTGTACCAGCTCGAGAAAACGCTCGAGGAGAACAAGGACAAGCTCGGCGATTCCGATAAAGCGGCGCTCCGGGCGGCCATCGACAAGGTAAACGAGGTCAAGAAGTCGGATGACGTCGCGGCAATCAACCGCGCCGTGGACGAACTTTCCCGCGCCAGCCAGGCGATGGCCGAACACCTCTACTCCTCGGCCGGCGGCCCCGATGCGGCCGCGGGTCCCGGCCCCGGCGCCGGACCACGGCCGTCCGCATCGCCCAACGGCGGCGACGGCCACCAGAAGCCTGAAGACGTCATTGACGTTGAGTTCGAGGAGAAAAAGTGATCGCGGGCCGATAAACCCGGCCCCGTTCACGGCTTCATGCTCGTTGGCCGCACCTGGCCAGCGTGACATGGCCAAAGAGACAGGCGCCTCGCCGGCGGCGAAGGCCCTGTCCCATCTTGATATGCGTATTTATAATTACTTGGAGGCTTGCATGACACAGCAGGCTCGGCTAGCAGGCAGGGCTGCCCTGCGGCCGGGACGCGAGGCCGCTTGCCGCGGAGGTGAATCATGGCTTTCCGTTTCGACCGTCTGACTTTGAAGAGCCAGGAAGCGCTCCAGACTGCTCAGTCACTGGGCCGCGACCGTGGGCACCAGCGGCTTGAGCCGATGCACCTTCTGGCAGCCCTTCTGGACCCCGAGCAGCAAGTGATCCGCAGCTTGCTCTCTCAGCTTGGAGTCAACCCCGCACAGGTGCTCAAGGCAGCCGAAGAAGGCTTAAGCGCTCTACCCAAGGTAACCGGCGGTGAGCAGTCGCTGGGGCCCGACCTCTCGGCCGTGCTGGACACGGCACAGGCCGAGGCTGACCGCATGAAAGACCAGTACGTCTCGGTGGAGCACTTGCTTCTGGGGCTGGTGAAGGTCAAAAGCAAGGCCCAGCAGTTGCTAGACGCCCTGGGTCTGAACGAGAAGGAGATTCTGCGGGCGCTTCAGAAGGTCCGCGGCGGGCAGACCGTGACCGACCAAAATCCTGATGACAAGTACCAGGCCCTGGAGCGCTACGGCCGCGACTTGGTCGAGCTTGCCCGCGGGGGAAAGATGGACCCCGTGATTGGCCGCGACGCGGAGATCCGCCGCGTGGTCCAGGTCCTCAGCCGGCGACACCAAGAACAACCCGGTGCTGATCGGCGAGCCGGGCGTGGGCAAGACCGCCATTGCTGAGGGCCTGGCCCAGCGCATTGTTTCGGGCGACGTTCCCGACAGCCTGCAAAACCGCAAGCTGATCGCTCTGGATATGGGCGCCCTGGTCGCGGGAACCAAGTTCCGGGGCGAGTTCGAGGACCGTCTCAAGGCTGTACTGAAGGAGGTCACTCAGTCTGCGGGGCGGGTCATCCTGTTCATTGATGAATTGCACCTAGTTGTGGGCGCCGGGAAAGCCGAGGGGTCCATGGACGCGGCCAATCTGCTCAAGCCGGCCCTGGCACGCGGCGAGCTTCGCTGCATTGGCGCCACTACCCTGGACGAGTTCCGCGAGCACATCGAGAAAGACCCAGCGCTGGAACGGAGGTTCCAGCCGGTATACGTTGGCGAGCCCTCCATCGACGACACCATCGCGATCCTTCGCGGTATCAAAGAGCGGTACGAGATTCACCACAAGGTCAAGATCAAAGACTCCGCGCTCGTCACCGCGGCCAAGCTGTCGGCCCGCTACATCACCGACCGATTTCTTCCCGACAAGGCGATCGACCTGGTTGACGAGGCGGCTAGCCGGCTCTCCATGGAGCTTCAGTCGGTCCCTACCGAGATCGACGTGGTCCAGCGCCGATTGCTGCAACTACAGCTCGCCAAGCGAATGCTCGAGGCGGAAACCGAGACCCATGCCAAGGAGCGTCTTCTGGAAGTCGAGGAGAAGATTGCCGAGGACGAGAAAAAACTCCAGGATCTGCGCCGCCAATGGGAGATGGAAAAGTCGGGACTGGGTGACGTGCAGCAGATGCGTGAACGCCTGGCTGCCGTCCACGAAGCGTCCAAGCAGCTCAACGACGAGTTCAACAAGCGGATGAGCCGCGGCGAGGACTACAACGAGATCGCCCGCGACCCCAAGTTCCAGGAGGCGCCACGCCTGGAACGCGAGCGAAAGGAACTCGAGCGCAGAATCGCCGAGACCGAGCGGGCCACCGCGGAGGCAGACGGCGGCGCAGGCCCGAGAGCACCGCCGGCTGCTCAAGAAAGAGGTAGACTCCGAGGAGATCGCCGAGGTTGTTAGCCAGTGGACCGGCATTCCCGTCTCGCGCATGCTGACCACCGAACGCGAGAAGCTGCTTCGGCTCGAAGAACAGATCCACCTGCGGATGGTGAACCAAGACGACGCCGTGCATGCGGTCGCCGACGCGGTGCGCCGCAGCCGCGCCGGTCTGCAAGACCCCCATCGGCCGATCGGCTCATTCCTCTTCCTTGGTCCCACGGGAGTGGGCAAGACCGAGCTGGCCAGGGCTCTGGCCGAATTCCTCTTCGACAGCGAGGCGGCTATGGTCCGCATCGACATGAGCGAATACGGCGAGCGGCACAACGTGGCCCGCCTGATCGGCGCTCCACCCGGCTACGTCGGCTACGAGGAAGGTCGGCGCCTCACCGAGGCGATCCGCCGCCGCCCCTACTCGGTCGTGCTCCTGGACGAGATCGAAAAGGCCCACCGCGACGTCTTCAACGTGCTGCTTCAGGTACTCGACGACGGGCGATTGACCGATGGCCAGGGACGGACCGTCGATTTCCGCAACGCGGTCATCATCATGACTTCGAATCTGGGCAGCCAAATCATTGCCGAGCTATCCGGTACGCACAACGAGGCCGCAATGCGGGGTGAGATCCAAAACCTGCTGCGGGGGGCGTTTCTTCCCGAGTTCCTGAACCGGATCGACGAAACGATCATCTTCCATCCGCTGGGCAGGAAGGAGATCAAGCAGATCGTCGCGATCCAGATCAGGCGGCTTCAGGCGCAGCTCGCCGAGGCCGAGTTGACTCTCAAGGTCAGCGAAGCGGCCAAGGAACGACTGGCCGAGGAAGGTTTTGATCCAGCCTATGGCGCCCGGCCGCTCAAGCGGATCATTCAACAGCGGCTGGCCAACTCGCTGGCGACAGCCCTTCTGGAGCAAAAAGTCAACCCTGGCGATGTGGTCGAGATTGACTGGAACGGTCACGAGTTCACGTTCAAACCGGTTAAACCGCAACAGGCCGTGGCATGACATGAAGAGTTTGTGCGCAGGGTAAAATCAGGGCGAGAGTGAACAGGTTCGTCTAACCCCTGATCATCAAACCCCGAACCCCGAGAAGTGTATTGCGAATCAGTCCTGGTCGCTCGTGCCTGTGGCCTGGTCTAGCGTCGACCTCTTCTCCCCTGGCCGTTGGCGCCACCGCGCGAGACAGTTGCGGCATTCGCGCTGGTAATGTCGCCACGGATTGCCGGATACCCGGAAATCTGATGGCCCACGAGATCAACCCTTCCATATCGATCGGCGGCGGCGGAATTCCCGCGGATCGGTTGACTGCCATGCGCTTTTATTGCTCCGATAACCGGCGGAGGAAGCAGCGGTTTCGTTAGTTTCTTTCTGGACAGGTTCTTCTGATTGGCGAGCTGGTTACTGATCCCCGTGTTGCCGCCTAGACTCAAAATGCCGAGCTGAGCGCGGGCTGGCCTGGCCCAAGTTGACGTGACAATCAGAACCGCGGCGAGCAGGAATACGCGTTTCATGGCCGCTCCAGAACAATAGGAAAGAACTAGTCGTCCAAGATCGTAAACCGGATGAATGGACTCGACCTAATTATTTTGCAATGCCGGCCTCAAATCCACAAGAGCCTGTCGCGGATGCCGCACTTTCCCAACACCGTTGAAGGGCCCGGGCGGTCTGTCAGGTGCTGAGTTGTTTTTTGTCAACATCCTGCGCTCGAGGAATTACCATTCAAACTCCCGCCCATGGTTTGTGTAGCAAGCAGGACGCTTTGATCCAGTGCCCCCGATCGCAGGACGAATTCCGTCCCGACAGGTGGCACCTCAACTGACCATTGTCATCAGGAACCACCGTTTATGAAGGCCTATCGCACCTTGCTGTCCCTTCACGGGAGGCTTGTCGCTCTTCACTGCGGTCATGCTCATCGGATCGTACTCGACGTATGGCCAGAACGGCGCCGTTGGCATCGCCTTTCCGGCGCAAGGGATCACCATCGACGGTGACCTGGCCGACTGGCCGGTAGGGATGCGAACGTATCCTATCGAATGCATTGAGTTCGGTGATAAACTCGGCGGTAAAGGCGACCTGAAGGCCCACTTTCGCATCGCCTACAACGCGGCTGAACATGCCCTTTATGTTGCCGTCGAGGTCCAGGACGATTCCGTTGTCCTTGATGGACCGGGGGAAGCCCTCTGGAACGGCCAGGATGGCTGCGATCTCTTTATTGACGCGATCCACAGCGGGAGCGGATCTCCCGTCACCCAGTACGCCCGATACGGCAACCAGAACCGGATCTTTGGTCCGGAAGCCTCCGCGAGGAAAATGAAAGTGGCCGTGTCACGGATGGACTCGAGGATTATCTACGAATGGCGTATCGAAGTCGCGCCGAGCTGATCCCGACCGAGCAATCGGGTTCGACATTTCAGTCGCCGATAAAGACAAGGACGGTTCGTTCTCGTGGGCAGCCTGGGGGAGTGGGACGCAAAAGCTCGACAACCCCGACCGGTGCGGCGAGTTCTTACTCGTCAATCCCCAGACGAAGTTCGGCGCGGTCTCCGGCCGCGTCGCCTGGAACGACCCGTCCTCATCAGCTCTCCCTGCACGAGTGCGGATCCAGTCGTCCCGCTCCTCGTCGTTGTGGCGTGCGGCGATCATCGATCCGACGGGGGCCTACGAGGCCACGAACCTCCTGTCGGCCCGTACTCGATCCACGCCGTAGATTCCGCGGACATCCGCGTCGCGGAGAAGCCGCACGTTGACGTCCAGGTAGAGGCCGACCGGACGTCAAAGGCCGAACTTCTCCGCGTCATGCCCGTTCCCTGGCCCGGGCTGATCGCAACCGAGGGCGTGCTCCGCGCTAACGGAGCCGTGAACCCTGGTGAACTCGATCGCTTTGTACAGACGAGCATGGACGAATGCCTTCTTCTAACATGCTTCTGCTGAATCTCATCCTGCTAATCGACGTGACTTTTTCAACACCCACAGGCGTTTACACTCATTGAGAATTGGCCGTTCCGTGTCAATGAGTGCAATGGCGATGTTAGGCCACCCATGCGACTGAGCCTCTACTCTTAATTTACTTGCCCTGCTTTTAAGCGATCACCGGGGCGCGGTCGTCCCATCTCGCCCTTCACGGCCGCCAGGACCAGACCTGGTTCGGCAAAAGCGTTAATAAGGAAGTGTGAGAGAATCGCCGGGGCAACAATGCGATGGCTGGCGACATAGACAAGAGCCAATGCAGATGCAGCATCCCTGTCGCTAGGCTCGCGCCGATGGCTGCCGCCAGACTACCGCGGAAAAATCCCCATACCCCGTGGGCGAGTCCGAACAGTAACCCTGACGCCAAGACCTGAATGATCACGCCGATTCCGGCATGTTGAAGAGAATCCATCAGCAACTTGCGAAAGATGCATTCTTCGCAAAGCCCGGCAGCTATCGCTACTGCAAGCGCCAGTATCTTAAGCAGCGAAGCACGAAACAAATTACTACGGACTGACGGAAGACCTGAAGCGAAAGCAATAAAGGCAACTGCAACGGCAACCCCAAGAATCCAACCGAGGATGCCCGCATGATTGGATGTGAAACCCGTGTAGCGAAGGAGTCCGGCGGGGTTATAGAGCACGTTGACGAACACCCAGCACCCCTCAGAAAGTGCGATAACCGCCAGAATGATCGCTGTCTTCTTTTCTGCGCTGATGTTGGTCGCCTGCCCCTGGATGATTACAGCAGTATAGTCTTCACGAATGCCAATACTAATTAGCAGTTCCAGGTCAATGAGTGTAATGCTTCGATGCGAGTTCTTACCTCCAGCCTGTCGTAACCTTCGGTAATGCCCTGTTCGTGCTCTTGTCGCTTGGCCCTATGACATGAGAACTTTGTGAAGGCCGGATAGACCTATGAAAAACTCAATAGCGCTTTTTCTGATGGCCGCGCCTTCCTTGCTTTATGGGATGTTTGAGTTCGGCATTCCTCTCCAGCCCCCGGCCTTCCTTTACTGCGAAGCGCTGCGAATGCTCCTATTTTCGCTATTGTGCGGTCTGCTGGGATTCACATATTTGACGCGAGCGGTTTGGGTTCCCTTGTTCGGGAATCATCAGAAGCGGTGAAGAGTGAGCGGCAGCGATCTTCACTCGTGCCTTCAGCCGAACGTATAAGCTGCTTCGATAATTCCCGGCGTTCTTTTTGACTACACCAAGTTCATAACGGTTCAGAACCGTGGAACTCAAAATCCGCCGGGCACTTGCCAAATCGTCCAGCGTGTTCTTTGTTATCTGAGGGCGCATCTGGCGGGACGAGTGCCCTAAGGGTGTAATCCGCTTGTTTCCGACTGCCCCCGCTCGTTAACCAGCCCAGCAGCGACTTGCAGATAGAGGGCAAAGCGCAATGGAACGCCGGCGGTGCCAGCATTCCGCGGTCGCAGGTGCGTCGTCCTGATCGGGAGACCGTCCTGCGACAGATCGGTCGCGGCCTATTCCTGCCATATCATTCAACGGTCCGCGAGCAGTTCTGCAAGTCGGCTAATTGCCCTCTCCACGCAATATCCAGTCGATGCTTTTGCTAAACCTCCTCCCCGAAGATGTGGGCAGAACCAGAGCTTTGTCGCTCCGGCCTCATTGGCTTAATGTGTTCGTTGGAAACAGAGCACTTTTTGGCTTCGTTTGGTAACGCTAGGACTCGCGGCTCCCTATTAGTGCCCAACATCTAGGTTGTATTCTGTATCGCATCGGCGTATCGCCATTGGTCGCTGAAACACTTCACCGGTGTGGACACCTATATTCCGAAACCTGAGCAATTTTGAGCAGTCACCAAGTATTCCAGCGTTGTAGTTTACTGGGAGATGTGAAGGAACTATGCGGCCCCACGGTCGTTTGGTTCCTCTGGTGGCGCAGCCGTATATTTGTATACAGGATAGCTAGCTCATCCCCCACTGCGCCACATCTGCTTTCTTGGACGGCGATGCCATAGATCCAGCGTCCAATAACTCCCCGACTCAAGAACACGGCATTGCTTGTGGACGTTCCTCTTCAACGCCCTCAATGTCCGGCGGAGCCTGCACGCCAGCTATGGCAAAACCTCGGAGGGCGGTGCGGCCTTCAACTGCTCGAGCTGCACCTGCACTGTGGCCCAGGCCTTGACGTTGCGCTTTGTAGCATAGGGAGCGTCAGGCTCGAAAAAGAAGTGGAGCAACTCCTCGCGCAGCCCGGGTGAGGCTCCGACAAATTTTTGCTCTGCCAACATGCCGAGGAGCTTGGCGTGGGCTTCGTCATTCATGCGATAGGTGCCGGGCGCGGTCGTCCCGCCGGTATCAAAGTTGTTGTTGATCAATTCAAGGTGATCAGCTGCCTCGTCGGACAAAAAGGCCCGGTAACGATCCAGTGTGGCGTTGAAGCTTTGCTCAAACAGTTTCTCCGTTTGCGGGGTGGGTGTGCGAAGTTGCAGCCCTCTGAGCGGCCCAAATTTGGGTATCAGTTTGTAGAGGAACGCCGAAACTTCTCGCCAAAGGTCGGTTGTTGATAATTCTTTCCCCACTGCTTCTCGTAGCTTGCGCGAGAAAGGTTGTATAGGAATTTCTTTCTGGTGATCCCGGGCGTATCTTTCTGGATTTCGTCCTTCTTCAGCGTCCAAGCAATGCGCGTGGCTTTTGGAATCTGTTTGCTGACGGCACGGCGGTAGGAACTCAGGACCTTGTCTTCATCGGAAAGGACTGCCTTCAATGGCAGGCCGTAGGTTTCCTGGAACGCCCGCTCCAGCAGAAGGGGTCGCCACCTGAAAGCCAATAAAATCGTGATAGCTGTCTGAAGCGTAGCGCTGTTGGGCGATTTCCAGAACATCGAAGCCAAATTCTGTTTTGACATGCGCGAGGGGGTCATCCTCGTACGTTATGCTGTCACCATATTTCTTCTTAAGCTTGGGATAGAGAAGGGACACGGCACGGTTGGTTGCAATGGGATGACCTGCGAGATCTGCGGCATAGTGGGAGAGTGCGCCAAGAGCAAAAGCATAATCATTCAACTCGTTCGATTCCCGCGCGTCGCGGAGGAGCGCAAGAACAAAATCGCCGCTTCTTACATAGTGGGTGAGATCGCTGAAAAAGATGCTTCCATGCGGGTAATAGCCCAGGTCTTGAATGATCGGGCCGCCTTGGCGTACCCGTGTGCCTGGCGCAGTTCGTCCGGTGTGGCATGTGGGAAACGCTGGAGCAGGACGGGCTTGATGTTGGTATCCCAAGCAGAGTCGATAATGGCTTCATGAGCCAGGACGGAGTAGGCCGCGCAGCGGCTCGACCAGGTTAAACCCAGCACGAGAAACAAACCGCTGCAACATCAGTTCTCCAGAAAGTGTGTATCTTGGCGGGCATAATCCGGGACGGTTCTTCGGCGATCCACATTCCAGCTACGCGAACCATTATTTTCATCGCCTTCAAATGAAATTGAGCCTGCGTCGCCACGCTGCCGCTCGTTTCCACAGCCTGCTCGCAATTTTAACGAACAATTCAACTCTCCCTAACATTCTGTTGACATGCCGATTTATATCATCCGATCCTCTTCTCGATTCGAGGTCACCATGAAAAAGACACTTGGTTTGCTCTCCCTCGCGGCTGTTTTAGTCGCGGCGACAGCCTCCGCCCAGACCTCCACAAAGATTCAACACGTCTTGCTGATCAGCATCGATGGAATGCACGCGGTGGATTATTGAACTGCTCCAATGGGATCAGCACCGTGAACAGCGGCCAGCCCTATTGCCCGGAGATTGCGGCCCTGGGCCAGACCGGCATCAATTACGTCAACGCAAGCACCTCGAAGCCCTCGGACTCTTTCCCCGGTTTGACGGCAATCGTCACCGGCGGAACGCCGGCATTAAAGGGCGTTTATTACGATGTCGCCTATTCCGATTACGCTGCGCCAGCCAAAACCACCGGCAATGGCCTGGCGGCTGGCCCTTGCACGCCATGGGCTGCCGACCGGTACGACCACCGAGTACGAAGAAGGGATCGACATCGACCAGACCAAAGTGAACGGTGGTGCGCCCGGCGCGTCGCTGACGATGGCGGCATCAACTCGATCGATCCCGCGCGCCTGCCGCGCGACCCAGAATGGCTGCGCGCCGGTTTACCCGTGGCAATTCGTCCGCGCCAACAGCATCTTCAGCGTGATACACGGGCTGGCGGATACACGGCATGGTCTGACAAGCATCCGGCGTACTCCTCGGTCGCCTCGGGCATGGGACCAAGGGCGCTCGACGATTACTACGCTCCGGAAATCAACTCCACCGTTGTCGGCCTTCCCGGCATCACCACGCCGAGCGGCATCGCTTGCACCACGATTCCCGATAATACGCGGACCGACTGCTTGGACCGACAGCTTCCAGAACATCCAGTGCTACGACACGTTGAAGGTGAACGCGATCCTCAACCAGATCGATGGCAAGAACCACCACGGAACCAACGACCCCTGTGCCGACATCTTTGGAATGAACTTCCAGGCAGTGAGCGTTGGCCAGAAACTGATCGAAAAGAGCAACGGTGTGACCGGCGGATATCTGGATGCCGCTGGCACGCCAAGCGCCGCGCTACTGAATGAATTCAGTTTGCGGATGCGTCGATTGGAGCATGGGTCAACGAGC
>CAVXCB010000006.1:0-167606 GCA_963760085.1 uncultured Planctomycetaceae bacterium
AGTCGAAACGTGGAGGTTCACCGTAGGAGCGTCATGGTCTTTCGCAACATCGCAAAAGCTGCCGCCGTGGCACAGAAGCGGCCTGAGAGTACAGATTCTCCTGCCGCTCGCCAGTTGGTTCGCCACTTCCGAAATCAAGTGATCTTGCCTACTGGTCGCGGCAAGGCTCGCTCCGGCAGTGCATGATCCCGCGCCCTGCATCGAGTTCGCCGTTGCGCCTGCGGCTTCCAGTCGCCGCCAAGGCCATCACTCCTTGGTGAGTACTATCGCGGTGAATCGTCCGGGTCCGCTAGCGCTGCCTCGCCGAGTCGGTCACGGCACGCCCCACCCGTCCAGGTGAACATGCTACAGAATGCTACGTTTTCGAGTATTTCGCAAGCGGTTTCCCGGGCTCGGTCTCTTGACTCAAGTTATTACTCAGTATGTATTTACGTCTTATTCTCCATTGGTTCTCGTGGGCAACAGCTCTAGACTTCAAGCTATACTTGTGTGTTTCGATGGCCGCGGCTCTAGATTTAACTGTATAGTGAAACAGGAGTTGCGCCGGAACGCTCCACTTAGCCGATTCCCGAATAAAATGTCTTCTCGACCCCCGTTCGTCGCGTTTTCCTCCAGCAGTCCAACAAATCATCGCTGAGGCGGAAGTGACACCCAAGTTCTGGCATTAACAACGCGGATGAGCGAATGAGGACGCCCAAGTTCTTGCACCGGAGAAAAGTGGATGGGCCCTCTCAACCCTCGGAATCTCGTCGGAAGCCATCCCCCTCTATCTTGCTTTTCCTCCCCTCATCGCGCACCAACTGGCGGGCGCTAGGCAATAATGCCAAAAAGCGACGACTGCCGAGAAGAATCTTGGTTCATCAATCGCCCCACGTCGTCTTCTCTGGAAGAGGAAGAATGACGATTGCCTATGACCCATGACGCGTCGGAAACTCTGGAACCGTTCCGCAAGTACCTCAAGGTGCTGGCGGAGCTGCACCTGGACCGGAAACTCCGGGGCAAGCTCGACCCCTCCGATGTGGTCCAGCAGACTCTGCTGCGGGCTTATTCGGCGCTGGGCGAGGTGCGCGATCCCCAGCCCGAGGTGCTGGTCGCCTGGCTGCGGCGGATTCTGGCCAGAACACTCGCCGACGCGGTCAAGCATTACGAGCGGGACAAGCGGGATGTTGCCCTGGAGCGGTCGCTGGAGGCTGACCTGGACCGTTCCGCGTCGGGGTTCGCAGCCTGGCTGGCCGCCGACCAGACCTCGCCCAGCGGGCGAGCCGAACGGAACGAGGAGCTGCTGCGGTTGATCGAGGCCCTGGCGGAACTGCCCGAGCTGATGCGCGAGGTGGTCGTGCTCAAGCACTGCCAGGGCTGGACACTCCCCCAGATTGCCGAGCGGATCGGCCGTAGCCTCCCCGCGGTCGCCTCCCTCTTGCGCAGGGGGCTCGCAGGGTTGAGGAATTGGATGAAGAGCGACCGACTGTGAACAGCAATCGTTGAAGCACTTGTTGGGACTGGAGCGGATGTCGACCTTCCGACGCTGCATCCCAACTCGCCAGTCATTCGACTTCGAACCGCGGCTTGCTTATCAGTGATTTGACAGTTGCCGCCGCTTTGCCTTAGGCTCTGATTGAACTCGAAGCATGGGAGTTGCCGACGATGGGCCGGACGATCTCTGAACACATCGATGTCAATCCCGCAATTTGCGGTGGTAGGCCGTGCATCGCCGGAACCCGGATCCGCGTGCAGGACATCTACACCTGGCATGAGCTCGAGGGCGTCTCTCCCGACGAGATCGTCTCGCGATTTCCTCAGCTTTCCCTGGCCGATGTCTATGCGGGGCTTGCCTATTACTGGGATCAGCGCGAGGAGTTCGAGCGACAGATCAAGGAAGATCAGGATCTGATCGCCGAGATGCGCCGCGCCATCTCCTCCAAGCTCGTGCGAAAACTGGCCGCAGGGAACGAGCCTGATGCTCCGGTTCCACCTGGATGAGCACATCGACCCGGTGATCGCCGACGGACTTCGCAGGCGTGGAATCGACGTGACCACGACCGTCGACGCAGGCTTGCGTGGTGCTTGGGACGAAGGGCACGTCGAGTTCGCCAGATCGCAAGGTCGTGTCGTTGTGACCCAGGACCCAGACTTCCTCCGGATTCACCGTTTAGCAATTCCGCACGACGGCATCGCCTTCAGCCAGCACGGCCTGCGCTCGCTCGGCCAGTTGCTCCGCGGCCTGATACTGCTCTACGATTGCCTGGATCCCGAAGACATGAGGAACCACGTCGAGTTTCTCTGAATCCTGCTTTCCGGAATCGTGCTGGTGATCGGTGAAGATTCTCGGCAAACATGATGGTTCGCCCGCCCGCGAACGTCGTCTTTAAGAGATAGGGCGAATCCAGCGGCCGAATGACCAGATAGGAATTATGCCCTGAAACGGGAGCAACCCGTGTCGACCCCCAACGACCCCACGATGTCGCACGACTCGCTCGACGCGGTCATCGCCGCCTACATGCTGGCGGTCGAGGCGGGTGAGGTCCCCAATCGCGAGGAACTGCTCGAACGCCACCCCGAGCACGCCGAGTGGCTCCGATCCTTCTTCACCGACCTGGACCGCATGGACCGCGTGGCCGCGCCCTTGCGGCTGGCCGATGGGCTGGAGGCAACGAATGCGGTCGATACGTACGGCCACACCGACCTGCCGACGGTCCGCTACTTTGGCGACTACGAACTGCTGGAGGAGATCGCCCGGGGCGGGATGGGGGTCGTGTACAAGGCGCGGCAGGTGTCGCTCAACCGGCTCGTCGCGCTCAAGTTGATCCTCCAGGGCACCTTCGCCACCGACAAAGACGTCGCCCGCTTCCGCGCCGAGGCCGAGGCGGTGGCGAACCTAGATCACCCCCATATCGTGCCGATCTATGAGGTGGGCGAGCACGAAGGGCAGCAGTACTACGCGATGAAGTTCGTCGAAGGAACCTCGCTGGCGAAGCACCCCCGAAGCGATCCGCGTGGAGAAGTCGAAGGCATGGTCGCCGTGATCCGGGCCGTGCACCAAGCCCATCAGCGCGGGGTCTTGCATCGCGACCTGAAACCCTCCAACGTACTCGTCGATTCTCAGGGTACCCGCTATGTCACCGACTTCGGCCTGGCCAAGCGGCTGGCCGACGCGGATAGGTCGTTGACCGAACCAGGTCAAGTGCTGGGCACGCCGAAGTACATGGCTCCCGAGCAGGCCGCCGGGCGCAAGGAACTGACTGTCGTGGCGGATGTCTACAGCCTGGGCGTGATCCTCTACGAGCGTCTGACCGGCCAGACGCCGTTCACGGGCGACAACGCGTTGACCCTCCTGCGGCAGGCCCGCGAGTCCGAACCGCCGCGGCCGTCCTCGATTCAGCCAGGGCTCGACCGTGACTTGGAGACGGTGGTGCTCAAGTGCCTGGAGAAAGAGCCGGCGCGGCGGTACTCCTCGGCCGAGGCCCTGGCCGACGACCTGGACCGCTGGCTCCGCGGCGAGCCGATCCTGCGCGGCCGGTGGGCCAGGCGGAGCGGTTCTGGCGGTGGTGTAGACGGAACCCTGTGGTCAGCGGTCTGGCGGCGGCCGTGGTCGCGTCGTTCTTCATCGGCATCATCGCCTCGCCCTACATCGCCGTGCAGGCGTCGCGCAGGGCCTTCGCCGAGAGCCGAGAGCGAGCCCGCGCGGTCAAGGCCGAGAAAAACATGGAGGGCCTCCTCGCCCGCGGCCTCGCGAAGCCACTTGATCCCGAGGGCGACGGAAAGGAGACACTCTCCGTACCCGAGACTGAATCCCTCTGGGAGCTGGCTCGACTTGGTAAAACGGACATCGGCTTACGCTTCGTGGATGAGGCCACTCGAGATCCCGATCTCGTCTGAGCCAGCTTCGCGCCCGCTCCGAGCCTGCCTTGATAGCCGCGGTGGGTCTGGATACGGAAAAGCTCGAGTGGGCGAAACACCTGCTCTTGGCTGCGCTGGAGAAAGACAATCGCTCGCCCGCCAAACGATGTGAGATTGCACAGATTGGCCTTGAGTTGATCGATGAGCCGGGCCGACTAGCGGATTCCTGCGTTGCGGTCTTGGCTGTCGCAGCCGATAACGAGGAGGCCGAGCCCGGGAGTTTATCCTACAGGATAGGGTGGGTGGCAAAGCGGCTCCCCGTCGGCGTGGCGGTGCGGCTGCTGGGCGAGAGGCTCGCCCGCCAAACCGATGTCACTGCACGTAACATTCTGGCAGAGCACATCTCCAGCATCGTTTCGCAAGGGGAGCCCAGCGCGGCATCGCAACTGATAGAGCCCGTGGTGGGCTTCCTAGCCGATTCACTGGCGCGAGAAACCAATGCGAATGCGATCTGCAATTCAGCGAAAGCGTTGTCGTCGATAGCGGCGCTACTCGAATCCCGAGGTCGCGTCCCGGTCACTGGAGCCTCTGGTGCGGTCACTAAGCGGGACACTTGCTGGCAAAACGGGTTACACTGAGCAGCGCGACCTGGCGAAAGCTCTCTCGTTCTTGGCCGCCAGAATGCAAACAGGCGCGGCGGCGCGCTTGCAGGAGCCAGCTACGCGGCTCTTAGCAGATTCCCTCGGGCGAACGTCCAACGATTCTCGAAGGCGGTGGGAGATTGCAGAGGATCTCTCGGGCCTGGCGCGGCTTGTGCAGCCTGATGAGGCGACAAAGCTGTTGGCTGACGCTGCTCTCGAGAGAGAAGAACGCGGATGTGCAGGGCGCAATTGCAGAGTGTCTCTCGTACGTTGCTGCCCGGATGGAGTTTGTCGCGGCTGAGCATGTACTCGATCTTGCTGCTGCGCTTGCTGACCGATGCATTGGCGCGGGGAGGCGATGCAAACGCAACCCGCAGTTAAACAGTAGGTCTGTTAGCGGTAGTCTCGCGGCTCAAGCCCGACAAAGTCGCACGGATGCTGGAGCCTGTGTCGCAGCAGATAGCCAACCGGTTGGTAAGCCAGGAGCGAAGACTCGGGTGGATCCAGTTCGCCAAGACCTCTCTGGCTGTCTCGCGGAGGTTGCCGAACGGATTCAGCCCGAGGCAGGCTTGAGGCCGCTAGCAGGTGCGCTGACTTCCGAGACCGATGTGTATTCACGATGGAGAATTCAGCGGAGCCTGTCGGCTATCGCGTTACGCATCAAACCAAACGAGTCGGTGTTGCTTGAGTCGACCGCGCAACTCCTGTCTCGGCTCTTGACTCATGCAAGAAACGCCAATGACAGCGTGGACTTGGTGAAAGCCCTTTCCACTATCAGCACTCGAACGCGGCCTGAAATGACTGTGCGTCTGCTGCACCCCATCGCGCTTCACTTTGCCGAGCTGGCCGCCCACACGAATGACGCGAGAGGACGTGCACTTTTGGCGGAGTGCCTATCGGAGGCCGTCGCTCCCCTTGACCCAGATTCCGCGAAGCTGATCTGTCGCCCAATCGCTGATGAGTTTCTCTTCCGTTTCTCCGAAACGAGCGGGGCCGCATTAGAGAGGGGCCACACCGATGACTTGTGGATTCCGCAGGCAGTCGCGTGGCTTTGCGGAGCTCTCGAACCCAAGCGGGCTCGGGCCGTTGCCCGAGCATTGGCTGAATGGTTATGTGCGCAACCAAATCTATGTGGGTCTGTTGGTAAGGATGGATGCCCCCTTCTCGACGCACTAAGCATCCTTCTCGCGGAAACGAGACGTCCCGCCATGGTCAACCTCTCTGGTCATCCTTCGCAGACTGCGCGGTGGGGACCGTCCGAACCGATGTACGACGGGTTTGTGAGCTCCGATCCCTTCCCCTGCCGACTTACTACGCAAGAGCTTATCGAGCTGCTCAAGATGCCGACGTGCTTCGGCAAAGCCCGGCGGGTCGTGCTCGATCACCTGGGCAACCGCTATGGCCAGCGGTTCGTCTACCACTGGGCCTTTGTTCGTTACGCCCAAGAGCAGGGATTGGATCTGGACTTCGCCACTCCACCGAAGCGGCCCGATCCCCGAGAATCGGACAAGCGGATGCTCGAAATCCTGGATGAGCCGAAATAGGTTCACCAAACCCTTCCGAAGCGACTCTCCCGGAGTAGACCCATGAACAAGGCCTGGTCGGTACCCGCTTTGTTGCTCACATTCTTGATGTCCGCCCCGTCGATCAAGGCGCAGGATGTGGTCTATCCGGGTTCGACGGCGCAAGGCGACATCCTGCGGGGGCAGGGACAGTTCCTCAAGGGGGCGGCATGGTACGAGATCAATGCCGCCAGGGCGCGTGAAATCGACGCGAAGACGGCGATCGAACAAGAGCGATGGAACCGGGAGGTTTACGAATCCTACGGCCGTGAGCTCGCCGTGGCGGCGGGGGACGGGGCCATCACTGATATCGTTGATGGAATGCAATCAGTGATTCCCCTTTTCTCTCCCCCGAATCGGGTGTTCTCGTCCCTCGATGAATGGCAGGCGACTATCATAAGGGCCGAACTCAAGGTAGAACTGGCTCGCAAGGACAAGGCGAACGGGACGCTGACTGCCGGTTGAGTCGATCATCCCATCGAGGGATTGCCCGGGCGGGAGTCGCACGGGAACATAGTGGATTACGCAATCGGGTCTGGCATGCAGGGAACGTACTTCGCCTCCCAAGCTACGTATCCTGCGGCGACAATCCACTATGTCCCCCTCGGTTCCTCAAGTGAGCGACTAACGGACGGTCTCACCACCCGCTGTTGAGTATCCCGGATCTCCATCGGTAGTCCCGCGGCTGGTGCGGACGACATGAAGGGTGATCGACCATGAACACGCGTAGGACGTTCCTCAAAACAGCGGCTGCGGCCGCGGTCTACAGCAAGGCGGGCGAATGGCCGGTCGCGCGGGCCACGGACAGGAGACCCGTCGTCGTGCGCGACGCGAGGGTCATACGCGTGCGCGACCGCAACAGCGGGGCAACGGAACTCTACCTAAAGATCACTAGCGAATTGGGCCTGAGCGGCTTTGCCGGGCCGCTCCTGGCCGAGCAGGCAGCGGCTTTCCCGGTGGATCTGCGCGCGCTTCTCGTCGGTCGCGATGTGGCTGAACCTGAAACGGTGAACTTCAACACGCTCTGGACTCAATGTCACCCCGGCCGTCCCCTCGAACGCTATGCCGATGGGAAAGACCCGCTCAGCGGCGCGACGGTTTGGGGCACCGTCCGCGCCAAGCGGCACACCGAAACCGGCTGGCTGATCACGGCATTGAGCGCCATTGACCTGGCCCTCTGGGACCTGCGCGGCAAGGCGGCCGGGCAGCCCGTCTGGCGCCTCCTCGGGGCCAGCCGCCAGCGATTGAGCGCGTACGCCAGCATGCTGGGCTACTCGGTCAAGCCGACCGAGGCGGGAAAGACGGCTCGCGAGTTCTTCGATAAGGGGTTCAAGAAACAAAAGTGGTTCTTCATGAGCGGCCCGGTCGATGGCGCGGAGGGACTGAAGCAGAACATCGAGCTCGTGCGCGCAGTGCGCGAAGAGCTCGGGCCGGAAGCGACGCTGATGTTCGACGGCATTCAGTCGGTCTGGAAGTCGGTCGACCTCCGGTTCTCGATCGCGCTGGCCAAGGCGATCCTCCCCTACACGCCGCACTGGCTGGAGGAGCCGTTGCGCCCCGACGACCTGGAGGGTTACACGCGTCTGAAAGGCGAGACAGGGATCACGCTGGCCGCCGGTGAGCACTGGTACACACGGTGGAACGTCAAGCCTTTCCTCGATCGCGGACTGGTCAGCTTCGTGCAGTCGGACCCGGAGTGGTGCGGTGGGATCAGCGAGTGGATGAAGATCTGCGAGCTCACCCGAGGATACCCCGGAGTCCAGGTGATCCCCCACGGACATCACGTGCTGGCCGCCTCCGCATGCGTGGCGTCGCAGTCCGAGACCCTCTGCCCGATGATGGAATACCTTTACCGATCGCGGGTCAGCTTTCAGCACTGCCAGACGCGGCCCTTGACCGCCTCAGCCGGCACCTTCGGGCTGGCCGAAGACCCCGGGCTTGGCCCCACACTCGACGAGGCGAGGCTCGTGCAGGTCGACTGACCCGGAGTGTGAGGCATTGACCGGCCCTCTCGAGAAGGCCAAGAACGACCAGGCACAAAACGGGGGGATTCTGCTTGAATCCCCCGAGTAGCAATCCGACTCAGCCTTCCAAGCTTTCCCCTATTTTGTGCCTGGCTCTTTCTGCTTTCTAAGAGCCGTCAGTAGCTGAGGGCTTCGGCAACTTACCCTCGAGTCCCTTTGTACCTCTCGCCCGCCTTCCTGAAGGCTGAGCCGTCGTCGATGAACTTCCGCTGCTGACGCTGCTCGTTCGCCACGGCGAACAGCCTGCGCACGATCGCTGGGCTGCTTTCGTTGGCCGCGTCGCTGCGGCCGCTCTCCTTGTCTGGTCGCCAGGTCTCGATCAGCTCGGGGACGACTTCGAGGAGAAACTTCACGCGGGTGGCCCGGGCGAGCTTCGGATCTTCGAGCTTCGCCAGAACCTGAGCCGGAGTTCTCTGAGCGGTCCCGGAAACAATCTTAATCGGTCCGTCGTCCGCTGGCGTCGGGTCAAGCGCCGTTCGCGCGAAAGGCTGGAGCGCGAGCTTCTCCGCTTTGAGGGGATCGCGGTCTAACACACCTGCTTTGTGTGCGCGCACCTCCTCGAGGATGCCACGCAATGCGGTGGCGAGCGGCGTCCGGGACTCGGCCCGCGACGGATCGAGAGAGACGCGCAGGAGGTTCGCGAGGTGCTCGTTCTGCAGCCTCCGATCGCTCGGGTAGCGTTCCGCTGCCTGCATGAGGAGCCCATTGGCCCACCGCGTCTGTCCCGCCTTGGCTTCGATCAGCGTACGCAGCGAGGCCGCCTCACCGTCGTCGATGCCCGTACCGTCGAATCGGCGGAGGGGCCGGTGGTCGCTCCCGTCGCCTTTGTAACAGGCGGCATAACTGCTGGATCGCGTGGCGCCGGCTCAGGGGTTGGTGGAGTCTTGACCGTGCCCGCTGCTGGGGCCGGATTGGCCGCCTCGTCATATTGCCGAAGCGGCCCAGACGGACGCCGCCGTTCCCGAGGGGGCGCCGGCCGGGGTGCCTCATGTTCCGGTTCAATCTCGGCAGGTGGTAACGGAACATCACCGAGCGCGGCCATGGCGATCCCATGCAGCCGATCCATATCGTACACATCGGCATCGAGCTCGCCGAGCCGGGGCACGGCAATGGGCAGGTCCGTTACCTTCTCACCATCTGCGGTCTCGAATTTGGTCAGGACGAGCGCGTCCCCGTCCATCCGGCAGAAGATCTCTCGGACGCGGATCTCCTGAGGCTCGCCGACGCTGTTGACATAAGTGATCTTGATCGAGGGCGTCGAGGGACGTTTGGTCATTCCGTCCCTGTACTTCGGGTCGGCTTCGGCGGTCGCCAGCAATTGACGGGCGGCATACGAGCCGTATGTGGCGGGATCGCATTGGTCGATCCGCAAGCGTCCCTGATCATCCTTGACGACCCGGATCTCCGGTATCGACCATGCCGTCGACGCTTGAGGCGCATGGGCTGGTGGTTTCGCCTCTCTCCGCCCGCCTTGATCATTCGCTGCTACCACTGCGACCATCCTCGAATGTCGGGAGAGTAGACAATCAATCCCAACGTCACCTGATCAAAGGTTCCGTTCATGTCGGTGCCCGCCGCATAGCGCGGTACTCGACCTTCCATCCTAATCCAGTCACGGGGATTTTTGACCAGGTCTGGCCTTCTGTCCCTTTTGATACTTCATCCGGCCGAAAAGTTCCATGGCTTCCGGGCGACCGAGGAGGCGACACAGGGTCAGGAGGCGATAAAAGGTCAGGAATCAAATTGACAGTTGTCCGATTGCGGTCGAAAGGTGCCACCCACTCTTGCCGATTACCGGGATGTGGGCGGCACAATTCCACTTGCTCACGCTGAGCGAGCGTTGACGAGCTGGCGCCAGAGAGTCGGAAGATCATCTTCGATCCAGTCCCTATCGTAGACAGAATCGATCCATCGGGCGATCCGCTGATCCAGATGCGATCGGACGTCTACCTGATGAGCGGCCGGAGGCGGCGGGCTGACTCGGCGAAATGAGACCTCGGCCAAATGGTGCCACTCACTTATGCCGAGTCCCGGAGCGTGGGTGGGCCCATTCGCCTCCCCATTTCCGCTACCTTCGACACATTTGTCTATTCGTCGCCCGACGGTCCGTACATGCCTGGAACCGGGATATCGTTCAAACGCAGGTAGACACATAGTATGGCGCGATGGTGGATCATGTGATTGAGGACGACTGACCGGACGACTGCCGACCTGGGCATCGTGAAGATCGGATTTCCGGCCCGCGACAACGTCCACGGAGTGCCCATGTCTTGGTCCGTGGCGGCCATGATCGCTTCTCTCGCGGCAGCGACATTGCGGTCAAAAACCTCGAGGATTTCCGCCCGGCTGGCCAGATTCGGCATCTTGTAAGGCTCAGCGCCAACTGGAGCGATGTCCAGCGACGGCCCCGTCAACGTGTGGACGAGCCAATCGGGAAGGTTCGCCAGGTGGTTGGCGTTCCAGCCAATCGTGTGTGACTTGGGATGAGGTTGCCAGTCGAGTTTGTCGTCCGGTACGCGTTCGAGCACCTTGCGCGTGTTCGCCATTTCCTGATTGAACTCAGGCAAAATGGTTTCGGGGTATGCCATGGGATTCTCCCTGAGATAAGGGGTATCGCTTGGAGATTGTCAGTCGCATCGTATTATTGAACTCATGGACCTTCGGAATATCAACACCCGTACAGTAATTCTCAGGAGAAGAGAAACAGGAGGGATGTACCGTTGAGTCCTGGACGCTATCCTCAAGATATCGGGCGGCCCAATTACTCGTGAGCCATACGTTAGCGGTAGAGTCGAACAGACCTTTCGCGTGCTGGTCAAGTGATGATGACAGAGAGAATGGCGAAGCCGAAGGCCAGGGGCACGACGCGCGAGTAAATCGCGCACGGCTCGCGCGCTCGGCGATTCGGCGCCGGCTTCCAAGATCCGTTTCAGCGCGACGCTCTTCAGGCCGGTGGCGACCGCGAAGGCCATCGCTTGGACTTTTCTGACGCTGCCCAAGGAAGCCAGTGCGAAGCTCCCGTCGCGAGGCATGACGTCGATTGAAGGAACCTTCAACGGCCACCCTTTTCAAGCCACGCTGGAGCCCGACGGCCAGGGAGGCCACTGGCTCAAAGTGGACCGGAAGTTGCGCGAAGCGGCCGGCGCGGAGGCGGGCGACGTCGTCTCACTGGAAATCGCGTCGGTTGCAGCGGAACCGGAACCTCGTGTGCCGCCAGGTTTGCGGAAGGCGCTCGCGGTCGCCCACCCGAACGCGCGGGCGGTATGGTCGGACATCACGCCCATCGCGCAGAGATTGGATCCAGTGGATCGAGTCCGCCAAGCAGGAAGAGACGCGCTTGAAGCGGATCGAGAGTGCCTGCGATATGCTCGCCAAAGGAAAGCGACGCCCTTGCTGCTTTGATCGGTCCGGAATGTATTCCAAGAGCCTCAGCCGCCCCATCGCCGATGACACGTCGAGTGACACAAGGCATGAAGAAGGCTTCGACCTCGCCCCGTCGCTGCACGCACTCCAGCAACATTTCCAAGACGATGGACGGCAATCTTCGAGCCGCCAAAGGTGGTCGTTGATCCCGAGAGTGGAGACAGGAATCAGCATCAGACACAACCCACTTGTAGGGAACGACGGTCGTGCTTGCTTTGCTCAAAATCGGACGTATAATCGTCGCCATGACCGTCAATGAAATCCTCGCACAGCTTAAATCCCTCGGCGACGACGCTCGGCGTGCGCACAACACGAAGGCCGGCGCGCCCGACAACCAGTTCGGCGTGAAACTTGGCGAGATCCGCGCCATGGTCAAGAAGATCAAGACCGATCACGAACTCGCGCTCAATCTCTGGGACACCGGCAACGTCGAAGCGCAACTCCTCGCCACGCTCATCATCAAGCCCAAGTCGCTCTCCGCCGACGAACTCGACAAGTTGACTCACTCAACTACCTGCGCCCAGGTGGCAGACTGGCTGAACGCCTATGTCGTCGCACTGCATCCCGATAAGGAATCGCAGCGTGAGAAGTGGATGAAGGCGAAGGATCGCTGGGCCGCTCGTGCGGGTTGGAACCTCACCGCCAGCCGCGTGAACAAGGGCGCTGACGGCCTCGACCTGCCTGCGCTGCTCGATCGGATCGAGATAGAGATGCCGAAGGCGATGCCGGAGGTGCAGTGGACAATGAACAACACGCTGGCCGCAATCGGCATCCATCACCCCGAGCACCGCAAGCGCGCAATTGCCATTGGCGAGAAGATCGGCCTGTACCGCGACTGGCCTGTGTCAAAGGGCTGCACTCCCCCCTATGTCCCGGTGTGGGTTGAGGCCATGGTGAAGCGGCAGGGCTGAGGAGAGCGGCGCGACACGTCATCGGAAGCATCGGCACGCGTTAGGAGGTCGGCAATCATCTGCTGCGTGGCCTGGTACACAGGTCGAATGGTGCCCCCACTCTAGGCGACTCCTGGAATGTGAGTGGCCCATTCCACCCTGATCGATCGGACGCCGCCGAACGGGGTCGGCCGGTCAGAGGATCGGTTTCAGGACCATCCGGCCGTACGCGATGAACGCCATGATGAGGCCCAGCACGCCGCTCAAGATGATGGGCGTGATCTCGCGGTACTTGACGTGCACCCCGATGAACACGAGGCTCTCGATCGCCAGGACCGTGGCGGCCACCACCGTGAGCGCCGGCTGCCAGTGGAAGGCAGCGGGGACGATGAGCCCGACCGTGCAGACGAGTTCGAGGATGCCGAGGGCCATCCAGGCTTTTCGCGGCAACGCACCAAAGGACGGGACCCCCTCGCTTACCTTGTCGAACATGAAGACCTTCATGACGCCCGACGCTCCGTACAGGAGCGCGGCGAGGACCTGCAGGACCCACAACAGGATGTTCATCGTGTGCCTCCTCCCGGTTTCCGCGTCGGCGCGCGCAGGGCGGTTTCTCCCCCGCGATCCACGATCTCTCCAAGCTGGCCATCGACCAGGGACTTTGATCACCCTTCCAGCGGGTTGGCAGAGATCAGATCGCAGAAGTTCGGCCGGCGGTAGCCGGGCAGGGTCCGTTCCAGCACGTCGGTGTTCATCGTCCCGAATGTGGTCGCGGGCTTCGAGGCAAAGCCGTCGGAGAACGCCCGGACGATCCCCCGTTTGAAGTCGATGCGCGGGTAGGCGGCCAGTACGGCGTCCCGGTCGCTGGCCGGTATCTCGTCGAGGCCATCGCCGAGGACATCCGCCTCGACCCCGCCGGTGACCAGCGCGATCTCCGGCCGCTTGTGCCACGGGAACTCCGGCGTTGTGTGCAGCGCGATCGCGTCCCACACGACCTCGACGGACGCTTCGTCGATACCGTTGACCCGCAGGAATTCTCGGGCAGCGTTCGCACTATCGATCTCGAATCGGTGGTCCTGGCTGCGATACTTCGAGGTGAGTCCGAGATCGTGGAAGACCGCCCCGAAGTACAGCAGCTCCGGATCGAACGTCAGCCCACGGTGACGGCCCCGGATCGCTCCGAAGCAGTAGACCCTCAGAGAATGGGCGAAAAGCAACTCCGTGCCGTGCTCCCGAAGCAGATACGTCGCCTCCCGGGCCAGCTTGCTGTCCGGGATTCGGATTCCCGCGATGACTTCAGACATGATTCAACTCCCGTAGCGAAGGACTCTTCGTCACCCCCAGGGGCGGTCCGACGGGACCAGAACGTTGACGGCGGCGTTCACGGTAGAGGCAAGCCGGCAACAATGAGTTCCGTGTCAAGCTGGGCTCGGGATACCAGCGTGCGATGAACCGGAAATATGCTGGCGATCTCGAACAGTTTGCGTTGCAGTGCGTCGTTGTGGCGCCCGCCGCCCCCTGCTCGACGTGGGACGCTGAACAGCTCGTTGTCGAGCTTACGTAGGGCCAGTGGCGATTACAAGCGTGTCCACCCTTGGTCGTCTTGCTCGCGGGCAATACCGCAGATGTCGTGCAGTGGCCCCGCTAACGTCTCCGTGCATCCGTAAGTTTCACCCAGAAATAGGATTGAGCGTGATCGATTACAATTGACGCATTCCAGCCTGCTGGGCCGAATCGCGCATCCATCACACGATCCACGGCCTCGAGGGTGGCCTGCCCGCCTCCCGTGGCTTTGTCCGCTTGGGCCTTGTACTGCAAATAGGCTGGCAATCCGACGTACACGGGATTACCCGTGTAGTAGGTTATGGCTTCTTCGGCCTCAGCCAGCAGGGCCTTGACGGCCCTCTCATATTGCAGGTTCGTTCTCCCCCTGTTCTTCTCGAGCGCTTCGTCCGGTGTTAGAGGCATGGTCGTCTCCTTACGCGGCAGGGCCGCAATCAAGAAGAGTGAGCAAGAACGGCGCTCTTCCAGGAGGATGGAGTTGGAGCCGATCCCACCCCAAAGGAGAACGCCAATCGAGCGGAGCAGCGAAGTTAGATGTACCACCGGAGGTAAAGAGCCGTCCAGCCGCACACGTCTCAAATTCGGGCTGGACTTGATGAAGCGCGGGAGTTACCAGGTCGAGATGAGCGACGAAGGCCTGATGACCGAAGATCTCGAAGCTTGCCTGAGAGTGGTGATCGAGGCGGCCGCAGGGTGCAACTTACCTGCTGACGAAGTCCTCGCGTGGTGCTCGGCCATGCTCAAGAGCGACCGAATAGGCATCATCGCCCGAGAGCCTCTTGAGGCTCTTCGCCGTCACGAAACCAGGTTGGGTCTCCTGTTCGGGTGAAGGAACAACAGGACGCCTGTCCTTGCGATCCGTTGGTGGAATGGCAAGGATGGGGGGTATCATTGGACATTGAGACGTGCGTTATTACCCGACGATCCATGTCCTTGACTCCCGAGGCGTGATCCGCCACAAGGATTTGCGTGGGGAGGAGCTCGAGCAGACGGTCAATGCTCTGCTCGCGGAAAATCCCGGTGCTTAGCGTCCCGGCAGTCATTGTCCAACTGACTTTGATAACGACAAGGAAACCGCATGACCATTTTGCGGCCGATGCAGACGATGTTTTTGCTCGCGGCCCTTCCTGGACCGTGGGCGTCTCTCAAGAACAGCACGGCCGAATTCCCCGAAGGGCGGCGAGTCATTCGCATCAGTCAAGAAAGGATACGACAAAGCGTCGAAGGCCTGGCTGATCGCGAATCGCGCCGCGCGCGACGTCGCGAAAGCGAAAGGCCATGACCGCGATTTTACATTTGACCAGCCGAGCCCCGACGAAGTCTTTTCGCCGCGCTTCCTGGCGATCGCCGAGAGCAATCCGGAGGGTCCTGACGCGATCGATTCCCTCAAGATGACGCTTCGGACCGGAATCGATAATCGAGATGGCACGCCGCGCGAAACTCGGGCAAAAGCCGTCAAGATCCTTGCGGACCACTATGTCACCAAGCCGGCGATCAAGGGCCTGCTACGATACTTGGCTCTTTACGACGACGCACAGTCCCGGGCGCTGGTCGCCGACGTGATCGCCCGCAATCCCGACCGCACGGTCCAGTTGGCGGCATACAAAGGGCTCATAAGCTACTGCGAGTTGACGATGCGGTTCGCCGAATCGGCCAAAAATCCAGAATGGTTGGCATCGATAGAGAAGCGGTTAGGCAAGGAGTACGTCAGAAAGAGTCTCGCGATGGCCGAAGCGGCCCGGCCGGAGCTCGACCGGCTGACAAAAATTCTGCATGAGCAGTACGCGGATCTGATTAACGATCTCTCGATTGGCAAGGCGGCGCCTGAAATCAGGATGCAGGCTATAGACGGCACAGAAGGACGTCTGTCGGCGCTCAAGGGCAAGGTCGTCGTGCTCGACATCTGGGGGACGTGGTGCGAACCGTGCAAGGAGATGATTCCACACGAGCGCGAGATGGTCGAGCGGCTCAGGGACCGGCCCTTCGTGCTAGTAAGCATCAGCGTTGACGAAAAGAAGGAGACACTGACCGCTTTTCTTGCCAAAGAGAAAATGCCCTGGACGCATTGGTGGAATGGCCGCGAGGGAGGAATGCTCGCCGAATGGGACATCAAGTACTTTCCGACGATTTTCGTCATCGACGCCCAGGGGGTGATCCGGCACAAAGACCTGCGAGGTGACGAGCTCGAGAAGGCCGTTAACGCTATCCTCGCGGAGAAACCTCTTGAGCACGCTCATGGCGGGGGCGAAGCGTCATCGGCTGGAGCCGTGAGCGTACATCAAGGACTTGGTGATGACCCTGAGCGTGGATCCGGACCGAGTCGGGGACCTTTTGCCCGACCGCTAGGGTCAGAGTCATCCGGAGCACGTGCTCACCCGTCGCTTGGAGGAATCCCGCGAAAAGGCACGACACCGCAACCCAAGGCGAGCGGAACGCCGCAAGCGAAGGTGATCCGAGACCTAGAGCCTGTTATTGACTTTGGAAGCCCACCTGTTTGATGACCAGAGTAAGGAAGGCGATCCAGTGGCAGCCTCTGGCGACACGAATCGAGGCATTGACTCCTTAGGCCAGTTTCTTGAGAAATTTCGTTGCGCGTGTCGATTTCATCCTGGTCCGTTCGGCCATAGAATGAATCGCCGTCCCGGGATCGCAGCTGTGGGCACAGCCGGCCGGGCCGGCATCCGACGGAAGAGGGAGAATCGTCATGGCACTTTTCCTTCGGGCACTGTTGGCAAGCGTAGCCCTTTTAAACCTGGTACCGTCGCGCGGGCTCAGGAACCGCCGAAGCCGGGAAAGGAGCATGACCATTTGAAGCGGCTGGTGGGCCCTGGGATGCAGAGACGGAAAGCGGCAAGGGGACGATGACCTACAAGATGGGTCTAGGAGGGCTGTGGCTCATTGGAGACTTCGAAGGCGAATTCGGCGGCATGAAGATCGAGGGCAAGGGCCTGGATACTTACGACTCGGCGACGAAGAAGTACCGGAGCGTTTGGGTGGATTCCTTCTCATAGCGCCCGGATCATGGAAGGCAACTTGGACAAGGACGACAAGGTCATGACAATGACAGGAGAGGGCCGCGGACCGGACGGCAAGCCGGCCAAGTTCAAGTCGATCACAGAGATCAAAGATGCCGATACGGTGAACTTCGGCCCGTTCATGGTGGAAAAGGACGGCAAGGAACAGCCGATGGTAAAAGTCACGTACAAGCGGAAGAAGTGAGGCCGCGCGACGGCGTTCCTCTCTCCCCGGTGTTTAGGGGAGAGGGGACCATTCCTTAGGGGCATCCCGATGGGTGAAGAGGCATTCTGGGAACTGGTCGAGCGGGTCCGGCGGCTTGTTCAAGATCGTTACCCGCTTCTGCCGGCCGACCAGACATGCGAGCATTATGCCGACTGCTTGCGGCGGCAGCTCTAACAAGCGCGATGGCTACCTTCTCGGCTCATACCGCATCGCCACCGCCCCCGAGCCGAATCCAGCCGGCTCACGAGCCTCAAGTCGACACACTTCGAGAGCCCCGCGAACAACGTCGGTTCATGGCCCACGAGCCTGGGGTGCACCACGAACTCGTACTCATCGATCAATCCCAGCTCCGTCAACGCCAGCGGGAGCTTCACGCCTCCCACCAGCAGTCCCTTGCCCGACTCCCGCTTCAGCTGCAGAACGGCCTTCCCCAGATCCCCGCGCACGAACTCCGCGTTCCAATCGACCCGGTCCAGGGTGCTCGACACCACGTACTTCTTCGCCGCGTCGATCGTCCGGGCGAAGGGTTCCATCCAATCGGGCCTCCCCCCGTCCCCTTCGTCGGCCGAAACGCCGCCTCCATCATTTCGTAGATCACCCGGCCAAAGAGGAGGGCATCGGCCCGGTCGAGGTTTTCGATTGCGTGACGATGCAACTCTTCGTCAGGGATTATTGCGCGATGATCGCAGCACCCGTCCAATGTGACGTTGATGGAATACCGAAGGGGTTGCATTACGTAAGAATACAGCCGACAAGAAAGCCTGGCAAGATGGACGATGAGAAGCCTTTGAGACCCACCTGAGAGTTGCTGGCCCTCTGACCGAGCGGTACTCCAACATCGCCATCGGCAAGATTCTGGACGTGTCGGAAGCGGCCGTCAGGATGATGCTGAAGCGTGCGGGTATAAGGAGGGCGAATCGGATTGAGACCCGTCTCGACGATTGGCAGGCGGCCATTATCCGGGCCGAACTGAAGGCGGAACTGCTTCGGCGAGACAAGGCGGATCGGACGATGATTGCGAATCGAGTCCGTTGCTGCCCGAATAGTTCGCCCAGATGAGATGAAAAGACTTGATATTACTAAATTTAGTTGGGAGCGAGCCACGCGGCTTACACAAGGATGCCACTATGCCTGAAGACCTTCCCATTCGCTATCAGCTCCGCAAATTCGCCGGGGTTTACCGAGCCTTCACCCAATTGGTACAGAAGCTCCGTCCTCCGGGTCCGCAGGAGCTCGCTATGCCGGACTTTCAGATGGAGGTGACCGTGCCGCCCCAGTTGGCGGACGCGGCGTATACTGTCGAAAACCAGTCTAACGGATTTCGCCGTTGTTCCAGGTTTCTGGCCCATTTCTACTCACGGGCCTATCCTGGCGGAACCACCGGACCTCCATGCCGCACCTTCCGGGAGCGGTTTATCCCACGGACGCTCGCCCTGATCACCAATCCTCTGGCGAAAGGCGGCGAAGGTTGACGCGATGCGCCCGTCCAGCCTAGCGTGGTAGGAGGCAACAATGCCGGGATCGTCCAGCTCCAGGGGTAGCGTCATGACCGCGCCGTACGAGATGAACCGCCGGGCATTCATCAAGACCACCGCCGCCGCCACTGCCACGGCGGCCGTCGCGCCGTCGGCGCGGGCCCAGGACGCGCCGGCCGACGGCCTGATCCACCGCAACGAGCGGAGCGGCATGCCCTACCGCAAGCTCGGCCGGACGAATTTCATGTGCAGCCGCCTCGTCTTCGGCGGCGGGGCGGCGTTGATGGGCGGGAAGGCCGTTCGGTTGCTCAAGGCGGCGTTCGACGCGGGCGTGAACTTCTACGATCTCGGCTCCAACGCCTATTACAAGGGTAGCGAGCGCGCCTTCGCCCCCTTCCTCGCGGCGCACCGCGGCAAGATCTGGGTCACGTCCAAAGCGCCGTTGCGTCCCATTGACGGCTACGAACCGGGCAAGCCGTTGACCGTCGAGCAAGGCAGGTTTCTGGCCGATTACTGGACGGGGCTGCTCAATGCGAGCCTCGCCGATCTGGGTACCGACTATGTGGACGCCTACTACCTCATGGGCGTCGGCGAGCCGGAGGTCGTCCGTTGCGAGCAACTGCATGAGGCCTTCCTCAAGGCGAAACAGGCCGGGAAGGTGGGCCATTGGGGCGTGAGTACCCACAAGCGGGCGCAGCAAGTGCTCGAGGCCATGATTGGAACGGGCTGGTACGACCTCGCCATGATCGCCATCACCCCCGCCGGGTGGTACGACTGGGATTCGAAGAGTCTCCTTCCCGGCACGCCGGCGATGGTCGAGCTTCAGCCCACGCTGCAGCGCGCCCGGGACGCCGGCATCGGTCTCGTCGGTATGAAGGCGGCCCGCTACTTATCGTCCCGCGGCGGTAAGGAGTTGGAGAACGCCTTCGACGGGCACTACAGCGACAAGCTGATGCAATCGGGGCTTTCGCCCTGGCAACGGTCCTACGCGTTTGTCCTCGCCCACGGCGTCGACGTGGTCAATTCAGACATGCAGAACTTCGCCCATTTCAAAGAGAACCTCGCAGCCGTTCAGCGCTCGGCGGAGCTCTTCGTCAGGGCTTGATCGACGCCGACCGTTTTTTGTCCGCCGCGCCGCCGAGGGTATCCTTCGGCGGCGGCGTTGGCGCACCATTCGCCGGGCCGATATGCCCTCGATGCGGGCGAACGGTCTGTCGATGATGCCGGAGGAGCTGGAGGTTGGCCCCGATCCGCAGGGAATGGCCAACCTCTTGGCCTATCAGCAGACGCCGCGCCAGGTCATTTCGGGATCCTCAGTCCTTTGAGCAGGAAGGTCATGGCCTTGACGGCCGCGTCGCGGCCCTTGACCGCCGTGACGCCGGCGATGACGTCGCCGACTTGGCAGGCGCCGTCGAAGTCGCCGCCGCCCACCTCGGCGAACATGACCGACGCCCCTTCGATTTTGGCCGGTTCGGCCATGTCGCCGAATTCTTCGAGGTGGGCCTTGTACTTGGCCAGGACTTCTGCGGCGTTATCAGCTGATTTGCAGCGCGCGACGAAGGCGGTGAACTCGGCCTCGCCGTCGCGGTATTGGGCCGTGAACGCGTTGGTCAGGAAGTCGAGACCCAGGGCATCGACCATGAGGTATTGGACCGTATCGTCGATCCGATTCTTCGCCGGGAGCATGGCGAGACCCCATAGCTCCGCCGCTTCGCCTTTCAGGCGATTCGCCAGCGTATCGGCCAAGGCCGATGCCGCTTTCTGGACCTCCTCGTCGGGTCCCGATGTCAGGATCGACGCATAGTATTGGCCCTTCCGGAAGAATAAATCGGCCCCGGTGCGGTGGCCGCCGTCGCCGGTTGCGATGGCCTTGCTGCCAGACGAGCGCTCGACCGAATAGACGCCGAAGGCGCCGAGGGGGGTGGTCATGTCGTAGAGGAAGACGTCGATGAATTTGGCTGGGTCGTCCGCTTTGGAGAAGGTGACGAAGGTCATGCCCGTCACGTCGTAGGACTGAAACAGTTCGGACCGGCCGTCGATCTTCTCGTACAAGTTGGCTTCGGTGTAGCGTTCAACAAGGCTCTTTTTCGTGAAGCCTTCGGGCGTGAGACCCTCGAGTGCCCGGGCGATGGTTTCCGTCTTGGCCTTCATTTCGGGCGTGATCCGGGGGGGGTCGTCTTTGACGGAGCCGACGGAGTCTTGGGCGGCGACGAAGACGGGGAATACAAACGGGATCGCGGCCAGCAATCGCTCTCATGGGATACTCCTTTTTCGGGGCTGTTTTTACGGTATGGGATAGACGCCGCGAAAGGCAAGACCTTTGTTCGTGTTTCGCAGACTTGAGGGTGGCTCGGTCTCTGTACCGAATTGACGCGCAGAGCGCAGAGTGACGGAATAGCATCCTTGAGCCCGGGCCTATGGGAGCTACGTGATCCTGGAATTGTCGTCACGCCCCCAGCACCTGCAGAGCCATCGCTTCTACGTAAACCTTCCGCGACGACGGCGAAAATGCTGCGAATTTGCGAGGCCCGAGCCAGTTTGAAGAGGGCGAGCAATAATCGAGCCGGCCTATGCATTCACTCTCTACGATATACGGCGAATTCGACTCTCCTCGCGGCGGGCGTTCCCGAGACGGTCATTCGTGCCCGGATGGGTCACGTTACGTCGAAGATGACCGAGCGCTATTTCGATCCATTGGCTGACAACGGGGCGGGGACATGCAGCGGTTGCTCGGCTGCTCGGAGTCGAGGACGGTGCAGCCGAGGCACCAGCGGAAACAGCAGGAGCCGAGTCCAACGGTGGGTTGACACTGGCGGATGACAAGCCGTTTAGACCCACATCGGAGATGCTGGCTGCACTGACCGAGCGGTATTCCAATATCGCAATTGGGAAGATCCTGGACGTGTCGGAAGCTGCGGTCAGGATGATGTTGAAGCGGGCGGGCATCAGGCGGGTGAATCGGGTTTTCTCGTCCCTCGATGATTGGCAGGCTGCCATCATCAGGGCCGAACTCAAGGCGGAACTGCCTCGGAAGGGCAAGGCTAATGGGATGGTGACTGCGGCTTGAGTCAGTCGCCGACCAGATCACATACGATCAAATCTAGCTGCGTCCCCGTTTCCGCTCCTGGGGTAGGTCGAGTTGAGCCATCGTCCCGGAGGGCCGTCCTGATGCCTTGGGGCTTGGTTTTCGGGATGCTACCACTTTGCCTGGGTGAAGCGTCTGTCACGATCCACTGGCCGCCCGTATACTGGCACATCTGGGTCATCTTTAGCTGTCGCTCAGGCCCCCGAGCATACCTCGATGCAAAATCCTCTTACTGCATTCGTGAGACGCTCAAGCCCTATGATATCGTCGATCTGCTCTCGTCCGTCGCCGGCTTGCAGCTGATGCCGGAGAACGCGGACCAAGCCCTTCGTCTGGAAGCGTTCGCCGAGGCCGCCGCCTCTCTGCCTTACGAGAAAGACAAGCCGACCATAAGTAGCGGTCGCTTCAAGGCCATCTGCCAAGGCCCACAACTCTGCAGCCTCGTCCCCTGCGAAGACCCCTACAACAACCCGTTCACCGAAGCAGTGCCTTTCTTCGGTGGCAGTTTTGTCGTTATCCCCGGCCTGCTTGATGACGCCGGGTACATCTTCCGCCAGTTCGTCCGAGGCCTTTTCTTCGGTCCTACCGATTTCCCTTCGTCGGAGTACCGGTCCGCGGTTCGGCGCCTGATCTCCGCCGCTCTAGTGGTTAGCAACGAGGTCGCAAGTCGCGCCGGTCTCGGCAGGGGTGTGCTGGCTCATTCCCGTGATAAGCAACCGATAATCATTCCGTCATCTGCCCAGTTATCATCTCTAAAGCGAGCCGTAGTCTTTGAGGACGCCGAGCTCCGCCATCTTCTACGCCGCTTTCAGGCGACAGCCGACGATCTTGCCCCAATCACCCTCGAGTCTGGCCGCGCGGATCTCGCCCACTTCAACCTCTCAGGTGGTGCTCTGTGGTTTACCATCGTGCACGTTGGCGACCAAATTGTCGTCGCACTCCCTGGTGCTCTGCTGAGTGCCGTCTGGGGAGCCTTGATTTCGCTGGCTCTCGACATGGGAGTATCAGCCGACCTAGCGTGCCCCTTTCATTTGGCAGTTTGGGATTCTGTTAAGGAGTCCCTTGCAATTATGCAGATGGACCGTTTCCTCACCAATTCCTTCTGACATTGCGATCGAGTGCGTGAGCGAGGGCTTCTTCGGCCTGGATACCAGGGCCAGCACTCACTAAACCGCTGCTCCAGCAAGGACTTTCAGCATGTAGTTCTCGTTCCAACCACAACTGCGACGTTTCATGACGAGACTCGTGCGGTCTGGATACTGCTTCAGGAGTGACAAGGTGAACCGATTGAGCCATGCAAAATTCTCCCGCAGCCTCGTCTCTGATCCGCGATTCGTCCTCGCGATACGTCACATCGAGAACCCAGTGGCAGGTATTTTCGATACCCCAATGACCTCGGACCGCTCGGGCAAACTGCTTCACTCCATGGGCAGACTGCTGATGTAGTAGCGGACTTCGATGGTCTCCTTGCCGTCACGAAGGCACCGGGACGTCACCACCCCGATCGTCCTCAGCCCCTCCCACAGCGTGAACCCCGGCAAGCTCTCGGGTGCCGGGAGTTGGAGGTACGTTCGCATCTCCTCACGCCCATGCCCCTTCTCGGTCGTCACGTGCTCACCAGCGTTCGCCAAGTCTCCCTCGAGCTGTTCGTCGATATAATCGATGACCGCTTGATGCAGCGTCTCCTCGTTCCCTTCAGCGCCAGCACGTAGTCGGCCTTGCCCTCAATGATCTGCGCAGCGATCGCCTTTTGGGTTCCCATCGCGTCGATGGTGATGATCGCCCCTTTGATGTCCACCAGTCTCAGAAGCTCGGGAATTGCCGTGATTTCGTCGATTTTTCAGCGCACGCCACCTGCCCGAGCGACAGCCCAAACTCGCTGGCCCAGACGCTTACCGAATGCAAGGCGCCCAGGCCGTTCTTGCGATCGTGGCTCCGCCGTGCCGTCTTGCCGTCCACCGCCAGAACGGGTTGCTCCACGCCGGTCGCCGTGGCCGCTGTCGCACGCAACGAATTCAACCAGTTCGCAAAACAAGCTTGAAAGGCACCCGGTCGCAGCGTCATCAGCACGCGACGAAAGACATCCTTACGTGGAATACCGTTGGGCAAATCCAGAGTGTTCAAGAGAAATTCCTGTTTCAAAGCAGCCCACTTGCCAATCCCAGTTGGCCCGCTTGCACCGGCCAGCACCGCCATCAAAGCAATGACGACCACGCTGACCAACGAATGTTGCAAATTGACGGTGGAGCGAGGATCCTCCAACTCCGCAAAATGCACTACGACCTCGTCCAAGGAAACATGCCGGCTGTCTGCCATCGGTTGTTCTCCGTGCGCCGCCGTGAATATAGCAACACAGAGAATGGTATACAAATAAACCGATCCGGGCGCGGACCCAAATTGCCAAGACCGCCTAAAGTGCGGCCTGGCCCTGGCCTGGATACCGATAAGCTTCTTCATGTCACTCTCGTAACGGACGCCATGCAGAATTACCAGCCGACGGAGCCGTATGGGGAATGGTCCATCGAGCCCGTTGTGGAGGCAGTCCGCCAACGCGCATGTGAGGTTCACGCCCTAAGCAAGAACCTCGATCCGCCGCCAAGCGACACAGTCTCGTTGATTCTCCTTCAGGGTTTCGGCCGGGCGGTCGCCACACACTTGGACCTGCCGTGTGAGCCAGAAGTCCTCCATCTCGCCATGTCGGGTGCAAACCTCGAAACCGTAGCAATGTTCAAGGGGGGCGAGCCCCTCATACTGCTCCGCTACGCTCGAGCCAACAGGAAACTACACGAGCGAAGCCGTGTCATGGCCTTTTCCGAACTCGACAAGCTAGCTCTCACTTCGAGAAAAGCCAGAGCTTCTACATGTCTGATGATCGTATTTATGATATGGTCAGCCTTTATCCCGATATGGGCGGGAAGCTTCGTGAGAAGGTGATCCACCAAATCGACCCACACGCGGTTCCCTCCTTCCGTGATGGGTATTTCGTGGAGGTGGCGGCTCTGCACGGGACCAGGGACATCCCCATCTACTTGGAGCGGAGCATAATCAGAAGCGGTGTACGACGTTTTGCGCCTTCTTCGTCGAAGCCTTGCCGGTGCCTCTTTGGGTGCTCGGTCCACCTCCAGATGAATCCGCGTCAGCCACAACTCACGGGGGTATAGGTGGCCACTTCGTTGAGGCGGTTGCCTACTGGATGTGGCAATTGGCACCCTCGATATCGGATGCGGTCAATCTAATCGATGCCTCGTGGACTCTCAAAATCGAGGTCTCGTTCACCGGAGACTTCTCCGCGAGGCCCAGCAATCGGGAGGCAACGGACCCCGTGGAGTTCGAGGTCTCAGCCGATCCTGGCTCCGCGACCGTATTCGTTCAGATCGACTCGGCCATCATGCAGTTCCTAGACCGGAGCGACAACCTCGGCGAACGGGTGTTGATCAGGAGCTGTCTTCGAGGGTTAAGGCTTCTCTTGCCCCCGTCAGCGAGCACTTCCCTCTCCGATGATGTCATCGCTCGATGTCTAGACCGCCATGCTCCGCTCGGCCCGAAGAAGAAGATTCTCACTCTCGATCCTAGGAGAACTCCGTCTCTCGACTCGCGTGGTCTGCCTCCGTTACGTTTGGTGCCGGAAGCCATCGAGAATGAGGCCATCGACGAGCTAGGTGTCTACCTCACCAGCGTGAAAGGCCTTGCGGTCGGCGACATCCCCAGCCATGCCCGCAACGAGGTGCTGAACACCGCCACGCACTTCATGTATGAGCAGCTAAAGAGTCTCGTGGCCACACTGAATCCAAATGGCCTCCTCGAGGGTCTCGCTGCGTTACACGAGACCCTCGTCCACGAAGTCGAGAATACGCGGCTCACGATACCGACCCGGCTCAGTTGCTTCAGTTCGCATGCCAAGATGGTTACTCGCATCGGAAAGGAGCTGCCGGATCGATACAAAGCCTCAGTCGCTCTGCGGTTCCTGATCGAGTACGTAGCTGCCCAACCCCCCACCGGCACCCGCCAGATGACTATGGAGGTCTACGACCGGCTGCTGACGCTGTCTAGTGAGATCGTAGGGCTAGGGCAGATGAGTGACGCGGTAAGGTACGAGATCGCTGCTATCTCGGTTTCGATTTTGCCGTCAGGCCGCCTCGGAATTGGCCGAGACGGTTTTGATGAAGCGCGGCAATCCTTCCTACCAGTTCAGGCACACGGCGAGATTGGCCGAGCGAGCCGTAGCTTCAGTCGGCATTGGGAGTCAAGCGCGCCTAGTTCGGAGAAACCCGCCTTAGTAGATGAACTGGACAAGGCTACGGTTGTCGAGTTCGGCGTGTCACTCACCGAAATCGTTCAGTTCCTCACCGAGTGCATAGCGCTCGGTGACGAGCAGAACCCCGTAATATGCGGCATGCCAGAGGCAGAACTTCGACGCCGAATTTCAGATACCCTGGGTTGGACTGCTCGAGAAGGCCGCGACGATCCTGAACCTGCTCGTGCTTGAGCCGCGTGCCGACTTTCTCAATCCACCTAGACCGTTCCAGAAGGAAGATGTCTACCCGTGGCGGTACAACCGGGCCCTGTCGTACTTGAGGCGGCCCCTGCTGCTTCGCGTCCGCGGAGACGTGACCGATGTTTTGTGGGGACCAAGGCAGGTGTATTCCTGCCACGTGAACCTCGTGGGCCTTTGCATGACTGGCCGTCTCCGCGCGAAGTCCTCGGCGATGAAGGAGTTCATCGGTCGCCTCCTGAACCGGCAAGGCGAGTCGTTTAACGATGAAGTTGCAGAGGTCTTGTCTCGGGATACACGGCTTATCGTCCGTCCCCGACTCAAGAAGATTCCCGCCTTGAGAGGTCAGCTGGAGCAACACGGCGACATAGATGTGTTTGTGATCGACAGGGGAATGGCGGCGGTCTATGTGCTCGAATGTAAGGATCTCGAAGGGGCACGCACCCCCTTCGAGATGGGCAATGAGCTAACCGCTTTCTTTAAGGGGACCAAACACAGGCGATCCTACTTGGCCAAGCACCTCGATCGGGTACGGTGGGTTCACGCTAACCTTGACGTTGTCCTTGCATTATTTGAAATCCCTAGGAAGGGGCGCTGCAAGGTCGGCTCCTTGATCGTAATCGACAGAGAACTTTTCACCCCCTTCCTTCGACAGTCTCCTGTGCCCATCACCCCACTAGAGAGTTTCAGAGTGGTCCCGCCCGAGCGCATGGCAGAGTTCCTGAAGGCCCACGCCGCGTTCTGTTGATTCTCGAGGGACTTAGAGGCTATCCGGTAATCCCCAGATTTCGTAAGCTGTTTTCAGCACAGGAAGTCCGCCCATTTCCCCAACGCAAGGATGCACACCGATGCGTAAGGCTTATCCCTCGGACTTGACCGACGAGCAATGGGAAATCATCCGACCGCTTATCCCTGTTAACCAGGTGGGTCGACCCCGCGAGGTCGAGACGCGGGAGGTGCTCAACACGATCTTTTATCTCAACCGCTCCGGTTGCCAGTGGGACATGCTGCCGCACGACCTCTTGGCCAAGAGCACTGCCTATGACTACTTCGCCCAGTGGCGGGACGACGGTACCTGGCAGAAGATCCTCGATGCCTTGCGGCGGAGGGTGCGGACGGAGGCGGGGCGGCAGCCATCCCCCAGCGCCGGTTGCATTGACAGCCAGACGGTCAAGGGGACCGAGGTCGGGGGCGAGGGAGGTTATGACGGCGGTAAGAAGATCACCGGGAGGAAGCGACATATCATCGTGGATACCTTGGGGTTGCTCCTGGTGGTTGCGGTCACAGCGGCATCGGCGGATGACGGGACGGCTGCGCCGGAAGTCTTGGGGCAGATGACTGCGGAGCACTGGCGCATCTGGAGAGGCTGTGGGGCGATCAGAAGTACCGCAACAACTCCCTGGACGACTGGCTGGAGAGGACCAAGGCGACGTACTCGGTCGATGTCGTAGCGCGACCTGCTGGGTCGGTGGGATACGTGAAGTTGGCCTGGCGCTGGGTGGTAGAGCGTACGCTCGCCTGGATTGGACGGTACCGCAGGCACAGCCGAGACTACGAGCGCTTCACACACTCCAGCGAGGCGATGATCAAAGTGAGTTCGATTCATCGTATGCTTAGATATTTGAAACCTAGCAGTTCTACCCGCCCGGCCCCTTTCAAGTACCGTGAATCACGGGAAATAGTTCCCGGATAGCCTCTTAGAGCGGTTTGCTCACGCCCAGCGGAGATGTGGATAATGGAGGTAGACGGCTACGATTAAGGAACGAGTCGGCAACGGATCAGGAGGTTACTGCCATGTGCCCTTACTCGATGGATCTGCGGGAGCTGGTCGCGGCGGCGGTCGACGAGGGTGACGGCTCTCAGCGCGAGATCGCCGAGGTGTACCGGGTCAGCATCTCGTTCGTCTCACGTCTCCTGAAGCGGCGTCGCGAAGACAAGACCCTGGCCCCCGAGCCGCACGGCGGCGGCCCGCGCCGCGCACTCGACGCCGCCGACCGGTGGCGGCTGGCCGGGCTGGTCGAGCGGCACAACGACGACACCTTGGAGGAGCTGTGGCGGCGCGGCGGGTTGCTTTGCAGCCTGACGAAGATCTGGCGCGCGTTGCGGCGGATTGGCCTGACCCGTAATAAGAAGTCGACGCACGCCGACGAACGCGATAGGCCCGATGTCAGGCGGAATCGGCGATCGTTCCGCGGGCGGGTCAAGCGGGTCAAGTGTCGTCGTCTGTCAGCGAGCCCCGGCTATGGTACCGTCCGTCCGCGGGTCGGGTCCCAATTCGCCGGATCCCGTAGCGACTCCAGAGGAGCGACGTCATGCCTCTGCTCCCGGCTCGATTATTGTGCCGCCATCCCGCAACCGAGGTTGGAGCACGTTCGCTTCAGTCCGACGAATCCCAAGCATCCGAGCACGTCATCCGAAAGTCGGGAATCTACTGTACATGCGTTCCAAAGAAGGGGCCGCTTCCTGAGCTCCGTGGTGCAGTCGTGGTGCAGTCCGTGGTGCAGTCGGGTTTTCGAGGGGGCCTCAAGGGTTCGGGATTCGAACCTAAAAGAAGGGCCCCGGGGGCTTTGGCGGCTTCGGGGCCTCGTGGGACGTTCTTGGGTTGGTTGAGAGCGGGCGAAGGGATTCGAACCCTCGACGTCCAGCTTGGGAAACGGGAAATCCCGAGATGCCAAAATCACTGGAAGTTCTCGAACGGACTAGGTTTATCATCTCCTCGAGGCTTTCGCAAGCCCTAGCAAAACCGCGCATTTCCACGCAGAGAATGGTAGTACCAAGGGGTGAAAATAGTACCAAGTAGTACCAGGTGCATCGGCACGTCTTGATGGCTTGGTTCGGCGGTCCAACTATATCGAGAGTTTCTTGCAGTATTGCTACGCGATATCATGCGGCAAGCTGATGAGCACGTTTAACGCTGAAAATCCCCTCTGCTCCGACCTCGGGCTGACTTCTCCAGCGTCGATGACTGCTTTCATTACGCCAATCCGCCTTGGCGATGGTTCCGACGATCCCCATCCCCGAGCTAAAGACGCAGCAGGCCCGAGTGCGACCGATCGACTGACATTCGCTGCTTCGTTCAGAAGAGACGAGCATCTGCTCAGGAAGCTCTTGGACGGATTCCTCCAAACTGGAACCGAGAGGATAGGAACAGCGAGCTTGGCCCCGTGCCCTGCTCCGTGCAATCGCATGGCCCGCCAACATCGGATCCTGAGCCACCTGGCAGCGCGTAACGACTCCTGACGCCTTGGCCCACCTGATCTTGATTAACGTTAATCAGCCCGGCTCGATCATCGGCGCTTCGCGGAATCGAGTCGGTGGGTTCGCGGAACGTTGCGAAGGTGAGGAGATGGGAAGCCACTTCCAGAAGTCCCCATCTGGGTTGGTTGCCGGGGTCCGATGCCGAGAGTGACTTCAGAACCAGTTATTGCATGACTACAGAGCCAAGACGGACACGGCCGGATGCGCGGTCGTGACCAAGGATGTTCCCTTAGTCTTGAGACCTTGAGCTATCGCGCCTAGGCATCCGGTCGGTGACGCGGCAGGCAAGCAGAAGTCGAGCCAGCCGAAGACGAAAAGACCAACGGACGGGAGGCCGACGCCGTCCCGTCCGTTGCATGAGTGGTGACTTCGGAGCGATCGGCTCACTCGATCGCTCCATCGCCTACGACCCTTGCGTTCCGGGCTTCGAGGCGTCGTCCTTGCCCTCTGATCCCTCCGAAGCTGCCTCGGCGACTTCCGCAGGGGATGTGGCCTGTCGCAAGTAGGCCACGGCCGTTCTGAAGAAAACCCGCCCGACATCTGGTTTGGTCTCAACGTCCTCTTTGTCTCCAGGGTCGACTTCTCCTAAAGCATCTTTAACAACTGACGGAATGGTTGAGCCTTGCCGTATGAGTGACTTGACCATTTCAGGCGCGAAGAAAGGAAGTTTCGCTGCACACTTGAAGGACTGATCGAAGTCTAGCACGACCCCGAAAGGCTACTCGCTCGCCTCCCTCCTGTAGGAGTCTCTCCTGCAGAACAACCAACTCGGGCTGGTCACTAACCGACTTCTCATACAACTGGGCTTCGAAGTTTAGGATTTTCTCTCGTTGCTTGCCTCCCTGCCGCAAGAGCCTCTCCCGCCAAAGGTGCAGATCATATGGGCGACGAACCAAGGGCTCACTGATCTTCTTAGGAACGGGCCGGGGATAACTTCCCGGCTTGACTGAGATATGGTATCAAGCCCGTTGCTCGGAGTGCAGCATCAAGGAGGGCAGCATGGACGCCTACGCACCAGAAATCGAGCGGGTGATGAAGCGGTTGTACGACTCGCTGGGGGAAAAGGATCGTCGAAGGTATGCGGCCGTCGAGGCCACTAAGTTGGGTCACGGTGGGATCGAGTACATCGCACGACTCTTGGGGTGTGACCCCAAGACCATCCGCCAAGGACAGTCGGAACTGGAGGGGACGGACGACCTGGACAGCGGGCGCGTCCGAAAAAGGGGGGCGGGCGGAAACGGTTGATCGAGATCGACTCGACACTCAACGAGAACTTCTTGAAGGTGCTTCAGGACCACACCGCAGGCGATCCGATGCGAACCGAGGTGAAGTGGACGAACTTGTCTCGGCGGCAGATCGCAAAGCGGATGGCCGAGCTGGGCACGCGCGTCGGTCGTGACGTGGTTTCCCAGTTACTTCGCAAACACGGGTACCGCAAGCGAAAGGCGTTGAAGAAGAAAACGATGGGTCACCATCGGGATCGGAACGCCCAGTTCGAGAAGATCGCCCGTCTCAAGAAGAAGTACTTGAACGCCGGGTTGCCCGTCATCAGCATCGACACGAAGAAGAAGGAATTGCTCGGCGATTTCTACCGTGAGGGTCGGATCGACACCCAGGGGACGATCGCGGTCAACGATCACGATTTCGGCAGCGCGGGTCGGGCGTGGTGATCCCGCATGGGGTGTACGACGTGGGGCGCAACCAGGGCTTTCTCCACCTGAACACCAGCCACGACACCAGTGAACTGGCCTGTGACAGCATCGCGGCGTGGTGGGAACAGCACGGGCGGACGGACTACTCTCAGGCCAAGAAACTCCTGGTGCTGTGCGACGGCGGCGGCAGCAACAGCGCGACGCGGTACGTGTTCAAAGAGGAACTCCAGAAACTGGCGAACCAGCTCGGCATCGAAATCCGCATCGCGCACTACCCGCCCTACTGCTCCAAGTACAATCCGATTGAGCACCGACTCTTTCCCCATGTGACGCGGGCATGTCGCGGGGTGATCTTTCAATCCCTGGAGGTTGCTTTGTAAGCTCAAGGACCCGACCAGATGGCGTCGGGTTTGCGAAGGGCGATCTCAGGGGCGATGGCCAGTAGGCGCAGGGGCGATCGGCCGTTCGCACCCGTAGAATCCGCGTGGAATGAGAAAGGAACCCGAAATGGTAAGAATCGTAGTAGGTTTCCTGTTCATTGCGCTGCTTTTCGTCTTCGTGCCCAACCCTGCGCTTGCGGACGATGTGCTTGACCAGAGGGTAGCAGAGATCGAGAGTCGGGTTGCAGAGCTCCAAAGCCGGGTTGCGAGCATCCCAACCCCGATTCAATCTCACGGTTCCGATGGCGGAGTGCTGTTCCTCTTTGGAGCCTTTTGCGCTTGTGGGCACAGAATACCAACCGGAACGCATGGTTGTGGTTCTTCCTCGGACTGATCTTCAGCGTGATCACCGTCCTCGTGCTCCTGGCGAAGAACTCGGGAGACCTCAGGCGTCGCCGGCTGAAGGCTGAGACGAGCTTTCTCGATGTGTGAACAGACCCGGCGTCGACATCCGAAGTCAAGCGACCAGGACCCGACGGAGCAGGCTCCGCAGGATGTCCGCAACGCGACCTCACTGCAGAGAGAATGAACGCCCAAGTCTCGACGCGTTTCAGCCCGCCGCCTTCGATTATTGATTAGAAACCGCCGCGTCAAACTTGGAGGCGCGAGTCTGTTTTGATCACAGACCGCCGCTCGCAGGTCTCTTGCCCGTGACTCACATCGATCCTGCGCAGCTCTTTGGCACCAGCGGACGTCTGTCCGGGCTGGGCGGGATCAACCGGCTCGGTTCCGATGCGAGTGCCTGCTGAGTGAGCAGGTGGAATCTGGCGACCCAAATGCAGACCCTTCTCGTGACGACTGTTCTGCAAGACTGCTGCATCGTTCAGAAGTCTTCAGATATGGTCCGACTAACGCCCCGCCTTCGTGGCCTCGATCAACACCTTGCGGCGGGAGGTCGTGGGCGACCACGGCTTGCCGTCCCAGAAGGCCCTGGCCACCAGCAGGTGATGTCCCGCCGTGGAAGGCGCGGCCAGTTCCAGCTCGCAGACGGCCGTTCCGACGGGTGCGACGATGAATCGCGTCTCTACCTGCACGGGCAGGCCGCTTTGCTCGGGTTCCCAGGCCAGGGCCAGGCGGCCCGTGGCGGTCTCGTGCGTGTCGTTTACGAGCTTCACGCTGTAGGTACGCTTCGTCGCGGACGGCAGGCTCGGCTGCCAGAAGTCGAGATAAGCTCCCAGCGGTTTGAACGCCTGCGCCATGTAGTCCTCGAAATCCGGGTCGAGCTGCAGGTGAGCCACGTCACGGAAGTTATCGCAAGTGAAGGCGTGCTGCAGATCGCCGTCGAGGTAGGCCAGGTAGAGCACACCCGCGTGCTGTCGCCGGACCCGCCAGTACTCGGTGAGCCCGGCCAGGGAATAGGCATAAAAGGCCCGACGCTGCTCGGGGGTCGCATCGGGGCCCAGCACGCTCTCGTAGACCTTTTTCGTCAACTCGGTGGGCGTGCCGTCGCGATGGAGCCAGAGCCAGTCATACTCGTTGATGATGGCCGCGTGTCGGGCCTGCCAGTCCTCGAGTTTCGGAGGTGCGGGCTTCTCCAGGTCGCTCATCTGGAAATAGGGCGGCTTGCCGAAGAGATAAGTACTGAAGCGGTAGGGGTGCTCCTCGTAGGGGTCGCCCGGGGCGTCGGGCTGTTCGTAACCGTTCTCCCACGGCCGACCCGTTAGGTCGAGTCCGCGAACCGACGGCACAAGCTTCTTGCGCAGGAAGTTCCAGTGCGTCTCGTTCGAGGCGTCCCAGATGACGACGCTGGGGTGGTTCCAGCTATCGCGCATGAAGTCGCGAAGCTGCCGCTCGATCTCATCCTCCTTCCAGAGCTTGTGGCGGAGAGGCTCCCGATCGCTCCAGATCGGAAACTCGTATTGCAACAGCAAACCAGCCTCGTCGGCAATGTCGAGCCACTGCTGGGGCGGCGGGCCGATGCAGAGGCGGAAGGCGTTCCAATGCATCCGGTGGGGGATCTCGATAAGGAACTTTCGCACCCAGGCTTCGTCCCACGGAAGCACCCCGCATTTCGGGTCACCGAAGAACCGGTGCAGCGTCAGGCTCGAGCCACGCAGGTAGCACACCTTGCCGTTGAGTATTGCCTGTCGCGTGCCCGGGTCGAAATGAAACTCGCGCATTCCGAACCGCGTGCTTCGGACGTCGCCTCCGGTGCTCGTCTCGAGCCGGTAGAGGAACGGGTTGTCCGGCTCCCAAAGGATGGCATCGGGCACGGTCACTGACTGGGTTACCGTTGTTTCCTCACCGGCCGCCAGTCGCACCTGCTGGCGCATGGGATTGCCTGCCGGGTCACCGTCCTTCCACGTCGTGACCTGCTGGATCAGGTACCCCGTACGCGCATCGGCGTAGTTCTTGATCTGGGTTTGCACGAGCACCGCGCCTGCGGCGATCCGGGGCGCGACCTGCACCGACTCGATCACTGGGTTGTCAGCCACGAGCAGCTCTACGCGGTCATAAATTCCGGGCGTCCAAGGGCCTTTTTCGCCGTCGCTGCCCCAAAAAGCCCAGTCGGGCATGGCACCTGGGTGTGCGCCGATGCGGATCACCAGGCGATTGTCGCCGCTCCAGTTCAACGCTGCTGTCACGTCGAACCGGCCGGCAGTGAAGCACCCCATGTGCTCGCCGACCTTCTTGCCGTTGAGCCACACTGCCGTGCCGAACTGGGCCTTGTTGACCACGAGGGTGGCATGGTCGCGCCGGGCCGGCGCTGAGAAACGTGCGCGAGTACCAAAAGTAGTTGCGCGTCTGCCGCGTACGGCCCAGGCCGTCGCACTTCTCTGTGAGCGGCAACACTCCGTAGCGTTTCATCGTATAGACGTACTCTTGCGTCTCGTAATGGTCGACGTCGGGAAAGACCGGCCGGGCCTGGTTCGTCAGCCCCGGAACCGCCACGGTGCGCGAGAATGTCGTCGGGATCGCCTCGGGCGCGACCCCCTCCTCGACTGACCACAACCCGTCGAGGCTCAGGACGTTACGCTGAGCCTGGACTCCGTGGCCCCGCACTACTTCGGGCAGGACGAACAGAACCACCAGTGTCGCAACCCTGAACAGGAGCCACGCCGTCCAGGACGTTGCAGGGCCTGGCACTCGAAGCGATTGAAACATGACATTCTCCCTCAATCAGAGATCCGCACGCGGATCGAGCTGTCAGGCGATTCCGTATGCGGGTCATCCAGCGGTCGTGCACCGGCCTCGAGCACCGCCAAGTTTCACGGCCAGTTGGCGCAACGCTCCTGCGAAGTCCAGCGGGGCTTGAGGGTATACCGATCCGAATTGTCACCAAGGTATCGACACTCCTCGCGGATCTCCACCAGATTCTACACGGCTCGACGTGGTCTTCGTCTGGTTTGCTGTTGTACGTCGCGTCGTCTACCCTGGCTCGATTGGTGGGTCGAATCGACCTTGGGTGGTCTCCAGCAGCTCACATCGTGTAGGTGATTGTCAGGGCATCGACGAGACCTCCTGCATGTCCGATGAGCGAGTTCTCATCGTGGCGGACCAAGATGGAGCTGGGTTATTCGATCCGCAATCGTCTGGACATCACCCAAGACTGTCAGACGGGGTTGGCCGCGAACGATTGGAAGCCGGATTGGAACTCGCAGGGTTTTGAGCGAAGGGTTTCAAGTCTTAAGGTTGACCTCCTTTGATGAGCCAAGACTGCGACACACGAAACATGGAGGGATCTCCAAAGGATGTCACCGAGTTCGGAGGCGTAGGCATCGATCACAAGGAGTCCCAGGGTGGCGAGATACCGTCAGCCGGGTCAGAATCCTTGACATTCTATCCTGATCGAACGCTGCGGATCAGGCTGGCATAACCACTTACCCGAGTGACCCCGCCCCGACGAACATTGCTCGAACCTTGTCCGACTCGTCCGGGGTGAGGGTATCGATCCGAAGCTTCCCAGCCCGCCCGTCCTCCAGCTTCAGCGTGTAGATACCGCCGGGCAGTACGTCCTTCTCTGATTCGACCAAGAGGTAGCCGGACCACGCCGAGGCTGCGTCACCCTTCGTCGAATTGTAGTCGATGTAGACGTTTGCGGGATCGAGACAGAGCTTGTCCCCCTGGAAGAGCTTTCCCCGGAAGTGATGCATCTCCGTTCTCCTCGCTGGTTGATCAGTGGGTCTTACACCAACCTGAGTGCTTACCAGACCGGAATTCGGTTTGCGATAGTTTTCTCAGGTCAGAGCAGTAGCCGAGAACGTCCCATCTGTTCAACAACCCGGATCAAGTCGGCGAAGTGACCGCTAAACCGTTTACGTCTTCGCCCCCGGACCCCGAGAAATGCCCAATGCGGTCGCCTCTGTGTTGTTCCCAATAGAAGATACAAGGGGTGAGTGCATGAGGATGTAGACTGGGCTCAATCCGAAGGAACCTCCGGGCATCAGTGGCTCGTCAATAAGAACCCCCCAAGGCTTACCTCGGGGGGAAACGGAAAGCCGTTTTTGTGGGTATGCCGGGTAAAGACAGTTGGGCTTATTGTTCAAGGCACCCAACCGGTGAAGCTTGGCCTTTCGGGTTTCGGCGGCAAATCGGTCCACTCCCAGCCAATGGTGGGCTGGAAGAAGACCGGAACGCCTTGTGATGTGAGAGCCTCGATTGCCGTTTTTCGAGGTCTAGGAGATTGGTTCAGGCGCTGCAAGAATCTGTCCGTCGCCCGAAGCATCTCTTCATCCAGACCGAAGTAGTCGGCATTGCGTTCGGCTCTTTGCTGAATCCGTTTACCCTTCAGACCATGTGGGCGAGACATTCGACATACCCTCAACCAGCCTGACGATCCCCTCAGTTCTCCACCCCGAAGGGCTACGGTTTCCAGGTGTCTTGCTAGGCTGATTCGCCCACTAACCCAACCATATCATCTCCGATCTGACAAAGCAAGAGGTAAGAATCTCAAGAAACACGATAATTTGGATCATTAAGCAATTCTCTTGCGTTGTTGAACTCGGCTTTGAGATCACGTTGGCAGTGGTCATGCTGACGGAGTGAGAGTGACGAGTCGATCCTCCTGACTGGTGAATCATGATGAGTGCTCAGTCATCCGTCCCAACGTCACTCACCCGGCTCAAGAACCTCCTCCTGACCGGTTCCCCCGGCTGCGGCAAGACCACCGTGCTGCAGCGGGTGCTCGAACACCTTGGCGATCTTCGACTGGCAGGCTTCCCGACGCTGGAACTTCGAGAGCATGGTCAGCGGGTCGGCTTCGAGGCGGTTGGGCTCGGCAGGCGTCTGGTGTAAGACGTGTTGCTGAGGGCGGGACGCCTGAAATACGGTCGCATTTCGTCGACCCCCATCCTGAGATGGCCGAGGCGATTCTCTTGTATAAGACGTTCGGGTTCGTCGAGACCGACCGCTACTTGGATAATTCCATCGACCGAACCATTTACCTGGAGAAGGCGCTTTGGGAAGTTGACGATCCGCCCCACGGGTCTGAGTGACGGGAAGAGGGGATTCAGACACCGTGAGCGAGAGGCAGAGACAGTCGACGAGGTGGAAAGGCTTGGGCATGCCCGCGTTCAAGTGGGGTTTCTCTCCCCACCCTCCCATGGCGTCCGCCTCGGAACCCATCTCGGCACGTTCCGCTTATAGGTCAGGTACTCTTGGCCAAAGCGTTTAACGAGCCCGGGCTCCTCCCAAAGCGGGATGTAGGTGGCGTTGATGACTGCGAACAAGAGGAACCAATGAAAGAGCGGCAATGAAGCCGTGAGCACCGACTCACCGAGAAGGACACAAAGTACACCGGAGATCATCGGGTTGCGGACATTGCGGTAGACGCCCAAGACCACAAGGCGCTGGGTCGGGTTCCACGGGGCGAGAGTTCCCTTGCCGACCGTCACGAACAGCCGAATTGTGGCGACCATCAGCGAGAGTCCCAGGCAAATGCAGATCACACCGAGCACTGGGAGAACAACTACCGACGCCGGGACCGACTGCCAGAATCCGAGGGTGTCGAGACCGCCCCGCCTCAGGATCGTTCCGGGTATCACTAGCGTGACCATGCCAGGGAGCAAGATGATTGCTCGAATGTGCTTCCACATTGTTGTCGCGCGTGCCTCTTAGGCTCGCTTCGTGCAGTCGCCTGTCACCTGTTAGGGCCGCTTACAGTTGCCCCTGTGGTTCGATGATAATGGGAACTGTGGAGCTTCGACAGAGTGGGGACATCCATCCTCAAGCCCTGTCGATTCGAGGAGAGAGAGCCATGCTGGTGCTCACGATTGCGTTGTCCTACCTGAGCCTTACCTGGGCGGGACAGACCATATCGAACGACCGGGACCGATTCTTCGCCGAAGGCTTCGAGAACACACGGTTGACGAGCCGGGGTTGGTACAACGGCGACCGCTTTGCTTTGTTCGATGATGCAGTCGCCGGCCGTCGTTCGCTCAGCTACCACTTCGGCAAGGGGAAGCTGACTCCCTCCGACTCATCTGGCATACGTCATTCCATCGAGCTGACCAATGTAGTCTACCTGCGGTTCTACCTGAAACTGTCACCGAATTGGTCGTGGACGAACAAGCCATACGGCCCGCACCTCCTCCACTTCATGACCACGGAGAACGACAGATATCACGGTCCCGCCTCCAGTCACCTGACGCTCTACATCGAGCCCGTGAACGGCAAGCTGCGGCTGGCTGCTCAGGACATCCAGAACGAGAACACGCCCCATGGCTTGAGCCAGGGACCGCTAAAGGGGGGCTACAACGGGCAGTTCATCGACAGCGAGGAAGTTCTTTTCAACGATGGGAAGTGGCACTGCGATGAGTCGATGTTCAAGCTCAACAGCCTGGACATGGCGAGAGACGAGCCGAATCACGACGGGGAACTCCGGGGCTGGGTCGATGGGAAGCTCGTGCTCGAGCGGACACACGTGGTGTTTCGTTCGACCGACTTCCCCAAGATGAAGTTCAACCAGTTCATGATGCTGCCCTACTTCCACGACGGCGTGCCTCATGATCAGACTCTCTGGATCGACGAACTGGCAGTGGGGGGGAAGCGGATCGTGTCGATCAATCCAGCAACAACCGGGAACTCACCGTCAGGTGGCCTCAAAGAGTAATGACAGGGGGCTGGTCCCTAAACGACTCACAGCAGCTTCAGGTGCCCCGTGATCGGGTCGATCCGCTCAGGGAAATCAGGTCCCACGGCGCAGCAAGTCGGGGTCGGCACACCGTGGAACTCAGTGCGGCCCGCATCGACGCATACGTACGCCATCACGCCCGCCTCTCTGGCTTTCTGGACGACACCCAGCAGTTCCTCTTCTGAGTCCGCTCGCACGCAGACCTTCGTGAAGCTGCCGTTAAGCCACTGACTCTCTGCGTCGTTGAACGCGTAGCCCGGCTGGCGGATGCGGAGGGCTAGCCAGATCATGCTGGCGTGACTGCCTTGGGCGATCTCCTTGCCCCGTCGCATGCCAAGATCCCGCCGCATCACGATCACCTGCTTCGGTGCTGACCGTTCGTTGGGTTCCATGCTCGCAAGAACCTTCTGGCTTCGATCCCCTGGTTATCAGACAAGCCAAGTAACCCAAAGGATCAGGCGTCAGAACTCATACCCCATCTCGACCCAGTAGTGCCAGTCCTCGACCGCCTGCTGGGTATCGTCATCTCCGTGGACCACCTTCAACTGCGACAGCGGAACCGCCAGCGTACGCTTCTGTTCCCAAGGCGTCTCGACGAACATCTCTTTCTCACACTCGTCCCCTGGTGCCATGCCGACGACCTCCACCTCGTCCCCGACCCGCAGGGGTGAGATCGCCCGATCGCTGATGCAGCGGGTCAGGAATGGAAAGTGCAGAGTGTCCTCCAAATAGCAATACCAGCCCAACACCCGCTCTTCATGGTCGTGGGCATCCACGACGATCTCCATCTCGATCCGTTCCTCACGCTCTTCGTCCCGCTTGGGCTTCTTCGGCTTCGTTGACTTCGCCATCAGTTTCCTTCTCCTCCGATTGGGAGTCGGGATGCGTGTTAGTGCCTGTCATCACACCATAACCGACTTGCTGAACTCCGGGTGATAGTTGCCAGTTACACCTTCGGTTCTCCGGGGGCTGGATCCCCGGATCTCCCCCGCCTCCTCCGTCCGACGGACACAGGCTGGGGACTAGGAGTGTCCCACTGTGCCGTTTCCTGGTATGCCGACTCGAAGTGCTCTGGACCCACCGACTTGATCCCTTTTTCCGAGGACACTTGACCTGTGGTTCGTTATCGCCTCGATCCAGAATCGCAGGAATCGGGCGTGGAAAAAAGGACCGCAGAACTTCCGACGATGTGGACCCGGCCTGTCGTTGGCGACATATCCGCCATCGCCCTCAACCACTTCAAGGCCTTGATTGCGTACGGCGACTTGCCCAGGCACTATCGAGGATTTACGATTTAAGGATGCCGCCTCGACGAAGGGACGGGGAGCGAATTCGATGGACTCTGCCGGAAAGTCTCTGTGTCCGGTCGAAGGAAGGATCTCCGGGCAACGGTCTTCCGGCTCGGAGGGAGGACCAGCCATGCCTTACTACGAATTCCGCTGCAAGAAGTGCTCGAAGACGTTCGACGACAAGGAGACCTTCGCTGAGCACGACAAGCACCCCAGTGTGAGTTGCCCTCACTGCGGCAGCACCGATGTGGAGCCGGTCATAATCCCTGTCGATGTGAGGACGTCGAAGAAGTCCTGACGGTCTTCGTCCCGGCTCACAGCTTGTAGCCGATCTGCCGCAGGAAGCCTTTACGCCAGGCAATGTCGTCCTCGCCCTCGACGCCCTTGGGCGAGGACCCATCAACCACGCCCAGGATTCCACGACCTTGCACGGTCTCGGCTACGATGACCTCCGTGGGGTTGGCGGTCGCACAGAAGATGCGGCACACCTCTGGGACCATCTTGAGTGAGTTCAGCACGTTGAGCGGGTAGAAGCCTTCGCCGAGAAACAGGATGAAGCTGTGACCTGCGCCGATTGCCCCAGCGTTCTTGCGTGCCAGTTCGACCATTGAGCCATCCGTGCCTGACCACCGTACCAGGCACCTGCCAGAAGCTTCGCAGAAGGCTAGCCCGAACTTGATGTTGGGGACAGCACTCACCAGCGCTTCGTGAATGTCCTCGACAGACTTGATGAAGTGGGTTTGCCCGAGGACGAAGTTGGTCGCATCGGGCTTTTCAATCCGCACCGTGACGATTTGCATGTCCGACTCCTCGATCTCGTGTTGGACCTGTCGAGGCGTTACCGCTGTTCAAGCTTCTGACGAAACTCCCGGATCTCCACTTGGAACAGCTCGTGACGTCGATGGCGATGGTGAGAAAGTCGATTCATTGAGCGACTGGTGTCTCATTGCTTACCTTGATCTCACTGATGGGATACCATCCGTCTTTCGCACGTCCCTTGATCCCCAGCCTCACAACGGGATTCGAGGTATGCTCGTCCAGGATAGCCAAGGACAAGGTGAGGACGCCTGCTGGGATATCCCCTGGGAGAGTGATCGTGTCCGTAACGTCGGCAACCTCGCCTGGAGGCAGGTCTTTTGGCTCCTTGAAGAAGTCCTCCGTGAACAGTTCGATCGAGCCGGGCAGCCAGTGGTTGACCGTGATGTTGGAGACGAACACCTTGGCAATAGCCCTGATCGTTACTCAGACGGTAGGCGAGTCGGTAGGGCTTGTAGCAAGGAGCGGAGCCGACGTTCTGCCACTTCATGAGCAGATCCAGCTTGGCTCCGGGCTTGGAACCCGACGGATGCTTCAATTCCTTGAGGACAAGCCGATATCCCAGCCTTCGCAGGAATCTCTCGATCTCCGGCGCACGTTGTCGCCGGATGGGAGCGGTGCCGACTTGTTGTTGATATACGAGGCATGAAGGGCTAGAGCGTAGTTGAAGATATACCGCAATGACCACCCTTCATTGACCCATTTCCGCATATCCCAACAGGTCTCCCAGGCTACAGGGGCGGACTTCCACACGTCCTGGATACCCCTTTCCTTGAGCGAGATCGGATAGCTGTCCCGCATGTGGTACCATTCTTGGAGAACCCGCCCATGTCGCCGAGGCAGTCGGCACGCCAACCCGCCCCGTTCTGTGTGGCGTATTTCAGGCACGGATCGTCATCGATCAGCATCAACAGCGGCGTCTTCTTGAAGGCGGCGAAGATAGGCATCGATCACCTTGGTTCGGTTCTCGAAGCTCGGCATCTTGTTCTTCTGGGAACCGCTGAGGTGCCACTCCCCCCACCAGCCGATTGATCCGATATCGACATGAGCGATATCAGGGTGACCGTCGTACCGCTCGCCAAGCCGTTTGATGAAGTCGATATGACGCTCCAGGGTGATCGGATCATCAAAGTCGGCGATCGGGAAAGCGGTCCCTTCGTAGTCGGCGATCAGTTCTTTGGCTCCGACCTCGTTTAACCACCTTGGATGGTATGGCTCGTTGCGGGTGGTAGAACAGCACATGACCCTGAAAGCCAGCTTTTGCCCTGATGCATGGCTGTCGTTCAGAACTCGATCCAGGAGATCGTGGTTGATCTCTCCAGGTCGAGGTTCCAGTTCACCCCAACCCCAGCGAATGTAATAGACGGTCGAGGGAATCCATGACGGGAGGTTCCTGTCATGTCGATTTGAGCGGTGGAACGTCTCCCAGCCCATGCCGGGGTTCGCCAGGATCTCGTCGGTTGGCTCTGGAGCGATCGTGACCAGCTTTTCGGACGGCTGGCTGGTATCCTCTGCGTAGCTAGTCTGGCAATAGATGCCGTAAAGCAGAAGGAATGCCAAGAATGCCGGGAGATGCTTCGACGTCATCACAGGATCTCCTCGTGATCAGCGAACCATTGATTTCAGTGCCGTGCTTCGAGTCCATCATAACACGTTGGAAATCTGGCTTTTGACGATAATCTTGGGATGAGGAGGTCTGATGCCGACCGGTGTCATTACCCGCTGCTGAGCATTCGACCCGGACACCGGGCAGCAAGGCGATAGATCCAAGAGAATTTCGATGAAGCGCCCAGTTCCACATACGACCGCTGGATGGTTCAAGGAGATCAAGCGGGCGACAGCTGATGCCCGAGAAGCGGCACCATTCGGCAAGGTGATCGGTCAATCCGTAAAGAACGTCAACCTGTTCCACTTGGCTCCCTTGGTCTATCTCAAGTTCCGGGGCAGGAAGTTGGTGGCGCCAGCGGCGAATCGAGTCACGGAAACGGCGTTGGCGAACTACGTCGTCAACTCCGATCCCGAGGGGTGGACCTCGGTCTTGAATCGAAGCCGTTGTTGGCGTTTGCTGTCTGTTACGTGACTGCACATCTTGCCCTTGACCTCATCGATGAGAAACGAGCAGAAGCCATCCTGAACTACTGCGAGGAGTATCTGGAGGACTGACGATGGAGCCGTGCGAAATTTGGATTGAGCAGTGCGAAGCGACCAAACAGATCGAGGCAGAGTTCGGTACTCAGAATGCCCTCGACTACCTCATCGGGGAAAAGTTCCTGAACTTCCTCCAAGCCGCTGAAACGGACGCCGAGTTCCGGGCTGAAATCCCTGCCTTCGTCGGCGGGATCAAGACGATCTTCGAGACTTGGCAGTTGGCTGCTTATTTGGAGATGGCTCGTGAGTCCGAGCCTTTTGATCCCAACCTCTACAATGATGTGGACGAGGATGAGGACATCGACCCCGAATTCGTCGAAGATGAGCGCCAGGATGAGCTTCGCCGTTCCGCTACAGATCTCTTGCTGGTCGAACGTGCCAAAGAGTGGCTCTTGGGCGATGGTAATTAGCCATTGACCGGCTTCTCGGCAGGTCGCCCATTGTCGTGGTTTTCATCGGCTGCCTCGTAGACAGCCACGGCGGCTTTCGCCATCAGGTGAATCGTTTGTTGAGACGGGAGCAGCGGTAAGGATCGAAGTCCCATATCGGTGGTGACTTCGATAATGGCTTTCTCGATCCGTTTCTCCAGCTTGCGGACGATCTTCTCATCCATCGGACACGACCTTTGTAACATGGGCAACTGAGGTCGGGCTTGAATATGAAGACTTCATGTAGGATGGCTCTGGTCGCCTTGGACTGGCACTGTCTCTGGTATGATAACCTGATTCGAGGAGCCAACCGCAATCCAAGGTGAGTCACCATGAGAATCCTCTTGCTCTCTGCTCTCTGTTTTCTCTTTGCCAGTTCCCAGCTCATCCACAACCAGGCGGGGGTGAAGGTGGTCGCCTCCAGTAGCCTCACGGTCCAGCCTGGCGGACCACGCTCAGGAGACTCCGGGAGCAAGTATTTCAACATCGAGGGCAAAGACAATGATAAGTATGCGAGCTTTGGCGTGCTGGTCTTTGATATCCCCAAGGAGGTCCAGGACAAGAGAGTAAAGAGCGTGACGTTGACCTTGGTCCAGAGCATCCCGAAGTTTGCCAAGGATGGAGCGATCCACTTCTTCCTGGCACCGGACCTGGATGCCGCAGGGGATCTGAAGTTCGACCCGAACGCTCCTAACGGGGTGGGGAATCAGATCAAACCTCTGCATGCACTGGGATCGGTCGACTTCAAGAAAGTCGAGACTGGGAAGATGGAATCGTTTTCACTGACCGTGGACGACTTCGTTCAGGAGCGGCTCGCTAAGGGCGGCAAGGTATGCCTGGTGATCGTTCCCGCTGATGCAGCGGTAGCTGCGACCTATTTCGGTGCGAGTGAGAATGACAAGGAGAAGAGCCCCAGGCTCACACTGGAGTTGCCGTAGCAAGGTGCTGGCTCAGACCATGGCGGTAACAATGCCACGTAGCTTCGCCTCCTCCTGCCGTCCAAATAGGGATTGGTGAGCTGACCCTGACAGCCCGTCACGGCCGACCCGCTTCAGGGAATCCTCCGTTGAGCCCACAATCACGGGCGATTGTCGGTAATTATCACAGCGAGAGACGATCATGGCTTCGGTCCTCTATGTCGCCGACAGAGGCACTCAGTGCTTCCTGACGGATCGCCTGTCGGCTGATGTGGTCTGTGCGGGCGATAGCATCACCGGCTGGAACAACTTCGGTGTTGTGAGGGACTGGCCCTACCGTACCTACCCGGAGTTCCTCCAGCGTCTCTGCGAACCCCTCGGTCTGAACGTCGCCAACGGCGGTATCGCCGGGGAGGTCAGCCCCAACGGACTTGGACAGGTCCAGAACTATTTGGACTTGTTTCCGAATGCCCAGTACTTCGTCGTCGGTTACGGGACCAATGACCTCGGAATGTGGCCCGAGGTCGAACAGACCAGCCCACGGACCATCAAAAACCTCGACCGGATGGTTCGGGCAATCCGGGACGGGGAAGGCAGCCCATCCTTCTCAATGTGCCGTATGCGAACGAGTCGGTGTTCCCCAGAGCGGATCGCAACGGAACTGCACAGCAAGCGTGACTACCACAACGAGCAAGCTGAGGAGAATACTGCCTGAAGAAGCACGTCCCTCTTGTCGATATCGCCTGGAAGCTCCGGGACAAGCATCTAGCCGACGAGTTGCACCCGAACGAGGCGGGGGCGCAGGTGATCGCTACAGAGGTATTCCGGGTGTTGAGCGAGGTGCAAGAGTTGGATGGGCTTGCGTAGGCGAACCCGTCATATCCTCGTCAGTTGGGCGGGCACAACGGCGACCGTCAGCCAAAGAGGAGTTTGTGCCCCCTGTTACCGACCTTTCCTGCTGTTTCAGCCGTAGGGGGATTCAAGCCGTCCACCAGCGGCAAAGTGTGATCATCTCAGGAGAGCTATGCGGGGTGATTTGGCGGTGATTTCGAAGTGGGCTCGGACCCTTGAGCATCTTGCGGACTGGTGTTTATGCTTTTCCCAAGGAATGAGAGCACAAGAGCGACGATGCCGCCCGTAAGTAACCCTGCTCCCCAACCGACCGCTTCGCTGACTTCCGAGATGATGTTGCTTCCAAAGGGCGGGCGAAGACGTTCTCCACTCACTGCCCCGCTGATGCCCCGGAGCAGGAGGCCCATTCCCAGGCCCATCGCTGTCACTGCGAAGATTCTTGCGAGTCGCCGACCCACGACGGGATTGATCAACCCCCAGATCAAGAGTCCGACGAGAAGAAGTCCCGAGAAGACTGCGTACAGAAGACCGCCTCTTCCCGTAGGTCGTGAAAAACCAGCCCAGCACTCCGACGCCGACAGCCGTGGCACAGGTGGCAAAGAGTTTCGTGTACCTCTCGTTCACGGATAAGTTGTTGATGCCCCAGATAAGTAGCCCTACGGCAAGACCAAGCAGTACGAATGGGAATGCGGGTTCCATGTCTTCGCTCCCCCTCCTGCCACTGGGTCCGATCTCACTAACGCATGAACCGCCCCTATTCTACGGTGCCATCCTTCAGTTGCTCGAGGATCGAGTCAGCATCAACTCATCAACCAGGCTCTTCATTTGGAGAATTGAGCACTTACCCGGTCCTCGAACTGCTCGCCCTTGATCTTGGCACCCCAAGTGGTCGGAATCTTTACCACCCGCTTCACCTCGTCATACGACAACCCCGCCTCGACCAACTTCTTCAGGCTCGGCAGAAACACCTCCTCGAAGAACTCACCCATTTTGTGGGCGACCTGTTTGTTGAACGACTCAGCGGTGATCGTCGTCTTTTTCTTCTTCTCGGCAGCTTCTTTTTGGGCTTGGAACTCTTCATGGTGTTCCTTGCGGATACCCAGCCGTGCCTGGGCACCCATGATCGCCGTCACCATGCCCCGCTGTTTCGCCTCGTCGTCATCCATCCCGTCGAGCAGGGCTGTAGCGTAGACGCAGGTGGCGAGGATGTCGAACTTGCCAATGGACACTTTGTCGGAAGGCTGCTTTGCCATCACCGCTCCTCGTGGTTACACCGGTCACTCGCCATCGGTCCCGACCAGGACTTCCCTCGCTGCACAGGCTGTCCCCCACAGGCGTCGTCTGAGGCCCAGAATTAATCATCTCGAATGAGGCGGGGGCTGCTCAGCGGCTATCTCCAACTCGTCCATTCGCTTCGAGGCACGGCCGACTTCGCCAGCGAACAGGTCGGTCGCTACCTTGTCGATTGCCTTCCCTTCCTGCGCCGAAGAGCCGAAACGCTTGCGAAGTCTGTAGAATCGGATGGGAAGCCGGAGATCGTCCGGTCGGTAGCGAAACGCACCGCCAGAAAGATGTCGCTGGGCGTCCTGAATGGCCTCCAGGTAGCGGAATCCGAACTCACGGGACGGCTCGATGCAGGTGCCTTCACCGAAGTCGTTCCAGGTAGCGATCTGGACGAAGGGACAACCAGACGCTACGGCCCGCTCCAGGGTGTGGCGGAACGTTCCGCCGTTACGAGAATCGAGATAGCCGTGGGACGGCTGGACGCCCGCCTCCTTGTATATGTCCTGAAATCCGGGGAAAGCGCAGCCGACCCTCAGGCCGTCCTGCTTGGAGAAGCGGTCTAGGTAGTCATCGAGTGCTCTCGCATCGAGCACCCCGTCTTTTGCGGCCCACATCGGGGGCCAGGCGAAGCTCCCGTTCGCAAAGGGCTGACGCTCATGCAGTGTCAAGAGAGCAGCACCCGCTCGCAGCCCCGATAGGACCGTCTTCCACTGTGGCGAGTTCAAGTAATCCGGTCCGAAGACGAGGAACAGCGGCTTGCCCTCCCACCTGACGTAGGTGGGGTCCTTGAACCAGTTGTCAGCACAGAACCGCAGGTCCGTTCTCGCCTGCATAACGGCTCGGTCGGGTGTCAATTTCCCCCGCTCGACCATTGCCTTGAGCGCCCGGTCCTCGTAGCAGACTGCGAACTTCAGCCCCACACACCTGAGTGAGTCAAAGAGCGAAGATGTTCGACGATGGATCATGGCATAGTCGTTGAAGTCCACGGTGCCGTACCAGTCAACGATCACGCCATCGATTCCGGCGAGCTTCATCGAGAGGGCGTGATACTCCCGCACGTCAGCATCGGCAGAATCGTAGGGACCGATGAGCGGATAGAAATGAGAGGCGATGGCCCGCCTGCCATTCGAGTCGGGCCGCTCGGGGTCAAAGTGACCCATCGTCCAGTGCCAGCCCCAGGCACCGCTTGTCGCCTTCGACTCGAACCAGGGCATGTAGTGCGTAAAGATCAAAGGCCGGGGATGCTCGTTTCCGCTGACTTCGGCACCGATTGCAACGGACGATAATCCGAGCATCAATCCCAGCCTCGTGGCAAACCCCATCCCTTGAGTCATGGGAGTACCTTGTCGAGATTGAGGTTCCTGCAACCCACCCAGACCAAGAACCAGAGTCGCCGGTCTTATCTGTACCTGATACGAGAATACCCAGGTGCCTGCCGAAATACGCGTTCCGACCTGAGATCTGTGTCACTGCGGCTCCACGACGACCTCCGTCTTGACGGAGTTGGCGATGAAGCAGGCATGGTGGGCTTGATCATGCATCTGAGCAAGTTCCGCTGGCGTCGGCGTCTTCTCGCCACCGAACCTGATCTGCGGGCGCAAGGTGACTCTGGTCATGGCCAACCTCCCCGTCTGATCCTTCCCGAGAATGCCGATTGCATGATCTCGGTAACCGTCTACCGTGAACCGCCTCTTGCAGGCGATCGCAAGGAACGTCAGCATGTGGCAGCTTGAAAGGCTGGCGACAAACGCCTCCTCGGGATCGACGCAGGACTCCCTGCCCAGATAGGCGGGGTTCGCTGAGGCCCTGACCGTGATCCCAGCATCGAAAACCCAATCGTGATCCCGGTTGTATGACTGGTACTCGAAATCGGGCGTCTCCCGCTTCCAGTCGATCGTGACCGTGTGCTCAGACATGTTCTTCGTCCTTCGGTGAACGCTTCCTCTATTCTCCCCTCAGGCTCTATTATCCCAAGTGCTAGGTCGCCACTTCTACGGGTTCTCTCGTCGCCAGGAGCCAGGTTAGGACGATCCCTTGCACGAGGGCATCTGCTGTGATCTCCAAGCCGTGAGCCATCCTCAGAACCAGCGGCCAGAAGGAAGCCTGGAGCATCGGCACGCAGGAGCCCAGCACGGCGATGGTCAGGCCGGTCCAGAACGCTCTCGACCAAAGACCGCCACGCAAAACGACGATCAGGGGGAACAAGGTCAGGGCATAGAGCAAGCCCCGGCCGATCTCAAGCGGCAAGATGACCCCGAAGCCCGGCACGATCAAGTTCAATCCCAGGTCTGGTTTGTTGTAGTAGGGCAGGACGAAGGGGGCGACGATCATCCCGAATGCGTAGTAGATCGGCAGGTAGGAGAGGGCAGCGAGTCCGAAGCGCAACGCCCATGACACTCCCGTCCTTTGCGCCAGCGTCTCTCTCAGCCTCGTAAGCAGCCCCGGACCCTTCTGCTGCGGTCGGAATAACAGGGTCAGCAGAACGGCGAGACCTGCTTGGCCGAAGGCGAGGATTGCGAAACTGCTGGCAAGCTGAGTCAGCGGAATCGTCGTGAAGAAGAGCGCCTCGACCACGTTGACGAGACCGTTCAGCACGAACAGAAGTAAGAACCAGAGGCAAGCACGCCCGAACAGGGGCAAGTTCAGCCGAGAACCAAGTGGTCCCAAAGTCAAGCCCGTAAGTGTACCAGCGATGACAGACGAAATGAGGGACTGAAACGGCTTAGGCTGCCTCCCGATCGCTGGTAGAGGCAAGCCGAGAAGATTCATAGTCATTCCGCCGACCATTAGGGAAAAAGCAAACCCCACGCCGACAACGAGGGACCGACCTACGAGCGCTCCAAACCGAGACAACGACACCAGGGAATACGTAGGGCTCATGGCTGATATACCTGTCTGCTCGCGATGGCTCACGCCCAGTCCCCGAAAACGGTCCCGCTTTATAGATCCGCTGCCATGTTAGCCCACGGAAGAACGGAATCTCGGTCAGCCACCACTCGGCGCTTGCCTCGGCAAGTTAAGGCAGCCGCCTTTTCGTCAGGGTGACGTACCGGTCCAGGTGGGCTTCAACCAATGGCTGTTCCCCTGGCGGCAGCAAGTCCTCCACGGGAGGTTCCTGGATGCCGACGAATTGGGCGAAAAACCGCCGCTCCGAACGAATCTGGTGAACCAGGACGGCTCGGATCGTGTTCACTTTCTCGTGACGCTTGAAGTCCAAGTAGATCGTCGAGGATCTATGCCACATGCTGGCAGTCTTGTTGGTCTCGTTGGCGTAGGTAAGGACGAGGTGCTGGAACAGTCGATCTTTCGCCGGAGGAAAGTCTTGGTCAGAGATGGCGATGAAGTCGTAGATCATGATCTCACCCGTTCTCGTTCGACTTGATCATAGTCCCAGCCTGAGCCGAATCTCACCTGCAATGTCTTCGGGAGTCCCTGTCACATCCACCCGGATCGCATCTCCAGGCGGCTCCAGAATCTCGAACTGACTGGGCAGCAGTTCCGGGTTCATGAAGTGACCGGTGCGAGATGCCAACCTCTTCTGAATCACCTCCGGTGGTCCACAGAGGCAGACGTAATGAACGACATCCAGATGACGACGCAGGTACTCCTGGTAGGCATGCTTGAGCGCCGAGCATGCAAGAACGATGTTCTCGCCACGATCCCTAGCGTCGTCGATCAGCTTGGCAAGAGAGTGGAGCCAGGGCTGGCGGTCCTCGTCAGTCAACGGGATGCCCTGGTGTAGCTTCTTGATGTTCGCCGCTGGATGGTAGTCATCAGCGTCACAGAACTTCCAGCCGAGTTGGTTTGCCAAGACCTTGCCAACCGTCGTTTTGCCCGATCCCGTAACACCCATGAGGACGACGATCATTCCCTCTGCCTCCTCGTGCCAATATTCTCACTCACCCCATCTGAGAATTCATTCTGCACAATCGGTAGAATACAGCTCATTTGAAGTAGTCCCCCAAGCGATTGTCCCACTCCATCTTGAGGTTAGTGTGAATTTCGTACACCATGTAGTCTATGCTTCCCTCCAGTTGAGGCTAAACGCCTTCCAATCCATCCAGGAGACCACAGCATGGCAACAGGGACCAGGGATCAGGGCAAGACAACGTTTGCAAAGCAGTTCCTCGGCGACCATCCACAGGGCAACGTCCAAGCAGTGAACGAGGCGTGGACGAAAGCCGGGAACGACGGGTCGATCGGTGCCACTCTCATCCAGAAGGTGAGATCGCAGTTGGGACTGAGCGGTAATCTGCGAGCAATGTCGAAGCCGAAGGCAGCCACCAAGGGGAAGACGGCAGCCTCCAAGAAGCCCAAGACAGTAACAGCCACGCCTGGCAAGACCATGTTCGCCAAGGAGTTTCTGAATGACCATCCCAAAGTCAACTTCAATGACGTGAACGAGGCGTGGACAGCAGCCGGATTTGCGGGGTCGATCAGCCGCACCCTCGTGGACAAGATGAGAGCATCGTTGGGACTGACAGGTAACCTTCGTGGGAAGACCAAGAAGATTAGGATAACTACGAAAGGGAAGGCAATCCCCTCTGGCAAGAAACTCGGAAGACCCCGTAAGGAGCCCACGGCTGTGCTCAACGGCCAACCACGAGGCAGGAAGAGCAACCGTTCTCTGGCGATGAATGAACTCGAAGCCGACATCGATCGGCTGATCTTCAAGATGATGGCGGTTGGTGACCTTACTGAGATCGAGGATGCGTTGAGGCGGGCGAGAAGGTTGCTATATGCGACCGCCATCGGACGGTGACCGCTTTCGATTCCGCAACTTGATTCCATCCACGCCGGGGTTTTCGACTCGGCGATTTCCTTTTCTGTGAGGCATCGCCTTGGGCAGGGGATGCCAACGCTTAACTCACTGAGGAACAGCGTCATCGACCCATCACGTCCACCGATTCAAGACTGTCGTCATTTATGGTGTCGCTCCTGGTTCATAGTTGGTTCACGAGGCTCTTCACACCTCCACAAGCGTCTCTCGATCTGGAGGATAAATCTACCAGGCAGGAGTGCGGAAGAGCACTGATAGCCTTGTGGCACAATTAAATATATGGGGAGTGAACCCAGGGCCAGCCTCACTAAACCGCTGCTCCAGCAAGGACTTTCAGCATGTAGTTCTCGTTCCAACCACAACTGCGACGTTTCATGACGAGACTCGTGCGGTCTGGATACTGCTTCAGGAGTGACAAGGTGAACCGATTGAGCCATGCAAAATTCTCCCGCAGCGCCTCGTCTCTGATCCGCGATTCGTCCTCGCGATACGTCACATCGAGAACCCAGTGGCAGGTATTTTCGATACCCCAATGACCTCGGACCGCTCGGGCAAACTGCTTCACTCCCATGGGCAGACTGCTGATGTAGTAGCGGACTTCGATGGTCTCCTTGCCGTCACGAAGGCACCGGGACGTCACCACCCCGATCGTCCTCAGCCCCTCCCACAGCGTGAACCCCGGCAAGCTCTTGGGTGCCGGGAGTTGGAGGTACGTTCGCATCTCCTCACGCCCATGCCCCTTCTCGGTCGTCACGTGCTCACGAGCGTTCGCCAAGTCTCCCTCGAGCTGTTCGTCGATATAATCGATGACCGCTTGATGCAGCGTCTCCTGGTTCCCCTTCAGCGCCAGCACGTAGTCGGCCTTGCCCTCAATGATCTGCGCAGCGATCGCCTTTTGGGTTCCCATCGCGTCGATGGTGATGATCGCCCCTTTGATGTCCACCAGTCTCAGAAGCTCGGGAATTGCCGTGATTTCGTTCGATTTCTCAGCGCACGCCACCTGCCCGAGCGACAGCCCAAACTCGCTGGCCCAGACGCTTACCGAATGCAAGGCGCCCAGGCCGTTCTTGCGATCGTGGCTCCGCCGTGCCGTCTTGCCGTCCACCGCCAGAACGGGTTGCTCCACGCCGGTCGCCGTGGCCGCTGTCGCACGCAACGAATTCAACCAGTTCGCAAAACAAGCTTGAAAGGCACCCGGTCGCAGCGTCATCAGCACGCGACGAAAGACATCCTTACGTGGAATACCGTTGGGCAAATCCAGAGTGTTCAAGAGAAATTCCTGTTTCAAAGCAGCCCACTTGCCAATCCCAGTTGGCCCGCTTGCACCGGCCAGCACCGCCATCAAAGCAATGACGACCACGCTGACCAACGGATGTTGCAAATTGACGGTGGAGCGAGGATCCTCCAACTCCGCAAAATGCACTACGACCTCGTCCAAGGAAACATGCCGGCTGTCTGCCATCGGTTGTTCTCTGTGCGCCGCCGTGAATATAGCAACACAGAGAACGGTATACCAATAAACCGATCAGGCGCAAGCACCCCAAATTGCCAAGACCGCCTAAAGTGCGCGCTGGCCCTGGGAGTGAACCGAAGGTCACTTGGCTGAGAAGAGCACCCATCCCAGCCAGCCGAGGTAGATCAGCCCGATGCCAAGGAAGAGAAGTGGAAAGCCCAGCCGCAAACTGCGGCTCTCCCAGGTGGGTCAGGTGCCGCACAGCCGTTGAGCGAAGGGTTTGTTCGCGCCCCGACAATGCCCCGCTTCAATCCCCAGAGCTTGATGCTTCCGAGGATCGTGAAGGTCAAGCCGACAGTTACCGGTGGTAACCAATCAGCGAAGGTGATCATGATTCTTGTCCTTGGTTATCGAAGTCCCTAAGTCCAGTATCCCTCTCACTTCTTGACGGTGAAACACTGTCGCCAGAATCGAGCGATGTCCTCGATCTGTGGGATTGATTTCTTCTCGAATTCAATGGAGCCACCTACGTAGTCTCGTGCTGCCTGATAGAGCCAACGTGGAGCTTCATCCCGATTCAGGATGGCCCGCAGGGTATTCTCAACGATCAGCAAGTCCCAACTCTTGATGTTCCGCACTGCACTCCATTTGATGGACACATACTCGTTCTGCTCAGCCTCGATCTCCAAGAGCAGAGACCGGATTTGTTTCTTGCAGTCCTGGGTCGGATGGTCCAGGTAGGATTTGATTTCCCTGACCGCCAGGTCTGCCAACTGAACGTATCGCTCTTTGCCTTGTTTCTCACTCAGCCTCCCCCGCGCCTGCTGAGCGAGGAACATGGCGAAGGCTCCAGCCGCATCGGGGTTCTCGCACAGCTTCTTGACCACGGTCAGCCGCGTGATCTGGACGTTCTCCTTGCCTCGGATCGCTTCGACGATCGCATCGAGTTTGTTGACCTGTTTAGTCAGAGGGTCTTCGAGTGGACCCTTCCGGCGTCTTGCTGGGGTTTTCTTTGGACTGAGTACCTGCTCTACGAGGATCTGCCCGAGCCCCGCCTCCAAGTCCTGGAAAGCAGCGTCGAGGTTTTCGTAGCGGCTCTTGCCGCTCCAGACCATCCCGCCTTCGTCGATCGCTCGGATGAAGCTGTCTGTGTTGGGATCGTAGCCGATCTCGGCTATGCCGCAGTCCTTGATCCACATGGTGATGTTAGGGAAAGCCCCCTCAAGTGACGGGCTAGTTGGATTGGTCATGAGAGGGGCTCTGTGGTCTTCTAATGTCCTGTTGTTGGGATGCTGGGTTCCGTCGTTCTGAGCAGGCTTCGGGAATGGAGGCTGCGCGACAGCCGACCTCCAACGAATGCAAGAGTCAGAGCAATGAGCGAGTGCCCGACCCGCATGAAGTTCTCAGTAGTGCCGCTTGATCCCCACACACGGAGTCTCGCCGAACTGTTGAGAAAAAGCCTGCCGTTGCCTGTCGCTTGCTTGCCTGTCGGGTTCCGTCCAGCACTCGCTGTCGCGTCCTCAAAGACGCCGCCCTCCTTGTTGAGATAGAGGGCATTTGGTTGCGAGTTGTTGACGACAAAGAGGTCCACATCTCCGTCGTTATCTTAATCGAAGTATGCTAATCCTACCGGGCTCAATCTCGGCACCTTTGAGTCAGGGTAAGAAAGTCGCCTTGGTCGTGATCAGCCTGGATTCGATCGACCGGACCAGAGAGAACCCAAGGCAGGTTGATCCGAACAGAGCGAACCCCAGCCAGAATGCCCGCCTGGATTCAGTTCGATGGATGGCGAGCAAGACTGAGACCAAGAGAACAGCCAGAGTGATGCTGAAGCTGATGCGGTCCCAGGTCTCGTTGGACTGACGAAGGGCGGCAAAACCCACTCCAAGGATCAGGACAAGGATCACGAGGGTGCCCAGGTGGAAACGAAGGGGCGTCATGGCATGGTCGCCTGAGCCGTTGAAAGATGATCGGCTAATGTCGATCTTAGACAGAGTTTGAATCCGGGGAAATGCCATCCAAGTTGATCACGACGACAACCCCGGCAGCCAGTCCTCTTTCTCGATCGACTGGATGCACTCCGGTATATCGTTTCCAGGGTCGTTTGCCAATCTGCTAACCGAGTATGCCTCGATCAACTCAGCGGGAATGGGCACGAGGAGCGGTTCGAGCCGTTTGGGATCGTGAATTCCAGGATCGAGCCAAAGGTCATACGCTGACCTCGGCAAGATTACGGGCATCCGGTCATGGATCGGTGCCAGCACCTTGTTGGCATCGGTTGTCAGGAAGATGCACGAGTAGATCGGGGTCTCGTCTTTTTCCCAATGATCCCAGAGCCCGGTGAAGGCGACGGGACGGTCGTCCTTGCGACGTACGAAGAAGGGGCGTTTCCAGCCGTCCTGCCGCTGCCACTCGTAGAACCCATCGGCAACAACCAGGCATCGCTGGATTCGGAACGGGTGTCGAAACGCAAGCTTGTCGGCAACGGTTTCGGCTCGGGCGTTGATCATTCGGTCGCCGATGCCGGGGTCATCCGCCCAGGATGGGACGAAACCCCACGTCAGGAAGTCGAGTCTGCGTGCCCCATCGTTCGGGTCGAAGCGGACCACCGCCACAGGGTGATTCGGGGCGATATTGAAGCGAGGCTGAAGCGGCAGGACTTCGTGCAGGTCGAACTCCTCGGCGATTGCCTTGGGCTTGGCTCGGAGGGTGTAGCGACCACACATGAGGTTACCCGTCTCACCAGTTCAGTCGATGGCAATGATAAGTTTTCGGTCCACGATGGGACTGTGCTGCGGATGACGGCTGTTGTTTATCGCTTGTATGTTCCTATGAGTTCACCCTCGGCCAAGATGTGCCCCTTCATAGCATTCTCCAGTTGGGCCTTGGTTGCGCCAGGAGCCAAGTCCACGGCCACCCCCAGGGCATATAGTTTGAAGAAGTAACGGTGCGCTTTGCCCTTGGGAGGGGCTGGACCACCGTAGCCGATGTTGCCAAAGTCGTTCTTGCCTTGCTTCGCCCCGGAAGGGAGCGTTGCTGTCGTGGGTACTCCCTCCTCCAATTCACGGGTTTGGGTCGGCAAGTTGAAAAGTACCCAATGGACCCAGGTTCCACGGGGAGCGTCGGGGTCATCGCAGATCAGGGCAATACTCTTCGTCCCTGAAGGCGGCTCGGACCAACGCAACGGCGGCGAATGATCCTCACCATCGCCCGTATACTGCTTCGGAATGGTCGTTCCCTGCTGAAACGTCGTGCTGGTGACTTCGATGGACATAGTTGACTCTCCCGGTTGCATTTCTTTCGACGATTGGTTGCACCCCACGCAGACAAAGAGGGATATCAAAAGGATTGAAGACATCCCCGGAACACCGCACAGGCAAAAATGTGTATCTCTTCGACTGGCGATCATGGTTTGCCACTCCTTTGCGAAGGACTTGGCGGTCAAATCAACATTTTGGGTAGGCTCGAAGTGTAAAGCGACCGCACATAGGTTCGCCTCATCTCGATCACCTCATCGGGTGTCTCTCGAAGAATTCCCACATCAGATCGTTGGCCGAGATGTTCAGAGCCGATTTACCGAGGGTGGTTGTGGGCGATCTCATCTCCGGCCAAGTATGCCCGCCGCCTTCGATCACCACCAGAACAACCTCGGTCCCGTCCTTGCCCGCCACGTAGGTCTTGCGAGTCACTGTCAGCTCATCGCCAGTTTTCGACAACAAGTCGATCTTCGGGTTCTCGTCGCACCCGTTCGACTTCACCCACGCAACGATCGTGTGATCGACAGACCAGTACTGCGTGCCGGATATGCTCTTCTTACCTTTGCCGCCGAGGAACGGGATGTACTCATCCATCGTGCCGTGGAAGTGCAGGGCCGAAACCGGACGATTCGGTTGGCTGATTTCGGTTCCCATCGAGCCGGGGAAGGTACGCACGGCGATGGCTGAGTATGCTCTGGAATCGGAGGAAGGACAGCGGTGGCTGCCCTGGTTCGGCGAAATAATCAAGCAGGGAGCAGATGTGCCGCCCAATCAGGTTGCCGACCTCGTGGCCATGCTTGCGTCAGGGCGTGCCGACGCTCTCTCGGGTCGGTTCTTCACGATCAAGGATGATGTTGTCGGACTCGTTGAGCAGGCTGGTGATCAGGGTCTTGGTGACTTGCAGACGCTTCGGCTGATCGAGTCGTGATGAACTACCTTCGATAACAGTCAGCCGCTTTGTTGATCAGCCTCCTTTTTGTCGTCGGGCGTGATCTCTAGCTCTAGCACCCCGATTCCACCTTTTGATCCTCGGACTCATGGAACTGAGCCGAGATCGAGGTGGCTAGAGCGACGACGGCGTCCTCGGCATCGCAACCCTCGGCTTCGAGAGCCAGCGTCGTTCCGCACTCGGCGGCGAGGCTCAACAGGCTCAGGATGCTTCTGCCGTCCGCTATAATGCCCTTGCAGTAAACCCTGACATCGGACTGGAACGCATTCGCCAGTTTCACAAACCTGCCAGCGACTCTCAAATGGAGCCCTAAGACGTTGTTAACAGCGACTTGGCGGCGGGCGATATGAAGGTTCTGAGCCACAGGAATTGACTCCGTTCAGTCTCATCCATGCTCACTTGCTTGCCCACGCCTATAAAAAGGCTTCGCTGGATTTGGCTGACAGAGCCTCCATTCTGCCAGATCACGCCGAAGATGCAAGAATTTCAATCAAGACCGAAGTTTAGCCTGTTGTTCATCACGTATATTCACATAATATATTGTAATAACGTTGATCGATGACTTGACTGTGTGGGTGGATTTGACGACGCTCCCAGTAGGCGAGATTGTGGGTGCGATGTTCCCTAGAGTCATGCAATGCGGAAGAAGTTCGTCAATAAGTACGAGAAGGTCGGGCTTCGGCTGACCGTGGCTGAGCGGAAGCTCATCCTCGAAGACCCCATCCGCATCCACGGCACGCTTGCCGATGGCGTCTGGGCCACGCCTACCGGCGCTCCGGTGCTGCTCACCCTTGACCAACTGGAAGAGATTGGCAAGCACATCGCAGCCCAAACCAACCATACCCCGGACAAGAAACTCACCGCCATCTTCTTGAAGATCCAGGACTTGCTGGAAACTCACGCCGACGAAGAGCAGCCCAAGTCCTTGAAGTTTGAGGACGCTCAGAGAGAAAAGCCACTCGCAGAGAAGTCCGTCCAACTTGCTGAGTGGGCGGCGAAGTTCCTGATCGGTGCCGAGCAATTTGGCATCGAGACCAAGCCGGTTGCTCGGTTCACGTTGCCGAGGCGAAGCGTGTCCCGGAGTATTTGGCATCACCTCGATCAACCCATCAATGAACATCAAGGAAAGTTCCAGGCCCGGGCCACCCGCCGAGCACGGCCCGATGCAGGAGCGAACCATGATCGCAACGGGATCGGCTTCCTGGCGCTTTGTGTGGTTCGCGACGGCCGTGGCGGCGCTCGGCGGGTTCCTCTTCGGATATGACACGGCGGTCGTCAACGGGGCGATCTCGTACCTCAAGGCCTACCTGCACCTGAACCCGGCCCGGGAGGGCATGGCCGTCGCCGGCGCCATCCTGGGATGCATCCCCGGGGCGATGGTTGCGGGGCTCCTCAGCGACCGCTTCGGCCGGAAGCGGATGCTCCTGCTCTGCGCCTTGCTCTACGCGCTGTCCGGTGTCCTTTCGGCCTTGCCCCGAATGTTCGAGCAGTTCCTCCTCGCCCGGTTCCTCAGCGGAACCGCCATCGGGATGTCGTCGATGATCTGCCCCACCTACATCGCCGAGATCGCACCGGAGACGCCAACGGGGAAGGCTCGGCTCGCTGTTGCAGGTGGGGATCGTGACCGGAATCTTCCTGACCCTCTTCGTCAACAAGGTCGTGCAGGGCCTGGGCGATGAGGCGTGGAACACGGCCGTCGGCTGGCGCTGGATGCTCGGGATGGAGGCGGCCCCGGCGGCGGCATTCTTCGGCCTCCTGCTCATCGTCCCCGAGAGCCCCCGCTGGCTCACCTTGCAGTGGCGCGAGGCCGAAGTGCACGCGGTCCTCGAGAAGGTCGGTGGCACTGGTCACGCGGCCCGTGAACTCGAGACGATCCGGGCCGCGATGGACGACGAGGCCGGCCGTTTCTCGGAGTTGTCCGCCGGCCGTTACGCCCGGCCCATGCTCATCGCGGTCGTGCTGATGGCCTGTTCGCAGCTCTGCGGGATCAACGCCATTCTGTACTACTCCACCAAGATCTTCGCGGCGGCCGGGACGTTGAAGGACGCGGCGTTCACCTGCTCGGTCTGGGTCGGGCTAATCAACCTGCTCTTCACGGGCGTGGCCGTGGCGCTGGTGGACCGGGCGGGGCGCAAGCCCTTGTTGCTTGTTGGCAGTGCTGTACAGATGGTCGCTCTGGTCCACGTGGGCTGGATGTTCCATCGCCATGAGAGCGGGCTCAGCCTCCTCCTGGGAATCATGGTCTTCATCGCCGCCTTCGCGATGGCGCTGGGACCGGTCCCCTGGATCCTCTGCGCCGAGACCTTCCCGAACCGGGTCCGCGCGCGGGCGATGTCGCTGACCACCTTCACGGTCTGGACCTGCTGTTACGTCGTCGCCCAGACGTTCCCCATGCTCAACGACAGCCCATCGGTGGGCCCGGCGCTCACGTTCGCGGCCTACAGCGCGGTCAGCCTGCTCGCCTTCGTGTTCGTCGGGCTTTACGTCCCGGAGACGAAGGGGCGAACCCTGGAGGAGATCGAGACGCTCTGGACGTGAATCGCGGGCGTACGCGGGCCGGGCTCCGCCCGGAGTCATCAGGCATGAGGAGGACACGTAATGGGCATGCAACTAGCTGCGAGTCTCTGGACGCTCGGTGGTCTGTGGTGTTTGGCTGTCGTGTGCGAGACCGGCGTGGCCGCGGAATCCCGCGATCTTTCCGGTACCTGGCGATTCCGGATCGATCGCGACGATCGCGGTCTCGTGGAGAAGTGGCAAACGGCTCCGCTGGCCGGCGATGACGTGATCAGGCTCCCCGGCACGGTGCAGGCCCAGGGATATGGCGACGCGATCACCGTGAAGACGCCCTGGACCGGCGCGATCGTCGATCGGTCGTGGTTCACCGCGCCGGGGTACGAGAAGTACCGCCGGCCGGGCAACGTCAAAGTCCCGTTCTGGCTCCAGCCCGAGCGGTACTACAAGGGGGCTGCGTGGTTCCAGCGCGAGATCGAGGTCCCGGCCGAGTGGCAGGGCCGCCGCATCGTCCTGACCCTGGAACGACCCCACATCGAGACCCGCGCTTGGCTCGATGACCGCGAGCTCGGGGTCAACAACAGCCTGTCGACACCCCACGCACGCGACCTCGGTACGGCCGTTGTCCCCGGCAAGCATCGCCTGACGATCCGGGTCGATAACCGCCTGGTCGTGGACGTCGGGATCAACTCGCACAGCGTCACGGATCATACCCAGGGAAACTGGAACGGGATCGTCGGCCGTATCGAGCTGTCCGCGACACCGCCCGTCTGGGTCGATGACGTGCAAGTCATCCCGCACGATGGCCGTTCGATCGCGGTCCGCTGTACCATCGGCAACGCCACCGGCCGGGACACGCAAGTCTTCGCCAGGCTCGATTTCGCCATGCCGGAAAACGTGCTCGGCCCCCCGCCGGGTGGACCTCTCGTGTCGTTGCAGGGGCCTCGCACGACCTTCACGGCCGAGTATCACCTCGGGCCCGAGGCTCCGCTCTGGGACGAATATCATCCTGTACTCTATCGCGTGACCGCCAGCATTGATGGCGATCCGGCAGGCTCGCGGACCGTGAGCTTCGGCTTGCGCGAGATCGGTACGTGGGGCACCCAATTTGTCATCAACGGGCTGAAGATCTTCTTCCGCGGCACACTCGAATGCGCGATCTTCCCGCTGACCGGCCATCCCCCGACGGACGTGGGATCCTGGAGACGGACGATCGGGATCGCCAGGGATCACGGCCTGAATCTGTTTCGGTTCCACTCGTGGTGCCCGCCCGAGGCGGCCTTCCAGGCGGCCGACGAGCTGGGGTTCTACTTCCACGTCGAGTGCGGATCGTGGGCTAACACCAGCACCGCCCTGGGTGAGGGCCAGCCGATTGACCGCTGGCTCTACGAGGAGGCCGACCGGATCCTGGCGGCCTACGGCAACCACCCCTCGTTCGTACTCATGGCTTACGGCAACGAACCGGCCGGGAACGACAAGGCGTATCTGAACGCGTGGGTCAACCACTACCGGGAATCCGACGGGCGGCGACTCTACACGAGCGCAGCGGGCTGGCCCGAGATCACGGCGAACCAGTTTCACGTCACCCCCGCCCCGCGAATCCAGGCCTGGGCGCAGGGCTCGCGTCGCGGATCAACGCGCGGCCGCCCGAGACCACGACGGATTACCTCGATACCATCCAGGCGCACAACGTACCGGTCATCAGCCACGAGATCGGCCAGTGGTGCGCCTATCCCAACTTCGCCGAGATCCCGAGCTATACCGGGCCGCTCAAGCCCAGGAACTTCGAGATCTTCCGCGAGTCGCTCGAGGCGCACGGGATGGGATCGCAGGCCAGCGACTTCCTGATCGCATCTGGCAAGCTTCAGGCGCTCTGCTACAAGGAAGAGATCGAGTCGGGCCTGCGGACCCCGGGGATGGGCGGCTTCGAGCTCTTGGCCCTGTACGACTTCCCCGGTCAAGGGACTGCGCCTGTGGGGGTGCTCGATGCGTTCTGGAATTCCAAGGGCTACATCACAGCCCGGGAGTTCCGCCGGTTCTGCAACAGCACCGTGCCGCTGGTCCGGCTTCCCAAGCTGGTCTTCACCGGGGATGAGGAGATTGTGGCCGGGCTCGAAGCGGCTCACTTCGGGCCGGAGCCGCTGGGCGACGTCAAGGCCAGGCTCAGCCTCGTCCGCGAGGACGGTCAAGTGCTCATATCCAATGTCGTATCGTCCCTCCCGGCACCGGTCGGCGATCGGCTCCGATTCGGTAGCTGGTGGTGCAAGCTGGGAACCTCGCCGCGGCCGGCTCGATACAAGCTCGTCATGAGCCTCGAGGGAACCCCCTTTGAGAACGATTGGGACCTCTGGGTTTATCCGGCGACGGTAGACACTCGGTGTCCACCCAACGTCAAGATCGTCTCGCAGCTCGAAGCGAGGGCCGAGACCGTACTTCGGGCCGGCGGCCGCGTGCTTTTGCTGGTTCCCCCCGGCAAGGCGCGCGGTGACCGGCTGGGCAAGGTCCAACTCGGCTTCTCGCCGATCTTCTGGAACACCTCCTGGACCCGTCGTCAGCCGCCTCACACCCTGGGCATCCTCTGCGACCCCAAGCACCCCGCGCTGGCGGATTTCCCGACGGAATCCCACGCCAACTGGCAGTGGTGGTATCTGCTCAGTCGCGCCGACGCGCTCATCCTCGACGATCTCCCTCGCAACCTCCGTCCCGTCGTCCAGGTCATCGACGACTGGATCACCAATCGCAAGCTGGGGCTGATCGTCGAGGCTCGTGTCGGCCCCGGGAGGCTCCTCGTGTGCAGCATCGACCTGGAGACCAACCTAAACTCCAACCCGGTCGCTCGGCAGTTGCGCCAGCCTGCTACGGTACATGGCCGGTGATCAGTTCCAACCGCGCGTGGAAATCACCGTCGCCCAGGTGCGATCAATCATGAACGAATAAATGAATCCTCGTAACAGGGAGAGTGAACGTGAGATGGGACAGCCGTTCTGGGGGTTGGTCGCTCCGACGGGGCCCGGGCAGATCAGCCCTGGGAAACGCCCCGGGACCGGGTCTGGCCGGGCCCGACGACCGAGCCTCCGTCCTCCCGTCCGGGTCCGAGGCGGACTTGAACCTGCGATGGATCTGGACGATCAGCCTGGTCGCCGCCCTGGGTGGGCTGCTATTCGGCTACGACTGGGTCGTGATCGGCGGTGCCAAGCCGTTTTACGAGAAATACTTCCATCTGAACACACCATTTCAGATCGGCTGGGCGATGAGCAGCGCGCTCGTCGGGTGCCTGGGTGGCGCGGTCCTTTCCGGGGCCCTTTCCGACCGGTTCGGCAGGAAGCGGCCGTTGATCCTTGCGGGGGTGATCTTCGCACTCTCGTCCCTAGGTACGGCGCTGTCCGGATCGTTCGTGACCTTCGTCCTCAACCGATTGCTGGGAGGGGTGGCGATCGGCCTGGCGTCAAACCTCTCGCCGCTCTACATCGCCGAGATGGCCCCGGCCGCGATCCGTGGCAAGCTCGTGTCGATAAACCAGCTCACGATCGTGATCGGCATCCTGGCAGCCCAGGCGATCAACTGGCTGATCGCCGAGCCGATCCCCTCGGGGGCCACGGCCGAGCAGATCCTCGCTTCGTGGAACGGCCAGATAGGCTGGCGGTGGATGTTCGGCGTGACGACCGTGCCTTCATTGCTCTTCTTCCTGGCCATGTTCTTCGTCCCCGAGAGCCCACGCTGGCTGGCGAATGCGGGCGCGAGGAGCATTGCCGGCGAATCCTGGTGAAGGTCGGCGGCCCGGCTTACGCGCAACTGGCGCTCGTCGAGATCCAGCAGGCTCTTCAGGCGAGCTCCGCCGGCCCCCGCTTCGAGCTCCGCGAGCTGCTCGATCCTCGGCTCCGGCCCGCCTTGGTCGTCGGGTTAGTGCTGGCGGTGTTCCAGCAGTGGTGCGGGATCAATGTGATCTTCAACTATGCGGAGGAGATCTTCTCTTCGGCCGGTTACGGCGTCTCGGACATCCTCTTCAACATCGTGATCACGGGACTGGTGAACCTGGTGTTCACGTTCGTGGCGATCGGCACCGTCGACCGCCTGGGCCGGCGATCGCTCCTGCTTGCGGGCTCGGCCGCCCTGGCGGTGGTCTACCTGCTGATCGGGGCCTGCTACGCGACCGGCACGCGGGGGACACACGTGCTGATCCTGGTCGTCGCGGCGATCGCCATTTACGCCTGCACGCTGGCCCCGGTGACCTGGGTTGTGCTCGCGGAAATCTTCCCGAATCGGGCTCGGGGCCGGGCAATGTCCGTGTCCGTCTTCGCACTCTGGGCGGGCTGCTTCACCTTGACGTACACGTTCCCCCTGCTGAACCGGGCGCTGGGTCCGGCGGGGACCTTCTGGGCCTACGCGGCGATCTGCCTGCTGGGATTCGTCTTCATCCTCCTTCGCCTCCCCGAAACCAAGGGGATTACCCTCGAGGAGATCGCGTCTCGGCTCGACGGGCGATCCGCGGCTACTTGATGGACCACGATCATGAACCCGACCACGACCGCGAGCTCGAACACCGGCGGCCCGGCCCGACGCGGCCAACGGCTGCTGCTGACCGTCCTGGCGACCGGCGCCCTCCTCCCGGGGTGGGCCCAGGCCGCCGATCCGGTAGTCCTGGCTCCCCGGCCCGGCCCGAACCCGCGGATCCACGGGGCGAAGATCTTCGGCGTCCGGCCCGGCTCCCCGCTCCTGTTCAAGATCCCGGCCACCGGTGAGCGTCCGCTCCGCTACGGCGCGACGGGGCTGCCCAAGGGGCTCCGGCTCGACGAGGTGACCGGCCAGATCGGCGGGCGGCTCGATCGCGCGGGACCCACGATGTCGTGCTGGAGGTCTTCAATTCGCGCGGTCGCGCCAGCCGCCCCCTGCGCATCGTCTGCGGAGAGACCCTCGCCCTCACGCCCCACATGGGATGGAATAGCTGGTACATCTGGGAGGATCGCGTCACCGACAAGATTATCCGCGAGGCCGCCGACGCCATGGTCCGCTCCGGGATGATCGATCACGGATATATGTATGTCAACATCGATGACTGCTGGGCGGTCAAGCCCGGCGATCCGAACCCCGAGCTCGGGGGCGAGCCGCGCGATGCTCGGGGAAGGGTCAAGCCCAACCGCCGGTTTCCCGACATGAAGGGGCTCGTCGACTACATCCAGTCCCGGGGGCTGAAGGCGGGCATCTACACCTCGCCGGGCCCCCTGACCTGCGGCGGGCATGTCGGCGCCTATCAGCACGAGGAGCAGGACGTCGGACGGTTCGTCGAGTGGGGCTTCGACTTCCTGAAGTACGACTGGTGCTCCTACGGCCGGATCGTCGAGCACCCGGACCGGGACGCCTTCCAGAGGCCGTACCGCCGGATCGGCGAGATCCTCAAGCGCCAGCCGCGCGACATCGTCTTGAATGTGTGCCAGTACGGCAGGGGCGACGTCTGGGAATGGGGCAAGTCGGTCGGCGGCCAGAGCTGGCGGACGGCCGGGGACTTCGGCCTGACCTTCGAGGGCATTCCCACGGTGCTCTTCCGCGACGGCTTCGACCTCTACGCTGCCAAAGAGTTGCACAAGTTTGGCGGCCCGGGGGGATGGAACGATCCGGACTACCTGCTCCTGGGATACCTGAGCAACGGGAAGGGAAAGACGGCACCGACGCCCCTCTCGCCCGACGAGCAGTACGCCGCACGTCTCGCTCTGGTGCCTGCTGGCCGCTCCTCTCATCTTGAGCGGCGACGTCACCCGGCTGGACGACTTTACCCTCGGCCTGCTTTGCAACGACGAGGTGATCGACGTCGATCAGGACCCCTTGGGCCACCCCGGCCGTAGGGTGGCCAAGGACGGGGCTCTCGAGGTCTGGGCCAAGCCCTTGGAAGACGGCTCCCTGGCAGTCGGACTCTTCAACCGCGGCGAGCACCAGGCGACCGTTACCGCCCGCTGGTCCGACCTGGGGCTATCCGGCACCAAGGACGTGCGCGACCTGTGGCGGCAGAAAGACTTCGGCCCGCACAAGGACCGGTTCCAGTCGGATGTCGCGCGCCATGGCGTTGTCCTGGTGCGGCGTGATGGCGGTCCCTTGAGATCGCGGATCCCATCTCGGGATGGGGCTCCCATTGCGCCGACTCGAGTCGCAATGGACGCACGGCGCGAGTATCTCGTTGACCGGACCCTCCGGCAGAGCTAGCCTGAAGCGACAAACTCCAACGGGGGAGGATTTCCTTCGATGACGACTCTTCAGGCCGCCTCCGTCACCTCGCCGAGTCGGCAGCGAGTTCTGGACGCCCTGTCGCACCGGCAGCCGGACCAGGTGCCGATTGATTTCGGCAGCACGGGCGTAACGGGCATCCACGTCAGTTGCGTGGCCGCCTTGCGGGACCATTTCGGGCTCGAGAAGCGACCCGTGAAGGTGCATGAGCCGTTCCAGATGCTGGGACTGCTCGATGAAGACCTCAAGCAAGTGCTCAGGATCGATGTCGAGGGCGTGTTTCGGCGGCGAACCATGTTCGGGTTCGAGAACAACGACTGGAAGCCCTGGGATTTCAACGGGCTCGAAGTGCTTGTGCCGGGCAGGTTCAATACCAGTGTGGACGAGAAGGGAAACACCCTGATCTACCCCGAGGGAGATCTGGCCGCCGAGCCAAGCGGCCGGATGCCCAAGGGGTTTCACTTCTTCGACGCGATCATCCGCCAGCGACACTTCGATCCTGACCACTTGAACGTGGCCGACAACCTCGAAGAGTTCAAGCCCCTCTCCGATACAGACCTGACCGCGATCAAAGCGGACGTCGACGCCGCGCGGACCTCGGGACGTGCCGTGATCGCGAACTTCGGGGGTACGGCGCTGGGCGACATCGCCCTGGTGCCTGCGCCGTTCCTCAAGGATCCGCGGGGAATCCGCGATGTCAGCGAGTGGTACATGTCCCTGAAGAGCCGGAGGGATTATATCCACGGAATCTTCGAGGAACAGACCGAGGTCGTGGTCGAGAACCTGGCACGGGTGCACCAGACCATCGGCAACACCGTGGATGTGGTCTTCCTCTGCGGCACGGACTTCGGCACTCAGACCTCGGCGTTCTGCTCGGTGCCGACCTTCCGCGAACTCTGGCTGCCTTACTACAAGCGCATCTGCGATTGGATCCACGCCCACGCGACGTGGAAGTGCTTCAAGCATTCCTGCGGCTCGGTGAGGCGATTCTACGACTCATTCATCGAGGCGGGGATCGAGATCATCAACCCGGTCCAATGCTCGGCGGCGGGGATGGATCCCGAACGGCTCAAGCAGGACTTCGGGGATCGCCTGGTCTTCTGGGGCGGCGGTGTGGACACCCAGAAGACCCTCCCGTTCGGGACCCCGGACGAGGTGCGCGAGCAGGTGCTGCGGCGGTGCGAGATCTTCGCGCCCGGGGGCGGTTTCGTCTTCAACTCGATTCACAACATCCAGGCCGGTACGCCGGTAGAGAACATCGTGGCGATGTTCGACGCCGTGCACGAGTTCAACGGGCGGAACTGACGTCCCGCCGTGAAAGGACGAGGGGCGGCCATGGCCGACTTGAAGAAGCTTCATGACGCGGTTCTCAACGGCGACGCCAAGACGGCCGTCGCGATCACGAAGGAAGCGATCGACGAGAACATCGACCCCGTCGAGCTGATCTCCGGCACGATGGTACCGGCCATGGACGAGGTGGGGAAGCTGTTTGAGCAAGAAGAGTACTTCGTGCCTGAGCTGCTCCTCTCGGCTCGGGCCATGAAAGGTTCCCTGGAGCTGCTCAGGCCCCTGCTCACCGCGCACGGGGCCAAGCCGGCGGGGACCGTCGCCATCGGTACCGTGAAGGGAGATCTGCACGACATCGGCAAGAACCTGGTCGCTTCTCTGCTGGAAGGGGGCGGTTTTGAGGTCATCGACCTCGGGGCCGACGTGCCTCCAGAGAAGTTCATCGAGACCATCCGCGAGAGAGCGCACAGATCGTTTGCCTGTCCGCGCTGCTCACGGTAACGATGCCTTCCATGAAGACGACCATCGAGGCCCTCAAACAGGCCGGACTCCGCGACAACGTCAAGGTGCTCGTCGGCGGCGCCCCGGTCACTCAGCAGTTCGCCGATGACATCGGTGCCGACGGCTACGGGGAAAGCGCCAGCCATGCGGTGGCCCTGGCGCGGAAGATGTGTGGAGTCCATTAGCAGGTACCCGATGGCGACTCCCTACTACCTCGACCTGGCGCGGCGAGGCCTCCGCGTGCCGATGGCCACGGATCTCGTTCTGAACGACGAGCGCGATCCCGAAAGCGCCCGGCGTGATGGCCCGCGCCTGGGTCATGTCATCGAGAAGTGTGCCAGGCGCTGGCGATCTCCGCTGGCCCTGCCGCTGATGGACCTGCGGCTCGACAAGGCCGATCTGCTGGCGCGGGTGGGGATCGGCGAGGAAGAGGCCGACCGGTTTCACTTCTCCGCTCCCCTCGATGACGAGACGTGGGAGGCGCTCCACCGCGCGGAGCCCACGCGCTGTGTGGGGAGCGTGGCCCGCGACGGCGCACTGGACGACATCGCCACGCGGACCGACCTGTTCCCGGTCGGGATGACAATCGGTCCGTTCTCGCTGGCCACCAAGCTGATGGCCGATCCGATCACGGCCGTCGCGCTGCTGGGTTCGGGCGTCCACCCCGAAGAGGACCCCCAGGTTCAACTCCTGCTCGACTGCCTGGAAGCCGCCGAGTTTGTCGTGCTCGCGTCGGTGCGGCGCCAGCTCGAGCACGGGGCGCGGGCCATAATGGTCTGCGAACCGGCGGCCTGTACGGCCTTCCTGTCCCCGCGACAGATGAAGGCCGGCTCGCCGATCTTCGAGCAGTTGGTCTTGACACCCAACAGCCGGTTGGGCGCCGTGCTCAAGCAGGCCGGCGCGGACCTGATCTTCCACGACTGTGGCGAGCTGACGGGCGGGATGATCCGCGATTTCGCCATCCGCCTCGAGCCCGCGGTGATGAGCCTGGGCAGCTCGCGACGCCTCTGGGAAGACGCCGCGCTGGTCCCCGGCTCGGTCGTGCTCTACGGCAACCTACCTTCGAAGTCCTTCTATTGCGACGCCGCCATGCCGGTCGAGGAGGTCCGCCGCCTTGCCTCGGGCATCGTCCGCGCTATGCGCGATCGAGGCCATCCTCTTATCCTGGGTTCCGAATGCGATGTGCTCTACGTCCCCGGCGCCGGCGAGACCATCTGGCGGAAGCTGGAGGCCATGAACGAAGCGGGGTGATCGGCCTGATCGCGCGGCCCTCGCCTCCCCGACCCCGGAACCTCGACCTCGAGGCAATGGGACCATCCTGAAAGGAAGGACGATGAGCGACTTGCGATCACTCTTCGGTACCGGACTGGTCATCACCGACGGCGCCTGGGGCACCGAGTTCCAGAAGCGCGGCCTGGCGACGGGTGTCCCGTCCGATCTCTGGAACCTGACGCGTCCGGATGACGTCGAGGCCGTGGCCCGGGCGTATGTCGATGCGGGGAGCCGGGTCATCCTGACCAACACCTTCCGCGGCAATCCAGTGGCTCTGGGCGCACGGGGAGGCGGGACGTGCCGCCGAGATCAACCGCCGGGGAGTGGAGCTCTCGAAGAGGGCGGCCGGCGCCGGGGCCTGCGTCTTTGCGTCGATAGGCCCGACCGGCAAGGTCCTGGCGACCGGAGAGATCGACGAGCGAACGGTGCTCGACGCGTTCAGGGCCCAGGCGGAGGCGCTGGCCGAAGGAGGGGCCGACGCCCTGCTCTTCGAGACCTTCAGCGATCTCGACGAGGCCCGCCTGGCGGTGCGGGCCGCGAAGCCACTGGGCTTGCCGATCCTCGTCTCCTTCGCGTTCGATAGCGGCCGGAAGAAAGACCGGACAATGATGGGGGCCACTCCCGAGGCCGCCGCCCACGCCATGGCGGACGAGGGAGTCGACGCGGTCGGGGCCAACTGCGGCACGGGCCCCGAGTACTTCCCAGCGATCTGCCGCAGGCTCACGGAGTCTTCCAGCCTCCCGGTCTGGGTCAAGCCGAACGCGGGCCTGCCCTCGCTCGTCGATAACCGGGCCGTCTACACGATGGAGCCGGGGTCCTTTTCCGGCTACCTCCCCGCGCTGATCGAGGCCGGAGCGTCCTTCGTCGGCGGGTGCTGCGGGACGAGCCCCGAGTTCATCCGAGCCCTCGCGGAGGTTGCAGCCACATGCGAATTTTGCTGATCGGTTGCGAGGTCATCATCCGCGAGCTGTGCGACGCGATCTTGCGATCTCCTCACGTCGTGGACGCCCGGTTCCTCGCCAAGGGCCTGCACGATCGGGGCGCCGGGTCATGCGCGAAAGTGTTCAGGCCGCCATCGACGAGGCCGAGACGCAGATCGAGAAATACGACGCAATCGCGCTGGGGTACGGGCTCTGCGGCAACGGCCTGGCCGGGGTCCAGGCACGGTCCGTCTCGCTGGTCCTCCCTCGCGCCCACGACTGCATCACGCTCCTGATGGGGAGCCGAGCCCGATTCGAGAGTTATTTCCAGGACCACCCGGGCGTGTTTTACCGATCGGCCGGCTGGGTCGAGCGCGGGGGCGACCTCGAGCCCCTGGCGCGGACCGAGACGGGTGTAGGCTATACCCTGGATGCCCTGATGGAGCGCTACGGCGAGGACAACGGCCGGTTCCTCTACGAGGAGCTGACGCGATATCGCCAGACTTACCGGCAGCTCACGTTCATCGAGACGGGGCTGGAGCCCGACGGCCGCTTCGAGGCGGGCGCCCGCGCGGAGGCGGCCGAGAAGGGGTGGACGTTCGAGAAGATCCGCGGAGATCTCGAGCTTTTTCGAGGGCTGCTGTCGGGGAGCTGGGATGAGGCCCGATATCTCATCGTCCCCCCGGGCCATCGGATTGCGGCTCGTCCCGACCAGGACATCGTAGCCATCGAGAGGATGACTTCATGAACGGCAAGGAACGGGTGCTGGCCATGCTTGACGGCCACCCGGTCGACCACCTCCCCTTGATGCCGATCACCATGATGTTGGCCGCCGACCTGGCCGGCGTTTCCTATCGAGACTACGCGTCCGACCACGAAGTGCTCGCCGAGGCCCAGGTGGCCGTGGCCCAGGCATTCGGGTTTGATCACGTCTCGGCCATCTCCGATCCGGCCCGAGAGGTCTCCGAACTGGGCGGCGCCGTGGCGTGGTTCGACGACCAGCCGCCCGCCATCGTCGAGAGCAGTGCGCTCCTGGGAGACAAGGCGCGCCTCAAGACCCTGAAGCAGCCCGACATGGCGGCACCGGGGCGGCTGCGCGACCGGATCGAGGCAGTGCTGCGGCTCAGGCAGATGACCGGCCAGACGCGCATCGTCGAGGGCTGGGTGGAAGGCCCTTGCGCCATGGCGGCCGACCTGCGGGGTCTAAATACCCTGATGTTGGATTTCCAAGACGATCCCGATTTCGTCGGCGAGCTCCTCCGGTTCGCGGTGGCGATAGAGGCTGCCTTCGCCCGGGCGCAGGTCGAAGCCGGAGCCGACTTGATCGGCGTTGGCGACGCGGCGGCCTCGCTGATCGGGCCGAGACTCTACGCGTCCTTCGTGCTCCCTCGCCAGAAGGAGCTGGTGACCGAGATCAAGGCCACGGGAGCCCGTATTCGCTTGCATATCTGCGGCAGCACCCGGAAGATCCTCGGCGGCATGGGCTTGCTGGGCTGCGACCTGGTGGACCTCGATTCCCTCACGCCGATGGCCGATGGCCGCAGGGCCATGGGGCCGGAGCAGGTGCTCCTGGGCAACCTCGACCCGGTCCGGGTCCTCCGCGATGGAACGCCAGAGAGCATCACCGGCCAGCTCGAGGAATGCTACCGGGCCGCCGGTCCTCGTTATATCGTGGGCGCAGGCTGCGAGGTCCCGCGAGGGACGCCGGCCGAGAATCTGAACGCCTTGTGCGCCTTTGCCAGGAGCCACCGCCCGTGATGGACCCCGGGCCACTTCGACTCGAGCCCACTGCGGAGCAGCCCCTGCGCCACCTGCTCTTCGAGCGCGGGGTGGAGCTCCCTTGCGGAGGCGTATCCCAATGCGGCGGCTGCAAGGTCCGCCTCCTCTCCGGTGAAGTCCCGATCACGGACGAGATGCGTGCCGTCCTCACGCCCGAGGAGATCGAGGCCGGCTGGCGGCTGGGATGCGTGGCCGAGGCGACCGGGCCGGTCGTGCTGGAGGTTGCCCAGTGGTCGATCGCCGTGCTCGACGATCGCGCGGAAGTTCCATTCGAGCCGGCCGACGGATGGGGGGCCGTCGTCGACCTCGGCACCACCACACTGGTCGCTCAACTGATCGATCGCAGGACGGGGTCGGTCGCGAAGGTCGAGACGGGCCTCAACCCCCAGGCCCGCTTCGGGGCCGACCTGATGAGCCGGATCCGCCACGACCTGGCCCAGCCGGGGACGATGACGGCCTTGACCCGCGAAGCGGTCGGGGCCATGCTTGCCCGCCTCGCCGGAGGCAAGCCCCTGGAAGAAACCCTGCTGGTCGGCAACACGGCGATGCACCACTTCTTCTGCGGCCTCAGCGTCGAGCCACTGGCTTCGGTCCCCTTCCGATCACCATCACTTGGAGTACAGCACCTTGATGCGTCGGAGCTGGGCTGGCCCGTCGAGCTGCGCCACCCGGCATGCTTCCTCCCCTGCGTGGGGGGCTTCGTGGGCAGTGACCTGCTCGCGGGACTGGTGGCGACCGGCCTGGTCGAGAGCGCCGAAGCCGGCGCCTTGCTCGATCTGGGGACCAATGGCGAGATCGCGGTCGGATGCCGCGATCGGATCCGCTGCGCCTCGACGGCGGCCGGGCCCGCCTTCGAGGGTGGGCGCATTGGCATAGGCATGCGCGCCGGCAGCGGGGCCATCGACCGGGTGTCCGTGGTCTCCGGGGCCCTCGAATGTACCGTGATCGGTGGCGGTCCCCCGCGGGATCTGCGGCAGCGGCCTGGTGGATACCGCCGCCGCCTCGCTCGACCTGGGCTGGATGGACGCCAGGGGGCTTCTGGCCGGGGGACGGAGGTCGATCGACCTGGCCGACTCCGTGATCCTCACCCAGGCCGACATCCGCGAACTGCAACTGGCCAAGGGCGCTGTGGCGGCTGGCCTCGAGCTGCTTCTGGACGGACGCCGCCTCGCGCCATCCCGCGTCTTCCTGGCCGGCGCCTTCGGCAACTACATACGCGGCGAGAGCGCCCGCCGCATCGGCCTGCTGCCCCCCTGGATCGACCACCCCACCTCCGCCGGCAACACAGCCCTCAGGGGCGCGCGGATGCTCCTCCTGGCCGCCTCCCGCCGCGAGCCGATCCTGGCGACCGCCCTAACCTGCACCGAGCATGTCGAGCTGGCAGCGAACCCGGGCTTTCAAGACGCCTTCGTCAATTGCATGAGGTTCCCCACCTACTAGCCGCGTCGCCGTCAGAGCCGAGGCAACGGGTGGCTGGCGGCACACCACGAGCTTCAGCAACGTCGGAGGACGGCTTGGACGAGCTCGAGGGAACTTTCCGCGCCGCGGCAATATGCTCCCGCAGTTGGCCGACGACCCGCTCGAGCATGGCGAGTTTCGCCTCCCGGGTATCCACTGAGACCTCTAATCGTAAACGACTGGGGCAGTCGGCCGTTTCATTGGCCCTCCTGCGCACTACCATACAGGCTTTGCTCAAGACCACGATGCCGGTGAGCGGCCACGGAAGACCGGTGGAAACGGTGAGATCGAGAAGGGCGATATGCTTCTTCCGTAGCCGGCCGTTTGTACTCCGTCGACGTCGCGTCGGTCACAGTAAATCCAACGAAAAGGGGGATTCCATGACACCCCCGTTGCAGCAGCCGTCCGTACGCGTCGGACTTTTTGGTGTTGGGCTTGAGACCTACTGGCCGCAGTTCACCGGCCTGCTCGATCGGCTGACACTTTACCAGGCCGGCATCGCGGAACGACTCCGGGGCCTGGGAGCACGCGTTTCGGATGCCGGGATGGTCGATAATCCGATCAAGGCGCGATCGCGCAGCTTCCCAACTGCGGCGCGACGATGTGGATCTGATTTTTCTTTATGTGTCGACCTACGCCCTGTCCTCAACGGTCCTACCGGTGGTGCAGGAAACGCGGGTCCCGGTCATCGTGCTTTGCCTCCAGCCTGTGCCCCAACTGGACTACGCGTCTTTCAACCGCCTGAGCGATCGCGGAGTGATGACCGGCGTGTGGCTGGAACACTGCCAGGCGTGCAGTGCCCCGGAAATCGCCTCCGTGTTCCACCGCGCGGGCATCGACTATCACCTCGTAACCGGCTACCTCGAGGATGCCGAGGCCTGGCGGGAGATTCAGGAGTGGGTGGAGGCGGCCCGCGTGGCGGCCGTCATGCGCCGCCAATCGGGTCGGGGTGCTGGGTCACTATTATTGCGGAATGCTGGATGTATACAGCGACCCCACGCAGCAATCGGCTGCGTTCGGGTGCCACTTCGAGCTGCTGGAAATGTGCGAGCTTCGTCGGCTGCGCAACCTGGTGACCGATTCCGAGATCGAGACTAAGCTCCGCCAATTCCGCCATGAGTTCGATATCTCGGGCGCGTGCGAGCCGGCCGAGTTGGTTCGGGCGGCTCGCACGTCCTGTGCCTGGATGCCTTGGTGGACAGCCAGCATCTCGGCTCGCTCGCTTACTACTACGAGGGACAGGACGGCAACGAATACCGCGACATCGTCACCAGTGTCATTGCCGGGAATACGTTGTTGACAGGTAATCATGTCCCCGTGGCCGGCGAATGCGAGATCAAGAATGTGCAATCGATGAAGATCTGGACCTTCTGGCGCCGGCGGCTCTTTCGCGGAATTTTATCTGGTCGACTTCGTGGACGACGTCGTGTTTCTCGGCCACGACGGCCCAGCACACCCTGCCATTGCGGAGGGGCGAGTGGGCCTGGTGCCGTTGTCGGTATACCACGGTAAGCCGGGCCAGGGACTGTCGATCCAGATGACGGTGAAGCACGGGCCCGTGACGTTGTTGTCCGTGGTGCAGCACAGAGACGGGAAGCTGTCGCTTTTGACGGCTGAAGGCCAATCCGTGCCGGGGCCGGTGCTGATGATCGGCAACACCAATAGCCGCTACCGGTTTTCCATCCCTGCTCGACGATTTCTGAACGCATGGAGCAGCGCCGGTTCGGCTCACCACTGTGCCATCGGCGTGGGACACGTGGCGCACAAGATCGACAAACTCGGCAAACTCCTCGGCCTGCAAACGAACCTGGTGTGCTGACGCCAGCCGTCTGGATTCTCGACAACGCATATCTCGACAGAGGGAGAAGCCATGAACAGCCGCTGGAGCCGAAACGCGCGGGCCGGGCTGGTCCCAACGGGCACAGTTCTCTTGCTTCTTCTGGGCTTGCTCAGCGCCTCTGTGGCAAGCGAGGCACTCCTGCACGCGCGGTCGTCGACCTGGCGCAGAGGATTCGCTGCGCCGCCCGCCGACGCCCGGCCCTGGGTCTACTGGTTCTGGCTGGACGGCAACATCACGCGGGAGGGCATCACGGCGGACCTGGAAGCGATGTGGCGCGTGGGCATCGGGGGTGTCCTGATCATGGAGGTGGACCAGGGCGCACCGAAGGGGCCGACCCGGTTCGGCAGCCTGGCGTGGCGCGACTTATTTCGACACGCGGTCGCGCAGGCCGCTCGGCTCGGGCTGCAAGTGAACATGAGCAACGATGCTGGCTGGTGTGGCAGTGGTGGGCCATGGATCACCCCCTCGCTGGCGATGCAGAAGGTGGTCTGGAGCGAGGGATCCGTCAAGGGGCCGCGACGCTTTGATGAAGTCCTGAGCCAGCCAACTCCCGTCGCCGGTTATTACCGAGACATCGCCGTGATTGCCTTTCCCACGCCCCCGAAGGAGACCGCCCTCAGTGGCCGCTATCGCATCGAGAATATCCAGGCCAAAGCGGCCTTCGTTCCGCAGCAAATCCCCTCCCAGGGGCCATGGCCTGCGCTCGCAGCGGACGTGACCATCCCGCGTGGCGTTATTCTGGACTTGACTGCGCACCTCGGAAAGGAAGGCAGGCTGACCTGGGACGTGCCCGCCGGAATCTGGACGATCCTGCGCGTGGGCCATACGGTCACCGGCAAGGATAACCACCCCGCCCCCCTTGAAGGCCGCGGACTGGAGTGCGACAAGCTCAGCACGGAGGCCACGGAGGCCCACTTCAACGGTTTGATGGAAAGGCTCATTGACGATGTGGGGCCGGGGCCGGCAAGACACTCGTCGCCACGCACATCGATAGCTGGGAGGTCGGATCACAGAACTGGACGCCACTTTTCCGCGAGGAGTTCCGACGGCGCCGCGGCTACGACCTGCTCCCCTTCCTGCCCGTCATGACTGGCCGGGTTGTCGAGAGCCTGGAGGTCTCCGAGCGGTTTCTGTGGGACCTGCGCCAAACAGTCTCGGACCTGCTGGTGGAAAAGTATGCCGGGCACATGCGAGAGCTGGCGCACCGGCACGGCTTGAGGCTCTCGATCGAAGCCTACGATGGTTGCCCGTGCGACGACATGACCTATGCCGGGCAGGCTGACGAGCCGATGTGCGAATTCTGGTCCTGGGGACCCAACACGGCGTATAGCTGCACGGAGATGGCATCGGCCGCGCATGGATACGGCAAACGCATCCTGGGGGCGGAGGCCTTCACGGCCACCGATCTTGAGAAGTGGCAGCACCACCCCGCCTCGATCAAGGCGCTGGGCGATTGGGCTTTCTGTGAAGGCGTGAACCGGTTCGTATTCCACCGCTACGCCTTGCAGCCCTGGTTAGAGCGCCGCCCCGGCATGTCCATGGGCCCATGGGGACTCCATTACGAGCGAACCCAGACGTGGTGGGAATCGTCCCGGCCCTGGCACGAGTACCTGGCACGCTGCCAGTTCCTGCTCCAGCAGGGACTCTTTGTGGCGGACGTTTGTTATCTGGAGCCGGAGAATTCCCCGCAGCGCTTCGAGCCCCCGCTGCAAGGGAGGCAGGGTAACATGCCCGACCGGCCTCGCTATAACTTCGATGGTTGTACTCCGGAGATCGTCCGGACGCGCATGACCGTGAAGAATGGACGGCTGATCTTACCGGACGGCATGAGCTACCAGGTGCTGGTCCTGCCACCAGTGGAGGCTATGACGCCGGACCTCCTGAAAAAGATCAAGCAACTGGTCGAGGCCGGCGCAGACCGTGGTGGGCGCACCGCCGCGCCGGTCGCCCAGCCTCACCGATTATCCCCGCTGTGATTCGCAGGTGAGAACGCTGGCCGCACAGCTCTGGGGTCATGGCGGCGCACAAACCGACTCGGACGGCACGGGTACCTCGCCTGGGCAGCTTGCCGTCAAGCCTCTGCCGACCGTGACTGAGCACCGCTACGGCCAGGGTCGGGTTGTGGAGGGCAAGACTCCCGAGCAGGTCCTGGCTGCCATGGGGCTGCGGCCGGACTTCACGGCCGGCAACCACTGGCGCTACATCCATCGCCTCCTGGGCGACACGGACCTGTATTTCGTCGCCAACCCGCAGCCCTCAGAGTTGGAAACCGTCTGCACCTTCCGCGTCAGCGGCAAGCGGCCCGAGCTGTGGTGGCCGGAGACCGGCAACATCGAACCCGTGGCCGTCTACGTGGAGAAAGACGGATGTACGAGCCTGCCGCTTCGCCTCGACCCGGCTGGATCGGTGTTCGTGCTGTTCCGCAAGGAAGGAGAGAGGTTCGACCCGGTCGTATCTGTAACCCGTGACGGCCGGTCCATTCTGGCGGCGGACGGCGCCCCGGAACGAGCGGCCGATGTCCACCGCGATGCGGTCGGGCGGCTGGTGATCGATGCCTGGCAGCCGGGCCGCTATCAGTGCAAGACCTCCGGCGGCCGGACGTACCGGGCTGACGTACAGGCACTGCCGCCGTCTCTGGAACTGCACGGTCCGTGGGAGGTGCACTTTTCTCCCTCCTCAGCGCGCCCCGAGCAAATCACGCTGGAGAATCTCGTTTCCTGGAGCGAGCACCGCGACGCGGGTGTCCGATATTTCTCCGGCAAGGCCCTCTACCGGAACACCTTCCAGGTCCCCGCCAACATGATCGCTAGCGGCCGGCAGTTGTTCCTCGACTTGGGTGACGTCCGGGTGATTGCCGAGGTGACGCTTAATAACAAGCACCTCGGCATTCTTTGGAAGGCGCCTACCGTGTGGAGATTACGCAGGCGGTACAGGCCGGGACCAACGCGCTGGAGGTCTCCGTCGCCAACCTCTGGCCAAACCGAATGATCGGCGACGAGCAATTGCCCGAGGACAGTCCACGCAATCCCGATGGCACGCTGCGGGAATGGCCGAAATGGTTGCAGGAAGGTAGGCCGAGCCCCACGGCCCGACAGACCTTTACCAGTTGGCGGCTGTGGAAGAAAGATTCCCGTCTGCTCGAATCTGGCCTGCTCGGTCCTGTACATGTTCGCACGACGATGCGAATGAGCTTGGCGCACGATCCGGTCGAGTGAGCTGCGCAAAGCGCCAATGAACCTGGAACACAACCTCTTGCAAGGAGCCTACGCAATGACCCCCTCCTTACCCTTTTTCGACCGGCGCCGGTTCCTCACGGCGACAACTGCCACGGGACTGACGCTGGTCGCCTCATCGACCGCTCGGCTCGTTGCGGCCAACTCGACAATCGAGCTGGGGCTCATCGGCTGCGGCGGACGCGGCCGCTGGATCGCCAATTTGTTTCACGAGAACGGCAACGCCCGCATCGTGGCCGTGCACGACTACTTTCAGGACAGAGTCGATTCCCTTGGTGACAAACTGCAGATCGAACCGTCCCACAGGTACACGGGCTTTGATGGTTATTTGAGCCTGCTCGAAAAGAAGGTGGACGGCGTGGTCATCGAGAGCCCGCCGTACTTCCACCCGGAGCAGGCCGTCGCCGCCTTGCAGCAGGGCAAGCATGTCTACCTGGCCAAGCCCATCTCGGTCGATGTTCCCGGGGCGCTGGCCACCGTCGCAGCGGCCGACCAGGTGAAAGAGAAACTCTGCTGCTGGGTGGACTTCCAGGCGCACATGGATCCGTTCCACCAAGGGGCAGCGCGGGAACTGTTCGCCGACCTCATCGGCAAGCCGTTCCTGGCTCGGGCCTGTTACCTCACCGGCCGGCTCGGCCGCCAGGCGACTCCCGGTACGGAGGTGGCGCGCTTGCGGAACTGGGTCTTCGACAAGGCCCTCTCCGGCGACATCATTGTCGAGCAAAACATTCATGCCCTGGACGTCGTGAACTGGTTCCTCCGCTCCCACCCCGTGCAGGCCGCCGGCAGTGGCGGACGGAAGGTGCGCACCGACGTCGGCGACTGCTGGGACCATTTCGTCTGCACGTTCTGGTATCCGGGCGAGGTCCCTGTCAGCTTCTACTCCAGGCAGGCTGGCTTTGGTGCCGAGGACATCGGCGTTACGGTCTTCTGCGAGAGCGGCACCCTGGAGAGCCATTACGGCGGTCCGACTAACATCCGCGGCCAGCACGGCATTTATGCCGGCGGAGCCAGCCCCGGCATCTTCCGCGACGGCGCGGTCCAGAACATCAAGCTCTTCCTGGACGCCATCGCCGCTGGGAAGCCGATCAGTAACGCGCAGGAGAGTGCCAACAGCGCGATCACCTGCATGCTGGGCCGCACAGCGGCCTACACCGGGCGGATCGTTACCTGGGACGAAGTGATCCAAGCCAACCAGAAACTGGAGGCAAACCTCAAGCCGCCGCCGGACGGGCCAAAGTGGAAGTTGTCCTGACGCTGATGCGTCCAGCCGCCAGACGTTCCAGTGGCTTTCGATGTTGCGGTAGCTGATCTGATCCGGTCGTGGTGCGAGTAGCGAACAGGGAGTTTCCGACTCGCAATTGGGGAAACCGATGATGTACAGTCAGTTCTTCTGGCTGGCCGCTCTGGTGTTGGTGGGCCTGGAAGTTGCAGGCGCCCGGCATTGGCCCAGGCAGGGCCGCGCGGGCAGGCGGTGCCGGCGGGAGTCGTTGCGGACGGAAAAACGGACAACACGGTAGCTTTGCAGAAGGCCCTGGACGCCGCGGGCACAGCCGGCGGCGGCATCGTGAACCTGCCCGCCGGCCGATTTGCGCATCGACGCCTCGGCTTGTGAACGTGTACACCGGGAATAGAGCGATTGAATTATGATGATTTCTTGCCCTGTTTCGCGCCGCGAGTTCCTCGGAGGCACGTTCACGGTGGCCACCGCCTTGACCGCCGCCACGGAACCGCTCGATTTCCCGATCGTCGATCTCCACGTCCACCTGGATAACAGCAGCATCGAGCAGGTCCTCCCGCTGGCTGGAGAGCGCCACGTGCGGTTCGGAATCGTCGAGCATGCCGGGACCAAAGAGAACCAGTATCCGGTGGTCCTGAGCACCGATGAGGAGTTGAGCGCTTACCTCAAGCGGCTTGAGGGCAAGGGCGTGTACCGGGGGGTGCAGGCCGAGTGGACCGACTGGATGTCCTGCTTCTCGCCCGAGATGCTTGCCCGGCTCGACTACGTGCTCACCGACGCCATGACTTTCCCGGGGCCCAATGGCCGTCGGGTTAAGCTCTGGGAGCCCGCCGCGCAAGAGTTGGTGGACATGAGCAACCACGAGCGATTCATGGACCGCTTCGTGGACTGGCACGTCGAGATCATGGCCACCGAGCCGTTCGACATCCTTGCCAATGCCTCCTGGCTTCCCGACCCGTTGATCCACCAGTACGAGACGCTCTGGACCGAGCGGCGCATCCACAAGGTGCTGGACGCGGCGCTCAAGTTCGGGATCGCGATCGAGATCAGCTCCAGCTACAAGCTCCCCAAGCTGGGTTTTCTGAAGCTCGTCCAGTCTGCCGGGGTCAAGTTCAGCTTCGGCTCCAATGGCCGGTACCCCAATATGGGCAAGCTCGACTATAGCCTGGGCATGGCGAAAGCCCTCGGCCTGCGGGCCTCCGACATCTTCACCCCTGGCGTCGAGGGGCAGAAGGCCGTGCAGCGGAGGAAGTTCGGAAAACAGAGATGAGCGTGGCGACGAATCCGCGGGCCCACGATGGGAGCAAATACCGCGAGACGCGGATCCCCATCCCCGACGTGGGGTCCCACGTGTAGGAGACCTTGATCCGGGCCGTCCCGCCCCGGACGGCGATCCGCATGGCGTATGACGGGAGGGACCTGGTGGTCATGGTCAAAGGGCCGGTGCGTCACAACTTCGGATGGCTGCTGGACCGCCTGATCGTGGCCATCGCCAGCGCTCTGGGGATCACCCATCGCGGGCGAGGAGAGACAACCTGCATCAGACCGGAGTTCGAGCGAGGGCTGGAGGCCGACCAGTGCTACATCTTCGATGCGGCGAAGCTGGGCGTTGTGATCGACGCCCTGGCTCGGAAAATTAACGATTTGGCGCCCTATCCCAACCCCGATTAAGTGCCATCGAATTGGACGACTCGTTGAGACGGTATGGCTATGCCACAATCAAGCGGGTCGATCAGGACTTCGAGGTCCGATTAGACCGCAAGGAGATCGCTGAGTCTTCCTCTCCCATTGCTTGGGATAGGAACCGCTAGCCACTCTGCCGACTGAGGGAGGACTACCCGTGTTGTCCCGCCTCCTGCTGGACCTCCGACCCCAGGGCCCGTCGGCCGTGCCTTCCTGTCAGGTTGAACCCGATCCCCGGCGCGTCACCTGCCTCGACCGCGCCTGGCGGTTCGCGCGGAGCGACGTGCCCGGGGCTGAGGCCCCCGCCTTCGACGACTCCGGCTGGGCAACGATCGGCCTGCCACACACCAGGAACAACCAGGACAGGCAGGACGGCGGCAACGACTACCATCGCGGCGTTGGCTGGTATCGCACACATTGCCCGGTCCCTTGCCACCAGTCCGGCCGGGTCCTGTACCTCAAGTTCGATGGCGCCAGCCTGGCCTCTGGCCTTTATGTCAATTGCACTTTCGTCGGTGAGCACCGCGGCGGGTTTGCCGCCTTCGTCTGGGACGTCACGCCCTACCTCGCGGTCGGCCGGGACAACGTCCTCGCCGTGAAGGTGAACAACGCCTTCCATCCCGACTTGCTCCCCTGGAGTGCGATTTCACCATCGGCGGCGGCCTGTACCGACACGTCTGGCCGATCTCCACCGACCCGTTGCACGTGAGCCTCACCGACTTCGCCTCGCCCGGCATCTACCTGACGCCGACGAACGTTTCGGCCGAGGCGGCCGACCTGCGGGTCACAACCCGGCTCCGGAACGACGGATCAAACCCCCGCACGGCGACCGTCCTGACAGAAATCCTTGACCACGCGGGCGCAGTGGTCGCCGCGCTAGAGACCGCGGAGATGCTGGGCGCGGCGCCGGCCGGGACATTGTCCAGAGCACCACCCTGATCCGCCCGCACCTCTGGGACGGGCGGAAGGACCCGTACCTGTGCCGCGTGTGCGTGCGGGCGATCGACGATGCTTCGGGCGCGACGGTGGACCGGGTCGAGCAACCCCTGGGCCTGCGCCGTCTCCGCGTCGATCCTGATACGGGCTTTTTTCTGAATGGCCATCCCCTGGACCTGGATGGCGTGGCCTGTCACCAGGATCGCCTGGATAGGGGTTGGGCCACCTCCGACGCCGATAAGGCGGAGGACGTGGGCCTGATCTCGGACCTGGGCGCGACCTTCGTGCGCCTGGCCCACTACCAGCACCCGTCCAGGATCTACGACCTCCTCGACCAGGTCGGCCTGATCGCCTGGAGCGAAATCCCGCTGGTCTCCCGCGTGACCAACTGCCCGGCCTTCGTCGAAAATGTCCAGCAGCACCTCGTGGAGCTGATCGGGCAGAACTACAACCACCCGTCGGTGCTGTTCTGGGGCCTGTTCAACGAGGTTGCGGACGATTCCACCACGCGGGCGCTGGTGACGCAACTGGTCGAACTGGCCCACGCGGAGGACCCCACGCGACTGACCACGGCCGCCTCGTGCCTCTCGGAGCAGGCGGAGATTCACTTCCTGCCCGACATGATCGCCTTTAACAAGTGCTTCGGCTGGTACTACGGCCAGACCAGCGACCTCGGCCCCTGGGCGGACGCATTCCATGGGGCCTACCCGACCCGGGCCGTTGGCATCAGCGAGTACGGCGCGGGGGCCAGCATCCACCAGCACAGCGAGCCCCCCCACCCCCGAGCACGCTCGGGCCATGGCACCCCGAGGAGTATCAGGCCCTCGTTCATGAGGGCTGCTGGTCGCAGTTAAAGACGCGTCCATTCCTCTGCACCATGTTCGACTTCGCCTGTGACAGCCGCCACGAAGGGGACACCCCCGGCCGCAACGACAAGGGGCTGGTCACGTACGACCGTGGGACGAGGAAAGATGCGTATTACTGGTACCAGGCCCATTGGTCAAGCGCCCCGGTGCTGCACATCACAGGCCGACGCCACGTCGACCGGCCGACGGCCACCGTGACGGTCAAGGTCTACTCGAACCTGGATGCAGTGCAACTGGTGGTTAACGGCGTGCCACGCGAGACCCTAAGCCGCCCGGACCACCTCTTCCGCTGGATCGACATCCCACTGCAACCGGGCGCGAACCGGATCGAGGTCCGGGGCATGCGGGGCGAAGACGTCTATTCCGATGAGGTGATCCTGACCTGCTCGGGGAGCAGTACGTGGTGACATCAGGGGTAAGCCCGAATGGCACCAAGATAATTCAAGCCGGAATCATGACCCTCAGGAAGTGGGAGGCGCTGGGGGGCGGCAGCATCCCCGTCGAGCAACTGCGGCGCAGGTACATCCGCGAGCTGCTCGACCGCGTCTACCAGCAGGCCGTCACGGACGAGGGGACGAACCCCGGCCGCACGGCCAACAAGGCCCGCGAGCACCTCCGTGCCATCCTCTCGTGGGCCTGGGAGCAGGAGCCTATCGACCCGTTGCCGCGCTTCCCCGGGCCCAGAGACCAGCGCGACGTCGCCGGCCGCCACTACCTGACCAAGGCCTAGATCAGCGCCCTGTACTTCGCCACGCACAAGATGGCCCGCGCGGGGCTGGGACGCCCCTTTTCCCATCGGGCGCTATGGTGCGCACCGCCCTCGTCACCTTCTTCAACTATGGCATCGATACCGGGACCGTCTGGAGATCCACGCGGGCCCACGAGCCGATCCTTTGGCGGCACGTGTCATGGGAGCGGCGGTTGCCGGACCGCGAGATCAAGGAGCAGTCGTCCTGGGGGTGGTTTTTCTAGGCGAGCGCCGTTTCACGCTTCCGCGCAGGACTCGCGCACTTCGGTCCGACGACACCGACACGCGGTACAACCAGGACGCGCAAAGAATCGACAGCGAGCCCCCGAGCTGGCACTTGTCAGGCAGCCGAGGACGGAAGTGATAAATCCGGCATGGGGTTACTGGCTCGATCGAAACGACGAACAAGTCCGGCGTGAGCTTGCTGCGTCATCTACGACGGAGGGACGACCCTCACGGGAACGATAAGGGCTGTCGGCGTCGCGCGGTGGCGCGGATGCAAATGCATCGCGGACTTGCGATAATCGATCTGACGTGGAGCTGTTGCCGAGCGAGCTCCGGAACCGAACTGCCATGTCAACTCAGGCCGAAGTTCGCCGCATTGCCCTCACGTTGCCCGAGACCGAGGAGGCGCCGGACCACTTCGCCTTTTCCGTTCGCAACAAGGGGAAACCGAAGAGATTCGTGTGGGTGGGGATGGAGCGCATCGAGCCGAAGAAGCCCCGCGTGCCGCAACCGGACCCCATCGCCCTCCGGGTCGCAAACCTCGCGCAGAAGGACCGGATAATCGCCTCGAACCCGAGAAATTTTTTCACTGAGCCGCACTACGACGGGTTCCCTGAGGTTTTCGTTAACCTGCCCGCCATCAGCGCTCGTGAGCTCAAGCCATTGATCACGGAGGCCTGGCGGCGCCAAACCCCGAAGAATCTCAGTGCTTGACCGTCGCCGGTATTGACATCCATCCATCGCCAAAAATGCGAACTCGACTTCGCCTCACGAGCATGGCGCTGGTGCCGCTGGTCCTGGGCCTGCGGTGAAGACGAGGGGCTTAGCTGCACTCCGAACCCTGGCGCAGGATCGAGCAGAGTTTCGTCGCGTCGATGTTGCCGCCCGATACGATGCAGACGATCTTGCCCGCGCCTGCCTGGCCGGAGGATGCACAGGCTACGGGGCAGGCGCCGGCACCCTCGGCGATGACGCGGTTGCACTCGGCGAGCAAGCGGACAGCGGCGGCTACTTCCGCGAGCTTTGCCACGAGCGCGCCGTCGATGAGCTGACGGGCGCGGTCGAGCATCTGGGGGAATAGCGTCTTGCTGCAGATGCCGTCCACGAAGGAGGGCTGATAGTCGATGAGCTGAACGGTGCCCGCCGACAGAGAGGCGGCCAGAGGCGCCGCGGTGTCGACCTCCGTCGCAAAAAGCTTGCACGCCGGCTTCTTCGCACGCAGGGCCGACGCGATGCCGCAGGTCAAGCCGCCACCGCCCCAGGGAATGAGCACAGCATCGACATCCGGGAGATCTTCCAGGATTTCGAGGCCGATCACGCCGTTGCCCGCCATCACGTGCGGATCGTCAAAGGCGTGAATAAATGTGCTGTCGATCCCGGGATAAGCGCGTTCCTCGAACGTCTGCCACCAGCGCTCGAAGGGGACCTTGATCACCTGTCCGCCAAGGCGAACGATGGCACTGAGCTTGGTTTCCGGCGCGGTCTCAGGCGCGACGACCGTGCAGGGAATTTCCAGCTCGCGCACCGCCAGGCCACGCCCTGTGCCATGTTTCCTGCGGATGCCGTGAGCACACCGCGCTTGAGCTGGGCTGGCGAGAGATGAGCGATTGCATTCGCGGCGCCACGGATCTTGAACGAGCCGATTGGCTGGAGGTTTTCCAGTTTCAAGTAGATTTCCGCGGGCAACTCAAAGCGGTTTAATCGAACCAACGGGGTACGCAACGCGATCCCAGCGATTTTCTGGTGCGTGTTCAATGGCTGCGATCGAAATCAGGCTGGAGTTGTCCATCGCGTTTCCAATCTGACGATGCAAAACACATCCGCATTCAAGCATCCGCACGAGGCAGCCGCCGGACCGCACTGGCTGCGGCTGTGCGATACAACGAATCGTATCGCACGACGCATCCGGGCGAAAGCGACGATGGGCTGGACCTCTGGATGCCGCCTTTCCCTCTATCATGGTCCGCAGACGACACCCAGCACGGCTGTGTGGCAGTCTATGCCTCCATCTCCAACAGCGGTTCAATAAGTTCCTCGTGGTTGTCCCCCTCGACCTCCGCGTCGTCGCCGCCCCCGTATCTCAGACCCCGGAAGAGTGGGGCCTGGGAAAGATGGCGCTTGCCTTGATCAAGGATCATCGCCCGGCTTTGCTTCCTGTCTGCTTGCTCTCCCGAGGCACGAGCCAGATTCGGAAATCGTGTGTTCGTTGACTCCCTTGCCCCGAAGCGCGGAGCGGGACGGAATCAGCGCTTCGCGCGCGTCGGTCCGACATCCATGAGGAAACCCCTGTCAAGACCGGAGCGAGACGATTGCGGGACTTCCCAGACATCCATTCGGCGTCATCCGCCAGGGCGGAGCGCCATGAGAGTGTATGCGGTCGCTCCCATTCAACACCGCGGCGTCGCAATGCGCCACGTCGGACCTCGGGATGCGGCCTGGGTCCCGCTACCGATCTCGACCTGGACAGCCTCCTCCCCGTCGTGCCTGTGCGCTCTGGATCGAGCCCCGATGGCGACTCGTAAACTAATTGTAGTAATTACAAAACTCGTTATGAACAACTTGTTGGAAGGAACAGAGAGAGGCTAGCCTGGGGTGCAGGGGGCGGCAATGAGCGCCCCTGCTCGTCGGCACGAAGCCGGCGATATCCCGACACGATGTCCCCCAGCGACTCCCTCGACCTCGCCCGGCATCAGTGGATCACCTCCTCTCTCGGGCCCCGAGGCCCGACTAAGACACCCCCCGTCCGAGCCCGATATTGTCAAACGGTGTTTGTCAGAACATATCGATAGCTTAGCACTAGACGTGGCGACCTTCTTCGGCCCATCGGCCGCGGCCAGGCCCTCCTCCCAGGTCTCCCCCCGCTTCAGCATCGCCCACATCACCCGCACCAGGTAGTGGGCCGTCGCCACCAGGGCGATCTTCTTCCGCTGCGGATCGTCGCGCCGCATCCGCTCGAAGTACGCCCGGATCGTCGGCGACCGCCGTATCGCCTGCCAGGTCGCCTCGGCGAGTAGCTGACGGACCACTGCCGGCCCCTCGCGCGTGATGTGTCCCAGCCGATTCCGGTCGCCCGACTGGTCCTGGCTGGGGACCAGGCCGAAGTACCGGCCGACCGCCTTGGCATCCCGGAAGCGATGCGGGTCGTCGACGAAGGCGGCCACCGCCTCGGCCGTGCGGACGCCGACCCCGGGGATGGTCCGCAGGACGGCGACGGCAGGCGACCGCCCCGCCTGATGATTCAACTGCTGCTCAATGCGCCGAACCTGGCGCGTCAGCGCCTCGACCTCCTCGAGCAGCAGGTCCCGCCGCAACTGCTGAGAAGCCGTCGGCAGTTCCAGCCGACGGAGCCACTCCATGCCCCCCTTCGTCCACAGCCCGGGCCGTCTCGGGGGCACGACCCCGGCGCATCGCAGCAGCGAGCGCACTGAGTTCTTGGCCCGCGTCCGCTTGGCGATCACTCGGCCGCGGCAGGTGATCAGCTCGCGCCAGGTCCGGACATCGGCCGAAGGCACGTGCACCGCCGGCGCCTCGCCCAGGTACAGAAGCTTGGCCAGCCGCTCCGCGTCCTTGCGGTCGTTCTTGTCCTTGGACCGGAAGATCAGCCGCAATCGGCCCGGGTGCGCCACCGTGACCCGACCGGCAATCGGGCTGAGCAGGTCGTGGTAGTGGCCGTAGCCACAGCTCGCCTCGTAGCAGACCTCGAAGCGTTCGGGCAGAGCCTCGAGCATCCGCATCATCTCGTCGATGGTGCGGACCTGGGCGCGGCGGGCGACTTGTCCGTTCTCGCTGAGGACGCAGATCGCGATGCGCTTGTCGTGGATATCGAGCCCAACGTAGAACATGGTTGCCTCCTAAAGTCGATGAACCTCGGGAACGCCGCCAATGAGTTCCAGGTTACCCGACTGACAGGGGCTTCCTTCATAGTCTCAACACCGAAGTGGTTTGACCCGAACTGGGTTCGGTTTGATCAGACCGGTGCGTAGCCGCTGATCGAATATGAAGCTCAATCCTGGGGACGCTGGACAGCGGTGCAGATGTAAGATTTCAGCCCGTTAAGCAGTCAAACACTGCGTAGCGGCTCCGTCCTTCGACATTGCGTCCGTCCCTAACGCCGACGAGCCGTGGGGTAAGGCCACTGCCGAATACGAATCACAGGCGGCGCAGGCTATAGGCCAGGTGGTCCGATCTATCGGTAGCTCCGGGGCTTCCTCGACAAGCCGCACGCGCAGTGCGATGGCGCGTTCGTAGCCGTCGCGGACCTCGGCGACGCCTCCTCGTTCCCGCGCCAGGTCGGCGAGGTTCATGTGGCCGGAAGCCACATTATCGCGATAACCAGAGACGGTAGGGTTGGCCTTGGCCAAGTCCTCGTTGATTGATAGCGACGCAAGGAGTTCGGCCTCTGCATCCGAGGGCTCCAATGGCGTCCACAGCAGGCCGGCAACGCTGGTGCGGCAGTCCGAAAGTCGGCTGCGGAAGTCGGTGACGGCGGGGTTCTCCTCGAAGAGCTTCATTTGGATCACGATCGCCAAAGCGGTTCGACCTCGACTCTGTCCCCAGGTACATGGCCTGGCAATCATCGGCGATCACGCACGCGTGTGCGGGCCGACCAAGGCCTTGCAAAGCGGGCTGGCGCAGTCCATCCTGTGAGAATTGGCCCGGAGCGGGAAGATCCATCCCGCGAGGCTTTGACGGGAGCTTGAACATGAGACAGGCTGCGAAGTGCGAAGCCGTGGATCTGGCGAGCGGAGTCACACGTCGAGAGTTCACTGGGGCAGCGATTGGCCTTGCGGCGTGCACGCTCGGTTTCCCGGCCATTGTGCGGGGAAGGAATCTGAACGAGAAGCTCAACGTCGCCATGATCGGCGTCGGTGGACGAGGCGCATCGAACCTTCAGGATGTGGGGTCTGAGAATATCGTGGCGCTTTGTGACGTGTATGAACCGGCCGTCATCCGGGCCGCCGAGATTCACCCAAGGGCAAGGCGTCTCGGCGATTTTCGAAAGCTCTATGACCGAGCTGGAGAATTCGACGCGGTCGTCGTGAGCACGACCGAGCACACCCACGCTTTTGCGACCCTCCCGGCGCTCCGACTCGGCAAGCACGTGTACTGCGAGAAGCCACTGACTCATGGCATCTGGGAGGCACGCGTCATCCGCGAGGCAGCTGCCTCAGCCCGGGTCACCACCCAGATGGGCACGCAGATCCACGCGGGCAACAATTACCGGCGGGTGGTGGAGTTGATCCAGTCCGATGCAATCGGGCCGGTCCACGAGGTGCACATCTGGGTCGGCCGAGCCTGGGGCCGGCAGTCCGACGAGGATGCCAAGAAAAATGGAGACATCGTCTCGGTGCGCGAACGCCCCGCCGGCTCGTCGCCGGTCCCAAAAGGACTTGACTGGGATCTCTGGCTCGGCCCCGCACCGGCGCGGCCGTTCCACGAGGTCTACTGGCCTGGGCCCAGGTGGTATCGCTGGTGGGAGTTCGGCAACGGAACCATGAGCGACCTGGGATCTCATTGGATCGATCTGCCGTTCTGGGCCCTGAAGCTACGATCGCCGAGGACCATCGAAGCGTTCGGGCCACCGCCTCATCCAGAAATCGCGCCGGCCTCAATGCATGTGGTCTACGAGTACGCCGCCAGCCGCGAGCAGCCGGCGCTCAAACTGACCTGGTACCAGGGGGTCGACAAGCCAGACGCTTGGAGTTCGGGAGCGATCCCGAAATGGGACAGCGGCGTCCTCTTCCACGGAGCTCGGGGCATGCTCCTGGCGGATTACGGCCGACACGTGCTTTTGCCCGAGAAGGATTATCGCGACTTCAAGCGGCCCGAGCCCTTCATTCCCAAGTCGCTCGGTCATCACGCCGAGTGGATCGATGCCTGCAAGACCGGCAAGTCCACGACCTGTGCCTTTGCATATTCCGGCTGGTTGACAGAGGCCAATCACCTGGGGAACGTCGCCTATCGAGTGGGTAAGAAACTCGAGTGGGATGCCGCGAAGCTCTACGCCCACAACGCGCCGGAGGCCGAGGGACTGATCCATCGAGAGTATCGCAAAGGATGGTCTCTGAGCTGAGATTTCCCCGCTGAACCAAACCAGAGCGGCTTGCCACGAGAATCTCACGAGCGAGCGTTTGCCTGATTGGGATTGTCCTCGGGTTTCGCAGCCGCCCGCATGCCTATGATCAGGAAGCCACGGCCGCGGCCAAGTGAGGCTATGAGCGCATCCGCCAGGAACATCGCACGAGCGATCAAGAGAAGCCGCGGGTGTGAGTTCGTGCAGCCCAGCGAGCCTCACTTATCTCTTCTTGCGCGCGTCCGGTCCGCCACCCCGAAGCCGATTAATCCGAAGTGACCTCAATCGACCAGACAGAGGCACACCATCGAAACGGTGCCGCTGAGCCGCCGTGGGCCGGGAAGCTGCCATGAGACGAAGTAACAGGGGGTAGCAGACCGTTCGGCGTCGATAGCGCCCCACCGCGAGCAGGTTCTTGATCCAAAGGGCTTGGACGAGGATCGCTACCGGGACGAAGAACGCCGGGATCGGGCGGAGGGGAAATTTAGCGCCACGTTCGAAACGGACCACCTGGCAGATGGCGACCGCGAATTCCAGCCGGCCGAGCCCCGCGGCCGTACCCTAGCCGTCCTCCATCCTTACTGATGCTGGCCGGAGGGATGGCCCTCCCGTACTCGAATACGGTGATCGACGCTTCGGCCAGCTCGGCGGGACGGGTGTTCATGTCCCGCTACGCCAGGCGCGTTGCCGCGCTTCGGTCAGCCTTTTAGCCCCTCCTCCCACCCACCGCCGGGCCCGTCCGAGAACTCGTCGGCCGTACCCCGCCGCGGCCACAGCCCCGGGACCCTCGGCCCCCTTGACCCATCCCCGCGAGGATTCTATCGTTGTTTAACATCGGTAGGACATCGAAAGGCGGCCAGGGAATTCAGCCGACCGAAACCGGTCAGACTTCAGTGGGGAGCGATCGACTATGCTGACCTTGTGGGGACCGGGCTGGGACAGTCGGTACTGCGACGGTCGCACGCGGCGGGAGTTCCTCAAGCTCGGCGGGTTAGCGATGGGGGGGCTGAGCCTCGCCGAGTTGCTCCAGGCCGAGGCCCGTGGCGCGAGTCCCGCCCGTTCCAATCGCGCCGGCACATCCCACAAGTCGGTGATCATGATCTATCTGACGGGTGGCCCGGCGCATCAGGATACGTTCGACCTGAAGCCCGACGCCCCCGACGGCATCCGCGGCGATTACAAGCCCATTGCGACGAGGCTCCCCGGTGTCCACATCTGCGAGCACCTGCCGCGCATCGCGGGGCTGATGGACAAGGTTGCGGTGATCCGCTCGATCGTCGGCCTTCGCGACGAGCACTCCAGCTCGCAGAGTGTCACCGGCTTTCCGCGGGCACAGGCCCAGCGCGAGGGGCGGCCCAACTTCGGCTCGATCATCGGGCGGATCCAAGGCGTGGTCGACCCCGTCGTGCCGCCTTGCTTCGACCTGTCCCCGCGCATGCAGCACATGCCGTACAACATCCCCGGGCCTGGCTTCCTCGGCGAAGCGTACCGACCGGCGCGGATGGAGCCCGAGGACCTGGCGCTGCTGAGCCCCCCCGCGGACATCCCACCACCGCGGTTCGACCGCCGCAAGGCGCTGCTCGGCCAGTTCGACCGCTTCCGACGCCTTGTCGACAACGCCGAAGTCGCCGGCATGGACGCCATCTACCGCCGCGCCTTCGACGTCTTAACATCGGACAAGGTCGCCAAGGCGCTGGACCTGTCCCGCGAGGACCCTCGCTTGCGTGATCGCTACGGCATCGGCTCGCCGGTGCCGGTGGACGACGCGGCCCGAGGTGCAACGACCAGTTCTTGATCGCCCGACGGCTCGTCGAGGCTGGGGCCCGGTGCGTCACTATCGCGTTCGGCTCCTGGGACATGCACGGGGGCAACTTCGAGCGGCTCCGCGTGCAACTGCCGCTGTTCGACCGGGGGATCTCGGCGCTGGTGGAGGATCTCCATAATCGCGGCCTCGACCGCGACGTGACCGTGGTGGCCTGGGGCGAGTTCGGCCGCACGCCCAAGATCAACAAGGACGCGGGTCGCGACCATTGGTCCCGGGTGAGCATGGCCCTGCTCTTCGGCGGCGGGATGAGGGTCGGCCAGGTGATCGGCTCGACAGACAAACTCGGTGGGTCGGCTACCAGCCGGCCGGTGCATTACCAGGATGTGCTGGCGACCGTCTACCATACCCTGGGGATCGACCCGCACACCTCCATCCCCGACAAGGCCGATCGGCCGATCTCCATCCTACCGCCTACCGCTGAGCCCGTCCGGGAGCTCATCGGCTAGAGTCCACGGATCGCCCCGGGCCGCGTCCGCGGAGCTGACTAGAGGGTCTGGTGTCGGACGGTGCTCTTTCGCCGACCAGGCCCTATTCACTCCGCCCGATCGCCGGCAGGAGCCGGCTCCTAACGCGCAAGATAGAGCATCTCCAGCTGTCTCGCCTCCCAGGACTCGAACCGGAAACCGGTCGGCCCGGACGTCGCGGGTCAGTCCGCACGGTTGACGAGCACGACCCAGTCGTCTTCGGGATCCCGGGGCGGCAGCCCGAGCGGAACCCATCCGCCACCACTCTTGCCCGATTTCTCCCCCTCGAACACGCCGGTACGCGGGTTGTACCATTGCTGTGTGTAACTCCGTGTCGTACCCGACAGGTCGAGCTCGCCCGTGGGATTCGCCTTGGGGAGATAGATCGCGTATACCCGGCCGCGTTGAGCGAGCACCTGCGGCCCCATGGCGGAGGTCCGTCCATCGCCTATGCCCACCGCGATCGTGGCCCCGCCCCGCGACAGGCGGTCATCGGGTTGCATCTCCCAGAATGGCAGTCTTTCGAGGAATTCGCGCGCGTGCCACACGCTGCTCCAGAGTGCCTCGCACTGGGGCCTCTTCAGGTTGTCGTTATCGAGCAAGCCTTCGAGGATGAACTCGATCGAGCCCCCCGAGAGGTAGGTCGGCCAAAGCTTCTGCTTGCGGTAAAGCTCCGGATCGTCCACCGGTATGTACGACTTGTTCGTCCCCTTATCGATAGTGAATTCGTCCATACAGGCCGGCAGAGGCCGGCCCGCTTTGGCCGTTGCCTCGCGCACGGCCTCGGTGACGAGGTCGATCCTGCGCTGATTGAGCTGGACAGAGGTAACGTCAAAGGTCGGGTCCCCGAACATGAACGCCAGCGCCTCGAGGGGATCGTCTGCGGGGTGAACCGTGATGGGGTGGTCGTAAGGATCGACCGCGCGGACGTAGTGGGCGAATGTGCGCACGCGGTCGGGCCCCAGGTCCAGCCCGAGATTGTACTCCTCGCACAAGTTCCATTGCAGGGCCAGGTGGTGGCCGAACCGGGCGATCAGCTCGCGGTAGTAGAGCTTCCGCTCGACGCCGAGCTCCCCGTTGTCAAGTTCGCGCTTGTTGGCCTCTTCGCTTTCGTTCAAGACGAAGTGCAAGTGAATTCCTTTGCGCTGGGCGTGCGCGAAGACCTGCTCCCACTGGCCCAGCTTGCTGATGTCGTAATGCAGGTGATCGTTGGAAGGAGAGCCCTTGCGCTCCGGCGATCCGACCCAGGGCCAGACGTCTTGGCCGTCGCCGCCGATGTTCATCGTCATGAAGTAGATACTGTTCACATGGTGCGCAGAGAGGTAATTGAGCAGGCCGATCAGGGCCTTGCCCTTGCCGGCTCCCCAGTCGGGATCTCCTGGCCGCCAGTCGGCGGCGTGGGCGTCGAAAGAGTGACTCGGCAGAGTATCGTCGAACCCCTTGTATGCCAGCAGGTTCTCGGGCTCGTTGGTGCCTCCCTTGATCCAGTATGGGCCGTCCTGAAACTTCAGGTAATACCCGCCCGCATACTTCAAGCGGCCCCACTTCAGAAACCCAGGCGCTGCCGGATCGCGGGCGGCGATGGCGAGCATTCCGGAAGCACCGTCGAACGAGACGGGCATACCAGCCTCGGGAGCCAGGTCGATAGCGACGCGCGGCCCGATCCGGAACGACGCCCTATAGAGCCAGTTTCCAGGGCGGTCCGGTGAGAACCGAACCCGCCAGCACGCCGCCGCTGCCGCCCCCCTTGCCGTCGCCATCGAAGAACCCCGGCACGTCAAATTCACGGCCATCCGGGCTAGTGAACCTGACCTGCAGCCGATAGTCAAGGAACGGATTGAGCTTGTTGTCGGTCTCGCGTGCGCTGGGACCATTGAAGGTCAGGGTCAAGGGGTGCCATACCCTGAGCCATCCCTCGATGGCCACGTTCGAGGGCGTGGCGGCGGCAGGCATCAGGAACAGCATGGGAATCACGACGCATGCCGGGATGAGGGTCCTGGTCAACTTGATGCTCCTTCTCTCTGGAGGACTGGCCGAGCGGCAAACAAGAATCGTGAGCCGATTCAGCCCTTGGCCGCACCGGAAGCCGCGAATCAAAAGCATTTATGGCAATTCAACCATCAGTTTCATGCCTCGACCCGGAACGGATGATTGCGAGCAGTTGACCGACCGGCACGCTACCGGTTTGGAGACGGTGTGTCAAGGAACGAACAGTGGCCATTCCGCAGGGGGCCATAGCGCTATCCAGTCAGGTCTCGGAAGGACAATAGGGGGAGCGGCCCAACGATTCGGTCCTTTATGACTCCGACGCGGATTGGGTTGCCCCGTGGGCGCGCGTATCTCCCACCATGTCGACCGGAACGGGTAGCCCTCGGCCAAGGTCAACATCAACGATAGCGACCACAGCTATTACCGGATGTGGGACGACACACCTCAGAAGAACCGGAATTACATCTGGGAGAATTTCGCGAACGGCAGCCAGGTCTTGTTCATGGACCCCTACCTGGTGAATCGGCCCAAATGGAAGTGGAACCTGTGCCTAGATCCCGTTAACGGCATCGGCACCGCGCCCGACCCACGCTACGACAACTTCCGGGACAATATGGGCTACCTTGTGCGTTACTCGCGCAAGCTCAACCTGGCCGAGGTCACTCCAAGGGGCGAACTCTCGTCGACGGGCTTCTGTCTCGCCCAGACCCCCGCCGTCGGGGCGGCGTACCTCGTCTACGCCCCCGACCGGGGCTTGTTCACGCTGGACCTCTCCGCCATGCCGAACTCCCGGAGCCTTGCCGTCGAATGGTTCGACCCGGCGAACGGGAAGACGATCACGCACAGCCCAGTCCCCGCCGGATCGTCCTCCCAGTCGTTCCGCGCCCCGTTCCGCGGCGATGCGGTGTTGTACACGGTGGATGTCCCGGGCCACAACTGACCGTCCGCCGGATTTCCGTGAGTCGGGGGTGTGAGTAGCAATGGATACTGTTGGGGACGTCCGATCAGGCCGCCAGCCGCGCGAATCGCGACGTCCGTGTCGCCGCACGCGGGACGCCTCCCAGCCAGTCCGAGATCCGGTAGAGGGCCGTGAATGGCAATGGAGAAATTATGGAACACTTTCCATAGTTGTTCTTTTATGTGTAACGTTCCATAATTTTCCGTTTGCTATCGCAAGGCCATCTCGTTATTCAGAATTCGGAGATTCCGTGTCAGCGGCTCATGCTGACAAACTCTCCGACCTTCCGAGATGAGCGAACGTGCCTTACGTCGGTCCGACACACGACGGGCGATGTGACCGACGCGCGCTGCGGACAGGTGCTAAACGAGAAACAGCCCACCGCAAGCCAATAGGACGGGCTGTTATTCTTTCAAGTCGGGGTGACAGGACACCGTTAGAGATTTGTCGGGATGGGGTTGAGTTATTATGCGAATGGAAGCTTCTCTAAAATGCCCAACCCGCGTCGAGATTTAGTGAGGGCCCGTTATGGCGTAGCCCTTAATCGCGCTCTCTTCGCCATCCGGTGTCCTCTCCACCTCCGAACGACCAAGCTACTCAGCCGGGCCGAATCGCAAGGGAACAACGCGGAACTCCTGCGCGCTGCGAGAAACAAACCGCATGGCCGGATCAGGTGCAACGCTTAGTCTAGGAGACGAAAAGCCCTGACGACAACCGAAGGTAGGTCTCCCCGGTCGTTTTCCTGCCTTCGATGGCCCTCGGAACTCACTGAGAACGTAATCGAACCAGCAACGACCATCTCCGGAACATACGGGCGATCCGGGCACCTGCCTCTGACAACCGGCCCATCGACCTGTCAAAATAGATAATCAAGGGTTGTTGAATAAGAACAGGAGACTTTTTCCAAGGCGATCAGCCATGCTTCATTCGATCTCCGAATTCGGCAGGCGTCTCCTCGCCTCGCACCATCTGTATGGGGTGGGTCGAATGAACAGGCTGAATGTTGGGCCTGGAGGGCGCCGATCAGAGCCGTGGAGCCTTGAGGCGCTGGAGACCCGGGCGCTGCTCTCAACGTTACTCGTGTCGAGCGCAGCCGACAGCGGCCCTGGAACGCTTCGTGCCGCCATCGAACAGGCCAATCTCGACACAGCCGGGGACACGATCTCCTTCGCGCCGGGGGTTACCGGCACGATCACGCTATCGAGCGCGTTGCCGGACCTCTCCACCGACGTCAACCTCGACGGCCCGGGGCGCAGGTCTTGACCGTTGCGCGTGGCGCCGGCCCGGATACACCCTCGTTCGGCATCTTCACCGTGGCGGCCGGTGCCGAGGTCGCCATTTCCGGACTGACCCTCGCGGACGGCGCCGTCGCCGGTGACGGAGCCGGCGGCGGGATCGACAACGTGGGCATGTTGACGATGGCCGGCTGCGCGATCTCCGGCTGCTCGGCGCGAAATGGCGGCGGAATCAACAATTCCGGCACACTGTCGATGATGGATTCCACCATCACCGGCAACACGTCGCTCGACAACCTGGGAGGTGGGATTGAGAATGCGGGCACGATGGACATCACCGGCTGCACCATCGCCAATAACACCGTGACCGACCAGAACGATGGCGGTGGGATCGACAACTCCGGCGGCAATGCAGATCGACGCCTCCACCATCAGCGGGAATTCGGCCCCCTATGGCGGCGGAATCTACAACATTGGAATGATCTCGATCTCCGCGTCGACCATCGCCGGGAACTCCGCCAGCAGCGTCAGCGGGGGTATTCAGAACGACGGCACGCTCACGATCGTCGACTCCACCATCAGCGGCAATTCCGGTCGATTCGGAGGCGGTGGGATCAACAACGGCCAAACGCTCACGGTCGTCAACTCCACCATCAGCGGCAACTCGTGTCAGGGTGACGGTGGCGGGATCGCCGACGGCGGGTCGCTCACTGTCATTTGCAGCACCATCGCCTACAACAGCGTCGCCACCAAGGGCGAGGGTGGCGGGCTGAGTATCACTGATCAGGGAACGGCCGCGCTCTTCAATACGATCGTTGCGCTCAACACCGCGATCGGTGGGCAGGGAGCCACGGCCGACGATATCTCGCTCGGTGTCGGTGAGATGTCTCCGACCAGTGCGAACAACCTGGTCGGTACCGGGGGCTCAGGAGGTCTGACTGACGGCAGGAACGGCAACCTTGTCGGCGTCGCTGACCCGGGCCTCGGCCCACTTGCCGACAACGGCGGGCCAACGCAGACCGTCGCCCCTCTGCCCGGCAGCCCCGCGACCGGCGCTGGGAGCGTTGTCTACGCCGTGGACCCCCAGACGCACGTGCCACTTGCCACCGATCAGCGCGGCCCCGGGTTTCCGCGCCGCGTCTCCAACCTCGTCGACATCGGGGCCTTCGAACTCCAGCCGGCCGCACCACCCGCCATCCAGCTTGTGGTGACCCAGCAGCCGACCGGTCAGCTCACCGCAGGGGACAGCTTCGATCTCACCGTCGAGGCCAAGGACCCCTCAGGCATGATCGACAGCTCGTACAATGGACCGTTGAGCGTGGCGCTGGCCAGAAACCCTGGCGGCAGCACCCTCGGCGGCATGCTGACCGCGACGGCCAATCAGGGCGCCTGGACCTTCTCTGGACTCATCCTCGACAAGGCCGCCGCTGGATACACACTCGTGGCCTCGGGAAATCCTGGTGATCCCACGATCTCGCCATGGTACACCGATCCCTTCGACGTCGTCCCGGGTCCTGCCACCCAGCTGGGCCTGACATCCCCTCAGTCTTCTTACCAGGACATCCGCGTCGGATCCCAGTTCCGGCTGGTGGTCGCAGCCGAGGACCAGTTCGGGAACCTGAATCCTGGTTTTGATGGGGACGTTTCTGCGAGCCTGCTGGACAACCCCGGTGGCAGCACGCTCGGCGGCATGCTGACCGCGACGGCCAATCAGGGCATCGCGACCTTCTCCGGACTCACCCTTGACAAGCCCGGCACGGGCTACACCCTGAAGGTCTCCGGCGTCGGCCTGAACCCGATGATCACCGACACCTTCGACGTGACGGCGGCCGGGACCATCTTCGCGGTCAATTCACTCAGCGACTCGGGCTCGGGAACGGGCCCGTCCGGCGATCTCCGCTACGTTATCACCCAGGCCGACCGGAACCCCGGCAGCACCATCGAGTTCGGAGTCACGGGCGCGATCGTGCTCTCCTCCGAGCTGCCGGAGCTTTCGACGAGCCTGGACGTGGTTGGTCCTGCTGCCTCGGCGCTGACCGTGGCCCGCAGCTCGGCCGCGGGCACGCCCGCATTCCGGGTCTTCATGGTTCCAGCTGGCGTCGAGGTCGTCCTCTCCGGGCTGACCATCACCGGCGGCGTTTCATCCGCCGGCAATCTCTCCGTGAGCGACTCCACGATCAGCGGCAATTCGATCGGCACGCCGGGCGGCGGCCTCTTCAATGACATGGCAGGCAAGCTGACGATCAGTGGCTGCACGATCAGCGGCAATTCCGCGAATGGCGGCGGCGGGATCGACAACCAGGGCTCGATGACCATCACGACGTCCACGATCGAGGGCAACTCGGCCAGCACGGTCTACAGCGGCGGGGCCCTCATCGCCGGCGGCGGCGGCGGGATTGACAACCAGGGCACGTTGACCATCAGCGACTCGACGATCAGCAGCAATGTCGCCAGCGGACTCTCCAACGGCAACGGCACGGTCGGGGAGACTGCAATCATCGGGGGCAGCGGCGGCGGGATCTACAACGCCGGGACGTTGACACTGATCCGAACCACTATCGGCGGCAATTCGGCCACCACGCTGAACGCGGGCGGCGGGATCTTTAACGCCGGCGCGATGAGCGTCAGCGATTCGACAATCAGCGGCAACACGGCCAGCGGCGGCCACATCTCCTTCAGCTTTGGTGGAGGCGTCCTGAACTCCGGCACGCTGGCACTAGCCGGCTGCACAATCAGCGGCAATTCGATCGACGATTCGTACTTGGGCGGAGGCAGCGGCGCCGGGGTCTTCAACAGTGGGGTCCTCTCGGTGGCCGACGCCACGATCAGTGGCAACTCGGTCGGTGGCAGCCCGGTCGGCGGCAGCAGCGGCGCCGGGATCTCGAACGACTCAACCGGCTCGATGTCCGTCGTCGACTCGACGATCAGCGGCAACTCGGCCGGCGGTGGATTCGGTGGCGGCGGATTTGGAGGCGGCATCGAGAACGCCGGCGCACTTTCGATCACGAACACGACGATCACCGGCAATTCCGCCGGCGGGGCCCAGGGGTTTGTCATGCCGGACGGTTCCACGGCCAGGGGCGGCGGGATCGACAACTCCGGCAAGTTGCAGATCACCGATGCCACCATCGTCGGCAATTCGGTCAGCAACAGCTTCGTGACCGGTATCAAGGGGGGATACGTGGTCGCCGGCCTCGGCGGCGGGCTATATGGCGGCGGGACGGTCAACTTGACGGGCACGCTGGTCGCTGCCAACACCACCAGCACGTCGAGATCGGAGATTCAGGGGAGCGTGGCCGCGATCAGCTCTCACAACCTTATCTCCGAGGGAACGGGACTGACGGGCATCAGGGACGGCACCAATGGCAACCTGATCGGTACCGCCTCGGCCCCGATCGACCCGCTGCTCGGGCCGCTTGCCGACAACGGCGGCCCGACGCTGACCATCGCTCTGCTTTCCGGCAGCCCGGCCATCGATGCCGGAATCTCGGTTCTTGACGTCACGACCGACCAGCGAGGCGTTCCTCGACCGCAGGGATACGCCCCGGACATCGGTGCATTCGAATCCCCGTACTCTCAAGCGGCAACCGTCCTGAATCTGCAGAGGTACGGCGTGCACCTCCACCCCACGACGCTGGTCGTTACCTTCAGCCTGCCGATGGATCAGGCCTCGGCGCAGGCCCTGACCAACTACCTGCTGGTCTCGGCAGGTCCCGACGATCGCTTCGGGACGAAGGACGATCACGACGTCCGGATCCGCTCGGTTCAGTACGCCGCCGCCACCCAGACCGTCACCCTGCTGCCAATCCATCGCCTCCTGCTCCGCGGCATCTTCCGCCTGACGATCAAGGGCACTTCCCCCTCCGGCCTGAAATCCGTCTCGGGCCTCTTCCTCGACGGCTCCGGCAAGGGCCCCGGCACGAACTACGTCGGCCTCATCACCGCCAGGCGCCTCGTTCCACCGATACCGCACTCGGGAGGAGAGCCTGCCCGGAACGTGCGTCGGCTCAAGACTTGATATGGGGTGAAACTCTCAGGCGGCCCCAAGCGCGATGGGTGATACCCTCTTCATACAGGATGAAGGTTGCGCCAGCCTCGCAGGCAGTTTACAACAGGAGCAGCCCTGTGGCGCCGAGGCCGCTGACCTGTGCCTGCATTTGCTGCCTCTCTTGCTGCGACAGCGGATCGCTGATGTACTAGGCCTGCTTCATGAGCTGCTGGTGCAGTTCCAGCTGCTGACCCGATCTGAGTCTATCAGAACCCAGAGTCATGATCTGCCGCTCCTAGCCCATCAGGCCCGGAGGCATAGTTACCAGCCATCCGATTAAGAAAACGCCAGGCCAACGATGTCCCAGGCTGATTAACGTTAATCAGATCCACCTCCCCCACATGCTCCCTGTGCCGCCCCTTCTCGGGACGTCTCGGCTCCTTTCCCCAAGTGTGTTTTCTGCTAGAAACGAAGCACCCGTCTGCGAGCAGAGTCAGGGTCCAGCGAAGACCGGCGAGAGTGTTACGAAGGGAAAACACGCTCGCCGGAGCGTGTGCCATTCGGACACGCGGGACACCCGATCGGCCGGGACGGCGCAGCGTGGGGAAATCAGTCCTGCGATAATCCAACCGATGCGGCTGGCGGCCCGGTCAGAGGCTCCCAACGTTGGGGACCGAGCTTCCACGGCTCAGGCCCGACACACAGGAGATCCGACGCATGGCCACCGTCAACGCGGACCACAATCTTCTCTTTGGATTGCTTGACATTCAGAACGGCCTGATCGATCAAGACCAGCTGATCGCGGCGTTCCGGGCTTGGAGTCGCGACAAGAGCCGCACGATCGCTGATTACTTTGTCGACCGCTGTGACCTGGACGCCGACCAGCGCGGTGTAATCGAGGCGATGGTCGCGCTGCACGAGAAGAAACATGGTAGCACCGAGAAGAGCCTGGCCGCCATCCCCACCGATCGGTCGACCCGCCAGAGCCTGGCAACCATCGGGGACGTTGAAATCGATGCAACTCTGGCCTACGCCGGCTCCGGCCTGGCTTCGAGCCAGCTCGTTGTCGACCCAGACCGCACAACCAACGACTCGATCGGGTCGGCCACATCCAACGGTCAGCGGTTTCGCGTGCTGCGACCTCATGCCAAGGGCGGCCTTGGCGCCGTCTTCGTCGCCCTCGACAACGAACTGCACCGCGAGGTGGCCCTCAAGCAGATCCTCGACTCCCACGCCGACGACCCCGTCAGCCGACAGCGATTCCTGCTCGAAGCCGAGGTCACGGGCGGCCTGGAGCATCCCGGAATCGTGCCGGTCTACGGCCTAGGTACCTACGCCTGTGGCCGGCCCTATTACGCAATGCGGTTCATCCGAGGAGATTCCCTCAAGGAGGCGATCGACCGCTTCCACGACGAACAGACTTTGAAAAGCGACCACGGCCGTCATTCCCTCGAGCTGCGCAAGCTTCTGCGTCGCTTCCTCGATGTGTCTAACGCCATTGACTACGCCCATTCGCGTGGCGTCCTCCACCGCGACATTAAGCCGGGGAACATCATCGTCGGCAAGCACGGCGAAACACTGATCGTCGACTGGGGATTGGCCAAGGCGCAAGGTCGGGCCGACGCCGGCGCCCGGACGAGCGGCCGCTGGTGCCCAGCTCGGCCAGCGGGTCATCCGAGACGCTGCCGGGTAGTACACTGGGAACGCCGGCGTACATGAGCCCGGAACAAGCCCGCGGCGACCTGGAGCATTTAGGCCCGCGGTCAGACTGGTTTTCGACAGTAGTTCGCCCGTTTTTGACGTAAGTCGTTTCGCGATGGGCCGAGTTTCGTCTTGGGAGTAGAATTCTGGTGCCACGTAATTCCCATTTTCCCGCTTGATTCTTGGAGTTTTTCTGGTATTCTCATGGTGTCCTGAACAGGAGGACGCCATGTTCTTCCGCACCAAGACCTCTGGGCCGAGGACCTATCTCCAGGTCGTGGAGAACCGCTGGGAGGGTGGTCGCTCCCGGCAACGGGTCATCGCCACCCTGGGACGGCTTGATGAACTCCAGCAAAGTGGACAGCTCGAGGCTCTGCTCATCTCCGGTGCCCGCTTGGCCGAGTCGGTCCTGATCCTGACAGATCATGCTCAGGGAAAGCTCCCGGCCTACACCAGTCGCCGCATTGGACCGGGACTGGTCTTCCAACGGCTCTGGGAGCAAACCGGCTCTCAGCATGTGATCGGTCAGCTCCTCAAGGGCCGCCACTATGAGTTTCCTGTCGAGCGGGCGATCTTCCTCACCGTCCTGCATCGTCTCTTCGACCCTGGCAGTGACCGCGCCGCGGACAAGTGGAAGAAGGATTATCAGATCGAAGGGTGTGAGACTCTGCAACTTCACCACCTCTACCGTGCCATGGCCTGGCTCGGTGAGGAGTTGGCCCGCCCGGAACAGGCAGACAAGACGCCATTTGCCCCGCGATGTACCAAGGACCTGATCGAGGAGCGGCTGTTCGCCCACCGGCGCGATCTGTTCACCGAACTCCAACTGGTCTTCTTCGACACCACCAGTATCTACTTCGAGGGACAGGGAGGAGAAACCATCGGTCAGCGCGGCCATAGCAAGGATCATCGGCCTGACCTGAAGCAGATGATCGTGGGGGTGGTGCTCGACGGTCAGGGACGGCCGATCTGCTGCGAACTCTGGCCCGGCAACACCGCTGACGTGACCACGCTGATCCCGGTTGTTGATCGCTTGCGCAAGCGGTTCGCCGTCGGCAAGGTCTGCATCGTGGCCGATCGAGGCATGATCAGCAAGGAGACGATCGAGGAGTTGGAGAAGCCAGATCGGAAGTGGCTGTACATCCTGGGGGCGCGGATGCGGGCGCAGAAGGAGGTCAACGAGGAGGTCTTGGCCCGGGCCGGCCGCTATCGCGTCGTCCGTCCCAAGCGCCAAGAGAGCGATGCTCCCTCACCGCTGGACGTCAAGGAGGTCTGGGTGGAGGACCGTCGCTACATCGTCTGTCGCAACCAGGACGAGGCCCGCAAGGATGCCGCGGATCGAGAGGCCATCGTGGCGTCGCTCCGCGAGAAGCTCCAAGTCGGGGAGAAGTCACTGGTCGGCAACAAGGGCTATCGTCGCTATCTCTGCTCGACCGGTCCGGATCACTTCCAGATCGACGAGGCCAAGATCGCGGAGGAGGCTCGCTACGACGGCAAGTGGGTCCTCCGCACCAACATGGACTTGGACGCACCCGACGTGGCGTTGCAGTACGAGAGGCTTTGGATGGTGGAGGCGTACATCCGCTCGTGCAAGTCACTGCTCCAGACCCGACCGATCTACCACAAGTGTGATGAGACGATCCACGGCCACGTGTTCTGCTCGTTCCTTGCGATGGTGCTGCGGCAGGAGCTTGAAGCGCGGTTGGCCCGGCGGGGTGACGAGTTGGAGTGGGCCGACGTGATCGCTGACTTGGACCGCTTGCAGACTGCGGAGGTCGGCCAGGATGGCAAGCGCTTCCTGCTCCGTAGTGAGGTCCAGGGCACCTGCGGCTTGGTCGTCCAAGCAGCGGGCGTGGCCATACCTCCCACCGTGCAACGAATCGCGCCGCCTCTCAACAGTCAGGAGCCAGATCCTAGTGCCACGCCACCTTTGTAGATTTGTAAGTGCTTACATCAGAAGAAGATCCGAATTGTTACTGTCGAAAACCAGCTAAACCAGCGGCAACACCCTCCACAGCATTCTTCCGCGTGTGATGGACCAGTAGAACCGAGAGGCCAAGCTGCCTTTGCAACGAGCGGAAATACCCTAACAATTCGGCGACATCGCCCGCATGATTCTCGTCGATGCCATGAAGTCTCACCAAGGGATCGAGCACCAGCAATCGAGGCCGAAGTCGCCTGACTGTCTCCCAGAGCCGCGTGCGGTCCCGATCTTGATCGAGCCGGAGCACAGGCGCGGTGATCACGTGGATCTCCACCTGGTCGAGATCCAGACCACGATACCGGGCCATTCCTTCGATCCGCTCGCGCACAGCCGGCAGCGCGTCCTCAGCCAGGTAGATCAGAACCGGTCCCGGTTCCGGCACGGTGTATTTGCCCAGACAGGGCGTGCCCGTGGCTACGGAAAGCGACATATCCAGCCCCAGCCACGTCTTGGCGCTCTTGGGTGCGCCGCCGATCACGCCCACCGAGTGGGCGCACCAGAGCTGTTCCACCAGCCAACGCTCTGCAATCTCATCGCTGGGAAGCTCGGCCACACGCACCACCGGAAGCACTTGTTCCCCACTCATCGCCATCGTCACACCTTCCCTTTCTTCTTCAGGGCGGGGCGTGCGCTCCTCGGCTGATAGACATCGAGATAACATTTCTCGTCGAGCTGCGCAACTTCGTGCGCCATGCCATGGGCCAAGAGCTCAGCCCCCATGATCATGAGCGACCGGCAGTTGCCGGCGCTGTGATCGACGAGCGACTCCATGAGCTCGGTGGTCATCAGCGAGGGATTGCCGGCCTTGGCCAGCGCGTGCTGGAGCAACTCCAGGAGCTCCTCGTGCGTGGCGGGCTCGGTGACCAGTCGCGTGCGGATCCGACTCCCCAAGGGGACGAGGTCTTGCTGCCGCAGGAGATCCAGGAGTCGGCCGTCTCCCGAGAGGATCACGGTCAAAAGCGACGTGGCGTCGAAGTCGGCACTGGCGAGGATCCGCAGCTCGCAGAGGACATCGGGGCTCATCTCCTGCCTTCGTCGATCAAGAGCACCGGGCGGATCCGCGACGAGGCCACATGGGCTTTCCAGCGCTCGCGGAGCGCTTCGAATCCGCACCAGCGGTTGTGCGGCGCCAGCTTCACCGCGAAAATGTCCCCCAGCTCGCGGTAGAAGTCGGGGCTCTTCGACTGTGGCCTTTCGATCACACCGACCGTGACGTCCCGCAACGCAGACAGCCGCCCGGCAACAATCCGCAGCGCCACCGATTTGCCGGTGCCCGACTCGCCGGTCACCAGCGCAAAGCCCCCTTCCTGGACCAACTGTTCGACGCGCCAGGCGAAATGCTCGATCCTGAGCGTCGCCAGCAGTGCTTCCGCGGGAAGCTCGGGTGAAAACGGGTTCCATTTCAGTCCGTAGAGTGCCAGCAGTTTCTTGCTGTTCATGAGGGTTCTCCGGTGTCTTCTTGGGATCTCTTGGGCAAATAGGCCGGCGGCATGCCGGTGGCCGAATACTCTTGGAGGATGCGTTTTAAGAGGGGCGGCAGCTCGCCCGTGCACCGGGGCCGCGGCTTGTGTCAGAGGGCGCGTCGGTGCCATCGGACTCGATCACGGCACGGCGGCCCTCGGCGTTGGCGGTTTTATCGACTGGGTAAATGGGAGCCAGCACAATTCCACTGCGCCCGTCGACGAGATCGACCCGGCCGAGATCCCAGCGGGCGTACCGGACGGTCACTTCGCGGAAGTGGCGATACCGAGCTGGGATCTCGAACCGCACCCCCTCCAGCGAGACGGTGCCATCGCTTGGACGCTGACTCCGCTCGGTTTCCAGGCGAAAGGTGTCGCGCAGCGACTCGCTGGAGGGGCTATCGCGGAGCACATCGGGTGCCCGGCCGAAGCGCGTTCGACCGGCGCGCAGCCGGTCTCGCGGTGCACGGCGTGGTTGTATTCGATCTCCGCCCACGCCTGGGTTGCTTTGTTCGAGAACTCGAGCGTCAACTCGGACAACCCGTCGAGCATCTTCAAGAGCCGCCCCTCGAGCGTCCCCCAGAACGCCTCTTGTTTACCGTTTTGATAGGGGCTGTACGGCAGCGTGCGCTCCTGGACGATGCCCAGGCGCAAAGACCCTCTGTGACTTCCTCGGCCACCATCGCCGAGCCGTTATCGGTCAAGAGGGCACGTGGCAGGCCACGTTTCTGGATCGCCTGGGAGAGTCCGTGGACCAGGTCCTCAGCGGTCTCCGAGAGGTACCACTGGACGTGGCAGCACAGTCGCGAGTGGTCGTCGAGGATGCCCAGCGCGATCGGGCGTTGCCACTGGCCGCCGGCAGTAAGCACCTTCTTCGATCCATGGTGGAAATCGAGATGCCACAGGGCCCCGACGTTGTGGCTTCGTAGCTGCGGACCTCGCGCGTTTGCCGCCTTCGTTGCCGCACGGGCTTCGCCAGGGCGTCCTGCTGAAAAAGGCCGGGCTTGTGCACCAGGCCGTGAGCCTGCATGTAGCGCTTGACCGTGGAATAGGAGCGGTAGCTGCCCCAGTGTCGGATCGGCCTTCACAGAGGCGGCGAGGTTGTCGTAGTGCAGTTGATAGCTCCAGTCCGGGTGATTGCGGTACTGGAGATGCAGTCGCTCGGCAAGGGCTGGCGCCAGCGAGATCTTGCCGCAGTCTTTGCGCACGGCGCGGCGAAGGCGCCAACCGGGTCGTCGCGCTGGCGCAGCGCCGTGTAATACCAGCGCGCGATGGTACCGGCCGCGACGCGGACATCGCGTCCGGTCACGGGATGCGACCAGGTCTTCTCGGCAAGAGAGCGGATTGCTGCTCGAGCGCTCCGCGCAGGGGGAGAGCTCAAGAGCGAGCCTACCACGGAGAACCGAAACCGCGCCCACAAGGCGCCGGTCGAACCGGGGCGTGTTTGAGTCATCACATCTCCTCACAAGTCGGGTGAAGGGACTGTGACAACCTCTATAAACCGGCCGATCAAAGTCGGCGACGAGCATCTTCTGCGGGTGGAAAGCGATCATCGCGAGACCTCGATTCGCAGGTCTCCGGGGATCGTGATCGGTGAGAGAAACCGCAGCAGGAGTGTCCAGCCCCTGCAAATGCGATGGCGGGAGAGGAAGGCATCCACGAGCGAGTACGGCAGGCTGACGATCTTGACGACTGGCACCAAGCCGGGCGCGTGCGATCTTCCAGAATGGCGTCTGGGGAAAGTGTTCGCGCCAGAAGACCTGCCAGCGGGCGATGGTCCGGCGGTCGGCGCCGAAGCGTGTGGAAAGCTCACGGACCCGGCGTGGCGACGGTCCTTGCCGCATGGCGCTGATCAGGATGACGATGGCGCCCAGGTAGACCTTTGGCCCGAGGAAGCGCACCGACGGCGGTGTCACCCTCTTCCTGCAGCCGTCGCGGTCGCAGCAGAAGCTCAGTCTGAGGCACTCTCGCTCGGGTAGCTGGACGGGAGTGCCGCGCGGCTTGCGGAGGTAGTTGGCGGAGTGCAGGCGTCCGCCACAAAGGCACGCTTTCTTGCGGGTTTCCTCTGCAAGATCTTGATCAACGGCCAGAAGGAACGACCAGAACCTGGCGGTCCGAGGCAAATCGTGATACATGGTCGAGTACTCCGCGGTTGTGGCAAACACGGAGTACACCCCTCGGAAAGCTTGATCCAGTGATCAGGCTCTTCGAGGGGAATTTTTTGATTGTCTCAGCGAAGTTGATCAGGAACGCTGATTTCTTATCGATTACCCTGGCTACGCACACCGGGTAGATCACAAAACCGCCGATGAAGCTATCCGTCACGTAATTGCGATCCCATATCTCGAAGAAAAGCGGCTGCCCATTCTGAAATGCTCGAGGCTGTTCGACCCCCGCATCCGTTGGCTTGAATCCACTCCACTTTGCCTCTCTAACAGCAGAAGCGTAGCGAGTTCGGAGAACCTGGCGGTCACCATCCATGACGATCACGTATGGATCAACGGTCTGTCCTTCGTCAGCCAACTCGAAGGCCTGGATCTTGACGACCACGATAAGCTGGCCGTCAGACGAAGGGGCGCTGCGTTCAAGGATCTTCCGGTAAGCTCCTGTATCTACCCATGCCTTCAACATCGCCAGCCGCTCTTGGTAATAGGGATGTTCCAAGGGCTGCCGCTTGACATCCAGGATGAACTTGACGAAAGGTTCATACTGCCATTCTCGAAACTGGCGGATCACGGCCTGAGGATCGAAACCCTTTGCATCCGGGTCGATCCAGATGCTATCCGCTCGGAGGCCGTGCTGCAGACGCATGATGGCCTCATAAGCCGGCCTGGGCTCGCCGCAGCAAAGGAGTCCCGCGCGGTCTGCAGTGAACTCCGACTCGCGACACCAGCTCAGCAAGCGGCCCAACGCGAGTTGAGGGAGAATATTCTGACACTTGTCGGGAACGAGCGATATGTCCATCGCCTGAATAGTGAAGAGGACGGCGTATGACTTGCGCTTTAGCTCCGAATGCCCGCACTTGATATGTCCAAGCTCGCGGCCGACCACGAACTTCAATTCTGCCGGTCTTCCTTCGAACAGGTTGAGCGGCCCACTTGTGAGTACGATGTGACTTCGGCCACCAGCTTTCACCGTGTAGATCCGAGTTTGCGGTATGTTCCGCACGTAAACTGCTGGTTTATCCACCTCCAGCGTCCGCGCACATTCGTCGACAAGCTTGTCAACCAACTTCAGAGCAGGCTGGCCTTCGACCGGGAACGTCTCAGTGACGATGTTCGCCAGGTGCGTCGCGTCGATAAACTGACTTATCCAGTCTCCAAACTGAGCTGGCATTCCGCCCAGCAGTTGTTTGGACCATTGACTGATCTCGCCAGACATGACCGGGGCAACGAGCCGGGAAAAGAGCAAGTCGTCTGGTGTGGCGATGTCGTACCTGGTGATTCGACTAGTGGCCTGACTGGACTGAGAAGCCGTAAGCGGAGCCGCCAAGCTAAGAAGCCCCAACCCAAGTAAGCTCGCCCCACAGACGCCGGATATTGATCGCGTGGGGATGACGACATCGCTCCTCTTCTTCAAGGAGAACGAGTGCTCGAAGCGATCGCAATTTGAAGAGCCGCGGGAGGCGCTGGCTGGCCAGGATCGCGTTGCGGCAACGTTCAGTATGACTTCGTCGTTCGTCTTATCTGAATCTTAGGCGGAGCCCTGACTGTAAACAATAGTTTACCGACAGGACATGGCGTGCGCTCTATCGTCCGCCCATGATGGGCGAAGAGTTGCGTCAAGCGCGTGAACAGGCTGGGCTGACCCAAGAGGAGCTCTCGTTCAGAGCAAGGCTATCGCGCCCATACATCAGCCAGCTCGAGCGGAATCTGAAATCGCCGACAGTCGAGACGTTGTTCTTGATCTGCGAAGCTCTCGGGGTCTCGGCTTCCGAGTTGATTGGCCGTGTCGAGACAGCAAGGCGGAGGAAGACTCGTCGTTGATGCTTTGCTTCGGAAGGGGTGCGTTCGGTTCGAGCTCGAATGGAATCTGATCTCGTCCGTGGCTTGCGTGAGAGTTGATGCCGTTGAGGCTCCGCGAGCTGTCGCAGGCCCGGAAATCAAATAATTTTTAGATTTTGATTTGCATTAATGTTTCCTAGGCGTTACTATCGACAGTCATGCCCCGGGAATCGGCGGTCGAGGCCGTGACGAGGGCGACATCGTGCACGAGGGCGGTCGGTACACCACGATCTCCAACGCCCTCGATATCCGGAATGCGACGGGACCGCGCGGCCTGAAATCCTGCGGCCTCATCCCAGTGTTTGTCACTGATCGCGCGTCCTTTCCATCGTTGGCCGTGCCGACGACGGACGTGCGTGCTCCCTATTGTCTAGCAAGGAGTCAGATAGATGATGCGTTTCTTTGGTAAGTTGATCCTGACACTTGGTGCCCTGGCGCTCCTCGCCTCTCCAGCCTTGGCCCAGAATCGTGGCAGCGGCGGCTTCGGTGGCGGTGCGGCCGGGTTCCTCATGGCCCCGAACGTCCAGAAGGATCTGAAGCTCACAGACGCGCAGGTCAGGAAGATTCAGGAGACCCTGCGCGAGATCAGACAGACGCACCAAGACGAATATGCGGCCCTGCGCGACGCCTCGCCGGACGTGCGGTGGACAAAAATGGCAACGTTGAACGAGACGGTCAGCGACGAGGTGAAGAAGGCTCTGTCGTTCTCGGCCGAACAGTCAAAGCGGTATGATCAGATCAATTTGCAGGCGCGTGGGGTCCAGGCCTTCGCCAGTTCCTGTGTCGACGAGCAGCTCAAGCTGACCAACGACCAGAAGTCGAAGATCCGTGAGATCGTCGAAGCGTCGCGGAGTTCGGTCGCGGGAGCGTTCAACAAGGACGCCAGCGAGCAGGAGCGCACGGACGCTCGGAACAAGAGGGCCGCGACGCAAAAGCAGAATATGACCAAAGTCCAGGCCCTCCTCACCCACGACCAGAAGAACGAGTGGAAGGAACTGATCGGCGAGCCGATCGAAATCCAGTACCCAGCGCGGCGGTCGAATAACTGACCGTCCGACCTTGATGGGACTCGGAATCCTCAATCTTCGCAGGGCGGCTCGGTCCATCCTGCGAAGATTTTTTCTTGGCCTGCTGCCATAATCCAAGTAGACGGCATCGAGGTGGGCGGGACCCAACTCCCGCTCGGTTCTCTCCGACCTCAGCAGCTATGGATGACCGCGTAATGTCCAACGACCACAACCGGCCGGCTCGGCAGGCGGGACTCCACTCAGTCGCTCTGGACGTATCAACATTTGCTCGAACGGGCGGGTTGGGCATAAAGGGATATCACGGATTGTTCGAATCAACCCGAACCGTACGCCGTTATCAATGATGTCCCCTTCTTGCAGATTGTATCGATCGTTTGGTCGGTTTCTCTGCGGGTCTCGTCCGGCAGACCGAGGGCTCTGTTCCACCGCGATCGGGAACCATTGGTGCGGGTCGTTCAGCTCGCCAACTGGTCGTTCAAGGCGTGGAGCGAGCGTTCCAGGATCTCGGCCGGTGAGCCCGCCGCAGGAATCATCAGGAGCTTGCCGCGCCGCTCGTAGTAGTCGGTCAGTGGCCGCGTGCTTTCCTGATAGGCACTCATGCGGACCCGGATCGATTCCGGCTGGTCGTCCTCACGCTGGACCAGCCGCCCCCCGCACTGGTCGCAGACGCTCTCGGCGAGAGGCTTGCGTGTGATGACGTGATAAATCGCCTTGCAGTCGGTGCAGGTGCGGCGACCGCTCAGCCGGTCCACAATCGCGTCCAGCGACAGATCGTAGCTCAGGACCGCATCGAGGTTGACACCCTGCGCGGACAGCAGACCGTCGAGGGCCTCAGCCTGGGCCACCGTGCGAGGGAACCCGTCGAGCAGGAATCCGCCCCGGCAGCGCAGGCATCCGCGCCGCTCCTGGACCATGGAAATGACCACGAGGTCCGAGACGAGCTCGCCCCGCCGCATGGCGTCCAGGGCCGATTTCAGGGCCGGGCCCGGTTCGGGCTCGCACTTGGCCGCCCGGAACACGTCGCCCGTGGAGAGGTGACAGGTGCCCAAGGCTTCACAGAGCAGCTCTGCTTGCGTGCCCTTGCCGACGCCCGGTGGACCCAGGAGGATCAGCCGGTAAGGATGGTCACGAGGCGGGGGCGTGATCTGGCACGGCTCGTCACCACCCTTGAACCAGGCTGTTCGATTTCCTTGCATGCTCAGTCTCCCATTCCCATGTGAAATCCAAGTCTGTAGAGTCTATCGAATGGTCACCGGGGATGTCACGAATCAACTCTCTTGCGTAAGACTCGAAGGAAGCGACCGCCCCGATGGCTGCGAACAGATCCTCGGAGATTTTTCCTCTCATCTCACCCCCGCAACCCAGGATGACGAAAAAGCCCGTTGCGGCCCTTGAACCGGTTTCGCTCCCTCGATATGTTCTGTGGGAGATCGCGCGTGATGGGCAATCGAATTGACCATAGTGGCCCCGCCGTACGAGCGATCCCACGGTCGGGGTTTGTTCTTTGCGCCTCCCGGTCCGACGAGGGAGACATTCGAGCGACTCGTCGAGGGTGCTGATCGCGCGGATCGGCGACGACGTCGAACCGAGCGGGACTGCTGACGATCTGAGGGGTCTTGACGCTGGCCGACGAGCTCGGGTGATTGCGTGCCCATGAGCCGTAGGAATCGATGTCTGAATTGCGGCCTTGAGGGACGAGCTCGCCATGGACATCCAAGGAAGCATCGGGGAGATTCTTCAGCGGGGCGAGGTCGTGGCCGACCTGTTCTACACCACCCTCTTGGACCGCTATCCGCAGGTCCGCGCGTATTTCGCCGATGTTAACATATGGCCTCAGGCGGTGCTGCTGACCATGGCCTTGAAGTTGGTGGAACAGCACTACGTCCACCACTATTCCGCGATGCGGAGCTACCTCAAGATCCTAGGCCATCGGCACCGCGAGCGCCTGAAAATCCCGGCGGAAATGTTTCCACCGTTTGGCGATTGCCTCCTGATGACGATCCAGGAGTTCCATGGTAGTGAGTGGGATCAGGGCCTGGAGGATCAGTGGCGAGCGGCCATCGACGAGGCGATTGCGGTCATGCTCGAGGACTAAGTGCTGATTCGAGATGGACTGGCTTGCATCTTTATGCGAGCGGTATGAGTTTGCCTTCGTCGATCTGCTCACGATGGGCGGTCCCAGGCACGGCACAGACGCCGGGAGCGAAACCTGGAACGGAGACAGCGAACCTTACCCTTGGAAGGGGGGGAGGCTGTTTCCTCGAACTGAGGTCGGTTTGTGCCAGTTGCGTTGAAACGCTACAGGAGAAGAAAGCCCGCGAGGCGAAGGCGTTCTATGGCAGACAACCGACTAAACGTAGTGCCCTTGGGTCGCGTTCTAGCACAACTCAGCCGCCTCCATAAACGGCCTCGTGGATGGGGAGCGACCAGGATAGTCGGACCCGACTCCGGCGCCTGCTCGCGTTGTATCCGGCGACCGGAAACGGCCGGAGAGGGCTTTGGTCGATGTCCGCATTGCAACCTCTCTCCGACCGACCTCAACAAAGACGCCAACACCTTCGACCTGCCATTCGCGCTGAAGTGATTGGCCGTTCGCACCCGTAGAATCCGCGTGGAATGAGAAAGGAACCCGAATGGTAAGACTCGTAGTAGGTTTCCTGTTCATTGCGCTGCTTTTCGTCTTCGTGCCCAACCCTGCGCTTGCGGACGATTTGCTTGACCAGAGGGTAGCATAGATCGAGAGTCGGGTTGCGCAGCTCCAAAGCCGGGTTGCGAGCATCCCAACCCCGATTCAATCTCACGGGTCCGATGGAGGAGTGCTGTTCCTCTTTGGAGCCTTCTGCGCCCTGTGGGCACAGAATACAAACCGGAACGCATGGTTGTGGTTCTTCATCGGACTGATCTTCAGCGTGATCACCGTCCTCGTGCTCCTGGCGAAGAACTCGGGGGACCTCAAGCGTCGCCGGCTGAAAGCTGAGACGAGCTTTCTCGACGTGTGAGCAGACCCGGCGTCGACATCCGAAGTCAAGTGACCAGCACCCGTCAGAGCAGGCTCTGCAAGATGTCCGCTTTGCAACCTCGCTCCAGCGAGAATAATCGCGCACCTAACTTGCCCGGTATCGCCAGTATACCCAGAATCCCAGTTCATGATTTTGATATTTCATGACATTGTAAAACGAATAATTCTGTATATATCCCTATTGCCGCTGATCGCGAGATGTGCGTCGATCCCTTCAAGCCTGCCCAGGCCTATGTCAGATATGGGGGCCGTTTCCTCAGCGATATAAGTCCACGATATCGAACGGACCCGTCTGGGGCCGAGCACCGATTCTGAACCTAACGGCTCCGTAAAACATTGAGCCTCTGACCTACGTTTCTTTCGCGATACTATCCCACCTTTCGCAAGACCCATCCGTGCCGATCGAGCCAAAACAACAAGCAAGATTTGTCACCGCCAGGCCTCCAACGAGAGAAGTGGGCAAAAAAGCCCCAGCTCAGTTCTCTTCCACCAGACTCTCGAGCCCCAGGACGTGAACCGATACTCGTCCAGGCGGGCTCGGATCAGGCGCGGTGGCCGAGTGGGAAAGGGATTTTCCCGGAGCAGACCCAGAACCGTCGGGGACCCTTCCAAGAGCCGCCTTTCGAATTGAAGGAACCATTCTTCGCCGCGACAATTTCCCCGAAGTGCCGCGAACCACATTTGCCAGTCGAGACGAGGCAAGTGAAGCGGGGCGAATTGCGGCCGCCGATCAAGCTCTCCGGGTTTCCAACGAAACAGGTAGTGCCGCCAATGTTCGCCATCGTCGCTCCCCTCGATCGTGATCTCGGCCCGGCGCGTCGTCATCACCGCAAACAGGCCGTATGAATTGGCGATCCGCAGCGGAGCGAGCCGATTCTGGATTGTCACCACTTCACCAGGAATCGGCGCCTCGGGCCAGAGAGCCTCGACGAGAAGTCCGCCAGACGCCAACAGAAGGAGTGAGCCGATTCCCGCGACAATGATCCGCCGTGGCCAGGACCAAGGATGAAGACGGAATGGTACAGGCTCGGGCGCCGGCGAGGCGCTTCGGCAGCCAAATCTGGTCGTGAAGGCTCTCAGCCAGTTCCAGTCCCGGTCATCCAGGAGCGATAGGCAAAGAACGACTGCCAGGAGATTGAAGAAGCCATAATTCCCGGTGCCGGCGATCAATATCTGCAGCAGTACGAGGCACACAAATCCAACCAGGCGCATCGCCCTGGGGCCGAAGATAAAGAACGGAGCGATTAGCTCGGCGTAGAACATGAAGCCCACGGACAGCGTGTGAAAAGTCGAGGGAAGTTGATGGATGTACCAGCTCGTCCAGGTCGGCAGGGGCTGGGTCTGGTAGTGACACTCCAGCGCGGTCCACGCGCACCAGGTAGGGTCGCCGCTGGACAACTTCACCACACCCGAGAGGAACGTCAGCCGAAAGACGAGCCAGCGAAGAAGTCCGATGGTCACCCACCAGGGCTCATCCGTCGCTCGTTGCGTCCACAATCCCCACGGCGCCACGAGAATGCACAGGAAACCAGCCTCCAGCAGCAAGGAATCCCATTGATACCCAAGAAAGACCTGACCAGCCACCGTGAGGGAGAGATACGAGAGCCAGAGCAACGACAGCAAGGGACCCGGCAGCACGCCGAGTACGAGGGCCACGGCCATCAGCACTCCGCCCCAGCAGAGGAAATGGAGCATCCTGTCTGAGGCATCGATCCAGAGCAAGCTGGGCAAGAGCCACACCCGCGCGAGACCGGGCCCCAGGCGCGCCGGGCCTGATCGAACAACTCCGCAGCCGGCAAGATTCCTCCCGATCCGATGAGCCCATCAACTTGCACCGCCAGCGATCCGAAAGCAGACACGTAGACCAGTCCAAGTCCGCGAATGACAGCAATGCGTGTTTTCGCGTAGGTTTGCCGGGCCGCTTGCCTAGCGTTTTGCATGCTTTTGTCCCGCGTCAGTCCGCCGGTCCAAGATCGCCAAGTGCCTGGTCCGAGCTCCGGGGACATCTTACCTCTCTCTCGTGAAGCCAAGCCTTGCTTGAGTTCCGCGAGTTCCGGGGACATCGTTCCTGTCTCTCGCGGAGCCGGGCCTTGCTAGACCAGGCGGCGTACGACCTCGTCAGAATCGCTGCAACCAGGATATGTAGTGAACGCTCGTAACTCTCCGCTTCGCAAGCGCGCTCCGGCCGACCTCAAGAAAGACGCCAACGGGTTTGATCTGCCGATCGCGCTGCGGCTGCTTCTGGGCAGTGCCCACGTCGCCTTTGAGCGGCTCGGCAACTTCGCGATCGGCGGCGAGCTGGGAGTTGACCTGCACGTCGCTCGGGCAGCGCCTTGAACCATCACGACATCTCAGATCACTGCCCGGAACAAGACCGGTTCAAGTTGGCAGAGGATCTTCAGAGAACCGTGCAGTATGTAAATCTGCGGCTCCCGCCCCATCTTGAAGACCCGGAACAAGTGGTGCTGGTCAGGGATGTCGTCGGAACAACGGACTTCGTTTGTCGTTACGTAAAATGGCACGTCTTCGATCGGTGCGCTTAACCGGTCTAATCACCATATGACAGGGGACTTCCATTCAAGTGAAGATTTGGCAATTCCTTTATTGGAGCGATCCTCTTCGGCAGTTGGATCTAAGGCCACAGCACCGGGGAATCCACGTGATCTCTTGAAATTTCATCTATCAATAGAAAACCCCCAAGGATGACCTCGGGGGGAAACGGAAAGCCGTTTTCGTGGGTATGCCGGGTTAAGACAGTTGGGCTTATTGTTCAAGGCACCCAACCGGTGGAGCTTGGTCTTTCGGGCTTCGGCGGCAAATCGATCCATTACCAGCCAATGGTGGGCTGGAAGAAGACCGGAACGCCTTGTGATGTGAGAGCCTCGATTGCCGTCTTTGAAGTCTAGGAGATTGGATCAGGCGCTCAAGAATCTGTCCGTCGCCCGGAGCATCTCTTCATCCAGACAGCAGTAGTCGGCATTGTGCTCGGCTCTTCGCTGAATCCATTTACCCTTCAGACCGAGTGGGCGAGTCGCTCGGCGTACCCCTTCGCCAGCCTGACTATCCCTTCAGTTCTCCACCCCGATGGGCTACGGTTTCCAGGTGTCCTGCTAGACTGATTCACCCACTAAGCCAACCATATCATCTCCGATCTAACAAAACAAGAGGTAAGAATCTCAAGAAACACGATAACTTGGATCATCAAGCGCATTCTTTGCGAGTCGCAGGTCTCGGCTTCAAGATGACGCTCGCCGTGGTCATGATGACAGGGGTGAGAGCGACCCATCTTCCTGAGTAGTGAACCATGATCAGCAGTCAGTCATCCGTCCCTGAGTCACTCAGCCGGTTCAAGAACTTGCTCCTGACCGGTCCCCCCGGATGCGGCAGGACCACAGTGCTGGAGCGGGTAGTGGAACACCTTGGCGATCTTCGACTGGCAGGCTTCCTGACGCTGGCACTTCGAGAGCATGGTCAGCGGGTCGGCTTCGAAGCGGTTGGGCTGCGTGGGCATCATGCCATCCTCGCTCACGTCAGATTTCGGTCTCATGTTTCGGTGGGACGCTACGGCGTGGAGCCAGATCGCCTGGTTCCTCTGATCGAGGAGGAACTGGCACGACCTCCCGGAAATGTGGACGCTTTCCTGATCGACGAGATCGGCAAGATGGAGTGCCACTGCCCACAGTTCATCGAAGCAGTACGCAGGTTGCTGGAAGGACCGGTCCCAGTGGTGGCGACCATCGCTCTTCGGGGCGGTGGATTCGTCGCCGAGGTCACGAGTCGCCCTGACGTGCAGGTCGTGGAGGTGATCCAGGGCAATCGCCAAACCCTTCCGGGGCAGATTGCTGCTTGGGTCAAGCAACACTCGGCTGAGGCGAATACTCCTTGAGACAACTTGATTCCAGGAGACAATGCGATGGGTTGGTTTGGTCCCAGCAAGGATGAGGTGTGGCGGCAGCTCAGCCAGGAGATCGGGGCTGAGTTCGTCGAGGGCGGGCTCTGGAAGGGAAACAAGGTCCAGGTGTATGTCAAACCCTGGACGATCACCCTCGACACCTACACCGTCAACACACAGCACTCACACGTCACCTACACCCGGATGCGTGCCCCTTACATCAACCCCGAGGGGTTCCGCTTCACGGTGTATCGGAAGGGCTTCTTCAGCGATTTGGGCAAGTTCTTGGGCATGCAGGACATCGAGGTGGGCGACCCCGAGTTCGACGAATCATTCATCATCAAGGGGAACGACGAGACGAAGGTCCATGATCTCTTCGCTAACTCCAAGGTCCGCCAGATGATCCAGGCTCAGCCCAAGATCCGGCTGGACGTGAAGGACAGCGAGGGGTGGTTCGGTCCCAAGTTCCCCGAGAACGTAGATGAGTTGTGCTTCCAGGTCGTCGGCGTGATCAAGGATGTTGAGCGGTTGAAAGCCCTCTTCGACCTGTTCGCCACCGTGCTTGACCAACTTTGCCGGATCGGATCGGCGTACAAGCAAGAGCCGGGGATCACGCTGTGAGACCAGATCATGGCCGTCACTAAGCTTTCGCCCCAGCCCACCGCTTCTCGATGTATGTCCGCACCTTGGCGACCCCACTCGTGCCCTCCACGTCGATCCAGTGCAGCACACGGTCCCAGATGACCGGGCACTCAACACGCACTGGGTAGATCGGCTCTCTCACCACACACCCGGCAGCAGGCGGTATCGGACTCATTCCGCATAGCCGACATAGACCTCAAGCGGCATCGGCGCTTCCGTGTCAGGAAGACGACCGGGATCAGCGGCAACAGGGACCACGACGAGCCGACTGCGAGTCCGCTGCCCAGAACGGGGATGAAACTACCAGAGTATCCGAGATATGGCGTATGGCGTCATCTTGGGTTGAACACGGGTCCGAGCAGAGCATTCACCACACCCCAGGTACCAGCCTATAACGGACTCGCCGTGTGTACTCCTCATAACCCGCTAACTCGTCCCAACAATGCTCGGTCCTCCCAGATCGTTCGCAGGACCAAGACCAGGCACGACAGGACGGCAGGAATCAAAGCCCACAGGGAACCCAGAGCCAGAGGCATGCCGATGTAGGCAAGAAAGCCCGACACGTACCCCGGATGACGGACGAGAGCATAAGGTCCAGTGTCGATGACCCGGTGCCCACGTGCGGTCTGGATGCGGTCGCTCGGCTCGAAGAGCTTGTTCACCGACTCTGCCAAGTCAGACCCACCGTCCCGGCGATCAGAAGGGTATAGCTCACCACACAGCCCCACCAGGGTACGTGACGCCAGTGGAAGCGACCAGCGGCTAGGGCTGCCATGACCGAAATCGTCAACACGATCGGTCTGAAGATCGCCAGCAAGATCCGATCCCAGCGTTTCGTCCCCTGGTAGGGGTTGATCCGAGCGGCGATGACCTCGGGAATGACTCGTCGCAGATATAATGTGCCAGGGATCGAAGCCACGACAATCATGAGGATGAACAGCCAGCCCCTCGTCCACGCCTAGGTTCCGGCAGGAAGGAACAGACACAGGAAGAAGATGAGCAACATCCAGAGGCGCCGTGAATCAAACTGCGGCGGTCGGTAGGTTCTTGTTGACGGGGCTGATGGTTGTTGGTCGCCATATCGAGTGAGTCCCTTCAAGATTGAACGAGATCAACGAACTAGTACCCCTCCCGTTCCATGATCTCGCCAGTGCTGACGGCGATCTTTGACCGAAACTCGGGGCACCGGTAGCAGAACGTGTGGAACTCGCCCCGTTCGCCGCAGGGATCGACCCCGGGGGGCAGTTCCACCAAGAGGTCAGCATTAAACTCTCGCCCAACGAACCTCTTGTCCAACTGCCTTGAATCAACACAGGTCAGGACCGCCTGTAAACCAGCATCCAGCATCCGATAAGCCAGGTCGGGCGTGTCCGCTGCGCTGGTCCAAATCGGAAAGTGCGGCTCCACGCCGGTCCCCTTCAGGAGCCGAACCCGGTACTCACGGATGTCGTCGAGGAAGAGGTCGCCGAACGCCACGTGAGTGACGCCCGAGTCCTTCACCTCGGCAACCGCCATCCTCATCCGATCCTCATAGACCTGGTTCGGGCAAGGATACGGCAACATGACCCGGATCAGAGGTAGCCCAGCTGCAGCCGCCTAGGCTTCAACCAGTTCTCGTCGCACAGCGTGCATGGCAACCCGGTCGAACTTCTCGTTGAAGGTCGTCAATAGTCCGGCGACTTCGAGGTCGGGTTGCTGGCGAAGGATGTGCAGCGCCCATGCACTATCTTTGCCGGAACTCCAGGAGAGCAGGACTTTCTTTCTGATGCTTGTCATCATCGTCTTCGATACGACGCCACGAATTTCTCCAAATCGGTATCGCCGGACAGCAGGAATCTCAGCATGCTGATCCCCTTGCGTCTCAACGTTTGATAGATGCTCAGGAAGACGAGATAGTCCTTGAGACCCGCCTCTGAGACCGAAGTCCCGAATAACCTTCTGCGAGACGCCACCAGCTTGAGGGCGTTCTCAGCATTGTTGTTGTTCCACGGAACCCCGTCAAAGTCGAGGAACGTGAAGAGCCGCTCCCCATACTTTTCGATCCGGGTCTTGTAGCCCTGAGCGACCTCAGATATTACCTCTCGTTTAGCAATCCATTCGAGGAAAGCCTCAGCTTTCCGCCTGTGCTTTGACAGGAACTTGGTTCTCAGCCCATGCTTGTCGATGGTCTCAACCATCGGTTTCAAGGTGAGCGTGTACCTCTTTGCCAGTTCCCTCAGTTCCTCGTCGAAGGGATTATGAAGTAGGTCGTCGTTGATGTCCCGCATCAGGTGGAGATGGCACTTCTGTTGGTGGCAGGCAACCGAATCATAAGCCGCATAGAAATCTGAAACCAGGACGCCAGCGAAGTCACGAAGCGTCTCCTTGAGTATGGTCCCTTCCCTGGTCGGATGATAGAGGTAAACCACGATCTCTATGCCCGTGAACGCCCAGACGTATCCGATCCTTCCTCCTTTGATACTTACCTTCGTCTCGTCAGCGTGGATGAGTATCCCGGATTTGAGCAGATTCAGCATCTCTTCCGTAGTGGCTCTGTAAACCTCAGCTAAGCGAGCCTGTGCCCGCCTCCCTGTCGATTCGCTCAAGGTGTAACCAAACAGTTCATTGATACTTGATGCTACGTCCTTGAACGACAAGCGAAGGGCAACATGATGATAGACCGCCCAACTTGACAAGGCGTGCCCGCTTTTCTGGTCGGTGGGGTATGTCTCTGAATAGAAAGTTTTCTTGCAATGGAGGCACTGGTTTCTCGGAGACGCATATCTGATGATCCATCGCTTGACTCCGTTGCGTGTGACTTTCAGGTCATAGACGAGTTTGGAGTAAACGACTCTGCGAAAGGAGGTGACTCGATCCAAGCCGCAAAAAGGGCAAAGAGAGTGGGGCTCACATCGAATCTCGTCATTCGGTTTCAGAATGGCTCTTGTTCTTGACTGCTTTCGTCGAGCACTCGCTCTGACAGCAGGGTCGGTGCGAACAAGAACCTTGTCCCGCTGATAGTTGAAGCGAGCACACTTATTGATGAACCCCATCTCCGGGAGTGCGAAGTCAACCTTCCCGAATCTGTTGTGGGATTCAACCACAATCTCAGAAGCCAGTTGAATCTGGGAATCGGCACTGGCTTCCGAACTGAGCGAAGAGAGAAACCCGACGACACGTTGGACAGCAAGACAATCTTGCCGGTTGTAATCTAGGATCGCCTTCTTGATCGCTGGATCTCTCAACTTCTCCCAGCGGCGTCTGGCTGCAATGCACTCGATCCCCGAAGTGATGGTTCCGGTCCAGGTCGTTCCGAGGTACGCAACGATGTCTTTCAGACTATTCGAGTAGGTGGGGAAGTAGACGTTGGTCCTGATCGCCCCAAGCACGTTGAAAAGAGCCGAGTTCCCGGCTCCGGGGAACGGCGTATCGGGACCAGGATATTTCCGTAACATCCTCTTGATGTAAGCCTTCTCGTAGGCCCCGTAATGAAACAGCGCGCATTCTCCTTGGTCACGCAGGAAGTCAAGGAGCTTCAGCCAAATGGTCTTCTCCTGGGTCAGATCGTCAGCCCAGAACGAGTGAGGCGAAGTTTGCCCGTCCGCTTCCACGATCACTCCAACGAGGTAATGAAAGTCTTGGTCGGGAAGCCCCTCCACGTCCAGGTAAACACGGCACATCTTGGCGGGAATTTCCGGTGACCTGACCACGTAGACTTTCTTATCCCTGACAGCCAAAGCTTGGAGGGCATGGAGATGCCTTTTGAGAGGCTTGCTCCTCCTGACCCCGATACTCTTGGGTCGGAACGTGCATGCGAACTGGGTCACGGTGTTGATGCCACGCTTTTGTTGGGCGAGGATCTCATTCTCCGACATCCCACGTATAAGACTCAGGTCGTCCCTGCCAACCGCCTCGGCATGGCAACGGTCTCTGAATTCGCAGTAAGGGCAGTGGGAGTTCAGGATCATCAACGGCGGTGAGGTGGATTCGACCTGTTTCCTCAACCCATTGAGGCTCTGCTGTGCTTCCTTGACAAGACGGGTCGCCCCGGTCGGTCCTCCCAGCTTGATCTTGGACACGGAGAACCCGGGACCGTGAACGACCTTGACGAATGGGACGGGCTGTCCCAGGTCATCTGTAAGGATGATCCCGTGCAATGCGGCGATCAGCGAGTCCTGATGGGTCAGCTTGTTCCTGTGAGAGAACGTGAGCGGCACGTACAACGGTCGCTTATCGTCATCACGATCGACAAGTCGTTCGAGAAGGTCGAACTTGAGAGCCACATCCGAAGCTTCAACTCTGGCTCCGACGATAAATGTGGCACCCTCCTCAACGGCAAAACGCAGCAAAGAGGGTTCTCTTGAAACTTGGCTTTCAGCGTGGCTCCGCAACAGCCGCTCTATCGCCTCGGCTCTGAACCTGGCGTCAGCTTCCTGCTGAACCACTTCGTAATCGACGACTTCCCCGATCTCGACCTTCGACTTCAAGAATGACTTGTAAGCGCATTGGCAGTAGGCGAGGAAATGACTTTCGGTGATTAGCATGACCCGACGCCTCCGAGTTAAGCATGGAGAAAGGGAACGGACTTGAGTCGAGCATACGCGTTGATCGGGGATTAACTCGAACCCCGCTAGACCACGTGTTTCCCGGCAGCGATTCTTTGGAACTCCCACCTTCCGTCCACTTTGTCCGCGCCATGGAAATATCTTCATATCGCGAGCTACAAACCATGCAGGCAACGGTCACTACTTCTTGAAGAACGATATCTTGGTCTCATAGAACAGGCCTCGATCGCACCAGGATTCGCAAGGACCGCTGGTACTCACATCGTTACTCGGTCCAACGTCGCGTTGACAACGACTATAGGCTAAACCCCCTGCTCCAGCCGGCGCAGCCGGCCGGTCCATGACTCTCGCGAACATAGAACTCAGTACTGTACTGCTGGAAAAGTCTCAAAGTGCTAAAGCGATCCGGCGCTCAGGCGTTGGTCCGGTACAGTCAGCTTTGCGTCGGTAACCCTCCAGCTCGGTTGAGTCCGCGAGGCCCCCAGTTGAACCGAGGGAAACGTTGGGCAAGGATCGAGGCTCTCTTGAGGGGTGGTCCCGACAAAAAACGTCATCGCACGATACATGCGTCGGATTCTGACACGCCGCTGCAATGGACTGGTCCGGTATCTATATGTGGCACCTGTGATGAGCAACGTATACGCCGATGGTCCGATCGACCAGGACGAGATGGCCTGGTTCTCGTCCCAGAACTGCTTCGTCTCGATGAACCGATTGGGCACTGGTGAGGGTCCGGGTGAATCGATCGTGCTGCCGCTGGTTGATTGGAGCAAGATGAAGATCGTGAAGGGCTGGTCGGAGGGGAGCAGGACTGATGGGGGACAGGCGCAAATGGTGCTGTGCCTGGCTCACTCCTCCGTTGGCTGATCGAGTATCTTGGCATAGTGATCTACGGAGGTCGAATCAGCCAAGCCCGATCGAGGATTTTCAGATGCCAAAGAAGAAGGGGCCTGACGAGTACCCGTCAAGTCAGGAGCCACCATCCTCGGCACCCAAGAAACCCACTATCCTCGGCACTGACCATGCCTTGACCTTGCCCACCACTCACGGCACATCACTCGAACTGAGCTACTGGGATCTCTGGTTCGCCCTCGTCGCCGTGCTGATGCACGATGGCGACCTGGACCGTCTGGCGAATCGGATCAAGGAGGAGAGAGGATTTCACTACGACCGAAGGTCAGTTGAGCGGAAGCGGTGGCACATCCACGACTTGAAGAGCCGCCTGGAGGTAGCCTCGATCATCCCTGCGGACATCGTTCTTGCCGCGCTGACCTCGCCAAGACGGAGAAACAGCGGGCGATCAAGAAGGTGAACGAGTCTATCCACCGGGAGCGAGAATTGTCGGAGCCAATGCAGAACACGCCCCGAGAACGTCGGTTCCCTCACGCCCTCCGTGGGTACTGGGACAAGTTTCCTGTCTGCGCCTAAGTCTTATGCGAAGAGGATTGGCGCTCACTTTCGGTCAAAGACGTTCTACTCGAAGAATGCGTCATTTGGGATTGCTCGAACCCTAGACGGGTATGTGGAGGAGGCAAAGAAGCTGCTCGCAACAGGCAAGGCGGCTGAGGCACAGGCGCTCTTGAGAGGTTGGATGACGGTGATAATCAAGTTGATAGAGAAGGCGGATGACTCTTTTGGCAGCATCGGGATGAGCTTCGACGAAGGGTTCAGAGCCTACCTCAAGATCCGCCCTGACCAGACCGGGATCGACGAACGAGTCTTCTTCACCGACCTCTTGGATTTCCTGATCTGGGAGGACTACGGGCTAACTGACAATGGGATCGAGGGCTACTTCCGGGGACTTACGGAGAGTCAGGCAGACCTATGCGTTGAGCATCTTCGCCATGAGGTCACCGCACTGCTTGAGGATGACCTGGATTACCAGAGTGAGGAGGCGCTCACATTCTTAGGTCAGGTGGTTGCCGAGCAAGAGCGGTGTGACGAGTTCGAGGATCTCGCCAGTCAGATGGGATCAAGGGCGTGGAGGCGGATCATACGCCTTGCAGACCGGGCGATGAAGAGGGGGAAGAAGCCCCTGGCGATCAAGGTATTCGAGGCGGCAATGACTAAGGGGGATCACCTGGACTTCCTCACGAAGAAGTATGAAAAACTGAAGCAAGGGCATTGGAGCCCGGACCCGAGGAAATAGCCTGCTGGAAACTCGGAGTCTTGGAGACTGATTGAGTCAGCCCGAGATAGATAACGGGTAATGAGAGGGAAAACCATCGTGGACAAAGTGAACATCAGGGAGAAACTCTCCCTCTTCCACGATCACTGGAACCCCAAGGTCGTGGGCGAGTTGAACGGGCAACACGTCAAGCTGGTAAAATTCCAGGGCGAGTTTGTCTGGCATAAGCATGATCACGAAGACGAGTTGTTCTTGGTGATCAAGGGGCGATTCAGGATGGAGTACCGCGACAGCCACGTCTGGCTGGAGGAGGGTGAGTTCCTCATAGTTCCCAGGGGTGTCGAACACCGCCCGGTTGCCGACGAGGAGGTTCATGTGATGCTGTTCGAGCCTGCCGGAACTCTCAATACCGGGGACGTGGAGGATCAACGGACGGTTCAAGAGCCTGAGCGGATTTAGTCTGAGAAAGAGCGGTCCCGTGACCCCTCGCAGGACTGGATCAGACCCGGCAGGCTCTCGAAATGAGGAAGTGGAACATGCCCATCAGGTTCCTGATGCCAGCCCTGTGTGTCGTCCTGCTCACCGGGGCGGCCAAGCCTCCGATCGTGGACCTGACCGGATACCGCCCCCAGCCAGGTCTGCAAGCCGCTATGGAGGAGAGTACCCTGACGGTGCGTTGGGACGGTGAGAGTCAACAGGAGTGCCTCGCCCGGTTCACGGTCCTGGATGGAGTGCCGACAGTCAGGGAACTGGCGGTGCGGAAGAAGAGCGGGAAGTGGGTCAGGCTCGGGCGGGATCTGATTCCCGAATTCGGCGTCACGACCGGGTTGCGGCGGACCGGGCATGGGCTCCCGGAGTCAAACCGCTGGGACGTGTTCTGGGACGCCCCCTTGAATCACCCCGAGGAGGTCCGCCGGTCTACCGCCTCCTACAAAGCCGACCGGATGGAGGTCAGGACGGATGGAGCCCGGCTGGAGGTCTCATTTCCTGGTCTTTCGATGGGTGTCTTTTCCGGCGGATTGAGGTTCACGGTCTACCGGGGGACCAACCTGCTTCGACTGGAGGCAGTCGCCAAGACGGATGAGCCCTCGGTCGCCTACATCTACAGGGGCGGTCTCAAAGGCTTCTCGCTCGAGTTGCTCCCACGAATCCTCTGGCATGGCAGCGGGAGGCGAGTGGCAGTCGGCCAAGCATCTCCGCCAGTGAGATAGGTCAAGTCACCGTCCTACGAGCACGCAGCCGGATGGAGGTCGCCGAGGGGACTGGTAGGTTCAATCGCCGTCTTCCCGCCGCCACACCAGTTCTTCTTCGCCCGTGAACTCGAAGTGAACCTCGGCTATGTTTGGCACCGGCGGGATACCGAGAACAGCTTCTCGATAGGAGTCCGCCAAGGTGAGAGCGCCGAGGGCTATAACCCGGTGTGGATCAAGCAAGTGTATTCCCTCTACAACGCACCCGCCTGGTACACAGCAGCGGATGCCTGTCTACTTCTACTCAGCCCCGACGACGGCATCGCCTGCCTTGAGTCGGTCATGGCTTTCACGCATGGCGACCGCTACAAGCCACTGCCGGGCTACAAGACGATGGCAACCCACTTTCACACGGCGTTCACGCAGGAGTTGATCGAATCCGGGAATCTCGACACCACGCCGCCGTGGATACCGATGATGCGGGAGCTTGGGATCAACATCGCCCACATCTTCGACTTCCACGGCGACGGTCACCCACACGATCCCGGTCCACTCCGGTTGAAGGAGTTGGAGACCTACTTCGAGGGGTGTCGCCGCCACTCGGACGCCGACTTCCTGATCCTGCCGGGAGAGGAGGCGAACGCCTACCTCGGTGGTCACTACAACATCCTGTTCCCGAAGCCGGTGTACTGGACGCTCGTCCGGGCAGAAGAATCAGCCGCTCGTCGAGGACCATGCCCGGTACGGCAAGGTGTATCACACGGGGAGCGCCGCCGATGTGTTCGAGTTGATGAAGCGTGAGGGTGCTCTAGTTTGGACGACCCACCCCCGCACCAAGGGCTCGACCGGCTACCCCGACAAGATCAAGGACACGGATTACTTCCAAGACGACCACTGGCTCGGGGCGGGGTTCAAGGCTCTGCCCGTAGACCTGTCTCAGAAGCGACTGGGCGAGGTCCGGTGCTTCGGCACGCTCGACGATATGAACAACTGGGGCAGGCCGAAGTTCCTGGTCGGTGAAGTGGACACGTACAAGAAGTACCCAGACTACGACCTCTACGGCGACTTTAACGTCAACTACGTCAAGCTCGACCGAGTGCCAGGTTTTGGAGACTGGAGCCCCATTACGGAAGCCCTTCGGTCCGGGGCGTTCTTTGTCACGACCGGCGAGGTGCTGATTCCGAAGTGGGCCGTCCAGGGTGAGGGCAAGGACAGGGCCGTCGTAGCGGACGTTGAGTGGACGTTTCCCCTGGAGTTCATCGAGGTCGTCTGGGGCGATGGGGTGCATGTGGGCCGGACAGTGATCTCCGGCACGAGTCAGCAGCCGTTCGGGTCGCACCGATTCCACATCCCGTTCGATTCCTCGGGGAAGAAGTGGGTGCGGTTCTCGGTCTGGGACTCGGCGGGAAATGGTGCGTTCACGCAGCCCGTTCACTTGCGCTAGCGAACGACGACAATTTCACGAGTACGCAGTTGCCACCATCGCTAATCACCGCCTCGGCGTAACGAAGAGTTTCGTCTTCTCGGCTAAGATGTAAGCAGTTGAAGGTTGAATCGCAGGCGAGGCACTCGATCCATGACAGATGAGTCCGTCTTTCGATCCATTGTCATCATCAACATCGCCCTTGCCCTTCCCATCGGTCTGTACCATCGAATTAGATCCCAGGCAACAAGAGAGAAGCTGGCACGAAGGCAAGAAGGCGTATTCATCATGATCGGACTGCGGCTGTGCGGGCTTTTTGGATGGATCGCATTAGCCGCCTATTTGATCGATCCGTCCTGGATGTCTTGGTCTTCGGTCATCCTTCCCACATGGCTGCGGTGGATCGGTGCGTTTGTCTCGGCTGTTTGCGGTTCCCCCGATGTTGTTCTGGACCTTTCATAGTCTGGGTAAGAACCTCACAGATACCGTTGTCACCAGGCGGGAGCATATACTGGTAGCCACGGTCCATATCACTGGGTTCGGCACCCGTTTTACGATGTTGTTCTCCTTTGGGTGATCTCCTTGAGCTTGCTCACAGCCAATTGGCTCTTGGCTCTATTGGGACTCTTGGCGTTTTCGATGATGGTCATCCGCACTCGTATTGAAGAGGATAAACTTATCGAGCGGTTCGGGGAGGAGTATCGGAGCTACATGGAGCGAACAGGCAGATTCCTGCCGCGTGTGACGCATTGAGTCTCGGACTTGGAACTCCTGGCAGCTTGTTGAAGATTCCATTTCATGACCGAGGGGTTTCCGGCTTAAGGAACTTGGACAGCCTTTCCCTGAATTGTTCTCCGCTGATCTTGGCACCCCAGGTGCTCGGGATCTTCACGAGCCGTTTCACCTAGTCGTAGGACTTCGCCGCCTCGACCAGCTTCTTGATAATGGGCAGGAACACTTCCTCGAAGAAGCTACCCATCTTGTGAGCTACTTGCTTGTCAAATGACTCGGCGGTGATCGTGGTCTTTTTCTTCTTCTCAGCGGCTTCCTTCTGGGCTTGGAACTCCTCGGGGTGTTCCTTGCGGATGCCCAGGCGTGCCTGAGCGCCCATAATCGCCGCGACCATGCCCCGCTGCTTCGCCTCATCGTCGTCCATCCCGCCTATCAGGCAATGAGCGTAGGTGTACGTCGCGAGGATGTCGGATTTGCCGATGGACACGTCGTGGGAGGATCGTCTCTCGGACATATTCGGTTCTTCTCCAGCCACTTCATCGTGATCGGTCGCAATCCTAACGTTTGTACCCATAGAGCCACCTGGCAGTCGTGGCTCCGATGTTGCGAGCCGAATGGACGACACAGGCAGGGATGAGGAGTTCTTCTCCGAGATTCGGGTGACGGACTTGCCCGGCGATCTCGAACCCCATCTTGCCCTCCAAGACGATGCACCAGTTCATCGGTCGCATGGGCGAAATCTTCCCATCGCTGTCCGGGCGTGTCGATCCAGAGGTCGCAACTGAACCCCCTCTTCGCCCAGTCGGTGGCAACCTGTTCGCGGTCAATCATCCCCACCGTTTCATGCCCACCGTTCATGGTTCAAACCCGCCCTTGCTCTTCACAGACCTCGGAGACACCCTGGCCTCCCGCTATGATAACCAGGGGAACGAGGCTCGATTCTTGTCCCCCTCCCGGAGTTCAGTATGCGCATCGCCATCACGGGTGCAACAGGCTTCCTCGGCCGCTACCTCGTGCGTCACCTCGCGGACGCGGGCCATCACCTTCGCTGCTGGTATCGGCCGGATAGTGACCGCAGCGGCTTCGAGGACCAGGCCGACGCCATCGAGTGGCTGCCCGGCTCGCTGGGGGAAGAGGCGGCCGCACGCGAGCTGGTCCGGGGCGCCGACGCGGTGGTCCACGCGGCCGTCCAGTGGGAAGGCCCGCGCAATCGGGGCCGCGGCAGTCACGGTGCGGCGAGCGTCTTCTTCGGCGTCAACCTCACCGGCTCGCTGCAACTCTTCCAGGCCGCCTTCGAGGCCGGCGTGCCCCGCTTCGTGTTCATCTCCACCTGCGCCGTCCACGAGGTGATCCTGGACGACCGGCCGCTGGACGAGGCCCACCCGCTGTGGCCGACCAGCCACTACGGGGCGCACAAGGCCGCCCTGGAGGCGTTCGTGCACAGCTACGGCCTGGGACAGGGCTGGCCGATCTGCGCCCTGCGGCCGACCGGCATCTACGGGCTGGCCCAGCCGGCCCCGGCCAGCCGCTGGTACGATCTCGTCGGCCAGGTGCTGCGCGGCGAGCCGGTGGCCTCGCCGAAGGGGGGCAAGGAGGTCCACGCCGCCGACGTCGCCCGCGCCGTCGAGTTGCTGCTGAGCGCCGACGCGAGGCGGTCGCCGGCCAGGCGTTCAACTGCTACGACCGGTACGTCGCCGAGCAGGAGGTGGCGCGGATCGCGAAGGAGCTGACCGGCAGCACGAGCGAGATCGCGGACCTCAACCGCGGGCCGAAGCACCAGATCGAGACCGGCAAGATCCGGGCCCTGGGCATGACCTTCGGCGGCGAGGCGCTGCTGCGCCGAACGGTGCAGGAGCTGGTCGCGGCCCATGACCAGTCGAAGGGGTAGGGCGATTCGCAGGCACAGCGGCTCGACTGATCGTGCCTGTGCGCTCAAAGCCGACATCGAGCGATCTCCGAGGAGACACACTGGCCAATCGAAAAAACGTGGAAATGGCCGGCGGCTGTCAGAAGCTGCCTCGCAAACGTCCCGGCTGACAATTTCGATAGCCCGCCAAAGACGTCGCGGCTTTCCGGCAGCACTGTGAGTGACTTTCCGAATCAGGAACGCCCGTCTCATCCCGATGAACCGGCGGCTCAAGGCGACTGGGCTCCCCACCGATTTCTCGCCCCGCGCACTCGGGGTCACGACGATCACCGACCTGCTGGAACACAACACGGCCTCGACGATGGCCAGCCATACTGGCTCCTTTGACAGTTCTGTCCAGGCATTCTTCCAGCGGTCTTGCCGACGACTTGTCGGCCTGTATGTCATTCGTCGCGAAACCCGATCCGCGTCGATGGCCGCCGATGGTTCGACGACAATCATTCGGAACGTAGCCTGCGCCAGCGCCCGGGGCTGCACGCTGCGCGTCGGTGTCGTCGGACCGAAGCGATTGACTCTGCCCCGGTGAAGGCATGCGGTGGCCTGAAGACGATATGACCTTACGAGGCAACAAGACCGAAAGCGACTCCGTTCGGCGCGTCCGGCTCTGGGAAATCAGTCTTACTCATCGGATAAATTGATGCGCCCTTGTCGCGGCTTCTCGTACTGAATAGGTGTCTCCGGCTTTCAGACGCCATACCGTCACGCGCTCACATGCCCTTGGTGCTCGGCGGAGAAGTCCGAGGCCCGCCAGCCCTGAACCGCGAACGCCTGGCGCCGCCATCGAAGAAGTACTTGCCTACCACCGGTAATAGCGGTAGGGATTATCTCCCATTGGGAAATCCGTGCGATAATCGGGACAGTAATATCCGAGCGACTGGACTCCCTCCGGTTTGGGCCTCAGCGACATCCGCATGCCTCCCACGCCAGTGGCCTGGGGTCCTGGAAGGTCGGCTAGCGGGTCTGGCAGGCCTCCGTTGCCCACGAAGCCTCCCTCCTTGAAGCGATCGAAGAGCCGCACGGCGATGACATTTCTGCCGGCCTTTACCAGCCTTCCAGGCACTACGTAATTGCGAGGCGTGAGCCACCCGGTAGCCATCGTTATGTCCGTGTGCCCGATCTCCACGCCGTTGATGTAGGTATTGTCAAAATCATCGAGCCCGCCGAGGGCAAGGATCATGTCCTTGCCCGCCTTGCGCTCCGAAGCACGACGATCTCTTTGCGGAATACCGCCTCCCCGTCGTTATCTTTGAAGAACGGAAGCGTCTGGGGCAGTGTTACAGGTGTCCATCCTTCGGCGGACACGTTCTCTCCAACCAGCTCTTGTGCGGCCGCGGTGACGCCGGGATCAGGATGGGCCGTGGCGTCACTCTGAGCGGGAGCGAGCCGGAGAGTCACCTTCGTCTGCCACACGCCACCCAGGTCAAGAGACCATGGTGTCATAAGGATGAAATATGCGGCTGTCCACCGGGAAACTGGCGCCCAGATTGGCCAGGAGTTGGGCCACGGCGCGGGTCGGACCGCCACCGAGTGTAGCGGAAATAGGTCTTCTGGTCTGCGTGGAAGCGATCCGGGTCCACCTGGCAGAAGACGGCCAGGCCCTTTCCTATCACTTTGCGGCCGATCAGGCCGTCGGCCCCGATATCCGCGCCGCCGCTCACGACCCAAGGGGCGGCTGTCCAGGTGGGTACGCCAGCGAAGATCCGACGCGCTCAGGCCTTTGGCTTCGGGCCAATCGGGCACGGACAAGCGACCCGGCGAAATGGGCCGCGGCCGGCTTCAATGTGGCGCCGAGCCACCCGTCGGCCTGCGAGCGCGGCAAGAAGAACACCTTGCCGCCTTGTTCCAGGTAGGCACTCAGCGCTGCCGTGTCGAGTGCCGCATCCGGGCCGATGAGCAGCAGCCCGGCGCCGGCGGTACCAACGGCACTGACCGCAGTGACCGACTGTTGATAACTCACCCCGATCTTGTCCAGCCATGCCGCGCCCGCTGCGCCGCCGAGATATACGACCTTGCTCGCCCGTGGAGAGAGCGGGCAGTGAAGCGCGTAATCCATGATGCGCCCGGCCATGCGCCGCGCCGCCGGATCCGGGACTACGTGGTCTTCCAGGTCCAGGGTGCAGACGATCACGCGTCCTTGGCCGTAGTCCAACTCCATCAGCGGCGTGTAGGCCAGGTCGAATTCGCATTCCAGCAGAGGACGCCAGCCACTGCGGTGGGGTTTCTCGATGGCGGCGCTGCTGACCCCGCCGCGGTTGCCCCAGTGCCAGCCGGCGTAGGGCTGTTCTCGTTCGTTCCCTCGGAGGTAATTTCCCGCGTATTCCGGGTAGGCCTCAATCAGGGTGCTGCTGCCCGTCCAGTCGCGGAGGTCGTCGGCATCCATGCCGCGGGCGACCGGGGAATTCACGGGGAAGACGCGCCGGGCCACCTTCGGGCACACGCGCCATCCAAGGGCCTGTGTCATCCATTCGGGGTCCTGGGCACAGATCAGAGCCCGGCCTCCGGCCCGCACATAGGGCTCCAGCCTGGCCGCCACCGCCGGGTCGTCCTTCAAGGCGTTGCGTCCGATAACCACCAGGGGCGCCGCCGCGCCATTCCAGGCACTGGGTCGTATAGCCCAGGCCCGCCAGCATTTTGCTGGTCAGGCCGTCCGGATCAACGACGGCGATCTGACCGCTGCCCGGTCTGTCCTCGCCAAAGACGCGAAACGCAAAGGTATCCTGGTGCCTGGTCTCGCCGATCGTGGCGGTTAGCGTGATCTGGCCGTCGGCCTTGCCGCCGGCTTCCTCGGCGGGCGCGGTCAACTGGAAGGGAAGGAATCGGATCTCCGACACCGCCAGGGTGCCGTGCATCCTGACCCTTATCCACTTCGCTTCCCGCCGACGGTGGCGGTCCAGGCTGCGGTAAAGTCCTGGGGCTGGCGCGTATCGTTGATCAGGACGATCTGCTTCTTGATCTTCTGGCCGGGGCTGAAGTGGTGGTCCTTTGCCGTGTAATGCTCCCGCCGGGCCGGCGATCCACGCCAGGGTCGGGCCGTTGATCTCCTTGAGCGCGTCCTGCATCCACGACCAGGTGCGCAGGCCGCCCGGCAGACCTGCCGTCCGCCAACTGCGCCAGGTTTCGACGCGGAAGAGCTGCTGGATCTTGTGGTTGTTGGCGTACTCATCCAGGCGGTTCTCGGAGCTTTGGTAGAGCATCCCGCTCGCGGAACAGGTCGTGAAGATACTGCCGGTATTTCGGTTCCTCGCGCAGAATAGGCCTCCGCGCCAAAATAGATGGCGGCGAATTCCGTCAACAGAGGCTCGCTGGTGATGTTGCTGTCAAACCCGTCGTGCGCCGCGCCGGAACGTGCAGTCCATGGGCGTGCCGAACTCGGCCATGGAGATCGGCATCTCGCCGCTTTGCCGCCCAGGCGCTCAGCCAGTCTTCGCGCTCCTGGAGCGGGAGCAGGTCCAGGTAGCAGTTCATCGTATAGACGTCGCCCGTGTCGGCCCCCGCGTGGCTGTAATAGACCCGGGTCGGGTCGAGCTTCTTGAGCCCATCGAACATCTCCTTGCCGACGACCATGAGGCGCTGCCAGCGCCGTCGCTCTGATCCCAGCCGCCGCGGCCCACGTGGCGCGGGTCCGCGTCCACCGCGCTGTTGAAGAAATTGAAGCCGGCGATCCACATGACCACCGAGGGATGATTGCGGTAGTGGCGCATCCACACGGCGGCGCGCTCGAAGGCCCGCTGCCGGTTCTGCTCCCAGACCATCCTGCCGCCCCGAACTCATCATGTACTTGTTGGCGTTAGAGAACATACTCCGCCGCCAGGTATCCCTTGCGATCGGCGTCGTCGAGATTCCGCCCCGAGTCGGCGGCGTCGCCGCGGGCATCCACATTCTCCGCGCCGAACTCCGAGAAGTTGTCGCCCACCTGCAGACGTGGGCCGTTGTAAAAGCAAGGCTGCCGCAGGTGGATCTCGGTGCCGTTGAGGAAGAACTTGCGTGCCCTCCGACCCAGAACTCCCGGAAGCCGAATTTCTGGTCGTACTGGTCATCCAGGCCCGCGCCCTTCACCTTCAGCCGAAGAGTGTAAAGGTTGGGCTGGCCCACGTCCCACAGGCGCGGGTCGGGCCAGGGCCAGGAGAGGGCCACGGTCTGAGTCTCCTTCGCATCCACCGCCGCGTCCGCGGTGAAGCTCTTCTCCACCTCGCCCTTTTCGTTGAGCATGTCCGCGACGAACTGCGCCGGCCCGCCTGCTTGACGCCGGCCAGCTCCACGTCCAGGGAGACGTTCTTTTGCCGGGTTGAAGTGCGGACGAAGACATCGGTCACCTGCGCCTCGGATGAACGGCTTTCCAAGAAGACGCTGCCGGTCAGGCCCCGCGTCCTGAGCCGCCGCGGCGAATAAGAGACCGTGTCGCTCAAGGCATTCTGCCAGAAGGTCCCCACCTTTTCCGCGTCGGCGATGGCCGCCACCAGCACGCGGATGTCCGCCGTTTGTCCGGGCGTGACCGCTGGCGTGATGTCCACGGAGCCCCACGGCCAGGCGACTTGCCCGCATTCGCGTGCCGTTGACATAAACAATCGCGTCCGTGCATACGCGGTCGAAGCGCAGGCTGATCGCGCGGCCCTGCCATTCCGCCGGGATCGGCGCCTGGCGCTGGTACCAGGCGCGTGTCACCAACGCCCCGTCATAAAGGTCCCACTGCGGGCCGCCGCCGAGGGCCAGGAAACCGGAAGGCTTGCCCGGGTGAATCTGCCAGTCGCCCGGTACCTTGATATATGCCCACCCCAGCTTCGGTGGCTCCGCCGCCGCTTCGGCTGCGGGCATGAATCGCCAGATGCCGTCGAGTGAGACCTGCGCCCGCTTCGCATTCACCGTCTTGACGTTCGCCTTGTCCCAGTCCAGGGCGATGTCGGCTGGTAGCACCGCGTCTCCCAACTGCGTCCGCGCGACCACGTGGGGCGTGACCGTGAGGTCGGCGATTTCGAACACGCCGGTGCAATGGAACATCGCCGGCTGGATGTTCAGGCGGGTCGCCCCCACAGGCACCGTGAGCTCCACCGACTTGGTCACCCAATCGCAGTCAGCCCTGAGTTCGGGAACTTCTGCCGGGAAGCCAAACGAGCCCCCTTCGAAACTCATTGCGACGCGGGCCGTGTGCCAGCCTTCCTTGCCTATTTTCAGGTTCGTGGCTTTCATGCGGGCCGAAACGGTCAGGGACCCGATCTGAGGGGTGACTTTCACGTAGGCATGCACGTAGTCGAGCTGCCGACCGGCATCCCGATTCTCGATGCGCAGCCAGTGCTTGCCCTGTTCCGAGACGACCTGGAATTCCTGGTTGTTCGGAACCTTGAATCCGTCGGCCCACTCCGTATTGGCGCCCGGGTTCTCGAAATTCCCCTGGGGAAGCAGGTTCACTTGGGCCGAGGCGCGTCCTGCCACGACACAAAGAAACGCGAGAATCAGCGGAAACCTGGTATTCATCTTCGTCTTCAGTTCCGATTCTCGAGAGTCGGTAGCTTTTATCACCGCCGCCGGGACCCTACCACGGTAGTGTGACAAGACCGAGTTTTGTTGCCGGGCGTGGCCACGTCAAGCGCCCGCCTCCCGGCGATGGAACGCATCGCGAGGCTGGGAGAGGAAAACTCCCGCCTCGAACAACACTTGGCTGCCAGCGAGCGTCGGTCACATCGACGAATGGCGGCTAGTAGGCCGTCATCCTTGATTTGACGGGTAGAGCCTCTTGAGTTTCACGCGGGTTGCGGAAATGGTGAACGTCCAATGAAGCTTGGCTTGCTTCGCATTTCGCTCTTCCTCCCAGGCGGCGATCTCTTGCCGCATCAAGTCGGCGTCGTCGATACGGTCTCTAGCCGGCACCCGAGCGAACGACCACAGTGAAAGCAGCCGTCGTGAACAGCTGGGATGTCCGCCCACACTTGAGTGGATAGTCGCCAGCTCAAGCGGCCGGATCGTCTGTAACAGGCTCTTCACTGCCCGAGGCCCTGATCCAGCGCCGCCTGCGGCTTACCCACGAGCTTCGACTGAGCACGCTGGTCATCCTTGTCGCGGCCAGCACCGCAGCCTGCGGCGGGCGGATCGTAGGACTGCGGCGATAGAGAGTTGGCTGGTCCACGATGGGAATCCCTCGTGGTCGGCCTTCTTGGCGTGTAGGACTACAGTCAACTCACAGCTTCGAATCGATCATTGGTTAGTGCCGCCTTTTGCCACGAGCTGCACTTCTTGACCAGCACACGCTTCGACGGGTTGGAAGAGGTTAGAATTGACGGCGCCAGATACTTCCTGACAAGTTCCGCCTGCCCTGCGGCGACTGTGTAAAGGCCGTTCCGAGAGCGAAACGAGAGGAGGTGGCCACATCCACATTCGTCAAAGAGCTGAACAAGCTGAGAATCTTGCTGCAAATCCGTATCGAAAAAAGTCTCTAGCTCGTCAAGTTTTAGGTAGGTGATCTTCGCACGCTTGAATCTACGGTTCTCCCTAAGCAACTGCGATTCTGGAGTTCCTTCCATCGTCAGGAATAGGAAAGTTCAAATGACCACGAAGTCTTCAACTCGGGCCGCAACGAAGTACCCAATCCGGAGGTCGAATACCCTAACCTCCACTAACCAACCGCCCCTTGTCGGCCCAACAAAATTGGGGTTCTCGAGCGAACCCATGAGCCCGGCGAGAACATACACATCGTATCCATGTACGTTTATCCGTGTCTGAACGTTCCTCCAAGCGTGGCTTTGGAAGTGAACGGCAGCCTCGGTCCGTCATCTTGGCCGAAAGCGACTTGACGGCCAGGCAAAAGTTAGGAGTCCTGGCCCGAAAGAAAATGCCGCCCGAGTTGCTGGTCTCCGCTCACCATCGATCTCGAAGTCTCTCCGTTGGGTCGGCAACTAGTGTAACTCCACGCCCAAGTCATACTTGAACTCGCCGATTTCTGCAATCGAGATATCATACCAGTAGCAGGATTCTCCGAAGCTTGAGAACCGGCTAAGAACGTTGCAAATCTCCAAATGAATTGACTCTACACATTTATACATATTACGTTATGTAATATCGCCAAGGTAATCAATCGCATCATCATAACATGAGCGTGCGTTTTGGATGTCGTTCGATTGTGTTTCGGAAACATTTGCTTCTCTTACGACTTGGAACGCACGCGGGAGAATACCGAGCACCCCGATCAACTGGTCTACGTGCATTGCAGCTACAAATGGACCGTCTCGTGACTGCAGCTCGATGCTGAATGGATTCCTAATTCTTTCATCAAGCCTACGAAGGATCTCAACGCGTGTTGCATCTAATTTGACTTCTGCGCGTGGCAATCCGCAGGCTGGGAATGTGAATGGATTCTATGTAATACCGGTCGTCCTCGGTGAATCTTCTGTAGAAAACGTTGAGCTTTAGGTCTGCTACAATCTTTCCCATATCGATTGCCGCGCGTTCATCGGCACGCTTTTGTCTCGCTGTACGCCTCTGTTCTCTTTGCTTTCGTTTCCGTGGTCTCTCTTTTCGATCATTACCCATGGTTGTGCTCTGAAATGATGCTTGTTCAATGATGTGCCAACACGGATATCCGTTCGTCTTCCTGCTCTTAGTACCACCCGAACATCGGTGACCTTGATCGACCGCTTTCGTGCGACGCAGTCGGATTGCGTTCATACGTAAGTGCACATGTCGGTATAATATACACGTATAACAAGAAACTCAGGGCGAGTGCCGTCCCACGGGACGTGATCGACGGGCTTCCTGCGTGGCCCCAGCTGGGCTCGGTTCGACCCCGAACTCGGCTACGTCCTGGGCAACTACCTCCCGACCGACGGCATCGACGGCAGCGCCACGATCTCCACCGCCCGGCCCGACGGAGCCCGGACCTCGTTCATGTACGCCGGCAGGCCGTGCCGCATCAACACCTACGGCGACAGCTTCACCCAATGCCATCAGGTCAGCGACGGCGAGACCTGGCAGGAGTACCTGGCGGCCCACCTGGGCGAGCCGGTCCGCAACTTCGGCATGGGCGGCTACGGGGCATACCAGGCGTACCGCCGGATGGTTCGTGAGGAGAAGACCGACCACGGGGCGAAGTACCTGATCTTCTACATCTGGGGCGACGACCACATCCGCAGCCTGCTCCGCTGCCGCCACGCCATCATCTACCCGAAGTGGGACGACCAGGGCGGGCGGATGTTCCACAACAACTTCTGGCCCAACGTGGAGATGGACCTCGAAACCGGCGACTTGGTCGAGCGGGAGAACCTGCTCCCGACGCCCGAGTCGCTCCATCACATGTGCGACCCGGAATGGATGGTCGAACACCTCAAGGACGATCTCGCCCTGCAACTCTATGCGTTCAAACTGGGCTACATCCGGGACCTGGACCGGCAGCGGATCGAGCGGCTTGCGGCCCGCCTGGACTCCCCGATGGACTGGGACGATCCGGCGACCCTGCGAGCGCAGGCGGGCAGGCTCCTGGACCGATACTCGCTCCGGGCCACGAGGTGTGTCCTGGAAAAGGCTCGGGAGTTCGCCGACGAGCACGGGAAGAAGCTGATGGTGGTCCTGTTCGACCCCTATCGGGCGATGGCAGAAATGAGGCGGGGCGGGAAGCGATATGACCAGGAGATCGTCGATTACTTGGTCTCGGAGAAGTTCGACTTCTTCTGGTCGAGTGCATCAGGAGGTATTCTACTTGAGCGGCCTTTGCCTCAGCCTCCGCTTCGGTAACTCGGCCAATCGTGAAATTATGTTGTTTTCCCTGATACCTGAAGATTATGCGATAGCTGTCACTGCGCTTTTGGATCGCGGCCATGACCGCCTACTTTCGGAACAATGCCACCTCAATGCAACGCCAAGGCTGTTGCCAATTCGTTGCCAAAGCACATGGTAACGTAGCCTGGGATTTGTCGCAAGTCCATTACCGGCGGTGGGAGTCGAACCCACACGGGCGTTCCCGCCCAGAGGATTTTAAGTCCTCAGCGTCTGCCATTCCGCCACGCCGGCTCTTCAGGAAGAGCCACAAGCCCCGAAACGGTTCATAATCATCAGCGAACCTGTTTCCGAGTGTCGAATCGCTCGCTAAACTGGTTCTGGCGATGGGAACTTCCTTACACATGGCAGCGGAGGGGGTGGGATTCGAACCCACGGACAGGCGGAACCTGTCAACGGTTTTCAAGACCGTCCCGATCAACCACTCTGGCACCCCTCCGAAAAGCAGAGATGGCAAATGGCAATTGGCAAGACAGCCGGACAAGCGGCAAACGGATCAGCGATCTGCGGCCGCCTGTGATCGAGCGTTGATCACTGGCCAACCTCCTCAATAATATCCTCGGCCACGTAGATCGGGACATCCACCGTCACGGCCAGGGCGATGGCGTCGCTGGGACGCGAATCGACCTCGACGAGTTCGCCGTCGTGACGGATTCGCAGCTTGGCGAAATAGGTGTGCTCGCGCAGCTCGTTGATGTAAATGTCCTGTAACTCCCCGCCCAGAAGCTCGACAGCGTTGGCCAGCAAGTCATGAGTCAGCGGACGCTGGGTCGCCTGATTCTTGACGCGCCGGTCGATGCTCGAGGCTTCGAAGATGCCGATCACGATCGGGAACATGCGATCGCCTTCAACTTCCTTGAGGAAAATGATGTGTTGATCGCTGTTCTCGTTGATGATAATCCTCATGAGTTCCATCTGGACCGGCACGGCAAGATACCTCTCTGGGCTTGCTCGAAACGACCCATCGCCCGAAGCGCCTTCGCTGGCAACCGGAGGGGTTTCGCGGCCGCCGCGGGCTCCACTGCGGCGGGGTCGGCTCGGCAACGTAACAACACGATCATAAAGGGGCTGCGCCGCGCCGTCAACGCGCGGCGAGGGAGTCAGCCTCCGCCGTCCCCGGCGATCAGGTCGGCAACCGCGGCGCGTTGGCTTTCCAGCTCGGCAAGCTTTGCACGCTGTGCTTCCACCACCTCGGCAGGAGCGCGGGAGACGAACCCAGGATTGGCAAGCTTGGCCCGCAGCGGTCCGATCTGCCGATCCAAGTCGGCCATGCGTCTTGCGAAGCTTGCCGAGCTCGACCTGCTTGTCGATCAGACCCTCCAGGGGAAGGATCACTTCGGCGTCCCCGAGCACGGCGATCGCCGCGTCCGGGGGCCGGGGGGCGGTCGTGGTAATGGTGATTGCGGCCGCATTCGTCAGGCTTTTGAGGAAAGCCTCACCCTGTCGCAGAGCGGTCGGCGACGGCCTGACTCGGCGACGATGACCGGGGCGATCTTGGCTTCCTTGGGTATATTCCGTTCTGCCTTAAGGTTGCGCAGCGTCTGGATCTTCTCCTGCCACTGGGCCACTGTCGCGCGGGCCTCCAGATCGGTCCAACCCAGGGTGTGGGGCCAGGCGGCGACACATACGCTCGGTTCAGCGACGACCGGAACGGGGATGCCGCGGATCGAGGCAAGTTCACCCAGCGACTGCCAGATCTGCTCGGTCACGAACGGCATCACCGGGTGGAGCAACCGGCAGAGCGTGTCCAGGACCGCGGCCACGCACGCGCTGGGCGACCGGGCGAGAGTTGGAATCGAGATCGCGAAGGCGGATCTTGGCGAACTCGACGTACCAGTCGCAGAACTCGCTCCAGGTGAACTCTCGAAGCCGCCTCGCGGCCTCGGCAAACCGAAATGCCTCCAGGTCGGAGCTGGTCTCGGCGATCGTCTCGTCGAGCCCGGAGAGTATCCAGCGGTCCTCCAGAGGCAGGGTCTTGAGATCCAGCGGACCGGGGGAGTAATCGTCCAGGTTCATCATGACGAACCGGGCGGCGTTCCAGAACTTGTTGGCGAAGTTCCGACCCTGCTCGAACCGCTCGGAAGTGTTGATCCTTCTGCCGTCGGGCAGCTTGGCCTTCTCGACGGGCATGCGTAAGTCCTGAGTCTCGGTGGCACCCAGGGCAAGGGTGTAGCGGAGGGCATCTGCGCCGTAAATCTCGATGATGTCGACCGGGTCCACGCCGTTGCCCGCGGACTTGGACATGCGCTTGCCTTGACCGTCCTGGATCACCGGGTGGATATAAACGTGACGGAACGGGACGTCGCCCATGTTGAATTGGCCGAAGATCACCATGCGGGCGACCCAGAGCGTGATGATGTCACGCGCCGTCGACAGAACGCTCGTGGGATAAAACTTGGCAAGCTCGGGTGTTCGCTCGGGCCAGCCCAGCGTGGAGTGGGGCCAGAGAGCCGAGCTGAACCAGGTGTCGAGGACGTCGGGATCCTGTCTCAGGATGTGGCCGGGTCCAAGTGCATCGGGGGCGAGATCGGTCTCGGCTGAGATCAGCCAGCCGCCGGTCTGGCTCTTCCGCCAGAAAACATCGTCGCGACCGCGGAAGGCGTGTGCCAGCTCGGCCTCGGAGCAAGTGTCGCAAGTCCAGATCGGGATCCGATGACCCCACCAGAGCTGGCGGCTGATGCACCAGTCGCGCTTCTCGCCCAGCCAGTCCAGATAACTCTTGGCGTAGCGCTCGGGGTGAATCCGCACCCGGCCCGCTGTCACGGCGTCCATCGCCTGCTGGGCGAAGCCGGGACCACCGTCAGGGTCGTCGCTCATCCGGATAAACCATTGTTCGGACCGGATCGGCTCGATCGGGGTCTTGGAACGATCGGAGTGCCCCTGTCGCAGGATGTGCGTGTCAACGCGTTCCAGCAGCCCCTGCTGCTTCAGATCCTCGACCACCCGCTTGCGCACGACATACCTGTCCAGCCCGGCGTAACGACCGGCCGCCTCGTTGAACGTGCCGTCTGGGCTCATCAGGTCGATGGTCGGCAGGCCGTTGCGGATTCCGGCCTGGTAGTCGTTGGGGTCATGTCCGGGCGTCACCTTGACGCAGCCAGTGCCGAAGGCCGGGTCGACGAGCACGGCGTCGGCGATGATCGGGATCCGGCGGCCGGTCAGCGGCAGCTCGACCAGCTTTCCAACAAGGTGCTTGTACCGGGAATCTTCCGGATGAACCGCGAGGGCCGTATCGCCGAGCATGGTCTCGGGACGGGTCGTCGCGACGTGCAGGACTTCGGCCGAGTCGGCGACCGGGTACTTGATGGTCCAGAGATGGCCCTGGGTCTCCTCGTAATAAATCTCATCGTCGGCTACCGCGGTTTGAAGCTGGGTGTCCCAATTAACCAGCCGCTTGCCACGGAAGATCTTGCCGGCTTTGAACAGATTGAAGAAGGTACGCCGCACGGCTCGCGAGCAGACTTCGTCCAGGGTGAACCGCGTGCGGTCCCAGTCGCAGGAACAGCCCATGAGCTGGAGCTGGTTCAAGATCCGCTTCTCGTACTCGTCCTTCCAGGACCAGATTCGCTCGACGAGGGCCGAACGTCCCAGGTCGTGTCGAGTCTTCTTCTCTTCCTCGAACAGCCGCTTCTCGACGACCGCCTGAGTGGCGATCCCCGCGTGATCGGTGCCGGGCATCCAGAGGCATTCATATCCCTGCATCCGCCGCCAGCGGATCAATATGTCCTGAAGCGTATTGTTCAACGCATGGCCCAGGTGCAGCGCTCCGGTGACATTGGGCGGCGGGATCACGATGCAGTAAGCCGGCCGGCCACTGTCTGGATCGGCGTGGAAGTAACCGCTCTTAACCCAGAACGCATACCATCGCTCCTGGGCATCCTTGGGGTCATATTGCTTGGGGATGTCGCTGATTTTCACTGCGCTCGACGACCCCTTCACATTCCATAATGTAGACTTTGTGAAACGAATGTGATCAACAACGGGTCTTTATGGCATGCTTTTTATGTTGTCGAGTCAGAGGGAGGAAGAAGATCCGCGACAGGGATCACTCCGATCTCATTTCCGAGCAGAAGAACCGGGACGGTCTCGCGCTCCGGATAGGAGACGTTTGCCGAGTACCTTGCCATTGCCCCTTGTCCGACCGGGCCAGTGAAAACCTCGACGCGCCTATGGTGCAGGTCGAGGATCAAGTAAACCGGAACCCGGGCGGCGGCATACCGCCGGTATTTGTCCCGGTAGTCGGCCTTCTGAGTGTGGTGGCAAACCTCGACGATGAGTGGAACCTCGGACGTTGACGGTGGCTGAGGGCGGTAATCACCGGACCGGCCGACGGCCACAACGACGTCGGGCTCGGGCAGGTTCCGTTTGCCCTGGCGCAGTGACTTCTCTTCACGAACATGGAAGCCGGTCGGCAAGAGACGCCGCAGTGCCTCGGCGACCTGGCCGACGGCGAAGTTGTGGGGCTCTTTCTTGACCATCTTGTAGAGGACACCCCCGATCAACTCGAGATCATCTCGCTTCCGGGATGATACCCGCCTCGAGCATACGTTCGACCTGGTCAGCGTTCAGTCGGTAGGGACGTCGGCCGGCATCCGTTTTGTGAAGCTGTGTCGACATGCCTTAATCTCCCAGGTCACACTCCCTGCGGTGGTACGCTCACCACTGTGGCTTCTGCTCATTCCCCGGTTTCAGAGCCTGCGCCAGGTAGCTCATCTGGCCGATGTGGTTGTTCATGTGCGCGGCACAAACGAGAAACAGGCCAAGCCGCGTCTGAATCGGAACGTTGTGCTCGATCGCCACCTGGAACCCCTCGTCGTCGAGTGACTGCAGCGTGTTCTGCACCATCGCCACGGCCTCGTGGAACTGGCTCAAGAGCACTTCCACGGGAGGGTGGACCGGATCGGTGAACTCTTTCTCGCGCTCTCGCTCGTAGCCGCTGCCGGCGATCATGGCGCCGATGTAGTGGTTCAGGTTGCCGGTCAAGTGCAGGACCAGGTGGCCGATGCTATTGCCGAAGGGGAAGGGTTTGGTCCAGAGCGACCCCGCGGGAACCGCCTGCACAAAGTGGTCGACTCGCTGAGCCAAGTGCTCGAAGTAGCGACTGAATTCAGCGCCGGTGAGACGGGCGAGATCAGACTTTGGTTCCGGTTTCGCCATGACATCGATCTCCGAGGAGTGTTGCAGGAATGTGCTGAATGGACCGTCATCGAGGAGCTTCGGCGGTCGCGGCGGTCTTCTCGTTGGCCCGGGACCGCGCGTCCCTGGAAAGTTTGTACTCGAAGGCATCGATGAGCGCCAGCCAGCTTGCTTCAATGACGTTCTCGGAGACCCCGACGGTCCCCCAGACCGAGTCCTGGTCGCAACTCTCGATCACGACCCGGACGCGGGCCGCCGTGCCTGCCCGCGCATTGATGACACGCACTTTGTAATCTGCCAGGTGCATCTCACGCAGCCGGGGGTAATGGCGATCGAGGGCCTTACGCAGCGCACCGTCGAGCGCGTTGACCGGGCCATCGCCCTCGCTCACGGTGTGCTCCAAATGATCGCCGACTCGAACCTTGATTGTGGCTTCGGTCAGCGCTCACGCGCCCCATGCGCGAAACGCTGACGTGGAAACCTAGCTGCTGGAAGCACGGATTGTGCCGCTGGGCCAGCCGATCGACCAGCAGTACAAACGACGCTTCGGCCGCCTCGAACTGGTAGCCTTCGTTTTCCAGCTCTTGAACCCGGTCAAGGACGCGAGCAAGCAGCATCTGGGTCGTGTTCCAGCCCATATTCGGCCAGCTTCTCGGCGATGTTTGACTTGCCGGATAGCTCGCTTACGAGCACTCTGCGCTCGTTGCCGACGGTCTCGGGATTGATGTGCTCGTAGCTGGCGGCGATCCTGCGCACGCCGTGAACATGCATCCCCCCCTTGTGAGCGAACGAACTGGCCCCGACAAAGGGTTGTTCGGGCCGGAAATTCATGTTGGCCGTCTCATAGACGTAGCGCGAGACCTCGGTAAGGTGAACTAGCTTGCCGGGCAAAAGCACCTGGTAATCCGGATACTTGAGCGCCAGGTTAGCGATGATGCTGCACAGGTCGGCATTGCCGCATCGCTCGCCAAGGCCGTTGATCGTGCCTTGAACCTGGCGCGCGCCGTGCCGGATCGCGGCCAGCGAGTTGGCCACGGCCAGCTCGCCGTCGTTGTGCGTGTGGATGCCGAGCGGAACATCCAGTTCACGCGCTACCTGCTGAATGACGTCGGCGATTTCTTCGGGAAGCGAGCCGCCATTGGTGTCGCAGAGCACGATCCAGGCCGCCCCGGAATCGGCGGCAGCTTTCAAGGATCGCAGCGCGTAATCGGGATTGTGTTTGAATCCGTCGAAGAGGTGCTCCGCGTCGTAGACAACCTCCGGAGTACTGGCCGCGCAGAAGGCCACCGAATCGGCGATCATTCGCAGGTTCTCTTCCAGCGAGACCCCCAGCACCTCGCGGACATGCAAGTCCCAGCTCTTGCCCACGATCGTCACGACCGGCGTCCGGGCGGCCACCAGGGCCTTCATGCCCTGGTCGTCTTCCGCGACCAGGTCGCGGCGCCTGGTCATGCCGAAGGCCACAATCTTGGCGTGATTGAGAGACAGCTCACTCACGGCACGAAAATAGGAAGCATCCTTGGGATTGGAGAGCGGATAGCCTCCCTCGATATAGTCAACGCCCAGTTCATCGAGACGGGCGGTGATCATGAGCTTGTCCCGCAAGGAGAAGTTAACCCCCTCGCCCTGGCTGCCGTCACGCAAGGTTGTGTCGTATATGGCGATTCGCGTCATGTCTTGTCAGTCGAGCGTGGTTGAGATTCCAACAGGCCACTGGCCTGGTTGGTTCCAGAATTCTACCAGAGGGCAACCCTGAAACACGACTTTAAGAGACTCGAGCAGCTCACTTGGTTCATTACGACGGCCACACGCACCTACAACTGGGAAGGATGACCCAGACGCCTGCGCCATTCGGCCACAGAACGCGTCACTTAAAGCGTAGCCCCTGCTGAAAATCGCGAAAATCGACATCACTGCCCGAGCCCGAATCGGCTTCGTTTTTTGGCGATTTCGCATGCCTCGTATCTTCTTAAATTATTACCATATAACAACTAACATCATAGAGAATTGGCTTCGTTTGGGCGTTTTTTTTAACTCTGCCAGCTCTCACTGCCTGTTCTCCGACAGGCGAACTTAATGATCACCGGCCACCCCAACCCCTGCTCCCCCCGCCTGGCTGGGGGCCCCCGACGATCGAGTCCCCATAGCGCGCAGCCGGCATCTTTTCGCCGCTGCCCTGGCCACTGGTCACCCTGCCGGAGACTCCTACGAAGCTGGTTCTCCACCTTTGGTAATTGACCAGAGGAAGGTCGTTCCTTCGGAAAAAGAATTCAAGAATGTCACTGAATGCGGCCTTTTCTCCGGTATAACCTTCGAGTTTCGTGGGAACCGGAGGGTGTGATCGCTGTTTGATGTAACCATTTCGGCTCTCGCACCGGAATCTCGATCGTGGCCGTGCGCAGGTGTAAAGTAGGCGTCGGTACCGAAGACATCCTATAGGTAGACGAAAGGACCGAAGATGCTCGTGCCGACGGTCGTAGAAAGCCGAGCGAGGGCCGTTCGGTCTGGCTCGGCGGCATGGGGGTGGTGTTCAAGGTCTCCGGGGCAGACACCGGAGGGGCTTTCGCGATCGTGGAACACCCGATCGAACCGGGGCGGCTCGTGCTGCCCCATTTCCACCTGCACGAGGACGAGTATTCCTACGTCCTGGAGGGGACGATCGGTGCGCGGGTCGGTGACCAAGAGGTCGCCGCGGGGCCGGGCAGTTACCTGTTCAAGCCCCGCGGGCTGATGCACACGTTCTGGAACGCCGGCCCCGGCCCTGCGCGGCTCCTGGAGGTCATCACTCCGGCGGGCTTCGAGAAGTACTTCATCGAACTCGCCGAGGCCGGAGACCCTGGGCGGAGGCGGGAGCTGGCGGCGAAGTACGGGGTGACCTACTCATCGGACTGGGTCGCCGGACTGATCTCCAGGTACAACCTGAAGCTACTAGGTCACTGACCGGGAGATGCTCTCTACATCAAACAGCGGTCACACCCGAATCGGAACCGGGACGCGATTAGGAACCGGAACCAGGACGCAATTGGGTTCACGTTGCAAACCAACGCCAGGAGCAGCTAGCAGTGGGCGTGAGGGCCGACGTGCTCGATCTGTAGATCAACGGCGTTCAAACGACACTCACGAAGGCGGCAGGGCCAGCCTTGGTTGTTGGTTGAAAACTGCGGTCTTTGAAACCAAGAACCAAGTCTGACGCTACATCCCTGTTCTACACCTCAATTCCGCGATGGTTCCGAAACCCGGCGCAGTGATCGTGTGAAGAATGACACGATTGTCCAACCGCTTAACATCCCGAGCAGGTACGCCGCTATCGCCAGCAGGGCCACCGGCCCGCTGGCCTTCCAGGTCCAGAAATCGACCGTGATCGTCTCGGTATTCTGCACGGCGAAGAGCCCGACCGCACCGAGGAAGGCTAGCAAGATGATCGCCTGGATGAATCGCATGTTGCCCCCGATCTCTTAACTTCGTGCCGACAGTTTGTCGCGGCGAGCGGGAATCCGCCTAATCATCTCAAGCCGTGACCGCATCGGTGGCATCGCCGGAATTGGCATTTCGATAGCCTACCGTTATCGCGTCTCGACCGAGAGAGTAGGCATGAAGCCGTGAAGGAACGCGACGGGGCGCTCGCTAGCGGTCCAGCAGCAGCAACACGCCGGCCGCGATGGCGAGTCCCGCCAGGATCTCGCTGCTGCCGGAGAAACTGATCCGGGGGACCAGATGCAGGATCCCCGTCGCGATGAGCAACGAGCCGAGCAGGAGGACACCCAGGCGCGGCTTGCTCTGAAACAGCCTCACTCCCACCTCCCATCACCCTCTCGGGCCCAGATTTTCTCAGGAGATCGGGCCCTTGCTGATACAAACTCACCTGTCTCAATTCTAGACTTAAGATCGAGAGGCCCTCAAGTACATGCACTTCGAGTGCAAGCGACTTCTTGCCCTCCGGCACGTCCCTTGAGTGGCGAGTGCCCGATCCCGTACGGCGCGAGAGGATGGGTCCGCGGCGGTTCGGATTCCCTCACCCCGAGTTGGGATTCTGGTCGGACGATGCCGCGGCCTCACTCGCACTTGTGTCACGTGACGCGGATCTGGATCTGCCGCGTCGCCACCGCCGCGTCTTCCTGCTTGCGCACAAAGAAGACTCGGTCGTCCTGATGTCGGCGTGACCGGGAAACTCGCGCACCTCGTACATGATCGCCCCGTTGCGGACCGCGTCGTGGATCGTGTCGTGCGTAGCGAGTGAATGCTGATTCCGCGGCCTGCCCAGCCGCTAGGGGTCGGTGACGGCCGCCTGGCAGATTTCTCACGAGCCGCCGCGGGCGACTTGGCGCCGGGCAACGTGGGTGATGGACCTGGCTATGCAGGCCGAGCCGTTTACGTGGTGAGCGAAGTGATGTGGGGCTTCCATCCCCGTCGACCAGGAGATTCCTGATGTGACCGACGTTCCCTTATCCGACAAATAAAACGGGCGTGGACCATCCATGATGGCGGGTCAACGCCCCTGCATCGGTCCTATGCGGCGACGTTGCCGACACCAGGCGTCCTTGCCTGGCCCGTGCGAACGGTGCCGGGCCGATGCTCTTTTTCTCATCAGCCGCCGGGATGGCTACTGGCCGACTCAGGCGACGGCCGTCGTCGTCCGGGATGGCGGTGTCCGCGCTGGCCTCGACCTCGGAAAGGTAGTCGAGGAGCGAGGCAGGATCCACGGGCTTCACAAAATGCTGGTCGAACGGCGAGGGGGACGGCAGGCTTTCCTTGCCGTGGCCGGAGACGGCGACGAGGACGCATCCCGATTGCTCGGGATCGCGGCGAAGCTCCGCGGCCACTTCGATGCCGCTCATGCCGGGCAGGCGTGAGGTCAAGGAGCACGACATGGGGTTTCTGAAGGTTCGCCGCCGCGATGGCCTGCCGGGCCATCGGATGCGATGCGTGCCTCATGGCCCTCATTCTTGAGGAGGACCTTGAGCATCCGCGCGTTGTCGGCGAAGTCGTCCACGATCAGGATGCGAAGCGGTGCGGCGTTCATGGCTGCCCTCCTTGGTGCTGGTCTCGCTTGCCGGTGCGGAAGGCCAGGCTGGCGACGGCGGCCGTGAGTTCGGCCGGATCGACCGGCTTGGCGACATGGGTCTGGAAACCGGCAAGGAGCGAGCGTTTCCGGTCCTCGGTGCGGGCGAAGGCGGTGAGGGCGGCGGCCGGGATGTCCTTGGTGGCCGGATTGGCCCTCACCTCGCGGATGAGATCATACCCGTCTTGGTCGGGCATGCCAATATCGCAGATGAGGACATCGGGGCGGAACTGCCCGATCACGGCCAGGGCTTCGGCCGCCGAGGAGGCGACGGCGACCTCGGCCTCGCAATCGGCGAGGACGCGGTGGAGGAGCTGGCGGGCGTCAGGCTCGTCATCGACCACGAGCACCTTGAGGCCGGCGAGGGCCCCTTCCTGGCAGATGTCCTCCGTCGAATCAGCTCTCCTTGGGCCGGACCTTCTGCGGCTCCGGTCGCTCGGGGTGGACGACGATGATCGGCAGCGTCACGGTAAAGGTCGCCCCCTGGCCTTCGCCGGGGCTCTTGGCCCGGATACTGCCGCCGTGCATCTCGACGAGCTGCTTGACGATGGAAAGCCCGAGGCCCAGCCCGCCGTGTCGCCGGGTCGTGGTGGCATCGGCCTGGCGGAAGCGGTCGAAGACGTGCGGCAGGAATTCGGGCTTGATGCCGATGCCGGTATCGATGACGCTGATCTCGACGTGCGAGTTGACCCGCTCCAGGAGCACCTGGACCTTGCCGCCCTTGGGCGTGAACTTCACGGCGTTGGAGAGGAGGTTCCAGACGACCTGCTGGAGCCGTGCGGCATCGCCGGTGACCGGACCCGGCGAGGGAATCGAGCACCTTATGAATGCGGATGCTCCTTGGCATTGGCTGCCGGGAGCACGGCGGCGAGGGCGGCTTCGATGATCTCGGCGAGGTGCAGCCGCTGGACTTCGAGGCGGAGATTCCCCGAGATGATGCGGGAGATGTCGAGCAGGTCGTCGATGAGCTGGGCCTGGACCTGCGAATTCCGCTCGATGGCCGAGAGCCCCTCCTCCAAATCCTCGGCATCGACTTTGCCGGAGTGGAGGATCTTGGCCCAGCCGAGGATGGCATTGAGCGGGGTGCGAAGCTCGTGCGAGAGGGTCGGCCAGGAACTCGTCTTTCATGCGGTTGGCCGACTCGGCCTCGGACTTGGCCGCCTCCGCGGTGGCGAGCAGCCGCTCGCGCTCCGCCTCGGCCTGCTTGCGGTCGGTGATGTCCCTGACGACTTTCGATGCCCCGATGATCTTGCCATCCGCATCGCGGATCGGAGAGACGCTGAGCGAGACGTCGATGATCCGCCCGTCCTTCGTGAGCCGTTTGGTCTCGAAGTGGCCGACTCGCTCGCCCCGCCGGATCCGCTCCAGAATCCCGGTCGTGTCCTCAGAATGCTCTGGCGGCATCAGGGTGGAGATGTGCTTCCCGACGATCTCATCGGCGGTGTAGCCCAAGATCCGCTCGGCGGCCTGATTCCAGCTCGTGATGATCCCGTCGAGCGTCTTGCCGATGATGGCATCGTCGGAGCGATTCGACGATGGCGGCCAGCACCTGCCTCGTATCCTCGGCCCGCCGGAGGGCCACCTCGGCCGTTCGCTGGGCTCGTCTGGCTCTCGCGGAGCGACTCCTCGGCTGCGTATTTTTCGCTGACGTCGTGGAAGACGAGGACGACGCCTTGGATGTGGCCGTCATCATCCTTGATGGGTGCCGCACTGTCGGCGATGGGCCGTGCTCGTCCCGTCCTTGGCCGTGAGGACGCGTATGATTGGCGAGGCCGACCACGACGCCCTCGCGGAGCACCCGAGTGACGGGATTCTCGGCCATCTCACCCGTGTTCTGATCCGTAATTAGAAAGATGTGCTCAAGCGGCTTTCCTTTTGCCTCTTCGCGAGCCCATCCGGTCAGCGTCTCGGCCACCGGGTTCAGGAAGGTGACGCGGCCCTCGCCGTCGGTCGCAATCACCGCATCGCCCATGCTGCGGAGCGTCGTCGATAACCAGGCGGCGTGTCGGTGAAGCTCCTTGCGGCTCCGTTCGCTCACGAGATGGACGCCGAAAAGGAGGGCCAGGGCCAGGGCGGAGGTGATCGTGAAGGTGAGCGTCGCTCCTGTTGAGGGCTGCCTGTAATCCTTCTTTCAGGCGGACACGCGGTGGCGTTCTCCTCTGCTGCCATCGCCGCGATTTCGCTGCGGACTTGATCCATGTAGGCCCTGCCGCGGTCGGTCTTGACGACCGAGAGGGCAGCCTCGAAACCGTTTGCCCTGCGGAGTTTGATGGTCGCTCTCAAGCTCGGAGAGCTTGGCCGATGCCGCTTCCGCGATCGCGTCCAGATGCTCCCGCCGGATGCCGTTGTTCTCGACGAGCGATCGGAGGCGATCGATCGAGGCGGTGACGACCGAGTGCGATTTCGTGTAAGGCTCAAGGTATCGCTCGTCGCCGGTGAGGAGGTAGCCGCGTTGCCCGGTCTCGGCATCTGTGAGGTTCGAGAGCACGTCGTCGAGCCCCACGACGATGTCGTGGCTCAACGCGAGAGCATCCCAAATCCTGTTAATTGAATTGAGGTTCCAACACGTAATAATTAAATCAATGATTAGGACCGCGATGGCAACGGCGTAGCCGGTTGCGAACTTCCGCGGTGTCGGCAATTTGGTGCTATCCGGGCTCATGGTACGCCTCGTTCATTTCGGCTTCTATTGCTAACCATCGAGCGGCCCGGCGTCCCTCCCGCCAGTTACGACGTCGGAATCATCGCTCGGCCGCGGTTTCCGCCAAGTGGTTAAATTGCAAGCCGCATGCCGTTGCATAACTTCCCCCACTCGCCACTCGCCACTACGAACAACGGACCAATGTTAAACTGCAAGCCGCATGCCGTTGCATAACTTCCCTAATACCAGGAAGATGGGAATATGATAAGCGAGCTGGTCTGGCTCAAGGTCTGCGACTATTGATATTGAAGCACGGCCATCGGCTAGTCGGATGGAGGGTCGGGCTTCACACGTGGCCCTTTCGTCCTGCCGGGGTCGTCCCGTAAACTGAGGAGAACGTCGCCTCCCGGAGAGTACGGCCAGTCGTGACGGCTGGAAAGGCTGCCTAGGGATGGACAGCAAGCGTTGCCAGGATGGCCCGCGGGGCGACCTGGGAGTCGTCTCATGGCGGGACGTCTTCCCCGGCACGGCCTCGTGTTGTGGGTACTCCGTTGATAGGCCAAGGACAATCCGGAGGGAGTGCATGGGGCAGGGACTCCAGAGGGGAGAGAAGGCTGTCGAAGTCCACCGGCTTGAAATCCCCTGATCAAGATTGTCGAGGCCGGCCAGGGGATAGCCGGAGGTACGGACTCGGCTGACGGGGTTGAAAAACTCACCGCAGCCCATTATCCAGGAACCGGACGTTGGCGGGACTGCCCAGCCTGAGACTCACCATGTTGTCACGAGGCGAGTCTTGCTTGACTCTGACAGGCTCGGAGCAATTACTAAGAGGAAGCGACGGGCACAACGACAGGGACCGCGGGGAGGTCACTCCCCGCGGGGCGAAAGCGTAGTTTTGAGCGGCAAACCCCCATGGCCACTAAACCGCAGGTCCACCAAGAAGGCGCCGCCTCGCGACAGCTAGTCCGTGTCGCATTCGAGCTGGCACGGTCACTCGGCGTGGCGAAAGTTCTCATCCAGGCGGATGAATTGGACGACGACGCCGTGGTTGGTGAGCTCCGTACTACCGAGCAGGTCATCTGGCTGACGAGAGGCCCGGCGAGTCGGCTCGCGGTGGCGCGCCCTGACGACCGCGTGGAGGCGATCCCCGCCACGCCCCTGACGCGGATGAGCCACGTCAAAGTCGGCCTGTTCCTCGCCGTCCTCAAGCACCACGTGGGCTTGGAGGAAAGCGCCCTGTGCCTGTCCGGTATCGGAGGGTCCGGGCAGATCGACACGCTCCTCATCACCAGCCCCCGACGCGAATTTCCCTGGCTCCGCAAGCAAGACCTCAAGCAGTTGCGGGGCGTCACCGCAACCCGCGAGTTCGCGCAGATCCTCGACATCGCCCTCCGCTTCGCTGCGCAGGGCCGCGAAGGGAAGCCGATCGGGACCATCTTCGTGCTTGGCGAGCTCGGTCAAGTATCCCCATTCCTCCGCCAGCTCATCCTCAACCCATTCGAAGGACACTCGCCGGAGAGTCGCAACATCCACAACCCAGACTTTCTCGAGACGCTCCGCGAGTTCGCGGCCATGGATGGTGCTTTCGTCGTCAACCAGGAGGGTGACGTCGAGTTCGGAGGGACGTACATCGATGCGCCCGCCACGGAGGCCAGGTTGCGGGAGGGCCTCGGAGCGCGGCACGCCGCCGCTGCCGCGATCACCGCCGCCACTCCGGCGGTCGCGGTCGTCGTATCCGAGTCTTCGGGGGACGTGACCGTGTTCCACGAAGGGCAAGCAATCCTCGAGTTGGAAAAGCCCGAAGTAATAGTCGGACCTGAAGGTTGAGAGGCCATTCCTTTGCGACATTCCAACCCCTCCCAGTACGCCCGCGGATTAATGCGGCAGACTCTGAACAGCCGCGCAATAAGCGCGTCCACCTCGCTCAGGTACAGGTAGTATTCGGACACGTTGGGCCCCATGTGCTGGCGGGCGGCCGGCTTCAGGGTACCCCGCCAGGCACACCACCGCCCCAAATTGATGTACTCGTCGGGGTAGAGGATTTTCTCAAAACGGTCGAGTGTGGCGATTACCTAACCGAAGCCGGACAGGTCTCTCCGGAATGCAGGGCCTTGGACGAATTCCACGTCTCGACGAGGTGGTGGCCGTACTGCTTCTTAAGTTTCTGAAGCGGAGTGTCTTGGACAGCTCCCCTTTGGCATCTCCACCGCATGGTGCAACAGCTTGCCACTAACCGGGATCAGGTGGCATCGGGCGGCGACCCGGCCGGCGATGTAGTATTGCATCCCGGTCGTAAACCGGTGCATCCAAGCGTCCGCCTGGGCGGTGGAGATGACGTCTCCTCTCGAATGTTGACACCACGCTAGTAGGCCGTCATCCTTAATTGGACCGGGTAGAGCTTCTTGAGTTTCACCCGGGCAGCGGAAATAGTGAACGTCCAATGGATCTTGGCTTGTCTGGCGTTTGCGCGACTTCCCAGGCTGCGATCTCTCGCCGCATCAAGCCGGCGTCGTCGATGCGTCGGTCCAGACGCTGGTGATTCATGATCCCGATCTCGATCTCCGCCATGTTCAACCAACTGGCATGTTTGGGCGTGTAATAGAACTCCAACCGTTCCAGGATACACCGCGCCTCCTGTGGTGTAAACGCCTCGTAGAGGCCGCCGTGTGTGTGTTCAAGTTGTCCAGCAGCAGGCGAACCTTCGAGGCGTGAGGATAAGACACGTCCACCAACTCGCGGATACACTGAGCCCAGTCTTTCTTGGTTCGGCGATCGGTCACCATTACGTGGCTCCAATCCGCCAGCGGTTCACATAAGAGGAACTAGCTGCAGACTTCCGTCGCTCTCTTGGTAATCCACGCACATCGGCTGTACGGGACGCGTTGGCAGGGGTGTGGCCAGCTCGCCGATCAACCGCTTGCTGGCCTCGTCCATGCAGATCACGGGAATCGCGGGATCATACGGCATGTGATACCTGGCCAGCACGTCTTTCATGTGAAAGTCAAAGTCGGCATAGGCTTCAGGTGGGATACACCATGTCTTCACAGGCCAAGGGGTGATGTCGTTTTTTTTTGCCGTCCGGATCGTCTCGGGCGAGACCCGGTCCAAGCACCGAGAATGACCATCTGGTCGGCCAGCAACTGCAGCGTCCAGCGAATACGTCCCCGCGGAGGGTCACTGCAAGCCAGTTGCACCATTTGTTCCTCCACGCGTCCCTGGATCTTGACCTTATCCGGGCGTCGAGGCTGGGGGCGAGGGTTCAAGGCGGCCTCGAACCTTTCCGTGACGAAACGCTTGCGGATCCGCTCGACGGTACGTTTACCAACACCCAGAGCTGCGACAATTGGGGCGTTGGTCCAGTCGGGGCCGTGTTCACCTTCGTATGCCAAAAGCAGGACGCGAGCATGGGTGAGTCTGCGGGCGGCTGACTTACCGGCCGAAACCAGCTTCTCGTTGTTGCCGCTCCTCGGAGGTAAGGGTCACACGAAACTTGATTACTGCGGAACTCCGTTTCCTGAAGGGATTAGATTCGAAATCCGCGTCAAGAAACTAAAGACCGCGGTACCCCGTCAACAGAGGCTTGTTGAGCTACAAGGGCGCTTCCTGATTCCTCATACTCCTCTACTCCTCTTCATGCCCCGGATGGGCAAATGCATCGCTTCAACCAACAATCCACGGCGGCGGACTTCGCCAGCATGATCATGCGGGGGGTCGAAGCCGACTCGGCTCCAATGGCATGGTGCCTGGACCTCGCCCCGAGATAGGCGTCGTGACCGATGCCGCCTCCTGGCACACGTTTTGCAAACATGAGTATTCGAGCATTCCTGGGACAGATGGAGAACCGCACAAGGGCCATTCTTGGAATCTTCTGTTCGAAAGATCGGTGGTTTCCATTGCCCCGCAGGCACCTTTCGGTCAGTCCACTCGCCAACTCCAAACCAGAATCGAGGTACGACATGAGAATGCCGACCATCACCAAGTTGCTCGAAGATCAGCTCAAGGATATTTACAACGCCGAGACTCAACTGGTAAAGGCACTGCCCAAGATGGCCAAGAAGGCTTCGTCAAGGGGACTCAAGGAAGCAATCGCAAGCCATTTAGAAGAAACCAAGCACCAGGTCGAGCGGCTGGACCAGATCAGTCAAACTCTCGGCATCAAGCTCTCCGGCAAGAAGTGCAAGGCGATGGAGGGACTGATCGAGGAGGGAGCCGAGGTCCTCGACGCCGAAGGTCCCGGGCCTGTCATCGATCTGGCGCTGATCGCCGCCGCCCAGCGAGTCGAGCACTACGAAATCTCCGCCTATGGTTCGGCTCGTACCTTTGCCGGACATCTAGGACATGAAGATGTTGTCGAGCTCCTCCAAGAAACGCTCGATGAAGAATCGGCGGCTGATGAGAAACTGACTTCCCTCTCTGAGAAAGAAATCCTGCCGACCGCCGCCGGGGTTGAGGAAGTTGTCGGCAGCTAGACAAAGATGGTGCATCCCGGCCACGGAGACGTATGGCGACATCCTTCCCCGTGGTCGTGTCGTTGGTCAGCCGCATTCGATCGCCACGTCGTTCTTCCTTACTTGGGAGGTGCACAGGTGAAGCCCGAGCAGTCGATCGAAGAGCTGACGCGACGCAATGTGGCGATCATCGCAGAAATGGAGAAGGCGGCGGCCGAGGTCCGGACCCGCGGAGAACGGGTGGCCGATCGGCTTGCTGCGTGGGTCGGGAGCTGGAAGTTCATCGTGACCCAGACGGTGATCCTGCTGGTGTGGATCATTTTGAATATAACCGCCTGGATTAATCATTGGGATCCTTATCCGTTCATTCTCTTAAACCTCGCGTTCTCATTCCAGGCCGCCTACACCGCGCCCATCCTCATGATCAGCCAGAATCGCCAGGCGAAGCTCAGCCAGCGCCGCAATCATCTCGATCTACAGATCAACATGCTGGCCGAGCAGGAGACGACGGAGATAATCCATCTCTTGCGGCTCCTCTGCGAGCACTCCGGAGTCCGCCTTGGCAAACGTGACAACGGTCGGGCCTTCGAGGAAGAGACGAAGCACGCCGAGATCGTCCGAGCAGATTCGAGGCGAGTGAGCGAGCCGAGGAGATGAGACGGTTGTGGGGAAGGTGGGAGGCTGGTGCCGACACGATTGGCTCGAATCTTGGTCAAGCAGCGCTGGGCTTGAATCACCTCCGGAAGTCGCGAAGTAATCATGAGTTGTCATGCAGTTCCCTCATTCGGCGAAACTTTACACGCTGATCTAACTTATTCGGCACGGGCGGAGCTGGGACTCGGCTGTCCGGCCAGGTCGCGGATTGACGACGGCCAGTTCGATGCATGCTGAGCTATCCAACGTTCTCATATCCGACCCATGACAGAAGAATGAGCACGATGACCAGCAGACAGCCCGAGGCCACCGCCAGGGTAATAACCCCAGTTCCTGCTATGGGCCAGTTGGCAGGGCCAGAGGAGCAGCAAAAGCAAAACAATGAGCAGCAGGGTTCCCAACATGATTCTGTCCTTCTCAGTTAAGTACAACCGCGGATCGGAACAAGATGAAGCAGGATCGCAATTGAGACACGGATAACCCAAAGACTAATCCAACCGCTCTTCCGTGGGTCCCGGCTGTGAACGAAGCATGATAGTTGCGACCATCGTGCCGATCGACGCAATGCAACCCGGCTGACGGCCGCCGAGTTCTCTGCCGCGTCAGCGATGTCGCCGGCCGGCATAAGTTTTGCTCAGAAGAACCGGCGACACGCATTCAGACAAACGAAGAACGGCCCTCCGGCCAATCGTCGAATTGAGGATCTGTCGATGACTGTGGGCGTCGCGGCTGATCAGCCTGGCACCGGGTCGGACCTGGAAGAGCTCAGGTGTGGCAAATCGGCGCCGAGAAGGCCTCGCGTCTGATCTTGCGGCACGAGATCGAGGAAGGCCTCGATGCCCTCGGGCGCCCTGCCGTGGGCTTGTTCGTTTCCGGGCTGTCGGCCGGGCTCGACCTGGGTTTTAGCCTGTTCCTCATGGCTGTCATGTTGACCCAAGTCGAGGGTGCGTTGCCGAAGCCGGTCGCGGCACTATTGGTCGCCAACATGTATGCCGTCGGGTTCATCTTCGTCGTGCTGGGCCGGTCGGAGCTGTTCACGGAACAGACCACTCTGGCACTCCTGCCCGTCCTGGAGGACGTGCCTCGCTCGGGGGGTCTGCGGCTATGGGGGCTGGTCTACGCCGCCAACATGATCGGCGTCGCGGCGTTCGCCGGGCTCGCCACCCTGATCGGCCCGGCTGGAGTCATCGATCCGCGTGCCTTCGGGTCGATCGCCCACCAGCCTTACGGAACACCCGGGACAGCCATCTTCTAGCGGTGTAGTGCTCGCCGGCTGGTTGATGGGCCTGCTCTCCTGGCTCGTGGCCGCCGGCCGTGACACGATCAGCCAGATCGTCCTGGTCTGGCTCGGTAACGACGGCCATCGGCTTTGCGAACTTGCATCGCGTGATCGGGGACCGCCGAAGTCTTGGCTGGCTGTCTTTTCGGGGCAGGGCATTCGGGTGGCGGATTTCGGACGCTTCGTGCTGTGGGCCACTCTCGGCAACGCTCTGGGGGCACGGTCTTCGTCGCGCTGTGAAGTACGGTCACTCCCGGCCGGAGGCACAGACCCCGTGACTCGGGCTCTCCAGCCCGGAGGCGCCGGGTATTTCCTTGGAATGGAAGGTTTGGGGTCTAACCGCGGGCCGCAGCCAACTCATTTCCTTCCGCGCCGTAGGCCGGAGGCAATAAACATTGAGCGTCTTCCAGAGTTGGGGACTTGCTGGTGTTGCGAATCTCGTTCGTGTTCCCCCGCGTCGAATGGACACACCAGGGTACTTCTGCGGAGCTCGACATGTTGGCCATCGATCAAGGCCACGCCTTGCCGCTGACGACGAACGTGGCCGAGCCACTGAGTCGGCGCGATGGCGATTTTCTGGGCCGCCCTCGTTCTCGCCGGCAGCAAGCGCATCTGGGCGGCCTGGAGTGGTCATCGCCAAGGACGACTCGGAAGCCCTGTCCGAATTTGAGCTGTTTATGCTGCATTAATCCGACACTCTGATAGTGGCATAACGCTGAGAACCTGCGAGACAGGCAGCAGCTTATGAGTTAGCCTTCCCGCCCTGGTGCAGCTTCCGCGTCGCTGCAGCCTTCTTGGCCGATGCCGAGCGTTCCTCGGCGGAACGGTGACGCCGACGCCGCGCCGCCTTTCCGGCCACCCTTCTTGCTTGACACGTGGGTGTCGGGCTTTCCCCGACCGCTCCCGGATTTATTGCCGCCGCTGGACTCCTCTGTTGACAGTCGCCCAGCCGCGGCTCTTCGCTTGCTCCGGCGGGAACGCCTCGATCCTCGTAACTTTCGGCAATGTGCTCGGCCTTCCGTTTCTGCTTGTCCGTATATTTCGACTTGTCGCCACGGGCCATGATAAGGTCTCCGGTCAAAGGCTCGACTGGTCGGTCTGTTACAACTCGCGGATAAATAGCAAATGTCGTACCGCCAACCATCCACGAAACAAGACTTGACTGTGCTGCTATCGTTGAGCGCGGGATCTCACCTCGGTCGCTCCGGTTCTGATCGGCGGTCAGCCGTCCATTCCGGCGGATCCGGATGAGCGGGATGCATGCGGGTCGGAACGACCTCGCTTACTCGATCACAGATGACGATGGCGCGTATCCCTTAACTCGGACGCTCAAATGAGTGGCATATCGTTTGCTTAAAAAGATTGAGCTCGACTCGAAATGTCGTCTCCCCTCTGACACAACTTCGACCTGAGTGAGAACGACTTCAAGGAGATGATGTGTGAATACCGTGCGACCCCTCTTTGTATCGACCAATCCGCCCGAGGAGGTGTCGAGGAGGGAAACGGGGACGCGAGGAACCGGAACCGTGACGCGATTAGTTTCATGTTGAAACTCAACGCGCGGAGCAGCTAGCAGCGGGCGGGATGGCCGACGTGCTCGATCTGTCGATCAACGGCGTTGGAACGAGAGTCACGCAGCCTGTAGGCCGGGTCGCTCCAGGGATTGCTCCCTGGGGCTCCCACAGATCCGGGCGTGCACGTTAAATGCACCCGGTTCGTCACGTTGTGGATATCGCTGTCCCTCACACGACTGGGTCGTTTCGCGGTGACACGCTGGTGAGGCACGGTGTCCTCGGCGTGGTTCCAACTCCCCGTCCACAACGCGGCACCCCCTTCGCTCCACGGGGTCCGGAAGGGCCGTTCCCCCGCTTCGACACTACTATGGGGTGCTGCGACTCCTTGCCGTCCATCTCGCCGCGCTTCGTTTCCTTCGCTTGGCGATACCATCGTTCGTCCCCTGTTCGTCCCCACCAGCTCGGGACAGAGCTGTGGATCAACCTGGAGTTGGTAAGCCGGGTGCTCCAGCCGGCAGTCACGATGGAGACGGCAAGGTCTCCCAAGTTCCCGTGAAACCCGTGTGATCATTCGCCATGTTCCTCCGACCCCGGTGTGACCAGGCACGCTGTGGGTCCAGGTGTCGCTAATGCCTGGCTCGGCCCCCGCGACTGACCAAGACGAGGGCTCACGACAAGGAAATTTCGGGGCTCAATCACACAGCGTTTGATCTCGCTGTCTACGCTTCGCAGTGACGGTCACCCGCCCCCACGCAAGACTCGCTTCCCGGCTGCTGGCCCGGCTCTGCCGGACGGGATTGGTTACCCGCAGGGTTTCAATGAAAGGTTTCACATTTTGAGATGATTCTCCTTTCCCGAGCTTCTTGGTGCAAGGCCAGCCTTGGTTATTAGTCGTAAACTAAGTCTTTGAAACCAAGAACCCAGTCAGAGGCCACGACACAAGATCCTCGGCTTGGATCAAGGACAAGAGATATAGACCGGGGGCCGTTTGAGGCTTAGAGACTCTCTGACAGGGAACGCTTACCAGCCGTGCGCATTCGTTGACCAATTCCTCGATATTTGGATGAATTTGTCACAGTGCACCCCGAGCCGAGGACGAACATAAAAATAGCGGGAATGGTCCCGCGAGGAGAGATGAGTTATGAGAACCGACGCACCAGCAGCGCTGGACGCGCACTTCAATGATGGCCTCGAACGGGGCGCTGAAGGCTCTACGTGAGACCCAGCCTGAACCAAAACCAAAACCGATTGCTCCAGCCGTTGATCTGGAGAGCGCGCGACAACCTTGAGAGTAAATAACCACGAGGTGTTCGGTTTTTCCCGGCCCGGGTCTCGTTGGAACCGGCACCGGGACGCGATTAGGGAGCCGGAACCCGGACGCGATTAGGTTCACGTTGGAACTCACCGCCAGGAGCAGCTAGCAGTGGGCGGGAGGGTCGACGTTCTCGATCCGTAGATCAATGGCGTTCGAACTACACTCACGAAGGATGCAGGGCCTACCTTGGTTGTTGGTTGTTAACTGCAGTCTTTGAAACCAAAAACCAATGTCCAACGCCACGCCATTAGTCTGACGCCACGCCCCTCGAACTCTGACGCCACGTCCCTGAAGGAGTAAATAAGGTCGCGATCTAAATGAACCTTAACGACTCTCAAAAGCCCGAGATCGGGACGACGTCAATGAAGCGGTTTTTTTGGACATGTGCTGGGTGGTGCGTTGCCAACCCGGACTCGAACCGGGATCTTCCCTTTATGACATCGCTTGTGAATTCCAAGCGATGTCATAAAAGGGGTGCTTTAGCCCTTAGAGCTATTGGCAATGGCACCTTATCTAGGATAGTTTCGCTCTCCGAGACAGTCAAGCCGAATAGGTCCATCAACCGGAGCTGCGTGGCACGTCGTTGCCTCAACTCTCTTGCTGACTTATCCTTCATGTGATTGAATTTCTTGAACGATTGACCAAAGGCCTTTCCACCTCTTCCAGAAAAGGCTGCCTCAATTATCATCTCGGGTCGAGGTCGTGATAGATCGCTGATCAGGCGAGCGACACGCTGTATACAGCGAGAAAACAACCTGAAATCATCAATCGTAAGACGATCGATGCCATTCGGGGCATTGAATCTATTGGCTTTGTCAGTCTCTTGTTCATATAGTTTCGCAAGCCTTCTCCTCAAGCCTGCAAGGGATCTGTCAAGACGACGCTGGGTTTCGGCATCTGATTCTGCATGAACTATACAGTTACGCATGATGCGATAATACTCGAGCACTTGTGTGTAAGGATGGGGCTTCAGGCGACTGCCGTTTGGGACATTCCTCAAGACTTCGTCAAATAAGGATTCATCGCCGTCTTTTTTTCGTTCCTCCTGACTTTGTGACCGCCAAGGTGTCGAGCGAAGTACACTTCAAACTCAGCCCGGAAGTCACGGCAGAACACCTCGACTGCCTCGTGGGCCTGAACAATATAGTACCTCATACGCCTTTCCCGAAATTCTTCAAAATACGACTTCCCTACGTATATATTGTAATCTAAACAGCGCCTAAATATGTATGAATCGGGATTCTCTTCGGCTTTAGCCACTCGGGCAAATTCCAGTGCAGCAACCTCGTTCAACGCCATGATTGCAGTCTGGAGCCCAGTGTACCGGTCGAGAGTCACACAGCAGGGATATCGAAATGCCATTGGGTACCTCTCAGATCACGGAACCCGGAGGCGATTATTTTCACGTTGCAATTAGTTTGAAGTTGAAACTCAACGCCAGGAGCAGCTAGCAGAAAGCGTAGGGCCGACGTGCGATCTGTAGATCAATGGCGTTCGAACGGCACTCGCGAAGGCTACGCGGCCAGCCTTGGTCGTAAACTGGAAGTCTTTGGAACCAGAATAAAGTCTGACGCCCCGTTCCTGCAAGATGGCAGACGCAATCAGGCCATGATTCAACCATCTCGGCCACACCCATTCAAGGTAGGGCTGCCGATGCGCCGTTTACGCGGTACCAAAGGTATCGATCGTCAATCGTGATTCAACCTTCGGGTCGGCGCGGGTTAGGGCCACGATGCCAGCGCGGATCGCCTCGGGCAGTTGGCACCAGGTGGGGCGATCGCCGCGACGGTGGTCGCATCGGCCCGATAAGCTCGGGAGATCTCTCATGGTGATCACAGGCAACGATCGCGCCGCATTGGGTCATGGTCGTATTCGGCTCTCCGGCGGATCAGCATCTTTATAGCCGCTCGCACCCAGGCGTTTTCGTTCGGGGTAAGAGGAATTCGCGTTGCATCCGCATCAGCTTTCTCGCCTGAAAGAGGCCTCCACGCTTCGTGGTAAACTCACCAAGTTTCCTCAGAATCCTCTCTTCAATCCGGTATTGCGAAGCCGCTTTCTGCCGCGTGCTCCCCCGCTTCGTCCGGTCGGTCGATCCTTCCAATATGGTAAGACAAAAGTACCCGAACGGCAGCAACTGTGATTCATCGAAGACCGCTTTCTCGTGTTTTCGCACCATCACTTCTACTTCCAGCGATGCCTCAAATATGGCCGATGGCTTTGGATATTCCTTGAAAACGGGGGGGCTCGCAATGCGCGACACCTTGACCGATCCATGCCGATCCTTCCCGCCCCAAATCCAATAACAACTGCCCCGGGTTGAGATGGCTTGGGATCACGATAAATCACCCTGGTGCCCGAATCGTCGTAGTCGAACCTCAACCAAATGTGATCGCGGCTCAAGGCCACTTCTCCGCTCCCAAGCCCTCAGGTCATTATCGACCCGTTTTTAGCGGATTCGACGCTTGCAAAGTGCTGTTTCATTCGACTGTCAGTACTCCACCTTCCAGCCGCATCCGATAGGCATCGGTCTCATGTTCCAGAGGCGGCGGATTCTCGAACCGGCCATAGGTTCGTCCACCGCGAGACGATAGCGTAGGCATTTGACGTGAGGATCCCTCCTCATGCAGCTCCAGAAAAGCCATCGCCGCTCGGACGAGTGCCTTCTACCGAATCCTGCCGCGTCTTACCCAGGGAGCCCGTTAAGGCCCCGGTCAAGGGAAAAAGGACGCGATTAGTTTGTCCAAGAGCCCAGGCAGCGGTTGCCGCCAATACTATTTGCGTGCCGGTTTCCACGCCCATACGAAGCCCGAAATCGACCGCTTGCTTCGCAGTCGCCGCTAGCATAGTCGTTCACCGGCCCGGCACCAGGTTTCAAGTCCGCGCTCTCCGGGGGCAGTGCGAGCAACTTCAGAGATTCAGATTTCCCCCTATACGAACAATCGGTACCAACATGATCCAATAGGCTCCCACAGCGCGTCCGCATCGGTCGATCCAACTCGGCTCAGGCCGCCACCGCCGACCGACAATCAGGACCAGCCAGGATGCCGCCACCGCGAAACCGACCTCGGCCCGCTCGAAGGGCTGGAGTAGGTAGGGGAAGTAGTCGCTGAAGAAAAGCCCCCCTCCAGGGGGAGGGCGGAGTTGCGACTGACGACGGAGAAAACCAGTGCTCCCCCCGACGAGCAGCAAAAGCCAAGCGGCGAGGCAGGCGAAAAGCCCGGTTGCCGGGCGAGTCGGCTCACGAAACGGCGGGGCGGGAGGAGTGTAAAAAGAGCAGAGCCATCGTGACGCTCGAGGCAAAGGGGGCAGTGCGTCTGAACGGTACCGGGCCATCGCGTCAAGATAGAAGTCTGCGGAACATCAAGGGTCGGCGACCAGACCAGCTCCCGGTAACCCCGACCAGCAGCGGATGGCAATCGCCCCCGTGAGGTACACCGCATCCAAGACCGTGAAACGACGGCGTGGGATCGAGCGAGCAACCATGCCTTGTAGGGCTTCGAGAGAGCGGATTGGGCTGGGATGCATAACGAGCCCCCTTTTGGGCTACGAGTTTCCTCCAAAGCCTACCCGCCATTTCGTTTCATCTTACCGCCAGCAAAGTTGCAGTCTGGGTTAATGCTCGGCGAGCCAGCTTCAATTTCTTGGTGAACCGGAAACGGGACGCGGAGGAACCGGAACCGGTAACGCGATTAGATTCAGGATTCGAGACCAGGACAGGAACGAGCAGTGGGCGGGAGGGCTGACGTGCTCGATCTCTTCAGATCAACGGCGTTGGAACGAACGACTGAGAAAAGCTGCAGGGCCAGCCCTTTTGTTGTTGACAACTGAAGAGTTAATTCTTGGAGAACCAAAAACCAAGTCTGAAGCCCCGGCCCAGGTATCCCGGCGTGCTGACGATGGGAGCCCGATGCGGTGGTGATGCGGCCGGGACCGAGTCCCTGGTTCCTGGGGCGTGGGCAGGCGTCGTCGATTCCATGGCTTCGATCCTGCCGCGCTCGGACGGCCAGCTATGGCGGCTGTCTGCCGGATGAAAGCTGGCAGACCGGGCTAGGCCAAGAGGTGCAGCCCTCGACTAGGGTCGCGGGTCCGGGAGCACCGGACGGTGCCCCGGAGGACGCGGCGGCGAGGCCGGCCGTGATGATCGGCATCATCAAGTACGTAAGGCCGATATCCGCCGCATACTCCACCGCTGGCGTGCGAATCGGCGGGCTCAGCATCAGCGGCAGGTCGATCAGCACGCTGATGGCCAGCCAGAGTATTCCCGGCACCAGCCCTTCCCCGATCGACACGCGAACCGCCTTGCGGAGATACCACAACCCGCACGCCACCACCACCGCCGAGACGACCACCGGCATGATCGACTAGGGTCGCCACGACGCCCTGACCGCAGCGAGAACGAACGACACCCGCGGCACCAGCCAGAAGAAGCCCGAGCGAAACGGCCCGGCGCGAAGACGCCATGACGATTGCTCCACCAGCAAGGGAAGACAGGTAGCACCCGGCGTGCCTGCGCCGGGCCGCTGGTGAGGAATCAGCGGACCGTAGGTAACGAGCGTTGTTTTTGTCCGTCTGCTACGGGAAGGCCAGGATCAGCTTGCCGTGAGGCCGACGCAATCGGGTCGATCGTCCACGGCGACGGCACGCGGACCGGGTCGAAAACGCGGACGAGCTCGGGCATGCAGGAGCTCGAGCTGGCCGTGCAGATGCGGGCGGCGAGGGCGGGGGAACCGGAACCAGGACGCAACCTGTTACAAGTCTTAACTCGGACAGCGGAGCAGCTAGCAGCGGGCGGGATGGCCGACGTGCTCCATTGTCGATCAACGGCGTTCGAAACGACTCACTCAGCCTGTATTAGCCTTGGTTGTCGGTTGAGATCCGAGTTATTGATTACAAAACCCAGTCTGGACGCCCCGCCCCCAGTCTGACGCCCCGGCCTTCCTGTCGGGCTCCGTTACATTAGGTGGGAGCGGATCATTCCAGGCGTGGCGCATCACAAGGAGCCTGACTGGTGCCCGAGGCCTCGCTCGGGTGGGCGTAAATATCGAGAACCTCCCGGGCGTTATCCGCCCAATCTCCGCAGACCCGGGTCGAGCCGCAGAGGCCCATCGGCCCTGCGCACGCGTAATTTGCCGGTGCAGCATGGCCAGCGTGCCTAATACGTCGCTTGACATGTACCGGACTCCACTGAAATCCAATAAGAGTCGGGTGTATTTTTCCCCCTCTTTTCGATCAAGGATGCGGTCATTGTCGAGGTTGCGGACGACGTCCCAATCAAAGAGGACCTCAACGTTCACAATGTCGACCACCGAGAGGCCGTCTATGATCCGGACACTTAGACGAGGCCAACCGTCTGTGTCCACTGAGGCGGAGACCTTTCCATCCGAAACTTCAACTAAAGAATTGGTTTCCTCATCGAGTAACGCAAGACTCAGGACGTGCTGATGTTTCGACCATCCGACACAAGTATCTCCTTCGGTGAATCCCGGTAGCTTCCAATCCCGCCAACGGTAGGCGAAGATGGGGTCCGGACGAGTCCAAAACTGCGTGAACGACAACTCCGCATACGTGCTCATTACCCATGGTGGACAATTACCGCGAAATGTCCGAGAAAACAGGTCCAACTCGTGGGACAGGCCCAAGGCTTGAAAGTGGCTCTTGAAAAAATACGACAAATCCCCGTGGGTTGTCCTCTAGATCAGCGAAGGATGCTGGCATGAGGGAATCCCGCCTGTTGTCAGGGACAACGACCCCTGGCAACCGAGGAGTGAACATGGCACAGACGAATACGTTGCTTTTTGCCCAACTCGATGGAACGAGCTGCCTACGTTTGCGTTTTATTTCGGGATTATCTCTCTCAGGCGAGTCAGCCATCCTGCCCGAGGGGTGGTTCGTCCCATTTGGCCGCCGGGTTAAGATGGTGACATGAGCCTCCGGGGAAAAGGGGGAAGGGGATAGGATGGCCGCGAGCCCAGACAGACAACGCTGGTCGACAAGTGCATACGCGATGCCCTTGCCCTGCAGGTGGGTTGGAGGCGCTCCGCGGCCAGGACCGCGGGATGTAATCCAAACCGTCCATCTCTTTCTTGCCAGTTCTTGGGCCACGAGTACATGCAGCGAATCGCGAGCATCATTCCTTTCGGTTGGGGGAACGACGGAACACGGGGAGGTAAGGCGGATGATCGCCCATGCGGTGAGCAGGGCCATCGGGAATCAACGATGGACGAGCGACAAGCGAAGAGGCAGCACGGCCTGGCCAGGGAAGTTCCTACGATAGGAGCCAAGTACGGCCGTCTCAGCGATCGCTACAAGCTCATTAACTGGGAGATCGACTTGAGCCAAGGGATCGCCGAGCTCGGCGAACTGGAAACCAAGGTGTGGCGCGGCCTCGTCCAGGGCAAGACTACACGGCACATGGACAAGAGCTTCGGATCATTTTCGGTCGGGTTGCGGAGATTCGTCGGGAGGTCATCCGGGAACTTGCATCCTACCTCAAATTGGAAGGCAGCAGGCCGGCTTGTCCAGAGCATGTTACCGGCGTCGGGACGCTTGTGGGAAACCGAAGGGGGATTGACTCATGGCCCGGGCAATCAAAGCCATTGCGAAGCGGCCTGGATCGGCGGCGGGCAAGGAGATGTACAAACACGGCCGCGGGTGCACGCCGTCGGCGTTGATCGTCCACTACTTCCTCGATGATCTCTCGCCCGCTGAGAAGAAGGATCTCACCGACCACCTCTGGGTGTGACCTATGTTCGGCTAAACTGCTAGCCCTCGAAATCTCGGCCGAGGTCAGCCTGGGAAAACTGTCCTCCGCCTCTGGAGCGACAGTCGCCGATCAGGAGCGAGATGCCGATTCCCTCCGTCCGACTCGGAAGCCCACGCCCTGGAGGAGCGATCGCTCAACGCAATCGGCGTGCGGCCAAGATCAACGTTATCACGCTCGATGACCGAGAGCTTTTCGACAACAATGGCTAGCGTTGACTTTGTAGCCCTCACCAGGGCAGCCGATGCCAAGAGCCATTCTCGGAGACGACCGTGCCTCGTCTGCTCGGCGAGCCTCG
>CAVXCB010000007.1:0-200591 GCA_963760085.1 uncultured Planctomycetaceae bacterium
ACACCGTGGAGGCAGCGGCAATGAAGCGGGTCTTGATCCTGGCGTGCGTGGCCGTCGGGTTGAATCCGGGCAGCGCGGCACGGGCGGCGGATGAGCCGCTGGTGTTGGATGTCTGGCCGGGAAAGGCGGTGGGGGATCACGGACAGATCGGTCCGGAGCGTGTGCGGGCACCGGCAGAAGCGCCGACGAAAGACGCGAAGTGGATCACGAACGTGACGCGGCCGACGATCTCCGTGTTCCATCCGGACGCTGCGAACCGGGCAGGGGTCGCGATTTTGATCTGTCCGGGCGGGGGGTACTGGAACCTGGCGTGGGACAAGGAGGGTGAAGAGGTGGCGGCGTGGCTGAACACCCTGGGCATCACCGGGGTGGTGCTGAAGTATCGCGTGCCACGTCGGCCGGGCGAGCCGGAGCGGCTGCCTGCCCCTGGGGCGTTGCTCGATGCGCAGCGGGCGATCAGCCTGGTGCGGAGCCGAGCGGAAGAGTGGGGCATCGACCCACAGCGGATCGGGGTCATGGGGTTCTCGGCCGGAGGACATCTGGCGGTGATGACGGCGATCTCGTTCGAGAAGCGTTCGTACGAGCCGATCGATGATGTGGATCGCTCAAGCTGCCGGCCCAACTTCGCGGTGGTAGCCTATCCGGGCTACATCCTGGAGCGGCCGGGATCGGCCGTCCTCGCCGAATCGATGCGCATCCCGAAGGGGACCGGACCGATGTTCCTGGTCCACGCAAGCGACGACGATGAGCCGGGCGCACAGCCGGAACAGAGCCTGGCGCTGTACCGGGTGCTCGAGAGATGCTGGCGTGCCGGCGGAACTGCACATCTATGACGAGGGCGGGCATGGGTTCGGTGTGAGGAAGACCAGACGGCCCGTCTCGAACTGGTCGGAGCGGTGCGCCGAGTGGCTGAAGCACCGAGGCATCCTCCCGGCCGGAGTCCATGGGAACGAAACTTGCCCGTCACGACCGGCCGCCGCGCAAGGTCATTGTCGGAACCACCATGACGCGCTGGTACAGCGATTACCCCGGCCTCAGCGGGCGGCTCGAGCAGATGCGTCGCCTGATCGACCAGATGGTGGAGGAATCGCGCTTGAAGTATGGCCGGTCCATCGACCTGGCGCTTTTCACCGAGTATGCCATCACCGCCGGCAAGCCGGGCACCCCGCCGAGGGAGCTGTCCCGCTCAATGACACGATCATCGCGGCGCTCGGGTCCAAGGCGCGCGAGCATAACACGTACATTGTATTCGGCGGTGTTGTTCTCGACGATCCGGGCAATGCCGCCTGCTCGAACGCCGCCATCGTGATCGACCGGCAGGGTCGGCTGGCCGGTCGGTACGTCAAGGTCCACCCCGTCCTGGATCGGGTCGGTCCCGAAGGGCAAATCGTGCTGGAAGGCGGCGTAAGACCCGGCACTGAGTATAACGTGTTCGACCTCGACTTCGGCCGCGTCGGCGTGCAGATCTGTTACGACATCGAGTATCCCGAGGGCTGGCGACGCCTGGCGGAGAAAGGCGCCGAGCTTGTGCTCTACCCCACTCAATCCCCGCAGCTCACTCGCCCTGGCATGTACGCTGCCACCCACGAATACTGGGTCGTCTCTGCCACATTCCGGACCAACGCATCGTTCTTCGAGCCTGGGACGGGGCTCGTCGCCGCCCAGATCACCGAACCGAAGCAAACCCTCGTCCACGAGATCGACCTCAGCTACATCATCCTCCCCTGGTCGTCACGATTGCGAAACGGCGAGGCCTTCCGCGAGGCGTTCGGTGACCGCGTCGGATACCGCTACTCTGAGTCCGAAGACCGTGGCATCTTCTGGTCCAACGACCCAGGGCCGTTCCATCGGCCAGATGGCCCGATCCTTGGGTCTACTCGAAACAGCGACCGAGCAGCAGACTCGCGCCCGCGACGCGCAGGATCGCCTCCGAGGCGGTCCCGCGCGCTGACCACCGCTCCGCTTCGCTCGCGACCGCGAGCGATTGAGGGAGATTCCGCGTTTGGCCTCTTCGTCACCAATCCTTGCGGATCAAGCTATGAAAGATCAGAGCCACGATCGGCAGAGGCTGGACCGACGAAGCTTCGTCAAGGCATCGCTGGTACCGGCGGCGCTGGCCATCCCGGACAGTCCGGCAATGCGTCCGGCACAGGGCGCCGAGTCGCCGCCGGAAGAGCCCGCCGCGGGACCGGAAATCATCGACACCAACGTGCATCTGTTCCGGTGGCCCTTCCGCCGGCTGAAGTATGACCGCACCGAGGCACTCGTGCGGAAGCTGCGCCGGCACCGGATTGCGCAAGCCTGGGCGGGCAGCTTCGAATGCGTGTTTCACAAGCAACTGGACGCGGCTAACCGGCGCTTGGCCGACGAATGCCGCGAACACGGCGGCGGACTGCTGATCCCAATCGGCAGCGTTAACCCGGTCTGGCCGGATTGGGAAGAGGACCTGAGGCGCTGCCACGAGCAGTACCAGATGCGCGGCATCCGGCTCTATCCGGCGTACCACGGGTATGTGCTGGACCACCCCGAACTACTCCGGCTTATGGCCTCGGCGGCCAAGCGCGGACTGCTCGTGCAGATCGTCATCCGGATGGAGGACGAGCGGGTACACCACCCGAGCGTCATCGCGCCTGTGGTGAGCGCGTCGCGGCTACCTGAGATTCTGGTCAAGGTACCGGAAGCTAGAGTGCAACTACTCAACGCCGACACCGTCTTCCGCAGTGGCCGCGTCCGAGCCTTGATCGAGCAGACACGGACCACGTTTGACATCTCCGCCGTCGAGGGCAACGGCGGGATTGGTCGGCTGATCGACGGCACGCATCCGACCTACCGGGGGAAGGTCCCCTTGGAGCGGCTGCTGGTCGGTACGCATGCGCCGTTTTTCCCCTGCGAAAGCGCGCTGTTGAAGCTATTCGAGTCTCCGCTTGACCGCCAGCAGCTCGAGAAAATCATGTTCGCGAACGCTCGGACGCTGCTGGGATGACACCGGGGTGATTCCGCGCCCGACCGCGAGGAAATCCACCATGAGAACCAGCCCCGACCCACGCCAGTTCGCCCTGAATCCCGCCCACTACGGCCTGCCGACCCGAGCCGACTTGGTCGCGTTGCGGATCTGGGACATCCACTATCACGGCCTGGAGGGGGGCAATCTCCGCCGGCACAAGGAGACGCAGTTCTACGTGGATCGGATGGGCATCGAGCGAGTACTGTCGCTCGACATCGCCGGCTCGCAAGGCGACCCGCTGGGCCGCTCCGTCTCGGCCGAGGCGCAGAAGGAGATCCGGCGGTTTCTCGAGGAGCACGCCGACCGGGTTTCAGGACTGATCCCGATTGATCCCGGGCAGCCCCGTGAGAGCTGCCGGAAGATGGAAGAGTGGATCCACGACGGCCCGTGCGTGGGCATTAAGTATTATGGGGGGAACCCGCAGGGGGTGACCTGTAGCCACCCGAACAACGATCCGATCATCGAGCTGGCGGCGAAGCTGCAGGCGATCATCTACATTCACACCTGGATGATCGTGGGCGGGAATCCGCGGCGGCCCGGCGGCGGGAACACCGCGGGCGAGTCGACGCCGATGGACGTGGCACTGCTGGCCGAGCGGTTCCCCAACGTGCCGCTCATCTGTGGCCACTCCGGTGGCGACTGGGAGCTGGGCGTGCGTGCGGTCCGACCTCGACCCAACGTCTTTATCGAGTTCAGCGGCTCGGATCCGCACTCCGGTCAGGTCGACTACACGGTGGCCCAGTTGGGCGCCGAGCGGCTGGTCTGGGGCGGACACGGCCCGAGCCGCTCGTACTCGACCGAGCTTTCGAAGGTCCTTGACTCCGATCTCAGCGGCACCCAGCGGCAACAGATTCTTGGTGGCAACCTGCGGCGGATCGCCACGCCGATATTCCGCCGGAAGGGTTATTCAGTGGATCCGTGAACGGCAGTCGCCGAGCGGGATGCGCGGAAATCGCTGGCGGTTGGGCAGCTAATCATCGTCATGGTGGTGGGGCTGCTCCTGCTCCGGGTGCCGTCGCGATGGTGGAATCGGCCCGGAAGTTGTTGCGGAGCGAGATGGCTCCCAGAGAAGTCGCTCAGAATCTCAGGCGTTTCGATCCCCAAGAGCTAAGAAGACATGGATAGCAGGCTTGTTCGCTTTTGCTGCCGCGCAGAGAGTCACTGCATGCCCTGTCTGTTCGGGTGAACATGCTACGAAAATTGTCTTCTCGACCATCCTTCAGGGCAGTTTACACCCAGCCGGCCAACGAATCATCGCCGTGGCGAAAGGGGACAACTACTTTCTGGCATTACCAGCGCGAATGAGCGAAAGCGGGTCAAGCGGCGGCTGAATGATGCAGGTCTTCCGTCGCGGCTATCGCCGAACGATTTCCCGGTGACAACGATCACGGACCTCTTGACGCAAGAGGTTCCGCTCGAAGATGTTCAATGTCTGGCAGGGCACGCGGGGCCGCAAACAAATCACGATCTGACGTTACTTCTTTTTGTCAGAGTCATCGGATGTCAGAGGCTATCCGGTAATCCTCAAATTTCGTAAGCTGTTTTCAGCACAGGAAGTCCGCCCATTTCCCCAACGCAAGGATGCACACCGATGCGTAAGGCTTATCCCTCGGACTTGACCGACGAGCAATGGGAAATCATCCGACCGCTTATCCCTGTTAACCAGGTGGGTCGACCCCGCGAGGTCGAGACGCGGGAGGTGCTCAACACGATCTTTTATCTCAACCGCTCCGGTTGCCAGTGGGACATGCTGCCGCACGACCTCTTGGCCAAGAGCACTGCCTATGACTACTTCGCCCAGTGGCGGGACGACGGTACCTGGCAGAAGATCCTCGATGCCTTGCGGCGGAGGGTGCGGACGGAGGCGGGGCGGCAGCCATCCCCCAGCGACGGTTGCATCGACAGCCAGACGGTCAAGGGGACCGAGGTCGGGGGCGAGGGAGGTTATGACGGCGGTAAGAAGATCACCGGGAGGAAGCGACATATCATCGTGGATACCTTGGGGTTGCTCCTGGTGGTTGCGGTCACGGCGGCATCGGCGGATGACGGGACGGCTGCGCCGGAAGTCTTGGGGCAGATGACTGCGGAGCACTGCGCACATCTGGAGAGATTGTGGGGCGATCAGAAGTACCGCAACAACTCCCTGGACGACTGGCTGAAGAGGACCAAGGCGACGTACTCGGTCGATGTCGTACGCGACCTGCTGGGTCGGTGGGATACGTGAAGTTGGCCTGGCGCTGGGTGGTAGAGCGTACGCTCGCCTGGATTGGACGGTACCGCAGGCACAGCCGAGACTACGAGCACTTCACACACTCCAGCGAGGCGATGATCAAAGTGAGTTCGATTCATCGTATGCTTAGATATTTGAAACCTAGCAGTTCTACACGCCCGGCCCCTTTCAAGTACCGTGAATCACGGGAAATAGTTACCGGATAGCCTCTCAGAAGTATCGCTTCTGCTGGAAGCAGCTGCGGAAGGTGATCGGCAGGCGGCCGCTCAGTTGCTGCCGCTTGTCTACGCAGAGCTGCGGCGGTTGGCGGAGGTGCGTATGACGGGCCAGGCGCCCGGCCAGACGCTTCAGGCGACCGCGCTGGTTCACGAGGCCTATCTCAAACTGGTGGGCGTCTCGGATGGTCAGCGATGGAGAGGTCGGCAACATTTATTCGCCGCGGCAGCCGAGGCGATGCGCCATATCCTGGTCGATCGAGCGCGAAGAAGGGCTGCACAAAAACGTGGTGGTGGCAAGTCACGCCGCGAAGCCGCACCGCTCGACCAGATCGCCATCACAGCGGACAAAGATAGTAACGACGACAATATCCTCGCTGTCGATGCCGCCCTCGAGCGATTCGCGGCCGCCGATCCACAAGCGGCGGAACTGGTCAAATTGCGTTATTTTGTCGGCATGACGATCGCCGATGCCGCTGCCGCCCTCGACATATCCCCACGCACTGCCGACCGTCTTTGGGTCTACGCCCGCGCCTGGTTGCGCTCAGCAATCGATCAAGCCTGAAAATTTTGGCGTACCCTGCCTCCCAACTGCGTTACCGAGGTTGACGGACCGACATCCGGTCTGCGACTTCGATTGGGAGGTTCATCCGATGAGACTGCACCACTTGTTCAAAGACTGCACATCGCTCTACGGCCAGACATCACGGACGAGGAAACATCGAAACCCCTCAAGAAGGTTCTACCTACTCACCATCGAACCACTCAAGGACCGAATCACACCGAGCGGTACCTCTCAGCTGTTCCCAGACCTTGCATGTATTCTCCACTGTCGAGAGCTCTTTTATATCGATACTCAATAAATCTACCACATCATTACCGGTAATCGGTCAATCACTCAGTAGCCTTTCAAATGAGGTTGCAGGCGGCATCAATCAAGTGATCAAGCCTTCAGAACCCGTGCTCGCGAACGCCGTCAATACGAACGCCATCGCACAATTCAGAATTCGATCGCGAATGACAATCCGGTGCGTTGAACGTCGTCGTTAACCCAAGCAACTTCGACATCACCAATGGCAACATCGAAATCACATTAGACCTCAAGGAGTCCGCTACATCTCAATTCAACTTCGCCACAGGTCTGCCGAGTCTGCCGTTTACAATCAACGTGCCCAAGAACGGAATCGGTCCAGGCACGCTGACGGCGTCGTTCATTTACACCAACCTCGATTTTGGTCTCCAGAATGGCAACTTTAGCCTCTGGATTAACAAGGGTGGTCCTTCCCAGGTCCAATTGCAGATCGGCACCTCCATCCTTGCCGGTGCCAGCTTCAGCGGGAATTTTGGCCTTTTCAATGTCACGGCAAAAGTCCCCACGACAACGGGATTGGACTATCGGGCAGCCTGGTGGCGAATGTGACAGGAACAGGTTTGAACAACATCGGCCTATCCGCACCGACGCTGCAAAATTTCGTGGCTCAAGCTAATTTGCATTTGAATGGAACCGTCGGTTCGTCGTCAAGTAACGATCCCCAAGGTAATTTGTCACCGGTCGAACAACAACTGAGCGGTCCCCACGTCGCGGCGGACTTTCATCTTTCATGGGACTTGAGCGGCTCCGATCCCTAAGCCGGCCTCGCGCAACTGGGCAGTCAGGATCCGGATGTGCAATTCAATAATGTGAAGATTGGCATTGGTAGCGTTATCGGTTCGGAACTGGCACCGATTCTTGGCTTCGTTCAGGACATCACTGCACCTCTCGATCCAGTCTTAGAACTTCTCGACGCTCCGATTCCCGGACTGAGCGATATTGGTGCCGGCGATGTGAGTCTCTTGAGACTGGCGAGCATCATCAACGACGAAGGAGTGGTCCCGCAAGGGATCGCGCAAGTCGTCAGTTTGGCCATCGATGTCTGCAACCCCTCGACGCTATCGACAATCTGCACCTGGACGCGAACAACGACATCATGATTGATGTCGGCAGTTTTGATCTCACCCAGAACTTGAACGGCCAGGACCTTACAGAACGGTCCAGACTGCTTCCACGGTTGAGCAGGCCCTGACGGGGTGATCTTTCGAGTATTCAGTTTCTCGGTGCGGCGGCCACCAAACTCGGCGACAAAATCACCGAACAATTGCCAAACGGTCCGATCAAGAGCGGACTGCAGAGTCTGGTGAGCGAGTTAAGGCAATATGCATCCGCGGGGGATTCCATCGATATCCCTTCGCTCTGATCGAAGACCCTCGCAAGGGGGCATTGGGCCTCTTCTTCGGCAGAGACGCTGAACCCGGTCTCCTTCAACGCGGATCTTGTCACCCCTCCGATCAAGAATACGGTCAAGCTTGCCGTCGATGGGCCTTTTGAGTTTGATCTCACCGAATGAGGTTCGGCTCAGTGCCCATATCAAGGTCGCGTACCACTTGGTTTTCGAGAAGTGTTGGCCGGCCAGAACGCAAGCCATCCCCGCGTCACCCTCCATCGTGCCGATCAGCCACTTCTAGACGTTTCCGCCGCCGGCAATGTGTCCTTGGTCGCCACGACTGGACCGATCGGTCCCGATGCGAGTGGCTCCATAGGACTGAGTGGCCACTTCTCAATCGGAGTTCACAACGATGGTTCGGGCAAGCTTCGTCTCTTCACCGGCGATCTTGGCGGGCAGCTCTTCGATGTGACGGGAAGCCTTGGCGTTCATGCCAGTGTCAGCATTGGCGGACACATTGGTCCATTCCAGGTCAATGTCTTCAATTTCCCCGTGTACGATCATACCTTCCTCGACTTCTCGAATGCTGATACAGCGAATCCTTTCCAGCCGCCGTTATATTCCGGCACTTACCCCTGCGATTCTGGCTGCACAGGCATAGTGCCCGCACGCTTAGCCTTGAACGTCGCCATTACGCAGGTCCAGCCGAACCAGCCGGATGTTGTCGATGTGTATCGCGATAATATACATCGATGCCGTGGTTAACGGTCAGCTGCTCCGATACGCATATCCAGAAGATGGGGTCACGCTCATCAACGGCTCACCGGAGACTTGCCTTAATCGTAGGGTCGGGTAAAGGAAGCATCTACACATTCGAGGGTGAGTTAGATATCAACCTCCAGGCCGGTGCCGGCAACAATACGCTCGTCATCAACGAGCAGGCTGCCACGGAGAACATCGACACCTGATGGTGCCTTCGACACGTATCATCTGACGGATCATTCCATAGACCAGGTGAATAACGAGGGTGATGGTAGCGGTCTCCAATTTGAAGACTCGCATATCGAGTATAGTGGTCTGAGTTCTTTGAGGCTAATCACCCCGAGTTACACGAACGTGGTCTATGTCGACAGCTTGCCGGCCTTCCCCGTGAGCATCGTGACAACCCGTCAGGTCTTGCCATCAGCCAGTATCTTTACCTTATTCCCCGGCACGGAATGGAGTGCTCCACGCATCGGCCAATACCTTCTTTGTCTCCGCAGAACTGTGCTTACCAATGCAACGCAACTGAGCATCAGCGGCTACTCCGGGCATGACACACTCGAAATCGACGACGCATCCTCGGAAAACAATGCCCGATACAACCCGGCTCTACAACGAGAAACTGTGCCCACCTATACGATCGATTCCCGCTCGCTGACCTATAGGCGGCCCGTCGCGGCCTCGACTCCTCGCTTCCGAGCTATAGCTCCGCAACGGTAAACTTCTGGGACTGACGAGTCTCACGCTGAAAGGGCTCGATGCGACAACGGGAGGGATCATTGGACGAACCTATATTCTTGATAGCTGGAGCGACGCGACGAGCCTCAATATCCAAGGAGGCAGCGGGGATGACATCTTCGACCTCGGAAACGGGAAACTGGACAATGTCAGCGGCACACTCTTCCACTCACTTCCCATCAACATTGATGGCGGGGCTGGCAAGAACACCATCATCTACGATGACTCGAAAGACGGAGATTACTCCTACACCGACGCGAGCGGCCAGATTGTGAAAGTCACGAGCGACCTGCCTAGCTGGCAAATCGCTCCAGGACGGGTTGAGCGATCGAACTCTATCACAAACTTCCAGAACGACACAACTATAAACGTGGATCAGATGTTCACTCCAGTTAATATAAGTAACGTTGTTGTCTACGGAAGTGAAAGTATTGAGGGAATGAGCATCAGTGGGACAGATGCCGGCCTTCCCACCACGGTTTATGCCGACGGTGGCAACGACGAAGTCAGCGTTGGGGTTTTATCGGTATCTCTCGGCTCGCCCTTGACTCTCGTCGGTGGGTCGGGAAACGACACCCTTTCGATCAACGATCCCCTCGCCGCCGCGTCTGGAGTTAATCCCAAGAGTTATACAATCACGCCAACCCAGATACAGGCAGGCACTTCAAGTGTCGACTACTCTGATTTCACGAATGTCACTCTTGAGACGGCCGTTAATGGTTCGTACGTCACTGTTCAGGGAACACCGTCCGGCACGAATGTCACAGTTCTCGGTCCGGCTGCCAGTGTGATCGGTGCTGATTTCGACGGGATCAATGGACCACGGGATATTGCCGCCAACGCGAACCTGACGACGCTTCGACTGTCGATCTCGAACCAGCCTCCAGCGTATTCCTTCGTCATCACGTCGCCATCCGTCACCCGGGATGCAGCTGCCTGTCTCATACAGCTCGGGGAAGAACTTGTAGTCAGCGGCACGGCCCCTGCAAACACCTATAACGTGGAGAGCACAGCGGCCGGAGTGGCGACCGTCTTGATCGGGGGGCTTCCGCACGACGTCTTCAACTTCGCCCCCACGAGCCAGACCCTCGATTCGATCCAGGGCCCGGTGACGCTTCAGGATTCCAATGTGTTCCAGACCGTCCTGAGGACGACGGTCATTTCTATGACGACGCCTCGATTCCCACTCTGGACTACAGCGTCACCGATGGTCATCCGCCCGTACCTTAGGTACGGTCCTCAACCGTTCCGATAGCGGCGCGATCTCTGTCCTCTTCGCACCGGTCGACCTGAACTTGCATATCAATCAGCCCGCCGAGACCGTCAGCGTTCCGCAGCCGCTCCCGTCGGAAACGCACTTGAACATCATAGCCGATCGCTTGGTGCCCATGGACGCGACAGTTCTCGGAGTAGCGGCACTCTACGTCGACGGGGTGGCGTACGATGCGACCGCGCCGTTCCCGCGCGCTGCTCCCGGGACAGCATACGGTTTACACGACGGGCGAGGATCCAACACTTTTACAATTAATGGCGATGGCACGGTCAGTTACGATGCGAGCCTGGAGGGGGTATTCACCGGCGCCGGCACGACGATGCTGGGATCGTCGGCCGAACCGTTTCGGTCGACGCCACGGAGCCGAGCGCTCCGGCTTCTACCTGGACGACGTGGTGAACGATCCTGACGAAGCCGTTCTGGCTTTGATTGCCGGGTCTGCACAGTGTCTTCACTACGGGCGAGGATCCTAATGAGTTTACAATGAATGCCGATGGCACGGTCAGCTACGATGTGAGCTTGCAAGGAGTATTCACCGGCTGCTGGCACAACGATGCTCACGATTGTTGGCCGAGCCGTTTCGGTCGACGCCACGGAGCTGAGCGCCTCCGGCTTCTACCTGGACGACGCGGCGCACGATCTGACCAAGCCGTTCTCGGTCTATCTCCTGCCGGGTCTGCACAGTGTCTTCACTACGGGCGAGGATCCGAACAAGTTTACAATGAATGCCGATGGCACGGTCAGTTACGATGCGAGCCTGGAAGGGGTGTTCACCGGCGCCGGCACAACGATGATCACGATAGTTGGCCGAGCCGTTTCGGTCGACGCCACCGGACTCAACGCTGCCACTTTAATCTGGACGACGAGTGCACTATCCGACCAAGTCTTTTTCGGTCCACCTCCTGCCGGGTCAGCACAGTCTATTCACGCTCGGTATGGACCCCGAACCATTTCACGGTCAACGCCGACGGCAGCGTCGCCTACGATGCGAGGCTCGAAGGAGCGTTTACCGACGACGGGACTTCTTCGCTGACCATCGTCTGGCGGCATTTATCACATTCGACATGACAGGGTTGAGCGTACGCAACGTCGGTGTCGACGGAGTCTATTACGATGCCAGCAAAGCGGAATCGTTCGCCTCTTGCCGGGGAAGAACGAAGTGGCTTCGACGAGCGGCAGCGACCTCATGGATCACCGTCAACAACGACGGACCATCGCCTATGACGCACTCTCGAGGGAGCCTTTACGGGCGGTCGGAACTTCCACGCTGACCTTCATCGGTGGCGTTATCGCGTTCGATCCGACGACTCTCGGAGTCTCAACCATCTATGTGGATGGAATTGCACACGATGGCAGTGCTTCGTTCTCGATTCGCCTGCTGCCGGGTCAACACGAGGTGCGTTCGACGATGATGCACGTCAACTGGATCACCGTCAACAACGACGGCACCATCGCCTATGACGCAACGCTCCAAGGAGTGTTTACCTGCGCCGGGACTTCTACGCTGAGGTCACCGGTCGCTCATCGCGTTCGATCCGACGACTCTCGGCGTCTCACCCCTCTACGTCGATGGAATCGCATACGATGGCAGTACTTCGTTCTCGAGGCGCCGGCGGCCGGGTCAACGCGAGGTGCGTTCGCCATTGGAACCGACATCAACTGGATCGCCGTGAAAACGAAGGCTCCATCGCCTACGACGCATCACCCAAGGCGCCTTTACCGGCGCCGGACTTCTACGGTGGCCATCGTTGGCCGCCCTGTCACGACGACGCCGCGGCCGTGGGTGAAGCTGCGGCTACTCCGTGCAGGGCGTGGCGTACTCGGCAGGTGCATCGTTCACGATTCAATTTTTGCCCGGCCAACACGCATTCACGACAGCACGGGGAGCGGTCTGGTTTACAGTCAACCCCGACGGGACCGTTTCCTACGACCCGAATTTGGACACGATATCTTCTCCGGTCGGGGAACGACAACCTTGGTCGTTCTTCCAGGTTAGCGAGTGATCTCGATTCGTGTCTCTCACCCCGCGGAAGACCAGGTCGGATCCCCCTTATCCGAGAGAGGGGATCCCGACATTTTCCAATTCTCGATAAGATTCTGAGAGTTTCTCAACCGGGCTTGATTCCGGAAAGCACCTCGAGGAATGTGCCATGAATGAGCGGACTCTTTTTCTGGCGGCCCTGGAAATCGACGATCCGGTCGCTCGGAGTGCCTACTTGGATCAAGCCGCGCCGACGAGCAAGAATTCTTCGCCAGCGGTCGAGTCCCTGTTGCAAGCGCACGCCAAAGAGAGTTCGTTCCTCGATCAGCCCGCGGTTGAAGATCTGTTCGATTCTTCCAGCGCCGTCCTTCCCGGCCTGATTCGAGTGCGACGGGTGATGGTGTAGGCAGGACCATCGCCGGCAAGTACATTTTGTGGCAACTACTCGGCTCAGGAGGCATGGGTACGGTTTATCTGGCGGAACAAACGCAGCCTGTCAGGCGTGAGGTGGCAGTCAAGCTGATCAATCCTGGTATGGATTCGCAGCAAGTGCTTTCTCGCTTCGAAGCCGAGCGACAAGCTCTCGCTGTCCTGGAACATCCGCATATCGCCAAGGTGCTCGACGGCGGCACCACCGACGCGGGACGACCCTTTTTCGTAATGGAACTGGTCAGAGGGATATCAATTACCCAGTTCTGCGATACTCATCATCTGTCGGTCGACGATGCCTGGAGAACCTTCCATCAAGTTTGTGGCGCAGTGCATCACGCCCATCAAAAAGGCATTATCCACCGCGATCTGAAGCCATCGAACATACTGGTCGAATCGCGAAGGGCAGGTTGTGCCGAAGGTCATCGATTTCGGACTGGCCAAAGGCAATCGGCGGGCTAACGCTGACCGATCAGTCATTCATGACCGCAACGGCATTTTGCCACACACCTCAGTATATGGCCCCCGAACAAGCATCGTTCAACGCGATCGATATCGACACACGAGCGGACATTTATGCTCTTGGTGTTGTTCTTTATGAACTATTGACGGGAACGACTCCGCTGGCCTCGGAATCGCTTCGCCGGACGCGATCGCTGAGATGTTGCGTCAGGATCGGCAAAGGAGCCTCCACGTCCGTCCAGCCGCGTCAGCACGCTCGACGCATTTCCAAGCATCGCGGCGCATCGGCAAGTCGGCCGAGCCAGCTCAGCAGGCTCATCCATGAGCTAGACTGGATCGTCCTCAGGGTGCGGGCAAAGGGCCGGTGCGGAGTTACGACCCGCCGCTTCTTTCGCGGCGGATGGCGTACGCTTCCTCAACCATGAGCCCGTCGAGGCGGTCTCGCCGTCGCGGATCTACCGGCTCCGCAAATTTGTCCGTCGGCATCGCCTGGCCATGTTGGCCGCTGGAAGCCTTCTCGTGGTCTTGCTTGCTGGCATTGCCGGAACCAGCTGGGGACTGCTCAGGGCCCAACAGGATGCAGAATCGCGGTGCAAGCAAAAGAAATGGCTGACAAGTCGAGGCAGCGGGCATATCAGTGCTTTATACACTCGCCGACAGTGCGGTCGAGAATCTGGTTAGTAGACAGAATAAGTGGGGAAATCAGGAACGTGCGTTCTTGCATTCGATTCGCAATCAATTTCAGGACCTGGCCGGTTCTGGAGAAGGTAACCACGCTGGCTTCGTTATCGGCGGGCCAGTGGCTGCGCGTTGGCTCTGCGGAGGAGCGGTCCCGTCTGCAGTCCCCCCACGGCGCACGGAGCAGGATCGCCGAGGATAGTGATCGGGCTCGTCCCGTCCCCGCGTCGGTTAAGCCGTCGAGGGCGGCGTGAACGCTCGAATCTCCAGAGCATCGAGGCCATCATCGCCGAGCCGCGACGGTTCGCGGCGAGGGCGGCGTGAAGCGACTCGCGGGAGGTGTAGGCGTGATTTGGAGCATGGGGTCGTGAGAATGCGGGGGGCATCGGGTCGGGGGGCAGCCGCGTTCGTTGCGGGACAACCCCCTCCCCAGGTGATGCGTCAACGAGCTGACGGATCCGACGGGATCGCGCGTGAACAACGCAGGCATCGTTGCGATACTCGTCGTCCTTCACCGCAACCTCATCGAGGCGGCCGAGCTGTTGTCGGGGTCACACCACCGCGACCTTCACGCAGTGGATTGGCGGCAACGAGTCGAAGAGGCAACTCCATTCCTCGCCGCCTTCACGACCGATCCAGAGTTGGCCGGTCGTGGTGCCGAAGTAAAGCGCGGGCGAGCGGAGGTTGTCGATGTCCATCGCGTCCCGCAGGACCGTGAAATAGCTATCCTTCTTCGCCATTCCGCGTGCGAGCCGCTTCCACGAGCCGCCGCCGTTCTCGCTCCGCCAGACCGGGGGCGCCGCCCGCGCAAGTGCGCGTCATCGGCTCGAGCGGCATGACGTAGACCGTGTCGGCGTTGTGCGGGTGCACCACGATTGGGAAGCCAAAATCGGATGGCAGCCCCTTGGCGATGGATCTCCACGTTTTGCCGTGGTCATCGCTGCGCAGGACGCCGATATCGGGACGCGGCCCCCCAGGCCCGCTCCAATCGGCCCAGCCCCCGTGGTTCTGCATGTAGAGCCGTCCGGGCGCGGCTGGGTGGCTGGCGATTTTGTGCACGCACTGACCGAATTCAGGATACGGATCGGCGCGAACCCGGCGCCGACCCCTTGGTTCGCCGCCATGAAGGTTTGGCCGCCATCCTCACTCAGGTAGTGGCCACCCGTGGAAATGCCGAGGTGTAGGCGATTCCCGTCACGCAGGATCGTGTGCATGCAGAGCCCTCCGTTCCCCGGCTGCCACTTTCGAGCGTGCTCATGGTTGCTGATGCCCGGAACCATCTCCCAGGAATCTCCGCCGTTGGTCGACCGGAATAGCGACGCTGGCTCCACGCCACACAGGAGGTCCTTCTTGTCATACCCCGCTTCGAGCGACCAAATGTTGGCTAGCGCGCGCCCGTCATCCTTCGGGAAGGCGGGAGCCGACTTCGTCTCCTTGAACTTCTTGCCCAGATCGGTCGAACGCAGGACCTTCATGCCGAAGAAGGCATTACAGCTCGAGGCGTAGAGGCGGCGTTCCGCGCGTATCGATCAGAGTGGCGTACACGGCCACGCCTGGTCCGACCGGCCCATTCAGCGCGAAGCTGCGACGGGACTTCGGCGCCTGGGCGACGAACAGGCCCTTCTTGGTACCAATGGTGAGAATAACTCGTTCTGGCATGTTGAAACTCCAGAGTGGACTGGCAGAATCGTGGTGAAGCACGCTACGAGAGTGGGTCAGGACCTCGGGCGATTCTTTGACACACAACCTCCTGAAACCGCGGGTAGAATGATGATCTCGTCCCCTGGCACCAGCGCCGTATCAAGCCCGTCCCGATCGCGCATGTGGTCCTTGTTCACGAACAAGTTCACGTGTCGCCTCACTGTGCCCGTATCGTCGCAGATGCCACGGTACAACGAAGGATGTCGCCGCTCCAGTTCATCGAGTACAGCGCGCACGCTTGTGGCCAAGAGCATGAGCTCGGAGGCACCATTGCAATAGGGGCGCAGCTCACGCGGAACGTGGATCGTGATGTTCTTCGATCGTGCCATTGCAAACCAAATGGTGAAGTACACGTTATCGCACGAGAGATCTTCCAGGCCGTGACGCGTGCCGCCGCGATTTCATCCGGCAGGAACGAGACATAGAAATCATAATTGAAGTCGGAGTGGTACGACGAGACCCAGGTGAAGCACCACCCGATGCTCGTAGGAACGACCTCGATCTCCTCGACGGGCGCGCGCTACGACGGCGTCGTTCAGGTCATGGTTCTGCAGATGCACGCAGGGCAGATAAGGTCTCAAGGGTGAATGGCACTCGGTTGATCCTAACACGCTGCCCTTTAAGGAGTTGCGTATAACAATTAATATATATATAATAAGAATAACACTATTTCACTTGGCTCTAAGAGGCTGTCCGGGAAGCTCTTTGTAGGGTGGGTGCAACCCACCAATCCTTGGAAAAAGCGGTGGGTTGCACCCACCCTACAATTGTCACACAGGCCTTCTCGGATAGCCTCTAAGCCCCCGTGTTTCTGGGCAAGTTCTATATTCTATGTGCGTGTAACTGCCGATATTTAGTGAATCTCAGAAACGCATCCCGATGCCGAAATTCGTGACCAGGTTCATTCCGCCGCTGTGTGGCCCGAACGCGACAATCGCCCCAACCTCAACGTTCGGGGTGATCAAGTGGTGCAGAGCAACATCGACGAAGTGCATGTTCGTGTCATTCTCCTTGCCCTGTGTCATCACGCCGAAGTACTCCACGTGCGTGAACCATCGTTCCGATGGGCTCAACGGGATCTTCAGGACCACCGAGGGAGCCCAGAGCCGATAGCCGCCTTCCTTGTCCCTGTCGGTCCCGAACCTCAGTGCCGCATCGAATTCCCAGCGATTGGGAAGTTCCCAGCCCGCTACGTAGCCCGCGCGGAGCTGCGTAACCGACTGCGGCCCGCCTGTGGGTGTATGCCCCTGCACTAATACCGCACTGCCTGGCATCCACCCCGATTGCTTGGTCACTACCCCCTTGAATCCATAGAACATCTGCTGCTCGGCATTGGCCCCGAAAAACCCGGCGATATCGCCTGCGCCCGGTAACCGCTCCCGCCCTGTCTCGTAGTTCCAGCCCAACCGCAACTCGAATCGGTCGCCTATGCCGTACCGCATCAACAACTCCGGGAAGCTGTTCTTAACCTTCTCGCCAGTGAGGTTGATGTAGGAGTACGACGACTCGACGATCAGCCGGTTCGCCCCTGCGGTCACCCGGGCGAACGTGAAGGAGTTCCGGTCGGTCTCGATGAAATCCTCATTGGCAGCAATTTCGGAGTTGCTCCGTTCCTCGCTGGGTCCTTCGCTGGCTGAGTGCTCCTCGAGGGTAGACGACGGAGTAGCGTCCACTTCCTGCCCTCGAACGGTCGAGGCCAGGCAAGTCACCATCAAGAATGCGGCGACGCCGTGCCGCACGAAGTCGTACCTCCAGAATTGCGCACGCCTTCGACACTCCACAGCTTGGTCGTGTAGCGTCCTACGGTTCTCACTTCAGGGCCTGCAAAGATGACGGCCAGCAAGAGATGAGGTCTGGTTCGGAGAACTCAGTGGGTAGAATCGGTTTCTTGGTCACCTCGACATGACCGAATTATCGTTACGAGCCGCGGAATACAAGAGGCCGCCTTCGTCCGTCCCCCTCGCGACCAGCTTGACCACGTCCTGCTCGTCGACTCGGTAGGCCCGGCTGATGACCGCTGCTTCCGTGAACATTGGCCGCACCGCGGACTGCTCGTCGAGTGCCTCGCTCCATTAGTCGTTCCCACTCCAGCGACACTGGCGGCACTGGTCGATCTGGCCTACGCGGCTTTTTTTCGATGAACTGCGCCGACCCCCAGTAATCGGTTTCACGACCTGAGTTTAGCGGCACTCGAAGCCGATCCGGTAAATCCGGTCCGAGGGCTTTACAACGGGCTTGGGCTGCCGGACTTCGATTACGTCGAGCCGCGTTTGCAGCGATAGATCAGTTCGCTCTCCGGATGCAAGAGGAACGTGCTTCCTGAACTATCCGCGCCCGAGCGTGCTCGCATCGCCGCCGAGTGGCGGCGTTGTTTCGACGAATGGGGTTACCCGATCTCGCGGTGAGCGCTCGGCGGACCCATACTGTGGGCGCGAGCGGCCGCGCGAGGCTAGCATCAACTCGGCGATCGTGAGGTCTGAGCCCGGAGTGGCGGTCTGACGGCCGTTGGCCATCCATTCGGCGATCAGCAGATCATGGGCGTCCTGGCACTCCGCGGTGCAGTACTTGCCGAGTTCGTGATCGCGATTGCGGAAAGGAGCCCTATCATGTCGATCGAGCCGGCCGCGTCGCCGGACCACGCAACTCCCCTCATGGCGCCGGCGCGCCCATCCGACGCGTCGACGCCGTCGACGTCCTCCGCGGGGCCGTGATGGTGTTGATGGTGCTCGATCACACCCGCGACTTCTTCGGCAACGCGGCGATCGACCCCACGGACCTGTCCCGGGTGAGTCCGGCGCTGTTTCTGACGCGGTGGGTAACCCACTTCTGCGCCGGTGTTCGCCTTCCTCGCGGGGACGGGCGCCTATCTGGCGGGCTCCCGGGGCCGGTCGCGGGGCGACCTCGCGGCGTTCCTCGCCACCCGGGGGGTCTGGCTGATCTTCCTCGAGCTGACGTTCGTCCGACTCGGCCTCTTTTTCGATCCCGTGTCCGCCCCGGTGATCTTGACGGTCCTGTGGTCGATCGGTGCCTCATTCCTCGTGCTGGCAGGACTGGTCTTCCTGCCGAGCCGAGCGGTCGGGGCGCTCGGGGTGCTGCTGATCGCGACGCACGGCCTGGCCGGCGGCTTCTCGCCGGGCTCCGGGACCCCCTCCGCGTCGCGGGCGGCCGGCGTGCTTCTCCTCCGACCCGGCTTCTTGCCGCTGCCCGGTGGCGTGAACGTGCTCGTCGGCTACCCGCTCCTCCCCTGGCTGGGGGTGGTCGCCGCGGGCTACGGGTTCGGCGAGGTCATCCGGCTCGAGCCTGGGCGGAGGCGGCGGGTGATGTGGTTCACGGGCGTCGCCATGACCGTCGCCTTCGTGATCCTGCGGGCCTGGGGCGTTTATGGCGATCCGCGCCCGTGGGCAACGGAGGCGACTCCGCTGCTTTCCGCGCTCTCGTTCGTTAACTGTACGAAGCAACCTCCTTCGCTGCTCTTCGTGCTGATGACGCTCGGCCCGGCGATCGCGGCCCTGGCGGTGATCGACCGCGTGGGCATCCGCGGCCCGGTCGGCCGCGCCCTCGTGACGTTCGGCCGCGTCCCGCTGTTCTATTACCTCTTGCACTTGTACGTCATCCACGGGCTCGCCGTGCTCGCGGGCCTGGCGCGGGGATTGCCCGTCGCCTGGCTGTTCTCCCCGGCGGCTCTGGCCACCCCTCCCGATGGCTGGTCGCTGAGTCTCCCGGGCATCTACGCCGCCTGGGCCGTGGTGCTGGCCGTCCTCTACATGCCCTGCCGCTGGTTTGCCGGGGTCAAGGCGCGCCATCCCGGAGGCTGGCTGTCTTACCTTTGATCCGGCTATCGCTCGCTAATCCGATGGATTCGCTCTTCGCACTGCTCACTTGACATCCTTCCGCGTCAGTTGTACTATTTCATTATTACAATAGAACACCGAGCGACTTCTAGGTTTTTCGGCTCATGGGCCAAGCTCGGTGGTGGCCTTGACTGCGGGATGGGTGCAGCCCCCCCTACATTCCTACTCAAGCTGGTGGTTTGCACCCATTCCCTGAATCCGCTGACAAGGTTCGTTCACCATTCTTGGCCCATGAGCAAAATCTTCGATCGGGAGCCTCCTGGACGGTGGCCTCGCCGAATCATTGAAAGGGCAAAGGAGCATTGATGAGCAACCTCACCGAATCCTCCTGGCGCGTCGAGACCACGTTGCGCCCGGCGAAACCCCGACCGCAGCTATCGCGACCGCGACGCACGGCGTGCCGCCTCGGGACCGGCTCCTGTACATCGATAACCTGCACATCATGCTGACCGGGCTCGTGGTCATCCACCACGCCGCGGTGACCTACAGTGACATCCCGATGTGGTACTACACCGAGCCGGCGAAAGACCGCTCGGGTGTGGCCCTGGACATCCTGCTGATCTTCGACCAGACGTTCTTCATGGGCTTCTTCTTCCTGATCTCGGGTTTTTTCGTCCCTACATCGTACGACCACAAAGGGGGCCGGGCGTTCCTCCAGGACCGGCTCGTACGGCTGGGCATCCCGCTAATGGTGTTTTCGGTCCTGCTGGGCCCGATCCTGGGCACCCCCTTCTATGCTATCGCACGGGCCGGGGAAGCAGCGAAGGGAGCCGACCTGTCTTACTGGTCGTTCTACCTGAGCTCATGGAACCCGGGCCCGCTGTGGTTCGTCGAGGTTCTGTTGCTGTTCTGCGCCTCTACGTGCTGGTTCGTCGGTTCTGGACTGGACGTGCGATCGCTCCGCCGATCGAGGCGGCGCGAGCCCGACCGCCGGGGGCATACAAGGTCACCATCCTGGGCTACTCGCTGGTGCTCGCGGTGCTGACATCGCTCTGGCGGATGGTTGTGCCCGTCGGGCAAATCTGGCCGATCGTGGGCCTGCCCACGCCCGCCTATCTGCCCCAGTACGCGAGCCTTTTCGTCGTCGGGCTGGTCGCTTGCCGGCGTGGCTGGGCGCAGGCACTCCCCGTTTCGGCCGGCTGGTTCGGGCTCACGCAGGCCCTGATTGCGACAGTGGCGGTCGTGCCTGTCGCGATGTGGGCCTGGCGTGCCTTCGCGGCGAGCTCCCGCACCTGGGGGCAGATCCTGTATGCGATCTGGGACTCGTTTTTCGCCGTCGGCGTGATCGTGGCCCTGCTCGTGCTCGTTTCGCCAGCGATTCAACCGCCAGGGAACGCTCGCGGAGATGATGTCCCAGCACGCCTATACCGTCTATATCCTTCATCCCCTGGTGCTCGTCGGCTGGGCTATGCCTTCGAATGGCTGCACGCCGTCGCAATGGTGAAATTCATCGTCATTGCTGTCTTCGGGATCCCGCTCTGCTGGGCGTCGGCCTACCTGGTCCGGGCCCTGCCTCATGCGAAGCGAGTCCTCTAGTAGACGTTTCCAAAGTTCATCGCCCTCGCTTTGGTGGAGAGGATTTCTTTCAGGCCATGTTCGCGATCGATGTGAACGACCCGACGCCGTTGTATGCTCAGCTCGAGCGGGCAATCCGCGTGGCGATGGCGACGGGGCGGCTGAACGTGGGGGACAAGTTGCCGACGGTGCGGCAGCTCGCGGTGGATTTGAAGATCAATGCGAACACGGTGGCGAAGGTCTACGGAGAGCTTGAGCGGTCCGGCGTGTTGGAGACGCGCCGGGGGGTGGGCACGTTCATCGGGCTCGGGGGCGAGTGGATCCTCCGTGCCAGATCGCGAGCGGTTGCTAGTGGAGCTGGCAGATCGCTTTCTGGCCGGTGCCGCCACCCTGGGGTTCTCGGCGGATGAAGCGATAAACTTCCTAAAGGTGCATTGGATCGACATGAAACGGGAGCAGTCCGATGGTTAACCTGACGAGCAGTGCTGAGGGTCGGAAGGGTCGTCGCGGTTCGATCGATCCACCGCGTTTCAACATCATCTCGTTCCTCATACTGATCGCCGGCTTCGGCCTGGGGTCCGGGATTGCCGCGTTCTGGTATCATCCGTGGGTGATCGTGGTGGGCTGGATTCTGGGATTCATCGCGGCGGCGGCGCCCCAGATCGCCCAGGAATGGGAGCGGGCGGTCGTCCTGCGCCTGGGCAATTACATCGGCCTACGTGGCCCGGGGCTCTTCTGGATCATCCCCTGGATTGACAGGGTCTCTTCCTGGATCGATCAGCGGATCATCACCACCAGTTTCGCCGCCGAGCAGACGCTCACCGCGGACACGGTGCCGGTGAATGTCGACGCCGTTTTGTTCTGGATGGTCTACGACCCCGAGAAGGCGGCGCTGGAAGTCCAGGATTACAAGTTGGCGGTCAGTTGGGCGGCGCAGACCGCACTCCGCGACATCATCGGACGCACGCCGCTGACGGTGCTCCTGCGCGGCCGCGAACAGATCAAAGCGCAGCTCCAGAAGCTCATCGACGAGCGATCCAACCCCTGGGGCGTCACGGTCCAATCCGTCGAGATGCGCGACGTGATCATCCCCGAGTCGTTGCAGGACGCCATGTCGCGCGAGGCCCAGGCCGCCAGAGAGAAGGAGGCGCACATCATCCTTGGCCAGGCCGAGGTCGAGATCGCCCACCTGTTCGCCCAGGCCGCCCAGTCGTACGAGCACAACCCGACCGCTCTTCACCTCCGGGCGATGAACATCCTCTACGAAGGACTCAAGGAGAAGGGCGCGCTGATGCTGGTTCCCAGCACGGCCGTCGAATCCATGGGACTGGGCGGATTGCTCGGCGCTGCCGCCCTGCGCCAGCAGGCTCTCAGGCAGGATCCGGCTGGGTCGGAACCCCTGAATGGACCGACGGTCTGAATCACACGATAGGTAACCAACGCCAGGACGACCCATCTGGAGGTCATCGGAGAGCTCCAGGACGGCAAGCGATGCAGTCTCGAGGAGCAAGTACCGACCTTCTGGCCCCAGTCGATCAGTCGCCTACAAATTGAGTGGTCCCATCCGTCGCATCCATCGGTATTGCTTACGACTCTCTTAGGGGCAACAGCTCGCACGCGGCTGCTGCGAAGGCCAGCAACTTCCCCGTTTGGAAAAGCTGTGGCGCGTTTCTCTCTCCACCACTGTGCTGCAACAGCATCGTGCTGTTCAAATGCAGCGAATGCATCGACTGCGTCGACTTTGTACTTGAGGCCTGGTTCCGCTGGGCGACCGGAAATGACCCCGCGCGAGATGCCACTCGTCTGGGTTTGGTCAGTCCCCGGAAGCAGTGGAAGAGTGCAGCCAATCCAACCGGAGCGAATGGCTGGCGGGGCCTCACCGGGCGGCGACGCCACGATTCGTATGAAGCGGGGCGGCGAAATCGAGAATCTGTTCCAAAGTTGGGGAAAGCGATCTCTCAGATCATTCCCTTCCTCGGACCACGGTTGTCCTGCCGGCTCCATCGGTTGAATCAAGCCTTGGTCTGGGTAATCCAACTCCCGAGCACCTGACTTGTTTTTCCATGCTTGCATGGCCACGTATTGGAAGCCCTCGTACATGCAGTCGTCGTCGTCCTTGACGACGCCTGCCAGCGAATCCGGGTTCCCGAGCGCTCTTTCGTACACCTCCTGGCCCCGGGAGATGAGCCAACCACGGAAGTCAAGAAATGCATCGTCAGAGCATCCGCCACCGATGATGCAAGCTGCGCCTCACAAATCCCAGGTGTAAGCCCTGACTGAGTACTCTTCGAAGAGCCTCCCAAAATCGACGATTTCCGTCGGGCCGAGTTGCTCGAGTTGCGACTGAAGTCGAGCCACCTGGACGTCAAGGTCGCCGTTGGCCTGATTGCGTGAAATATCGATGATTTTCCAGAACGTCGCTCGGTCCATAAGATGTCGCCATGAGCAAGAAAGGGACAGAACCATCACTGTCATATAACATAGAACCTGCCTAGCTGGGCGAGGAACTGGGATCGTGTTTTGCTATATGGGAGAGAGTGAACGGGGTCCTGCCCAATTCTCGGGGCAGTTGAGGCGTCAGGGTGGCCAGGCCGCAGGCCGAAGTCCTCTGCAAGCCGATGTTCGGCCGCGTTGTCATGCCGGGCCTGTTGCCTCGCGTGCCAGCGGTTCCGCAAACGAGATGGCCAAGCCGTCTGGGTCGATACACACCGCTAGCCGGATACCTTCGTTTGCCTGCTCAGTTGGCGGCATCACGAAGCGTGCTCCGCGCTCGCCCAACTCCGCGTAGGTGCTATTGAGGTCCGGCACTGAGAAGCCCAAAGAACATGTCCCCGCCACGGGCCCGGCCTGGGTCGCGGCCTCGCTGCCCGCTGCCCTAGTAGCGGCATGCAACGCGAGCGTTGTTCCGCCGGTTTCGAACTCACTCCATCCGGGCGACTCGAACTTGAGCCGGAGGCCAAGGGTGTCGCGGTAGAACGCGACCGAACGGCGCATGTCAGATACATTGACCATGACGTAGTCGACCTTGCTGAACATGATGTGCCTCCGTACAAGACCAAACAACGTACGGGATCGCTTACCGGCAATAGTCCCGAGGATAGCCGACTGACCCGTTTATGGCCAAGTCGCGGCTGGTCAGATGAAGGTGTTGTCGGCGATGGTGTTCTGACCCAAGCCGTCATAATTAAAAGTGTCGGGGCCGGATAGCGTGTTGAATTCGATCGTGCTGCCCGATGAGTTGTTCAGCGAGAGGTCGCCGATCGCGCAGTTCAGGATCTGATTGGTCAACACCGCGGTGCCAGTCGCGTCGTATATAGAGACGCCCGAGGTAAGATCGTCGACGACGTTGTGCCAGATAACGGTCCCGGCGGGCCCATCAAAGACATCCAGGCCGTAGTCGTAGTGCTCAACTGCTGAGGGGAGAGGATCTCGGCGCCGGCCGAGTTTATGCCGATCACGTTACTGAAGAAGATGTTGTCGTTGGTGCCCGCGTCGGTGACCAAGACCTGTTCGCCGTAATTGCCCGTGATCACGTTGTCATCCACACTGTTGTTCGATGCTCCCTGCTCGAGGACCACGCCGGCTAAGTTGGCGACGGAGAGGGACTCTGTGACGTTGAGGCCGATATTGTTGGATGCGACCAGATTGCCGCTGGTCCCGGGGCCGGAGAGGTCGACGCCATAGCCCTCGTTGCCCGAGATCAGGTTGCGGGCGGCCGGGACGACGGCGCCGCCGGCGGTCATGCCGCCGATGGTGTTGGATGAGGCCCCGCCGGCGATCCTCACCCCATTGCCGAGGTTGCCCAGCGGGTTGTATCCGCCGGCGTCGGTTCCGATGAAGTCGCCCTCGACCACGTTGCCGCTCGTGCCGGAGTCGGTGATCAGGACGCCATCGCCGGCGTTGCCCGAGATGACGTCGCGGCCATAGGAATCAGTCGACCCGATTGTGTTGCCGGTGGCGCCGCCCTCGATCACCACGCCGCTGCCGCCGTTGGGGATCGCGGCGGTCCCGTTGAAATTGGTCCCGATCAGCGTGTGCTCGACCACGTTGCCCGAGGTCCCGGCGGAGGCGATCACGATGCCATCGTCGGTGTTGCCCGAGATGATATTGAGGCCGCCAGCGGTGGCGCCGAGGGTGTTGTTGGAGGCGCCACCGACAATGTCCACGCCGTTGATGGCGTTGGGCAGGGCCAAGAAACCGCCGGAGTTGGTGCCAATCGAGTCGCCCTCGACCACGTTGCCCGACGTCCCCCGGTCCATCAGGTACACGCCGCAAAGGCCGTTACCCGAGATCACGTCGCCCGCCGCGACGGTCGTCCCGCCGATCGTGTTGCCGGTGGCGCCGCCCTGAATGACGACGCCGTCGGCGCCGTTGGGGAGCCTGGCGGTGCCGGCGGCATTGGTCCCGATGAAGTCGCCCTCGACGACGTTGTTCGACGCCCCGGCGAAGGCGATGACGATACCGTTGTAGGTGTTGCCCGAGATCACGTTGCCGGCGCCTCGCGGCCGTGCCGCCGACCGTGTTTGCCGAGGCGCCGCTGACGATGTCCAGGCCGTTGATGAGATTGGGTCGGGCGAGGGTGCCGCTGGCGTCGGTACCGATGTAATCCCCCTCGACCAAGTTGCCTGACGTCCCCGCATTCATCAGGTAGACGCCGCAGACGCCGTTGCTCGAGATGACATCGCGCGCCGCGGGGGTCGTCCCGCCAATGGTATTGTGGGTCGCGCCGCCCAGGATCAGGACGCCTTCGCCGCCGTTGCCGGCCGGGGCGTTGCCGCTGGCGGTCCCGCCGGGCGTGCCGCCGAGCTTGCCGGGGACGGTCAGACCGATGACGTCGGCGGCGACAAGGTCGCCCGAGGTGCCCGAGATCACGATCCCACTGCCGCTGAAGGAATCAATGGCCAGTCCCTCGATCGTGGTGTTCGAGGCCGCGACCATCAGGCCGGGACCGAGGAGCCGGCCAGGGAGCCGTTGAGGATGACCAGCGGGGTGCCGGCATAGCCCGGCTGGCTGGTGCCGTCGATCGTCACCGGGGTGTTGATCGTCGGCAGGGCAGACTGGAGGTTGATGGTGTCCAGGTCATTGCCCGGAATGTCGAATTTGATCGTGTTGGGTCCGGTCGCGCCATCGGACTGGGTGATGGCCCAGCGCAGGCTGCCGGTGCCGCTATCGGCGGTGTTGGTGACGGTAAAGGTGGAGAGCGTCTGCCGGCCCTCGAGCGGCTCGAGAGCGAGCAGGCGTCGCCGGACAAGCCGGCGTCCGATGAAATGATCGTTCCGATGGATGTGGGACCAGGGGAGCGGCCATGGAAGGAGTTCCTCGTTGCTAGGCAGCCGCGTCCGGATGGATGGCGCCGGGTGGATCTGGATCATGACCAGGCCGCCGTGGCATCGGCGGTGCCGAATCACGTTGGTTCATGGAGACCGGTCTTCCGGGCGATGGCCGCCCGGGCGGATGCCATGGGCCGATCTCCCGTCCGTCCAGTCATTGTCAAATCTGCCCCGGGGCAGACAGCTCGCTGGGCGGATTTTGCTCTGTAACGGAGCGGACGGGGCCAAACCATCGGCATGGCCGGCGCCGTGCGGGCGCTGATCGGGCTTGCCGCGGCGGCACTGGCGGCCGCGCTGGGGGTGGCCAGCGGGCTCGCCTGGAGGTGACGCCGGCACCCGGGGCGGTCGTGGCGTTCGGCCGGCAGACACTGATTCGCTCGCGATTCGATTTCTGGGAGCGTCAAAGCGGTCCCGCGTTCCTCCCTTCCGCCGGCGACCGCGAGATTGCTACCATCTTCCATATCATGCGAGTAATGCGGTATACTGATGTGACCCCAATCGAAAGTAAGTCAGGATCATGATCCAATTAGTCGATCCACCTCGGCCCGGTCGGGCCATGACTCTTGAGCCGCCTTCCGGAGGGAATGATGCCTATCGTGGACGCGAGTCGAACGCGCCTGATGAAACGATCCGCCTGCCTTCGGTTCGATAAACTCGAGGACCGCTGCCTGCTCTCGGGGAAGACACCGCCGCAGATCACCATCCAAGAAACTCCAAGCACTATCGGTGTTCCGGGCTCGACGTTGTTGCTCATCACGGGTACGAAGAATAACGACAGTATCTCGATTAACGACAACGGAACCGGAACGGCGGGCAATATCTTTGTATCGCTAGGCGACGGCCGAGACTACATGTCAACCGGAGCAGTCTCCGAGATCGCGGTTGCAACGGGCAAGGGCAACGATCGTGTTACCTATGAGCTGGACGGCAATCTCCAGCCAAACGTCCAGGAGTTGGTCTTCGTGGGCTCGAACGTCAAGCGGGGCGGCGGCTCGGTTCAGTTCACGGTGAACATTGTGGGAAAGGTGCTCGACGGGGCCAGCCTGGGGATAATCGGAGTTCCCGATGCCAAGAAGACGACCACGATGACCGTCAACGATTCCGGTGAGATCGACGGCAGCCTCACGGCCGGTCTCGCGCCACTTGGAACCAAGTCTCCCTCGCGAGGGCCCGAAATCTACAGTTTTTCGTCCACGGCGACGATCGGACCGGATGGACACCTCGACACTGGTGTTAAGGGATCACCCAAGAACGACATGGGCAGCGTCTCGTATTCGGGCACGAACGACGGCGAGCTTGATGTCAGTGAGATCGGAAGCGGCGGCAGCGACCGGCTTAGCGCCGACGTGTACATGATCCCAGGTTCGACTGGAACGGTGGGCTCGTCGAGCCAACCCTCTATCCTGCGGACGTCCGGAAAGAAGGACCAGCTTCGTTTTACGATCTACCAGGGTACCGATTCCACCACGACGACCAACATCTACGCCGAGGTGATCGACACTTCAAAGAAGGACACCTCGACGCATACGGCGAACGTGACGCCGCAGACGAGGGGCTCCGACACGATCGTGTCTTGACAGCGGCGCAACGCCCACCCGAGACGAAGTGGCCCAGACGGGAGCAAAGGGGAGCGGCGGCCCGGGCCGCAGGCCGTGCAGTCAGGTCATGCAAGTTGGGCACTATGGAATGTAGAACTGAACTGGCAAGTGCATGTAAGGGTGATACAGGCGCCCACACACTCTGTTATGATCAATATGCCGGGCGTGTCTAGGGTTGCTGCTGAAACTCGTCGGGAGCCGAGAGGACGCGGAAGATCTCCTCCAAGTGACATTCCTCGAAGCTTGCGCATGCGCCCATCGCTTCGAACCATCGCGCTCGCGGCTGGCCAGTTGGTGATACTTAATTGCACGGTCGCGGGCGTTGGACCATCTCCGACGGCGGCGGGTGGACAGGGAAAAGGTCGCGACCGAGGTTTGCGAACCCTTGTTGTCCGTGGATCCGTCTGAGGGTCTTGAGCGGCGTTGAATCCTCGCGGAGGCTCTGCGACGCCCTCCTCCAACTGCCCCTGGATCAGCGCGAGGCACTCGGATTTGCGTTCTTTGCTGCGATGACCGATGTCCAGATTGCGGAGCGATTGAATATTCCCCTGGGGACGATCAAAACACGCATCCGCTTGGGCATGACGTGACTCCGAGAAACCTTGCTGAGCGATAAGCTCACGGCGGCTCCATGATCAATGACGTCAGACAACTCCGACCGTGGAACTCGCTGCTTTATATGTCGCGGGGGTTTTGTCGCCCGATGAGGCAGCCGTCGTCGAGTCCCGCCTCGATGCCGGGGGGCGTCTGCTCGCCGAAGAGATCGCTTCCTATGAAGCCGTCCTCGCTGCTCTCGCGGAAGAGGCGGAGCCGGTTGTCCTCGACCCAGAGCGAGGGAGAGGTTACTCGAGCGGGTCGCTGGGACGAGGCCGGGCAAGGCACAGCAGGCATCGGACAACGACGGGATAGCGGAACTTACCCTCGGAGATTGTCATCCGCATGGGTGAAGTCCGGGAACTGGGTGGATGTCGGCATTCCAGGCGTTCAGGAATGCCTGCTCGATCACGACCCGCTGCGAAATGCTGAGACCAAACTGATCCGAATGGCTCCGGGGTCCACACTCCCCGCACATCGGCACCGCGGGGTCGAGGAGTGCTTCCTCCTCGAGGGGGACATCGATATGTACGGTCGGGACCTGCGCAGGGGGACTACATGATTGCCCGCAGGCTCATTTCACCTCCGATCTCACAGCGAGAGACGGCTGCCTCTTCCTCCTCATGGTCGCGAAGCACGCCTGACCGAACGGCATGAGGGTGGGTCGACGCACGTCGTTGACGCGAAGAAGCGCGACTCGCTATCGGCCAGCACCGGACGAGAAATCAGAACCGCGATGAATCGAAGCCGGGCGATGATGCTCGTATTCCTCTCGGACAGTCATGCGAACCTGAGCTGACGATGGAACGACTCTCTGCCGGACCGACTCCGGGCTGTCAGTGGACGCTGGTGATACGCGCCAGGCAAAGCAGCGTAACGCGACGGTCGTATCTGTCTTCGTGGCGGTGGATCGGCGATCGCCGGCGCAAGATTTCACCTGGGAGGGATTAGTCTAGATGCCAAGACCTGTTTGCGGACGATTCGGATATCTCATTACTCTCATCGGCACCCTCCTGGGAAATCGCTCCGGGGCTCTGAGGTTCAACGTTCCATTGCCATCGACGTAATTCTGCACTACTACATTCATCATGAGGTGTTACTATGAAAATTTTGAAAATAACGCGGCGGCTCTGTTCGCCGCCGCGATCATCGCACCCGTGGGGTTGCCGTGCCTGTCCGGCTGCTGGCCTCAGACCATGCGGACACGGGCGGACATATTCAACCGGATTGGCGGGGATATGACCGACGTTTACATCTTCCCGAGCCCGACGAATCTGCACAACGTGGTCTTGGTACTCGACTGCCATGGCCTGATCCCTGGCGGGGTGCATGATTTTAGTTCGACCACCGGATGCTCTATCAGTTCAAGATCGACAACACGGGAGACTTCGTACGAGGACCTGGTAATCCAGGTGAAGTTCGGCAGACCGGGGCCCTTCCAGGAGGTGTTCGTCGCGGGGCCTTACAAACCGTTCACCGACGGGAACAAGGCAATCTTCGCCAGACGCTTGCCGGGCGTTGGTGTGATAAACGAGTAGTTCGAACCGTATCGACGGCATGCAGGTCTTCGCTGGGCTGCAGGCCGATCCTTTCTTCTTCGATGTGGGACGGTTCAACTCGATCTTTCCAGACCGAGATACCCTTACCGGCAACTGGTTAATTCACCTTGGTCAAATCAACAAACACTCCGCAACTGCCGGGATTCTCGCCGGAGGAGGCAGCGGATTTTCTGGCCGGGCTGAATTGCCTGTCGATCATCGTCGAACTGCCCTGCGCGGCACTGGCTCGCCCGGGAAAGCCACCGGGTGTGATCAGATTGTGGGAGACGACGAGCTTTTTCAGCGGGCGCCGCGATTTCGAGTATGACGAGTTCGATCGCCTGGCCCGCCCGGTCGCTAACGAGGGGCTGGCGACGGTCACGAACCGTCGGCACGAGCACAACGACCACGACAATCCCACCGACGACGTCAAGGGCGACGGACTGATCAGCGACATCGACGGCTTCCTCCAGTTTCCGGCAGGGCGGTCGCTGAAGATCTGCGGCGTGATCGAATCGATTCTCGTCCCTGATGTGATGGTGGCTGATCTTTCGCAGTCCGATCATGCTTCATACCTCGGCTACGAGGTCACCTAGGCCCTCTCTGGCAGACAGAAAAGCTCCTTCGGTGGCCGGGCCTTGACCGACGATGTGATCGACACCACGTTGGGAATCTTTTTTGGGGATACTATCCTCACGCTCGGCTTGGCACTGGATGACGGCGCGGAACTGCCTTCGTTCGCTACCGACAACGTGGGCTATGACGCCGCTGTCAAGCATACTCGCGGAATCTCCCTTCGTCGGCACCCCCAATTGAGCTCTCCAGTTCCTGTGATGAAACGATTACACGCTGGGACGGTCACGGCGACCGCTGCGGTTTTCTTGCTGGGAGATTACATCCGATGAGAAGACAATTCGTTGCCTTGACCGCGATAGCCTTGGGGATATGTATCACCTGCCTGGGTCTCCGTGCAACTGTTCGCGCGAACCGATGGCTGACGACACTGTGGCGGAGTCTGGGTATCGTGCCCCATATCAACCGGACTCCATCCGGGGGACTGTCGATTTCTGGGAGGGCCGAGTGGCCCGGCTGCCTGGGCGGTTCCTCGAGTTTCGGCCGAACTCAGCCGGTGCCTACTTGGCCCGCCAGCGCGCAGACGGGCGATATCCAGGACGCTGTCTGAGCCGAGCGCCGGCCCGCCGTTCCCTGGCATGCAGTTCAGGGGAAATGTGGTGGCGCTCACGCGGCTCGCGACGGAGCTTGCTAGGTCAGCACCGCTTCTCCGAGGCACTCGATGTTGACAAAAGTGCCGCCGCGATCAACCTGTCGGCCCTGCTGCTGGTCGCCGACGTCGAACTTGAGCTGGGTCGCGATGAAGATGCCAGGTGCTTCTTCGCCAAGTCCGGTGTGGACGCTGAGCACCTTAATGCGATCATCTGCGGGCCGGTTCGCGGAGGCCGACGGCGATTTCGACTCTGCCATCCGCCTGCCTGCGCGACGCTACCCGCCAAGCCGATGAGATGAGCGACCTACCCGCCGAGACGGCGGCCTGGTTCCACGTGATGACCGGACACACACTGATCGACGCATGGTCGCCTCGACGAAGGAACTGTCGCTTGTCGGAGGGCCCTTCGATCTTCCCGCCCGACTATCGGGCAATGACTGGCTTTGCCGAAGCTGCAGCCTTCTGCGGCGAGTGGGAAGAGGTGATCGCCTGGGCCTGCAAGGCGATCGAAGCCTCCCCGCAGAACCTGGAGGCCCTGAAGCTCTTGTACGAGGCCTATACCGCATCGGGCGACGATGACAAGGCTGAACGCGAGTATCGCTGGTTCAAGGAGCTGGCTCACTCCTTCCCCAGCATCTACGACTGCGACTGGGCCATGTTCTGTGCCGACAACGGGAAGGACCTCGACGAGGCGTACACCCTGGCCAAGAAAGATCTGCACTCCGTGGGGAACTGGGCGCTACGAGACGCTCGCCTGGGTGGCGTTCAAGAAAGGACTCTGGTCGAAGCGAAGTCGGCGATCAGCGCGCGGCTGGACCGGAAACGACCACAGCCGAGCTCTTCATGCACGCGGCGGCGATGGCCCGGAGCAAGGGCGACCTGCCGGCAGCTGAGTCTCTCCTGGCACGTGCCAAAGTGCTGAACCTCTATCTCGTCAAGATGACTGGTACGGTTGCATCCTCGGCCCTGGCCAAGCGAAAGGGGTCCGAGCCCCCGCGACAGCCGTTCCGGCGAAGACACGAGTGACCACGGGAGTGCCAAATGAAGCTTCAACCCGTCCGTTTCGGATACACATTGATCGAGCTCCTCGTCGTCATCGTGGATCCTCTCGACACTCGCGGGCCTCTTGCTTCCCGCCGCCATGAAGGCGCGGGAGGCGGCGCGGCGAATGGATTGTCAGAGCCATCTGCACCAGATTGGCCTGGGCGTCCACAGTCCTCGACGATTGGAACGGCCAGTTCTTTCTCCACCACCCCTTCAATGCCGACAGTTGAGCGGGTCGGGCAGGCCGAGTCGTTGCCGAGATCTACTGGGAAGACAAGATCATGCCCTACGTCAACTCGACGTTCGCGAACGATGCTGATCGCCAAGGGAGGAACGCAGATCGCCGACGAGAAGATCTTTCGCTGCCGGTCCGACACGATCAAGTCGTCCAGCCCTACATCAATCCGCACCGGAGCTCATCGAAGGAATCGTCAACCGCACCAGCTACCTGATGAATCGCAGCTCAGCCACAAGACGAATCGCTACGGGCGCTGGACTTTTCCCGCTTTCAGTATGACATCGGCTCCTCGAATTTCGTGGCGTTCAACGAGCGGGACGGGGCGGTCATCGACGCCAACGTGAACGAACTCTATTGCCGCGACCGACCCGAGGCAGGACGACTATGACATCTGGCTTGGGACTGATGTCCTCGACACCTGGACTCCCGTGGGATCGGCACGGCGGTTCGAACGTGCTGTACCTCGATGGGCACGCTAGGTCGATCTGAGCGTGCTGAAGCCCTACCTGGAATGTATCCGGGAGGTCTGATATATCGCGAGCCCCGTTCTACCCGCGATCAAGACAAGCATGGAGTTCACGGCGGCGCGCGCTGTCGTCCTTGGCAAGGAGGAGGGTTCCTCGAGCCCGATGGATTGATCGGACCGACGCCGAATCGGCGTTCTCGAATTCGTCGTATCATATGAAGACATCAAGAATTATCTGCGTCAATCGGCGTCATCTGCGGATAGTTCTTCTTCCCCACCCGACATCCGCAAGAGGACGGCATCTGGGACGCAGCTAGGGGACGGCAACTGGCCCGGCTCGGGCTCGAGCAAGGATCGACGACCAAGCACCCCACGAAGGGGTTGTGGATTGGGAATCGTCCCTCATTTCTCGGGTGGAGATCTGCACTTCAGGCGATAGCTCCACTTTCTGGAGAATCTTATCCACTGACATATAATACGGTATCTCGGGTTGAGGTGATGACCTCGCCAGGGATCACCTCATGCTCAATAGTGATCTCCCCGATGAAGGGCAAATCTCGGTCGGAATTGAGCTGCCCGAGCACGTCGAACTGTCCAAGGAACTGGTAAGTCCTCAATCCGAAAGTAGCGGTTGGGAGTCCACGACTGCGCCGAGAGTGACAACGCTCAGGCGGTTAAATAACGGATGATGCTTGTTGCTCAGCTCAGCGGCGACGCTTTGCAGCTCATCCTTCATGTGGTTCAGCGTGAAGCTGATCAGCAAGTTTCCCTTGCTATGACCCACGAGCAGCCGGAGTCTTGGTGGTCCTGCCAGCAAGATATCACGAAGGGTGGCCGCATCCGAGTTTCCCAGGACATCGAATGAGCCCATGGGGTAACCGAGGTCTGGTACTAGCTCCCTTTCTTTGGCCTCTGTCCGAAGTGCTGTAGCGCGGGTCTCTCGAGGGGAAGCTGGAACCTGCGCCGTCATCGATTCATCGACGCACTGCTCCATCTTGTAACGAAGCCGGTCGATCCCACCGTAGTAGAACCAGCCACCCAATCCCTCCAGGGCAACATCTGCCATCCCGTAGCCGGTGATGACTCCGGCGACGTCCCGTTTGAAGTGATCCGCGACGTTGCGGGCTAATGCGGCTGTACCCAAAGCCGAACTGCCCACGCCCGCGACCGCGACGATCTCGATGCGATCGCCCTGTTCGAGCATGAACCCGAGGCTGCTCTTGTAATGACGGATGCCGCCCCCCCTCGGGGAAACGACGACTATCGTCCCCTTCAGGTCGACCAGAGGCGATAGCATCTCCCGCTCTGCGGGCTCCAGAGATTCCACATCATAGAAGAACGAGTCGGCTGCCTGGTTTCTGCACTTGAGGGGGTACTTGACCAAGGTTCCCAACAGCGTGTCCAGGAGTTCCATGACGAACTTCCATTACTGCCTAGGCGTCCATTGATATCAGCTTTGGACTAGTGTATGGGGTCGATTGAGATAAGACGAGCCCACATAGCGTCAGCATAGCTCTGAAGCGTTGCACTACAATAATCTGCTTCATTCTGATAGCCCGTGACATCGTGAGTTTCGTGCGGCTCGTGACATTCGTGACACCCGTGACATGCGTCACGTGAACGGGACTTATCATCTTCGGCCCGCAGCCCGGTAGGTCGTTGACAGTTCGTGCGCGAGATGATGCACTGCAAAACCTTGATGCCGCGTTGCCTCCCTGATGGGCAGTCGTATGTTAAGATACAACAAACGGCGCGCGTTTCAGGCCACAATGTCACTGGCAGACTCGAATGCGGCTCACGCCAGCGGCAGCCGGCTGGAAATCCGGATTTCGCTGCGGAACCTTTCGTAAGTCCCCAACATCAAAGACTGTGACGCCGCAAGTATAGGGATTGCACCAGGACAGATAGAGGCAAGCTCTTGCATCACCGCATGGTTGCGGTGCTACCGTGCGTTCGAGTCCGTAAAGCCGGCTCGTTCGCTGCTTGCCGATCGCGTTTCATTTGTGCTCTTCCTTTCGATTCCGATTGACTTTACTCCCAGTTCGCAATCCGTCGAGGACTTGTCTATTGCTGTCACGATGGTATGAGTGAGACAAGTTACGGGTCCCGAGATCTGGTCTCGCCGCTTACTAGCCGATAGGAGTTCAACCTCATGCCGAAGATCCAGGCCGCCTGGGCGATCGACATTGGTCAGGCCGCGCTCAAGGCTCTCAAGCTGGTGCCCGGTCCGAATCCGGACGAGGTGGTGGCCGAGGCGTTCGACTTCATCGAATACCCGAAAATCCTGAGCCAGCCCGACGCCGATCCCGAGGAGCTGGTCCGGGAGGCCCTCGCCACTTTCACCGACCGCAACGACGTCAAGGGATGCAAGGTTGCCATCGCGGTGCCCGGCCAGGCCGGACTGGTGAAGTTTATCAAGCTGCCGCCGGTCGAGAAGAAGCGCATTCCCGACATCGTCAAGTTCGAGGCCAAGCAGCAAATCCCGTTCGCGCTCGACGAGGTCGTCTGGTCATACCAGCAGATCGGCGGGGATGAGGAAGTCAGTGACGAAGAGTTCACCATGGCGGAGGTGGGCCTCTTCGCGATGAAACGCGATCAGATCACGCGGGCGATCTTGCCCTTGACCGTGGCGGGTGTCGAAGTCGATATCGTGCAAATGAGCCCGATCGCACTTTACAACTACATTTGCTTCGACCAGCTCAAGGGAAACGGTTCGAAAGACTCGGTTGTCGTGCTCGACATCGGCGCTGACAACACCGACCTGATCATCACCGATGGCACCCGAATCTGGCAGCGAAACGTACCGATCGGGGGCAACCATTTCACCCGCGCTTTGACGAAGGAGCTCAAGCTGACCTTCGCCAAGGCCGAACATCTGAAGCGAAACGCGACCAAGGCGCCGGATCCCCGAGCCATCTTCACGGCCATGCGTGGCGTCTTCAACGACTTCACAAGCGAGGTCAATCGCTCGATCGGTTTCTATTCAAGCATTAACCGGACGGCGAAGATCCGCAAGGTGCTGGGCCTGGGTAACGGCTTTAAATTGCCTGGCTTGCAAAAGTTTCTTCAGCAGAATCTCAACCAGGAAATTGAGAAGGTCGACTCCTTCGCCAAGCTGGCCGGCGACGAGGTCAAGGCGGCCCCGCAATTCCAGGACAACATGGCGTCGTTCGCCGTGGCCTACGGTCTGGGAGTCCAGGGCCTGGGCAAGGGCGGACTGGGCACCAACCTGCTGCCGCCGGAGATCGAGCGCATGCGCATGATCCGGGCCAAGAAGCCCTGGGCACTGGCGTCCTCGGCACTGGTCATGCTGGGCCTCAGCACGCTCTTCCTTCTGGGGCCGTATCGCCTGCTGGCCAAGGTCTCCACGCCCCAATTCAAGGCCGCCGTCGATCAGGCCAAAGCCGTCAGCAGCAAGGGCAGCGCCATCAAAACCGCCCTTGATGCGGCCAAGAAAGATTGGACGGACAAATTTGACGAGGGCACGGCACTGATCATCCCCCCGATCTACCGGGCTGCTGGCCGTCGTTCTTGAAAATCATCAGCGGCTTCTGGCCCGATCCAGTCGCGGAATACAAGCTCAATTCCGACGATCCCGCCAACGAGACTACCCTGGAGAAACTGCGGGTCCACATCGACCTCATCAAGCCCGTGTGGCGGACCGACGTCGCCGCCGGCTGGTTCGACACCCTCGATCCCAAGTTCAAGCGGTTGATGCATCCCTACGACACCGACCCGGCCAACGCCCCCAGCGGCGAGGGCTGGATTGTTCAGATCGCCTGCCACCATTACAACCCGTATCCGTCACCCGAACAAATGAGGATCACCAACCTTAAGGATCCGCGGCGAACCGAGTTTGGCCCCTACCAGTTCATCACCGAGAAGGTGCTGCACAAGCTGAACTCGCCGTTCCTGAGGATGCACGGGGTCAGCCACGTGGCCTTGGCCTGGATGTCCATCGACAGAGAGTGGACCAGTGAGAAGGGAATGGGCAACAACAATCTTGCCAGTAACACAGTTCCGCTGCTTGACCGCGCTGCACCTCCAGCCGATACCGACGCGGGAGGCGGTGGGATGATGGGCGGTGGGCAGATGGCAGAATATCGCTCCGGCGGATGGGTGCAGGCCGCATGGGTGGCATGGGCGCGGGCTATGGTGCGGGGATGGCGGGTGGCATGAACAGAGGTGGGGAGATGATGCGATCGATGATGGGGGGGGGCATGATGGGTATGCCCGGCATGGGCGGCATGCCTCTGGGCGTCGACGCGGACGCCAAGAAGAACATCACGACGCTCACACGGACTGACTTTCTGATCCAATTTCTCTGGAAGCCCAGTCCCTCTGAGGAATTGCCCGCGGATCCCGAGCAACGCAAGGCCAAGATCGAGGAGCAAACCGCCAAGGCCAAAGAGATGTTCGACAAGATGAATCAGGCCGAGACCCAGAAGAACAACTCGGTGGTTACCATTCCCAGCGCCGAGGAAATCGAGAAGGCCTCGAAGCAGAAGACTTCGGAGCTGGAGTCAGCGATCGTCAAGGCCCTGACCGCGGTTGCCAGCCCGGCGCCGGATGCGGCGGCCGCGGCGGTTCCCGGGGCGGGGCCTGCGGGCGCGCCCGGCCGCCCCAGCGGCGCCCACTCCTCCCGTGACAACCAAGCCGCCTCAATGACCGTACCGTACTGTTGACCGCGCCGCGGCGCCAGGGCCTCATCAGCACCTGGCCCGGCCGGCGCGGCCAAGACCGCCGCCACGCCGGCTTGCCGGCCGAACAACTCGCACTCCGTTTGTCGCTCTCTTAGGACAGTAACCTCGACTCACTCATCGATCGACTGATCGAAGGCGGAGAGTATCATGGATCAAGCCTTGGAACAGATCAAAGAATTCCTTCGTCAGTGCATCAAGTACCGCTTCTGGATCTCGCTGGGCGTCGCGGCCCTCTTCGCGATCATCGCCTACTTCCTCGGATCCAGCCCCATCCAGGCCAAAGTCGATCAGCAAACCAAGGCAATCACCGCGGCCGCCAATGACGTGAAGCAGTACGCCCAGCCGGGTATCCCCAACCACCAGTACAAGCCGATCGTGGACGAGAAAACCGGGGTGTTGACCAAGGACGTCAATTCGGCCTGGAAACAACTCTACAGCCGGCAAGCACCCCTGCTTACCTGGCCCGAAACGGTCCAGGAACGGTTTCGCCAGTGGGGACGCAAGTGGCCTGAGACCGTCGCCGAGGGTGCCGTGGAGGTCGCCAAGTATGACTACATCCAGGCCTATCCGGAATACGTTGATCGGGTTTACTCGGTCTGCAATCCATTCAACTATGAAACCGGCGCCGGCGTCGTTGCCGCGCCGCCCAAGGAGGTTCTCCTTCGTCCGTCCGTCTTCGACCCGACCAAGCTTCCGGACCTGGGCAAGATCTGGGCGGGCCAGGAACGGCTCTGGACCCAGCGGACCGTCTTGGAAGTGGTGGCGCAGGTCAACAAGCAAGCCAAGGATTGGGACTCGGCCATCATCAAGCAGATCAACCTCTTGGAAGTCGGCAACCAGGTGGCCCAGGACCAGCAGTCAATCGCCAAGGGTGAGCAGCTCGAGGAATCCGAGGCCATCAAGGCCCCAGGCCAAGAGGCCGAGGAGGAAAAGGCCGCGGCTGGCGGCGGTATGGGTATGAGTAGCGGTAGTGGCAGTGGTGCAATGATGCAATCTATGATGGGTGGAATGGCTCGACGAGGCATGGGCGGCCAGATGGGCATGGGCAGTGCCGGTGCAGTGGCCGGGGCCACCGAAAACGTCTTCTACGTCAAGCCCGCGAGTGATAAGGGGCAGTATAAGATACTCCCGATCATGCTCTCGGTGCTGATCGATCAGGACCGCGTTCAGAATCTTCTCGTCGAGCTGGAAAACTCCCCCATGTCCATCCAGGTCATGGATTTCGAGCTCCAGCGCCCGTCTTCGCGTGTCGTAAAGCCCGAAAAAGGAACCATGGCGAGCTTCGCCGGCTATGGCGACTCGATGATGGGTGGAATGATGCGCGGCCGCATGGGCGGAATGGGAATGATGGCAGGCTATGGAGGCATGATGGCGAGTTACGGATCGATGATGTCACAGATGGGCGGAGGGTACGGACGAGGCGGGATGATGGGCGGTATGGGCATGTTCATGGGCCGCGGTCAAGCGGCACCCGCCCGCAAAGGCACTGATAAGCGGGCCACCAACCGAGGCGACGTCCGCGAAAAAGAAACCAAGGCCGTCGAGACCGCCAAGGGTCCCTCGTTCTTCGACCCCTATTTCGACATCGTTGAAGTCAAGGTCTACGGGCAAGCCCGGTTCTACAACCCGCCTCCAGCCGACGCCGAGGTTCTGCCCAGCCTGGGTGAGACCGCGGCCGCGGCGACCGAAGAACCCGCCAAGAGTGAAGCACCTGGCGGTGAGCCGGCGGCAAAAGTTGAGCCCACGAAAACCGAGCCCGCGGCCGCCGAGCCACCTAAGGCCGAGCCCGGGAAAACCGAGCCGCTCAAGGCCGAATCTGTAAAGCCTGAGCCCGCAAAAATCGAGCCCCCGAAAGCTGAGCCGGCCAAGGCCGAACCAGCCAAGGCCGAACCAGCCAAGGGAGCGGAACCAGCTCCCGTAAGCCCGAAAACCTGAGCGAGCAGGGCTCGCTTTTGGGTCTGATAGTCAAGCGTCCAACTCCACTAAAGCGCCAAGAAAACGCTCCGTTGCCTCTCTGACCCAGAGAGCAGACGACCGAAAAGGAGACGCCCGCATGGCCAATCCCACAGTCGAGAAACTAAAAGAAGTCGGCTTATTGTACGGCGATAAGGCCGCCGTGGCACTGACATCGCTGCTCTTTGTGGTCTGTCTTGGGGCGGCACTCTCCAAGAAGTCGATTGATATCACGCCCGCTGAGGTCAAGAAGAGGGCAGAGGCCGCGGAGACCAACATCACCCGACCACAAGAGCGCGACGACATCATCAAAGTTCTTGAGGCCGGCGGAATCAAGCCGACCAACTTCTCCAAGGATGTTCAGGATGCCTCCAAGACGGTGCTCGTCGCGGACAACTACACACCAGAACGCGAGTGGGTATCCCCCGAGCCCGGCGCCGGACTGATCCGCGACACCCCCGTGCTCATCGCCCCCACTGATCTTTATGCGTACCCCGGTCGCGGAGGAGCACTTGTTTACGCGCTAGACGATCAGGGCAAGCGGATAGCCGACACCGAGAAGAAGGAGGTTCCCAAAGAAGCGCCGCGACGTCGCAGACGGAGGCGGGCCCCCGGCGGCATGGGCGGCATGATGGGCGGCATGGCTGGCCGACCAAAGAACAAGGCAAGAACTAAAAGCCAGGCCGAAATCGAGAGAGAACAAAAGGAAGAAGTCGAGCAGAAAAAGAAAGAACTGGCCGCCAAGCTCGCCGGCAACGACGAGCCGCCGGCCGACGACGAACAGACCAAAAAGGATAACCAGGCCCCCGGAAATGCTCAGCAACAGTTCAAGGAGGTCACGAAGGGACTGCGCTGGGTCGCCATCACAGGCGTGCTCGACCACGGCAAGCTGGTCTCTAACTACCGCGCGGCGCTCAAAAACCCGGCCGCCGCCAATCCGCACTACGCCCGGCTCGATCTGGAGCGACAAGTACGTCAAAAAGACGGCTCATGGTCGAAGTGGGAGAGTGTCGACTCCGAGGAGAACTTGAAGATCCTCGATAACCTTCCCGAAGAGGACGAGGAGCTGACTGCCGACTCGGTCCGGCCCGATAACCTGAATGATCCCTTGCCGTTTCTGAAGGCCGGTCTGTGGGAGAAGGTTCACATCGCCAGCCTTGTCCCCAAGGAGAAGAAGAAGATAGAGGCCCCGCCCCCCGTCATGGGCATGGGCGGCATGGGACCCATGTCCCGCATGGGTGGCATGGGCGGCATGCCTGGCATGGGCGGCATGCGCAGCGCGACTGGCATGGGCGGCATGCCTGGCATGACCGGCATGGGCATGGGCGGCATGGGCGGCATGGCAATGAGATCCGGTATGGGTGGCCGGGGTGGCATGGGCGGCATGATGGGCATGGGCGGCATGACCGCGACTGGCGGTGATATGGGAAATTTCTGGAAATCCGAGGAAAAACGGGTCATGATTCGCGCACTCGACTTCACTCCTCTTCCCGACAACAGCTACCGTTATCGCGTACGCATCGTGGTCTTCAACCCGAACCACGATCGTGATGACGTTAGCTCGTTTGTCAACAACAAGGCCTCCCTGCTGTTTGGCCCCTGGAGTGAGCCGACTGATGAGGTGAACATGCCGGCGGACGTTGCGGCCTACGCCATGGGGACTCTGCCGGCCCCGAAGTCCGACATCAAGGTGAATTTCCAGGTAATTCGGTTCGAAGAGCAGAGCGGCGTGACGATCCCCCATAAGTTCGACGCCAGCCCCGGAGAGATCATCGGCGAGGTCGGCAGCGCCGATATACCCACTTCCGAGGGCACCGGAAAGAAAATCAAGCAGGTTGATTTCAATACCCACCAGATCGTGCTCGACGCCGTGGGGGGTCAGCAGCCCTTGCCTGCAGGATTCATGGGCGGCGCGCTGGAACGCCCCGCGCTGACGCTTCTACTGCGGCGCGACGGCAGCGTTTTGGCTCGCAGCGAGGCCGAAGACCTCAACAATGAGATCCGCAAGGACATAGAGCGGAACTATAGTCGCGAAGTCAAAGATTCCAACAAGAAACGCGAGAACTCCGTAGGCGCCGGCTACGGTGGCATGATGGGCGGCTACGGCGGCATGATGGGCGGCATGATGGGCGGCTACGGCGGCATGATGGGCGGCCGTCGATAAGCTGTCTGCCGCCGTCCCTACCGACATCTGCGGATACCACTTACCAGCTTAGACCCGATCAGTCATTGACCCTCACATTGCCGTGGGGGTCTTTTTTTTGGCGTGCCTGGAACCTGATCCGCCCGCCCGAACGCCAAGATATGCCCATCGACATCGCACGGCGAAGGCGGCTGCCCTCGCCGAGGATCCTCCGGTGTTCACAACTCGAAGCGCGTGCATTGCGACATTCTGGGTTTTTCTCGCCATTAGGCTTGACCCGAAATGGCCCAGAGGGTACACACCGCGACACCTAAGCTTCTCCCCGTTCTCGGCGCGCCTCCTCGACCGGCCATCTCGATACCGCCATAGGCTCGGCAGGGCGAAGCAGCCATTCCGCGGCGCAGGAGTGGTAGGGGCGTAGGCACCGGATAATGTCTCCCGTCACGGGGAACTTAAGCGGGCCGCCATCAGGGATGTCGGCGGTTGTCCTCGTGGCGGCGAAAGGAGGTCGCGTTGGGAAGGCTCAGTACGCTCACTGTCATCTTGATCATCGGCGCATGGGGAGCGGCCACGGAGGGTGCATCTCCCGATGACGCGAACTCATCGTCTACCGCGGCGGCTCGCAAGCCCGCGCCAGTGCCGCCAATCAGGTATCTTGAAGCGGGATCCCGGCTTTTCAATGGCGGCAACTTTGAGCTGGCGGCAAAGTACCTCGATGCTGCCCAGATGTACCGTGATCAGCTTCAGCAAGACGAGCAGACGACGCTCGATGCGTATCTCAAAGAACTCGCCAAGGTACGCACCGCAGCGGTGGCTGACAGGACCGCGACCGACGGCGCAAGCCCGGCGGTAAGCGGTGCCGCCGCGCAGCCAGCCCCGGCGATGAACAAAGCCCCCGCGCAGACAGCCCCGATGGTTTCCAGGGTTATCCAGTCCGGGGATCCTGCCCGCGGTGGAGCAGGCGACGTGGCCATAACCCCCGATGTCAAGCAGCACGCCGTGTGGCTGCTGCACGAGGCCAGGGAACTGATGGCCCAGGGCAGTCTTTGACGCGGCCGAAAAGAAGATCGCCGAGGCCGAGGCCATCGACATCAAATGGGGCTTGTTCGACGACACGCCGACCAAGGTCCGTGCCGACCTGAACAAGGAGCGGCCCAAGAAAGTTGCAAGTGCGAGCAAACCGGCTCAATCGTTGCCCCATAATCGCGAGAACGCCTACGCCCTCCTTCGCGAGGCGCGTGCCGCCTTGGCCAATCACCAGATCGACCAGGCAGAGTCCATCGCGCAAGAGGTCAAGAGCTGGAACCTGTCCTACAGCCTCTTCGGCGAGAACCCTGAGAAGGTTGCCGCCGCGGCGCGAGCTCTGCGCAAGCGAGACAAGATCCGCAACACTCCCACCAGGGAACGACCCAGCCAGGGCGTCTATGACGTGCTGGTGCAGGAATCCCGTCAGTTCATGAAGCTGGGCAAGCTCGACGAGGCCGAGGCCAAGGCAATGCAGGCACAGCGGATGAACGTGGTGCCCGCGCTGACAGCCGACCGCGCCGAATCCGTGCTGCATGACATCGCCATGGCCCGCGTCCGCTCCGTCTCCGGCTCGGCTCCGACCACCCCGACCGCGGAACCACCAAGCTTGGTGGCCGAACACGAGGCCAACGCCTTGCTGGATAAGGGCGATCAGGCCAAGGCTGCCGCGAAATTCGCCGAGTCTGAAAAACTGCGGGTCAAGGAATCAGCCAGGGGGGCAATTGGTCAGACGAACGCCGCCGCGGCTAGTGCTATCGCCACCGCCGCTCCGGCTGTTGACCCGTCGATCCAGAAGAGCTCCGGAGCCGAGCATGTCGCTGAGCCGCTGCTCGCGCCGCCCGGAGCGGATGCTTCGCCCAGGCGCTGAAAAGCCTGCCGCTCGGCTCCCGCCCTGCAGCCCACGCCTGAACCACCCGGCCAGGGCGATATGCCCGTCGCACTGGCGGCCGCCGATTTACCCAAGGATCCCGGAGGTCAGTCCAATCAGTCCGGGCCAGCCAAGCCCGATGCACTGGTCGCGCTGGCACCAGTCGATCAGCCCAACGACCAAGCACCCATGCCTCCCCAGGCACCGCAATCTCTCGCTGGCAAGGGCCAGCGCATGCTCGCCTCGGCCAAGACGCTTTATACCAGTGGCAACTATCCAGCGGCCAGGCAGATGGCCGAAGAGGCCAAGGCCGGTAAGCTTGGAGTCGACGCCGAGGCCGACGAGCTGCTTGCGCAAATCGGACTGGTCGAACAAGGCGGAGCCTTGAGTCTCTACGAGTCGGCACTCGCGGCAATGCGGGGCGGTGACAATGCCCGCGCCCGTGCTCTCTTGACCGAGGTTGCCGCGGCCGGCGGCTCACTCGACGAGAACCTCCTGGCCAAGGTGCAGGAATTGCTGAAGACACTAGCGCCCGCTGACAGGGCCGGATCACCAAAGGGTAAGGCGGTCATCGGCGAAAAGACTGCGGCGATCCCAGACGCCGAAGCACTCGCCGCCCAGAAACTCAACGCCGAAGTCGGCACCAAGATCGCCGAGGCCAGACGGCTGCAAGAAACCGATCCAGACAAGGCCATCGCCATCTACGAGCAGACCATGAAGGCCGTCAAGTTATCCGGCCTCTCGCCCAACCTGATGCGGCCCATGGTTCGTCGCCTGGAAATCGCACTCGAGCTGGCCAAGAAGGACAAGGTTGCCTTCGAGGTCAAGATGCAAAACAAGCAACAACGTGCCGAGATCGAACTCAAGCGGCTGCGCATCCTCGAGGCCGACAAGGCGAAGAAAGCCCGCCTGGAAGAATTCATGAAGAAGGCCCAGGCGGCCTACGCACAAGGCAATTACGCCGAATGCGAAGCCTACGCCAAGAGAGCCGCCGAGGTCGACCCCAACGAGCTGGCCGCCACAATGCTTGTCTTCAAGGCCAAGACGGAGCGCCACTACCAGCAAGATCTTGACATTCGTTCACGTAAGGATGAGGGCGTCTAACAGCTTTCCAGGAAGTCGATCTGGCAAGCGTTGCAGATCCTGAGGTGCAGCTCAACTCGATCAAGTATGCCAAGAACTTCAAGGACCTATCCGCTGAACGACTGCGGATGAACGCCAGGCTCGAGGTCAAGAAAGACCCCAAGGTGCTGGCCATCGAGGCCAAGCTCAAGGATTCGATCTCCCTGAACGTTGACAAGCAGCCGCTCAGCGAGGCCATCACGTTCTTGCAGAATTATACGGGGTTGAACGTCGTGCTCGACCCCAAGGCTCTGAACGACGAGGGCTTGACGTCCGCGACGCCCGTTTCGCTGACCGTGAACAACGTCCAGCTCAAGACGGCCTTGAAGCTGTTGCTCCGCCCTCTGGGCTTGACTTACCGGGTTGAGGATGAGGTGCTGCTCATCACCAGCCCGGGCAGCACGGCCCAGATGTTTCCCAAGACCTACTACGTCGCGGACCTGATCATGCCTGCGAACAGGGGCCAGCAAAACCCAGTGGCCGCGGTGGCCAGCGATATTGGCGCTGGACCGAACTCGACCGACGGCGCCGGAGCAATGGGACAGGTGGGCGCGATGGTCAACCCGGGGCAGGCTCCGGTAGGCACAGACATAAAGATATCCAAGGGCGAGCGTCCCAATGTTGATATGACGCCGCTCATTCAGCTCATCACGACGTCGATCGCGCCGGGTACCTGGCGCGTTCAAGACAGCGCGGGCCAGGACATCTCCCCGGCCTATGGCCTCGGCCAGGGGTTCGGTGGTCCTCCTGGAGGCGGTGCCGGAGGAGGCATCGATGCGCAGGAGCGTCCTCCCGGAGCGATCATTCCGTTCTTCCTGAGCATCAGCCTGATCATCCGCCACACGGCCGAGGTCCATGAGCAGGTCGCCGACTTGCTCCGCCAGCTCAGGCGGCTGCAGGACCTCCAGGTCGCCATCGAGGTCCGCTTCATCACCGTCAGCGACAACTTCTTCGAGCAGATCGGTGTCGACTTCGACTTCCAGATCCTGTCCAACGCAGTCGGTAAACATACAACATTCGCTTTCCCGAACCCCAGCGCCCAGTTGATCTCTACACCTGGAACGCCCATCGGCGGAACCACCGGCGGCACCACCGCCGGGGGCGGCACGACCGGCGGCGGCATCGGGGGCGGCACGACCGGCGGCGGCGGCAGCGGGCGGCACGACCGGCGGCGGCGGAGCGGGCGGCGGCGGAGCCGGCGCAGGCGGCCTCGGCGGCGGTGGCGGAGCTGGCGGCGGCGGCCTCGGCGGCGGCGGTGCCGGCGGCGGAGCCGGCGGCAGCACCGGCGGCACGACCGGCGGCGGCGGCGCCACCGGCAGCACCTCGGCGGCTTATCTGATCAACCCGATCCGCAGCTATGGCGACCGCACGCCCATCGTCGTGGGCACCCAGGGAGGAGGCCTGCAAAACTTCTCCAACAACCTGGCGATCCCGTTCATAAATACCACCGGCTCTCTTATTGCTCCCACCAACGCGATCCCGGGCTCGGGGGCCACGCTGGGCCTCGCCTTCCTCAGCGACGTGGAGGTCTATTTCTTCCTGACGGCCGCTCAGGGAGACACCCGCTCTAACGTCCTGTCGGCTCCCAAGGTCACCACCTTCAATGGCTCGGCCGCCACGATCCTTGCCGCGCAGTTGCAGTGGTACATCTCGGCGCTCACGCCAGTGGTCGGTCCCGGATCGGTGGCCTTCGTGCCAACGCCCTCCCCCCTGCCCAACGGCGTGGTCCTGAACGTGACGCCTGTGGTCTCGGCCGACCGCCGCTACGTGCGATTGACCATCGCCCCCGTCTTCAACACGATCGCCGGATTCACCACGATTCAGGTTCCCGCCGCTGTCGGCGGCAGCGGCCTGGGCGGTGGCGCCGCAACCATCAACGCCACCCTTCAGCTCCCGCAGACCAACACATTCACGGTGAATACCACCGTCACCGTCCCGGACGGCGGCACCGTCTTGCTCGGCGGCGTGAAGCAGCTCAACGAACAGCGGCTCGAGTACGGCGTGCCGGTGCTCTCGAAGGTGCCCTGGCTCGACCGTCTCTTCCGCAACGTCGGTATCGGCCGCATCAGCACCAGCCTCATGCTCATGGTCACGCCCCGCATCATCCTCCTCGAAGAGGAAGAAGAAAAGCTCGGCATTCCGACCACGGCCCTCTGATCCGAAACCGCAACCGGATCGAACTCGACCATGCTCATACCGGGCCGCCGGGGACCACCCTCGGCGGCCCTTTCCTGTTGCCCTGGCGTCAAGACGGCTTGATCGTGCCGGCCAGTTGCACCATGCTACGATAGAGGCCCATCCGAGCCGCTTCGCTCCCCGCACCCAGACCGGTCGGCGCCTCCCGGTCGGCGCTCGCGAGAATCCCATGATATGGCTCCTCTATTGTGTCTGCGTCTTCCTCGCTGGCGATCAACCACCGGATGTCCAGCCCGCCCAGCGCCCCGCCGCCGACTCGCTGCAACCAGACCCGCGGTGGAAGCCCCTCGGACGCAGCCTCTGGTTCGACCCCGCAACCAAGCAGCTCGTCGTCCGGGGGAAGGTCGTGCTCCGCGTGGGAGCCCTGGAACACCTAGTCTGCCTGAAGGGAACCAAGGAACACGAGGCCATCGTCGCTACCGACGCGCAGCCCAGGCAGATCCACGCCGGCCTGCTCCTGACCGGCGCAGAACCGGGCCACCCCGTGCGCTTCCAGCCCCAGTTCCAACCCCCAACAGGTACCTCGATTGCCATCGAGCTGCTCTGGAAGACCGACGCCAAACTCCACCACGCCGACGCCCGTGACTGGGTCAAGGACGAGAAATCCAGTAAGCCCCTAGCCGAACATTGGGTCTTCGCCGGCAGCGAGCTGTTCACCGATCCAGTCACCAAGAAACAGGTCTATGCCGCCGACGAAGGTGATCTCATCACCGTCGCCAACTTCGGCAGCGCCATCCTCGATCTGCCCCTGGCCAGCTCGGCCAGCGACGCGGAGCGGGTCTTCTCCGCCAACACCGCGCACGTTCCTCCCCTTGGCACCGAAGTCTTCATGAGGCTGGCCCCCGTCATCAGGCGACCGGATAAAATTAAGTAATAATATTCACATTGTTAATATTCGACAAAACCGGGCCCGGCCCCGGGGATCGATTCGCCCGCCGTGGCGGGCTCTCCGCCTTTCGACCGGTCAGGGCGAGGCGGCGGCTGGGGGCGGTCAGAGGGCTGAATGAATTCCAAAGCGGTACTTGCAACACAAGAATTAACGAAGGCCTATGGAGACTTCCTGGCGCTTCGCCAGCTCACGGTCGAAGTGCGCCAGGGCGAGGTTTTTGGGCTTCTGGGGCCCAACGGATCTGGAAAGACCACGACGATCCGGCTGCTTTTGGGGCTTTTGCATCCCACCTCGGGAGAGGCGAAAATCTTTGGACTGGATTGCTGGCGGCAAAGTTTGCAGGTCCGCCGCCTGGTCTCTTATCTTCCCGGCGAGCTCCGGATGTACGGTTCCATGACGGGGCTGGCGCTGCTCCGCTTTCTGTCCGACCTGCGTGAGGGCGACGGTCTGGAACGGGCGGTGGCTCTGGCCGAGCAAGTGATGCAGTTGAACCTCCGGAAAAAAATTCGGGCCTATTCCACCGGCATGAAGCAAAAGCTCGCCTTGGCTCTGGCGTTTTCCGACCCGGTGGACGTCCTGATTCTCGATGAACCCACCTCGTCGCTGGACCCTTCGGCCCGCGGCGAGGTGCTGCGCCTGGTGCGCGAGGCCCGCTCGCTGGGCCAGACCGTCATCTTTTCGGGCCACGTACTCTCCGAGGTCGAGGCCGTCTCTGATCGCGTGGCCATTCTCCGCCAGGGACGGCTCATGCACATCGAGGACATGCAAGCCAGACGCAGCCTGCGCATGCTCTTGATCAAGTTCGCCGATCAAGTTCCGGCCGAGCTCCCCGCCGAGCTCGAATTGACCGTGCGGGAACGCAAGGGCCAGACGCTTCTGCTGGAGCATCGCGGGCAAATCGGCCCGCTCTTGCACTGGCTGAGCGGCCTGTCCGTCGCCGATCTGGCCGTCGGCACCGAGGACCTGCACAGCCTGTATGACCGCTTCCACGGCCCGGACGCGATCGATGAAGAGTTGGGGATACCCGCATGAAGCCATTTTTCGCCCTCCTGCGCAAGCACGTTCACGACACGCGCGGAACGTTGATCCTCTCTGTGGCGGCCCTCTTCGCCCTGGGCTGGCTTTTCGTCTTCGTGACATCGCTCAACGAGACCGAGATCATCAAGGCCCTGCAGTCAGACAGCGAGGACACCAAGTTTCGCTGGCTGCGGAACATGGGGTTGACCGAGCAGCCCCCATCCGTATCAATCATCATGAGCTTCTGGAGCCATCCCTTCATTCTCCTGATCCTTTCGATCTGGGCCATCGGCCGCGCCTCGGCCGCCGTCGGTGCCGAGGTGGAACGGGGCACGCTCGACCTGATTTTGTCGCGGCCGGTCTCACGCAGCTCGTACCTCTTCAGCCATGTCCTCGTGGCCATCTTCGGGCTCTTCTTTCTGGCACTGGCCCTGGCGGCGGGCGCGAGCATCGCCACCCATTACAATTACCTTCGCACGCCGGTTGAGTTCTGGACGCTGATGAAGCCTGCGCTGAACCTGGCCGCGCTGGGATTGCCGATCTATGGCTACACCCTCCTGGTCTCGGCCGTTGACCAAGTTCGCTGGCGGCCGACGATGATCGGCTCGGTCCTCACACTGGCCGGCTTCATCGCCTGGGTTGTCTCGATCATCCCCGTCCTGGAAAAGTACACCTGGCGGGTCTACCTCGAGCGCGTCTCCATCTTCAAGCTTTACAAACCCAGTGGATGACGTCTCCACCGGCGAGTCGCTGCTCTTCAACCTTGCCGTGCTTTGGGCCATCGGAGCGTGGGTTGCATCATTCTGTCCTTTCTCCTCTTCATTCGCCGCGACCTGCCGGCCAATGGATGACTTTTCACGCGGTCGCTCAACCACCACCCGCCGAGTGCAGCAAACCGAGAATCGAGATGGGCCACCAGCCCGGACTCTCCGGCGAGGTACTGTCTTGGTGCTTCCTAGTGAGAGGCATCGGCCCAATTTGGCTGGGCCCTTTTTCAACTCCACCACTCTCACCGCCGGCCGCCGCCAGCGAGTTTAGTGATCACTCAGACCACCGCACGCCCTGCTCCCGCTCCGCCTGGCTTGGGGCCGCCCGATGATCGAGACTCGAAGCTGCGCAGCCGGCATTCTTTCGCCGATTCCACTGGCCGCTCGTGACCATGTCGAAACACCTATAAAGCTGCCTCTCCACCTTGAGTACTTGACCAAAGGATGGCCATTTCTTCGGAAAAAATGGAAGCGTCTTTCGGATCCATGGAGATCGGCTAGCCCGGCCTCCCTGACTGAACGTCGTACCGGACCCGCCGCCCCTTCCCTTGGATCAAGACTTGACTCGGCGGGCCGGGCCGCTGAGCTTCATTCGTCAAGCCGGGAAGTCCTGGCTCAATATCGAACGAGGTCGGGCGAACGTCTTCCATGAGCACCGAAGACCCCGCCTTCGCCCGACGATCCGACCTGGACGCCCTGCGGGCCGGCGCCATGCTGCTGGGGATCGTCCTGCACGCTTCCCTCTCGTTCTTCCCGTCATTCTGGATGGTCACGGATCGTCGGCAGGATCCCGGTTTCGGGATCGTCTTCTCGGCCATCCACGGCTTCCGGATGCCGCTGTTCTTCGTCATGAGCGGCTTCTTCAGCGCGATGCTGCTCCACCGGCGAGGCCGCAGGTCGCTGGTCAAGCACCGGTTCCACCGGGTGTTCCTCCCCTTGCTGCTGGGGATGGTCACCATCGTCCCAGCCACAAACTGGATCTCCGGCGTCGCGATGTCGTCCGCCTCCAGCAAGCCCGGCGGCGCGTCGCCGACCGGCGAGGCGTCGAACATCTGGGCGGCCGCGCGAGCGGGCGACCTCGGCGCCATCGAGCGGCACCTGGCGAGCGGGGCGGCGGTGGACGCCTTGGATCCCGAACGCGGCGGGACGCCGCTGCATCTGGGCGGCGGTCGCCGGTCGGGCAGAGGCCATCGAGCTGCTCATCGGGCGAGGCGCTGATGTGAACGCCGTCGGCCGGGACGGCGGGACGGCCCTGCACGCGGCGGCCTTTCTGGGCCACGAGAAGGCCGTCGATGTGCTCGTCCGAAACGGCGCGAACGTCAACGCGACGAACACGCGCGGCGAGCACGCCGCTAGATGCCGCGACCATTGACGAGGGGACGACCCGCTACTTCGCGTCGCTCCTCCAGACTCGAGCTCAACGAGGACGGGCTGGGACGCCGCAAGGCCGCGATCGCGGAGTCCCTGCGCCAGCGCGGCGCGACGGCGGGGCGGAAGGCGGGCGTGGCGGACCTGCTGATGCAGATGCCCCTCTTCAGCCACCTCTGGTTCCTCTGGTTCCTCTGGTGGCTCGTTGCTCGGATATGCGGCCGTCTCCGCCCTTGGCGCGCGGCTTGCCGTCGATCCGCCTGCCCGGATGGCTGGTCCTCTCACCCGCCCGCTACCTCTGGCTGGTCCCCCTGACGATGATCCCCCAGTCGTTCATGGGAGACGGGGGCGCCTCCCCGATCTTCGGGCCGGATACCTCGACCGGCCTCCTGCCGATCCCGCACGTCCTGGCGCTATTACGCGATCTTCTTCGGCTTCGGGGCGCTCTATTTCGGGTTCGACGACCGGTCCGGTCGCGTCGGCGAGCGATGGTGGCTCCCGCTTTCGATCGGGCTCCTCGTCGTTCTCCCGCTGGGGATGGCCCTCACGGAGGGGTGGTCCGGACCTCCGGGCGTCGGGCTCGGACCGCTGCCGCGCCGAGTCCTCTCCGTTTTCTTGCAGGCGGCCTACCCCTGGCTCATGACGTTCGGCCTCATGGGATTGTTCCGGCGGGTCTGCCCGGTCGAGAGCCCGACGATGCGGTACCTGTCGGACTCGGCTTACTGGCTCTACCTCGCCCATCTGCCACTGATCATCGCGGCCCAGTACGTGGTGCGGGACTGGCCGATCCCGGCCCTCGCGAAGTTCCTGCTCATCGTCGCGGTCGTGACTTCCTTCCTGTTGTGGACGTACCAGGCCCTCGTGCGCTACACCTGGCTGGGGCGATTCCTGAACGGGCCGCGCACCCGGCCCGCGCGGGCTGGTGCGCCCGCATTCGTCGCGTGAAGCTTTGCCACGCCGGTGCCGTCTACGGACACGGCGAGCGGACGGGCTTTGGCCGGATCATTCCAGAGTCTCTTGTCACTGACGAACGCCCCCTTGAGTCGAGCTGGGGGTGGGAAGCGAGCCAGGCATCTCGGGCAAGAACGTGCGTGCTTGCCTTTGGTTACTTACTTCTGTTCGTCCTGAACGGTTTGTTCAACTTGGTAGAGGCGCTTTACTTCACGACGATTTCGCTGACTCAGCTTGCCAGCATTTTCAGCAATCCTCGCCTTCGGCCAAGTCTGCTCTCGCTGTTCCGCTGACCCTGTTATTCCGACCGCAGCAGAAGGGTCGGGGGTTGCATACGAGGCTGAGAGAGACGCTGGCGCAAAGGACGGGAGTGTCCTGGGCTTTGCGCTTCGGGCTCGCTGCCCTATCCTACCTGCCGATCTACTTCGCATTCGGGATGATCGTCGCCCCCTTCGTCCTGCCCTACTACAACAACCCAGACCTGGGCTTGAACTTGGTGGAGCCGGGCTTCGGGGTCATCCTGCCGCTTGAGATCGGTCGGGGCTTGCTCTACGCCTTGACCATGTTCCCCTTGATCGCCGTTCTGCGTGGTGGCATATGGTCTAGGACGTTTTGGATTGGCCTGACTATCGCCGTGCTGGGCTCCTGGGTGCCGATGCTCCAAGCTCCTGGCTGGCCGCTAGTTCTGAGGATGGCTCACGGGTTAGAGATAACAGCAGATGCCTTCGTGCAAGGGGTTGTACTGACATGGCTCCTGGCGACGAAAGAACCCGTAGAAGCGGCGACCTAGCACCTGGGATAATAGAGCCTGAGGGGAGAATAGAGGAAGCGTTCACCGAAGGACGAATAACATGTCTGAGCACACGGTCACGATCGACTGGAAACGGGAGACGCCCGATTTCGGGTACCAGTCATACAACCGGGATCACGATTGGGTTTTCGATGCTGGGATCACGGTCAGGGCCTCCGCGGACCCCGCCTATCTGGGCAGGGAGTCCTGCGTCGATCCAGAAGAAGCGTTCGTAGCCAGTCTATCAAGCTGCCACATGCTGACGTTCTTGGCGATCGCCTGCAAGAAGCGGTTTACGGTGGACGGTTACCGGGATCAGGCTGTCGGCATCCTGGGGAAGGATGAGGCGGGGAGGTTTGGCCATGACCAGAGTCACTCTGCGCCCGCAAGTCAGGTTCGGGGGCGAGAAGACACCGACGCCGGAGGAACTGGCGCAGCTGCACCGTCAGGCCCACCACGCCTGCTTCATAGCCAACTCGGTGAAGACCGAGGTCGTTGTGGAGTCAGTGTAATGTGCCCCGATGCTCGATCAAGGACCAGATTGATGCGTCAAGAGTGAGACCGCTTCTTACCTGATCGGTGGGGCAGTCGATCCTTGAAGCCATTCGTTGTTTCGGACAGAGGCGAGCCCAGGTGGACGACACAGGCAGATAAGTGTCAGGAACCGATATCGGGCACATTGATCGAGGAAAGCCGTTATCGGATCCTGACACGTTTGCCGCTCCAGCATCTAGCGTGACCTATTAACAAGCACCAAGCCTGTTCTCGCAAGATACACGGCTTTATCCTTTGCCGCCAGTTCCCTGACTCGATTTGTATCCTCGACGAGCACCTCGCAGCTATAACGCCTCAGATGCTCAACCCAGTACTCTGTCGGTTGTTCGTTTACGTGATGGTGGCCACCCTGGCCTGGAAGGGCGTTGGTCATCACAATGAATCGCCCGCATGTTAATGACTGAAGAAGGTTTTTTAAGAACTTCTCTTCAATATGTTCAACCACTTCTTGGCAATGAACTAAGTCCACCTGGCAGAACACGCGTGTTTTCGTCAAGTCGCAATGCAAAACTGGATATTTGGAATTGATGCAATTCTCTCGCAATCCGTCCACAGCCACCACCTGCAAGCCAGCTCGGAAAAAATAGTCGGAGGAATAGCCTAACCCTGCCCCCAAGTCGAGCACGGATCGGATAGCAAACCGTTTGATAACATAATCCCAAACAGAGGCTGAAAAGGTAAAAGGATCACCCTCCGCGACGTTGCCGCCTTGGAGCGGCTCTTCCGCATTCGTCACTGGCAACAGACCTTGATAATTCATACCCGCGACTTTGTGCCGCCAGGTTCAGCCTGGCTCATTCCTTTAATTGAAACCCGCCCAGCCAGTCCGCTCGACCAGCACCGCCAGGCTTTGCCTGCCGCCGGTCGCTGGCACGGTTCATGATGAGGTTACGGCCAATGCATTGCCGCACATAATGCCATCACCATCTTAAATTGGCAAATAGTGATTACTATACGTTAAATCGGACGGCCTCTGGCATGCGGATTCCGGATCGGTTCCGTTCACCACCAAATAGTAACCGGTGACGCTACCTACGAGAGTGCTAGCAAACACGGCGTCGCAGAAGCGTTGCATCGAGGATGTAGGTCGGAATGAATGAAGGTTGTCCCGTTGAACTGCTTGACGCTTGGATGCCTTTGACGACGTGACCTCCGAGCTTGAGAGTGAACGTGTCGCCAAGGGAGTGGTCCGAGGGCCCAGCGATGAGCAGTTTGATTTTGCCGTCCTTTAATGGTTCCTTGATATCACCCTTGTCGATGATACGACCTTGATCGGTGCTGTTGTTGCTGACAAGCGCCCACATCACTACACCAGCCGGGAGGTCTTGGCCGTTTGCATTCTTTACATTCAGATAATAATGGAATTGAGTAGCCATCGACATAACGGCGCCGGGCGATCCGCCCGCGACATGCCCGACATGGCCAGCACTCAGGAGGGTTCTCTTGTCCAGCTCGACGAGAGAGGGTTGGAATGAGCGAACTGGGCGGATCATGTCAAGCTCCTTGGTGTTGCGGTAATCGGGAACGCATAAGGTGTCAGGAACCGTTCATTGACAAGAGTGGGTATGTCGGTTAAATTCTAGCACATGGGACGACCGAAACGAGCGGACGAGGGAGGCGTAATCTACCACGTTCTCAATCGCGCCAACGCGCGGATCACGATCTTCGAGAAGGACGCGGACTACGAGGCGTTCGAATGGGTGCTAGAGGAGGCTGTCGATCGCTCGCGAACAAGGCTGCTGGCCTTCTGTGTCATGCCGAACCACTGGCACCTGATCGTCTGGCCGCGGCAGGATGGCGAACTGTCGCGGTTTGTCGGCTGGCTGACGCTGACCCACACCCAGCGGTGGCACGCCCATCGTCACTCTCGGGGCAGCGGCCACGTGTATCAGGGGCGGTTCAAGTCATTTCCGGTCCAGGGCGACGAGCACTTCCTCACGGCTTGCCGGTACGTTGAGCGAAACGCCTTACGCGCGAACCTGGTCGACCGAGCGGAAGACTGGCGCTGGTGCAGCCTGCACCGCCGTCGGTCATCAAAGGCCGGCGGCCCAACATGGCTGTCGGCTTGGCCGCTGGAGCGTCCCAGGCGCTGGGTGACGCTGGTAAACACCGCGCAGACAGAAGCCGAGCTAGCGGCCCTTCGTCACTGCATCGCCCGTGGCAGCCCATTCGGAGAGACGTCGTGGTCCGATCAAATGGCGCGGCGCCTCGGCCTGGAGATGGCGCTTCGTCCCCACGGGCGGCCCAAGAAGCCACTGAACGGGTCCTGACACTATCAGAACCACGCCTGGAGGCGGAGCCAGAACAAGTCGTTGGTCTTGGAGAATCGGCCTGGTCCGTAGTTGACCGGATTGCCGAAGATCGCGTGCTCCCAGTCGAAGTAAACTTTGACGAACTTGTTCAAGTACCAGTTGACCCCGACGTCCACCAGATAAGCCCGGTTCGTCCACAGATTGGGATCAGCGAGGCCGCCGGAGAACACTTGCCGGCCGAGTGACACGTCGCTGAAACGAGCCGTGGGCTCCCAGGCGCCTAGGCCGAACCGGCTGGGCCGCAGGTCGAATCGGCGGAGAGGGTCGATCACACCGACGCCCGTGCGGGTCTCTCCGGTGATGATGTAGGCCGCCTGGACGAAATATCCGTTAACCGGCACCTGGACCGGACGGCCACTCCCCACCGCCCAGCTCTCGTAGCCTGAGTCCCAAGCCCCGAGGAACGTCAGCCCCTTGTAGAAGTAGGCCGTGTGCAGCTCCCAAAGCGCCCGCGGCGCCTTCTCGGTGACGTTGTTGTTGAAGGCCAGGAACGGGACGTTTGCCGAGTTCACCGCGGAGGTGCTGGTGATCCCCGCGTTCGAGGCGTTCGTGGAGGTCCGCAGCACGGCGGGGGTCATCGGATTGTTCTCGTTGCCCCAAGTGCCGGAGCCGCCGAAATTCAGGTCCCGAAGGAATGCGAGCGGCGCCGCGGGGTCGCTGACCTGCTCGAAGGGCTTGATATTGAGGAAACCCATGGCATCTGGCGTGTTCTTGTAGGGCTGATAGGAGTTCCGAGCCCCGCTGAAGGCACCGGCCGCATACTCCACTCGGTCAGCGAAGAGTTGACCCCAGAACATCGCACCGAGTTGGCGATTCATGGCGAAGTTGACGTTGTAGATCGACCTTTCCGGGGCGTAGAGGTTCCAGACGTTGATCTTGTAGAATTCATAGGTGTAGGGCGTCTTGAATCGTCCCATTCGGAACTGTAATCTCTTGTCATAGTTGAAGTTCAGGAAGTAATTCAAGACGTTGAATGTGTCATAGCTCTCCTGGAAGGAGAACTGGTACTCGATGGGCTTGGTGAGGTAGCCGTCGAAGTAGAGTCGAGCCCGGTTGAGGTAAACCCCGTCGGTGACGGGGTGTTCGCCGGAAGGAACGAAGTTCTTATCATCGAGCTGGGCCAGCATCCGGATCTTCAGAGTGAGTTCCTCGTCCTCGGTCGCGAACCCGAAGCCATTCCGGCCGTAGTTGTAGAACGTCTTGAGCCATATATTGCCGAGCTCACGGTTACCGACGATTTGCTGCGTAGCACCCCGGTACGCTCCGCCGCCACTTTCTGCCGTCCGTACCCGCTCCTCGGTCCCCGGGGCGACCCCCGGGGGCAGGGGATCCAGGTAGGACTTCGAATCTCCCTGACTCCACTCGCCGTCCTTCTTTCGGGAATCCTGAAGCTCCCTGGAAATCCGCCCGTACTGCTCCTTGAGTTCCTTGTTCTGGTCGCTGAGCTCCTGGATGGTCTTCTCCATGTTCTTGAGCCGCTCGAGCATCTTGGCAGGTGACGTGTCATCATCGCTCGGAGTAGCAGCAGGTATGGGGAGAGGAAGCGAGGGCGACGGCGTGCTGGGTGATGGCTCCTGGGCCATCGCGGTCAACGTGCCGGCGGGAACCATCAGGAGGATCGTCAGGCTTACGCAAGCAACGAATTCAATCCGCATGTGTAGCGAACCATTGCCGCATCTTTGGATTGGTCCAGGTCTGATGTGCGACCCCTCGGCCACGGGCTCCAAGCAGGCCAGTTCGACGATCTGAGCGCGTTGGAGGATGCGAAATTCGATGGCAGCAACCGGAATGTTCTTGCCGGGGCAAGGCATCACTCCGAGCGATCCTCCTCAAGATCCGATCATCGGGAGGGGTGATGGTCAGGGGACGCGGTTTTCGGCCACGCATGAGGCGCCTCCCATGCTGGTAATGGGGTCCGGGATCCAGCACTAGTCTGGTTCAAGGTCAATTCCGCGCTGAGCGGCGAATAGATGGTGAAATGAAGGGAACTGAGTCGACGACGGGAGATGGGAAAAGAATACTGGTCGCTGAGGCAGCTCAGTTGCCCGGACAGACCACGAACGCTCGGCATATGACACCCCTCTACTATTCGGACTAAAGATCCGAAGTCTTGAACGATTTCGGGGTTCTTGAGGATTCTGACGCCGCCTTTCCAGACCATCCATCCAAACCCATGCCCTCCTGGGTAAATGCCATCCTTGTTGCCTCGCTATCTGTCACCCATCAGAGGAAACCAATTGGGGCTTCCGCCCTGAGCCATCCCGTTCATTTCCGCGACGTGCTGGCAACTGTTTACCGTAACCTGAGAGCGCATAAGGTGTCAGGAACCGTTCATTGACAGGAGTGGGCATGTCGGGTAAATTCTCGCACATGGGACGACCGAAACGAGCGGACGAGGGAGGCGTAATCTACCACGTTCTCAATCGCGCCAACGCGCGGATGACGATCTTCGAGAAGGACACAGACTACGAGGCGTTCGAGCGGGTGCTGGAGGAGGCTGTCGATCGCTCGCGAACAAGGCTACTGGCCTTCTGTGTCATGCCGAACCACTGGCACCTGATCGTCTGGCCGCGACAGGATGGCGAACTGTCGCGGTTTGTCGGCTGGCTGACGCTGACCCACACCCAGCGGTGGCACGCCGATCGGCACTCTCGAGGCAGCGGCCACGTGTATCAGGGGCGGTTCAAGTCATTCCCGGTCCAGGGCGACGAGCACTTCCTCACGGCTTGCCGGTACGTTGAGCGAAACGCCTTACGCGCGAACCTGGTCGACCGAGCGGAAGACTGGCGCTGGTGCAGCCTGCACCGCCGTCGGTCATCAAAGGCCGGCGGCCCAACATGGCTGTCGGCTTGGCCGCTGGAGCGTCCCAGGCGCTGGGTGACGCAGGTAAACACCGCGCAGACAGAAGCCGAGCTAGCGGCCCTTCGTCACTGCATCGCCCGGGGCAGCCCGTTCGGAGAGACGTCGTGGTCCGATCAAATGGCGCGGCGCCTCGGCCTGGAGATGACGCTTCGTCCCCACGGGCGGCCCAAGAAGCCACTGAGCGATTCCTGACACTCTATCGGTCTCGGAAGCGAGCAAGCATCGGGCAAGAACGACGAAACAGGCACGCATCTAGTTTCTCGGCTATGTGAATACTAGCTGCGTCCCCGTTTTCCCCACTCAGGAGTTGAGCGGAGCTTCCGAAGACTTGTCAGGCCTGGGCGACGAAATCGGGCCGTGACTAGTTTCTCGGCTATATGAATACTGGTTGCGTCCCGTTTCCCCATTCTGGTTGCGTCCCTGTTTCCCCATACATTTGCCAGCTCCGCGATCGTGGCACCTCGGCCGCGACGATCTGTACGGACGCGTCGAGGAACGCGCCGGGGACATCGCAAGCCACCTCCTCTGAGAGGATCTTCAAGGCCGCCCTGCGTTGCTTCGAATTCTGATGAAGTGATCCGTGAAGATCGACCGCGGAACGGCCTCGGGTACTCGGGGCATGTGGCAGCTCAGACAGTCGCGTTCGGCATGTGTGGGGCAGGGAGCCCAGGTTTGTTGTTGAGCGACTTCCTTGACTGCGTGTTTATCCTGGTTCTTCAATGACGAGTGGCACTGGAGACAGACCATCTCGTAATCCGACGGGGTCCGGCTGGCGTTCTTGTGTGGATTGTGGCAGGTGACGCAACTGAGCGTACCGCTCTCGGTGTAGCATCGGCTCTGGACCAGGGTGGGGGCCTGAAAGCGGATGAAATCAGTGCTTGTGGGCGACACGAATGGTGGAGCCTTGTGGCACTGGCCGCAGAGCGCCACGACTTGCTCTGCCGTGGCGAGTCTAGGCCGGGCGATGGCGAGGTCGGGAAACCGCTCCTGGACCGCGCAGCACATGATGTCCACCGGGGCCATGACACCGCTCGCAACCGATCCCGTGATCGCCAGCCTCCGGCCGGCCAGTGGGCTGCTGGACGGCACGAAAATTGGTGGAATGGCAGTGGACACAGAAGCGAACTGATTCGTCAGAGATCCGTCGTCCCAGGTAGCCATCCCGACCTGGAGGCCTTGCAGGATGTGCCGAGGTTCGGCTCCAGACGGGGTCTGAAGGATACTCGGAGATTCTCAATTCTCGGGCCTGTCCCATGCGATCATGACCCACAAACGACCGGCCCTGATGATTCGAGCCAAGTGCGTAGTCGACCAACGCCGAGAAGGTCAGGTGTTCGACCCTGGCTTCGACCTTGACTGTGTTTTCGGCCTTCTGAAAGGCATGGATCACCCGGGGATTGTTGAGATCGACCAGCGGTTGCCCAGGCCATGGCAGGGTTCTCAACTCGGACTTGGACTTGATCGTCTGAGCATGACGGCTCTGTTGCTGAGAGTTGAACTCTTTGGGGTGGCAGGTTTGCCAGCGAGCGGCCCCGACGAAGGGAGCCGGTTCGGCCCGGAGCGGGTCCTGCTCGCCGGCTTCCCCTTGAGCTGTTTCCAGCGCGGTCCTCGCCTCGGCGAGTTTCCCCTCCATGAGAAACGAGCGACTCAGGAGCCAGGCGGCGTGCGGATCGGAGCCGGATGCCAAGACTTTTTCGAGCTGGGCACGGGCCTCGGCTGGCTGGGCTGTCTCGAGTAGGCAAGTGGCCAGCAGCCGGCGAACCTCTCGCGGATCGGTCCCGGAGTGAGCCATTTCGGGCTCGCGTTGGAGAGCCTCGGTCAGGAGTGTCGCAGCTGCCGCCGGGTCAAGCAGTTCGTGGCGGGCTCGGGCGAGCAGAAGCATGCCTCGCGGCTCCCAACCTGGTTGTTTCATCAAGCGTTCGGCGTCCTCCGCCGCTTGGGTCAGCGTCTGGTTGGCGATCAAATGAGTAATGGTGGCGGCGAGGGTCTCCGGATGATTCGGGTCGGCGTCGTTAGCCTCCGCCGTCTTCTGCTTTCCCTCTCGCGCCGAGGCGCGGGCCAGCAGGAGAAGGGCTTTTGAGTCAGCCGGCCGCGTTTTGAGAACATCACGAGCTTCCTGCGCCGCCTTTGCCCAGTCGCCTCGATCGTAGTCGGCTTCTGCCGCGACCAGTAGGTCTGGGGACGGCGTGGGCCGGGCCAGGTAAACAGCAACCATGGCGAAGCTCAATGCGCCAATCACTGCGAAGATGTAACCGAACCACCGCCTTTGCATTTTCCCTCTCCACGGTCCAGAGCTCGCCGGCCCCGGTTCTCGCGAAGCAAGTGAAACTGATTCTCCAGTCTGTCGCCAATGAACGTCAAGCAGCTCTGTTGCGGGGGGCTGGCCCGGACGAACCGGAGGTTTCCCCACAAGACGGATTTTGCCTTCGGGGGACCCACCTCGAGGAAATGACCGGTTTACAGAAAATGACACAAAAGCATACTGCGACTCTTTCAATCACGTGTCGCTTCATTAGTGGCCCGCGAGTTCGGGGCGTCGCTCAGGTCTAGGGCGTCGGATGCTGGCGGGTGTGGTCGGCAGCGTCGCGGACCTGGGTGGAGGCCGGGCCAATAGGGGCGAAAGCCAGCTTCAGGAGCAAGGCCGGGTAAAAAACGACCGCGAAGTGATTGCGAGTCACAAGTCAGCGCTGCACGCTTTCCAGAGCGTTCATCATTGTCTGGAATTCGGGCCGCGACTCCAGAGCTTTGATGTGAGGGTCTTTCTTGACCTCATCGCTTCGCTGCGGGCTGCCGTCGATGGCCTCACTCACGAGCAAGATGGTGCGGCCGAGGTAAGTACGTGTCAACCGACTGCGTTCGGTCTCTGGCAGCTTGGTGTTTGCCTCGACTTGCGCGACCACCTGAGCGAGGATGGCGCGGCATCGAGGCACGCCTGGCCACGGTCGGAGGCGGGGACGACTTTGGGCAGTTCGATCGCATCGGCGGCTGCTTCATTAAAGGCACCAAGCTTGAGGTCGATTCTGGCCAGCGCCAGCAAGTGGCCGCCGAGCAGTGTGCGAACGCTGTCGCGATTCTTGCTGAGCCGCATGGCCTGCCGCTGTTGCGCGACGGCGGTCGCCATCGCCTTTCTTGCCTCGGTTGGCTTGCCGGTGTCGAGTAGCAAGGTGCCCTGCCCGTCCAGAACAATTCCAAAGTGGCTGTGCAAATCGATCGCGTTTGGGGCCTCGGCCACGAGCTTTTCGAATATGGCGGCCGACTCGGGCGAAGAAAGGCGCTGCGTCGGAGAGACGGTGGAGCTTGAGGAGATTATCGCCCAGGTTGTTCTGGGCGATTGCGACGTTGTGTCGCTCCTCGAGGGAGGCCGGCGCGCGGTCAGCGAGGCGCTCGAAGATCGCCAGAGCAGCGCGCAGGCTTTTTTCCGCTTCTGGCCGACCAATTTCGCTTTGCATCTCGCCCAGGTTGTTGAGCACGCTGGCCTGCACGCGCAGCCGTTGCGTGGTCGGGGGTAGTCGGTCCTTGACTTCGAGCACCGCCAGGGCCTTCTGATACAATTGCTCGGCCTCTTCGGGTCGTTTGGCACTGGCCAGGACAGGGCCGAAGTTCCTGATGCATACGGCCTGCCCGATGCGGTAGTCAACATTGTCGGGATGATCCGCGACCAACTTCTCATAGATAGCCAGCGCAGCTCGGTAGGTCTCCTCGACCCGGGGCGGGTCGAGGACCTCAAGCGCGAGAGCCAGATCGACCAGATTGCCCGCCAGGTTCTCGCGATACCGCGGCTTGTCGGGAGACGTTTTGACGAGCGCTTCGTTGATGCGCTCGCGCCTTCAGGTACGAGTCGACCGCCTGCTTCACATCTCCCCTGTTGCGCAGCAGTTCGCCCAGGTTGACGTGGCCCTTGGCCAGGTCAAACCGGATCTGCACGTCGTCGGGGTGCTTGGCGGCGATCGGGGTATAGACCTCGACGGCACGGCGTAGGTACGGCTCGGATGCTTGGACGCGGTTCTGGTCCGAGAGCACATTGCCGATGTTCATCAAGGTGCGGCCGAGCTGCGCGACTGTGCTCGGGGCGCTCGGGGAAGTCCTGGGCGAGCCGCTCGACCAGCGGCAGCTCGCGCATCAGGTGGGTCTCGGCGTCGGCCAGACGGCCAGTATTCTCTTCGATCAGGCCCAGGCTGTTGCATGCCTTGGCCAGCGCCTCGCGAAAACGCGGCACGGTGGGAAACTCAGCGACCAGGGCGTCAAGCAGCTCCAAGGCGTGACGATAGTCTTGCTCGGCCTTTTCGAGATCACCCAACTCTTTATGGATCCAGCCGCGGAAGTCGAAAGCCAGTGCCAGCTCGTTGCGGATCTCACTGTGACTGGGGTCGGCCGCGTGGGCTTTTTCGAGTACGGCAATTGCCTGGTCATAGACAACCTTGGCCGGCTTGAACTGGCCGTTCAATCTGAGAAGGTCGGCCTGGCTCTTGAGGGTCTGAGCCAGGCGTAAGTGATCAAACGTGGTGGCGTCCGCGGCGTCGGCGAGGGCCTGCTGGGCATCGAGTGCCCGTCGGTACAGCGGCTCGGCCTCGCCTTGATCGGCGCCGCGGCGGACCAGCAGGCTTGCCAGCAGGGTGCGGGTGCGGGCGAGTGCCTCTTTCGCGTCTCGCGCCGCGTTCAGGCGACCCGCCAGCGGCTCGAGCATCGCAAGTGCGCTGCGATAGGCCCGCTCGGATTCCTGCAGCCGCCCAAGTTTGCGCTGGATGTCGCCCATCTGCTGGTACGCGCGGCCGTGTTCCAGCTTCACGCTGGGATCATCGGCGACCGCGGCCGGTAAACTGCTCGTAGTAGGCTCAGCGCGTTTTCGAGGAATTCCTTCTGGAGGGGATCGAGCTGTTCATCGAAGCCACTATCGGCGACCTTGGTCAGCAAATGCACGGCCTGGCGCGCCTGCTGACCCTGGGTCCGGGCCTCGTTGGCTGGATGGGCCTCGTTGCGCTGGACCTGGGCCTCGTTGCGCTGGACCTGAGCCTCGTGCCATTCGCGGGTGATGAGCACGGTGCCGACCGCCAGCGCGAGGGTCGAGGTGATCAAGAGGCCGGCGGCCGCCGCCACAGCCGTTCGATGTTTCCGGGCCCACCGCCGCGCCCGTTGCGAGAAGGACTCGCGCAAGGCCGAAACCGGTTCGTCGGCCATCCAGCGCTCGATGTCTTCGGCCAGCGCCCGGGGTGTCGGGTAGCGGTTATCGGGCTGGAGCGACATCGCCTTCAGACAGACCGCCTCCAGCCCGCGGTCGATCGACGGGTCGAGCTCGCGGGGAGGCTGGAAGTCACCCTTCTGGACAGCCCGCAGCGCCTCGGCCACGTCTCCCTGGAACGGGGGCTTACCGGTGAGCAGGCAGAAGAGGGTGGCGCCGAAGCTGTAGACGTCGGAGCGCGGGCCCATGTTCACGACGTTGCCGGCGGCCTGCTCAGGGCTCATGTAGGCCGGCGTTCCCAGTGCGCTGCCTTGCAGGGTATCCGCCGTGCCGCTGGACGACGAGGGGACCAGGGTCCGCTCGCCCGCGGCTGAGCCCGCCTCGACATGCCCCAGCGGCTTGGCCAGTCCCCAGTCCACGACCAGGGTCTCACCATGCTTGCCAACGACGATGTTGGCGGGTTTGATGTCGCGGTGAAGCACGCCGCGGCTGTGCGCGTACTCGATCGCATTGCAGATGTCAAGGAACCGACGCAGGAGCTGGCGAAGCTCCAGCGAACGACGGCCCGGGTCGTCCTTTAACTCACGGTCGGCGTGAAAAGCGGCAATGGCGTCCTTGAGGCTGTCGCCGCGGATGAACCGCATCGCATAGTAGGGACGGCCGTCTTGGTAGGTCCCCAGGCCATAGACAGGCACGATGCCCGGATGCTCCAGCCCGCCGGTGACTTCGGCTTCGAGTAGAAATCGCTGGCGGCTCACCGGATTGTCGGCGTGCTGCTCAAGGATTTGCTTGAGCGCCACCTCGCGATGCAGCTCGGCGTCGAGTGCGACAAACACCGCTCCCAGGCCTCCCTGGGCGTGGGGGCGGAGTACCCGGAAGCGCTGGCCATCGGATGTCGCGGTACCGGCCCCGTAGCTGACAGTGATGCCGGCGTCGTCAACCTCGAGGGTGGAATTTGTGCCGATATGGCCAAGTGAGGCCTCGATGTCGGCATCGCCCAGGCTGGCCAGACCCTCGCGAGTCGAGCGGCCGGCATTGATCGCCGCCAGGCTTTTCTCGATGTCGTCGCCATGCTTTTGGACGTGTCGGCCGACGAGAAACTCCACGGCAGCCCGGTCGCCGGCACTGAGATCCCCGCGGGAGATGAGATGATCGGCCATGGACCTGGACTTGTCGTGAGTCCACGACTGAAAGGCAGCGAGGAGCTGCCCCTGGTCGATCAGGCCATTCTGAAGCGCGAACACCCCAAAGAGCAGGTCTCGCGATGAGTCGTTGGCATGGGGCACGGTGGTCAGCTCCCGAGTGAGGCGTCCATGCTCCGCATGCGAAGAACGCCGGCTTATGGCTTGCAGTATAACCGAGCCAGTCCAAGATTGCTCTGAAGGCCTCCGCCAAAGCGATCGGACCCGGTGCTCCTAGGCTCACCTGCCAGTACGTTGGAGAGCCCCATGTGATTCTTGCTCTTGTTGATCAACTGCCGGCCGTCGTCGGCTTGGTTCTCTCCGTTCACAAGTGTGGCGACTTCGCGGGGTCTCGGCTTCGCGGGGTCTGGTCCGCTCGGCTTTGCGGGGTCTGTCGGCTGCGCGGGGTCTGGTCCGGTTTTCGGTATTGACGGCGAGGGGTGTATCGGCTGCACGGGGTCCAGTGCAGTGAATAAGCTGCGGCTGTCACCACCCAACCCCCCCTTCGCAAGGGGGGGAAGGGCGCGGCGGGGAGGCTTCGCGGGGTCTGAGTACCGGTCGGCATCAACCAAAGAACAGCCCGCTAACGACAGGGCTAGGGCCCTTGAGCACGGTGAAGCGGAGCTGGACGTTGCCTTTGAGTTTCCAGGTAAGGTAGGTGCCACCGTAGAACGAGGAAATGGTGCGCGAGTCGAGCACCTTCCCGGTAGAGGGGTCGATCACGTCCACTCGCTCGGACCGGCCCTGATTGTCCCAGTCGACGGCGTAGATGCTCACGACGTGGGTTTGGCCGTCGGTAAGGTTGATGTTGATGGAGAACTGCCCCGTGGGACTGTACCAGCAGCCGGCGATCCGGTCGAATGGGCCGGGAGTGGCTTTCTCTAGGCCGCGAAGGTCCGTCGTGCTGCTCTTCCAAATCAGGGTTGAAGTATTTGTCGTCGTAACCCTGGCATAGGAAGGCAGGCTCAATTGATTGCCTATGACATCGTATCCATCGCGCCCGAAAGCCTCCTCCCAGTTGCCATGACTGTACGTGTTGGCTGATACGAACGTCGCCGAGTCGACGCGACCGAAGAAGATGCCGCTGATGACGGGGTTCGGACCGGTTACCGAGGTCACACGTATCTGGACGTTGCCACTGAGCTGCCACGTAAGGTAGGTGCCACCCGAGAACGACGAAATGGTGCGCGAGTCGAGGACGGCCCCGGTGGACGGGTCGATCACGTCCACCCGCTCAGACCGGCCCTGTTTGTCAAAGTCGTCGGCGTAGATGCTCACCACGTGGGATTGGCCGTCGGTAAGGTTGATGTCGATGGAGAACTGCTCGGTGGAATTGTACCAGCAACTGGCGACCCGGGCGGTGGCGCCGGGCCGGGGTTCGCCGGAACGCGTTGGTCCGTCGTGCTGGGGTTCCAGACAAAGTCTGTCACATCCAAAGGGGTAACCTCGGCATAGGATGGCAGGTTGGCCTGGTAGCCAGCGATATCGTACCCATCGTTGCCGTAGACGCCCTGCCAGTTGCCTCGCGAGATCGTGTTGGCTGTTACGAACGCCTGCGAGTCGACGTGATCGAAGAAGATGCCGCTGACGACGGGGTTAAGGCCGGTGAGCCCGGTAAAGCGGAGCTGAACGTTACCGGTGAGTTGCCATGACAGATAGACGCCGCCAGCAAACGAGGAAATGGTGCGTGAGTCGAGCACCGTCCCGGTGGACGGGTCGATCACGTCCACCCGCTCGGATAGGCCCATATTATTCCAGTCATCGGCGTAGATGCTCACGACGTGGGTATTGCCGTCGGGAAGGTTGACATCGACGGTGAAACTTCCGCCACTGCTAGACCAACCGGCGGCGGTTCTGGCGGTGCTTCCGTTCGTGGTGGCGTCCTGTAGGGCGCGAACGTCGCTCGTTTTGCTGTTCCAAACCTCGGTTGCCGCATTCGAGGTGCCGACGGCGGCATAAACGGGGTAGTTGGACGTATTGCCGATGATGCTGTACCCGTCGCTGCCGTACACGCCCTGCCAGTTACCCTGCGTGTTCGTGTCTTCGGATTCGAACGTCGCCGCAGCCGCGGTCGCCGGGAGGTTGGCTTCCGCGAGAGCCAGGTCCTGGGCGTTGACAACCCCATCATGGTTGAAGTCGCCGTCTTCCCACCAGGCGTTGGTGTCGCCCATGTGGTCCTCAGCGATGGTCAGGTCGGCGGGAGTCACCTTGCCGTCCAGGTCGGCATCACCGGCGGGCAATATCGAGCTCATCACCGCGTCCCACTTCTCGGAGCCTGTCGCGGTGACCGACGGCAGCAACCCCCAGTAGCCGTCATTGAGGGCGTAGAAGGTGAACTGCGTTCCGATATGTGTTTCCCACATCGCGATCAAATTCTTGTACAAAGTGTACATACCCGGATCGTTCTGGGCCTGGTTTTCCAGCGTCGGGTTCTTACTCAGGCCCGGGTAGAGCCCCTGCCCTCCCTCATAGCTAATCACCGGAACGCCATAGGTCTTGGAAAGGGACTCATTGGCGGTGAGCCAGCTCGAGACATCGGTGTCGAGATAATTCTCCATGGAATTGAACAGTCCAGTCATCGTCAGTCCCGGCACGTCGGTCCCCGAGCTCAGAATGATGTACGGGGCGATGGCGAAGTCAGCAATCGAGTTACTGACGGCGCCGTAGTTGGTTTGTAAGAACTGCAGCGCCACCTGGTTGTAGGAGGCCCCGGCCGCCCAGCCGCCGAGGACGGGGATCACCCTGCTGGACTGGCTGCCAAATACTTGCTTGAAAATGTTGCCGATGCTCCTGGTTTGGAAGGCGGTCTGCTGAGCGACGGCGTACAGGACGTTGCTCTTCTGAGTCACCAGGGGGTTGTTGTATGCGGCGGCCAGCACCTGGAACAATTCAGAGTAGCTGAAGTTCCACGTTTCGTTGCTGTATTCGACGTACACTTTCAAATTGGGGTTGAGGTCCTTATCGATGAGCTGGGCCAGGCTTGTGACGTAATCATTGGTGGCCATGGCAGGCACGTTGATCCATAAATCTTTATTAGATTCATTTGCAAGAGCGATAATGTCTTCGTACGATGTACCGTCCGGTCCGCAGGCGGTGAAGTCGTTCGGCGTGACCCGGTCTTGCCAGTTCACCTGCGTGGAGTTGATCGTGTTATTCCACTCCACCATCCGGATGTACGAGAAGGGCTGGAGATCCTGCAGGAGGCTGTTTGTGAATTCCTGGGTCGGGTTGGCACCGTATCCTGGCGTGATGATATGAAGGTTTCCGAACGGGTTTGAGGAGCTCAGTCCGGTAGCCCCCATGACCAAGATGGGGTTACTCGGATACCAGGAGTGATTCACGGTCACGACGGCATGGTAAAGGCCGTCGGTGCCGAGTGTCGCCGGCGTCGTAATCTTGCCGACGCCCGCGAAATCGAGGTTCACGGTTCCCTGGTAGCTGACCTGATACAACCCGTCGGGATAATTGGCGATATTAGCGTAGGTTGCCGCGGGAGCCAGGGGGTATCCCGTGGAAGTGAGTGGCAGGGAGGGATTGGGGCCGTAAGGGCGATGTATACTGGCCCCAGGGAAGGAACAGATGGCGAACGTCGACCCAGGTGGCGTCACCCGCCCAGGGGCTGTTGCCTTTCACGTTGACTCCGATTGTGCTCAGGAGAGTTCTATTCTCAAGCAATTCCAGGCGCGGTTGAGTTTTCGGGGCGCAGATCGTCTGGCCATGGAGACCTCATCTCAAGGTTGCTGGTTCGAGGAAAGGCGTGACTCCACGCCGACAATCGACACTCTCGAAGTGCCACGCACGGATGCCTACTAACGTGGCATCAGTACATGGTAGCAGCATGCGCCAATTGACCACTGCGTGTCCGATTTTAGGGGGCTCTTCCCGGCGCCGCAAGAGGGTGACCGAACGATTCTGCAGAAAAGCGAAAAAATTTATCTAGCACTAAAAGGCTATCCGAGAAGGCCTGTTTGACAATTGTAGGGTAGGTGCAACCCACCGCCTTTTCCAAGGGATTGGTGGGTTGCACCCACCCTAGGAACAGCTTCCCGGACAGCCTCGAACTTATGCAGTTTTGTCTTCATCAATCAAAGGGGTCATCCGGGCGCTAATGTTCGACGCCGGGACCGCCTGTGATGCGGTAGTTAAGGCACGCAAGTGTTCCGCAACGGCGCAAAACCAGACCTTGCAATGTTCGCTCGGCGCGGACCAGCCGCGTTACAATCTGTCCATCCCCTTGATTCGGGTCACGCGCTGGATCAGACTGAAATGACAGTATTGCCGTGATGCTCCGACGCATCGAGGCGATCCTCCCGGCCGCCCCCCAACGGATCAAGAGGGCGACCCTCAAGGTGGAGGGGGCGTGCGAGCATGGCCGAGATACAGCAGAAATCTCGGGGTGCCGATCATGGCGAACCTCATCTCAGCGGCGATGACCGGTTCAAGATGCTCGACGCGAGCATGAAGCGGCAGCGGTTCCAGCCCGACGCTCTGATCGAGGTGCTGCACGTCGCGCAGGAGCTCTTCGGCTACCTTCAGGACGACATCCTGCTGTACGTCGCGCACGGACTCAAGCTCCCCCCCAGCCGCGTCTACGGCGTGGCGACGTTTTATCACCTTTTCACTTTCGCGCCGAAAGGCGATCATACCTGCGTTGTTTGCATGGGAACGGCCTGTTACGTGAACGGGGGAGCGACTCTGCTGGCAACTGCTCGCGCGTTCGCGGAGCAGGCGAACCGAGAATCTGGTGAGCACGGGCCGTTCGTCTCCGTCGATACCGCCAGGTGCCTGGGCACCTGCGGCGTGGCGCCTGTCGTGGTCTTCGACGGCGAACTCTGCGGCACTGTCGAGCCCGCAGCGGCGGAGAAGCGGATGAAAGGGTGGCTGCAACATGGACCTCGTTGAGCTCCAGGAGATTGGCGAGAAGGAGCTGGCGGCGCGAAAGCCGATCAGGATTCGCGTCTGCACGGCGGCCGGCTGCCTCTCGTCAGGTGCGCATGACGTGCGGCAGCACTTGGAGGAGGCTGTCGAGCAGGCAAACTTGGGCACGACGGTCCAGGTTTGCGCCGTGGGGTGCATGAGGCTCTGTTGCGAAGGCCCACTGGTCCAGCTCGATCCCGAGAGGACCCTGTACGAACGGGTCAACTCCGATCAGGCACCCTCGATTGTGTCGGGACTGAACGGCGGCGGAGTGACGGCCCGACGGGGTGATCCCGGGCGGTCGTTCTTCACTCGCCAGAAGTCGATCGTCCTGGAAAACTGCGGCGAGATCGAGCCCGAGCGCATCGAATCGTACATCGCGTCCGGCGGCTATCGCGCGCTTTACGAAGTGGTGAGGGAAATGAATCCCGCGGAGGTGGTCGAGACCGTCACCCGCAGCGGCCTGAGGGGCCGGGGAGGCGCCGGCTATCCCACAGGGCTCAAGTGGGGGATGGTCGCCAAGAACCAGGGGCAGCACAAGTACGTCGTCTGCAACGCCGACGAGGGCGACCCCGGCGCCTTCATGGACCGTAGCGTGCTCGAGAGCGACCCGCACAGGGTCCTCGAGGGCATGGCCATTGCCGCTTACGCGGTCGGGGCCGACATGGGCTACATATACGTCCGGGGCGAGTATCCACTAGCCATCCGCCGGCTCGAGACCGGGATACGCCAGGCGCGGCGGCTTGGGCTTTTGGGAACCCAGATCTTCGAGTCGCCGTTCAACTTCCGTGTCGACTTGCGGATCGGCGCCGGTGCCTTCGTCTGCGGTGAGGAGACAGCGCTGCTTGCCTCGATCGAGGGCCGCCGCGGAATGCCCCGGCCCCGCCCTCCCTATCCGGCCGCCGCGGGGCTCTGGGGGAGTCCGACGCTCATCAACAATGTCGAGACCTTCGCCAACATTCCGCCCATCATCCGCAACGGGCCCGACTGGTTCGCCGCGATCGGCACCGAGAAGAGCAAGGGGACAAAGGTCTTCGCCCTGGCCGGCAAGATCCGCAACACCGGGCTGATCGAGGTGCCCATGGGAACCTCCTTGAGAGCAATCGTCGAGGAGATCGGCGGCGGTGCGCCGGAGGGCGGCAAGATCAAGGCGGTGCAGACCGGCGGCCCTTCGGGCGGCTGCATTCCGGCCGACGCGCTCGACACGCCGGTGGATTACGAGTCGCTCGTGCAACTGGGCTCGATCATGGGCTCAGGGGGGATGATCGTCATGGACGAGACCACCAACATGGTCGACCTGGCCAAGTTCTTCATGGAATTCTGCATGGACGAGTCGTGCGGCAAGTGTATCCCCTGTCGCGCCGGGACCGTTCAGCTTTACCGGCTGCTGACCAGGTTCACCGAACGGAAAGCGTCGGCCGACGACCTGGCCCGGCTCGAGTCGCTCTGTGAGATGGTGAAACTCACGAGCCTTTGCGGCCTGGGACAGTCTGCACCTAACCCCGTGCTGAGCACCTTGCGTTACTTCCGCAACGAGTACCTGGAGCTGCTGCGCGACGAAGCGAGCGAGCCGTCAACCTCAACATGCGCCCCAGGGCTGGCCCTGCACCAGGGCGGCCCGTTTCCCTCATGACTGACCGGTGAAGGCGGTAATCATGGCAACGGTCAAGACCCTGACGATTGACGGAAGGCTCATGAACGCGCGCGGCGACGAGACGATCTTGGAAGCCGCTAAGGAAGTGGGGATTTCGATTCCGACGCTCTGCCATCTCGATGGCGTTTCCGACGTGGCCGCCTGCCGGATGTGCCTGGTCGAGGTCGGCGATCCGCCCCGCTTGATGCCGGCGTGCACTACGCAGGTCTTCGAGGCGATGAAAGTGCAGACCAGCACAGAGCGGCTGCGGAATTTTCGGCGGATGATTATCGAGCTACTCTTCGCCGAGCGCAACCATGTGTGTGCGGTTTGCGTGGCCAACGGCAACTGCGAGCTCCAGGACCTTGCCGTCCAGGTCGGCATGGACCACGTGCGGTTCGACTATCTGTACCCACAACTGCCCGTCGATATCAGCCACGAGCGGTTCGGCATCGACCACAACCGCTGCATCCTCTGTACCCGTTGCGTACGAGTCTGCGACCAAATTGAAGGCGCCCACACCTGGGACGTCGCGCATCGCGGGGTGAACGCCCGCGTCATCACTGATATGCATCAGCCGTGGGGAACATCGCCGACCTGCACGTCTTGTGGCAAGTGCATGCAGGCCTGCCCCACCGGGGCCATCTTCGGCCAGGGCTCCACAGTCGCTGAAATGAAACGCGATCGGTCGATGCTCGCGTTTCTGGTAAGCGCCGGGAGAAGAAGCAATGGAACATTTGAAGCTCGCCACAATGTGGCTAGGCGGCTGCTCTGGATGCCACATGTCATTCCTCGACCTCGACGAGTTCCTGGTCGACCTGGCGGGAATGGTCGATATCGTCTACACCCCCTTGATGGATACCAAGGAATTCCCCGAGCATGTCGACGTGACGCTGCTGGAAGGCGCCGTGGCCAACGAGGACAATCTCAAGTTCGTCAAGATGGTCCGTTCGCGCACGACAATCCTCGTCTCCTTCGGCGACTGCGCCGTGACGGGCAACGTCACCGCCATGCGCAACCCGCTGGGAGGCGCGGATGTCGTCCTGCGCCGGTCCTACATCGACAACGGCGACATGGGCGCCCAGATTCCAACCCGCCCGGGGGTCTTGCCCCAACTCCTGGACCGTGTAGTTCCAATCCATGGCGTGGTGCCGGTGGACGTGTACGTACCTGGTTGTCCGCCGGACGCGTCGCGGATCCGTGCGGTGCTGGAGCAACTGATCGGCAAACATACCGCCCAGCTAACCGGTACCGACCTCAAGTTCGGCTGAAAGGAAGAAGGTCAGACCCATGTCTCAGCAGATCCTGATCGACCCCGTGACGCGGATCGAAGGTCACGCCAAGATCACGATTCAGCTCGATGACGCTTGCAGGGTGAGCGATGCCCGCTTCCACGTGGCCGAGTTCCGCGGGTTCGAAAAGTTTTGTGAAGGGCGCCCCTTGTGGGAGATGCCCGGAATCACGGCCCGGGTCTGCGGTATCTGCCCGGTCAGCCATCTGCTGGCCTCGGCCAAGGCGGGCGACAAGATTCTCTCTGTCACCATCCCGCCTGCAGCAAACAAGCTCCGCCGGCTGATGAACCTGGGTCAGATAGTCCAGTCCCACGCACTGTCGTTTTTCCACCTCAGCGGGCCCGACCTCTTTCTGGGCATGGATGCCGATCCTGCCGGGCGGAATATCTTCGGCCTGATCGCCGCCGACCCCGATTTCGCGCCGGGGCATTCGCCTGCGGCAGTTCGGCCAGGAGATCATCGAGCTTCTGGGTGGCAAGAAAATCCATCCGGCCTGGGCGGTGCCTGGGGGCGTCCGCGCCGGCCTGACCCCCGAGGCCCGCGATCATATTCGCTCCCGCTTGTCCGAATTGTTCGAGACGGCCGACCTCGCGCTCCGCCGCTTCAAGGCCATCTTCGATCAGTTCCATGAAGAGGTCGTCAACTTCGGAGACTTCCCGTCGCTGTTCATGGCCCTAGTCTCCGAGGAGGGCAACTGGGAGCATTACGACGGTCATCTCCGATTCGTCAACTCAGACGGAGAGATCGTGGCCAACCAGGTGGATCCCGCCTCCTACCATCAGTACATCGGCGAGGGAGTCGAGCCGGACTCCTACCTCAAATCGCCTTATTACAAACCCCTGGGCCCAACCCTGGGAATCTACCGTGTCGGCCCACTGGCCCGGCTCAACGTTTGCACTCACATGGGCGTTCCACTCGCTGACCAGGAACTCAAGGAATTCCACTCCCGGTTCCACGGCACGGCGACCTCATCGTTCCTCTACCACTATGCCAGGCTCATCGAGATCCTGGCCGCACTCGAACTGATCGAGCGCATGATCGACGACCCTGACCTGACCTCGGATCACCTTCGTGCCGTCGCCGGGATCAACCGGCTTGATGGCGTGGGTGTCAGTGAGGCACCTCGAGGCACGCTCTTCCACCATTACCAGGTAGACAAGGATGGACTGATCCGATGGGTCAACCTGATCATCGCGACCGGACAGAACAATCTGGCCATGAACCGAACCGTGGCTCAGATCGCCGGGCATTACATCCACGGTCCACGCATTCCCGAGGGCGTGCTCAATCGCATCGAGGCGGGCATCCGTGCCTTCGACCCGTGCCTGAGCTGTTCGACCCACGCGGTCGGTGCCATGCCCCTACACGTCCAACTCGTCGCGGCTGATGGTACAATCCAGGACGAGGTCTGGAGGCACTGAGAGAGCTGCAATGCCTGACTCGCGAAGAGATTCGACCCTGGTGATCGGGTACGGCAACACGCTGCGCCGGGACGACGCCCTGGGCTGCCTCATCGCCGACAAAGTGAGGTGCTGGCAGCGCTCTGGAGTGCGATCGATGAGCCTGCCACAGCTGACTCCGGAGCTGGCCGCTGAGCTGGCGGCAGCCGGCACTGCCGTCTTCGTGGATGCCCGGAACTGTTCGCTATCATCCCAGACGGGGGTCCATGTCGAGCCCGTCTTGCCGCGCGACAATGATTGGGCTTCGCTGGTTCATGCACTCACACCGTCTTTCCTCTTAAAGCTCTGCCAGGCCGCTTTTGGCCATTGCCCAATGGCCTGGCGAGGTCTCCGTTCCCGGCTCGAATTTCTCGTTCGGCGAGGGACTCTCCGACATGGCCGACCGGGGTATGGGGCAAGCCCTCGGAATGATCGAAACCCTGCTAGCCCGCGTAGATCACTCCGAACCTGATCCCGCATCCGAGTGTCCTAGAAGCGATTCTTCCGACATTCTGCCGACTTCCCAGGACTCCCAAAATGAGCACGCGCATCATCCAGGTTGATTCGTTCACGAACCGACCCTTCGCCGGCAACCCCGCGGCCGTCTGCCTGCTCGACGCACCAGCGCCCGAGCCCTGGATGCAACAGGTTGCGTCCGAGATGAATCTGTCGGAGACCGCATTCGTCCAACCGATCGAACCGGGTTGCCTGTTTTCTCTCCGCTGGTTCACTCCCCGCGTGGAAGTCGATCTGTGCGGCCACGCCACTCTGGCGGCGGCGCACGTCCTCTGGGAAGAAATGTTGCTCCGTCCGCATGCGCCTGCTCAGTTCGAGACCCGCAGCGGCCGACTCAGCGCCCGGAGACAAGGCGACTGGATCGAGCTCGACTTCCCAGCGGAACCGATCGCCACTTCAATTGACGACCAACGTGAGCTTGATCGGATCGGAGCCGCGCTGAACGGGAGATTGGTTATGGCGGGACGGAACAGGTTCGACCTTCTGGTCGAGCTCGCCGACGAGAAGGCCGTTCGGGAACTTCAGCCCGATTACCGCCTGGTTGCCTCTCTCCCCGTCCGCGGTGTCATTGCCACGAGCCGGGCCGCGGCCGCCGAATTCGATTTCGTCTCGCGGTTCTTCGCGCCTCGCGTTGGCATCGACGAGGACCCGGTCTGCGGCTCGGCGCATTGCTGCCTCGCCCCATTCTGGGCATCAAGACTGGGCCGAGCCGAGCTGACCGGACACCAGGTCTCACCCCGGGGCGGTGTGGTGAAGGTGCGGCGTCGACGGAGCTCGCGTGGCCTTGATCGGGCAGGCGGTGACCGTGTTCAGGGGAGAGCTGCTGGACTGACCATGACGAACATCTGGTAACTCCATCACGTCACGCAATCGGGGCAAATTCCCAGAACTTAACGACGTGCAGAGCCAAGATTAATTAATCTTTGGAAACGCTGCCGGCAATCGACACTTCGGACTCCCGCCCCTAGGATGAACCTGAGAACTTGGCAGTGGTCCGCCGGACCGATTACCGCGGAGGGAGCGTCGGGTTCATCACACATGCCGGAAAACGATCGTCTCTGGTACAAGGATGCCATCCTCTACGAGCTTCACGTTCGTGCCTTCTGCGACAGCTTCGGTCATGGGCACGGAGACTTTCAGGGGCTGACCCAGAAGCTCGACTATCTGCAAGACCTGGGGATCACGGCCGTCTGGCTCTTGCCCTTCTACCCGTCGCCACTAAAGGACGACGGCTATGATATTGCCGATTATACGAACATTCACACCCTTTACGGCAATCTCGAGGACTTCAAGCTCTTTCTTGACGGGGCCCATGAGCGCGGGATCCGGGTCATCACCGAACTGGTAATCAACCACACGTCGGACCAGCATCCCTGGTTCCAGCGGGCACGGCGTGCCGAGGCGGGCAGCCCGGAACGCAACTTTTACGTCTGGAGCGACAACCCCGAGAAGTACGGGAAAGCCAGGGTGATCTTCAAGGATTTCGAGCCGTCCAACTGGAGCTGGGATCCGGTTGCCAAGGCCTACTTCTGGCACCGTTTTTATTCTCATCAGCCCGACCTGAACTTCGACAACCCGGCGGTTTGGGAAGCGCTGCTCCCGGTGGTCGAATTTTGGTTTGCGATGGGCGTCGACGGCATGCGGCTCGACGCGGTGCCTTACCTGTACGAACGCGAAGGAACCGACTGCGAGAACCTGGCCGAGACGCATCAGTTCCTCAAGGCCCTGCGCGCGTTCGTGCAAGAGCGGTTTCCCGATCGAATGTTGGTGGCCGAGGCCAATCAGTGGCCGGAAGACGCAGTGGCTTACTTCGGCCAGGGCGACGAGTGCCACATGGCCTTTCACTTTCCGCTCATGCCCCGCCTTTTCATGGCGCTGCACCAGGAAGACCGCTTCCCGATCCACGATATCATGGACCAGACCCCGCCCGTTCCCGAATCCTGCCAGTGGTGCCTGTTCTTGCGGAACCACGACGAGCTGACCCTGGAGATGGTCACCGACGAAGAACGTGACTATATGTATAGAGCTTATACTCAGGACCGAACGGCCCGCATCAACCTGGGAATCCGTCACCGGCTGGCCCCACTCCTGCGCAACGACCGGCGGCGCATCGAGCTGATGTTTGGTTTGCTGTTCTCGCTGCCGGGTACTCCGGTCATCTACTACGGCGACGAGATTGGCATGGGAGACAACATTTACCTGGGCGACCGCAACGGCGTGCGCACGCCAATGCAGTGGTCGGCCGACCGCAACGCCGGGTTCAGTCGCGCGAATCCGCAGCGCCTGTTTCTGCCGATCATCATCGACCCGGAGTATCACTACGAGACCGTCAACGTCGAGGCCCAGCAAAGCAACCCGTCGTCGCTACTCTGGTGGGTGAAGCGTTTAATCACGCTGCGCAAGCGGTTTCGTTCCTTCGGGCGGGGATCGTTCGAGCTACTTCGTCCCGACAATTCCAAGGTGCTCGCGTTCATCCGCACGTTCGAGTATGAGCGGATTTTGGTCGTTGCGAACCTGTCGCGGTTCGTGCAATACGTGCAGCTTGACTTGAAGGAGCATGCGGGCATCGCTCCCGAAGAGGTGTTGGGCCGCACGCCTTTTCCAAAGATCACCGAGCAGCCATACTTGCTGACTCTTGGCCCGTACGGTTTCATTTGGTTTTCGCTTGCCGATGGCGTGGCCAATTCTGCCGGCCGGAGAAGCGCCGGGGTGGCGGCGATGGAAGGAGCCGAGGTCGATCTGCCCGTGCTGGCGGGCAAAGGGCCCGTGTCCAAGTGGTTCCAGCCCGGGCAATGGGACGAGATCGAGGCCGTCCTGCCGCAGTACCTGGCGCGCAGCCGGCTGATCGATCGCCGGGCGCGAATCGCAGCGGTCGCGATTGCGCACGCGGCGCCGATTCGCGTGGGTCAGACGGACGTTTGGTTCTTGCTGATCCGAGTCGAGAGAACCGACGGTCTGACCGAAGTTCTCTCGCTGGGGCTTACGCTCTTGCCGGAGCAGAATCTAGATGAGTTACTGGTGCCCTGGCAGGCCGCCGCGCTGGCGCGTGTGGCTCAACCCGAGCCCGGTCTGCTGTGCGACGCGCTCGCGGTACCGGCCTGCTGCCGAGGTCTGCTTCACGGCACGCTGACCGGCCGATCACGGCGTTTGGAAGGCGGCGAGATCAAGGCGACGCCGCTGGGTATCCAGGGCTCGGATAGCGAGGGACCAGCCGACACCGCCGGGCTTGCCCTGTCGCTGCGGCGCAGCGAGCGCAACAACCGAGCCATCGTGTTCGGAGAATCTTACGTTTTCAAAGTGTTTCGCAGAATCGAAGAGGGCGTCAACCCAGACCTGGAGATCGGCCGTTACCTGGCCGAGCAGACCGATTATCACGGTTCCGCCACGGTCGTGGGATCGATCGACTACCGCCGCCGCGGCAGCGGCGAGCCCTGCACACTCGGCGTCCTGCACCGCTACATCGCCAACCAAGGGACCGCGTGGCAGTACATGCTGGACCAGCTCAGCCGGTACTTCGAGCGGGTGGCCGCATTATCTCGAGAGCTGGCGACTGGCCCGCCGCGTCCGGTCTCACTGCGAGATCCCTCGGAGGGCGATGAAGTGCCCGCGAACTGGCTAGAGCTGATCGGGGATCATCTCGACACGGCCCGCCTGCTCGGGCAACGAACTGCCGAGCTGCACCGCGCTCTTGCCGCCAATCGTTCGGACCTCGCGTTCGCACCAGAGCCGTTTGGTAAGCTTTACCAGCGTTCGATCTACCAGTCGATGCGCAACCTCACGGGCCGGCTATGCGACCGACTGGCGCGGCGGCGCTCGGCCCTTCCAGAGCCGGCCCGGCAGTTCGCCGATCAGATCGTGGGCCGGCAAGACGCGATCCTTCAGCGGTTTCAAGCCATCCTCGACCCCGCCCTGAACGGGCAGCGGATCCGCTGTCACGGTGACTACCATCTGGCTCAACTGCTCTATACCGGCAAGGATTTCATCGTTATTGATTTCGAGGGTGATCACACCCGAGCCATCGGTGAGCGGCGGGTCAAGCAATCGCCGCTGCGCGACGTGGCCAGCATGGTCCGCTCACTCGATGCGGCGGCTCAGAACTGCGCTCTTCGGCATCACCGACGACCGGGGCCGCTCACCCGGGATGGTCCGGCCCGAGGATCGCCCCACCCTGGAGCCATGGGCCACTGCCTGGTACGACCACGTGGCCCGTGAGTTCCTCCAGACCTACATCCAGAACATGCAACCCACGGGGTTGCTACCCAGCACGGCGGCCGCCACTTACAGTCTGCTCGAGGTGCTCTTGCTAGATATGGCATTCTCGCAGGTTGACACTGCGCTGTCCGAGCGCCCCGACTGGCTACTGATCCCGCTGCGCGGCGCGTGCGCATGCTCGGGTAGACGTCGGCCGATCAAGCAGGGCGTTGCCGATAATCGACGGGCGAGTTGCTTGATTCCAGCGCCTGAGACAGATCCCTCCAAAGATCGTCCAAATCTTCGAGCCCAACTGAGAGACGAATCAGTCCGGGGGTGATTCCCAGCCGCTTGAGCATCTCCGGGTCCTGGCCGTGGTGACTGGTCGAGTACGGGAGGCTGAGCGTCGTCTGCACATCGCCCAGGCTGGGGGCGAAAGGGATATGGCGGAGCGATCGGATCAGATGGTCGGCCTGTTCTCGCCCGCCGACATCGAAGGTGACCATGGCGCCAAAGCCATTTGTGAGCAGTCGCCGGGCCAGGTCGAAGTCGGGATGCGAGGCAAGCCCGGGATAAATGACTCGAGTCACCAGTGGATGGGCGTCGAGGCGGGTGGCCAGGTCAAGGGCCGTGGCGCCGGCGCGGTTCGCGCGCAGGCTCAAAGTCGCCAGGCCGCGCAGCGCCAGCCAGCTTTCGAAGGGGTTGCCCGTCTGACCGAACGTCGAGGCGACGGACCGGATCTTGACAATCGATTCACGCGGGCCGACGACCACTCCCAGGGTCAGGTCGCTGTGGCCGCCGATCAGCTTGGTGACCGAGTGCATGACGAAGGTCGCCCCCAGCTCGATCGGTCGGCACAAGAGCGGGGCGAAGGTATGGTCCACCAAGAGGGGCACGCCGGCCGCGCGGGCGACGCCGGCGATCGCTTCCAGGTCCGAGACCCGCAGTAGCGGGTTGGAGATGGTCTCGACGAGGATTAGCCGGGTGCGCGAGGTGATCAGTTTTTCCAGCGTCTCGGGGCTGGCTGGAGCGAAACTGTCATGGGTCACACCGAACCGAACGAGCTCTTTGCAGACGAGCGTGGTGCTCTTGCCATAGAGTCCCTCGGAGATGATTATGTGATCGCCCTGGCCGGCCAGCGTCAGCAGGGTTGCGGCGATGGCGGCCATTCCCGAGGCGCAGACGAGGCCGGCCTCGGCGTGCTCGATGGCGCACATTTTGGCGGCGAGTTGGGCGGCGTTGGGATGGCCGTCACGGGCGTAGGAGAATCCGTTCAGGCGGCCGGTGTTTAGGCCGTCGATCTGGTCCAGGTCGGCGATCTGGTAGACCACGCCAAGATCGAGCGAGGGGACCAGAGGCCGACTGACGGAAGGCGCCGGAGCCGCGGCGCGGGCACAGAGGGTGGCATTGCCGGGCGAAAGTTCTGCGGACATCGCGGCATCATCCTTCAATGCACGTTGGCCGCGCCTGTGCTCTTGCGGTGGAAGCGGGCGGCCTCGCCGAGCATGGCGATTATCTCACCGAGCTCGCGCAGGGTCAACCAGTTGTGATGAGCCACGAGAGACTCGGCAAGCTTGCGGCGGTGGTCGGCGAGCTCGGTCCAGTCCACGGACCAAGCCTGCTCGATGGCGGCCTCTCGGACCCGATCTGTCAGATCGGTAAGCCGGTCGATCAGTCGTTTATCGATAGGACAAGAAGTGGAGCGGTAGCGATGCTCATCTTCCGGGGCCAGCGTGGGCGGAGGCTTCTTGGGACTCTTACTCTTGAGCATGCCTACGACGCGTTCACGCCACGAGGCGCTGCTTTCGGCCGTTTCGCGGGGCTCCGGCGGCCAGGTCTTGATGGGACGTCTCGGACGAGTCAGGGTCCACCCAGGGACCAATGCGCACGATCAACACCGTGATATTATCCAGGCCGCCTCGCAGATTGGCCAGGTTGAGCATGTAGCGGCAAGCGTTCCGAGGATGGAAGTTGCCGGCGAAAGCCCCGATCTCCGAGTCGGTTACCGGCCCCGACAGACCGTCGGAACAAAGTAAGAAGACATCCGCAAGTTCCACTGCCAAGGGACCTTCGAGGTCCACCTCGATGGTCGGCTCGGGTCCGAGGCTGCGTGTGATTACGTTCTTTGGAACGGACAGGTTGGCCTGCTCGGGTGTTAAGTGATTGCGGCGCACCAGTTCCCAGACCAGGCTATGGTCGAACGAGAGCTGGTCAATGCGGCCTGAGCCGCACACGGTAGACGCGGGAGTCGCCCACGTGCGCCACCAACACTCCGTCCGGCAAAAGCAAGAGCGATGAGCACGTGGTTCCCATCCCTTGAAAGTCACGATTGGCCGCGGCCCGACTGTGAATGAGCGCGCTGACCTCATGAAATGCCTTGACGATCGCCTCTGAAGGCGTGCCGACCTTGGCCTTCATGTAATTGTGGGGAATCAGGTCGCAGGCCATCTTGCTGGCAAGCTCGCCGACGGCATGGGCTCCCATCCCATCGGCGACCATGAAGACATGCCCTCGACTTCGCCAGACCTCCTTGTTCGGGGCCCGAACCGCCGTGTGACTGTCCTGATTGTTCGACCGCCGCATGCCCGTGTCGGACGTTGCCGCATCGATGATGATATCGTCCCAGTTCACGGTCAGACCTTGGCGCCTTGATAATGCCGGACCGTTATACCCCGATCGCCGCCCGAGCCCCGCGATCAACGACCCCGCACCACTTCTCTTGACCGGCGTATCATCGGTGACTAAGGTCACGCCAGCTAGCCTACGCCGTCCCCGAAGAAAATTATTGTACTACCCTGCCAAGGCGGCGTGCACTTTTTCTTCCAATTCTGCGCTTTTGGCGAGCGGAGGAAGGCGTTGAACCTCGCACGGTCGGAAAGTATATGCTGAATCGCTCGGCATTCAATACTACTTGAACGGTTTCCCCATTGTGACCAGTGATTTCTGTCGTGCAAACGCCACGCCTTTTTTTCCGAAACTAGCCAACCATGCATCTACCGGAAATCGATTTCACCCACATCATTTTGGACAACGGCCTAAATGTCATCTTGCTGCGCCAGCCGAAGCTTCCGCTTGTAGCCACAAACCTATGGTACCATGTTGGTTCCAAGAATGAAGAGCGGAACCAGCGGGGGTTTGCGCATCTCTTCGAGCATCTGATGTTCGAGGGATCGGAGCATTACCCCGGTGACTTCTTCAAGCACCTGCAACCGTTGGGCGCGAACATCAACGGCTCGACTTCGACCGATCGCACAAACTACTTCGTCGATCTACCGACTTCGCATCTGGAGCTCGTTCTGGCGATGGAATCGGACCGCATGGCTTACCTGGTGCCCGCGCTAGACGAATCGAAGCTAAGCATTCAAAAAGGTGTTGTGAAGAACGAGTATCGTCAGAATTATACTAATCGCCCTTACGGCAGGGTTTGGCCGATCCTGGCAGAGGCGCTTTACCCGCCCGAGCATCCCTATAGCTGGTTGACCATCGGCGTCATGGAGGATCTTGATTCGGCGTCGCTGGACGTCGTCTCGGCTTTCTGTCACCGTTATTACGTACCGGCCAACGCCAGCCTGGCTCTTGTGGGAGACATTGATCTTGAGCGCAGCCGCGACCTTGTCGAACGATACTTCGGTGCGATCGACGGCGGGTCCAAGGCTCTGCAGCCGTGGGCGGCCAGCACGCCGGTCGCGACGAGTCGGGACATCGTGCTGCAGGATCGCGTCGAGCTGGACCGGTATTACATGGTCTGGAACTCGGTCCCTCATTTCCACGCCGCCGATGCCCCTTTGAGCCTGCTGGCGGACATCCTGGCCCGGGGCCGCGCCAGCCGGTTGTTCCAGCAGCTCGTGATCGACCGGCAGCTTGCTCAGGATGTGTCAGCCTATCAGTCCGGCCGCGAGCTTGCCGGCACATTCGGCGTCTCGGTGACGCTCCGTCCGTCCCGTTCCATCGGCGAGCTGCGCGAGTTTTTGGAAGCCGAGATCGGTCGGATCGCGGCCGCGGGTGTGACCGTGCAGGAGCTTGAGCGGGTTGTGACGATGAAGACCGCCAGCTTCCTGTTCGCTCTTGAGCACATCGGCGGTTTCGGAGGAATCGCCGATCGGCTCAACGCCTATCACGTTTTCCGGGGCGAGCCAGCACTGATCACCACTGACCTGAAGCGGTTCCAGGGGGTCTCGGTGGATGACGTCCGCTCCGCGGCGGCAGATTTCCTGGATGGAAAACCAAGAGTGGCTCTTTCCGTGGTGGGCCGCAAGGCTGTGGCCTTGTCGCCTGTCTTGGATCGCAAGACGCCGCCCCGGAGCGAACCACCGGCGGTCTATCGCGCGTCCCACTCCAGAAGTCTTCACACTCAAGAACGGGATTGTGGTGTGGGTGCTACCGCGGAGTGACTTGCCGACGGTTGCCCTGTCCGTGGCATTGCCCGGCGGCGGCAGCTTGCAGCCACCCTCTCGCGCCGGGCTTGCCCAACTGGCGGTTGCCATGCTCGACGAGGGCACGACGACGCGCTCCTCCGCCGAGATCGCACTGGCCGCCGAGGCGATGGGTACCACCCTTTCCTCGAACTGCGGTTGGGACGGCGCCTTCGTCTCGATTCGCTGCCTAAAGGCGTTTCTCGAACCCAGTCTCGACCTGGCCGTCGATGTACTTCGTCGCCCCTCGTTTCCAGAGTCCGAATGGAACCGGATCCAGGGCCAGACTCTCGCGGCACTGCGGTCGGAACGCGACAGCGCAGAATCGCGTGCTTATCGCGGCCTACTCACCGCGCTTTATGGCCTCGGTCATCCTTATCGCTACCCGCTCGATGGGGTCGATTCCATTGTCTCTGACCTGACCCGGTCGGAGGCGATTGCGTTCCACAGCCGTTTCCTGGGACCGAATGGCACGGCAGTCATGGTTGCGGGAGACGTCGATCCTCAAGACATCGTTCGGATCCTCGAGCAAGAGCTCTCCGACTGGGAAGGGCCTGCCTTCGAGCGACCGGAGGTTCCCGCCGGGGAACTTGCGGTCGCTCCCAGAATTCTCTTGCTCAATCGCCCGGCGGCCGCTCAGGCAGTGGTGCGGGTCGGCCACATCGGCATGGCGCGCGACCATGCCGACTTCGAACCTGCCCTCCTGATCAACCAGATCCTGGGTGGGCAGTTCACCTCGCGGCTCAATGAAAAGCTCCGAGAGGAGCGTGGCTACACTTACGGCGTGCGCAGATCATTTCGACTGTCGCCTGGGTCGAGGCCCGTTCTCGATCACCACGTCAGTCCAGTCGGATAAGCTCGCTCTTGCGCTTGATGACATCCATACCGAGGTGCTGGCGCTCTTGGGGGACCGGCCACCCTCGCAGGCCGAGCTGGACAGTTCCCGACGCGCAATCGTGGAAGGGCAAACGCGCCAGTTCGAGACACCCGCGGCCCTGGTCAACCGGTACGCCAATCTCTTTATGCACGGCCTGCCTTTTGACCACTACATTCACTTTTCTGACCGTCTCTCCGAGATCGATCTGGCCGCTCTGAACGCGGCCCTGCACCGGCAAATTCATCCGAACTCACTGATTGCCGTCGTGGTCGCCGACGCCGCCGACGCGGTCGAACTGCTCAAGCGCCTCGATTGGGCTGAGATGGAGATCATCGAGGATTGAAGTCTCCCAGGGGCAGGAACACTCAAGGCCGTGGCTGACCGAACATGTATCGGAAGAAATTCGGACTTGGCGTTCTGACTGCTAGCCGGTCAAGGTATCGAGAATATAGAATGTTGAGCAGGCCCGCAGATCACGGTACGGCACTTGGTTTTCATCTCCGTCGAGAGTTTTCATGGACGCACAACGGCCGGCCGACTTTTGGAAAGATCGACTTCAACGTTTGCTGGCGCCCCTGATCGGGCGCACTTATGATCCGGACACCCTTCGCTCCGTTCCCTCCTGGGGCATGAGTTTTCTGCTTCATGCTCTGATGCTGCTGGTACTGGCCCTGTTGATCCGGGTGGGCCGTCACTCCACGGGGCCCCCCGAGATCGAGAGCCGTCTGCCTGGCGAGCTGGCCGACTTGACGTCGCTTGTCGAGGCTCCCCAGGCGGGTGACCCCTTTACCAAGCAACACAGCCTGGACCCGCCGTCCCTGGGAATTGAGACCATCGACCCGGCTCTCAAGTTCGCGGCTCAACCCGAGATTCCCGGCCTGGCTAGGTTTGGGCCCGAGCTGGCCGGCCCCGCCGGGTCAGACGCGACAGGTTCAACCCTCCTTACTGACCTTTCGCTGTCTGGCAGCGGCGCCAAGGCGGGCCCGCATTTCCCCGGACTGGCCGACCAGGTCACGGCCCCGTTCTCGGGCAGAACGGGACTCGACCGGGCTCAGCTCGTTCGCCGGGAGGGGGGAACGGTCCACTCCGAGAAGGCCGTGGAGGACGGGCTGGCATGGATCGTGCGGCACCAGCGGGCCAACGGCTCCTGGTCGCTGAACTTCCAGGAGCAGTGTCAGGGCCAAGGCTGCCCGTCCCACCACGTGCTGGAGTCGGACACCGCGGCGACCGGGCTGGCCCTGCTTCCCCTGCTCGGCGCCGGTTACATCCATACCGTGAAGTGCCGCTATCAGGACGCCGTTCGACGCGGTCTCGAGGCCCTGGTACAGCATCAACAACCCAACGGCGACCTGTTCACGGGGGGGCCGGGCATCTCCTATATGTACAGCCACGCGATTGCCGCGATGGCCCTGTGCGAAGCCTATGGCATTTCACGCGACTCTCACCTCAAGGAGCCCGCACGGCGGGCACTTGCTTTCATCATCGAGGCACAGAACCCCACCACCGGCGGCTGGCGATATTCACCGGGGCAAGCTGGCGACACGTCGGTCTTCGGATGGCAGATATTCGCGCTGCGCAGCGGCCATCTTGCCGGACTCTCCGTCCCCCGGATGACCCTGCGCGGCTGCTCTGATTATCTCAACTTGGCCGCCGCCGATCCGAAGAAGATCACTTACTCCTACCAGCCCGGCCGCGACGTCTCGCCGGTCATGACCGCCGAGGCACTGGTCAGCCGCCAGCTCCTGGGTTGGCCGCGGAATCATCCGGCGCTGATCAAAGGCGCGGGCCGCGTGGCGGCGCACCTCGAGAGCAATCAGCAGCGGAACATCTACTACTGGTATTACGCCACCCAGCTCCTGCACAATCTCAAGAACAAGGACTGGGAGCGCTGGAACCCCCACGTCCGCGAGGAGCTCATCAAGACTCAGATCAAAGACGATACCTGCGCCCTGGGTAGCTGGGACCCGTCACATCCCAGCTCCGACATTTGGGGCGAGATCGCTGGACGGCTCTTCCAGACGTCGCTGTCAATCCTGACGCTGGAAGTGTATTACCGCTATCTGCCCCTCTATCGAACCGCTGATTCCGAGGGACTTGAAGCGGCCGCCGTCGCCGAACCGGGCAAGAAGCAGAAGTGAGCCCTCGTCAAGTCTCCTTTCAAGATCCGGCCACGGAGCTGTTAACCGTAGAGAAGGTGCTGCTGACACTTTGACCGAGCGTGGAGACGATTGTGATGCACGCGACCAGAATCAGCGCCAGCATGACTGCGTACTCCACCGCCGTGGGGCCGTCTTCGCTGAAGAGAAACTGACGGAATTGAGAGTAGAATTCAGACATGAGCTATTCCTCGCATAAAGAGTCGTGAAGTTTCGATCCCAGAACTTGATAGACCACTACACCCTCTTTGACGGACCGCCGCGGGCGAGGTGACTGGGGGCCTTCACGAGGGCAGCGTCGTGTTGCCTAATTAAGACGCTGGCCGGAATTTCCGCCGGGGCAAGGCTGCGTCGTCAGGGGGATGCCAGGCCAAACTGGCCGCGAGCTCGAGCTCTTGTCCGGACGTGCTTGCGCCGGACGCGGCCGCCGATCGGGTTGAATGGCGAAGCTCTTGGGCCCATAATGAGTTTTCGCCGAGGGGAGAGACCGATGGCGAGGCAGATCTCTCGCCTTCGATATTTGAGCGCTTGCCGCTTCCCGCCGAATCCGGGCGCCCGGATTCACCTACACTCCGTTGCCACGGGTTGAAGCCAACATGACACGTCGCCGGGTTGGAATTTGGTTGGTTGGAGCTTTTGGAGGCGTGGGAACGACGATCACGCTGGGCCTGGCGGCCATGGCCCGGGGATTGGCCGAACGCACGGGGCTGGTGACGGCCCTGCCCGCGTTTCGCGATCTGCCCCTTCCGGAACCCGGTGACCTCGTGGTTGGCGGGCATGAAATCCGCTTGACCACCTTTGCGGACTCAGCCGAGGAGTTCCGCTGCAGTTCCGGCGTCTTAGACCCGGCCTGGATCACCGCCTGCCGCGCCGAGCTGGACGCGGCGACGGCCCGGGTCAAACCTGCGCCTCGCCTCGGCTTGAGCGCGGTGGTCTCTGGGCTGGCCGATTGGGCCGAAACCAGGGCCGCCAGAACCCCGCGCCAGGCCGTGGATGCGATTGCCGCGGACCTGGACGCGTTCATCGCTAGCGAATCCATCGACCACCTGATCGTGCTCAACCTCGGCAGCACCGAGCCCCCGTTCCCGCTCGCCGAGGTGCACCAGCATTGGAAGACGCTCCAGCCCCGACTGGCCGACCCCGGTCCGATGCTGTTGCCCTCCAGTGCCTTCTACGCACTGGCGGCGATCGAGAAGGGGCATTCCTACATCAACTTCACACCCAGCCTTGGCGGGTCGATTCCGGCCATCCACGAGCTGGCCCAGTCGACCGGAGCACTCCACGCCGGCAAGGATGGAAAGACCGGCGAAACGTTGTTGAAAACCGTGCTGGCGCCGATGTTCGCACACCGCAACCTAAGAATCTCAAGCTGGGTGGGACACAATATCTTCGGCAACCGGGACGCCCAGGTGCTCGACGATCCGTCCAGTAAGAGCTCGAAAGTCGTGACGAAGGATCGCGTGATCACGGAGATTCTCGGCTACAGGCCCTCTTCGATCGTCACCATCGAGTATCTTCCCGACATGGGTGACTGGAAGACCGCCTGGGATCATGTTCACTTCCAGGGCTTTCTCGGCGCCAAGATGACCCTGCAGTTCACCTGGCAAGGCTGCGACAGCCTGCTCGCGGCCCCCCTTGCTATCGACCTGGCTCGTCTGACCGATCTTGAAAAACAGCGCGGGGGCCAGGGCCAAATGCGTCACCTCGCCTGCTTCTTCAAGAGTCCGGAGGGGGTCGAGGAACACAACTTCTTCAAGCAGTTCGACCGGTTGATCAGTCACGTCTCTGCACCGCACCGCCCCTGACCTGTAGCCATGTCAGCCATTGCCGCTTTCGAGCGACTCCTGAACAGTGATCCGAGGTGGGCCTTGAGCCAGGGACCGAAGCGAGAAACAATGCGACTTGCCTTCAGCACCAATGCGTATCTGAAGTACCCGTTCGATGAGGCCGCCGCGCGAATCGCGGCCATCGGCTACGCTGGACTGGAGCTGCTGGCCGACGTGCCGCACGCCTGGCCGGCGGGCCTGCTCGACGGCGCAGAAGCGCGCAATCACGGCGGCGATGGAGCACGCAGGGCTGGGGTTTTCAAACATCAACGCGTTCATGATGAACGCGATCGCCGATCATCGCCAGCCGTACTGGCATCCGTCGTTCATCGAGCCAGATCCGCATTACCGCCAGGTCCGGGTTGACCACACTCGCCGCGCGCTGTCGCTTTGCGCCGAGCTCGGAGCGCCGCACATCACAACCGAGCCGGGAGGGCCGCTGGCGCCTGGGCAGTCGCGCAATCAGGCCATCGACCTCTTCGTTGAGGTGCTCAAACCGCTGGCGGAGCACGCCGCACAATCGCGGCGTCTTGCTCCTGATCGAGCCCGAGCCGGGGCTCTTGCTGGAGACGACCGACCAGTACCTGGAAGTCGCAGAGCGGCTGAATGCTCCGTCGATCGGCCTCAATTTCGATGTCGGCCACGCCTACTGTGTACGCGAGCATCTGACCCAGGCGATCGCCAAACTCGCGCCGCACATTCGCCACTACCACCTTGAGGACATCGCGGCCACCCGCGTCCACCACCACCTGGTTCCCGGCACTGGTGCCATCGACTTCGCCGAAGTGATCGCGGCCATTCGCCAGACCAGTTACAATGGCTGGCTCACCGTCGAGCTCTACCCCTTTCAAGACAACCCCGACGCGGCCGCGAGGCGGGCTCTCGAAGTCCTCCAGCCGCTGCTTTAGCCGCCACGAATGTCAGGCTTTCCAGCCTAACCTGCATGATTTAACGATGTGATCACATGATCATATGTCCAGAGACTCCATGCCCCCTACCCTGATCGCTCTCTCGCAGTTGATCCGTCTGCCCAACGTCTTGACCGCCGCCGCCGACAGCCTGGCCGGCTGGCTGCTGGGCGGCGGAGCACTGGGCGAGGTCGGCAAATGGGTTCCGCTGGCGACCGCGTCGATGGTCCTTTACGCCGCGGGAATGGCTCTGAACGACATGTTCGACGTCGAGATCGACCGGCGGGAACGGCCCGGACGGCCGATCCCCTCAGGACGAATCTCGCGGTCGCTGGCCGGCCTCATTGGGTCCCTGGGTCTCTTCGGCGGACCGCTCGTGGCTGGGCTGAGCGGTTCTTTCTCCAGCCTGGTTGTCGGCGGGGTTCTTGCGGCGGTCATCCTCGCTTACGACGCGGGGCTTAAGCGCACGGCTTTGGGACCGGGTGTCATGGGGGCGTGTCGCGGCTTGAACTTGTTGCTCGGCTTGACCCACACCCCGGCGCTCGGCGGACCTGTGCTCTGGCTGGCGGCAGCCACGTATGGTCTTTTCGTCTGCGGAATCACGTTGATCAGCCGGACCGAAACCGAGTCGGGGCGGACCAAGAGCTTGGTTGTGGGTTTGACGGTGCAGGACCTGGCCCTCCTCGGATTGATGGCTGCCGCCCTCCAACCCGGGAAGTATCCGAATCCCAGTGACGGCCGACCGCTGATTCCGCTGGAGGGCCTGCTCGTCCTGGCCTTGGTGGCCCTGGCAGTGAACGTGGCGGCCACGCGCTCGATCTACCAGCCGATACCGGCCGTAATTCAGCAAACGGTCAAGACCGGAATCCTCGCCCTGATCTGGATTGACGTGGGCCTGGTGGCCGCGGTTCGCGGACCCTGGCCGCCGCCTCGATCGCGGCGCTCTGGGTTCCCGCCTTCCTGCTGGGCCGCCGGCTTTACTCCACCTGATGATTTCTGGGATGCCAACGTGCGACTGGGATACAACACCAACGGCCTGGCCCACCACCGCCTTACCGACGCCATCGACCTGATTGGCGGCGAGGGTTTCCAGAGCGTGGCGATCACCCTGGACGTGGGCGCGCTCGACCCGTACGAGGAGCCCGGGGCTCTTTCCCGGCAGATTGCCGCCGTCCGCTCTTGCCTGGACCGCTGGGGGCTGGCGAGGGTCGTCGAGACCGGGGCGCGGTACCTCCTGAACCCCCGGCTCAAGCACGATCCGACACTGATGGATCCGGATGCCCGCCGCCGAGCTATCCGTACCGATTTTCTCTGCCGGGCTATCAACGTCGCCTCCGCACTTGACGCGCAGTGCGTCTCGCTGTGGTCAGGACAGGTCAATGACCCGATCTCTCATGAGCAGGCTATGGATCGTTTGGCTGATGCCCTCCAGCCAGTTCTGCGCCAGGCCGAGCTCGCAGGCATTCCCCTGGCCTTCGAGCCCGAGCCTGGCATGTTCATCGACACCTTCGAACGGTTCGATCAGCTCGATCGCCGGATCAGCCACCCGCTTTTCCACCTGACGGTGGACCTCGGGCACGTCCACTGCATAGAGCAAGGCTCGGTCACCGAGCACCTGCTTCGTCGGGCGCCGCGGATCATCAACATACACATCGAAGACATGATAAGAGGCGTTCATGAGCACCTGATGTTCGGCGCGGGGACCATGGATTTTTTCCCCATTTTCAAAGCGCTTCGTCAGATCGATTACCGCCACGGAGTTCACGTCGAGCTCAGCCGCCACAGCCACGCCGGCGCCCAAGCGGTCCAGACCGCATTCCAATTCCTCAGTCCGCTGCTGAGGGCGGCATCCCAGAGCGACGGCTTCGGGTGAAACGAACCGCCGGTACCTGGCAGAACGTCCAATTGACAAGGCGGGGCCCACGCCACCACGTCCTGCGTGTCAGCAAGAAACGCGATTCAAACCGCTCGGTGTGACCACCGAGCGGAGACCCTCATTTTGGAACCGTGGCCAGCTTGCCGTGAGTCGTGGCACCGTCCACAAGAACCGTTGTGCAGCGATCAACGGCCGGCTGCTATGATATTGGAGAGTGGCTCGAGGCTCATGTTGACGACCAGGATGGCACATCTCATTACCGATGAGGAGAGGGGGGAAGTGAGAGCCGAGAACCTGCGAGAGATCATCCGAGCCGCACCGTTCCGGCCCTTCTGGCTCTGCCTTGCGAACGGCTCGCGGGTCTTTGTCCCGCACCCGGAATGGATCTTTCACCCTCCAGGAACGCGCACGGCAATCGTCATGGGGCCAGACGAGAGTGTCCGCATCATCGACGTGGCCCTTGTGCTCGAGCTCGAGCTTGCTCCGCCAGCGCCGCCGGTGTCAGTCGCCCCGAACCCGATCGGCGGGGAGTGAACGTGAACCCCGACCGCTGGACAGTCGAAGACATTGAGTCATCGGCCATACGCTCGACTGTCGCACTGTGCCAAATCACGCGCCTTCCCACTCAGGCGCGACGTCTGGCCAGGGTAAATTGCGCACTCCCCGCTGCATGGGTCGCGGCCGACGGGGCAGTCGACGTGTTCCCCCGTCTGCGGACACGTCGCGCACCATCGATAAGGCCGGTGACGGTAGGATCGAAGCCGGCGGATTCGCTGATCTGAACAGACTTGTCAGAACCGGCGAACCACGGGCCCTCGAGTCGGTCGGACGAGCACCTATTAATTTCTTGTAAGGCACCTGTCGCACAGGATCAAGGACTCACCGACCTCCTACCCAGCCGGCAAGGGGCAAGGGGCGTGAATCTCCCTCGCGGAGGAGGTAACCGGAATCAGCCTTAAGCTCGACAGTACCGGTCCACCCTGCCGGAAGGCCAGCGTACGTCGACCCACTCGACCTGGGTCGACGATCCCAGGCCGAAGTGGAGCCTGGGGTCGCTCGCGGATTGGTAGCTGCCGCCGCCCACGCGCTGGGCGATCATGTCTCGCCCGCCGCGGTGAACCGTCACCCGAGCGCCGACGGCGTCGCGGTTGGAAGTTCGTCCTTCCAGGCGAAGCATCAAGAAGTGCCCCGCCTCCGAGCGGTTATGGAAGTAGGCCAAAGGCTCATTTTGCGAGATGACGAGCGCGTCGACGCGGCCGTCATTATCGAGGTCGCCGACGGCCAGCCCGCGGCCCATGCGCAGGGTCTGAAAGGGTGCGCCCGCGGTGGACGAAACATCGGTGAGAAAGGGCCGCCCAGAGCCTTGATTGTGATAGAGCTGGACGGGCATCTTCCAGGGGAACTGGGGCCTGCCGTCGTAGACGTGGCCGTTGGCGGTGATGAGGTCGAGCCAGCCGTCGTTATCAACGTCGAGACAGGCGATCCCAAAGCCGAGCACGTAGCGGCTCGGCGTGGCCAGTCCGATCGCCGCGGACTGGTCGCCGAAGAATCCCTGACCCATGTTGCGAAAGAACGTCGTCGATTCGTTGTAATAGTTAGTGACCACCAGATCGAAAAGGCCGTCGCCATCCAGGTCGCCGCAAGCCACGCCCATGCCCGCCTGGAATCCACCGGACGCATTGCTGGCCACCCCCGCGGCCAGGCCAATCTCCCCGAACCTGTACTTTTCCTGGTTGTGGAAAAGATAGTTGGCCGTCATGTCGTTGGCGACGAAAAGATCGACCCGCCCGTCGTCGTCGAAGTCCGCCGCCACCACGCCGAGCCCCCGACCGTCCGGGTCCTTGATGCCGGCTTCCCCGGTCACATCGACGAATCGGCCTCCATCGTTTCGGAAGATGTGATCGGGAAGCGAGGGAAAGTCAATCGGGTTGCAATTGTAGGTCGATGGGTCGGTCGCACTGGCGCAGATGCGGGTGCTGTCTTCGTCCCACTGGAGGTAATGACACACGTAGAGGTCAAGGTCGCCATCGCCGTCGAGGTCGGCGAAGGCGGCCGAGGTTGGCCAGTCGCGGTCACCATCCAGACCGGCCCGAGCCGTGGCGTCCTCGAACGTGCCGTCGCCACGGTTGTGGTACAACGCGTACGACCGCCAGCGAGTGACGAAGAGGTCGGCATGGCCGTCGTTGTCATAGTCGCCAACCGCGACGCCATGACCGTAGCCCCCCGGCATGCCGGCGATTCCCGACCGGCCGGTGACGTCCTCGAACGTGCCATCCTGGCGGTTGCGAAAGAGCCGGTCTGCCGTGGCTAACGACCGGGCGGGGGGGAAACGGCCCCCCCTGAACCGCGTAGACGTCCAGCCAGCCGTCGTTGTCAATGTCGATGAGGCCCACCCCCCCGCTGGCGGAGACGGGCGGGATCAGTCGGCCGACGATCGAGCCGTTTTCCTGCACGAAACGAAGTCCCGCCGGTTCGGCGTCATCGCTGAAGCGCGGCGTCGGCAGGGCCGGTCTTGCCGGCTCGGCGGCCGTCGCGTTGGTTGCGAGCGCGATGTCTGGCAGCAAGTCGGCAAGGGTTGTCGATGGCGGTGGCGGTGCGGGTTCAGGCTCATCGCGCGCTGCCCTTGGGATCGGCACCGAGCCAATCTGGGCCCACTTGCGGGCGTCGAAGTGACGGCCCAGGCGCGCGGCTAGCTGGGCCATCTCCGCAGGCTTGTCGGGTTTCTCTGAGAACAGGCGGCTCTCATAGTCCCTGCCTATCTGGTCCAGCTCGGCCTTGCGCCGGCGGAGCTCCTCACCAGGCTTCCGCTCGCCCGCCTGAATCTGGAGCTCGGCCAGGCGCTCGAGCACCGCGGGGCTCTCCGGGTTTAGACGCGAGCGCCTCTTGCAACGCCGCGCGCTCGTCCCCTGTCTTGCCCCGCCCGGCCGCGAACCAGGCACGAATCAAGGCCGAGCGGGTTCTCGGGCTCCAGATAGGCCGGCAAGTGGGCGAGTGTCGCGCGGGCCTCAGCCGGACGATCGGCCGCCATGGCCCAGTCCAGCCGCAGGCGCCAGACCGCGACGTCGTCCGGCCGCCGCTTTAGACATCGGTCCAGCCAAGTTCGGGCCTCGTCGAACCGGCCCAGGAGAGTGGCCAAGTGAGCCTTGCCCAACCAGACCCGATCGTCCTGCGGCGACAGGTTCCCGGAGCGCTCGAGGGTTAGCCGGATGCCCTCGGTCGGATAGATGTTATGATCCAGCCGGTAAAGCCTTACCAGGGTGATCACGGGGTTGCTCATCTGGTCGAACCCCTCCTCGAGCCAGCGTTTCGCCTCCGCTAGCCGACCTTCCAAGCGGAGCAAGCAGGACTAGTCCCCAACGTGCCTCGGCCCGCTGGGTCCCCGCCCGTGCAGCGGCAGATCGCAGCAATGTCTCGCACTCCTCGAACCGGCCCTGGTCCATCGCGGCGAGCGCTCGGCGAACCTCAATCCAGCCGGCCCACGGCGAACCGGTTTGCACCTGGTCCCACGCTTCGTTCGCCTCGCGGGCTCGCCCTCGGGCCTCCTCGCAGACGCCCAGCTCATAGAGGGCCTCATCCCAGCCCGGCCGCCGCCGCAGAACCTCGGTCAAGGCTGTGCGCGCCACGCCCCATCGTTGGTGGCTGATCTCATCCCGCGCGCGTGCCAGCAAGGCCTGGCTTTGCCTCTGGGTATACGCCCCCCACGCACTCCACAGCGCAATCAGGCTAACCAGGCCCAGCACAAGGGCGATCCTAGTCCATCTCAACCCCATCAACTGAGCAAGAATCGCCAATTTTGACCATGCATTTACAGACGGGGTCACCATTGCCGAGAGGACCGCGACTCTGCGTGATGATCGACGAGGAGTCTCACATCAACAAGGTAATCTAGCCACCGAGTCGGGTCAATGAACTTGGCGCGGCTCGCAGGGGTTTGCCATGTGCGCGATCAAGCCGTACTCGGCTCCGGGGCTGCTTCCTGGTTGAGCTGTGTCACGGCCGCAGCAGCGCACGGCGGACTGGCTGCTCACGGGTGTGGACGGACGGCCTCCACGGATTCTTGGTGGGTGTAGACTCGGAGCAGATCCACCCCCTGGCGGCGGATCACGAACAGGGGATGCCCGAACCGGTCCAGCCACACGTCATCGGGGTACCACAAGCCGCGCCGGTGCTGTTGAACATAGTAGTCCGGCTCGACGGGGTTGCCGGTTGCGGGAGAATTCAGGTCGATGATTCTGACTCCTGGAGGAATCTCACCCCATTCTCGAATCAGGCTGTGATTGGTGGAGTCCATAGGAAATGCGACAACCACGGGCCTTTCGCGGGCCTTCGCCAACCCAAGCAAAGAACTCCCGCCCCGCGGTCTCCCAGTAGTAGGTCAACTCGAAGCCAGCACGCTCTGCCCCTTTCAGGCCTCCGATCGCGACATTGAAATACGAGTCGGTATAGGGATACGTCTGCGCAATGCCGACAAGGCACTCTCCCATGGTGGCCGCGGCGATCAGCGGGATCAGCAAGCTTCGGCCGGTTCCAAGCAGCTCGACGAGCCAGGAAAGACCCAGCCCCGCAAGGACAGCCAAGCTGGCCACGCTCGGCAGGAACAGCCGGATTCCGTCATGCCCTGGTGCGCAGGGAAGGGCGCGGATGATCATCAGGGTCGCCCAGCTCAGCGGCCAGATCATCATCCAGGGCTGCTCGCGCCTGCGAACCAGGCAGCACGCAATCCCGATACCTCCCAGCAGGAGCACGAGCACCGGCGTCGTGACCGCGGTTAGAACGAGCGTGTTATGCCAGGGAAGGGCGAAATCATAGATCGAGCCGAGGTAGAGCGTCGGCAATGGTTGGGTCTTCGACCGCGACAGGTTGGAAGCCAGGAATCGGGATGGTCCGCTCTCCGGCTCGATCCACCAGGGGGGCTGAATCGCGTACAGCGTCAAGACGGCCAGCGGCACCCCGATCGCAAGCGTTTCGAGTCCTGGCCGCTTGGGCTTCATCGTCACTGGCCGTACCCCACGGGCACGATAGAGGCCGGGTACCAGCTCGAAACCCACCACCCACGCAACGGCGGGCAGCACAGCAAAGAGGCCAGTGAATTTCGTGCCCGCCGCCAGTCCGAGGGCTACACCGTATGCGGGGGCCCACTTCCTCGAGTCGAGACTGGCCACAAACGCGGCCTGAGCGAGCAGCCAGAAGCAGGTCATCGGCATGTCGTAGTGCGCATAATGAGCGTGCGCTAAGGGCCGCGGCATCGCAACGACGAGCACCGCCGCCAGAGCCCCCGCCGGCGGTCCGCGGCGGCGTGAAAGATGATGGTAGATCGCGCCAACAGTTGCCGCGGTGAGCAGCATCGGCCCGAACCGGTAAGCTTCAAGCGGAGGCAGCCAGCGGTGGCTCAGCCGCCACCCGGCCAACCCCAGGAGTGCGTAGAATGGAGGGTGGCCGTGGGGCTCTTCGCGACTGAATCGCCAGTAACGATCGAGCTCGGTCTGGTCGAGCCTAGGCCACCAAACGCCCGGCCTGGAGGGATCGGCGCCGCGCGCGAACCACTGGTCCAGCAGCCGTTCGCGCCGAATCGTGTAGCCTTCATCCCAGATCATCCCGTACTGCGCGTTCGTCGCCAACAGCGCCGAGAGGACCATGATTGACAGCGCCAGAGGCGCGGTGCTGAAGAGTAACCGGGAGCGGGATGGTGCGACCGCGGCTAGACAAGCTGCACTCGTCTCCGACACGGCACGCCCTCTACTTACTCGTTCTTACGGTCCCCGCGGGAACGAGTCACGAGTGATCCGGGAATCGGAGACGAAGGGTGTTCTAGTAATCGAAAATGGCTTTCTGCCACCATTGTGCCCCCATCGGCTCACGACGCTTTGCCTGCCTCGGTCACTCGGTGATGTGTCCGTGTGGCAGGATGTAGCCGAGCGACAGCAGTTTGTCCACAATCGTATCAACGCACTCCGCTACCGAGAGCTTGCTGGTATCGAGACCGACTTCCGGGTTCAAGGGAGGCTCGTAGGGATCGTCGACACCGGTGAAGCCCATGGGTTTTCCGGCGGCCAGAGCGGCCCTGGCCTTGGAGTACATTCCCTTCACGTCGCGCTCTTCGCAGACTTCGATCGGGGTTGAGCAATAGACCTCGATGAAGTTACCTCCAGACATCTTCCGGGCTTCGTCGCGAACCGATCGGTAAGGACTGATGACGGAGCAAAGCGTGGTTCCCCCGTGCTGAGCAACCAGGCCGGCGACATAGCCAACCCGGTGGATGTTGGTATCGCGGTCTTCCTTGCTGAAACCCAGGCCCTTGGAAAGGTGCGTGCGGATTTCGTCGCCGTCAAGCAGCGAGCAGTTGCGGCCGAACTCGGCCAGGCGCTCGATGAGCGCGTGAGCGATGGTGCTCTTCCCCGAGCCCGATAGTCCGGTGAACCAGACTGTGATCCCCTGCCGGAACCTGGGCGGATTGGTCTCGTTGAGAATCTCGGCCACGGCCGGCCGACTGAACCACTCGGGAAGCTGAAGTCCGCGTGCCAGGTACTTGTCGCGAACCTCGGTGCCGGAGATGTCGGCCGTCTGAGTGCCCGGAGGAACCTCATCGACGGGACTATAGCGGTTCTCCTTGGGAAGGAAAACCATCTGCTTGAAATCGACCATCTCCATGCCGATCTCTTTTTGGTGCATGGCAAGGGATTCTTGAGCTGCGTAGGGAGGATAGAACGCCTTGCCGGTCGAGTCGTTCCCGGGCCCAGCGTGGTCGCGACCGACGATAAAGTGGGTGCAACCATAATTGCGGCGGATGATTGCGTGCAGAAGGACCTCGCGGGGACCGGCCATGCGCATGGCTAGTGGCAGCAAACTGAGCACGACTGAGCCGGGCTGGTAATAATTGTCAACCAGGGCGCGATAGCAGCGTACCCGGGTGAAATGGTCCACGTCTCCCGGCTTGGTGACGCCGACCACGGGGTGAATCAAGAGCCCGCCGCCGATCTGCTCGGCGGCGCGCTTGGTGAGCTCTTCATGCGCACGATGCAGGGGGTTGCGGGTCTGAAAGGCGACAATCCGGGACCAGCCCAAGGATTGAAAATGACCGCGCAGGTCGGCCGGCGTGCGTCGGAGCTCGACGAAGTCATAGTGCGGCGGAGTGCGGATCACCTCGAGCCGGCCCGCGGCCTGATATCCCGGCTGACGCTCGAGATGCGCCACGGCAGGGTGCTTCTTGTCAAGCGAGCCGTAGGCGAGCTCGGCCTCTCGATGCTTGTCGATCGGGTAAATCTCTTCGACGTGGAGAAACCCCAGCAGGTTGCCATAGACATCGCGCAGGGCCAGCGGCCGCCCTTCCTCAACCCCATGTCCGGGGGTGACTGGCAAGGTGACCGGCAGGGGCCAGAGCGTGCCGTCGGCCAGCCGCATCTCGCTGACAACGCGCTCATAGTCAGCTCTGCCCATGAACCCCTGGAGTGGCGAAAACCCGCCCACACTGAGCAGTTCCAGATCACAGAGTCCACGTTCGTCTAGGGTCAGGCTTGCATGATCCTTGGCGGTCGCCTTCATCTCGGCGGCGCCTCTGGACTGACCAGAAGATGAACCAGCGAGCCTCCGTAGGGCGTATTCAACAGGGCTTTCGATTTGCGCTAATGTTCCAGCTCCTTCTTACCAGAGAACCAACTCAAACTGCTTGTTACGCCCGCGAATTGTTGAACAACCCTCGGGAACTGAGAAGAGCGGTATTTTCCTGAGATTCGGCCAACCTCGCCACCCGAACGTGAAAAGCTTTCCCGGTAGGGTATCCTGGGCACCATTCCGATGGCAGGGAAGAGGGAAGTCAAGTTCAGATAGTCCATTCATGGGGCGAAACCTGCGCCGCCAATTCGGCGATGGTGGTCGGTCTCAAGAATGCCGCGTTCCGCCGCACGGACGCGGTCCCAGACCAGGGCCAGGATCCGCGCGGCGGGATGTTTCTCTCGTGCGGAAACTCGCTGAGCGGTGTCCGGTCCGTCGATCACGGCCAGGACCTCGCTGAGCGTGATCCTGGCAGCGGGGCGAGCCAGGTGATAACCTCCCGAAGCACCGCGGGTGCTGATTACAAGTCCCGCTCCCTTCAACTGCAGAAGGATCTGAACCAGGTATCGCTCGGGAATTCCGTGGGTTTCCGAGATGTCGCGGATCCGCACGGGTGGTCCGTCCGGACCTTGCAGGGCCAGCGCGAGCAAGGCCAGGCAGGCATATTCTGCTTTCGCCGAGATCTTCATCGGGCCACTTGCCTCCATGGCCCCTGGGGCGGGCAACTCAGAGCTGGCTGCTGTCAAGCGAGTGCAGCCCGCACTCGGTCTTGGCCTGTCCCGCCCACCGACCTGCGCGTTCGTCGTGTCCAATGGCCACGGCTTGGGTGCAGGGCCAGCAGCCAACTGATGGATACCCTTGGTCGTGCAACGGATTATAAGGAACTTGATGGGCCACGATAAACGCCCAGACGTCGCGCCGGGTCCAGTTCAGCAGGGGGTTGACCTTCACAAGGTTGAATTTGGAGTCCCACCCTACCACCTTCGCCTTCGCTCGGTCCGGCGACTGGTCCGCCCGGATCGCCGTGATCCACGAGTCGTAGCCAACAAGCGCTCGACGCAACGGAACGATCTTTCGCTCGTAACAGCATTGCTGCGAGTTCGCCACGTACAGCGGTCCGCCGTGAAGGCGTTCGTACTCACCCACCGAAGTATCCGGCCTGACCATCTCCACCTCGATCCCGTAGCGATCGGCGATCTGGTCCCGTAGCTCCAGGGTTTCGGCAAACTGGTAACCCGTGTCCAGGTTAAAAACGCGAACCCTGGGCTCGACCTCGGCCAGGAGATGAATCAAGATACAGCCTTCCGGACCAAACGCGGTCGCCATCGTCAACCGCGGAAAGTAATTCTCCACGGCCCACTGAATGATCTCTGCGGGCACCGCCTCGGCAAGCTGTTGGCTAACCTCCGTCAGCTCCTCCTCGGCCGGCAGCAATTCAGCCCTGGACATCGCTACGTGCTCCCTGGGTTGTCGAACTGGGAGCAATCTTACGTTTCCCGGTAATGAAAGTCAACATTCTTGCTCAATGGGATTCTCTGTCGGCACGAGCCCATTCCCTATGGCGAGCAAAGTATGCCGTTCGACCGACCATGAGTCTCCAGGTGACGCGCCGGCGATCGCAGACTGGGATACCATCGGTCGCCGAGCACGGGTGAGTCAGGAGTACCCTGCCCGAACCAGCCTTCGTGGTACCAGCTAGGACTCGATGCGCTCAACATGGCGCTCGGCCGGCGCCGCCGCGACGTGACCTTCGTCAATCTGTCGCCTGTTGACTACCGCGGATCTCAGGACAGGCGTACTGTATCGATGGTAGAAGTCTAGGAACTCGCTTGATGGCCCGCAGGTTGGACGAAGAGGGGTTCCGAGGGTAGTCAGTCAAGCCGGTGGGAGCCGGATAATGCCCCAGGCTTCATGTCACGGATCGAGCATCAGGACGACGTGGCGGGAATCATCCAGGGCGGGCTGCGCAGCTCATGGTCGCGGATCTGGGCCTCGAACAAGAGGGTTTCAGCGATTGCGTCAAGGCCGTTCAAGAGCCGACGACGCTGGGCTTCCGGGACGTCGAAGAGATAAGAGGTGGCCGGCAGGTCAGGGCGATGCAGAGTCAAGGTGCGGGAATGGAGGTCGACGGTGACCTCGGCTCCGCCGGCGTCTTGCCGGCCGCGGCGATCTATTTCCAGTGGTCCTCAGGCAGCTCGATAGGAAGCAGACCGTTTTGGTAGGCGTTGCCTTCGAAGATATCGGCGAATCCTTCATCTTTCCCGGGGCGATCAGGGCTCGGAAGCCGGCTTGGGCAATGGCCCAGACGGCGTGTTCGCGGCTCGAACCGCAGCCGAAGTTGCGACCGACCACGAGGATGTTCGCTCCTTTGAGCCCGGGCTGGTTTAGAGGAAAGTCGGCTGCGTCGGGGCCGTGAGCCTCTGGGTTGTCAATTGGAGGGCGCCGCCGGTCTCGTAGCGTCGGTCGGCGAAGAGCAACGGTCCATAGCCCGTCCGTTCGATCCGCTTCAGATACCGCGCGGGGATGATGAGGTCGGTATTCACGTCGGTCCAGTCGAGAACGGCGATTCGGCCCCTATGAGTGACAAAGGTATCCACTCTTGAGTCTCCTACTTACCAAGCAGCGTACGGACGTCGGTGAACCGCCCGGTGACGGCCGCGGCCGCGGCCATGGAAGGACTGACAAGGTGGGTCCGTCCACCGGGGCCCTGACGCCCCTCGAAGTTGCGATTGCTGGTGCTGGCGGCGCGCTGACCGGGCTGGAGCCGGTCGGGATTCATCGCCAGACACATGCTGCAGCCCGCCTCCCGCCACTCTGCGCCGGCCTCGGCGAAGATCCGGTCGAGACCTTCAAGCTCGGCCTGATGCCGAACTTGCTCGCTGCCGGGAACGATCAGGGCCGCGAACTCCCTGGAGCGACCCTCCGTCCCTTGAAGACCCGTGCCGCCGACCGCAGGTCCTCGATTCGCCCGTTGGTGCACGAACCGATGAAGACGGTGTCCACAGCGATCTCGCCGATCGGTGTTCCAGGTTTCAAGCCCATGTATTCCAGGGCCCTGGATGGCTTCCTCACGAGCCGGCGCGGCGATCTCCGCAGGTCGGGAACCGGCCGGTCACATCAACCGTCATGCTCGGATTGGTGCCCCAGGTAACCTGCGGAACGAGGGCAGAGGCGTTGATTTTACATGAGTATCAAACGCCGAGAAGTCCTCGGTTTTCAGGGTTTTCCAGTCGGCGAGGGCGGCTTCCAGGTCGCGTCCCCTTGGTGCGAACGGTCGATCGCCGCTTGTTATGTATTCGATTGTCACCTCGTCGGGTGCGATCAACCCGCGCGCGGCGCCCGCCTCGATCGACATGTTGCAGACTGTCATTCGCCCTTCCATGGACAGTGCCGAGATCGCCGGGCCGTGGTACTCGATGACGTGCCCCACGCCCCCGCCTGTGCCGATGGCTCGGATCACGGCCAGGATGATGTCCTTAGGTTCAAGCCCGGGAGGAAGCCGGCCCGTGACCTGGATTCCCAGCGACAGCGGGCCGCGCCCCTTGCCACAAGGTCTGCGTCGCCAGCACGTGCTCAACCTCGCTCGTGCCAATCCCGAAAGCCAGGGCGCCGAATGCCCCGTGGGTACTGGTGTGGCTGTCGCCGCAAACGATGGTCATTCCGGGAAGCGTGAGCCCCAGCTCGGGACCGATCACATGGACGATGCCCTGGCGGCCGCTTTTGATGTCATAGAGCGTGATTCCAAACTCGCGGCAGTTTGTCCGCAGAGTTTCCACCTGGCGGCGCGAAAGCGGGTCGCGAATGTCGAGCTGGTTTTCCGTCGGAACATTGTGGTCAAGAGTCGCGAACGTCAGATCGGGGCGACGAACACGCCGGCCCGCCAGTCGCAATCCTTCAAAAGCCTGGGCGCTCGTCACCTCATGAATGAGGTGGCGATCGATATAAAGCAGCGTTGCCTCTTCGGTCGATGCCACCACATGGCGACTTCCATACTTTCTGAAACAACGTCTCTGGCATGCCCGATCAACCTTTGCCTGATTGGTCCTTGTCCCGCAGAACGACTTCTGATCTCGGCCGTAGTTTCAATCTGAACCACCGAGAGCCAAAGCGCGGCACGATGGATCGCCTTCCAACACCCAACACCTTGACTCCTGGACGCAGGTGACCTCGTTCGGGTTCACGGAAGCTCCACATGGATTCTCTCAACAGCACCTCCAAGGGGCAAGTGCCAGAAACTGCAGCCACGCGTGGCACAGCTCGACCTCGGCTCGCCTGCGTCATTCATCGTGCGCGCGGGAATGTGCATTGACTCATGCACCGGTCGGTGGAATTCACCGGTGTCGGAGGACTGTTCGGGGTCCCGACGATTCGGGCTCCGTGCCATCTCATCGGCATGGTAACTGGAGCGAACGAAGGGTCCGCTGGAAACTCCCGAGAATCCGAGGCAGCGGGCGAGCCTCCCCAGCTCGATGAATTCTTGGGGAGGCAGAAACCGCGCGACTGGAAGGTGGCGAGTCGAGGGCTGCAGGTACTGCCCCAGCGTCAGGAAGTCGCACCCGATCGACGCAGGTCGGCCATGGTTTCCACTACTTCCTCCGTAGTCTCTCCGAGGCCCACCATCAATCCACTCTTGGTTCGAGTCGTCTTGCTGGTGGCCTTCACGTGGTGGAGCACTTTCAAGCTGACTTGATACTGGCTCTTGCGGCGGACGTGCTGCTGGAGTCGGGCGACGGTCTCGATGTTGTGATTGAACACATCGGGCTGGGCCGACAGGATCTGATCGACGCAATCGGTGCGGCCGCTGAAGTCGGGAGTGAGAACCTCGATGAGTTGCACCGGTTTGCTGCCGCACGGCCAGGATGCAACGGCGGAAATGCTCGGCTCCTTCATCTGCCAGATCGTCGCGCGTGACCGAGGTGATCACTACGTGCTGGAGCCCAAGTCGGCGGCATGCCTCGGCCAGGCGCTCCGGCTCATCAGCCGCCACGGACTCGGGCTTTCCCCGCTTGACGGCACAGAATCCGCAAGGACGAGTGCATGTTTCGCCAAGGATCATAAAAGTGGCCGTCCGACGCGTCCAACATTCGGATCGGTTGGGACAGCGGGCACTCTCGCAGATGGTCTGGAGACCCAGCTCGGCGATGAGACTCTTGGTGAAGTAGTTGCCGGTGGAAGCTGGAATCGGCCGTTTCAGCCATGGCGGCAAGCGCCTCGAGCGGCTCTCAGGCTGCCACATGTCATGGCCTTCGGTGGTGCTGGGCAAGATAGGTAGACCGGCAGCGTCATCCAGGGGTGGGAGCGTAGACATGCGACAGAACCTTGCGGCGAATCAGGGGGTGGCCAGTATAGACATGGTGCCTTTCGACCCCGAGAACTCGTTCCAGGTGACGGATCAGCGACTCGCGGACCCTGGGCATGGGAATACAACGCTGGCGACGAGACTCCATCGACGTTTGTCTCAACCAGGCCGACTCGATGCCGGGTTCCTCAAGCAGGTCAAACAGATCGAGAAAAGGCCCCACATTAATGGTCAACCCATGATAAGCAATCCAGCGGTTGACGGCCACTCCGACAGAGGCCACACGCGCCTGACCAAGGAACACTCCGGAAGGTCGGTCTTACCGAGCCGGACAGGTCAATTCGTCGAGGACTCCGACGATTGCATGATGGAGCCCTTCCAGGTAACCCGCAAGCGTCAAACCAGAGTCTTGCAACGGCACGACCGGATAGGCCGCAAGTTGACCCGGGAGATGAAGAGATACAGCCCCCGCCGCGGTTGACCCAGTGAGTGTGGATTCCCAGCGCCCGTAGACCATCGTCGTCGAGCGCCACATGTGAGCCCGGCTTCCCGCTCGGCCCACGCTGATGGTCGGCGGGTGCTCACACAGCAACAGGGAGGCAGGGCCTCCATCGCCCAGTTCGTAGACGATCCGCCGCTGAAGCGAAAGGACCTCCTGATAGTCAACCAACCCCAGCAGGAAGACCTCCAGAGTCTGGGCATCGAGGGATGGATACATCGGCAGTCGATCCCCCGATTATAGAGGGTTGGTTGCAGTGGCTCGGAGTGCTTAAGTTCCGCGATGCGAACTCGCTTCACTTTACAGGCTGAAAATGGACCCGGCAAGTGAAGCTTAGGTGACATGACTATCGATCGCAACGTCGGGGGGCGAGAAGAGGGCTCCTGGCCTGGGCGATGCACCCTAACGAGTGAGCTTGGAGGCGGGCGTTTTCCTCAAGTACTGGTGCGGCGCTGATGATTTCCCCACTGTTTACTGTACCCAGAGGCGCGCCAGGCTGTTGAGATTGATTGTTTCCTTAATGAAATGGACACTGCCATCGCCGAACAAGGCGTTCACCCCGCCGGGGTGATAGCTGCGACTGGTGATGGCGGCGTAAGTTGGGCCTCCGCTGATTTCCGGAGTACCGACCACATCGAGATCGACTGTATTAGGGGTCCAATGCCGTGGTGATGCCGCTCTGGTTGACGCTACCCATCTGCCCATGATGTGTGACCCGCGTTCGATAGAGTGCAATCGCCTCCCGCCGCCCGATTGGGGACCACGGTGGCCGGTCCCCAATTGGGCGGCGGGCCTCCGGGAGTGATCAACAGATGACAACCCGGCGCAGTTGACTTGCTCGGACTGGTGGCTACGAACCTTGGACGCCATCACCGTGGAACTTAACCCGTCTAGGAAAGAGGCGGTAGACCGGCTCAGGTTCGGTCCAAATGCCGCTCGGTTCGGTACGTTGCGAAAACCGCCCCAAACATACCAATCACCCATGTTCCATCCATAAGTGGTCACCGCCTCATTAATACCGTTCATAGGATAATATATGATTGCGGGCTGACTTCACTCGGGCAAACGAAAGCGGCGATCGACTGACCCCGTAATGGTCGTGTTAGCGGGAGCATATTGAAATGAAGCGAAATTGATAGCATTCCAGAGTGGATTCTGTTCCAGGAATGGAAGTATCCGACCGTACACGCTCCAGCCGCCTATCCAGTTTGGAGGATTGGTGCCCGAGCCCGCGAGGTACATCGAAGCCGGAAACACTCCCCAGCTGGTCTCGTACTGTTAAGAGCAAGCCCGAGTTGCTTGAGATTGTTGGTGCACTGTATACGCCGGGCAGGCTTCTCGCGCGGTACTGCACCGCGGGCAGCAAGAGCGCCAGCAGCACGGCGATGATAAAGATGACCACCAGCAGCTCGATCAGCGTGTAACCTGTTTTCGTGGCACGTGGCATCGCTAGAGTCCACTTCCGCCGGTTGAGACGCACTCTACACTTGGTTCAAGCTCCGTGGCATGGACAATCGATCGAAGCGATCTCCGACATCGATCAAACGTTTTCTGATTTTGATTAAGTCGTTTTCAACAGTCAGGGGAGGCCGGAGCCATGAATATAATAACCTTGAAGGCAAGAATCCACCGCTAACTCGACGAATTCAGGCAGATCGCTGGAATGCGTGATTTATCGATTTTATCGGCGTTTATACCGTCACTTATTGCAACTTTTCGCGACAAGTAGTTGGGCTTGGTCCCTTGTGAAGATCGCGGCTCTAACCCCCAAAGTGTTCGTGGACTTTTCCCTTACTGGCGATTGGATTTCCAATGCCATCGCGGTTGGGATACCGCAAAAGAGACGGACTTTCAGCTCCCAGTTGCGAGACCGAATGTTTGCTTGAATGAGCGAAATTCGAGGGTGTCTTTCTCTTTGCGCATCCAAACCTCATGTGCTGGTCGCAGGCATGAGTTCGAAATGGCCGCAATGAGTGTTTTGAAAACAGGCGAGTAACCCGACGAACTCAAGGAGCCTGGATCACCGAACCGCCTTGCAGGAGCCGCCGTCCCTGGTGTTCTTCGATGTGGAGCTGGTCGAGCAGGCGAAGGCGTACAACCCTCAACAGCGGGTCGACGGTCGCCGAGTCTTGATCGGCCAGAGCGATCATGCCGCCTGCCCGCTTGTCGTGGCCGCCAGCGGTCCCCATACCGCTGACAACCTGACGCAGGACTTCGCCGGCGCGGCCGCCCAACCCGCCTGCACGTAGCGAGAGCTTGATTCCACCTTCGAACAGCCCCATCGCCAGCGCCAGTTGACCAGATCGAAGCGAACAAAGAAGTCGGCAATCTCAGCGATGATATCGGGTTGAGAAACCTCTCCACACCAACTCATGATCAGGTCGCGATACAGGAACGCATTGTTCAGCGCATTCTGAAAGGTGGCGAAATGGCTTTGAGGCAGTTTCGGATTGCAAATCCTGGCCAGCAGGTCCTTGTCGGCTCGAGGAAAAAGCCAGACGAGCGCTCCGTCGTCCAGGGTGCTCGCTTCCCGAGGATATCCCGTCGTCTCCGATTCGATTCCATAAAGCAAGGCGGTTGCCAGTTCCGGTGAAACCATTACCTTTTGCTCGATCAGGTATCCTGTCACCATGGTGCTCGTCGCACCCAGGTGATCTCGAATGTCCTGAAACATCACCCCATGCAGATCACCCGGCGTCTCATGGTGGTCGATCACGACCTGAGGAGTCAATTCCTCGCTGAACCGCCTGCCGGTGTAAGGCTGGCTGTCCACCATGATCACCCCGGTCTCGGAATCCACGCTTGCCGTTTCGACCGGTACTAGTGGGATTGGTATCAATTCCACCATGGCCCGATTCTCGGCACGGGCAATCATCCCGTCTACCGTCAAGGTGATTGTTTTTCCCGGCTGGCATGACTGAATAAGGGCCTTCAGGCCCAGCATACTCGCAAGCGAGTCAGGATCAGGATTGACGTGGGAGACGACGACCAGACGCCGAAAGGGGCAGAGCGCCGTCAGAAGTCGATCCGAACGAACGCGCCGGACGATTTCAAACTGGCCCCCAGGCTCGTGCGTCTCGGGATCCGTCGCCATCGTAAACGTGTCCGGAGACTTGTAAGACCATGCATTTGCATGGCGACCCGTGCGGCCGGTGCCGAAACGATGCAATACCCGAGTTTACGTCATTTGCCCTGTTGGCTGCCAGACTTCGCTTTCGGCGCGGGGCTTCCTTGATTCGGGCGCGGCCGCTCGGAGAGACCTCTGTCCAGCGAGCTGGCTTCGGGGTTCCGGGACTGGTCGCGAAGGTTCTTCTGCTCGTAATAAGATTCGATTTCCTTGATCATCGCGGGATCAACACTCGGGTCCGTTTTCAGGCTCAAGCCAGCCTGGTGCTGCCTGCCTGCACGAAAGCCATGCTTCAGCTCCACTTGCTCGATAACCTCGTTGAGCTGGGTGTCGTAACGGCCAAGCTCGCTCGGACTGAGCTCTGTGATCCCCGAGGTTTGTGGAGCCGGCCGATTCGCAAACCCGATGAGAAGGCCGATCCCTATCACCAGCACGAGGCCATTGAGTCGAACCGACCGCCTGTGGAGCTTCGTGAATCGTTCGTGGCCAAGGACGCCGGCATCCCGCGCGGCATTGATTGCCGGGGTCAGCGAGTTGCCCATATAGAGCATGATCAACGTGCCGGCCAGGATCAGCATTGATTGGATCGCGACGGCTCCCCCTCGATATTCCGGAAAACAGAGCGGCACAGCCACGAAAGCGGGCAAGGCGATCGACCCCGAGATCGATCCCCAAGCAAAGTAGGTCGGAAAGAGGGCGCGGACGAACTTGCCCCCGTTCTCGGAACCAAGCACCGTGAAGATGATCGGCGCCACCGCAAAGGAAAAAAAGAGAATGCTTCCCACCCATGCAGTCAGTGCGATCACATAGACCGAGTCGAAGACTCCAAGCAAGAATCGCGCTGACACGAGAGTCTTTCCTGCGGCGATTAGAGCGGGTCTCGCGTGGTTGCGCCAGGTTCATCGACGAGGAGGAACCGAGCCGGGTCAATCGCTGGCAACAATCATTCGAACCCCTGTCTCGTCTGGGTGTCTCGAAACCAGACTTACCGTTCGAATGCGGGTATACCTTCTAGACTATGCGCCCGTCCCCGGATCCGCAACCGCAGCGCTGAACAATCGAAGCGATTCGAAGCTGCCGCTGGATGCATGAAGACCGCGCAGAACTAACCGGTCTTGCCGATTCCAGACCTGTGTTGCTTCATGACCACGATCGCACCGACCGCCGCCCACACTAGCCCAGACATTGCGGTGACGAAACCGCCCCGCACCAAACCTGGTGGACTGTATCGAAGGATGATCGTGTGTCGCCCAGGTTGTTCAAGAGGAATGACGCGCTGGGCAGGTTGCCACGGATAGATCGGCGCCTGTCTGCCGTCGACGCGGTGCCGACCACCCAGGAAGCCAGGTGTCGGCAATGACCAGCAGCCCAGGGGCATCGGTGGTAACTTCAATCATGGGGTGGTCCGGGTCGTGGGACAGCCAGGTGACCGGTATGAAGTGTTGCCGACGATCCAACGGCACACCGGCCAAGGGGTCGTGGCTCATGAGCACGGCTAACCGTGGATCAGCCGATCGGAATCGCGACAGGATCATGGCGGGGTCGTCCTGAACGATCTCGGCATGGGGAACCACATAGGCCCGAGGTAGAGCGGACGGGTTTCGCTGGATCACGTAGCTTCTCGTACCAGACTGACCCTGCAACAGGACCGGCCAGGGAGGGTCGGGCTCTATGCGGTCCGAAACGAGTGAAGAAACGCCCATGCGGTCGAACACACCCTGACGAACTTGCCGCCGGAAATCCTCGACTGCCGGAGACATCGGTGTCTCAATCGGTTCTTGTGCACGGGTCGCGACCGGATAAAGGGTCTCATACAGCGAGGCGGCATGCTGGAGCTGGAAAACATCATTGATGTTGGTCTTTTCGATGCCATATCGGACCGCCTGCAGATCGAGAAAAAAACTATCACGAGCGCGAATCCTCAAAGGATCTCCAGCGCGCCAGTGAGGGTTCGTCAAGATCAGGCTCTCGCTGACAGGATCAGGATGGAAAAAGAGCTCCGCAGGGGCCACTTGGATCAGGGCGAAACCATGCCATGCCAGCTCGCCCAGCGCCAGCAATCCGACAAGATCAGCAGTCCAGGCTCGGCCCGCACGCGAGTTGCCCAGGCATCCCGCGACCACCACGCTCCCCAGAGCCGCGACCGCGATCCAGAACGGAAAGTCGTGCAGGATTCGGTCGGTGGCCTGGCAAGCACGCCAGACGTCCTGAACATACCGTGCAGGCACTAGGGCCGTTGACCCCGACCATTGCGGTCCTCCCTGGATCGCTCTGATTTCTGAAGGGCTCAGGGCGCTTGTACCAGCAAGGCCAAGTAGCCCAATCTGCTTGCACATGAGCAAGAATCCGAGGACCATGCCGGTAATCAAAGCTGACCGAACAGCGAATCGTCTCCATCGTGCTGGCTCGCGCAATCTATCGCGCAGTGTTTCGAGCCCGTACCCGGCGAGCATCGCCGCGCCGAGGGACGTCAGGAACAGGGAACGTGCCGGAACCCGAAACCAGCTCAGTCCCGGCAGCGCCCGATACAGCAGATTGTACAGCCCGAGTTGACGACCCGCGGCAAACCAGACAGAAAGCACTACCAGGATGGTCCAGCACCAGACACGAGACCGGTGGCACGATGACACCGCCGCGACCACGATCAATACCAAGGGGACCAGACCGAACGAAAGCATCGACTCCCAGAAGTTATCGTCCCCGAGGTAATCGGCGGGTCCTCCCAATGCTTGCTCGGAGAGGAGTTGTAGGCCGTTGACCAGGTGTAATTGGTAATTCCGAGGTGCCACCGAAATTGCGTCCTGCTGAGAGCTTTTCTGGACCCAGGGAAGAAGCTCGCGTGCCGGTATGAGCTCGATCGCCACCAGGCCTAAGCCAACTCCAAGTACAATCAACCAACACAGGAGGGTCGCCGCGGCAAGCCCCCCTTTCTTGCCGCTGACCACCAGAGCGAACACATCGGCGCTCATCCAGACCGAAAGCGCGATCACTAGCAATAACCACTCTTGTGGGTGTCCAGTCAGGTAGGTCATTGCCAGGATCACGGGCATGGCGAGAATGCCGCGAATGTGGCCGCTGCGTTGCTGGGCACGGGCCCAGAACGCCCAGGGAAACCAGCATGCAGCCCAGACGTGCGGATAATGCCCTTCGAACGTCTGGGCTAACAGGTACGGTGAGGCCTGAAAGACACCAGCGGCGACCGTGGCCGGCCATCGGCTCAATCCTTCACTACGCGCCAACACATAGAGCCCAAGGCCACCCCAGAGCAGGTGCCCGACCGTCAGCCACCCCAGCGTCGCAGGATAGCAAAAAAACCAAGCAACCCAAACCGGAGGATAGAAGATACCGCTTTGCGGGTTGCCGATGATCGGCCTGCCACCGAAACCCGTGCAATCCCAGGCAGGCAGGTGACCGAACTCGGCCAGGACTTTCGCCACGTACAGATGATGAGGAAGGAACACAAACGTGGCATCGTTACCGAGCGGACGGGCATCACCGTGGTTGGCGAAGTCGATGCTGGGACGTTGGCCATCGGCGATTAGCGCCGAGGGCTCGGCTACCAGCCGCGCGAAGCATCCCATGCCCAGAACCATCAGGACAGCCAAGGGAACAAGTCCGCCGCCGATCCGCCGCATCAATCTTGCGGTCTCCTGGCGCCGGCCAGCGGGGGCATTGGTTCGGCCACGGCCGTTCCCGCTTGATGGGGCCGGTACACTGGCCGGATACCCCGGGCCTCGCGGTAGCGGCCGATCAGTTCAAAGTACTTGTGCACATGTTCCGTCTCTGACCATTCGCCGATGCGCTGGGAAAAGCCGCGGGCAGCCAGCTCGGCTCGAAGCTCATCGTCGTGTATCATCCTGCGCAGGGCCAGAAGCAGCTCACCGTCGCTACGGTAGCCCAGCCCCCCACCGCTCAAGACACCCGTTTCCTGAAGGGCCCCTCCCTGCTCGTGCACGACGACGGGAGTACCGACCGCGAACGACTCCAGTACGACGTAACCAAACGTCTCCGGAAAGAGCGAGGGAACCACGACGGCCCGGGCTCCCCGAAAGAGCCGAGCCAAGCAGGCGCCACCCAGCAAGCCCTCGAAGGACACGTTGGGCAGGCCGGCGGCCAGGTCGCGCAGGACCGGCTCGTAAGGGCCGGCGCCGCGATCCGCAGGTCAGCCTCCGGCAAGTAGCGCATCATGGGTATCAAGCGCTGGAACCCTTTCATCGCGACCAGCCGACCCGCCGCTGCCAGATAGGGCCGGCCGCGCTCTTCTGGCTCTTCGTCCTCGATGCCCAGGGACCAATCGTCGGGAAGGAAATATGGCAGATGAATCAGGGGAATTCCATTGCCGACTCCGCGCCGCCTGTGTTCCTCGAGGGCATGACGGCTGGGGAAGATGAGCCCGTCGAGATGCCGCAACCCACGCTCGATGGCCCCTGAATAACGCCAGGCTTGAGGAGGACGTCGTCCCGCCAAGGTGCAGCGAACGCAATTCGGGCCGTCGCAGGGCTTGCGATCGTACTTCCAAAGCAAATGCATCGAGCAGAAGAGCCAGTGCTCGTGCGCCGTCATGATCCGGACGGCCCGCCGATTGGTACCCAGACCAAGGACGCCCGGGCCCCCGACGAGCGAGATATTGTGAAAGTGCACGACGTCCGTGTCGGCACTATCCAGAATTTCCCGCAAGGCACGAGACTTGAACAAGGGCAGCCCTGTCGTCTGGGTAGCCAGCGGCGAGAGGATTCCATAGCCACTTTCCAACGGATGAACATGCAGGCCAGGGGCTGGTGTGTACTTTCTCAGAGGGTGATTGCCGCGCACTGCGTTGAAGGCATCAACACAATAGTAAACATGCACTTCGTGTCCGCGACGACAGAGAGCCTGGCTGAGACGCTCGACATAGGCCGCGTCACCGCCAAAGCTGTGAGCGCCAAAGAATGTGGTGACCATGCAAAACTTCATCGGCGACCTCCTGTCGCGTAGCGCGTCGAGCCTGCTAATCCAGCTGGCTGATTGAGGCAACGCAGGCGGCCGTGGCGACCGGCGTCGCATGCAATGCTGATCTCCATAATCTCGTGCGATGCAATCCGCCCAGGCTCAGCAATACCAAAACATAAGTGACGGCTCCGCCCAAGACCGCGAGTAACACATGCCAGTGTTTCAAGGTCAGACAGACGGGCACCATGACGAGCGATGCCGCCAGCGGCCTTACCAGGTGATGGTGCAACGCCGGGTGCCGCCCTTCTCGGGCCAGGCTCGCGTACCCCGCAACCACCAGTGCCAAACCCAACAAGATCACGCCAGTAGCCGCTCCGGGTAGCCCGAAATAGACTCGTAAGATCGCGACCAGCGGACCGATGCCGAGGGCTGCCAGAACCAGCGAGCGGACACCCACTGTCTCTCGATTGAGCGCAATCAAGGTGGTCTGGTACAGGAAAGCCAGGATCAACAGGGGGGCGCACCAAATGCCGAGGGCCAGCAAGAGACCCGCGCCGGCGTAGTCCTCCGGGAGCAGCTGGACCAGAGGCTCGGCCAGGACGGTCGTCCCAATCGCGATCGGCAAAAGGGCTGTCATCAGAACTTCCACCAGCGCGTTGAGTGCTTCCCGTCCCGCCGGTGCTGTCTGCCTCCAAAGCCGAGAGAGCGTGGGAAACGCGGCCTGCTGAAAGATCAACCCGAAGGTGAGTAAAGCGGTGACCATGCGGTGCGGCGCTGCGTACCGGCCAGCATCCCACCAAGAGCTCAAGAGCACCACGACCATCAGGTCGGCCGTGCTGATCACCGCCTGCGAAAGCTGGATCACACAGACAGTGCGACCCCGCTGCATGATAATGGATAGGACACGAAACCCCAGCCGGGGTCGGGGTGCGCGATAATTCCGCAAGTAATGCAACCAGACTAGCGCGATGCCGCTGGCCTCGCCAAAAGCCAGCCAGATCGGCACCCAGACGATTTGTCGGGCATCCCCAACGCTCACAAGTACGCCGGCGGCATAGATGAAAGTGCGTAGGGAAAGCGAAATCGCCAGTAAACCCATCGACTCTGTGCCACGGTAAACGAAATCAAGGCCGCTCGCAGTAGTGAAGAGCATCAGTCCGTAGAGACACAATACCCACCAGTCGGTGGTCTCTCGTAGCGTCAGGGTGCCGACCAACGTCAGTCCGGAGAAAAGGGCCAGTGAAAAGAGACCCTTCAGAGCCAGCATGCGATCCACCAGGGGTTTGATCAAGCGCGGATGACGTGACAGTTCGCGCGAAACAATCACGTCGCTGCTGTCACGGACAAGAAGCACGAGCCAGAACACGATGTTAAACGCAAATTCGATCCGCCCGTAACCGACTACTCCCAATCGTTTCATCAGAGAAATGGTTACGAAGACAGACGTGGCTCGGCAGACTAGCTCCGCCAGGCTCAAGAAAGCAAAGTTGGAAGCGATCTTCTGTCCGTTCGTGCACTCGGAATCGTTCGGATGTAGCGAGTATGCGGTCCGCCGGGCGGAGGAATACCGGCGGACTAGAGTGCGGCGCCGTGGCTTTCGTTGAGTCAGGCTGGACATTCGCGCAGGTGCTTCCTTGTGCGAGTGGGCGAGGCAGCACATTCGTAAGCCGTTACCGGCTCGCTCAATGACTGATTACAGCTATCGGCTGGTTTCTACGCTTCACCTTGCGACGAATGGTGGTGGCATCCCCGACATTGTCCACCTGAATGACTGATGAGGATTTTTCTGTTACCGCGCAAAAGTCACTCAAGTAACGCCGTAAGTAGTTGATTTGAGACTTCTTAAGACATTCGACCGGCACCGGCTCTTGAGTCCAAGGCACCTCCAGAGGCTGGCATAGTATGGGGGTGCAAAAACCATGTCAATCGAAGCTTTGCAGAGCCGCAAGATCCTGGAGTCAATGACGGTCTCGGCTTAGGAAGGACTGGCGGGAGTCAGCTCAAAATGAGCCAGACGATGAATTGGGTCACGAATCCAAGCTTCCGGCAGTCGACCAATTCATTCGATCGACATCCTTGGTGACCTTTATTGGCCTATGGAACAGTACTTTCCCTAGGTCCAGCATTGATCGATTTGTTCACTGGTACTCGCAGGCCTCAAACCGCAGCGAAAGTGATGCTGCTGTAACGACTTCTTCGTTGGCACAATGCATGCCCACACGTGGATTAACAGGGATCGATACATAGATGATCAGAGAGCCGATCAGTATTCACTCAGCGGGCATGCCATAGCAAACGCGAAGAACACGAAACATGAGATTCGATACAATTCCGACGACGCGTTGCACGATATGAAGTCTTCATCGGGTTTTGCTAAACGGGTTATAACGGGTACAGTAGAACAGTCCCACGAGCGACATGACCGCGCCCCACCAGATATCGGAATGCAGGTGGTAAAGGGCGATCCTTGATTCTTCCGGAGGTGGGGCCACCAGGGCGTAGAGACCGGCCCCGGAGATCAAAACCCCGTAGGTGAGCAGCAGGGCGCCAATGAAGAACCAGATAGGGATTTGATGCTCGTCAAGCATGGTCGCAATTTCACCAAAAGACTATGTTGATTCCGATCAAAACTCCTCCGACCAAGATGGCCCAGAGGTAGGGATGCTTGTACCACGGAACAGGCCCGTCATCCGGCAGCGGCGTCAGGCCCATGACCAAATTGTGCAGCTCGCTGTCGGGTTTCGGCTCAGTGAACAGACTGACGCCGATCAATACCGTAACACAGACGATGAGCGTCCAGAATGCACTGTACATGTTGACGGCCATCGGTTTGGCTTTTTCAGAGCGCGCGATGTACTTCGTGTGCGCCGGGTTGAATTCCGCGGGGTTGAAAGTCTGCTGCACTTCGGTGGCTTCCACTCTGACTCCCGGCAGAAGAACGACGGGAACTCCCTCGACCCCGAACTTGTCTGGCTGGTTCGAGCCGGCAAGGATCACGTCTGGGGCCAGAAGCCCGACAGTCGCGTTCGATCCCTGCTGCTCAACACTCGGCGGCAAGGTTGCCTCTTGCGAAATCGTCATCGACTCGTGCGTGACCGCGGGCTTGCCGCCCTCGGCGATCGGGATGTTGGTCGTGCGGATGGTCCCCTTTTCGACGATCACCCTGGAGATTGTCTGCCCCTCGCCGCTCGTCTTTTCGACACGTGCGACAGCTCCAGGAGCCAGAACCGCCCGGGGCTTCGGTCTATAACCCTCTGGGAATGTATGAACATATGTCCACATGCTGATTGACAGCACGATGGCAGAGAGGAACCCGACGAAGGCCCCCGAGGGCGTAGCCCTCTTCCATAACATCCCCGCAATCACGACCCCGAAGAGCGGCACAATGAAGAAGAAAATGAGCACCTGTAAGAACTCGAGGATATTTGAAAAATAAAAAAGTGCATAGGCAGTGCCGATTGACATGAGCACACCCAGAAGCGAGCACCAACGTCCCATCTTCAGGTAGTGACTGTCGCTGGCATTGCGATTCAGGAGGGTCTGGTAGACGTCGTAGGTCCAGACGGTGGCGAACGCGCTGACGTTCCCGGCCATCCCCGACATGAAGCCGGCGATCATGGCCGTCACCCCGAGGCCAAGCAGCCCCGGTCCCAGGTACTTTCCCATGAGCAGAGGCAAGACGTCATTGAACGTGTGGTGTGTGATGTTCGCCCGAGGGTCGCTCTCCGGGACCAGAACTAGCGGTGAACCATCGGTGGTGCGCAGCACGGCGAGGCCCAGGAGGCCCGGGATCGTGACGATGATCGGAACCAGCATCTTCAGCACCGCGCCTATGATAGTGCCGTTCTGAGCGGCGCGCAGATCCTTGGCCACGATGACGCGCTGGACCTGCAGGAAGTCGGTGCACCAGTAGCCGAAGCTCACCGCCAGTCCGAGGCCGAAGACCATACCGAACCAGTCGATGCCCATAGGGTTGGTATCGAAAGATCCCAGGTTCCGCCAGAGGCTCGTGAAGTTGGCGTTGCCGACGGACGGGTGGATCACTGGCACATTGTGGCGGATTCGCTCCAGCATGCCGTCCCAGCCGCCAGCGTCAATGAGGCCCAGGATCGGGATCAAGAGCGACCCGAACCAGATCAGGAAGTACTGCAGAACCTCGTTGAACACGGCTGAGATCAGCCCACCCAGCGTCACATACACCGCAACCGTGAGCGAGGCCACCCAGATGCTCGCGTCCATGTTCCATCCCAGCAGCAGGTGAAGGATTTTGGCCATCGCGAACATGCTGGCGCCGCTGACCAACACCGTCAGGATTGCGAACGAGGTCCCCGCCAGGGCGCTGCTGCTGGTGCCGAAACGCAGCTTGAGGTAGCCCGGAACAGAGTGAGTTTTGCAGATATAATAGAAAGGCATCATCACGATCGCCAGGAAGAGAATGGCGGGAATGGCCCCAATCAGGTAGGCATGGGCCCCAAGCATCCCGTACTGATAGGCCATTGCCGACCAGCCCATCGTCTCCAGCGAGCTAAGATTCGCTGAAATGAAGCTCAGTCCGGCTATCCAGGCGGTCATCTTGCGCCCCGCCATGAAGAAGTCTTCGCCTGTGCTAACATACTTCTTTAAGTAGATCCCGATCCCAAGCACCACCGCGAAATAGATCGCGATGATGACGATGTCCAGGGAATGGATGGAGATCAATGGCGCATTTCCGGCCGCGAACACGATCCCAGACGGCATTGACTGGCTCCTCACACGGGTGGTCTCTAGCGTTATCACTCTCTGAGACGTGCCGAGCCTTGTCAATCATCGCGCGACCGGAAATGGGCAAGTTCATTGCAAACTGCTGGCCGAGCCGGTCGGGCAGCCACTTGTGCTTGGGCAGAGGCGAGTGACCGCGGGGGAGGCAGGTAGTCTTATGTGTGGAGGCTGCTCAGTTCGGCCCCGAGAGCAACCCGGCTTCTTCGAGGACTCTCATCATTGCCAACGTACTTGTCTCGTTGGGGCAGAAGACGCCGTCGAACTGTCCGTGGTACCGCGTCACTAGATTCCGAGACGTTTGCTGCGCCTCATCGAATGTGGTCCCGGCGTATTCCGACTCAGTCAAGAGCGTGATCTTGGGAAACTCGCTGGAAAGTGTGTCGGTGAACCCCGTCTCACGTTTCTCAGTGCTCTCCGACCCCACCGAGTACCGCAAGAGAATCACCTTGCCCTCTCCACCGAGGAGCTTGCCCATCCGAAGGGCGGCGAGTACTCCGCCTTGATAATTGTCAGTCGAAATGTAGCTCACTGGTTTCGTCGATTCCAGCCCCGAGTCGATCACGACAACAGGGATTCCCTTGGCAACCGCCGTCTCCACGGGTAACACCAGCGCTCGAGGGTCGACCGGCGCCAGCACAAGCCCGTCGACTCCAGCAGCCACGGCGCTCTGCACAAGCTGAATTTGCTGTACTCGGTCGTCCTCCTTCCGCGGACCCTGCCAGACGACCTCCACATTTCCCAGTTCCTTCTCCGCCTTCAAGGCTCCTGCGTGAATCGTCATCCAGAACTCTTGGGTGGTCTCCTTGGGAATGATCATCACTCGCCATTTCCTCGATTTCGCTCCCGAGAGGCTACCACTGACGTGTTCGGCCCTGGGCGCAGATAGTAGTAACTGTATTTCTGGCGTGTTCATGTTCTCTGGCGTGGCCAGGGCTCCTCCGGTCGAGATCCTTCTTTCGACCGGCCGCTTCTCGAGATATTCAACCAGCGTCTTGACGCCGAGCTCGCCCATCTTGAACGGATTCTGCAAAACAACGCCCTCGATCAATCCTCGCCGCAGTCCGGCGACGACCGGCTCGCTGGCGTCAAAACCGACCAGATGGACATGCTTGCTCGAGGCCCCGGGCCCCGGCACCGACAGGCGGGCGTTGCCGCCATCGCCACAGCCGGCCAACAGCACCGCGCACCCAACCGTGATAAGACCCTGCAAGGCCCGCCGGGGCATGACCTATCTCCTCAGACAAATGCGACCATTAGAAAAGGCGCGTCCCCCTGAGAGGCGCTGTTGCCGTCGTCCCCGTTCGGCTCTCCGCGGCCGCGCGACAACGCAAACGCCAGGATCCCCCTCGGTTCATGGAATTGATAAGCTCGACACGTACCGCGTTTATGCCATGAATCTCGAGGGGCGCCAAGCCATCCCAGACACAGTCATCAGCCTGCTCCCACATGGGTGGGGGCCAGCACCGCGCCCTGATTGGCAGCCTTGGTCCAGGTCACGGCCGAGGGATAAAGACCGTACCGCTCGCGCAGGCGGGAAGCCACCACGTCTCGCTCGGACTCGGAACCTACTCCGAACGCGTAAAGCGTCGGGCCCCAAGAACTTTGCCCGGCGCCATGCAAGCCGAGTCGGCCAAGGTCGGTGATGATGCTTTCCGATTGGACAGTCGCGTAAGCGCTTCCCTGCACCGGAGCGAAGGCGGCGCCGATATGGGCCTGGAGTTCTCCGAGCGCCGCTCCAAAAGCCGGAAGGTCGCGGTGCTCGACGACAGCCGGCAAGATTCCCAGGAGCACCAGCCGGCAAAGTCGTTCAGTGATACGATTGGGCAGAGGGGGGAGATCACTAAAGGCTTGGAGCTCATCTGGACCATGCCTGCCCCGGGGGCCCGGCGGCTGCACAATCAGTATCGACCAGTCGTCCGGGAAAGGAATCCTGGCGACCAGCGGCGGTGGGTGGGCCTCGTCGCGCCGGCCTCCGTCCACGATGAGCCCGCCATGTACAAAACCGTGCAGCCCGATCCCCGATCGCCGGCCCCTTCCCGAGAGCTCCGCCAGCGACTCGACCGACGGCTCAAAATCACCCGCCAGTTTCATGACCATCCTGACGACGGCCAGGCTGAGCTGGGTTCCAACACCCAGGCCGACATGATCCGCGGGCGCGGTCATCACCTGGAGTCGCGCCGGCGCGACTTCGGGACAAGCCGTCTGTCTCGTCCATTGCACCTGGATGTGGCGAGCGCAGCTTCAACCCGGTCAGCCAGAGGACCGGCGAAGCTCCAGCTGGGCCCCGGCTCGGCGAGCAGTTTGATCCCTGGTGCCTCGATCATCAGCCCAATGCCTCCAAACTGGCGTGCCGCTTGCGGACCCCAGCCCAGCAAACCGAAGTGAAGGCGGCTGGCAGTTTGGATATAAAGTTGCCTCATGAGCGTGCTGCGGTCGAGTCGAATCCAATTCGTGAGAATGCTTGGAGAACGTGTTCATGCAAGAGTCCGAATGCTGTCGCCTCGACATGGCCGCCGGTCTTGGCGACGATGACCCCAAGCCGGTCGAACTCGTCGAGTATCTCGGCTGGTGGCAAGCGCGCCGTCCTGGTGGCGAGAATGGCTGCCTCCACCACAGCATGCCGCGCCGGTTGAAGCCCAGAAAGTCTCGTAGTCGGCCCTCGGCAAGAGTCAGGGCCGTGAACCGGACGCGGTCCGCGCGGTAATCGACATCCGTGACGCGGAATTCATAATAACGACAGGAGTCCCCAATTATCGAGCCGGCGACGAGGCGAGCCGGACTCAGATTGGGCTCGGGGACCAGGGGTACTCCTATCGCGGCTTGCGCCAGCAGCAGAACGTCATCGGTCACGTGAAAGACCCCTTCACCTCTGGACGCGAGGTTTTGATACGTCGTTGTCGATCGAAAGGGACGAAGCTCGAAAGTCTTCATGCTCAGATCGGGACCAAGCTTCGGTCCCATGGGTGCGATGTTGAGCAGACCTTCAGGGCTCAGCGTTGTCAGGATCCCTTCGAGAATCACGCGCGGGTCTCGTTCTCTTCGTCGAGGCCGATGAAGGTGTCCGTGCTCTCGACTTCTGCGTTTCCTGGCTCGCCGACCTGGTTGTTCGCTGGATCTCTGGTGCGAATCTTGCGGCGTTCCAGGTGACTTTCCTCGGGCTCGGTCAGGAAGCCCCACTGTAGCGCTTGATCCTGGCGATAATTCTTGCCGAGCGTCAAGGCGGTTTTGGCCTTCATCAACTCGTAGCCGACGTAAAACGCGTGCGCCGGATCGGCGACTTTCATCCGATCAAACAGTTCGAAAGGATCGGGGTCGCTCAGCAACTCTTTGTTGTTCAGAGCGTAGATCAGGCCGTTCTCGGCAAAGATCCTCCAGTTCGGGTCTCGGATTCGCCGCTGGAGCTCCATGAGGTTAGCCAGACCGAACGGCTCGACCTTCACATCGCGCAGCATGATTAGTCGCGATTCAATGTGCTTGGGCAGTGTTCGGCGAACAACCGCTTGATGCACCAATCGACGGGCCAAATCAAGCTCCCGGATTGACGACCTGGCCCAGTTGATCACCGCGGTCGTCAGCACGCTGCGGATCGCCAGCTCCTGGCAGATTCCCGCAAGCAGCGTATTGACTCCTGCCGAATCGACGTCGGTCAACTCGGTCAGGTTGCCAGTGCCCATCATGATCGCCGCGTCAGGATATCGGCGGCGGACCTCGAGGTAACGTCCTAGTGAGGCCGCGAATCCAAATCCGATGGGTTCAAGGACGGGATCGATGCGAAAGCGAACTCCCCGGTCGACCAGGAAGTCGACGGTCTGTTCCAGGCCCTCGAGCATGCCGGGCTGATCCGGAATCGCGACCACTTCAACACCCCAGTCCACGGAATGCTCACGATTGGTCGCGTTCACGCTCAGAACCAGCTCTGCACCGGCGGCCACAGCCAGGGAGACCTCGGCCATGTCGAAACTGTCGATCGACACGCGGAAACCTCGCTCGCGAAGCGCTTCGACGGCATCGCCGATGCCCTTCCAGGGTGTGCCGGGGTCGCACCCCAGGTCGATGATGTCGGCTCCGTCTCGAACGAACTTCTCGGCCTGGCTTATGAGTACCTCGCGCGGCAGTCGCGGCACGTGGTTGATTTCTGCCAGAATCTCGATGTCGTAGGCGCCATAGCCCTGGCTACTTGCGGTCGCCTGGCCGAAATGGCGAGGGAGGTCGCGCAAATCCTCGGGGCCCAGCTCGACCGAGGCTCCGCGTGCATTTTCGAGAATAGGAGTCAAGGTGCCCCTACAGTGGCCGGGAAGGATGATGCGGCTCGATCCCGGCTGGGATCTCCAGACGACGAGCCACCCAAGGTGGAGTCATCAGCGCGGCCACCGAGATCGGCAAGACGGCAATCTCGGGCACAAATCCTGCACGTGGAGCCAGTTCGTCGAGCACTTGCCGCAACGCGAACTCGGCCAGTCGGCCGGTGACGAAGAGGAAGTGGGGGAGTCTGTCCCTGGTCGTTAGGGCGGTGCTCAACGTGGTCGGTGCTCCCACTGTTAAGAAAACGACTCCCATCCTCTTCTTCCTGACCGTCCCTTTCGCCATCAGCCGGCGTCGCAGACCCGGCGGTAGATCGCCTCGTAGCGGGGGACGATGATATCGGCCGAAAAATGGCCTGCGCGCGGTGTCGAGCGGCCTGACCCAGTGCCTTGCGATGTGCCGGTTCAGATATCGCGGTCTCGACGGCGCGGGCGAGTGCGGCGGCATCGCCGGGGGAGACAAGCACTCCCGACACGCCGTCCTCCACGACCTCTGGAATTCCTCCCACACGCGTCGCGACACTGGGACAGCCGAAGCACATCGCTTCCAGGATACTCAGGCAGAAGCTCTCGGAATCCGACGTGAATAGCCCAAGGTCGGCAACCTGCAAGTAGTCTTCGATGTCAGGCACACGATCGAGCACGACCACTCGACCCTCCAGGCCGAGTCGGTGAACGTCGCCTGAAAACGGCGTGAAATCCTCTCCCGCGAGGATAACCAGGCGGAACGACCGCCGGGGGCGAATCCGCGCGACGGCCTCCAGCAACAGATCGATTCGCTTCACCGGCCGGAGGTTCGAACTGTGCAGCAGAACCAGCTCGTCGCCGACGCCAAGTAAATGCCGCACCTCGTCGCGGGTCTGGCGCGGCAGACGCGGCTCGAAGAAGTTGTGCACGACGTCGATCGGCCCGTCGACATCAAAGACGCGCCTGGTCTCTTCACGGAGGTATTCCGAGACGACCGTGATCGCATCGGAGCACCCCAAAGCGTGCCGGATCGCTGGGCCGTATCCGGGGTCCCGGCCAAGCAAGGTGGTGTCGGTGCCGTGCAGCGTGGTGACAATCTTCGGCCGCTGCGCTAGCGGCAGCATCGACCGCGCCAGAACGGCCGCCGTGGCGTGTGGCACGGCATAGTGCACGTGCAGCAAGTCAAGCCGGTGCTCACGGCTCACCTCGGCCATCTTCACGGAGAGGGGCAGCGTATAGTCGGGGTACTTGAATAGTCCATAGGCGTTGATGCCCACGGGGTGGAAGCAGACGCGCGGCAAGTCGGTCGGCAGCCGAAACGGTCGCTCATAGCTGATGAAATGCACGTCGTGCCCGCGGCGGGCGAGCTCAGCGCCCAGGGACGACGCCAAGATGCCGCTGCCCCCGATCGAGGGGTAGCACGTGATGCCGATCCGGAGTGGTCTGTCTGATTGCATGTCAGAATCGACTCGCGTTGCGACCCAGCCGCGCCAGGCAGTCGACCAAGGGCGGGTCGTTAGGGTAAAGGGCGATGGCGTGCCCGACGCCGACCCGCAGGCCGTTTACCCGGCGCGTGTGTGTTGCATCTCCACGTAACTGCGAGCCTTCACCTGTGTGGCGTGTGCTTCCATCGCGGCTGTCCAGGCAGCCATGACCTCCGGGGCCGAGACGTCGACGAAAATCGGTGTCACGTCGCGCGGTTCGGATCCGGGCGTAAGAGCGTAGTAGAAGATTTGCTCCACCGTATGCAGGAGCCAGCTCGCGCAGCTCGGCGACGCCGCCATACCGCGAAATCCGACTGGCGTCGCGAACCAGGCGCCCCAGCCGAGAATGGTCAGGATGCTGGTTCGCGACCGGAGTGGGTGCCAGCACAATGGCCGGGCGGAACCGCCGGATCATGCCAGCGAGCTGAATCGCGTGAGCAGCCTTGGCCTCGAGGCGCGCGTCACCGTCGAGCTCGATCAGGTCCAACGACGCGCCGAAATCTCCGCCCCGTGCCGGCACTCTTGCTCGCGCTCATGGGGCGTGCCATGGCTGGCCGACTCGCCGCGCGAGCAGACGATCAGGTGGGCCAGGCGGCCGAGCCGGACCTCCAGAGCCACGACGCCACCGCAGCCGAATTCGACGTCATCGGGATGGGCGCCAAAGGCCATCAGGGCCGCCTGCTCAGGCCGGGAGTTCGACATAGGCTTCATCGGCCCGATCGATGGTGTCGCGGACGACGTAAGTGATCTCCGGCGCGTCGTCCTTGCGGAGGTAGTCCTGCTCGCTGGCACCTGCCACGTAGTGAGTGCAGTGGATCACTGATTGCATCCAGCGGAGCCTGGTGTCGCGCGTTGGGCTGATCTGCCCGCGGGTGTACGGCAGGTCGGGAAGATCCACGTATTGGTCTCCTCCCTTGTACAGCTTGAGCCTACCATCGACAAGCCGCGCTCGCACGATCTCCCCCTCGTACGGCATGTCGACGTAGTAATCCTCCACGTCGCAGGCCTGCGCGCCGGAATGCTGGGTCGCTAGATCGGGCGACGCGAATGCCCTCCAGCAGGCCCATCCAGCGGTACATCTCCAGGCAGAAGTCGGCAACGTGGGCCGCCTTGACGGCGCGGAACGCCGCTACCGCCTCGGGCTCGACGTAGGCGCGAAGCTGGTCCGCGGTTCGCGCGTGCCAGTCGGCACGTACGCGCTTCAGGTAGAGCGGCGAGAACTTGCGCTGAACCTGGTTATCGAACGCGAAATTGAGCTGGATCGGCTCGCCTGTCTTGCGGTGGTGCAGCGTGGTGCGCGTCTCTCGGAAGTCGTGGTCGCTGTCGTGGCAGAAGTAAACAACCTCGCCGCCGAGCTCTGCTTGCAGCCGACGGGCCGTGGCGATCTTGGCGTGGAGGAAGCGACGGGGGAAAAAGCCGCAAGGCTGCTGTCCGAAGCAAATGACAGGGTTGGCAATCATGGGTTGGCTGGCACCTCCGCACGAGCGGCGTCGGGGCCAAGCGCGGCCTGGATTGCCAGGCTGAAAGCCACGCACGCCGCGCAACCGATCACGTTGTACCAGAGGTAGCTGATGCTCAAGCTGCCGTACAGCACGAACACCAGAAGTTGAGCCGAGATTGCCGCCCAGAACACGGCTGTCCCCTGGACCCACCGCAAGAGGAAGGCCACGAGAAACAGCGCGAGCACCACGCCGTAGAAGACCGAGGCGACGATGTTCACCGCCTGGATCAGGTTCTCAGCCAGGCTGGCGAAGAGGGCAAACCCCACGGCGACCACCCCCCAGGCCACGGTGAAGTAACGCGACGCGGTCACGTAGTGCGCGTCGTCGGCCTGCCGCTTCACGAGGAAACGATAGAAGTCGACTGTCGTTGTCGATGCCAGCGCGTTCAGCTCGGCGGATTTCGACGAGAGTGTGGCGGCAAAAAACGCGGCGATCAAAAGACCGATCATTCCATGAGGCAAGTAGCGCAGCACGAAGGTGATGAACACGTAGTCGGTGTCCGGCGACTTTGCCTGTGGGTTTAGAGTTTCCAGGGCGGTCTTCGCCTGCGCCCGCACCGCCTGGCTATGGTCATGCGCGGCCATGACGCGCTGTCGCGCCCCTGCCACGACCGCCGGGTCGCCGTTGTGCCAGGCGTCGAGCCAGGCCTCAACGGCCAGGCGCTTCTGGCCATGGGCCTCGACGTACCGCTGCTCCAATAACCTCAAAATTCCGCCCGAATCGCGCGTTAGCCCGCTCTCCCATACCGCCTGATTGAAGTAGACCGGCGGCTGCTCGAACTGGTAGAAAACAAACACCATCGTCCCCAGCAGCAGGATAAAGAACTGCATGGGAATCTTCAGCACAGCGTTGAACATCAGCCCGAGCCGGCTCTCGCGGAGCGACGCTCCCGAGAGGTAACGCTGAACCTGAGACTGGTCGGTGCCGAAGTACGACAAGGCGAGAAAGAAGCCTCCGAGCAAGCCCGACCAGAAGGTGTAGCGCCTGTTCACGTCGAGCGAGAAATCAACTCCCTCAAGCTTGTGAAACCCGCCGGCCATAGTCAGGACGCTCGTCAACCCGACTCCGGCCGGCATCCGACTCAGCAGGACGACGAACGCCGCGAGCATCCCGCAGAAGATCACGCCAAGTTGATATTTCTGTGTCACATTCACGGCCTGACAGCCGCCGGTGGCCGTGTAGGCGATCACGACCAGCCCCGTGAGCAAGATGGTCGCATCGGTGCGCCAATGCAGCACGGTCGAGACGATGATTGCCGGCGCGTACACAGTGATCCCCGCCTGGAGGCCGCGCTGGACCAGAAACAGCGCCGCACCCAGCAGCCGAGTCTTGGTGTCAAACCGGCTGCCGAGGTACTCGTAGGCCGTGTACACATTGAGCCGCCGGTACATCGGCAGAAACACCGCCGCGATCAGGATCAGGGCCAGCGGATGCGCCAAAATAGTTCTGAACGAACCCGAGGCCGTCCTGGTAGCCTTGGCCGGGCATCGAGAGAAAGGTCACGGCGCTGGCCTGGGTGGCCATCACCGAGACGCCGATGGTTGCCCACCCGGTTCGGTCGTCACCCTTCAGGTATCGGCTAAGGCCGAGCCGACCGCGCCCCTGCCAGGCGCCGAAGGCCGCGATGGCGACGACGCTCACCACCAGAACCACGAGGTCGAGCACGCTCATGAGAAGACCCGCTCCAGCACGACCAGAAGGGCCACCCACATGACAAAGCACACGATCACGAAGAGGTACACTCCCGACCAGGTACGCGGCCATGGCAGGCCGGTCGAGCTGTCCGGGGGCTGCTCCGCGTGAACCGAGCGGTGCGTCAGGCCGCTGCTGTCCTCTTGGGATAGCTTCATTGGCCAAGCGAGACCAGGTTGGCGAAGAGCCGGAACGCCCCGGGCACGCCGGCGGGGAGCTGCCGGAAGAACACAAGGCCTGTGTAGACGAAATAGCCCCGGCCGTGCTTCGCCACGAGCAGTCCTCCCTGCAGTGGTGTCTCGCCCGGGTCTGCCGATGCCAGAATCGGCGTGAAGTGAGGGTCCCATCGGGCAGGGTAGTAGTTTCCGCGCTCCTGGACCCAACCCTCCATGTCGGCCGCGGTAATCTTGTTTGGCGTGGTCAAAGCGGGGTGGTCGGGAGCAAGGAACTGCACCGGCGCGTTCTCGTCGGTGACGCGCGCGTCGGACAGCCTCAAGTCGAACGGGGCAAGCCGGGGGGCACGCAGTCCATTGGGCCGATTGTACTGGGCGACAACCGTGCCGCCCCTCTCGACATAGGCGAACAGTTCAGTCAAATGGGGGGCGAGGTCGTCGCGCACGTTGAAAGCGCGGACGCCGATGACCACGGCGCCCAGGCCATGGAGCTTCTCGGGAGCGAGGTCGTTGCCGGCCAGACGGGTGACCTCGTAGCCCATTTCTTCCAGACTCTCTGCTACGCGGTCACCGGCTCCGGGGATATACCCGATACGCCGGCCTTTGACCGCTAGCTCCAGGGCAATGGCCTTCAGCCGCGCGGCAGGTTGGAGTAACTGCACGGGGATGTGCTCGTGCCGGATCACGACCCGCTGGCTGGTCCAGGTCGAGTCGCCCACGATGGCCCGCGCCGTGATGGCTGCCGATGCCGCCCGGGCCGGAGCCCGGACCGCGAACGCCACCCTCGTGTGGTCGCCGGCGGTCGATAGCCGGAACGGCTGGCCCACAGGAGCAACGGTCCATCCGTCCGGCGCGTCGAGGTTGAGCGTTCCCGAGACCTCGTCACGCGCGGCGGTAACCTCAACCTCCACCTGCCGCTGCGAGCCAGGCGCGAACAGGCGCACGTCGGAAAGGTACCGTAACGCCACCGGGGCGATCACTTCCAGCCGCCCGGCCGATTCGCCCTTGGCCTCGACATGCACGGGCACATCGGTGATCTTCAGCGTTTGGCCGCCAACTTCGAACTCGTGCTCGACCGGAAACGCCTGAGGATTCTCCGGGCGGCCGATCAGCGTGCCGGTCTCGACTTTGAACATACCTACGGAGTGGTCATCAAGAAGCCAGTATGGCTGTGTGAGTGGTGCCGTTGGGGGCAGTTTTTGTTTGTCGACGCGGTTGGCCGGCTGGCCGGCAACCAGATCGATGGGGTCCGTAACGGCCCTCCCGGTCAGTGGGTAACGCACGGCGAGCCAGCGGACCGGGACGGGGGCCGCAACAGTGGCCACGTGTCTCAGCGAGAACACTTCCCCCGGCACGATTTCGGCCCGCGAGGCTGTCGTCTCGAGCACAAGCCCGAGGCAGATCTGGATCGCGCGGTCGAGCTGGCTCTTCTTCTCGACGACAACGGGATCTGAAGGAATCGAGTGCAGCCGCTTGCGGATCTCCAAGAGGGCCGGGACACTCGCGGCGGGGTTTTTCATGTCGAAGCCTGTGACGGCAAGGTCGGCAAGCCGGCCGACCTCGGCGCCGCCGGGAAAGCGGGCCCTCGTCGTGTCGACCCCATCGAAAATATCCTTCGACGCCGGCTCACCGGCCAGGAGTGTGAAAGAGTCAGTTCGCGGGCCGCCTCGGCCGCCCCCGCCGAAGTTGCCAAAGCCCTGGCTGCGGTGCATCGAACGACTGCGCGCGGCGATGGATCCCAGCGGCTCGCCCGTGACCGGGTCGTTGCCGCCGATGTCGATCCGCACCGAGCCGGCGCCTCCGCCCCCAGCGCCCCGGCCGAACCCGCCGCTGTTCTGGAGCAGACGCTTCGGCTGCCAGGCGGTCAGCTCTCCGATCTGCTCGGGGTATGCTTTTGGGTCACCGGCGCTGTTGAACGCCTCGACGGCCAGGATCGCCGACGCCGTGTGGTGGCCATGGCCTCCCCCCCGCGGCGAGAATCGGGTGATCACCACGTCGGGCCGGAAGGTGCGGATGACTCGCACAATATCGGATACGACGCCGCCGCGGTCCCAGATGCGCAGTGTCTCCTCCGAGCTCTTGGAGTAGCCGAAGTCGACGGCGCGCGTAAAGAATTGCAGCCCACCGTCGAGGCGGCGGGCGGCCAGCAGCTCCTGAGTACGGATCACCCCCAGCTCTTCAAACAACTCTGGGCCGATCACGTTCTGGCCGCCATCGCCTCGAGTCAGCGAGAGATAGGCTGTGCGATAACCACGGCCGCGGGCCAGATAAGTGATGAGCTGGGTGTTCTCGTCGTCGGGGTGGGCGGCCACGTACAGGACCCGCCCCGTCTCGCGGAACCCGCGTAGCTCGTGCAGTGCCACCTGGGCAGCCGCTGGTTCAGCGGCAAGGGCTCTAGCCTGATCGCCGACAGCTACGGTATCTGCCAGCAGCAGGTAAAGCAGCCAGCAAACGGGCCGAAGCGGCCCTTGGGAGCGTCTGGAGGAAGACATTTTCGGGCTCCGCGCGTTCAGAGGGGCCACCGCGGCCACGCTGCAAATTGTTCGTGGGCCGCGATGGAAGTGAGCGACACGATCCGGACCTCGGGCCCGCCTATTTCTTTACGGTGAACGGGACCGAGTACTCCGTGGTCTCCCACATCATCTTCAGCGTGCCCCCGCCGCCACCGGCTGGCTCGATAGCCATCGTGAACTGGTCGACCGGCTTGACGAGCACCGTCTTCTTGAGGGCAACGCTCGCCAGCTCGTTGGCCTTCTCGGCGCTCTCGTTATAGGGGATTCCCCACTGTCCGGTCTTCTTGTTAATAATCAATTTCGCGGTGCCGTCGTGGGCGGGGAGGGTGAACAGCGAGTAGGTGCCAGCCGGCAGAGAGTGGCCGCCGATTTCGATGGGTTCCTGGGTTGTCAGGAGAGTGGCCTCGTCGGCGCCTGTGCGCCAGACCTTGCCGAAAGGAACCAGGCCGCCCCAGATCTTGCGGACCTCTTCGGTTCCGGGTTTCTTGGTATAGGGGCGACCATAGACGAGTTTCAATTCGTTGCCCGAGACGGTAGCCGTGATCGTCTCGTGGGGGCTGACGCGCTGACGACTCTTCTTCTTGGCGGCCTGGGCCATCACGGGTGTCGAGAAGGTGAGCGTCGCCGCGACGGCGAGGGTGGCTGCGAGTCCGAGCTTGCTCATGCTGTCCCTCCGGTTGTTGGAAGTCCGACGATCGGACATCGGAAAAGAATAGACGACCCTCTAGATTAAGTTAATCGGCGTCAGAGACCGTCACAAGACGTCGGGGCATCGGGACGACGCGACCACGCCGTGCTTTCTCCGTGACAAGCTTGCTACGCGGCATTCGCCTACCAATTCAACTCGGGTTCCACGTGGCGGAAACTAACGAGCAATACGTAAAATCTTGGTTCATCAAGGAGATAATCATCGGCTAGCTGATACGTCCAGCAAGTGAGCCAAGTATGATCCAACTACCCCAGAGCACTGGCATGAGCTTGATCAACGGGAAGGCGGGAAGCGATCCTTCCACCCGGCGCTCCTGCTCGTCCTCGCCTCATGGAATGCATCCGCCGCAGGCTGGGCCGGTAAGCCAGATTCGGAAGCCGGGAAAAACAAGACCGATCCGTCCGCGATCGAGTTCTTCGAGAAAAGCGTCCGACCGATTCTGGTCGAGCGGTGCCAGGGATGTCACGGGCCGGCAAAACAGAAGGGGGGTCTGCGCCTAGACACGCGTCAAGGCGCGCTTGCGGGAGGTTTGACGGGGCCGGCGGTGGTGCCGGGCCTGCCCGAGAAGAGTCTGCTGATCAATGCGGTCAACTACGGCGAACTCTACCAAATGCCGCCAAAGTCGAAGCTGCCTCACCAGGAAATCGCCATCTTGACCCAATGGGTCAAGCAAGGGCCAGTCTGGGGAATCGACTCGAGCGCGAAGGGTGAGGCATTCGCCCCGGTGACGAGCAAGCCTGGCGCTCAACCTACACTTGATACGCCCGGCGAGTTTGAGCGCAGGGCAAAGTCGTGGTGCTTCCAGCCGATTACAAAGACGGACCCGCCGAAGTCGGACGAGAGTCACGCAGACTGGCCACGGAATCCGATCGATCTTTTCATCCTTGCCGCAATGAAACGCATGGAATTGTCCCCGGCGCCAGAGGCAGATAGGCGCACGCTGATCCGCCGCCTGACCTTCGACCTGTTGGGCCTGCCTCCGGAACCTGGCGAGATCGCGGCGTTCCTGGCCGACACCGCGGCGTATGCTTATGAGCGGCTGGTTGACAGGCTGCTGGCGAGTCCCCATTATGGCGAGCGCTGGGCAAGACACTGGCTGGACCTGGTCCGGTTTGCCGAGACGGCCGGGCATGAATTCGACTACGAGACGCCGAACGCCTTCCGCTACCGCGACTATGTGATCCGAGCCCTGAACGCTGACCTGCCTTACCTCGATTTCGTTAAGGAGCAAGTTGCCGGCGATCTGCTGACCAGCCCAAGGCGGCATCCCATGGAGGGGTTCAATGAATCGATTATCGGCACGGGGTTCTTCTTCCTGGGGGAAGGACCTCACTCTCCGGTCGACTTGCGGGAAGACGAGATGCGGCGGATCGACAACCAGATTGACGTCTTCTCCAAGACGTTTCTGGGCCTGACGGTGGCCTGCGCGCTGTCACGATCACAAGTTCGACCCGATCAGCTCGAGGGATTATTATGCTCTGGCCGGCTTCCTCCGCAGCTCACGCCACCAACAGGCGTTCATCGATCCGCCCGACCGGATTGCCGCACGAGCCAGCCGGTTGAACACACTCAAGCAGGCGGTCCGCGCGATCCTGCTCGAGGCCAGACCGCTCTTATCCGAACCGATGCGCCGGGCGGTGATCGCGGCCCTTGAACCTGCGCCAGCCCCTCGTGGAGATCTCTCCGATGTTGTCTTCGACTCGTTCGACCGCGATCGGTTCGACGGCTGGGATGTCACGGGAGATGCCTTCGGCGATCATCCCACCCTGGTGGGGGACTTTCGGCTCGACCTCGGCCAGGGCAAGGCGCAATTGCTCCCGTTGAAACCCGGGCAGGCGCACAGCGGCCTGGTCGCCAACAAGCTTGCAGGCGTCTTGCGGTCGCGGACCTTCACGATCGACAGCAGATTCATCCACTGGCTGGTTGCCGGCAAGGGTGCGCGGCTCAATGTCGTGATCGACGGCTATGAGAAGATCCGCGACCCAATCTATGGTGGTTTGACCGTCACTATCGAGGCGGCAGATCAAGCCCGCTGGGTCACGCAGGACCTCGGGATGTGGCACGGCCACCGAGCCTACCTGGAAATCGCCGATGGAGCTTCGGCCGATTACAACGGCGCCCAGACGCAGATAACCGACGGTCATGGATTTGTCGCCGTCGACGAGATTCGCATGTCCGAGCAGCCATCTCCGGGCAGCGCCGTGTGCCCGGAGCCGGCCCCGATCGAACTTCAACCGGTGGTGTCCGTGCTTCATGCCCGAAAGAAACCGCTGGGCGAACTGCTCGAGGCGGCCCTGGCTGAGTATCGATCGGTCGAAGCGGCAGTTCCTGATCCCTCCCTGGCCCTGGCGATCGCCGATGGAATGGGGGAAAACGAAGCGATCCTGATCCGGGGCGATCATCGGAATCCGGGCCCGCTCGTACCGCGGCGTTTTCTCGCCGTCCTGGGAGGCGCGGGTCGGGCGACTGTGGCCGAGGGCAGCGGCCGGCTCGAATTGGCCAGGCAGATGGTCGATCCCCAAGCCAATCCCCTCTTGCCTCGCGTCCTGGTCAACCGGCTTTGGCAGCACCATTTCGGCGAGGGGTTGGTGCGAACGGTCGATGACTTCGGCGTCATGGGGCAGAAGCCAAATCATCCAGAGCTTCTCGACTGGCTGGCCGGCGAATTCCTCGCCCGGGGCTGGTCGATGAAGGCCATGCACCGGCTCATGGTCACATCCGCTTGCTACCGGATGAGCGGAACCTTGCGAGCCGACGCCGACCGGCTGGATCCGGCCAATGTGTATCTCCACCGAATGAACGTGCGGCGGCTGGAGGCCGAAACGATCCGCGACACCATGCTGGCGGTTTCCGGACGGTTCGACCAGGCGATGCTCGGCCCGAGCGTCCCGTCGTATCTTTCGCCGTTCATGGACGGTCGCGGGCGGCCCTGAGCACTCGGGGCCGCTCGACGGAGATGGTCGACGGAGCATTTACCTGAGCGTCCGGCGCAACTTCTTGAGTCCGATGTTCCTGACGTTCGACGCGCCGGTGCCGTTCTCTACCATGGGTCGGCGCAATGTGTCAAATGTCCCCGCGCAAGCCTTGACACTGATGAACGACCCTCTGGTGTCCTATCTGTCCCGACGTTGGGCCGACCGAGTTCTTTCCGGCCCCCAGAAATCTGACCGCGACCGGATCACCCGCCTCTTCGAGACCGCGCTGGGCCGGCCCCCGGATGACGACGAAGCAGAACGGTGCCTGGCTTTTCTGAAGACCCGCCCGGGCACCAGCCCCGACCGACCTGACCCTGCCGCCTGGGCCGACCTCTGCCACGTTCTTTTTAATGTCAAAGAGTTTATCTATATCGACTAAGGGAACCATCCCAACCGGGCCAGCCACTCCACCGGACGCGAAGCTGATGCACTGTCGAAACTTCATCGCCCCACCGCCGACCCGCCGCGACATGATCTTGAGCTGTGCCAATGGTTTCGGTGCCCTCGCGCTGACCGCCCTGCTGCGCGAGCAAGCATTCGGTGGGGTGCTCGGCGAAACTCCCGCGCACGGGGCGGCTTCAGCAGCAGTCGCCAGTCCTCTTACCCCCAGGCCCGGGCATTTCGCGGCGAAGGCTAGGAGCGTGATCTTCTTGTACATGGACGGCGGTCCGTCCCAGGTTGACACGTTCGACCCCAAGCCGCGGCTCGACCGCGAGCATGGCCGGCCGATCCAGGTCAAAACCCACCCGACCCAGTTCAACAATGTGGGAAACGTGCTCAAAAGTCCGTGGAAGTTCAGGCAGTACGGCCAGTGCGGGATCCCGGTCAGCGATCTCTTCCCCCATCTGTCCCGGCGGGTTGACGACCTGGCGATCATTCGCTCTATGGTCTCCAACTTCTCGGAACACACGACTGCCAATTACTTCCTGCACACAGGCAGCGGGCTTCAGGGACGCCCCAGCCAGGGTGCCTGGGTGACCTATGGCCTGGGCAGCGAATCCCAGGACCTGCCAGGGTTCGTGGTGCTCAACGGCGGCCTGATACCTCCGGGAGGGATGGACTGCTTCAGTAACGGGTTTTTGCCCGCTGCCTTTCAGGGCTCGCTGTTCAAGCCCACAACGCCGCCCGTGGCCAACATCGAGCCCGGTGAACCGTCGCGAGAACTGTTTAATCATAAGATAGAGCTGCTTCGAGGTCTCGACCATGCCGTGCTGGGGCGGATGGGCCACCACGACAGCTTGGAAACCGCGATCGGCAACTATGAGCTCGCCTTCAGGATGCAGGCCGCGGTTCCGGAATTAATGAGTTTGAACCAGGAATCGGCGGTCACCTGCCAGCTTTACGGACTGGACGATCCGTATCCGCCGACCCGCATCTACGGCCGCGAATGCCTGATCGCCCGCCGGCTTGTCGAGCGGGGCGTCCGATTCATCGAACTACTCTGTCCCGTTGTCGGCGGCGACCGCTGGGACCAACACGGCAACCTCAAGGCGGGCCACGAGAACAATGCGCGTGCCGTCGATCGTCCGATCGCGGGACTGCTTGCGGATCTGAAGGCGCGCGGCCTGCTCGACTCGACCCTGGTCTTCTGGGGCGGCGAATTCGGCCGCACCCCGATGGCTCAGGGTTCCAATGGCCGCGATCATAACCCCTATGGCTTCACCGTCTGGCTGGCCGGCGGTGGTGTCAAGGGGGGAACTATCCACGGAGCGACCGACGACTACGGTTATCATGCCGTAGAAAACAAGGTCGAAATCTACGATCTGCACGCGACGATGCTTCATCTCCTGGGCATCGACCACAAGCGCCTTACCCATCGCTTCGGCGGCCGCGATATGCGACTTGACCGACGTTCACGGCGAAGTCGTCAAAGCCATCCTGGCCTGACACGACGGTCGTTCCGACCGTGTCGGACGTGCTGTCAAGGCGCGGTGCCACGTGGCTTATTCGACCACGCGTACGTGCTGGACCTGGTGCCTGTCCAACCATCCTAGCAGGGTCTCTTGCTCGTCGGACAGTTCGACCTCGGTCATGTTTTCGGTGTCGAGTGGAGAAACGAGCATCAAGACTCCTTCGCTCAACCATCTGGTGACGTCGGTCTGGGAAAGCCAGTACTCGCTCTCCCCCAGCACGGGAAGGCCCGGCGTATCGGCAGGAGTCATGAAATAGACAAGCTGCGACCGCAGGCGAGCCGAAATCGCCAGTGCCTGAACTTCAGGATGATCGACGGCGATCAGCTTCAGTTGGGACATGTATCTCGAACTCGATGACGGACGGGTACGCGTTACCACGAGTGAAACACAGTTTCAGCGAATTCACCACTGATTCAGGATAGCGATTCCGTGGCAGTCATCCTACTGCCGGGTGCTCCCCGTCGGTCGAATTTGTGGCGCGTTCGGTCCCGCAATCGATGCGATTGTTGAAGAGAGTGCGCGGCACCGACAGGCAGTCGCGCAGACAGACCAGTTCCACGATCTCAAGTGGGCTGGCGACTTGTGGAAACATGGCATCCACAAGAGCGAGCCGCGCGGCCTCGCCGCGGCCGATATTCGAGGAGTGCCCCACGCTCTTGAGCAGGATCAAGCGCCTGGCCCCGAGCAGTACGGCAAGCCGTGCGGCGATTGAGTCTGAAGTCACGTCCCAGGTTGCTGGCAGCGGGTTTGGACCGTGATCGTCAACTTCCTCCAGCATGCGCCTGGGAGACAGGATCGGAACCTGTCCTCGTTGTGCGCACGCCTGCAGGTCTTCTGGCCGGTGCGCGACCGCCGAGCCCGGCAAAAGACCCGCGAGCAGAACCGCGGTGAGGTCAAGCGACCTGATCGCCAGCTTGTGCGCTTTCTGGTCGCCCAGAGTATGAATGTGATCCATGGTCCGGATCAGGTCGGCAAATGCTCCCCCACCAGCAACCAGAACTGCCCGCTCGCGAAGGCATGCTTTGTCTCCACTCGGATCGGCAAGAAACGCCGCCAGCCGGCGCGGCAGCTCGGGCCAACCAAGCAGGCTGCCCCCCACCTTGATCACCACCCATTCGAAGGGAATAACCACCGGCTTTGAAGAGATCATCGGGGCCTCGAAAGTCCACATGGGTCACAACGTCATCTCATGTTCCGTGACGAGCGTGAGCAGGGCGCGAGCACAACCCGCGGTGGAGGCCGCGCGTCCCCAGGTTTCGGCAAGGCTGATGATGCGAAGATCAGCACCGAGAACTCGTGCCGCCAATCGACGCGCGAGGAATTCACCGGAGCCGGCGATGACCGCGACATCGGCCCGGCCGATCGTCGCCTCGCAGACTCGATGAGCCGCCTGGGCAAGCCTGCTGAACAGACAGTTCGCGGCGGATCGGGAAAGCTCCAACGCATCTTCCCCCGAAAACGTCTCCCGGTCGGCGCCGACCATGCGCGCCAGGCGGTCCCGCGCGGCGTCGATCGTAGCCCCGCGACCGTCGGCGGTTGCCAGGTCGTTCGGATCAGGGTCGAGATCTCCCAGCGTCAAGTAGACGTCGAGAGTGGTCGCAAATAGCTCGGCGGCCAGGCCGGTAGGCGGTCCCTGCCTGTATGGTAGCTCGGTGGCCAGCGCACACAGGGGGGTGCGCCGGATTCCGGCGTAGACGAGCTCTCCGGTCCGCAGTCGCTCGGTGTCAGTGCGGCCCTGAACGGCGGCTCTGCCCTGGTCGAGCGGTATGATGTCGGTGGTAGTAGAGCCGATATCGATCAGCAGTCCGCGGTTCTCTGGAGCAAGCCGGGCCGCCGCGGTCGCCAGAGCCAGCCAGTTGGCCGCGGCCGCCAGCAGCGGCCGACGCCGGATCACTCCGGGTTCATGAAAGCGACCGTCGATGCCCCAGATCAACAAGGGACGATTGCCCAGCGCCTGCGTAGCGGCTTCCAGAATGGCCAGCACGCCCTCGGCCTTCGTCGGGTAGCAGTCGCACAGCTCTGCTGTCATCGTGACCGCGGCCCGATCGAAAGGCGGCTGCGTCGCGGCCAGACTGGCGATTGCTTTGCCCAGCTCGGACGGTCGCCTCCACACCTCGAATGCCTCGGTCGTGGAACGGCCATCCTTGTGGGACGCCTTGAGATTGGCGCCCCCGATGTCCAGTGCCAGCCAGCGTACGGCGGAAGCTCCATGATCGGTTCGCCGGCTCATGAAAACACCGCCTCGCCGACAACCGCTCGGATCGTGCCGTCGGCATCGAAGCGAATTGGGGATTGCCGGCGCACGAGGTCAGCAAGGTTTTCCAGCAGGTCGCTCTCGTATCCAGCGACACCGCAAGCGGCGAGCCAGGCGGCTGCCAGGTGGCCGGCCGGCAAGAGCCGACTCAGTCCAACGCAGGACGTGGTGACACGCGGATTGATCTCGAGCACGGTGGCCTTTCCGAGATTGGGCTCCCAGAGGAAATCGACGCCGATGAACCCACGCATGCCCACCACCGACTCGGCGGCTCGTCTGAGCGTCGCTTCGGCCCGGCCGCATGGCACGGGTAATAGACCCCCTTGATAAGAGAATTGACGGCCCAGGATCTTTATTTTCTGACGTCCGATGCCGATCAGCCAGGCGCGATCCGCGGAGACAAGGAAGCTCGCGCTCATCGGAGTTCCTCGGTGAAACGGCTGCAGCAGCGCGACCGGCATGGCCAGCGCGGCAACTGGCATGTCCGCGGCGTGAGCGATGCGGTAAGTATCGGCCGAGCCAGCGCCATCGACGGGCTTGAGAACAGCCGGATAAATCGCGTCCAGGGGAAGACCCGCCGCCGGCACTACGATCCGGTGCGAGGGGGTCGCGATGCCTCTGGCTTGCAGCCATTCCGCCAGCGTTGCCTTGTTGCCGGTCAGTTCAATAGATCGAGACGAGCAGCCCAGGGAGCAAGCGCCGGCGGTTTCCAGTCGCTTAGCCAGCCCTGCTAGCACTCCCATCGTCTCGGGAGCAATGAGGACTGTATAATCCGCTTGCCGCGCGACATCGGCGAGCCATTCAGTGGAGTTGCCCGAATCCATTCGAATGGTCGTCCAGGAGCCGGAATCATCGGGCCAGCGCGCGTCGACTGTCACCACCACCCGCGCGCCCGGGCCGGGCAGAGCCGCAAAGTCGGCGGCCACGGCACGCCGCATCGCCAGGCCCTCGGCTGCCCATGAAGGCGGTACACTGGAACCCGCCAGGCCGCCTCCCGTGACCCATTCATGAACCAAGATTGTCAGTGGTGCCGAGGAAGTCATGCTCGAGAGCCACTTTCGCGTGATCCCAGTGCTTGACGTCAAGAACGGGCAGGCTGTCCATGCCGTCGGAGGAATTCGTTCTCATTATCGGCCGCTGCAAAGTCGCTTGCATCCCTCTTGCGACCCGCTGGATTTAGCTCCGTGCTTACCGCGACCTACTTGACCTGCGGCAGCTTTACCTCGCCGACCTTGATGCCATCACGGGGAAACAACCCGACGTGGAGCTCTATCGCAAACTTGCCGGGCAGGGCGTCGGTCTTTGGATCGATGCCGGAGTAAGGGACCAGGACGATCTGGCCGCGCTGGTCGATCTCGATCGCACCACCATCGTGGTCGGCCTCGAAACCGCCGCCGGTCCGCACGCCGTTGCCAATGTTCTCCATCGAATCGATCCCGGGCGAGTCGTCATCAGCCTGGACCTGTTCGATGGGGTGCCGCGCCTGCCGCGGGGGGCGACCTGGGCCGCGACCGATCTGGAGGAACTGGCGCGCAGGTTCTCGACCTGGGAGTCCACCGCTTGCTCGTGCTTGATCTAGCCCGCGTCGGCACCGGCCAGGGTACCGGAACCGGCCAATTGCTCTCGCGGCTCCGCGCCGCTTATCCCGCCTTGGAGTTGAGCGTGGGCGGAGGAATCTCGGGAATCGAAGAGCTCATCGCCGTGCAAAAGGCAGGCGCGGCGGCCGCCTTAGTCGGCTCGGCACTGCATGACGGGCGAATCGGGCGAGAGCAGCTTGATCACCTGGCTGAACAGGGATAATCGACTGGTAATTCTGCACTCAATTGAACGGATCGTCATTCTTCACATGATCACTCGCCATGCCATTCGACCTCGGCCGACTGACCGAAGCTTTCCTCGACCTCGACTCGTAAGACGCGGGGAACCCTGAAGCCCCGTGCAGCCATCTCCTGCCGCAACCGGCCGGCAATATAATCGGCGAGCAATTCGGCTGTGGTATTGGCGATCGGCAGGAGCACGCATTCGTCGCGCGGAAAGCTCCAGATGCGGTCGCCATGGGTCACGCGGAGGTTCGCCCCGTCCTCGTGCAGGCTGATCATCTGGTTACGGGTAGGCAGCAGCATCCGATGGTCGAGCTCATCGGTGATCGTGCGAGTCATGTCCTTCAGGGCGATGAAATCAACGACGTAATGGTTCTCATCAAGATCACCTTCGACCTCCACGGCCGCGCGGTAGTTGTGGCCATGCAGCCGCTCGCATCGATCACCTTCGTAAGTGATGAAGTGCCCGGAGCAGAATACAAGATAATCCTTGGTGACCCTGACCTTGAACCGCGAAGTCGACACGGCCTGTTGACTCCTGGAGTTGCATCGGGCATCGGAACCGACCGACCAGCTTGCGGGCCCGGCGGGACGTGGCAATGGAATTGTCCCATCACGCAGTGCCGCGAACAAGGCGGCCGTCACAAGATCGGCGGTCGTGCCCGGGTTGAACTGGTTTCCTCGCGATCGCAGCCAGGCATCGAATTCTTGTAATCGGCTGGGACTTCCCGGAGCGCCCGGCCACCCTGCGTGGATGACATGGGCCGCCCTTTCGGCCACGCTCATAGCAACCTCTCGACCGGCCTTGCGAACAATCAGGGAATCAGGATGCCGGGCCAGCGTGCCCAGAAACGCGGCGATTATTGCCGTCTCCAGCGGTTGCCCACCTAACAAAGACTGCGCGGATCATGGGCAATACTTCGTGCAAGACCTCCTGGAAACCGCTGGCATACTGTCTGGCGATCAGGTCGCGATCGGCCGCCAGGGCCATGACAGCGCGAAGCGGCATCGTGGGCACTTCGGCCACATCCTGCTCGTCAACCCGGCCGATGCCGCCAGGGGATGCCAGGACGAATCGCCTCGTAGACAAGTCGTGCGTCGTCGTCGGTCGTCCCCGTAAGCACTTGCTCGACTCCGCCGGCCAGGTCGACCGTCGACGGCACCGCCGCAAGCGGGGCGAGTAAGAGAATGATTCCAAGGTTGGTGTTGGTGCTGACAACCTGCCTCGTGGCCTTGACTGCGGACAGGACAGTCGCCCCGACTCCCCGCTCCACGGCCTGGTCGAGCGGACCTGCGATGGCTGTCGCGCTGAGCAGGAAGTCGAGGTAATGAAGCTCCGCAAAGTCGCAAAACCGATGGACGTTCCCCGGCTTTCGCGCCGTGGCCTCGAGCAGGCAGGCGACCTGCGCCAGCCCGCCCGCGGAGAGAGACGGGCGGCTTCTCGCTGAGTTCTTACCTCCGGGATCGTTCATCGGTTCGCATCCCGCAACCCCGCGAGCACCGCCGCCGCCACATCAACGCCCGTGACCCTCGAAGAGCGCGCCACCCAGGGACTGCGTTGACCTCCAGGATCGTCAGCCCGCGGTCCAGGTCCTCCACCAAGTCCACGCCGGCAATTTCAGCTCCCAGGGCCTGGGCGGCGGCCAAGGCAAGGTGTTTCGCCTCGAAGTCGATAAGGGCGGCCTCGGCTCGCCCCCCCAGCGCGACGTTGGTTCGCCATTCGCCCGCGCCGGCAAACCGGCGCATCGCTCCCAGAACGTGCCCTCGCAGGACGAAGATCCGGAGGTCGTGGCCGGGGTGGCGGAGCTTTTTCTGAAGATAGAGAACCGCGCCCAGTCGCTCGAGGGCGTGGACCACTCTCCAGGCGAGCTCGCGGTCGCTCACTCGCACGAGCCCACGCCCTTCCGAGCCGAAGAGAGGCTTGACCACGACGTCGCCGCCCAGCTTGTCGAATGCCTGCAGAGCTTCGCGCGCGGTCTGACCGGTCCAGGTCGGCGGCACGGGCAGGCCGGCATGATCGAGCAAAGCCAATGTCAGGTACTTGTCAACCGCCGCCTCGACGGCCCGCGGCGGGTTCCAGACGGGAACTCCCGAAGCAACGACGCGGTGCAGGACGTCCATCCGGAAAACGACCTGCTCCAGGCTGCCCGGCGGCATCATCCGTATCAGCACTCCGTCTGACGCGGTCAGCACGCTTCCGCCGGCCTCCACTTTTTGCTTCCCCGCGCCAACCTGAGCCGAGACCTGTGCGAACGGCACAACCTCGAGATTGATATCCAGATCCCCGGCCGCGCGCCTCAGGTCGGCGACATGCCAGCCAAAGCCAGAAACCAGGGCGACAAGGTTGGTCATCGGCGAGAACGTAGATCCTTCAGATCGTAAGCTTAGCACGAGCGGAGCCCGCTTTATGCTTGGCTCAATTCCAGAACGACCGCGCCAGGATATCGGTTTCAACACGGCCGAAGGCGTGGCTACGGCCTGTCTCCAGGTTCTGGAAAACAACCTCGGCCGGACTGAACAGGAGGGGATCGACGGCGTAAAAGTCGTGGTTGTAACGGGCGAAGATCGACGCGAAGGGTTCGCCATGGTCGGCTGAAGAAGAGGAAGGGACTTGCGGACCGATCTGTGCGAGGCTTTCATCTTCGCCCGTGACATACAACACCACGCGGGCACCATAAAGGATCGAGTCGTTGGTTCGACCGATGGCCGCAAGGTCGTTATGCGCGACCGGGGGCAGCGGCGCGGAGCCGTGGGCCGAATGGATCCGTCGCAGATCAAACTTGAGCTCGGCCAGCTTGTGCAGGGCGGTCTCGACCGAGCGGGCCACGATCTGCACGCTGCCGGCGAGGCTGGCGGTCGGCGCGGCGAGCAGAGTGACGAAGGAGGGAAGAACGTTGCATTCCGCGGCGACCGCGGCCACGACCGATGGTGGAGGGGGCCGGCGAGTCTCGAGTACGCCGACAACCGAGTTTTCCGTCTCACGGTAGCCGATCGTGTCGTAGATCGGCTCGCGACCCCGGACCGCCCGCATAGGACCAGAGCCCATGGCGAAATAGGTTCCTTCGTTGATTGGCCAGCCGGCGTACTGGCTGGCCAGGCAGGCCTGCACCGGATGATCGGTCATGACCTGGATCGCTGGCACCGGCCGCCCCGCAACGTCTCCCGGTACGATTGCCAACGTGGCGAGGTCACCCAGACAAACCCGAGCGAGCTCGATCCCCACGAGCAGTCCTCCCCGCGCCTCGATCCCGCAGTCGATGTACCTGCCTCCCCCTTCGATCAGATGCAAGGCTGACCTCAGCTCCTGGGCGTGAGCCAGAATTGCCTCGACTAACCAAAGGCCGCGACGGTTCAGGGACATCGTCATCGTATCGGCCAACCGCTTGTGTGCTGAGTCTTACATGCCATTCCGTCCGGCCAGGATCTCGCCACGGCCGCCCACCACCATGTCGCCATTATACCGGTCGAGACTGGCCTGGCATACCGCCTGGGGCACCGCGAAGCCCCACGCGGCGAGCTGCCGAAAATAGAGGGTCAAGAACGGCATTGGAAACCGGCCAGCCAGGACTGAATGTGGGCAGCAAATGCTCATCAGGCGGTCCAGGCAGCGAAGGCAGCACCAGCGTTCCCCGTTTCATGCCTGCTCCAATGAGCCGGGCTGCCGAGCCGAGGACAAGCACCGTTCCAGCGATCATGGATCGGCCCAGCCCCGCGCCCGCATTGCCACGAATCGCGATCAGGCCCCGCCTCATCTGCAGTCCGGCGTCGTCGCCGACGGAACCCTCGATCAGGATCGCTCCGTCGCGCATCCCCAGCCGGCTGCCCGGATACGCCGCTCCGGGAAACGAGCCGGTGTTCCCTCGGATCAAGATCAAGCCCCCCCGCATCTCCGCCCCGGCCCAGTCGCCCGCCGAGCCGTCTACCTCGATCTCACCTCCCGTCATCTCGGCGCCAAGCTGCGGGCCTACATCGCCACGAATAATTATCTTGCCAACGGACATTTCCCTCCCTAGCCCGTAAATGTGGCTCAGCTCACCTTCAATGGTCAGCCGCTCGTCGCCGCGCGTCCCCTCCACGCGAAACAGCTCGCCCAGCTCCACTGTCGAGTTGCCCAGGGCCAGCCTGGTTCGGCTTGCCTGGTCGGCCGAACTCTCCAGGAACGTCTCGGGACGCAGAACCGAGCCATCCACCGGAAGCGAGGTCGCGTCCCGCCACGCAAACAAGAGAGACATCGTGTCATCCTCTCCCTTGTGTCATGGGTCCCTGGCCCTCGGGACTCGAATCGAAACGGGCCAGAACGTCGTGCAGCCGGATGTGAAAGGGCCCCAGTTTGCCGCCATAGTTTCCCGCGGTGATCGCCACGATCCCCTTGCCGGACTGCGCTGCGGAACGGATGCCGGCCGCCGTGGCGCGCTCGACGGCCTCGAGTGTCAACCCGTCAATCACGATCTCGTAAACACAGCGAACCTCCTGAGGCAGTTCGGTGGGCGCCATCCCGCGCAGCGTCGGCGCGTAGGCGGTGTTCGTGCTAGCCCGCGAGGGCCTTGTACTTGCTGCCCACCTTCGAGCCGGAGCGCGCGATGCCGCCTGGAAACGGCAAAATCACGCCGTGAACTCCGCGCATGCCCCGCACGGCCGCCTCGGTCGCAGCCAGCGTGCCGCGCGGGATCGGTGCCCATCAAAATCAGGTTGCCGCCGGCCACACCCTTGCGCGTGCCGAAGGTCTCCTCGCAGGTGAACTCACCGTCCATCACCGGCACGCGCCAGTATCTCCGGCCCGCAAGCCACTTGGAGATCTGCCAGCCATCCCCGAAATAGCGCAGGCTGCCGCCGACCCTGATCGATTTCTCCTCGATCGCAAGACCGTTGTAGCAGGCGGTCGTGGGGCAAGTCATCACGCACTGGCCAACCCTGTTTACAACGGCTTTCTCGAGCGCATCACGGTTGAAGGCGAAGAGCAGTACGCTCACGCCGGGCCGGCCGTCGGGAGTCTGGTCGGGGCCGAGCACCCGTTCGATCGCGGCCTCGGCATCGCAGGCAATCACGCTGGTAGCATAGCCGGACATGGCTCGGCCGGCAGTCTCCGCCCAGTCCGGGGTGTCGGCCGTGATGATCGCGCGCGCCGCGGTCATCGCGAAGGCTTCGGCAAACGTATCAACGATCGCCACGCCGTTAAGCTGCATGGTCAGATCTCATGAAGGAATCGATCGATGCGGGTTCGTGATTCCGCTCTCGACTACCAGGGGCCGGTTGACCTCATCATCACCGACCCTGAAGCTGGACGGATGCACGGATGCCTCGTTCTGAAACCATCGGTCCAGTTCCTGCCTCACTTGCGGATCAACCTCGGGCGCCACAATGAGCGTGGCGCCGGCGGGGCGCCCCTCAGTTCACCGTCGTCCACGACGACCTCGCCGGCCTTGATGACGTAGCGGGGCAAGGCGAACATCCGTCGCTTGTCGTCATCCGGGGCATAGATGGTGATGTCGGCGTCGGCTCCGGGACCGAGATGCCCCTTCCGCGGCAATCCCAGGATTCGCGCCGGGCCCGCCCGGGTGATGATCGCAATCTCCGAAAGCGTGTACTCCCGGGAAATCTCGGAAAGACCGCTTTGTCCTTTGACCACGCCAGGCAGGTGGGACATCGTCTCGGTCCGCAGCCCATGGTCCATGAGCAAGGCAATGATCTGGGGATACGCCATGAAGGATCCGCCGTTGGGATGATCAGTGGACAGGGCGATCCGCCAGGGATCGTCGACGCGCAGGAACCACTCCAGGCCGATTGCCCACTGGAGCGCATGCACATGATTACGGTTATCATACGTGATCGGAACCACGCCGCAGCCGTCCTCCTGCTCGATGTCGACGCTTAGCCACTTTCGCCCGGTCAGGTCGGCGAGGTACTGGCCGACGCGTCCGTCCGCCGTCATGCTGGTCGTCTCACCAAAGAGGACCTGCCCGACGTCGACTGTCAGTCCCTCGTGGCTGTTGACGTGGTCGGCAAGCGGGCCGACCATCGACCCGAAGCCCCCCTTCTGATCGGCCGAGCCGCCATAGCTATGGAACTGGATGTGCGCCATGTGCACGCGATATCCGTCGAGTGCCCGCATTCCTTCGAGCGTCGTTTCCCAGTTGCCGGGCACGCCGAGATTCATCCCGTGCAGGTGCACCGGGTGAGGAAGGCCAAGCTCGTCCACCGCGCGAGCCAGAGCAAGTGCAATCTGGCGCGGGGTCACGCCGAAATGATCGACGCGATCGTCCCAGGCAGCCAGCCGCGTTCCGCCCTGCTTCCACTGCTCCACGCCGCCGGGGTTGACAACCTTGACCCCGAAGCCTTTCGCGGACTCCAGGAGCCATGCCACCGTCTGGCTCACTCTTGCCTGATCGCCCTTGGCCACCTGGTCAAGGATCGCGTGGTGGTTTCCCATCAGCACGAGCATCAGCTTGTCAATCAAGGGCGTGTCACGGAACTCGGCATGGGCCTGCCGGGCTCCCAACGGAGGGATCGCCGCATCCGCGGCGGTCGTATACCCCAGCCCGGCGTACTGGTAACCGGTGACGAAGGTGCTGGGCACACTACCCGCGGTTCCCGATCGAAATCCCGCGCGCCGCGGCCATACCGCATCGCGGCTCCTGCGCTCCTCCGGCCGCAGCGCCCGCGCACCGTTGACCTTGGATCCGGCGATGTGCGAGTGAACATCGACGCCTCCAGGCATCACGACGTAACCCCGCGCATCGATGGTCCGGCTTGCTTTCGCCTCGATATCGGCCGGCGGCGAGATGATCTGGCTGCCGCAGATCCAGACATCCCGCACTTCGTCGTTCACTCCGTTGGCCGGATCAACGACCCGCCCCCCGGCTATGCGCAAGGTTGCCATGGAATGGCTCATGAATAGCAGTGCAACAAGAACCTGGAATCAAGCCTACTCGTCGGCTTCGCTCCCACCGCCGCACCAGGACATCTTCCGGGTCTACAACCTGTCCGTACAAGTTCGCTTATGCGTGTAGTTCTTGGGTTGAGCGGTTTGAGTGCGTTACTGTATCATCACCGTGGACAAGGTGACCACACGGGCAACGCAGATATGTCCCGCAAGAATACGAAGCAAACCCGATGCCCGCAACCGACACTCAGCCTGATCTGAAGGCGGTGCGGCTCTACCTCCCCCCAGAGGCTTACAGGAAGCGTCGGCGTCTGGCGGCCGATGAAGAGACCAACATGGCATTCCTGGCCCGTCAGGACGTTATGGAGTACGTTGCGGTGCATGCCCCGAAAGGCGATGGGGGATGAGAGCCGAGGATCTGCAAGAAGTCATTCGCGCCGCGCCGTTCCGTCCGTTCGCGATCGTCTTCGCCGACGGCAAACAGGTCATCATCCCTCATCCAGAATGGATCCTTCACCCTCCAGGGCATGCGCACGGCTGTCGTGATGGAGCCCAACGGTCGACTGCACATCGTCGATGTCATGCTCGTCCAGAGGCTCGAGCTTGATCCGCCCATGCCGGCGGGATCGATCGCTCCGAACCCCGACGGCGGGGAATGAGGCGCGATTATCGAGCGCAAGACTCGGGAAGACAGGAAGCCGGAATCAGGCCGACCTACCTCCGTAATCAGGGTCTCCCCAGAGCGGTCATCTGCTTGACGATGGCCTCGAGCCATTGCCGCTCGGTCCAGAAACGATTCACCCGTACCGCCCGGAGCGGAAGCGAGACGCCATCGACCCGCGTGACCGTCCCCGCGTCGTCAAGGCCTGGTGTCGCGGCGAAGCACCTCACATCTGGCTCGGCAGGGCATGAGTCGGTGTCATCCCGCGGTGCGATCAGAATCGTGGGAATCCTCTCGAGGTGTTCGCGAGCTTTCTCGTCAAGCTGCTCCGGCGGAATGGATCCAACGAAGCAGCGCCAGGTCCGCCTCGCCGCGACCAAGCCGTCGGCTGGCGCTCGTGACTCCAGGCAGCGACCGGGGATAGCCGCAAGATAGGTCCAGACTGATGGGGAATCCGGTTTGCCAGGTCAGCACGGCCTCGGCCCCCTGGGAATTGCCCGGCTCGCCCATGCCAAGGATCACGAACCTGGACCGACGATTGAGGTCGCGCACGAGGCCATGTGCGGCCTCGAGTGTTGCAGCAAGCCTCGGTCATGGTTCCCCGAGTGATCAGAGGTCCGTGAAAGAAGGCCCCGTAGCGAGCCGCCATGAGCCTATCAAGGAGCTCATGCAGCCGCGGCAAGTCAATCCCCGAGCTCTCTCGAACACGATTCGCGTCGATGCCCACGCCTCGAACCAGGGCGCGCAACACCCACAGAATCTCGAACTGGCGGCTCGCGTCGATCTCCACGAAGAGGTCGGCCTGCTCGGCCGTGGCCGTGCGCGCTTGATCGACGACGATCACGGTCCTGCCGACCCGGCCGTCGGGAATGAACCGCCCCCGAGGTTCAACCGAATAGCGCTCCCAGTGCCGGGGATGGCTCACCATCGGGTCAGCGCCCCAGAAGACGACGACGTCCGCCCGGTTCTTGACCTCGCCCAGGGTGGCCGAGACCCTGCCGACACGCTGAAACGCGAAAAGGCGAGGAGCGGACAGGCGGCCGTTACCGGGCTCGACGACCGCTCCAACCCGATCCGCCAGTTCCAGGGCGGCCGCCACAGTCTCATTGGTGGACCGGCCCAGCCCCAGAATGATCGGCGCCTTGGCCTCCATCAACATCCGGGCTGCCAGCTCGACGGCCTCGTGCTCCTCCGCGGGCTGGTCTTTGATGAGGGCGGCGGGGAGGTCCGCCTCATGCGACCTGTCCCGCAGCAGCCACTCCTTTCCCAAGGGCGCACGCATTCCCGGCCTCGGTGATCTTTTCCCCCTGCTTGACCACCGCGATGTCGTCGCAAAGGCAACCACATACCAGGCAAGTGACCGGCTCGATCGCGGTAGGCTCGATCTGCCCGCCGTCACCTACCGTCTTTGGTCCGAAGGGCTCAGGGTCGGGCATCAAAGAATGGCTCCGCTGTGCTGAGGATGTGTCGGCGACGAATGTGGTTCTGGCTGCGCTCCACGGCCGAGCGGCTCACTAAGTCCACCTCGCGTCCCACGATCGCTCGAAAGCTCCTGGTCCATCGTGACGAGATCAAACAGAGTCCAGTTCACGTCGGCGGCGAAAGTGTAGAGGAAATCCAGATCGCTGTCGGGCCGGAAGTCATCTCGCAGGAAGGAGCCAAAGACCGCCAGCTCGCGGATCTTCCACCTGCGACAGAACTCCACGATTTGCTCCATCGGCAACGTGATGCCGTTTCGCGAGACCGTGGCCGTGGTACTCATGCTAGGGTCATCCTGTGAATGGTCTACCAGGTGACGATTCGCCGATCTACACGCACGCCCGGCACACCAGGTTTCCCTCTCAAACTCATCATCGGCTGCGGATTGATCGACCGGGTCGTGCTCAAACAACAGGCATTTCGACACGTGGCGCCGCCTCCAGCTTTTCCTTGTCCCCTAGTGGATGCCGTATAACGGCACGCCGACAGCCTGGGCAGCCGTTTTCAGCTTATCGTCCAAGCTCGCCAGCGGCAAATCTCGCCGCATTGCCAGTTCCAGATACGCCGCATCGTAGGCGCTCAAGTCGTGGGCACGAGCCATGCTTAGCATGATGTTCCAGGCGTGCAAGTTGGTCTCATCGTCAAGCGTGATCGGCAAACCCTGCAGCGTCTTCAACAGCCGTGCGGCCTGGGTCTGCGTGGAGCGTTTTCTTCGTTCGCCCATCAAGAGGACATTGGCAACTTCCAGAGGCCAGTTGAGCGGAACAAAGGCGGCTTGGTGCGGCAGTCGCCGGGCGACTTGATCGGCATATTCGCTGCTCTCATCGACGAAATACCACGCCATGACGATGGAGCAGTCGAGCACCAGTCCTTGCGGTGAGCGTGTGGCGATTCCCTTCTTCTTGCTCAAGGACGGCCCTCCTCAATCAGCTTTCGGATAGTCAGATCATCGCCCAGAACGGGACCGTGCTGGTCGCGGTAAATCAGCATTTCCTCGACGACCTGCCTCACGTCCGTCTTCTCGACTGCGTCAGCGGGTACTAGCTTGGCAATGGGCTTGCCCCGTCTGGTAATCGTGATGGATTCCCCTTTCTCGACCTGCAAGAGCAGGCGAGGCAGGTGGGTCTTGGCTTCGTAGGTGCCAACAGATTTCATGAAATGCTCCTGTTCGTAGCTGGTCTGATGCACCTAGTCTAAACTTCCCGAGCTTTCGCGAAAAGCCAAGAACGTAGCACTTCGTAGCATGTTGGCCCCTTTGCGGGGGGGAGTGATGGACCAAGCTCGGCGCGCGGCATCGACGGCGGACCCCGGCGATTTACCGAGGTCATGCTCAACTGGAGCTCAGTGCTTGAGTGCGGCTGCTCCCGCGCCGACCTTCGCAACGTTGATCAGTCTGGCAGCCAGAACCAAAGCAATCCGGCCATTCGCCGTTTCGGTGATGTGGCAGAAATCCAGAAACTGGAGAGACTCGTCCGTCGAGAAAAACCCGCTCAAGTTCAGAAAGGCCGGGTTGGAGAGCAACTCATCGGACCGCTCGAGTTGGCGGTGGACTGCCGTGAATAGGGAGGCTGCCCATCCATACTTCCCCTTCTCTTCTTCCTCGAAGGGTACAAGCTTCGGCTTCGAGAAGATATCTGGCTGCCAGACGAAAACGGGACGGAACCCATAGGCCTTTCCCAGGGCCTCGACTAGCTCCAAGTTGGCCACGTAGCCGTGCACAACGCCCGTCGAGAGTCCTTCCAGCTCAGTCTCGGAAGGCGCTCTTGGCTGTTTGACGCCTCCCAATCCGGATCGCCGGCCCACGGACTCGGCGAGCCGGTACAAGGCCGAGTTCAGCACCAGGTTGCCGGCCAGGGCCGACACCAGTCGCGCGGGCGACTGCAAGATGTTGAACTCGCGAACCCGGTTGATCTCGTTCGTCGTCACCGTCGGCTGTCCTTCCAGCAAGGCAGAGGTCGTGTCGTTGACGCCGTCATAAAACAATACGAGATCGGGCCGATAGCCTTGCTGTAGCTCGCGGAAAAGCGCGACCACTTCCTGCGTGCTGACGTAGCCGATCTCGGCCAGGTTCCTGACCTCGGCGCGAATCCCTTGCTCATGCAGCCCCCGCGCAATCAAGGACGGTATCGTCTGATCGTCACGGGCTCCGAAACCCCAGAGGGAAGACCCGCCGAGCATGAGGATCTTCAGCGGCTTGCCCCCCACATCACCGCCCTGCGCTGGTGGTGGCTGCCAGCTCGCCCGCGTCCCGTCCGCAAGAACCTTGACGGTCTGCCCCAGGAACGGGCGCTGGCGAAAGTACACATAAGGTTGCCAGCGGTCGGAGAGTGCTTCGAGTTCTCGATAGTGAACTCGCAGCCACGCACCTGCATCGCGGACTGCCGAGATCACGCGCGGATCAGGGGGAATTTGCGGTTTCCACTGGTCCTTGAGCAAGAAGACCCCGCGCAGCCCCAGCTCCAGAAGTATGACCAGGACCAGGGTCACGCCCAGGATCGACCATCCCGTCTGAAGCCACGAAAGGAACCGGCGTAGTCGCCTGAAAGAGGATTTCATGGGCTGTCTCTGCTTGTCTAGGTCGTCCTTGCCCGGGTAGCGTGAATGACGCCGAATGTACGCCAGGGAGCCGGCAGGGCCAGCCCGCTTGATCATCTGAATCGCCGAGACCATGACAGCTCTTCCCTCGACTTTCGCATTGCGTGGGCTGCGCGGCCGTTCTCGGTGCCACCTCGGGCATCGGACGCGCCGTGGCCATCGCACTGGCCGAGGCCGGTGCCGATGTGATCATCCACGGCAACACAAAGGTGCAAGCTGCTGAAGACCTGGCAAGCGACCTGCGGTCGCGCGGGGTCCGCTCTCAGGGTATCATGGCCGACCTGGCCAGCCGGGTCGCCGGCAACCGGCTCGTGGACCAAGCCTGGGACGTCTGGAATGGACTGGATGCCTGGCTCCAGATCGCCGGGGCCGACACATTGACCGGCCCGAACGCTCGGCTGTCGTTCGATGCCAAGCTCGATCTCCTCTGGTCGGTCGACGTGGCGGCGACCATTCGCCTTTGCCGAGAGGTCGGCCGAAGGATGAAAGCCCGCGGACATGGCGCGATTCTGACGATGGGCTGGGACCAGGCCGAGACGGGCATGGAGGGAGATTCCGGCGAACTCTTTGCGGCAACCAAGGGCGCCATCATGGCGTTCACCCGCAGCCTGGCGCTCAGCCTGGCTCCGCAAGTTCGTGTCAATGCGCTGGCCCCCGGCTGGATCAAGACCGCCTGGGGCCATGTGGCCTCATCCGCCTGGCACGATCGGGTCCTCCGCGAGACCCCCTGGCACGCTGGGGAACTGCCGAAGACGTCGCCCACGTTGCCTGCTTCCTGGTCAGTCCAGCCGCGGAATTTGTCACCGGACAGGTCGTGCGAATCAATGGAGGGGCGATTCGCTGAGCCGAACGTCGACCCAGCGCCAATTAATTCATTTGATGTAAGTATAATTAATTCGTATAAGCTGGCCACCACGGCCGCTACTCCTTTCCCGAGCTCGCCCAGTGTATTGTCATGGTCCAACGGTCGCAGTCCATCCCGGGAGGTAATCCATGCGTTCAGACTTGATCACGGTCGCTTGCCTGCTCGCATTCGCCGGCCATGCGGCCGGCCAGTCGCCGCGAATCGGCGACTGGCCGGGGGTGGGAAACGACCCTGGTTGCATGCGGTATTCCGGTCTCGATCAGATCAACCGTGAAAACGTGGCGCGGCTCAAGCCGGCCTGGACGTACCACACGGGAGAACTGGAGGGACGCACCGGCAAGACCATCGAGTGCACGCCGATTGTGATCGACGGTGTGATGTACGTCACGACAGCGTATCTTCGCGTCGTGGCCCTGAACGCGGCGACCGGCCAAGAGATCTGGCGGTTCGATCCACTCAAGGACCACCCGTTCGAGCACAAGCCGAATTCCGGCGGCGTGAACCGAGGGTGTGCTTACTGGTCCGACGGCAAGCCCGACGGCCAGCGGCGAATCATCCACGGCACATCCGACGGACGATTGTTTTCGCTCTTCGCCAAGTCGGGCAAGCTTGACCCGAAATTCGCCAGTGGAGGAATTCGCAATCTGCGCGATGAGCTCGATCCCAAGGTCGCTGCGCTCGGTTATGGACCGACCTCCGCCCCGGTGGTCTGGAAGGACACGATCATCGTCGGCGTCTCCTGTGGAGAAGGGCCCGGAATCACCGCGCCGGGAGACATTCGAGCGTTCGACGTCCGCACCGGCAAGGAGGTCTGGCGGTTCCGAACCGTGCCCCGTCCGGGAGAGTTCGGCAACGAGACGTGGCAAGGCGAGTCATGGAAAGACAGGGGAGGGGCCAATGCCTGGGGCGGGCTTAGCGTGGATCAGAATCGCGGCCTGGTCTTCGCCGGACTGGGATCGGCCGCATTCGATTTCTATGGCGGCGACAGGCACGGCGAGAATTTGTTCGCGAATTGCACGATCGCGATTGACGCGCAGTCGGGCCGGCGCGTCTGGCACTTCCAGACCTTGCGCCACGACCTCTGGGACCATGACCTGCCGGTCTATCCCAACCTGGTCACGATAACCCGCGACGGCAAACCGATTGACGCCGTTGCGCAGGTGACCAAGACAGGCTATGTCTACCTGTTTGATCGACAGACGGGCAAGCCGCTCTTCGACGTCCAGGAGCGAGCGGTGCCCGCTTCAGATGTCCCCGGCGAACAGGCATGGCCCACACAGCCAATTCCGGTCAAGCCGCCGCCGTTTGCCGCGCAGTTCCTCGACGAGAGCAACGTCACGGACATCGGCGCGGCCAATCGCGCGTCGGCGCTGGCCAAAATTGCGTGAAATCCGCAGTGGGCCGGCTTTCAACCCGCCGAGCCGACAGGGAACAGTCGTCATACCCGGCTTTCACGGTGGGGCGAACTGGTCCGGGGCAGCCTTCGACCCGACGACCGCTTGCCTCTATCTCAACTCGAACAACGTTCCCAACGTCATCACACTCGTCGAAACCAAAACAGGCGACAGAGCGAGATACGGACCATACGTCATCAAGGGCTATATCCAGCTCCTGGATCACGAGGGATACCCGGCGATCAAGCCGCCCTGGGGGTCTTAAACGCGATCAACTTGAACACCGGTGAATTCGCCTGGCAGGTTCCGCTCGGTGAACACGTGGAATTGACAGCCCGCGGCATTCCGCGGACCGGCACCGAAACTTTCGGCGGCTCGATCGTGACCGCCGGCGGACTGGTGTTCATTGCCGGCACAAAGGATGAGCGCATCCACGCCTTTGACAAAAAGACGGGAAAACTGCTCTGGGAACATCCGCTTCCAGCCGGGGGCTACGCGACGCCTTCGACTTATCAGGTAAACGGCATCCAATACGTGGTCATCGCCGCCGGCGGTGCCGGCAAGCTGCAAACCAGGGCGGGCGATGCGTTCGTCGCGTTCCGGCTGCAAGAGGGCAAGTAAGTTCGAGCTTCGTGCACGCTATCCGAGGACGAGCGAAGGCAATCCTGGAGAGCTTCGACCATGTACCGGATCGGCGGTGCGTTCCTGTTGATCGTCGGCGGATGCATGGCCACGCCAATAATTGCCGGGGAGCCCTTGATCGTCGATCTCTGGCCGGGGAAGGCGCCGGGAGATAGTGGCATCAAGGGTGAGGAGACCAGCCGAATTCATCTGTCGCCCCTCGTGGGGCCGACCAAGTTAATTACCAATGTCAGCAAGCCGACCCTGACGATCTACCGGCCATCGTGGGAGAAGAACACCGGCACGGCGATGGTGATCTGCCCGGGAGGCGGTTACTGGGACCTGTACTGGGAGCTCGAAGGAGAGGAGGTGGCGGCATGGCTCAACGCGCAGGGGATGACTGGCATCATCCTCAAGTATCGGTGTCCGCGACGTCCGGGGGAGGCCGCCGGCGAACCTCCCCTGGGCCCGCAGATCGACGCTCAAAGGGCCATAAGCCTGGTCCGCGGCAGAGCCACCGAATGGCGGCATCAACCCGAATCGCATCGGCATGGTCGGCTTCTCGGCGGGCGGCCATCTCGCGCTGGCGACAGCCACGGGGTTCGGGAAGCGAACGTACGAACCGATCGACGACGTCGACAAGATCAGTTGCCGGCCCGATTTCGCCGTCCTGTGCTATCCGGGCTATCTGAAGGCCAAAGACAAGGATGAGATCCGGCCGGGAATTCGCATTCCCACGGGCACGCCCCCGGTCTTCCTGGCCCATGCCTCCGACGATAACGACAGCTACGGCGGTTCGCTCTCCGAGAACAGCGTGCTCATGTACCTTGCCTTGAAGCGCGCGGCGGTTCCCGTAGAGTTGCACGTTTACGCGACTGGAGATCATGACTTCGGCGTGCGGCAGAACGATAAGCTCCCCTCGAGCTGGACGCAGCTCTGCATCAACTGGCTGCGGAACCAGAATTTGTTATTGAAGGCCACCTCGAGCAAGTGATCATCGCCGCGAAGGTTGAAATCGCCAATCGACGTGCCCGTCGTAGGCCATTGACTCGTTGACAAGGGAGTAGAGGTCCGGGTCGTAACTCCTGAGCGATTCACGAGTGGCAACTGGGTGGGCAGCGCCAGGCGGTGTGGCTGCCTGGCCCAGCGCGTCGAAGTAGGCCAGGACGCCGGTGGCCCAATACTCCTGGCGATCGCGGGCTGCGGCCGTGCCTTTCCACTTCCCGGCCTCCATCGAGCACTTGTACAGATTCGCCAGCGTCTCGTCGAATCGGACGTCGAGTCGCTTCACCCGTAGCTCGTACTGCTGCACGGCCCATCCTCTCCTGTCCCAGTCGGGATCAACCGGCCGGGTTCCACAGACGGCCTGGACGGCCCGGGCAAAGACGCGGATTACCTGGTTCGGTCCAACCCAGGGGTCGCCGGGGTTACCCAGGACATTCTCCTGGCTGACGACGAGGGTCCTGGTCTCGGGCGAGAAGTCGAGGAAGCGCGCAAGCGGATCAATGTTTAGCCTCCTGAATTCCCGGTACTCTGGGAGGTCGGAGATCTTCTCTTCGGGGCCCAGGACCACCAGCTTGACCCCGGAGGAGATCAGCGCTTTGAGGATGTCGTGACGGTATGCAAAAAGCTTCCGGATCGTGTCGTTGGCTTTCAGCAGTGCCAGGTCGCTGGCTCCTCTGCCGATCACCGGGAGCTCGCGCGCCCAGGTGAACTTGGTGTAGAAGGGATCGATGCCCAGTTTCGCCGGCGGCGGTTCAACGTTGGGAAGCTTTTGCAACCAGGTGTATCGCCAGTCTTGTGCCGGACCGAGATTGAAGGTCGTGCGCACCAGCTCGTAGCCTTCGGGGTCGTAGACCTTGAGCTGCTCGCGAGTGCCGATGGGGCCGTGGTTCCAGTTGTTGACGCGGTTGCAATCGAAGTAAGACTGGACGATCTCGGCCCAGTATTCGCCGGGATTTGCCGCGGCATAGGCGTCCTTGTAGCGTCCCTTGCCGATCGCGTTACGATACGCGGCATCACGCCGGCCGCCCCATTCTGGGTCGATCGCGTGGAGCGTGCCGTCGATCGTGTGGGAGAACTCGTGTACGGCGATGCTCTCGTCGTCGTACCGGTCCAGCGGCAGGCTGAGCACGTTCTCCTCGCCGAAGCTCGTGGGCTTACCGCCGGTACCCCGTACGCGCTCGTTCTGGTAAGCCGGATTGGGATGGTTCCGGTACTCGGGCATGTCGGTGTAAACCTGGTCCTTGCCGATCACGATCAGATACATGTGCGCCTTGACCATCGCCTGGACGATGTCGGGCCGCCCGGCCAGCATGCGGTTGACGATCTCGCGGGTGCGCGTCAGGGCCAGGTCGGCAACCTCGGCCGCAGCCACAACGGGCATCCCATCGACATCACGTATTTCTTGTAGAACTTGCGGGCTGCGTCGCGGTCCCGGTCACGGACCATTGCGAAAAAGGAATCGGGCGGCGTGGTCACCGAAGAGAGAACGACAGGTCGAGGCGGGACGAGCTCGCCATCCTTCCTGCTGGGCAAGGCGGGTGGCGGCGGCGTTGCGGTCTGGCGGTTCCTTCCCGAGCAGGTGGCGAACAAAGAAATCCTGCATTCTGCGCAGGCCGTACTCACCGCCCATGCCGTGGTTGGCGTTGGGCACGAGCACCAGCTCAAAGTCCTTTCCGGCGCGGATCAAAGCGTCGGCCAGGCGGAGTGTTGACTCGGGAGGTACGTTCGTGTCCATCTCGCCAACCAGAAGCAAGAGCTTGCCGCGCAGCCTTTGGGCATTATCGATGTTCGAGGATTCGGAGTACCAGGGGCCCACTGGGTATCCCATCCACTGCTCGTTCCATGAGGCTTTGTCCATGCGATTATCGTGGCAGCCGCATGCAGAGACTGCCGCCTTATAGAAATCGGGGTAAAAGAGCACGCCCCGCGGCGTTCTGGCCGCCCGCGGAAACCCCGTAAATGCCCAGGCGAGTGAGGTCATAATAGGGATACTTCGCCGCCCGGCCTTGTGCCAGAGGATACGGTCGGGGAACCCGGCATCCTTGAGGTTGTGCCAGCAAACGTCGTGGAAGGCCTTCGACCGGTTCGCCGTTCCCATACCGTCGATTTGAACGACGACGAAGCCCAGGTCGGTGAGCGTAGCGTACCTGTTAAAGGGGCTGAATGTCTTGGGGACGTACGAGCTTTGCGGACCGGCATAGATCGACTCGATGACGGGGTAACGCTGCGACGGGTCGAGGTTCCTGGGGCGGGCGATGACGCCCCAGATGTCGGTCTTGCCGTCGCGACCTTTGGCCACGAACACCTCCGGTGGCTTCCAGCCGCCAGCCTTGAGCGCCGAAATGTCGGCCTCCTCGAGCTTGCACACAGCCCTCCATCCGAGCACCGGCGCAGCTCGTGGACCGGACGCATGTCGACACGGCTGTACGTGTCGATGAGATAAGCTCGGTCTGGTGAGAACTGCACCGAATGGTTGCCGTTGCCCGCGGTCAAGGCCACGAGGCCGGTGCCGTCGAAGTTGACACGGTATGAATGGAAGAAGTACGGGTCCTGATCCGGGTTTCGACCTCCCGCCCGGAACCAGACCTGGCGTTTCTCCTCGTCGACCAGGTCGATGCCCCGCACGACGTAGTCTCCCCTTGTAATTGAGTTCTTGAACTCACCCTTCTTCGCATCGATTAGGTAAAGATGACGCCAGCCATCGCGCTCCGAGGCATAGATGAACTCGTCGGACTTGTCGAGGTAGGTGACGGGCCTCAGGTCGAGGTTCTCGGCGTGCGCGGTCCAGATGAATGTCGTGGTCTTCTCGTCGATCAGGTTCCGCGCCTGCCCAGTGTGTGCGTCGATCTCGACCACGCGAAAGCGCTGATGTCCGCGGTCGATCTTTTCGTAGGTGAAGCGACTGCCGTCCTTGCTCCAGCGCAGATGCGGTTCGTCATAGTCGATGCGATCGACGGTGGGCTTCGTTTGTTTCTTGCCGGCAACGTCGAACAGGTTCAGTTCGAACGCCGTGAACTTGTCGCCCGGTAAGGGGTAAGGCCTGCGCCCGAAGTCTGGCCCGGCCGCCGCCCGGAGGAGACGATTGGATCAGGTAAACTTCCTTCCGATCACCGGGCTCGATTCGGAAGGCGGAGAGCGTTTTCGAGTCAGGCGACCAGGAGAGTCGGCCGTAGGCGAGTCCGTCCCTGCCGTCGGTGCTAAGGCGAATGGATCCGGATTCTGACCCATCCGCAGGCCGGAGGTAAACGTCATGATCCTTGATGAAGGCGTTCCACTTACCGTCGGGCGAGCGGCGCTCTCCCGGTCGCTGGTCCTCGCCGTCCGGCCCGCCCTGGAGGTACCGACCCCTCGCCTGGGCATTCGCGGGGGCGTCCGCGGGAGCGTCACCGGCCGGGGCCTTCGAACACTCGTAAGTGACCAGGTCGCAGTTCCAGACAGTATCGCCGATCTTGAAACGCACCGACGTGGCTTGACTGTCGAGGGCGATCAGGTCGAACGGGAGCTTGTCGGCCGAGACTTCCCGTGCGGCGGCCTTCGCAACCGCGGCAGCGAGCCGCGTATGGTCGAACGCGGCCTCGCGCGTCCCTTTGACGGCGTCGACGACGATGAACTCACGGGCTCCCGCAGCCAGGTCGTTGCGGTACCAGAAGCGCCTGTTGTCGTCGAACCAGTGGGGTACGATCTCGTCCTTGAAGACAAGCCCCGGCGCCCGTCTTTCGCCGCGCCGGCCCCGCTGCTGAGGCGCAGTCCACGGTTCGCTCAGAGGGGTCTCTGGACTGGTGCCCGCGTCGCCTGAGGGCAGAATATCAGGCGCGGCCGCCGGGGTGACAACGTCCACGTGAGAGAAAACGAGAAGTACGCTGAAGATCGGACTGACAAGTCGACATCGTGCCATCACCGGACCCTGGGAATTCAACACGGGGTATCCGTCATTCAGAAGACCGAGCCACTTACAAGTGGCCGGTACGCCCGCCCTCGTAGGCTGAGTAGTTCAGGGATCATCGTAAGAGTGCCGCGCGGGCCGATCAACCTCATGAGGAGCCGTCTGCCCCGACTTCGTGGAGCCTTTGGGCTGGACAAGTGTCTTCCAGGTCGGACTCCCTCCAAAATAGCTCTCAAATGGCACTTCGATCTGCCGGAATCGGCATTGTTCTTGGTTTCGTCTTTCCGGAACCTACCTCAGAAGGGATAGGTGACGTTCAGGCGACATCTTGTCCGGCCGATGCGAATCCAAGAGCTGCAATCTTCTCGACAAGCTGGGCGTAGAGGTCTGGCACGTGCGGGCAGATCGAGTCGGGTGCGGGAGTCATCCAGTTCATCTGCGCAGGTGGTCGACCGGCCAGGAGGGCAAGGGAGTGCCGAACGCCTGGGCGGAGGCCACCGAGACCAGGCCGTCGTTGGGCCCTTCCAGCTCGCTCAAGATGGCGTGCAGCCGCACCAGCGGCCAGGTTATCTCGGCACAGGGCGGATTACCAGCCAGGCTGAAACAGGGGATGTCGAGCGGCTGGTTGTGCAGGCGATTAAACCTGCGTGCGGAACGTCGCGTGATGTCGACGAACCCCGGTGGGTCGAGCCCCAAGAGGCCGAGAAGGCGATAGACGCGTCCGGCCCGGAGTTTGGCGAAATCGGCCAGATACGTTCCCAGGTGGGGCGTGCCAATCGTGGTCAGGCTGAGTACCCGTTTTCGCCAGAACGGCTCCGCCAGCAGTCGCCGGGCGTCCAGGCCTCCCATGCTGTGGCCGATGATGTGAACCGGTTCGTCGGGAAAGACGCGCTGAATGCGGTCACCCAGCCGACGGGCGCGAAACTCGACCCCGGCGATGGGATGCACACGCGTCACCAGGACACGGTTTCCCGCCGCGCGAAGTACATCCGGAATCCCCCGGAAGTAGGTCGTGAGGGTCAGCGGCCCCAGGCCGATCCTGGAGAATCCGAACAACCCGTGTGCCAGAACAATCGGGGCCTGGAGGCGCGCAACCATGGCAAGTAGCGATTCGCGGAGATGACACGATGCCGCGGTAACCAGTGGGCTGTCCTGGTGTGCTATCATGAGTCCGGATCCCGACGATCGGACACCTTACAGGTAATATGGACTACCCGGCGTCGCGATGCGTCGCGGACGATGGGGAGGAAGGTTGGGATCATGCAGGTTCGGGGGATCGTGCAGCGGGCCGAGCTGGTGGAGAATCCTCCCGGGAGCGATCGGATCGAAATGGTCCTCTGGGGGCAGGGCGTCGGGCCCAACAAACCGCGAAGCATTGTCGTGCCGTACGAGCTTCTCTTGCGAGACCCGTCACTCGACCCTGAGCAAGTTCAGGGACATGGTTTCGAGGCCCAAATCGAACAGGATGACGACCTCCGTTGGGTCGTGATCGAGATCGGGTTTGCCACAGGCAGGGTGTTGCGATCGGCCGAGGAATGAAGCTACTCAGGCCGGCCAGCGCCCGTCGACCATCTCCCGGTACAGATCGACGTAGCGATCGACGACCGCAGCAAGCGAGAATTGTTCGTCGATGCGGCGGCGTGCACCGGCTCCCAGGCGAGTCGCTTCCTCTGGGTTTCTCAGCAGCTCGAGGAGGGTCGAGGCCCAGGCCTGGGGCGTCGCGTCTGGCACCAGCCGCCCGGTCACGTGATCGGCGATCAGATCGGAATTGCCGCCGATGCCGGAGACCACGCAGGGCAGCGCGGTGGCCATCGCCTCCAGGAGCGAGTTGCTCATCCCTTCGGCCCTGCTGGGCAAAACGAAGACGTCCGCAGCGCGGAGGTGATCGGCCGGGTCGGCCACGGCGGCCATGAATTGAACGCGGTCGCTGATGCCGAGGTCGGTGGCAAGCTTGGCAAGGTCTTCCCGGTCGCTTCCCGGTCCCACGAGGACGAGGTTGGCGGAAGATTGCCGCGCCACGTCCCGCCAGGACTCGAGCAGCAGCGGCAGGTTTTTTTGCGGGTGCAGCCGGCCCGTGAAAATCACTCGCGGGCGGGGCAGCAGGGAAGGCTCGAGCGAACTGGCGCCGGGGTGAAAGTGAGCCGTATCCACTCCGCTAGCCATGCGGGCAATCCGGCCCTTGGGAAAGCCCAGCGCCAGCCACTGGCTTTCGATGTCGGCGGAGATTGCCGCCAGGCCAGTGTTCCGCAGGATGATGCGGCGCAGCCAGGCAGACCCGCGAGTGCGGCACAGCTCGTCTGCCTCGCCATAATAGCCCGAACTCGCCGGCTGCACCAGGGTCGGAATTGCCGGCAAGGCCGACCGCGCCAGGCCGGCGGCCACCGCCTCCCAGAGTGCCTGGTGGGTATGGATCACATCAATCTGGCCGCGCAGCCGGCGGAGGGCCCGCACGACCGACCAGACGAAGCTCAGCGCGAAGAGAGGGCCGCGATCGAAGGTGTGGACGCAACGATGGATGAAGATGCCTTGGTAGTTCTCTTCGTCGATCGGGTAACCCGGCACGCAGCGCGTGACAACGTGCACGACATGGCCGCGGCGCACGAGTTCGACCGCCTGGGCCAGCGCCTGGCGTTCGGCCCCGCTGGCAAACGGATGAAAGTAACTGACCAGGAAGCACACCCGCAGCGGCTGCCGCACCAAGTGGGACATGTGACTTCCGGACCGCGGCCGCGGGTCAGAGATCGGGCTCGTGAACGTTCTTGAGGTTCTTGAAATGGGGATAATGAGCAAGGATCTCGCGAGCGACCCTGGCCTGGGAACTGGGGACGAAGATGACGTGCCCAGACTCGAAGGGGAGGCCGCCAAAGATGGGTGTGGCGTCCGAGGCGTCGCTGCGGGCGTAAATGTCTTCCTCGCGCAGGAGGTTGACCACCAGCGCGGCCTCGACCTCGTTGGAAACCTCACAGAGCCGGATTTCGGGGATTTTTTCCGCCATTTCTTCCATGCTTTGCCTCCTCACCTCGACATTAAATTTAGGAGCGTGACCACACGCGAGGAGAACAACAGTTGGCGTGCGGGCAATGGGCGGGGCGGCGGACCCTCAAGGAAGCAGCTCAATACCTCAAGCCTACAATTAGGCTGTGACTAAGCCCTAGCGGGTGATCACCAGACTGGGGATGTCGCGCCCGATGTCGTCGCTGATCAGGCCGTTGCTGACGGTGATCTGACTGACGGTATAAGTCCGTCCACTGGGCATGGCGACGTTGACAGTCCAGTCGCCATCAGGGACCTTGACGGCGAAGCGGCCAAAGGCGTCGGTGAGCGCCACGCGATCCGTGTAGGAATTCGTGCGGTTGGAGATGGTGACCCGAACGCCTTCCTCAGGCTCGTTGGTGTCGCGGGCCTTGACCCTGCCGAAGAGCACGTTGCGGTACTCAGATCGCAGGACGCGAGTCGTCGCGAAGGCGGGCCTTCGAGTCGTGCGTCGTTCCCCACCCGAGGTCTCCCCGGTTGTCTCATCCCCCGGGGCGGGTGCACGCTGCAAGTCATCGACGCCGGCGGGAGCCGTGGGGCGGTCCACGCCATCGGGCGCAGGGCGCCGGTGGCGGAACCCTTGGAATGGCGCTCTTGGTCTGCGTGCCGCCGGAGGGTGATCCCGCTGAGGTTGAGGCCGGCTTGGTCTGTGTGCCAGCCGAGCCGGCGGGCTGAGCCGTTGACTGCTCCGCGTCGGCAGCGGCGGAGTCGGGGGCGAGTCCAGCCGCCCCGCGCCCGTGGCATCCGGCCTGGCTGCCGGCTCACGCGCGGGAAGCTCTGGCACGTTCGAGTCAGTCGAATCGTCCTCGGCCGGCTGGCTGCGTAATGGCGCTTGCCGGGCCCTCGTATTGCTCGCGGAGCCGGCGGGCCGGCGTCTGCTCGACCGCATATTGTCGAATTTCGGGCGTGACGGCGGCGATCATCTGGCCGCCACAGCAGTCACTCGAGGCGGTCGTGGTGTAGCCCGTGGATACGAAGGCAGTATCCAGAACCGGAATCGAAGAGAACGTGGTCGGATAGTAGTAGGTCGTCGGGTAGTATGCCGTGGTCGGCAAATAAACAGCCCGCGACGACGCGACCAGACGCCGGCCGAAGAGGCCCCTCCGCCGGAATCGCGTCTCGTAGTAGGTGGGAGCCACGTAAGTCGTCGGCGTCAGCAAGGCCGACTCGGTGACGTAAGCCGTGGTGTAAAGCGACGGAATCGCGTACGAGGTGGGCACTGCATAGGTGCCCGCCACAACGTAGGCCGTGGGCAGTGCCAGCACGCTTGCCGTGGGTACCCAGTCGGCGGTTTCCAGATAGAGGACCTGAGCCCGGCCGGGCAAGGTGCCCGATGCCAGCGCCAGTACCGCCAGGATCGGCAATCGCAAGCCAATCAACCGCATGGTGGAACTCCTTCAAGTGCGATTGCGGATCCCGGTCGGGAAGCTCTGCGTCATGCGTGGGACCCGCCTTCTGGTACGATACCAGAACGTTTCGTGCCAACCAAGGTCCCGCGCGAGGACTTGCGGATTTCCACTTGAGCTTGTACGCGTTGGTCAAAGTGCGATGATCGTGACGAATGTGAGGCTCGAGGTGCTGAACGAATCATAATCAGAAAAGTCTGACGAGATTCTTGACTCCCCGCACTCGTACGCCTATATTAATTGATCAGTGCCCTACTGGGTTCACGATCGTTATTACCTCCCCGTGTGCTCGATCGAGGAATCCAATTGGGCGATAAGGGCCTGACTGTACAAAGCAACAGTCAATGCTGCCCCACTCACGCCTCTCCTGCCTACGGTTCTCAGCGGAGTCACTCCTCCTAAATTTGCTTCGAGTTGCAGAACTCAACACATAGAAGCTTCCTCTCGAACCGATGTGTGCTGAATTGGTGTTGCGAAAGCGATTGGTTTTCAACGTATTCCTTGGTACATACACTGAAGATTGTCGCCTAATATGCACAGGATAAGACCGATCGCGTGGACGGGTTCGATTCTTGGGAAGGCCATGAGTCAATTTGGTCAGCGGTAATCATCGTCAGTCCGGGGGATTACCGGACTCGCGGGAAGCCACAATCGTGCCGCATGTCGACAATGGTCGTCGGCCGGCGTGAAATTCAAAACCGCATCAGAAAGCTGCTCTTCATGAGTCAACGTCTTGCACCTAGGGCCGGCTCCAATAAAGTGCTGGCCTCGCTTGCGGTCGCCTCGGGATTGTTGTTCTGGGGCTGCTCGGGTGAAGCCGAGCGATCCGATGCCGCCAATAATCAGAAGAAGCAAGTCGCGGAGACCGAGTCCAAGCTGCTCAAGCAGAAAGGCGGCAAGGGTGCCCGGAAAGGTTTCGGTGCGCCAAGAGCATCAAGGGCATGCTCGGTAACCTGGAAAAACAGCAAGAGTCAATGAGTCTGATTGAATCTTAATTCGTCGTTCGCCAATGCGAGACCTATTTCGGCTTTTTCAGAAGGAAAACCACATGAGGCAAACCCGGATCAGTCGTTTCAGCCGCGGATTCACATTGATCGAGTTGCTCGTCGTCATCGCCATCATCGCCGTCCTGATCTCGCTCTTGCTGCCGGCCGTTCAATCGGCCCGGGAAGCTGCCCGACGTGCTCAGTGCATTAACAACCTCAAGCAGCTTGCACTGGCAGCGCACAACTACATCCGCGCCAATAACGTTTTCCCCCAGGGCATTCAGTTCCAGGCGAATCCTGAAGCGGCGCTCCAATGCTACACTAGCGGCAGTTGGCTGGCCTCGATGTCGCAGTATTTCGAGCAAGGCAACGTCTTCAATTCGATTAACTTCAATGTAAACATGTACACCGCTCAGAACACCACGGTGTCCGGAGTCGGGCAGTCCATACTGTGGTGCCCGAGCGACCCGGTCATGAGCGGTTTGACGTTCACCTACGCTGCGGGGACTGTTTGTTCCACCGCTCTGCCGATGTACTACACCTCCTACGGCGCCTGCACCGGCGACATCATGGAGTATTACAATCCAGCCTGGACCGCGGGGCCCGGCCAGTGCCAGTTGCCCGCCTCCGGGCCGAACTTGCAGAATAACGGCGTGATCTACGTCCTCAGCAAAGTTTCGATCGCCGGTGTACCCGACGGCACGAGTAACACGATGTTCGCATCGGAGCGACCCCACGGACGTTTCCCGGGTAACGCAATCGGCACGGACATGGCTTGCTGGAACTGGTGGACGTCGGGCAACTATGGCGATACGATGTACACCACTTATTATCCAATGAACCCGACTAACAAGATCGTCGACTGGTGCTGCCAGGATGGCAGTTCTGACGCCCTCGTCTCCTCTGCAGGCAGCTTCCATCCCGGCGGTGCCAACTTCGCGTTCTGCGATGGTTCGGTCAAGTTTCTCAAGGACTCGATCGATAGCTGGCAGATCCAGGGTGGAAGCGGAACAACGACGGGTCTTTACAACGGAGTGCTCAGCGGCGGCGGCTATCCCGTCGGCGTGACTCGTGACGGCACGACGTACAACTTCATCTTCACTCCGGGCATGAAGGTCGGCGTCTACCAGGCCTTGTCTACGCGTAATGGCGGCGAGGTCATCAGCGCCGATCAGTATTGAGCGGCTGTCGTTACCGAAGATCAATCAGCGAAGAGCCACGGTTTACCGTGGCTCTTTCTGGTTTCGAAACACTTCCTATCACCTACTTGCCGTTCACTTCAGGCACCACCACATCTCTGAGGGAAGAGGGGATTCATTGCGAAGACGCGAAAGAGCGTCAAGAAAGTCAACGAACCCTTTCATATCCCATTGACCATGCACTTCACGCCTTCGTTGATCAGAGGAACATTCCAGCGCGTAATCCATTGCGTCTTCCCTTCGCGTCCGTTGCGCCCGTCGCGGTGAGAAAGTGAAACGACTCGATCTCTGGAGGGCGAAGTCGTTGACCCGGACACGCACCGGCTCTCCGGCAGGCAGAAGCCCAGTGGGGAAATTGCATCTCGTTTTGCCATGTGGGATAATAACCGCGCGTTTTCCAGCGAATTTCGATTCGCGGCGGAGAACCAGAATGCTGATCGCCCGTGGAGGACGACGGACCATGTTGAACGCACGCGAGGCACTGGAGGTTCTTGATCGAGATTTTCTGGAAACGCGGTGCAAGATTTTGGAAATCGCCGCGGTCCTCGATCGGATCGATCGAGCGCCGCCCACCACCATATCCATCCGGACCCGAGAGTCGGCCAAATTCGCCAGGCCCTCGAGCGCTTTTGCGTCCCGGAGCCGGGGCGCTCCGAGACGATTCAGTTAATCTTTTCGCTCGAGTACGATCGAGACTGGCGCCGAACCTTAAAATGAGGCTGTGACAAGACGCTAGGAAAAAAATAAATGTAGCCGGATTGGTCCGCACAGCGGACCCTACAAGGAAGCTCAATGCTTCGACGCTCACATCAGGCTGTGACAAAGCACTAGCGAACTTGATACATGAGCCAATGACAGGGCCTGAAGCCGCCATGCTTTCAGGAGTGAAACTAGTGATTCCGTACGTCGATCCACATATTCACATGGTATCCCGGGTTACCGACGACTACAAACGGATGGCGCTGGCGGGCTGCGTGCTGGTCAGCGAGCCTGCCTTCTGGGCCGGCTTCGACCGGTCGGGCCCAGAAGGGTTTCGGGATTACTTCCGCCAGTTGACCGCCTTCGAGCGCAAGCGCGCCGCCAGTTACGGCATCGAGCATCGATGCTGGCTGTGCATCAACGCCAAGGAGGCCGAGAACGTTTCGCTGTCGCGGCAGGTGATCGCGATGATTCCGGAGTTTCTCGATGAGCCCGGGGTCCTGGGCATCGGCGAAATTGGTCTGAACAAGAACACGCGCAACGAGGCGACCGTGTTTCTGGAGCACCTCGAGCTGGCGGCGCGAAAGCAGGAATTGGTCCTGGTGCATACTCCCCACCTGGCCGACAAGTACCCGGGCACCCGCATGATCCTGGACATGATTCATGAAGAATCGCGAATCAGCCCCGATCGGGTCTGCATTGACCATGTGGAGGAGCACACGATCCGCCTGGCGCTCGACGCCGGCCACTGGGTGGGGATGACGCTCTATCCGGTTACCAAGTGCACTCCCGCCCGGGCGGCCGACATGATCGAGCTGTACGGACCCGAACGGATCATGGTGAACTCGGCCGGCGACTGGGGGCACAGCGACCCGCTGGCGGTTCCCGAGCTGATTTTCGAGATGCGGCAGCGGGGACACGAGGACGCCTTGATTCGCAAGGTCGTCTTCGACAATCCGCTATGCTTCTTCGCACAGTGCGCGATCGGTTCCATTTCGAGGTTATGGCGGAAGCTTCGGCCGCGGCGTCCCGATGATGCGCCTGTCCGGATGCGCGGCGATCGCGTCATTGGTCCGCCGGTGGAGCATCGACCCAATTTTATCCGTGGCTAAATAATCCTTGATTATCATTGTCCCTTACTTTTCATGAATCAGCGGCTATGACCATTTAGATCCGTTTCACGGAACCCCGTAGCTCAGGCTTTCGATCGCCCGGCGTCCGTCCATAGAATTGATTGGGGCCATCGCTCAAGGAGTCATCTTCATGACCCGGTCCAGGCTGCACGCGGCGGTCTTGACCTTGCTTCTCTTGCTCGTAGGCTCGGTCGCGGGCTACCACTTGAAATCGCGCCTCTGGCCCGACACCACCAGCGAGTCGGCGATCAGCGGCCTGCGAAGCTACTGGCCTTCGACTCGCAGGACGGCGGCCGGCAGTCTGTCTCAGTATGCCGCCGAGGCAGACAAGGTTGTTCCTGCCCTGGTTAGAGCTCTGGGAGATTCCGACCAGGAAGTACGACTCAATGCCCTGGTTTCGTTAAGAACGTTCGGAGCGTATCCCAAGGCCGCGGGCCCGGCGCTCAAGGAAATGCTGGAGCATGATCAAGACGACCGCATCCGAAAGCATGCGGCCGGCTTGCTGGGCTCGATCAACGATCTGGCCGCGATTCCCAGCCTGATCGCGGCGCTGGACGATCAAGATAGCGGCGTGTGCTTGGAAGCCACCAGGGCCCTTGGCATGTATGGTTCCGGCGTTCACTCGGCGGCGGTGATCGATAAGCTGCTCGCCGCGATTGGATCCCGCACAATACGTGGACCAGCGTGATGCAACCGTGCTTGCATGGAGTCGATCGCTCCCCAGCAGGAGCGGGTTGCGCGGGCACTGGCCGACGTGCTGGCCAGCGACTCCAGTCCGCTGGTGAGAAGCCACGCGCTGGCGCTGATGCCCCGGCGTACATTCGGGTTTGAGATCGAAGCGCTGATCGCCGCTCTGGATGACCCCAGCCCGGAGGTGAGTTTGACCGCCGGGTCGCACCTGGCTCGGATCGGCCTGAGCGACCCGCGTGCGGTCCCTGCCCTGTGCAAGGCCGCCCGCAAGGCCAATGAGCTGACTCGCGAAGGGGCGGGGATCAACCTGGAGACGGCTAACGCTGGACACGGGCAAAATGATCTGCCGGACGATCAGCTCTGCCCAGCGCTACACGAGCGCCGTGCGGGAACTGGGCTCGGTGCTCCAGACCAAGGAAGGGGCCGGCCGCCCGCAGATCGTCACCGTATTGACGCGCTTTATCGCAAGCTACGAGAAGACGTGCAAAAAACGCGATTCTGGAGCCGGCCAAGACCGCCGTCGCAGTCCTGCTGGCACGAATGGAAGACGAGACGGAGGACGTTCCTCTGCGGCTCGATTGCATGAATCAGTTTGATTTACTCCAACTGAACACGCCAAGCTCGAGCCGAAGCGGGACGCCTACGGAAGAGAATGCGCCGCTGTGCTCCAAGATCAGTTACACTCCAGGTCTTTGTGGATCGTGCCGCTGGGCCGGATGTCCAAGAGCCGGTATGGGGCGATCCGGTCCCGGGCCGTCGCACTGTTGCTCGACAGCTTCAACCACGCGCATGCTGACGCCTCGTACGCCGAGGCCTGGCGACAGGTCGTGCCGCTTCTGGTCGAAGCCACCCGGGGCCAGGACGGCAAGACCCGCGAGGCGGCCTTGACACTGCTGGGCCTGCTCGGACCCGAGGCCGCCGGCGCCCTGCATGACTTGCGCACGCTCGCCCGTGAATCGCACGATGCCGCCATCCGAAAGTCTGCTGAGGCGGCGATTTCGTCGATTGACAGCATGGAGCGTTTGCACTCCAAAGACCCCGCGGCGCGGATTGCGGCGTCCGAAACGCTGAGCCGAATGAACTGGCGAGCGACACCAGGGATCCCGGATTTGATCGCGGCGCTAAAGGACCCGCAGACCAAGGTCAAGGTCGCGGCGGCGCACGCACTGGGCTCGCTTGGCGAATACAGCAAGCTGGCGGTGACGCCCCTGCTGGCGCTCTGCCGGCCCAGCCGGAAGGCAGAGCGCGGGCGGCGTTTCTGGAGGCGCTGGAGGCCATCGCCGCGGGCGACCAGGCGGTGCTCAATGCCCATCGCAACGCCCTACGTGATCCCGATTCCCAAGTCCGCGCGGCGGCCGTCAGCTTCCGGAGAGTTCCGACCGACGATTTCTGGGTCGAAACTCTGGGTTCGGCATCGATGATCCGGATGACGAGGTGCGGTTGGCGGCCGGGCGCGGCCTGGCCGCGATCCTGTTCGAGCACCCGGCGGTCATCCCCACGCTGGTCAAGGCCCTGGGTGATAAGAACCAGAGCAAGGCGGTGCGGGCGGCTCTTGACGAGCACTTTGAAAAGACCACCGACTCAGCCGATTTCGGCCGGGTTCGCGGCGACCTTACCAGGCTTCAAGTCACCCTGGGATCAGCAATACCCGCTCTTCGAGACGCTTCGACCTCGCGGAACGACGAACAAGGCGCCCAGGTGTTCTCACTGCTAGGAAGGATCGTTGCCTTTTCGCGTCTGAGCCGGAACCAAGAGCTGCGTCAAGCGATCGAGCCCGCCGTGGAGACTTACCTTCAAGGTTTGAACGCCAGCGACCCGCAGCTTCGCCGGCATGTGCTCGAGCGGCTCGATGCCATCCCGATCCGCCGGGCGAAGTTTGCGGCGGCCCTGGTCAGTCATCTGAAGCGGTCGGACCTGTCCGACGAGGAGCGGCAGACAGTCATGACCGCGCTGGCGGCGCAGGCGGTATTCGCCGACACCGCACCCGGGATCTCGAGGTCCTCAAGCCGGCCCTAGGAGTACTGGCCAAGGCACTCGACTCACCCGAAGAGAAGGTGCGCGATGCCGCAATACGCATCTTGGGACACATCGGCATCGAGGCGCGGTCTGCCGAGAGGACCCTGCGCTGGCTGGCCCGCAACGACCTTCATCCGGCCATCCGCATGGACGCCGAAAACGCAGTCAAGGCCGTTAGCGGGATAGCCAAGATGCCAGCTCCCGCCAAATCTGGCGGCAGGATGTAATTCACTCCGAGCGGGGCCACCATTCGGAGTCACGCAGACCATGCCATCACAGCGAAGTGATGTATCTTGGAGGAGTTCGCCGCACCGATACATGAAGCTCGAAACGACTGCGGCGCTTAGCCTGGGAAGTCAAAGCTGGGGCATCTGATCCTTACGCGTGACCATCTTTCCCGTTGATTTATTTTTCTTTGGCTTTTCTGGTGGCACCTCTGCGGTGGATTGAGCTCCGGCATTCTGTTTGTTGGAGGAAGAACTATCACACCCGAGTACGAGTGAGCCTACTAGGCAAAGACCTAGGGCAACGCGAAAAGCTCGGCCAGGTCGCATGAGATCTCCTTGGTCGGTAGAAGGAGTAATTGATCTCCCACCTCTCTGTGTTGAGATGGGAGATCCGTGGTCGGCCGATCAGGGCCGAACTCGAAACTCTGGCGGCCGAGGCCAGTTCTCAGTACGAGTCGGCACTGATAACTTCACCGCCGGCTCTCGTCCCGAGCGCGCGATAGGTAGGGATATTGATCGACTCCTTGATGAACTTGACCGATCCGTCGGCGAACGCGAAGTTGACACCGCCGGGGTGAAGACCACGGAAGCCGAATTGACCAAACTGAATGCAAGGCCCGGCTGGTGGGACGGCATTCCTGAGCCAGTCAGGCGGGACGACGGTGTTGTTGGCGAAGAGGCAGGCATTCGTAATGGCACCGGTCGTGTCGGGTGGCGCATTCAGCTTGGGAACCACATAGGCGCCGCCCGTGATCCTGGACCCGCCGCTGAAGTAGGTAGCGTCGCCCCACCATGCGGCGAGGGTGACCCAGGAGAACTGGGAACCACCCGGTTCATTCTTGAAGCGAGTCTGTTCACCAAAGAAGAGCGTATTGCTCGTACCATCAGTTACTTGGGAGATCTTGACAACGGTCGAGGGCCCGAACATGCCGTCGCCGCCGCCGTAATTGCAGGCCGTGTAATAGGGCGAAGTTGGATCAGGATATGCTGATCCAGTCGCCCAGTTGAAGACCAAGGTCTCATAAGTGCCACGATTCCCCCCGTAGGACCCTTGTTTGCGGGCGGTGTAGTTGACCGTGAGCTGGTCGGGGGCTGCATCCGTGTCCGACGGACAAAGATAGCTGGAAATCTGCGAGTAAAGCGCCGTGAAATTCGGGTGGCTGCCGGCGGTAATGCCTAGTGGGGACAGGTCGCCGGGGATTGAGTAGTTCATCGAGGCGAAGCTCGCCCCCTGCTCCATGAAGGGCATGATATAAGTGAAAACCGAGTACAGATACTGGCCGCTGCACTGGCCATAGACCGGATCAATGAATCTCGTCGGCTCGTTACCCATCGGGAACGATCCTTGGGCCGACTCGTAATTGAAGCTGGCCAGGGCGATCTGCTTCAGATTGTTGACGCACTGGGCACGGCGGGCGGCCTCGCGGGCCGACTGAACGGCGGGTAGTAAGCAGCGAGATCAGGACTGCGATGATCGCGATCACAACCAGCAGCTCAATCAGAGTAAACCCGAGCCGTCTCTGCTCGGATCGATGAAGTCTCAGACTTTTCATGCTCATGGTCTCCTTAATCTTGAATGGACAAACAATGAGAGAGATCGATGCCGCAAATGCAAATCCTGACCCACTTCACGGTGGCGTCTGATTTCGGCCGGGGATCTGCCAGCAAGATACGAGCGACTCCGCTCCTTGTGGCAGGAAAATTCATTTGGTAAGGGAAAACTTGCACCACCAAGGATGTCGCGTCGGAATCCCGTATCTGAAGAATCTACTGAGCTAAACCGAAGATCGGACAGTGTTGAATTCGCTCGAAAGCCCAGGCCGATGGGAGAGATCTGCTGCGTTCAAGAGCTGGCGGAGCGAGGGAACCGCTAACCAACCTCCACGTCGTACGCCCAAGAGCTTCATATACTCTCGGAAGTTAGAAATTGAATGACGAGCACTGAAAGCCGCTTGCCATCCTGACCGGACGTTCACCGGAGGGAGAGGCGGTGCTTGGCGGAGATCGGCTTGGTGCATGTGTCAATGAGTTAGTCCATATCATTAATACCCTACCATGCTTTCGTCAAGCATTTTGACAGTCCGATGAAAATTTTTCGCACTCGCTCCCACTCCCCCCGCGTGGGATTGCCATCTTGGCCCCTCGTTCCTACGGGGACCGCGGGACCGTGGGAACGAGTAAGACAGCCTCGGTCCAGTCCGCAGACAGGAGTTGTCCCAATCCCGGGAACCAGTATACTTTGCTGCCTCGCACTTAAGTGGAGAGGCAAATAGCGCATGGATCGCGGTTCGCTGGGTATTTCGCCTTGAGAGACAGGGAGGTACAGAAAAATCATGAAGGACCGTGAAACTTTACTGGGCACTCTCGTGAGTTTGCTCGAGGCAGAGATGGGAGAGACTTTTCAGCACCTCGAGGAGACAACCGACTTGCGCGAGGGACTCGGGCTGGACTCGGTCGACGTGGTTGGTCTGGTGATGCGCGTCGAGCATCAATTTCGCATCCGACTGGCAATGGAAGAGCTCATGGAGGTCAAGCGGGTTGGTCAGCTTATCGACCTGGTCCAGGCGAAGCTCGAGGCCGAGGATGCGATGATGGTAACCGCGATGAACAATTTGCGAACGTCGGCGGCGTGATCGACCTCAGGAATATGTTACGACCCTCAGGCAAAGTCATCCCGCAACCTTGTCGGTACGGTACCCGTAGACCTTCTGAAGAATCTTAGCGGTCGCGCCGGGCACTTGGGATCGTAGAGGGAGGCGGATTACCTGCTTCAAGGCCCTGAACGCGGCAATCAGGCCATTGATCTCGGTCTCGGTGTGATTGGCGTTGCACTGTACTCGGATCACGCCACCGTGATACGGAACGGCCGGGAACAGGACCGACTGGACATAGAATCCCTGGTCAAAGAGGAATCTGCCGGCCTTCAGGGTTTGGGCCTCGTCGCCCACCGAGACCGAGAGAATCGGCGTGGCCCCGCCGCTGACGACAAGGTCGAGATCCTCCAGCCCTCTAGACAGCCGCGCAACTTGTCGATCAAGCCGCGCCGCATAGCGGAGGGTACTCTGGTGACTGAAGGATGTCCACAACAACGCAGATCCCCTCCAGGTAGGCCGGCACGACTGGGCCGCCAAAGACATAGGTATTCGATCGCATCTTGAGCAGCTTTTGAAACCGGCTGGAGCAGCCGATAAACCCGCCCGCACAGGAAAACGCCTTGGACAGAGAGCCGACGATGAACGTGTTCTCGTAGCTGCCCAGGGCTTCCAGCACGGTGCCCCGGCCGTGTTCTCCGAGCACGCCGGTGCCGTGGGCATCATCAATGTAGAGCACCCCGTCTGCGGCAAACGCAATTTCGTTGAATACCTTCATGGGCGGAATGGCGCCGCTCATGCTGTAAACGCCATCAATGCAGATCAGGGCCAGCCGGTAGGGCTTGAGCTTCTGGAGCGTCCGTACCAGGTCCTCGGGGCTGTTGTGCGCGAAGGTCGCGATCCGGGCACCACCGGCCTGGGCCAGCCTTGCTCCATCCCGCATCGAATTGTGCGCGAGCTCGTCCATCACGACGACGTCCTTGCGACCAACCAGCCCAGGTACCGCCCCGTGGTTGGCCAGGGTCACGGAGGGATAGATCAAAGTCGACTCAACCCCCAGCCAGGCTGCTAACCTCTGCTCAGCCTCGAGGTTGGATCGCACGCTGGAGAAAGCGCGTGATGTTCCGTTATGCGAACCCCACCGGTCCAATCCGCGGTGGATGGCCTGGATCACTCGTGGGTCCCGATCCAGTCCGAGAAAGCTGTCGGAACCGAAGTTGGTCACTCGTCGCCCCTGCACCACCATGTCGCGCCCCGTCCCCATCTCGTCCACGACCAGGTCCTTGAGGTGATCGTCAGGGTAAGCCTTCTCGAACTCCTCGAAGATCTTAACCAGGGTGTTCTGCCTCAAGGCTTGCAAGAGTTTGTCGACGGGTAACTTGGTGGACATGGGGGCACCTCGCGTGATCGGAGGGATGACACGGAACTTCTTGACTCATCCGTTGATCTCAAGAAAACCGATCGGGTCCCTGCGTTGCCCTCCAAACTCTGACGTTTCGGGAGACCTTCGGGGGTCGTCCGCTGCTCGGATCACCCATTACAGGCATAGGGACGGGACCGGGCTGGTCAGATTAGCAGAAAAACCGTAAACAGTCATCCTCAGCCTGCATGAGAGACGGAGCATGGAGGCGATGTGCCGATCCAGCGTGATCGCCGGTTCCTCTCGGTGTGCAAGGACTGGACGTTGAACATGGCGTGAGGCATTCGACGTGATCGCGAATCGTGCAAAGGGTTCGGTTTCGACGCTGCCCGAGACCCAGGCCGGCGTAGGCTTTCGCGCGGAGGTCCGGGCTCACGCGTTGTGCCGGATGAACAAGGAACAGATCCACAGAGCGCGACGAACGCCTGCGAACCCGCCGGAGGGTTGGCCGGCCGTCCAACCGTCTCTGCTGCGGCACTCAGAGGACCAGACTATCGTAGCGATGGCCGCGATTCATGGCACGCTCCGTCGGATGGGCCATGACGATCCCCGCCGCCTGAAGAATTGGGGGATCTTGGTTTCCTCCCGCTTCCTGGGTCGGTCGAGCCTCGTTGTTGCCCTGGATCGTTTTCGATCTGACGGCGTCTGGGGCGTGTCTCCCCACCTGATTCCGCACTACGCCCTGCACTCTCCGGCCGGCACACTCAGCCTTGCCCTGGGCGTTCACGGGCCGAACCTTGGTGTTGGTGGGGGCCTCTGGTCCGAGTTCGAAGGGTTCCTGACTGCACTCACCTGGCTGAAGGCCGGAATCGTTCCCGGTCTCTGGCTGGTCCTCAGCGGTTGGTCGCCGGAACTGGTGCCGGACCGCGCGGGTGAGCCGATGGGCGACTGCGAGTGTCAGGCCCTGGCCCTGGCGCTGGTTCCCCCTTCGTCCGCCATGCTCGATAGGCCAGGTGTTCAAATCGTTGCGACCGAGGAGCCCGTCTCGCCGCGTCCGCTGCATCTGGCTTTCTTCGCCGGCCTTCTGGGCCAGAGAACGCGCAATGCCGGCAGGACTTCCAGAACTTCCCGCGATCGACTCGTCGATCATGGACCTCACGAGCCAGGCATTCCTCGACCGCATTTCCCCCCTCGAACTGGAGGGCGGGCCTACGCCCGGACGATCGCCACTGACGCCTCGGGTGGGTACAGGGTCGACCTCGTGTTGTCGCGGCCTCCTCGCATCAAGGAGGTTGGATGATGAAGGAGGATCCGATCTGGATCACCGGTGTGGGGCTGGCGACGACCCTCGGCTGCGACCTGCCGGCGCTGGCGAAGAGCTTCTTTGCCGGACGATCGGGGGTCGGGGCCGTGACTGCCTTCAGCACGACTGACTACCCGAGCCGGATCGCGGCTGAACTCACCTCGGTCCCCTGCCCAGCGGACCGGGAAGCCGCGGATTTTCACCTCCTGCCGCGGCCTGAGCAGGCCGCACTCTGGTGCATTCAGACCGCACTTGAGGACGCCGGCTGGTGGCACCGCCGGGCCACGCGGCGAATCGGCTTGGTGCTGGGGATCGGGGCGGAATGGATGGGACTCTGGGAAGCCGATGCCAATCGCGACGGCAACCGATTGCACGACCCATCGCAAGACGACGAATCAACGCTCCATCGCGTGCATCGAGCGATCGGCCTGACCGGACCCGCCGTGAATGTATCGGCGGCATGCGCGTCCAGCAATTTTGCGCTGGAGATCGGTCGTGCCTGGCTGCGCCACGGGCTTGTGGACGTGTGCGTGGCCGGCGGCTGCGAGATGGCCGTCACGCCCATCGGCCTGGCGACTTTCGGTAATCTTCGAGCCCTGTCCCGACGCAACGACGAGCCGACGCGGGCGTCTCGTCCCTTCGATCGCGATCGTGACGGCTTTGTGCTGGGCGAGGGGGGCGCGGCGTTCGTGCTTGAGCGCGCGGCTGACGCCCGGCATCGCTCAGCCCATGCTTATGCCGAGGTCGCCGGCTGCGGCTCCAGTAGCGACGCCCACCACAACGTGATACCCAGCCCTGACCCGGCCTGGGCCGGTCAGGCCGTGCAACGGGCACTGGCCGATGCCCGGATCACACCCGAGCAGGTGGACCACATCAATGCTCATGCCACAAGCACCACCGTCGGCGATGCGACGGAGGCCCGAGTGCTCCGGCTCGTCTTCGGGGAGGCGCTGGATCAAATTCCGGTCACATCAACCAAGAGCATGACCGGGCACCTGTTGACAGCCGCTGGCGGCGTCGAGGCGCTCGCCTGCCTGATCGCCATGAAACATCGGACCATCCCACCCACGATTAACCTGGACGAATCCGACGTCAGCCTCAACCTTGTGGCCAACCTACCGCGTCCCCATCGTGTCGCCGTCGCCGTCTCGAATTCGTTCGGTTTCGGAGGCAGCAATTCCTGCCTGGTGCTGCGGGCCGTTTGACGGGAGTTGCGCATGCAGACCGAGACCGAAGCCCCACCCAGGTCTCTTGGCAAAGACCGGCAGATGGGTCAATTGTGCCCCAACACCGAGCGGCGATCGCTCGACCGACAAGGGGGTATGGCCGTAGGCCAACACGTGGCGGTGGTGACCGGCGCGTCCAGCGGAATTGGCCGCGCCCTGGCCCTGGAACTGGCGGGCGGCGGCTACCGGGTCGGATTGCTGGCCCGGCGGCGAACGCCGCTCGAAGACCTGGCCCGCGAAATCGAGGCCCGCGGAGGACGCGCGGCAAATCGCGGTCGCCGACGTGGGCGACCGCCAGGCGGTTCATGCCGCGATCCACCAGCTCCAGCGCGTTCTTGGACCGGCCGACGTCATCGTCGCCAACGCTGGTACAGGCACTCCGACGCGCCTTGATCCACTTAACGTCGCCGACGTGGAGGAGACCTTTCGCGTCAACGTGCTGGGAGTCGTTTACTCGATCGAAGCCGTGCTCCCCGACATGCTTCACCGGGGACAGGGTCAGCTCGTGGCCGTTTCCAGCATAGCCTCTTTCAAGGGGTTGCCAGGAGAGTCCGCCTACTGCGCCAGCAAGGCGGCTGTGAATCTGTACCTGGAGGGGTTACGCATCGCCTTGCGGAGCCGAGGCATCGCCGTGACCACGATTTGTCCGGGATTCGTCGCCACGGCCATCACGCCGATGGACACGGCCGCCGCGCCGTTCCAGATCACCGCGGAGGCGGCCGCGCGCCGGATCGCCCGAGCGATTCACAGGCGAAAGTCCGGACTCATCCGTTTTCCCTGGCCCATGGCCTTGCTGATGGCCCTGATCTGCCGCCTTCCTGATTCTCTGGTTGCTCGCCTGGTCGGTCACGAGAACAGCCGCCCGCGGCTCCCCGATGCTCCCTCGAGGTAAGCCGCCATGGTCGACCTTGCTCTTAAAATGCTGATGGACCAGAAGGGACGGTTCCTTGCCACCGTGCTGGGAGTGGGCTTTGCCGTATCACTCGTCTTGATCCAGGTGGGACTCTTCTTCGGGCTATTGGAGAACGCCAGCATTACGATCGACAAACTCGACGCCGATCTATGGGTGATGGCCCGGAACACGGCGAACGTCGACTTCGGTAATCCTTTCCCCGAGACCCACGTTCAGCGGGTGCGGTCGATTCCCGGCGTGGCCCGAGCCGATAACCTGATCGTCTGGTACGCCGTGGTTGCCTTGCCGACCGGGGCCAAGGAATCGGTCATCTATTACGCACTGGAAGATTTCCAGAGGTGGGCATTTCCCTGGAGAGTCACCGAGGGAACCACGGCCGACCTGAGGCGCGGACGGTATGTAATGCTCGACGAGTCGGCCGAGCGCCGGTTCGGCCCGTTTGCGGTCGGCCAATCGCGCGAGTTCCAGGGGCTCAGCCTCAAGATCATCGGGCGCACGCGCGAAGCCCGCTCGTTCACGACCAACCCGATGGCGTTCATCGACTACCAGCTTGCACAGCGGCTCTCTGCCGAGGAACTGGGCGACCAGACAACCTTCATCATCGTCAAGCTCGAGCCTTGGGCCGATCGCAGGGCCGTTCGTGCCGAGATCCAGCGCCGGCTGCCGTACAACGATGTGCACGATCAGTCCGAGTGGAGGTCGATCTCGCGGCGTTACTGGATCGAGAGCACGGGACTGGGGCTAACAATCTTCCTGACCGTCTCGCTCGGCGCCCTGGTCGGGGTCGTGATCGTGGCCCAAACGCTGTACGCGTCGACGATCGAGCACCTTGCCGAGTTCGGCACGATCAAGGCACTGGGGGGCAGAGATCTCGACATCTGCGGGCTGATCGCGGAGCAGGCGATGTTCGCCGCGGCACTGGGCTTTGCCTTGGGCCTGGTACTGACGTTCGGGCTTGATCCCATCCTGCTCCGGCTCGATATGAAGATGTGCGTCACCCCGACCTTGGCCGCCCTCGTCTTCGTCGCGACCCAGGTTCTTTGTCTGACGGCGGCGATCGTCTCATTCCGCAAGGTCAGGTCGCTGGACCCGGCTATCGTCTTCCGAGGCTGACCATGAAAAGCCATCAGACAGGGGCGGGAATGAACGTGCTCGAGGCGCACGACGTTAGCAAGAGCTACCGTGAAGGCCCCCACGAAGTGCCGGTCCTGCGCGGAGTATCGCTGTCGCTGCGCCGTGGCGAGGTCGTGGCACTTGAAGGCCCCTCCGGGTCGGGAAAGACGACGTTGCTGTGCATCCTGGGCTGCATGTTGAAGGCCGGCGCGGGCCGATTGTCCATCGAGGGCCGGGAGGTTGACGTTCGGCGGCCCGGCCAGCTCTGGGCAATCCGCCGGCGATCGATCGGATTTGTATTTCAACACTACAACCTGTTTCCATCTCTAACTGCTATCGAAAACGTGCTCTACGCCTTGAACCTCCGCGGCTGGCGCGGTGCCAGGGCCAGGAGCGAGGTCGAGCGGGCGCTCGATGCCGTAGGGCTTTCGGATCGTGGGAGCTTCCGGCCGCGCGACCTCTCGGGAGGTCAGAAGCAGCGTGTGGCCATCGCCCGGGCGCTGGCAGGCGCCGCTCCGATGATTCTGGCGGATGAACCAACGGGGAACCTGGATTCCGACTCCGGGGCCCAGGTGCTGGAGCTCTTCCGCGGCCTGGCGCAGAAAGGAAAACCGAGCTCTACTGATCGTGACCCATGACCCTGCCGTGCGTTCGATCGCCGACCGCGTCGTGGCGATTCGGGACGGCTCCCTGATCGCCCTGGAGTCCTGAACCATGTCGGGTTCAATGACTGTCGGTCGCGTGCTTCTGCCGGGGCTAGGCCTGGCTCTGTCGGGAGTCCTCGCCTGGCAAGCCTGGCGGGGCGGCATCGCAGCAAGCCATGTGCCGTTTGCGTTCACATTGGTTGGCGGTTCCGAGGGTCTGCAACAGGCCTCGCCCTCGAAGGCCCCGCAACGCGAAGAGGCCCGGCAGCCCGAGTCTCCAGCGGTCATTCTGGCCGAGGGCCACGTGGCAGCCTGCCCGGCGCCGAGGTCCTCATCGGCGCTGAGCTGCCCGGCACGATTACGCGGGTCCTGGTCCAGGAGAAATCCCCAGTCCGAAAGGGAGACCTGCTGATCGAATTCCGCGGCGACGCCATCCGGGCCTCTGCCGAGGAAGCCGTGGCCCGCGTGGCCCAGGCTGACGCCGAGCTATCGCAGATCGAGCAGGAGCAATCACGGGCGAATCGACTGCCGGACAAGCAACAAGGCGCGGCCGAGATCAAAGACGCCTCAAGGCCCGCTGGAACACCGCGAAGGCCCGTCGCGCCGAGGCCGTTGCCGGCTATCGTCGCATCGAGGCCGAGTTTGCCCGCACGCGCATGCGGGCGCCAATCGATGGCGTGGTCATCTCACGCGCCGCGAACCCCGGAGAGACGGTCAGCATGGGTACTCCCCTGCTCCGGATTGTCGATCTCAAGCGTCTCCGCATCGAGGCCGAGGTTGACGCTTTTGACATTCCTCGCTGCCAAACCGGATGCTCCGTCGCCATTTCCGCCCAAGGGTATACCGGACAGTCCTGGCGGGGAACCGTCGACCAAATTGCTGACAGCCTCATCCCCCGCCGAATCCGTCCCGAAGACCCCGGCCGCCCCACCGACACCCGCGTCTTGCCGGTTCGCATCGTCTTCCAGCAGCCCACTCCGCTAAAGCTTGGCCAGCGCGTCGAGGTCAGAATTGCGGAAGCCACCGACTCCAAGGCTTACCCGGAACTCACAAGCACAGGAATGGCCGTGCCTGGACGACGATGAATAAGTGATCTGTCACATCATCTCGTACACATGACTTGGCGAACCTGCCGTCATTTTGATTCCACATCCGCGTCAAACACTCGCACCAGGTGCCAGTTAGGCTTGCTCTCGCGGATGAACTGCTGGTGCTTGGGAGCGATCTGGTAGGCGTCGTGAGCGGCCTTGGATTCGAAGATGATGGTCAGTGCCACGTCGAAGTCGCGATCATTGACCTGTCGGTCGAGCTCGCGGTTGAGGGTACCGACAGCGAAATAGAGGACGCCGTCGTGGTCTGGCAGGTACGTCCTGCAATCGTCGACCAGCTTCTTGACAGCCGCAGGGGAGTTATCGTGCAGGGAAAAGAAACAACTGTGCGCCAGCATGGCAGGCCTCGTCACAATCAAGAGAGATTCAAGTTCCGATCACTTCTCGGATCGTGTACTGGTTCACTGGCCGGATCACCCCTTTTTCAGTGATGATGCCGGCGATGAGGTGGGCCGGAGTGACGTCAAAGGCCGGGTTGTAGACGTCGACACCGGCGGGGGCCGTCTGGCGGCCGAAGCCATGAGTCACCTCGCGCGATTCACGCTGCTCGATCGGGATGGCTGTACCATCGGGGATTGTCAGGTCGAATGTGGTCGAGGGCGCCGCCACGTAGAAGGGGATGCCGTGCGCCCGGGCCAGGAGGGCGACTCCATAGGTGCCAATCTTGTTGGCAGTGTCGCCGTTGGCCGCAATCCGATCCGCTCCCACGACCACCTTCTGAACCTTGCCCTCCTTCATGACCTGCGCGGCCATGCTGTCGCAGATCAGGGTCACGGGCACGCCGCGGCGCTTGAGTTCCCAGGCGGTCAATCGCGCCCCTTGCAGTAATGGTCGCGTCTCGTCGGCGAAGACCCGCACCTTCTTACCCTGCTCGTGCGCCGAGAAGATCACGGCGAGGGCCGTGCCGTAATCCGAGGTGGCCAGGCCGCCGGCGTTGCAGTGGGTGAGTATTCCTTCCCCGCTGGCGACAAGCTCAGCGCCATGGCGGCCGATAGCCCGGCACATGGCTCTGTCCTCGTCGGCGATGGAGTGGGCCTCGGCCAGCAGAGAGTCGAGCAGCGCCGCCCATCACTGGAGCCGGCAGCTGCCGATTCTGCGGCAGCATCCATCCGGTCGAGGGCCCAGAATAGGTTCACGGCGGTCGGCCGGCTGGTACGCAGATAGGCCGTGGCCTCGCCCAGCGCACGGCGCACTGTCTCCCTGTCGGCAAGGCCTTGCGACCGCGCCTATGACCGCTCCGTAGCCGGCCGCAACACCGATCGCCGGCACCGCGGACCCGAAGCAGCTTGATGGCCTCCCAAACAGTCGGCGTGTCATGACAGTCGATCTCGATGAATTCGATCGGTAGCCGGGTCTGATCGATTAGACGCAGGGCCCCCCGCGTCGCGTCGCCGACCCACCCCAAAGTCTGAAACGCCTCGTTTTGCTCGGCCGCGGACATTCGAGTGCCTTACCTCCCTCGTGATCATGCTCAGTTCGGCCACGCTTTCGCCGGAGTCGTTATTCCTCGTCCTCTTCTCCTTCATCGGCGTCTTCCCCCTCGTCCTCCTCGGGATCGACCCACGTGTAAAACTCGGAGAAGACGTCCCAAATGTTCCGAAGTGCCGATCGAAGGTCGCTCGACTTCAAGGGCCCGTGCTCCCCGGTGTAGCCAGCGACCTCGGTGGCGATTCTCAGCAACTCGAGGTTCTGCCGTCTCATTTCCAGGAATATCTGGCTCTGGGTGTCGAGCTCGAGTGCCTCTTCCAGAGCCTCCTCGACTTCGTGCTCATGCTCGTGCTGGTGTGCGTGATCGTGGTCGGCCTCATGAGAGTTGTCGTGTTCTTCGTGGCCCATCTCGTGAATCTCCCCCAGTAGGATTTGGATTGGAAGTTGGTTTCAAGGGTCGCCGACTCGGCGTTGTGCATCGGACCGGTCATGGCGATTTTGATATCTTGTCTGGATCAGCCCCTGAAGGGCGCCACAGTCGCGGCCGAGGTGTGTGGCCGGGCGTCCAGCGGACTGTACGGCAGACCGAAGGTCGCGGCGACCGCCCCGTTGGTAACCCGCCCCCGGTCAATATTCACACCGTCGGCGACTCCGGCATCGCCCGCGGCCAGAGCCTTCCAACCATTCTTTACTAGTTGCAGGACATAAGGAAGGGTGACGTTGCAAAGCGCATAAGTGCTCGTCCTCCCACGGCGCCGGGCATGTTGGTCACGCAATAGTGGACCACTCCGTCGACCACGTAGGTGGGTTGCATGTGGGTTGTCGGCCGGCTGGTCTCGATGCACCCCCCCTGATCGATCGCTACATCGACGATCACCGCGCCGGTCTTCATCCGACCGAGGTCCGCTCGCCGGACCAGGCGGGGTGCCCGGGCGCCGGTGATCAACACGGCCCCGATCACAAGGTCCGACCGCTCGATCGACTCACGAATCGTATGCCGATCGGAATAGAGCGTCGTCACGTTGGGTGGCATGATGTCGTCGAGGTAGCGGAGCCGGTCGAGATTGACGTCCAGGATTCGCACGTTCGCTCCGAGTCCCGCTGCAACCTTCGCCGCGTTCGAGCCCACCACGCCCCCGCCCAGAATGGCAACCTCGGCCGGCGCGACGCCCGGAACTCCGGCCAGCAGAATTCCCCGGCCTTCCTGGGGGCGTTCCAGGAACTTGGCCCCCTCCTGGATGCTCATCCTCCCGGCGACCTCGCTCATCGGGGTCAAGAGCGGCAGGCTGCCACGCGGATCTCGCAGTGTCTCGTAGGCGATCGCCGTGATCCCGCTGTCGATGATCGCACGAGTGAGGCGCCTCGTCAGCCGCAAAGTGAAAATAAGTGAAGACAACCTGGCCGGGACGGAGGAGTGACCACTCGGAGCTCTGTGGCTCCTTGACCTTGACGATCATCTCTGCCGCGGCCCAGATTTCCTGGGCACTCTCGACAATTGTCGCACCGGCGGAAGCATATTGAGCGTCGACGATGCCGCTCCCCTGCCCGGCACCAGCTTCGATCAATACTTGATGCCCCGCGGATGTCAGCTCCTCGGCACCAACGGGGAGCATGGCCACCCGGTATTCATCGGCCTTGATCTCCCTGGGCACCCCAACGATCATCAAATCGGCTCCCATCGTCAGCGCCGGCCAGACTCCGGCGAGTCCATGAACGGGGCTTCCGTGCCGCGGCCATGGTCGCTCGCCACAACCATTCGATCAGACCTGGGCTCATGAATCAAGGTGGCGAGATCGAGACGTGTCTGCCTTCTCTTGGCCCCTAAGGCGGCCGTGCGTGGGCCGCCGCGATCAACTGATCAATTCGCGTAACTTTTTGATATGCCTTGGGATGGCCGAAAGAGGATCGTCCGCGGCCTCGTATTCGAGCACGACGTAACCTGAATAGCGGGCGTCGCGCAGAATGGCGATCAAGCGGCCCAGGTCGGCCTCCTCCTTGGCGTGGCCGTGACGGTGAATCTCGGTCTTGACCTGGACGTTGACAGCGTACGGGGCAAGCTCGGCGATCTCGGTGTAGGGGTCTTCACCGTGGAAGTTTGCGGTATCGAGATTGACCCCGAAGTTCGGTCCGTCAACGGCCTTGACGAGCTTTAGAATCTGCCGCGGCGTCGCCGTGATGCCGCCGTGATTCTCAAGCGCCAACGTGACTCCCTTCTTGGCCGCGTACGGGAGCGACTCTTTGATACCGTCGATCGCCCAGGCGGCCGCCTGGTCCTCGGTCACGTCCCTGGGTACACTCCCCGCGAAGATTCGGATCACAGGCGCGTCGAGCTCGGCGGCCCGATCGATCCACAACCGCGCGTTGGCGAGTTGCTCATCACGCTTGGGGCCCGGGGCAAGGCAGAAATTATTACCGATCGCGGTCCCCGAGATGTCCAGGCCAAGCACAAAGGCATGCTGCTTGAGTCGATGGAGGTAGTCGGTGGTGACATTGGGCGGAAAGTAATAAGACGTCGGTTCAACAGCGTCAAGCCCCATGTCCGCGGCCAGGTTCACGTAGTCGAACAGATCCATCCGCGGCGGTTTGGATGTCAAGTAGTCACGATAGGAATACGCGGCAATGCTCAGTTTGAGATGGCTGGGCCTGGTTCGACCTATGGGCGGAATGGCCCAAGCGCAGGGCCCAATGGCAAACGTGCCAAGTCCGGCCGTCGCCGTGGCCAGTCCTCGTCTCAGCATGTCGCGCCGTGATAACGAACTCATGGTGGTAATTCTCCCGATAGTCCGCCCCGATCGATACGGGGCTGTTGTCGATGATTGCGCGAGCTGACCACGCTTGAATCATATTGTGCCCGGCGGCTTCACGTCACGACCAGCGCCCTTCTAGTTTCAGCCGTCGAGATCCGCAAGCAGCTCGTTGACCTCGCGGTCCAGTAACCGAAACGATTCCGGCGGGGGTCGAACCGGTTCCCGAATTTGCTGTAGAAGGATCACCGAACTCCTGATGGTCGAACTCCTGATGGTTGCCATTGGCCGCGCCGCGGGCGCCGGGTTCGGTTTGCTTGCGAGCGCGCAGGTAGAGTTTGATCGGAACGTCGTGGAACGGCAGCTTTTCCCGAAACTTATTCAGCAGGTATCGCTGATATGTCGCGTCGAAGAGCCGGGTGCTGTTGACGAACAGAACGATCGTGGGGGGACCAGTGCCGACCTGGGTGGCGTAGTAGACCCGGGGATTCCGATTTTCCAATACGGCTGGCGGATGGGCCTCCACGGCCTCACGCAAGACGCGGTTGAGCGTGCCGGTGCCGACGCGCCGGTTTGCTTGCTTGTAGAGTGATTGGGCGAGATTCAAGAGCGCCTTGACATTCTTGCCCGTCCGGGCCGTGATGAAGGCCAGCGGCATGAAGCTCATGTTACGGAACGCATGCTGCACCACATTGGCGAACCGGGCCATGTTGCCCTGGGACGGGTCGTTCCGATCGGTCAGCATGAGGTCCCACTTGTTGATCGTGAAGACACAGGGCTTGTATTCCTTGGCGATGTAGTCGGCCAGTTGTTTATCTAGCCGGGTGATGCCTTGGGTGGGGTCGATAAGCATCAAGACCACATCGGCCCGGCGGATCGAGCGTTCCGCGCGGTGGATAGAATAAAAATCGAGGCTGTCACGAATCTTGGCCTTGCGCTTGACCCCGGCGGTATCGATGGCGAGGAAGGGGAGACCGTCGAGCTCGAATTCGACGTCGACCGAATCGCGCGTGGTTCCGGGCCGCTCCGAGACAATCATCCTCTGTGCGTGAGCCAAGGTGTTGATAAATGTAGACTTGCCCGTATTGGGACGGCCCACCACGGCGATCTTCATGGTCGCCTCGGTCGGCTTCTCGTCGTCGCTGCCTGGAAGCATCTCCTCGATCATCTTCAGCAGTGCCTTGCGATTCCGATTCTGTTGCGGAGAGACTGGAATCGGTCTGCCGCGACCCAGCTTGTAGAATTCTCCGCCCCGCTGATCGATCTCGGGATAATCGGCCTTGTTCATGACCAGGATGACCGGTGTCTTCAAATAGCGCAGCCGCTGGGCAACTTCCTCGTCGAGCGGCATTAGCTCGTCGCGGATGTCGACCACAAAGAGAATCAGGCTGGCCTCGTTGATTGCTGTATCGATCTGCCGGTCCACGTCCTCGCTCAAATCGTCGCGGTCGACTATCCCGATGCCGCCGGTGTCGATCAGCTCGAAAAACCGTGGATTCTGGTCGTCATCGAACTGAACGAGTGCCCCCACCCGGTCGCGGGTGACGCCTGCCTGGTCATCAACGATTGCGATCCTGCGCCCGGCCAACCAGTTAAGAAGCGAGGACTTGCCGACATTGGGTCGACCCACAATCACGACCTTGGGCAAAGCCATGCCTCTCACCTCACTGAAAAACCCACGTGTGGCGGGCCCCCGTGGACAAGGGGGGAAAAGGATGGATTTACCGACCCGGAATCCAGGTTAGAGACCTGGGGCAGAAGATGGCCCCGAGAAGACAACGGCAGACGCAGGCGCCGCAGATCCAGGAACTCCCACTTATTATACGTCAACCGACCTGGTTTGGGCAGGGCAGGGCCAGACCAAGCCAGGGCCACTCACTGTTTGAATATACTCAGCATGGCGAAGAGTTGGCCGACTTGTGAAGCATTGCGGCGGAGTGCTTCGGCGATGTTCGTTGCGCCCGTGGTCCGCAGGAAGCTGATGGTCGCATTTCGCAACGCAGCCATCACTTGGGGACCGGAACGCTTGCGGATCCGGCTGGAATCCTCACTCATCGTCACGTCGCGTACGTAATGAGAGCGATTCTCGATCGACCAGTGCCCGCGGACCCATTTGAGCAACCGGCCTGCGTCCCCGACAGCCCTCGAGACACTGGTGATGAAGTAGCGGTTTTCGTGGGTAGTCTTGCCGTCCTTCACGACCTCGCTCGCGACCTGTCCAACCTGGGCAACTCCGGGCCAGTCCAGATACTCGTTGAGAGCAGTTGTCGCCTTCAACGTGCGACGCTCGCGCCGACCGTGTCCCTTGTCGAGCGTCGTCGCCGTGCCCATGGCCTCATCCCAAATTCGTTGCTGCCGAGGGGGAAAAAGCCCCTTCCGCAGGAGGGGCGAAGGCCATCTGGATGTCGTGAAGGAGCGTTGGTTGGTTGTCTTTGACGAACACGAGGTAGTCGCCTCCGGCATCGATCACCTGCTGACAAAAATCACGCTGACAGAACATGGCGTCACCGGTGACCAAGCGCCCTCCCAGCACCAAATCCTTGAGCAACCGGAGGGCGGCTTTGTGCTCGTTGGTCTTCTCTTCGCCGCCGTTAGGGACAACTGCTTGCGCGAGCGTCAAACCCGATTCATGGGCTAGTAATGAGAGCAGGTGCACGGCTTTCTGTAGGCCATCGAAGCTACCTCGGGCGGACTTTCCATCCAGGGCAAAGGCCTCAGGCAATGATGGCTCGGCGCAATAGGCCGGCTCAACAACGCCTCGGCCCACCGAGTCAAGGCCTGCTCGAATGCCTTGACGTTCAAGGCGATCAGAACCTTGCGGATCCCTCCGGCCTTGGGGGGTCGGCGAGTGAAACCCAGTCGGTGCATCAGCTTAATGTCCTGGTCCTGCACCCATTGACCGATGGCCTCGTAACTCTCGCACCGCACATAATAGCACAGCAGACAGCGGTTAGGATGGCCGGCAGGGGATGTTGCCGTCCATGACGGCTGCGAGGATCGGGAACTGTGGCAAGAAAGGAAGGCAGACTCCCTGCGGTGAACGCGTCCATGCGACTCCTCCATGATGTATTTCCAGGTGAAAATCGAACTTCCATGCCGACAAGGCTTTTCTTATTCCCCTAGGCTCAATCTGTCAAGTGCCCTGCAGACCAAGCACCACCCCGGGTTGTCGACAAGATTAGAATGGCTCAAAAGCCCGTGTCCAGTTTTGAGGGCGAGATTGCATGGAACCAAGTGGCCAGGGCAAAGACATCAACGTACTCGACGGAGTCGCCCTGGTGATGGGTTCGGCGATCGCCTCTGTGCACATGCTGCGAGTCATCCGAAGCGGACTCTCGACCGCGGGGTGGATCATGCTCTGGCTCACGTATTCTTGCGTGGCCTTGACGGCCACCGGTCCGTTCATGTTTCTGGCCAGGCGCTACTCGCGACGGCTTCCCGGATATCCCAAGATCGGTGACGGGCTGTGGGCCCTCCTCGGCGTGCCCTGGGTGGTTACGGCCGTCATCGAGTCCGTAGTGCCAGGCGAGGACCCACGCCATAACCCCTTATTTTCGTTAACGTTGACCATCAGCCTGGCCCTCTCGTGCCTGATCGCCGTGGTGGTGGTCTGGGGCTCTTGGGTCATGGCACCTCCAGAAAAAGCGGCGCGGATAGAGGGGGCCCCTTGGACTAATCGGGTCGGTCTGTTTCTTGCAATCGCCTGGCCGATTCAATGCGGGCTGGGCATGATCGTCCTTAGTTGACTCATCTTTAGATCGACGCGTGCTCGTGTAATCAGTCGAGCGTCGCAATCCTCGTTGCAAGAGCTGATGTGTACTTATGGGCGAGAGCGAACCGGGTAATCCTAAGTTCCGGATCCAGCTCATCGATGTGGCTGCGATGGTCGTCGGTTATGGCCTCGCGGCGGTCTTGTTCCGTGCCTTCTGGCCTCAAAGGAGTCTGTCGCCGGCACTGGGATTGTTCGCCCTCGGGTTTTACGCGTGGCTTGGCCTGGCGATGAGCGGGCCTTTGGTCTTGTTGCGGCACCGGCACGCACGCGCCGGTGGTCCGTCAGGCAGGCAACCAGCCCGGCCCTCCATCCAGACCGCGCGTACCTGGGCTGAAATGGCCTGGCTGTTGATCGGGGTCTACTGGATCGTTATGGGTGTCTTCGTACTGCCGATCCGCCTGCAGAACTTCAAGTTCAGTGATTCGATCCTGTTTGGCCTGGTGCCGCTGGCGGCTGGATTGGGATTGCGCATGTTCGGCCCACGGATTCGACCGCAAGATTGCGACTTCGTTTTCTGGACCCATCAAATCGCGGTGGGCTTGCTGGTCACGTGGCCGATTGCCTGGGTCTGCCTTATCGTGGTCGCCGACGCGACATTTTGAATGGTGCCTCGCCAATCGCAGGCGGCAAAGCGCGCTTGTGAGCGAGAAGACGCTGGCTCAGGCCGCGTTCGACGTCTTGGTAGACGCGGTTAACGACATGCCCAGGAGCACAATGCGCAGTGCCTCACGCTCTTCGGACGTGATCCGTCCCTCGTGTAGTAGCTCATCAATATCTTCAAGGCATTGATCGATGGCTTCGTCTATGCCCGGATAATACGCATGGCGGGCGATTCTCTCGACGGACGTGACCAGGCGCTCAAAATAGTCAGAGCTGATCATCGAGGTTTCCTCGTCCTTGAGAAAAGGAGACTCATCCCGATAAGTTCGGATGCTATAACTTCGGCAAGAGAGGTCAAGACCACTCCTCCATTTTATCAATGAGAGCATGCGAGCCGGCCGGCTCCGCGGACGATTGGCTTTGTTTCGCATCAAGAATCACTGATACAAAGAATGCTAACTTGTTATTCGAGAAATCTTTATGGCCGAGAACAAATGGCTTTGATCGGGCGTCTCCTCGCACTCCATTGGCTTGAAACGCGTGCGACTGAAGGGAGCCGAGATGAGCCAGGCCGTGGTACGAGCCGTCAAGCTTTTGCAGGCCATTAGCAGCTGGTCGATCGGCAAGCTTTGCGCAGCCCTTAAAGCAGGCCGCTCGGTCTCTGTGCTCGTGAGTACGCACTGCGCCCGCCCTGACGCTGTGGCGACGCGCAGTGGTGTTACTGGGACCGAATTGACAAAGACCAAGCATCGCGCAGCAGTTCTCCCACACTTATAGAATACGACAAAACTGTCCGCGACTTGCCAGCCTTGTCGAACGGTGCTCTCTTCTTGAGGGCACAAACGCGATCGAAATGAGTTTGTTCTGCCCGAACCCATTCGACTAAAGCGAGTGGTCCTGGCTACCTTTCCTGGTCTCCCATGCGCCTGCTCTTCGCCTCGATCCACCGCTGCGTTGATCCCTCCACCGGCGCGGCCTTGTGCACGAGCAAGCTGCTTGAGCCGCTGGCCGCGTGGGGGGCGGATTGCCGCGCGCTTACGACTTGGATCCTCGACCCCGAGCGGGAAGTGTCGCTCGACAAGGTGCTTGCCACGATGGATCTCTCCGCCGGGCTTTCACCGATGACCCTACCGCGAGAAGAGAAACGATACCGATTTCCGCCCCCTGCCCAACGAAAGGATACGCGCCAACAGGCCTCGGGTTGGAACGATGCCCGTTAACGCGCATCCGCTTGTCCACGAGTGCCGTGAGATCACGAAACGGAACTCCAATCCGTTCGATGACGGTTGCCTGCCATATAGTCTCCAGGATCCAGCAAACTCGTCACCCCATTTCCTGGCGCGCCCTCGACTGCTACTTTTTCTCTTTCTTGTGGAAATCGCCGGCCTTGACAACCGAGAGCCGTTTGGTATCGATGTGCTTGCGGAGCGCGGCAGCGACGGTCTCGGGGGACAGTTCTTTGATTATTTGCTCCAGATCGGCATGGAACTGCATGGTCCTGCCGACGTAGAGGTTTTCTTCCAGGGATGTTGCCAGCATGGAGTCCGTGCTGCGCATGACCTGCCGTTGCTGGAGGTAGCCGGTCTTTGCCTTCTCCAGCTCGTCGGCCTTCACACCGTCGCGGAGCAGACGCTCCAGCTCTTCGTCGACGCCCGCCTCGACCTTGTCAACGTTGACTGGATTGTAGATCGCATAGACCAGAAATCTGCCGCTGGGCTCGAAGGGGCTGGCTAGCAACGCGGAGCCCGCGCCATAGGAGAGCCCTCCCTTCTGACGCAAGCGATCGGCGATGCGGGACGAAAGACCACCGCCTCCGAGAATGAAGTTGCCGGCCAGCAAAGCCGGGTAGTCCGGATTGTCGTCCTTGATGGGCATCATGAGCCCTGCATAATAGACGGCGTTCTCTTTGTCGGGGGTCGAGATGGTCTCGCGGCGGGGCACGAGGTCCGGCTGGTAGGGCCGTTCGATCCGCGCATACGGCTTGTTCGACTTCCAGCCTTCAAAAGTATTCGTCAGGAGCGGCAGGATTTCCGAAGACTCGAAATCGCCGACAACCACAACTTCCGCGTGCTCTGCTCCAATGTAATCGTGATACAGAGAGCGGACCTGATCGATTCTGACCTTCTTCAGATTCTCGGCTTCCTCATCAAGGGTCGGCACGTAGCGGACGTCGTCGCTGGGGTACTTGTACTGCAGGCGGGACAAGTGGTTGATGGCCTGCATCGTGGGGTCGGATCGGCCCTTTTCCACACGGGCGATTTCTTCGCTCTTCATCACCTCGAACTCGCTGCCTGGCAGGGTCGGCTCGCGGAGGATCTGGCGAAGGACCTCAAGGACGGCGGGGAGATTCGCGCACTTGGTGTCGAGCGTGAACGTGAGCATGCCCAGCCTTGTGACGCCGAAGACTCGAGACAGTGGACTGCTAAAGCCAGTGTCAAGCCGGGCAAAATTCTTGTCGAGCAGATCCTGAATCTGCTGGTGGGTCAGGTTCTTGGTGCCTCGGAGCATCAGCCCAGCCAGGAAGCCGGTCGCATCGATCGGGCTCTTGAGGTTGTCGGCGTTGCCGTAATGAAGAGTCAGCCGCAAATGGACTGACTCACCCCGCGTCTTCTTGGGGAGGAACGCCAGCTTGACCCCGCCGATCGGTTCGGGGCGCTGAAGCCGGGCCTCGATGGCCAGCGGCGAGACGTCAGAAGCCTCGCTCGAAACGGGCTTGACCTCACGACCGGTATAGCCGTCGAGCAGCTTGGCGATATCTGGCGGCGCCGGAATCGGGGCCCGCTCAGCTTTTGAGGTCGGAACAAAAAAGCCGACGGTCCGATTGCTGGCGATGAGGTACTTCTCGGCGATATCCTTGACCTGCGCCGGTGTCACCTGCTCGATCCGGTCGCGGTTGAGAAGATAAAGCCGCCAGTCCCCTTGGGCCGCCCATTCGCTGAGCTCGATGGCGACGCGGTTGGGATCGGCAGCGGCCAGCTCGCGGTTCTTGAGGATTCTCTGACGGGCTCGATCGACTTCCTCCTGGGTCACGCCCGATCGCCCGATCTCCTCGACGACCGGGATCATGACATCGCGCACCTTTTCCAGCGCCGCAAGCTCCTTGGTGTTGACCTCGGCGGAAATCTCGATCGCCCCCGGATCGTGACCCGCCATGGGCGAGGCCGATACCCTGGTGGCCTTCCCGGACTCGACCAGGGCCTTGTAAAGCCGACCCGACGGCTTGGAAACGAGAAGGTCTGCCAGGATTTCCACGGCGGGGTATTCGGCGTGGGAGGCAGCCGGCACGTGATAGAGCAGGCCAACCAGACCGACGTCCCCGATCCGTCGCAAGGTGACGACGCGCTCGCCGTCTTGCGGAGGCTCCTCGGTATAGGTCTCATGGAGTTTGCGGTCGGGTCTGGGCAAACAGCCGAAATATCGGGTGATGTACTCGAGCGCTTTCTGTTCGTCGAACCGGCCGGCGACAACGAGAACGGCGTTGTCGGGCTGGTAGTATTTCTTGTAGAAGGTCCGCAGGTTCTCGACTGGCACGCGCTCGATGTCGGAGCGGTTGCCGATCACTGACTTGCCGTAGTTATGCCACTCGTAGGCGACTGCCATCATACGTTGCGACAGCACACCCTCGGGCGAATTCTCACCCATCTCGAACTCGTTCCGGACCACCGAGAACTCGGTCGCCAGATCCTCGGCCTTGATCGAACTGTTGACCATGCGGTCGGCCTCGAGCCTGAGGGCAAACTCGAGATTGGAATCGGAGGCGGGCAATGTCTCGTAATAATTGGTTCGATCGAAATCGGTGCTGCCATTGAACATGGCCCCGCGCTCCTTCAGCGCTGCCGGGATATTGGCGTGGGTCGGCGTCCCCTTGAAGACCATGTGCTCCAGGAGATGGGCCATGCCCGTCTCGCCGTAACCTTCTTGCCGCGAGCCGACCAGGACCGTCAGGTTAACCGTCACCTTGGGCCGCGTCGGATCGGGGAAGAGGAGCACGCGGAGGCCGTTGTCCAGCCGGTACTCCGTGATTCCCTCGATGGAAGTGACTTTCTTCGGCGACGTCGGAAGCTGCCTGGGCAGCGGAGAATCCGAGGGCGAGGCTCAGGGCCGCACTGGCGAACAAGGCAAGGTTGACGTTGCGGAAGTGTCGATTCATGGTTTCCCTCGAGATGGTTGTTCTAGAATAACCAGAGATTCCCAGCATCCTCCACGGAAAACTTGTCCGTGAGGCCGAGGCTCCGTCGCAGGCTACATCCGCGATCGGCTCGGATGGAGCCCCGCCTTCCACAATCACGCACCATTCTGCTTGATCGATGTCAGCTGCTAAGTCATCAAGTCGCAGACACCAGATCCGCCGCTGGGGAGCACTGTCCCGGAGCGGTTGTTGAACACACACAGGTCGAGGCCAACGCCGCTGGCGAGGACGATCCGCGCGTACTTCTCGGTGTTGGATCGAGTCCAGGAGCGCAAAGCCGGCGCGGCCTGTGTTGACGTCACGATCAACCCGAGAAGCATGCAAAGTCCCCGACAACGACATGGCAAAGACTCATGTCACGGGTCACGATCGCTTCTCGGCGATATGAACCGAGACAATCACGTAAGCCCTATCGGGTCAATAAAACCATTCTTCCCAGACCATGTCTACTATATTCCAAGAAACATTCCTCACTCTTGGCATTAAACGACTCAAACCGGACGAGTGTGCCCACATTCTCGCAGTAAAACAAATATATTTATATATGTTCAATCGATGAAACGTCAAACGCAGGCCAGAGCAATTCTTCCACGACGTGAACAATGTCAACGCGATAGCCTTCGCCCCGGATGGATTGATCCTCGCCTCTTGCAGCCACGATGGCGCCGTGCGTCTCTGGCACGCCAGCTCGATCGATCCGCTGGCGAAACCGTGATCCTTCGGGCGATGGGTGTAGCGCCCCTTGCCAGCGCCGTCTCCCGGCGTCTAACATGGAGCGTTCGCGTTTTACTGAAAAGGAGCTCGGACCAGGCTGATCCGAGCCTTCCGCTTTGCCCTTAATCCGGCAAGGAGCCCATGCAGTACAACCCCGCCAATCCGCTGATCGTGCAAGGGGACCGCACGATCCTTTTGGAAGTGGACAACCCGTTGCATGCCGAGGCCCGCGACACGATCGCGCCTTTCGCCGAGCTGGAGAAGAGCCCCGAGCATATTCACACCTATCGCCTCACGCCGCTCTCACTTTGGAACGCCGCCGCCGCGGGGATGACTGCCGAAGAGATGGTCGCGGGTCTGGAAACTTACTCCAAGTTTCCGGTTCCGCCGAACCTGCCCGCTGATCTGCGCGATCTGGTGAGTCGCTATGGTCGGGTTCGGCTCGAGCGGATCGACGGCAAGCTGAGGTTGATCACCAAGGACCAGCCGCTGCTGGAAGAGCTGGCGCGGCAGCGGGGAGTGCGCGACTACCTGGGAGATCGACTGAACCCGACTAGTTTTGGCATCGACGACGCCCATCGCGGCGTGCTCAAGCAGGCTTTGATTGCCGTGGGCTATCCGGCCGAGGACCTCGCCGGTTATACCCCGGGCGCGGGGCTCTCGCTGAACCTCCGGCGGGAGACCTTGATGGGCCTGCCGTTTCAAGTTCGCGATTACCAGCAGGGGGCCGTCGCTGCCTTCCATGCGGGAGGCGACGTCAAGGGAGGTTCCGGTGTGATCGTTCTGCCCTGCGGGGCAGGCAAGACGATCGTGGGACTGGCGGCGCTGGCGGCCCTGCAGACCGAGACCCTGGTTCTGACCACCAGCACGACCGCCGTGGAACAGTGGCGGCGCGAGGTCCTCGACAAGACCGACATCGATCCGGCGCAGGTCACCACCTACACGGGCGACTCGAAGGCCATCGGGCCGATCACGCTGGCCACTTACCAGATCGTGACCTACCGACCCAAGAAAGACGGCGACTTCCCCCACTTCGGCCTGTTCAACCAGCGCGACTGGGGGTTGATCATCTATGACGAGGTTCATCTGCTGCCAGCGCCCGTGTTCCGGATCACCGCCGACATCCAGGCCCGCCGACGCCTGGGGCTCACCGCCACCTTGGTTCGCGAGGATCACCGCGAGGAAGACGTCTTCAGCCTGATCGGACCCAAGAAGTATGACGTGCCGTGGCGCGTGCTCGAGTCCAGGGGCTGGATCGCCGAGGCACAGTGCCACGAGATCCGCTTGGGGCTTCCCGCCAGCTTGCGGATGGACTATGCCCTGGCCGAGTGGCGAGATAAGTTCCGCCTGGCCAGCGAGAACCCGGTCAAGGAAGACTTGGTCGAACTGCTGCTGGGGCGACACGATGCACCCGAGGACCGGGTGCTGGTGATTGGCCAGTATCTCAAGCAGTTGCGGCGGATCGCCGAACGTTGCGACATTCCCCTGATCACCGGCGCGACATCGAACTCCGATCGGGAGGATCTGTACGGTCGGTTCAGGTGCGGGGCGATCCGCCGGCTCGTCCTGTCGAAGGTCGGCAATTTCGCCATCGACCTTCCCGACGCCAACGTGATGATTCAGGTCTCCGGCACCTTCGGCAGCCGCCAGGAAGAGGCGCAGCGGCTGGGGCGAATTCTGCGGCCCAAGGAAGGAGAGAAGCCGGCCTGCTTTTACACTCTCGTCACCCGTGACACTCGCGAGATGGACTTCGCCCATCATCGCCAGCTCTTCTTGACCGAACAAGGCTATAGCTACGAGATCGTGGACGAATCCGAGCTGGCCGCGCGGATCATGGCTCATTCCCAAGCAGCCGGCTGAGCCGCCAACTGCAGTGCTGCTTCCTCGCTTCCTCCCAAGGCCGGAACCCCGCAACCATGACCCGCGCGATCTCCCGGATGCCCGTCAAGCTGCACAAGAACGTGACGCTGATTCGCACGCTCGAGCCTGTGCTCGCCGAGGAGCTGCTGGCCAAGAAATCCCTGGCCAGGCTGGTGCTCGCCCGCCTGTCCGAGAACTTCTTGCTGGTCAAGCCCGAAGAGGCCGAGGCCGCGATCGACGAGCTGCGCCGGATGGGCCACACTCCCCGGATCGTTCGCTAGAGGAAAGGATGTGATGCCCGCGTTGCCCACCTCCAGCTCTGATCCGGCCGGTCCGCCGACCATCTCAGGCGAACTCGGTGCCGAGCCGGTCGATCCGAGGCTGGCCTTTCGATCCGCTCTGGCGCGGTATCAGGCCGCGAAGCTCGCGGCGATCGTCCGGCTACGTAACCTTGAAACTGATGCGGTTCGATCCAGCACCCTGGCTGCCGATCTGACCGCTCAGCTTGATTCCGTTAGTGACGTCGCCAATATTCTGACCGGGCTGAGCTTCGGATCTCGCGAGGCTCTGGGCCTTTTCGCGTTGACCGAGACTTCGGTCTGGCCGCTCGCGGGCATGAGCCACGCGCTGGCGACGCTCGGTGTCGAACCCAAGCCCGCAATCCTCGCGCTGCTTGAACAGGGCCTGCTCGCTCTCGACACGGCCCCGGACCTGCGATCGATCGATGATTTCCCTGCTCGGATCGATCAGGGGCCCATGCATCTGCTGCAGCTAAGGGTTCACCCCGGGGTCCCCCATGCAGTGCGCGTCTGCAGGCCCGACGTAGCGCTGAGGCCGGCCGCCGGCGGCGTCGGGCAGATCCGCGAGTCGGATGGTCTGGAACCGATTCTCAGGCTCGCGGCGATCTGGCAGCGCGTGGGAATTGAGCCGCTGCGCCAAACCGGGCAAGGGGTGCTTTACAAGCGTGATCTGGAACGGATTGAAGAAGACCCGGTCCTCTCCGGCGCCATCAGCGACTCTCTCGAACCACTGGCCGCGATGCCTCTGCTCTGGCTGGCGCTGGCTCGGCGGCTGGGGCTGATACAGTCTGACGCCGCGGGCGAACGGCTCGAGGCGGCAGCAGCGGCATTCTGGATCGATAACGCCGTGCACCTGCCGCAGATGATCGCCACGAACTGGATGGGACTACGCGAGTGGCAAGAATGGGAGAGTCACGTCGATGAGAACGTGGAGCTAAGGCAGCCCCTGGCCTTCCTGCGTCCGGCCGTGCTGCTCTGGCTGGCGTGTCTGAAAAATGACGAGTGGGTGGCACTGGAGGACCTGGCCCAACAACTGCGGGTTACGAACCCCGAATGGGACCGGTCGAGCGCACGCTCGGTCTTGGAGACGACCGCCGGGGCAGGCCGTCGCGGCGGCGCCCGCGGGCAGGAGACGGTTCGCAGACCACTCGCCCCGCGCGCGGCGAGCGGCTGCTGCGGCTCTTGCTCCTTGGCTCGGGTTATGCGATGGGACTCGTCCGTACCGGCCAGGAAAATGAGACTGGCCGCACGGTCGTGCAACTCACGGCGCTGGGCCGCTACGTGCTGGCCATGGGCCCTCCTCCGCCGCCCCGCCCCACGTTCGATCAATTCCTGTTCGTCCAGCCCAACCTCGAGATCATCGCTTACCGCCAGGGCCTGAATCCGCAGCTCGTGGGACAGCTCAGTCGCTTCGCCAGGTGGACCAAGATCGGCGCGGCCCTGGAGTTGAAGCTGACGCAGGAGTCAATCGTGCTCGGGCTTGAAGGAGGGCAAACGCCCGAGCAGATGCTCGAAATCCTGACGCGGCACAGCCATCGCCCGTTGCCCAATCTCGTTCCTGACGCCATCGGGCGCTGGACCAGCCGACGTGAGCGAATCACCTTCTATGCCGCCGCGACCCTGATTGAGTTTGCCTCGCTGGCAGACCGCGACCAGGCGTTAGCGGCATGGCAAGAAGACAATCTCAATGCCTTTATTCCGGTCGCCGACCGGTTTCTGCTCGTCGATAATCCACAGCAGATCCCGACCGATCGGATCCGGACCAGCGGTTCGCGCGATTACCGCCATCCACCAGAGAAATGCGTCTCCATCGAGCCCGACGGCGTCACCCTGGTGCTCGATTCCACGCGCTCGGATCTGCTGATCGATGCCGAGCTTTCCCGCATTGCCGACCAGCTTCCCACGGCCAGAAGCATTGCGCGCGCCACGACGCCAGGTCAATCGCCCCGCCGGTACATCGTCAGCGCCGGCTCGATGGCACGGGCCGCCGCCCTGGGGATCAACCCCGACCAGATCGCCGAGTGGTTTCTGCGCAGAACGGGAGCGCCGCCGTCGCCGGCGATCAGGCTGCTCTTGGGGACCACCTCCCCGGCTCCGACAGGACTGAAGGCCCGCCGGATCGTTGTGCTGTTCACGCCCACGTCCGAGCTCGCCGACGGCCTGCTCCAGCACCCTGCGACCTGCGATCTCATGGGCGACCGCCTGGGTCCAACGGCTGTGGCCGTGCCAGAGGCTACGCTCGAAAAACTCCAGGGTGTTTTGAAAGAACTGAGGCTTGATGTGGTTCTCTCCTGATCGAGACCTCCATCCTCCGGAAAGCTCTGAGCGGTCGCCAGACCATAGCGTCTTAGAGCAGCTTGATCTTGACGTTGCGGAATTCGATGCGCCAGCCCTCGGCCTCGAGCCCGGCATAACCCCGCGGAACTCCGCAAGCCTTCCACTGGTTGGTAACAGCCCCGTTGACCCAGAGAGTGACATTCCGCCCCTTGCAAGTCAGCTCGTAAGTATTCCACTCGCCGGCCGGCTTGACCCGCTGCTCGGGCATGTCCTTTCGTAGGTTGAAGGGCTGCACTTCGTAGGCCGCGAGCGTTTGGCCGAAAAGGTAACCGCCCGAGGCGTCGCCGCATTGGGCCTGGTGCCACATCTTGCCGTCGGACGAGTTGCGGACGTAGACGCCGGAGTTGTAACCCTTCTTGCCCGCAACGGGCGTGAACCGCCATTCGACGTGAAAGATGTAATCCGTCAGAACCTGGTCCAGGCGCAGCCACTCGTGGCCGCCGTCGCCCTGGCACACCAAGGTCCCACGGGCCGGGTCGATCGACCATTGCGATTTGGGACTGAGCCGGCCGTCGGCGGGAAGCGGCTTCCGCGTCCAGCCATCCAGTTCCGGACCGGCCGTCTTTAGCATGTCAATCCAACTCTTGGGATCTTTCTCCAGAGCGCTCGGCTCGTCGTTCCAGCCGGCCGACGCCAGCGTGGGAGCCAGAACCAATCTCAGCATGACAACAACCGTCATTCCCAGCCCTGGACGCGTGACGAACATGGTGTGATCCTCGAAGGAGTGCGTCGGCCGATAGCCACCGCGGCTGTGAAGCATCAAATGGCGCCGGACGCATCGTCACGATGGGGAGCTTTTGACTTCACCTGCCTGGCGGTTCCCAGCATGGATTTTATTCGGGAAGGTTGTTCGCGAACAACCGTCCAGCCCGGGCTTTTCGTCCCCAAACGGGAGTTCCGACTGCATCGTTGGGAGTCAATGGTCGTCGCTGTCGCTAAAAGGAATTCCAACGCTGGGTCGCGCGGGCGCCACCGCGATTTCGTGGCGGGCTCGGCGACTGTGGTCGTAGAGGACGGGATGTCCTCGGCATTGATATTCTTTTCCGCAGTCGGCTGATTGGACTCGAAAGAGCTGAAGTGATCGTGGTCGGCCTGGGGATCGATGTTCAGGTCAGTCTGCTCGGTCATCCCGGCGGGTTCGGGAGCGGACAGTCTGGCAAGAGGCGCCGGAGCCGCGTGGGCAGGATGCCAGGCCATGCGTCTGGTCGTACCCTGGCCTCCAGCGGAGCTAGCCACTGGTCGGGTCGCCAGGGGGGTCTTGATTCCCAGTATCTCGGGTTCCGGCACGGTCACATGGCCCGGTTGCACGGCAACGCGTCTCCGGCTCGTGACTATCGGGCGACTGTCCGCGGGCGATGGTGATCGGCGAATCGCCGCGCGGCCGCGAACGATCGCGGCTGGCGAGCAAGGTCTTTGGACCGCTTCGGACAGGCGCGTACAAAGCCATCAAGTCGTTGCGGTCGAGAAGTGTGTAGATCGACCGCGGAGTTGCATATAGACCATGATTGCCGCGAGGCTCCGCAAAGTTGCATACTCCGGCAATGTAGCCGTCAGTGGTGAACAGCCCTCCTCCGGATCGTCCTTGTTTGGGGCGTACATACATTCAATGGCCTGGTAATAGGGGTTGCCCGAAAGCCCGCGCATCTGGGGATTGAGGATGACCGTGTCCCAGGCGGTGGCGTCCTGGCCCTCCGAGCAGCCGACGGTGCGCATCTTCATCCGCGATCGAGGCTCCCAGTGCGCCGGGACGACCCTGGCGGCCGGCAGCCGGCGACCGGGACTGATCCGGATCAGCCCAACATCGACGTTGAAGTCATAGTCAACGGCCTTACCCGCGACGGTTTCGACGAAATGCACCTGAGCCGGCCGCTCGCCATGCAGCTTGCCATCGAAAAGATCGACCATGATTTTGCGGGGAAACCGTTCGGGCGTGGCCTGCCGAGGGCCCTCGAGCTTGAAGATATGGGCACAGGTTAGAATCAGGGTCTCTTTTTCCGAGCTCTGAATGACCGTTCCGGAGCCGAAGCCGACGGAACCCTGGGCAAGGACGCGGATGCGGACCACAGTTTCCCACGGCTTGGGATTCTGGAATTCCGGCCCGGCCTGCCTCTCGTCGTCCGGTTCCGGCTCTGCATTCTGATCGGCCCGACTTCGCGCCGCTGTTGCGACGTCACGGCCAGTGTCGGCTTTGTCCGCATCGCCGTCACCGTCATCGTCCGCATCGCCGCTTGCGTGAGCGCGTGAATTGGCGGGGGGTTGCGCCTTGGCCTTGGCATCGAGATAGAACCGGGCAAGCTGCGCGGCCGGCTGGCTTCCCGAGGTGCGATCGAGCTCGCGGCCCTGGGGGTCCACGACGATGAAGGTGGGCACTGCGTCAATGCCGTATTTCGCTTTCAGGTCCGGCGCCTCGTCGATGTCGATGGACTTGACGGGGTAGCCTTTCCGCGTCAGTTGAGCCACGGCCGCACGCATTTGGCGGCAGGGGCCGCACCACTCGGCGTGGAAGTCGAGGAGGACAGCTTCAGAAGTTGCGGTGCTCGATGGTAGTGCGGTGATCAGGGCTATCAAGAAGGAGGCGATAGTCATGCCGCAAGGACTCCTTTCCCTCGGGATAAACCGCGGGTTGACGCTGTGGCATCGAACCCGTTCGGGACCAGCTTGGCGTCATGCACCTCGACTGGAGGCGTGGCACATAATAGAAGCTGGGCCTCGATTCGCGCGGTGCATGACCGGGTCGACTCCACGTTCCGGCGCCCAGCTCGGGCTGGCGAAATCAGGAGCCAACGGTCCGCCTCCTGAGGAGCGGACTCCGGAGCCGAAAGAAGCCGTTGTATGGCGAGATGAAGTGCGATATGCCGGGAATCGATGCCCGACCCTTCCTTGGGCGATCAGCCTCGCGACAGGGCCCACACGACCCGCCTTCTTGGCGCGCCGCATCCCGCTGAGCCAGCCATCCTCGAGCTCGCGCGGCTCGGTTCGCTTGAGAACCCAGCCTCGATCGCGGACAGGAAGACCAGCGGTCCCGTTGTGATCACGACATCCCTGAAACTCGCCCCCCCAGAACGTCGTGTTCGGGGCGTACGGGATTCCGAGGGCATCGCGTTCACCGCGGTGAGCCCCTTTTACTAGGAGTGGGCAAGGAGTACCAGATCAGTTATC